>NZ_JBEZWE010000002.1:0-1216749 GCF_040637405.1 Streptomyces sp. NPDC029526
GGTTGATAGGCCGGATATGGAAGCACGGTAACGTGTGGAGTTGACCGGTACTAATAGGCCGAGGGCTTGTCCTCAGTTGCTCGCGTCCACTGTGTTGGTTCTGAAACCACGAACAACCCCATGCGTCCGTGCGTGGTGCGGTTGAGTGTTTCATAGTGTTTCGGTGGTCATAGCGTAGGGGAAACGCCCGGTTACATTCCGAACCCGGAAGCTAAGCCTTACAGCGCCGATGGTACTGCAGGGGGGACCCTGTGGGAGAGTAGGACGCCGCCGAACAAATAGTGGGAAAACCCCGCACCATTCCGGTGCGGGGTTTTCTGCGTCTAGGGTCGAGGCATGCGCTATGACCTCGTCATCTTCGACAACGACGGTGTCCTCGTCGACAGTGAGCCGATCTCGAACCGGCTGCTGGCCGGATACCTCACCGAGCTCGGCCACCCCACCACGTACGAGGACTCCATCCGCGACTACATGGGCTCCGCCATGCATCGGGTGCACGACCTCGTCGAGGAGCGGACGGGACAGCGGCTGCCGGACGACTTCGACGACGTGTTCCACGGCCGGGTCTTCGCCGCGTTCGAGCGGGAGTTGCAGCCCGTACCCGGTGTCGTCGAGGTCCTGGAGAAGCTGGCCGCGGACGCGGTGCCGTACTGCGTGGCGTCCTCCGGGAGCCACGAGCGGATCCGCGTCGGACACCGGACGACAGGGCTCGACCGGTGGTTCACGGACGAGCGTGTCTTCAGCTCGCAGGACGTCGGCCGGGGCAAGCCGGCACCGGATCTGTTCCTCCACGCGGCGGAGCGGATGGGGGTGGCGCCCGAGCGCTGTGTGGTCGTCGAGGACAGTCCCTTGGGCGTCCGGGCGGCGCTGGCGGCGGGGATGGACGTGTACGGGTTCACCGCGATGACCCCGGCCGAGAGGCTCACGGGTGCGAAGCACCTCTTCGCCGACCTCCGGGAACTGCCCGACCTGCTGATGTGACCCACTCCGGGGCCTCGCGTGAGCTGCCGTGTGAGCTGCCGGGTGTTCCCGCAGGGTGACCGGGGGACACCGTGCGTGTTGACAATTGTCATGCCGAGGTGCGGACGTTCGTTTCTACTGTGGGCCGGGTGCTGACGGCGACGCTGGGTGGCATGACGGTGAACGCGGTGACTCCTAGCAGCAAGCGACGGACCTTCCTGCCGATCGTCCTGGACGTGGCGGTACCGGTGGGGACCTACTACCTCCTGAAGAACGGCTTCGGGATGGGCACCGTCGGTGCTCTCGCCTGGAGCAGTGTCCTGCCGGCCGTCCGGACGGTGTGGAGCGCGGTGGTGGACCGGACACTCAACGCCTTCGCCGCCCTCATCCTCTTCGTGAACGTGGCCTCCCTGGCGGCCGGCTTCGTCACCGGTGACGCCCGGCTGATGCTGGCCAAGGACGGGGCCATCGGGAGTGTGATCGGCATCGGGGTGCTGGCGTCCGTGATGGCCGGCCGGCCGATGATGACGGCGGCCATGAAGCCGTGGCTGACCCGCGGGCGGGCGGACCGGGAGGCCGCCTGGACGCGCCTGTCGGACGGGTCGGAGGCGTTCCGGCGGGCCGAGCGGCGGTTCTCCGTGGTGTGGGGCGTGGCTCTGCTCGGGGAGTGCGTGGTGCGGGTCGTGCTGGCGTACACGGTGCCCGTGGACACCATGGTGTGGCTCGGAGTCGTGCTGATGATCGTGACGATGAGCGGCACGTTCCTGGTCAGCGGGGCGCTCGGCGCGGGCCCCATGGCGGCGATGATCGCCGCGGAGGTGAAGGGCTGCGGACCGTCGGCCCGGTCCGAGGGCGTCCCGTCCGAGGGCGTCCGGTCCGAGGACGGCCGGTTCGAGGGCGCCCGTGCCGCCGACGGCCCGACCCGGTCCGGTACCGCCCTCACCGCCGACGTGGCGTTCGGCGATGGACACGGGACCGTGGAAGCGTCCGCCCGGCCCTCGGCCTCAGCCGGACTCCTGCGGAGCTGACCACTCAACCGGACTCCTGCGGAGCTGACCTTTCCGCCTCAGCGGAACTCCCGCCAAGCCGATCCCTCGGCCTCAGGCGAACTCCCGCGGAGCTGAAGGGAATTCACCTTTGGCCGGATCTACCCACCGGTACCCCGGGGCCCTACGCTCGCCGCCATGACCGATGTGCTGCGGCGCGGCAGGGCCTCGCTGGCGTTCAGCTTTCTCGTGCAGGGGGTCGCGTTCGCCCTCCTCGTGACGCGCATCCCGGCGATCCAGGACCGGTACGGGGTCTCCGACGCGCTGCTGCCGGTCTTCCTCGCCGCGGTGCCGATCCTGGCCGGGATCGGGAGCGTGGCGACCGAGCGGCTGGTGCGGAGGGTGCGTCCGAGCGGTGTGCTGCGGTGGTCGCAGCCCGTGGTGCTGCTCGCGCTGCTGGGTGTGGGCGCGGGGCGGGACATGGCCTTCCTGGCGGTCTCGCTGGCCGTCTTCGGCCTGGCGGTGGGCGCGCTGGACGCCTCGATGAACATGCTCGGTGTGAGTCTCCAGCGGGCGTACGGGCGCAGCATCATGCTGAGTTTCCACGCGGCCTACAGCCTCGGCGGGATCGTCGGGGCGTCGCTCGCGTGGGTGGGGGCGCACGGGCAGCTGGCGCTGTGGGTGTCGTACCTGCCGGTGGTGCTGGTGCTGATGCCGGCGGCGTTGGTGGGAAGCCGTTGGTTCGTCGACGGGGACTCCGGGGCAGGTGGAGCGGCCAAGGTCGGCGGGGCGGCCCGGGCGGCGGTCCCCGAAGGCATCGGGGGCGGACGGGCGGCGGACGCGGAACCGGAGGACCACGGCCGCGCCACCCGTGCCGACCGCGCCACCCGTGCCGGCGGCGACCCCAGTGCCGGCGGCGACCCCAGTGCCGGCCGCGACCCCAGCACCTGCGGCGACGAGGCCGCGCGTCCCGGCGGGGCCGTCGCGTTCCGGATGCTGCTCCCGTTGTGCCTGGTGATGACGGTGGCGTACATCGGGGACTCGACGGTCTCCAACTGGAGCGCGAAGTACCTCCAGGACGTGCTGGGCAGTTCGGAGCAGACGGCGACCGTGCCCTACAACGTCTACATGGTCACCACGCTGCTGGGGCGGACGCTCGGCGACTTCGGGGTGCGGCGGTTCGGTGCCGTGGCGGTGGTGCGGGCCGGGGCGCTGGTGGCGGCGGGCGGGTTCGCCGTGGTGGCGGGGGCGCCGGGGGCCTGGGCGGGGATGCTGGGCTTCACGCTGCTGGGGCTCGGCCTGTGCGTGCTGGTGCCGCAGACGTTCGCGGCGGCGGGCCGGCTGTTCCCGGGCGCTTCGGACGCGGCCGTCGCGCGGCTGAACGTCTTCAACTACGTCGGTTTCCTGATCGGGTCGCCGTTGGTCGGAGCGCTGGGGGACGCGTGGAGCTACCGGGGGGCGATGCTGGTCCCGATGGTCCTGATGCTGGTGACGCTCGTGTACGCCAGGTCGTTCGCGCCACGGCCGGACCGATACGGTGGCGGGCATGAGCGGCCGCACACAGCTGATGTGGGACGAAGCAGTAACGGGCTATGACTTCGGCCGGGAGCATCCGATGGACCCGGTGCGGCTGGCGCTGACCCGGAGTCTGGTGGGCGCCCTCGGACTCGACCGGGAGGTGGACGTCGTCGCCGCCAAGGCGGCCGGTGAGTCGACGCTGCGCCTGGTCCACCGGGAGGACTACATCGCGGCGGTGAAGGCCGCGTCGGCCGACCCGCACGCGGCGGACCTGGCCTACGGGCTGGGCACGGTCGACGATCCCGCGTTCGCCGGGATGCACGAGGTGTCCGCGCTGATCGCGGGACAGTCGGTGGGGGCGGCGGAGGCGGTGTGGCGCGGGGAGGCGCTGCACGCGGTCAACTTCGCGGGCGGGCTGCACCACGCGATGCCGGGCGGTGCCTCCGGCTTCTGCGTCTACAACGACGCCTCGCTGGCCATCGCGCGGCTGCTGGAACTGGGCGCGGAACGGGTGGCGTACGTCGACGTGGACGTGCACCACGGGGACGGGGTGCAGGCGGCGTTCTGGGAGGACCCGCGGGTGCTGACGATCTCCCTGCACGAGCACCCCCGCACCCTGTTCCCGCAGACCGGCTGGCCGGAGGAGACGGGCGCGGAGGGTGCGGAGGGCAGCGCGGTCAACGTCGCGCTGCCGGCCGGGACCGGGGACGCCGGGTGGCTGCGGGCGTTCCACGCGGTGGTGCCCGAGCTGCTCGCGGAGTTCCGGCCGCAGGTGCTGGTGACGCAGCACGGGGCCGACACCCACTTCGAGGACCCGCTGGCGCATTTGGCGGTGTCGCTGGACGCGCAGCGGGCGGTGCAGGTGGCCTGCCACGACCTGGCGCACGAGCACGCCGACGGGCGGTGGGTCGCGCTGGGCGGGGGCGGCTACGCGGTGGTCGAGGTCGTGCCCCGGTCGTGGACGCACCTGGTGGGGATCGCGGCCGAGCGGCCGGTGGACCCGGCGACCGTGATCCCCGAGGGCTGGCGCCAGGAGGTGTACGCGCGGACCCGGCAGCTGGGGCCGCAGCGCATGACGGACGGGCGGTGGCCGGTCGAGTGGGCCTCTTGGGAGGCGGGTTACGACCCGGCGGACCGCCTGGACCAGGCGATCCGGTCCGCCCGCCGCGCGGTGTTCCCCCTGCGGGGCCTGCTTCCGTAGTCCTTCCGCCGGTCCTGGTCATGATCCTGGTCATCGTCCTGGGCACGGTCCTGGTCCGGCCATACGCGGGCCATGGTGCCGGTCCTGGCCCCCGCGTCGGCCGCCCGCGCCGGCTGTCATGCCCCGAGGCCGTTACGCCGTGAGTGGTCGGGCCCTGAGCGGTCGGGCCCTCAGCGGTCGGGCCCTGACGGGTTACGCCAACTGTGCGGTGTTTCCCGGTTCCCCGGATGTCCGGGGCCGCCGTCGCGCACCATCACGGGGTGCTGACTCCCGCGGACCTTCGCGCGCATCTGCTGGCTGCCCGGCTCGCCGGTGCGGTGGCCACGACGCGTGAGGAGAGCCTGCGGAGTTACCGGCTGTTCGCGGCCCGGGATCCGCGCGCGCTGATCGGGATCGAGCCCGAAGGCGTGTGGGGATCCCGCGAGTTGATCGGGCTGATGGCGGACAGGTGCGGGGTCTCGGCCGACCCGCGGTGCATCTCCGGCCATGATGTGATCGATCCCGACCGGACGCTGGCCGCGCTGGACGCCTGGGCGGAGCGGCTGGCGGCGGTGGCCCGGCGCCGTTCACCGGTGCTGTTCGGCACCGGACACCCGGACCGGCTGCTGGGCTTCTACGCCGGGCTCGCAGACGCACTGTCGGCGGCGGGATGTACCGTCCTCACCCCGGCGCAGGGTCGCTGTGTCGACATAACGACCCGGTTCGGTCTACGCACCCACAACCTCCACTACCTCCGGGGAGTCGGGCTGGTCCGGGCGGCCGACCCGGAACGCTCCGGTTGTGAGCCCGGCGCGCACACCCACTCCCCTCTGCCGGTTCGGACCGCGCTGGAGGCTGCCGCGGAGGCCGGCGAGCCCCTTCCGGACGTGGTCATCGGTGATCACGGCTGGGCCTGCGGGGCAGGTCAGCTGGGGTTCGAGGTGCTCGCACTGGCCGATGTCAACGACCCGGCGCCGTTCGTGGGGGAGGCAGAGGGGCGCGTGTCGGTCGTCGTTCCACTTGATGACGGTGCGCGGCGTCATCACTACCTGCCACTGGCCCGCTACGTACTCGATCGGGCGTGTCTGTCACAGTAGGCCGCGGATGCGTCCACCTCTTCCCCACTCGCATCACCCGCCCCTACATTGGGGAGTGAGCACGCAGCGACGAAGAGTCACCGGAAGGGGAAGCCGGTGGCCGTCGAGTGCGGAAGGTTCAGGTGTGTCATGGCTGCAGCTGGCGAAAGGCCTCTGAACGAGGTTCAGTTCCTTACCGTGGCGGAAGTCGCCAAGGTGATGAGGGTGTCGAAGATGACCGTGTACCGGCTGGTGCACAGCGGTCATCTGCCCGCGATCCGGGTGGGGCGGTCGTTCCGCGTCCCCGAGCAAGCGGTTCACGAGTACCTCCGCGAGAGTTATGTGGGGGTGGACACCGCCTGACGGCAGGCCGGGGAGATCCGCACAGGGCACTCATGGGGATCTCCCCGCCCCTTCGATTACGACCTCAGCTCTCGGGCGGGTAGGCTAGCCCCTCGTAGGTCGTGTGGGCCCATGGCGCCCAAACACCGAGTGATGAGAAGTGAGCGAGGGTAGTCGTGGGCTCTGTTATCAAGAAGCGGCGCAAGCGGATGGCCAAGAAGAAGCACCGCAAGCTGCTCAAGCGCACGCGCGTTCAGCGTCGCAACAAGAAGTAAGCGGCAGCGCGAGAGCGTGATCAGTGGCCCCCCACCGCAGTCGATGCGGTGGGGGGCCACTGTCTTTCGTGCCGTGCGCCCTGTCGCGTCTCCGCGTCCCCTGCCCCCGTGGCCGTCGTGAAGGACCGTGGCCGTCCGAAGGCCCGTGGCCGTCCGAAGGTCCGTGGGGGTCACGCAGGCCGTGCAGGCCCGTGCTCAGGGCGGGCGCCGTGAGGGCGCTGGGCGGGCGCCGGGGGCGGATGGCCGGGTCCGTTCGCCCCTTGGGGGTAGTCGTCACTTCATGTATCGGGCGGGCGCCCCAGAGCGACGGTGACCCGCTAGGTTGACCGTCAGGACGAGGGCGGAGCGAGAAGGAAGGCGCGGATCTTGGGAAAGGTCGTGCTCGTGACCGGAGTGGCCCGGCCGTTGGGGGGCCGTTTCGTCCGGCGGATCCAGCGTGACCCGGAGGTGGAGCGGGTCGTCGCCGTGGACGCGGTCCCGCCCGAGCACCACCTCGGCGGTGCCGACTTCGTGCAGGCGGACATCCGGCAGCCGACGATCGCGCGGGTGCTCGCCGAGACGGGCGCCGACACGGTCGTCCACCTCGACGTGACGGGCACCCCGCTCGCCGGCGGCGGTCGGACGTCGCTGAAGGAGACCAACGTCATCGGCACCATGCAGCTGCTCGGTGCCTGCCAGAAGTCCCCGAACATCACGCGCCTGGTGGTGAAGTCGAGCACCAACGTCTACGGCTCCGCGCCCCGGGACCCGGCGGTGTTCACCGAGACGACCACCCCCAAGTCCCTGCCCAGCGGCGGCTTCGCCAAGGACACCGTGGAGGTCGAGGGGTACGTGCGGGGCTTCGCGCGCCGTCGGCCGGACGTCGCCGTGTGCGTGCTGCGGTTCGCCAACATCCTGGGCCCCACCGCGGACAGCCCGCTCGCCTCGTACTTCTCGCTGCCGGTGCTGCCGACCGTGTTCGGCTACGACCCGCGGCTGCAGTTCGTGCACGAGGACGACGTGATCGAGGTGCTGCGGATCGGCTCGCACGAGGCGCGGCGGGGCACGCTGAACAGCGGCACGTTCAACATCGCCGGGGACGGGGTGCTGCTGCTCTCCCAGTGTTCGCGGCGGCTCGGCCGGCCGACCGTGCCGCTGCTGCTGCCGGCCGTCACGTGGGCGGGTTCGCTGGTGCGTACGCTGGGGATGTCGGACTTCTCGCCGGAGCAGATCCGGCTGCTGACCCACGGCCGGGTGGTGGCGACGGACCAGATGCGTGACACGTTGGGCTTCTCGCCGAAGTACACGACCGCAGAAACGTTCGCGGACTTCGTGCGCAGCCGCGGCCCGGGGCTGCTTCCGCCGGAAGCGCTCGCGGAGGCCGTCGACCGGATCGCCGCGCTGCCGCTGCCGGGCAGCGGTCACCCCCCGAAGCAGAGCGCCAACTGAGGAGCGCAGCAACGATGGCGGACGCCAAGGTCATTCCGTTCGACGACGACCGCTCCCGCGGGACCAACGGGCAGCGTGCGTCGCGCCGCCGGGGCGCGGGGAACCGGCGCTCCGGCCCGCCGTCCCCGGCGGTGGGGGAGGTCCAGCCGCTGCCCGGCCGCGCCTCCGCGCCGGACGACGACGCCGGACTCTCCGGGGAGCCGCCCGCGCGGGACGGGGCGGGCGGGGAGAGCGGGGCGGACGGAGGTGGTTCCGACGGCCTGGAGCAGCGTCTGGCGAGCGGTCTGGCCTTCCTGCGGCGGCGGCTCACGGGCGACTACGAGGTCGACGACTTCGGTTACGACGAGGAGCTGACCGATCAGGTCCTGATGTCGCTGCTGCGGCCGGTCTACGAGAACTACTTCCGGGTCGAGGTGAAGGGCGTCGAGAACATCCCGTCGGAGGGCGGGGCGCTGATCGTCGCCAACCACTCCGGGACGCTTCCGATGGACGGCCTGATGATGCAGGTCGCCGTGCACGACAACCATCCGGCCGGCCGTCATCTGCGGCTGCTGGCGGCGGACCTGGTGTTCATGCTGCCGGTGGTCAACGAGCTGGCCCGCAAGCTGGGGCACACCCTGGCGTGCGCGGAGGACGCGGCCCGACTGCTGGAGCAGGGCGAGGTGGTCGGGGTGATGCCGGAGGGGTTCAAGGGCCTCGGGAAGCCCTTCGCGGACCGTTACAAGCTGCAGCGGTTCGGCCGGGGCGGTTTCGTCTCCACGGCGCTGCGGGCGGGGGCGCCGATCATCCCGTGCTCCATCGTGGGCGCCGAGGAGATCTACCCGATGATCGGCAACGCCCGGACGGTCGCGCGGCTGCTGGGTTTCCCGTACTTCCCGCTGACACCGACGTTCCCGTGGCTGGGGCCGCTCGGGCTGGTGCCGCTGCCGACGAAGTGGACGATCCAGTTCGGGGAGCCGATCCCGACGGACGGCTATCCGCCGGAGGCGGCGGAGGACCCGATGCTGATGTTCAACCTGACCGATCAGGTGCGGGAGCAGATCCAGCACACGCTGTACAAGCTGCTGGTGCAGCGCCGGTCGGTGTTCTTCTAGAAGGCGTCACTGTCTTCCGGGGCTTGTCCGGTGGGAGGCCGCCGGGTCCGGTGCTCGGGACCGGGTCCGGTGCTTGGGTCCGGCGGGGCCTTCGTCGGCCGTCCGCGCGTGCGGCCGGGCGCGGCCGGGGTGTCCCTCCGTGGAGGGTCCCCGGTCGCGCCCGGTGCGTGTCCGGTGCGTGTCCGGCGGGACGGACCGTCAGTCCGCGTCCTCGGCGTCGATGCCCAGGCCCGGGAGCAGGCCGGGCAGGAGCGGCGGGAGGGTGACGTCGGGCCTGCTGGGCGGGGTGATGTCGCCGGTCGACGGCAGGGAGGGGCTGGTGTCGCTGCCCTTCGGGGGGTCGAGCAGACCGCCGGTGTTGCCGCCGAGCAGGCCGTCGTCCTGGGAGCCGGAGTCCGCGGAGCGGCTGGGGCCCTGGCTCTGGGCGCCGTCCTGGTCGGAGGGGTCGCCGTGGTCCGCGCCGGGGGACTGCGGACGGCCGGTCTCGGACGGTCCTCCCGGAGTCGAACCGCCGCTGCCCTTCCGCCCGCTGTCGCCGCCCTCGCGGGCCGGGGGCTGGGGGAGGAGGGACTGGAGCGGGGCGACGTCCTCGTCTATGGCGTCGAACACCGACGAGACCTGCTCGCTGACGTCGCCCAGCTGCACGGGCAGCTGTTCGCGCAGGTTCCCCCAGACGTCGCGGTGCGACTGGGAGAACGACGACAGCGCCTGCATGGGGCCGAGGGAGTCCGGGTGGCGCTGGTAGGCCTCGCGCAGCAGCCGGTGGCCCTCGGAGGCGTCGTGGCGCATGCCGGAGAGTGCGCGGCGGATCTCGCCCAGGGATTCGTGGTCGAGGGGGCCGCTGCGTCCGCGTTCCATCAGCCGGCGGGCCTCGGAGAGCCGGGTGGAGGCGTGGTCGAGGTAGACCCGGCCGCGCTCGTCGTTGCCGTCGGCGAGGGTGAGTTTGACGTCCTCGATGCCCCGCTTCAGGCCGTAGAGGGAGTCGCCGGGCAGGGCGTCGGAGCTGGCGGCGGCCACTCCGCCGAGGGCGCCCGCGGCCACGCCCACGCTGAGTCCGCCCGCGGTGAGGCCCTTGGCCAGCCGGGAGCGGGGCCGGAGTTTGCTCAGGGGGGTCGCCCGGTGGGCGCCCCTGGCCCTGCGCGAGAGTTGTTCGGGCACGGCCGTGTCTCTCGCCTCGCCCGCGGCGGTGCCTTCCTGGAGCATGGCCTCGAACGCGGCCACCAGCTGGGCCCGTTGGACGACCTTGACCTCGGGGTCGAGCTCCGGCCGGGGCAGCGCGCCGAGCCCGGAGGCCAGCGCGAGCAGGTGGGTCTGCTCGTGCTCCGCCGTGGCCGGGGCGGGTCCTTCGGACTGCTCGGCCGCCGGGCCCCGATCGGACTGCTCCTCCAGGGCCTGGGCGAAGGCGTTCGCCCGCCGGTGCGCCGATACGTTCGCGATCACTGGCGGCACCTCCTCTCGTCATGACGGTCGACTCCCCAGGGGGTCCTGAGGGTTCCACCCCCCGGACGCGTCCACACGATCGGGTGATCGGAGTCGGCCGAGGGATGACCACAGGGAGCCTGCATCCCGCACAACGAGCGGCGCGGCACTTCGGTTACGGACGGACAAGGATCGGATGAGGAAGTCAACGGACTTTCACTGACCGTGAGTTGAATGTCGCCGAGCGTGTGCCGCTCAGCGGGCGTCTTCCGGGAGGAGCCGGGCCAGGGTGCGCACGGCCCGGTACTGGAGGGTCTTGATCGCGCCTTCGTTCTTGCCCATCACCCGGGCGGTCTCGGCCACCGAGAGGCCCTGGAGGAAGCGGAGCGTGACGCACTCCTGCTGCTGGGGGTTGAGCCGGCGCACCGCTTCGAGCAGCGCGGCGTTGGAGAGGGACTCCAGGACGGAGTCCTCGGGGGACCGCTCGACCTCGTTGGCGTCGAGCATCTCGCCGGTGGTGACCTCCAGGCGGAAACGGCTCGACTTGAAGTGGTCGGCGACCAGGTTGCGGGCGATGGTCACCAGCCAGGCGCCGAAGTCGCGGCCCTGCCAGGTGAAGGTGCCGATGCGGCGCAGGGCGCGCAGAAAGGTCTCGCTGGTGAGGTCCTCGGCGGTCGCCTTGCCTCCCACCCGGTAGTAGATGTACCGGTACACGGTGTCGCTGTACTGGTCGTAGAGGCGTCCGAAGGCCTCGGCCTCGCCGGCCTGGGCCCGCTCGACGAGGTCCATCATCCGGGCGCTGTCACTGTCCGCGGCGGGCCTGCGGACGGTGGTGGAGCCCGAGGCGCGCCCCCGTCGGGCGACCGCCCGCCCGTCGCCGGCCCGCCGCCCCTCGACGACGGCGCTGCGCGCCGGTCCCCGCTCGATCCCGTCGGCGAGGGCGTAGCACGGTCCGACGGGTGCGGTGGCGAATGCGGGGACGGCGTACGCGGGGGGGACAAAGCCGCGCAGCGTGTCCCGGGCCGTTGCGACCGCTGCGCGCAGCGTAGCCAGGCCCGAGGCGTCAACCCCGACGTGTGGGTACACGGGACTCCCAGAGGCAGAGCTTCCATCACGTGCAGGTCGGAACCTTTCACCCGTCGTAGCGACGGGAAGGTGCCGGTTTGCGTCTGAGGAGAATAACGCTTCGTACAGGCACTGCTACACCCAGTTGCTCAAATCGTCGATTACGTCGCTTCGGTAACCGGTTGATGTGACTTCTCGTGCCGCAAAGTGACGGAAAATTGACCGATTGGCTTCGAGTTCACGGTCGGTGCGGTACGAGTTGTGGCCGTGTGCAGCCAACGCGACTGGACAGGCGGGTTGCGGGGTACGGCAGTTGGATTGGCCGGGACTCCGGGCGGGGCGCGGAACGTGTTCCGAGCCGGTCACGGGCGGGGCGGTGAACGGGCGTGTCAGCAGGTTGACCGCCCCGCGCGGCGGCGGTGCCGGGCGATGGCGGCGGCGGTGCAGGGCGATTCAGCGGCGGCGGCGGTGCAGGGCGATGGCCGCCGCGGTGCCGCCCGCCACGGCTCCCACACCGGCCGCGGCGGGGATGCCGACCTTGGCCGCCTTGCGGCCCGTGCGGTAGTCCCGCAGCCGCCAGTCCTTCTCCCGGGCGTGCTTGCGCAGCTTCGCGTCCGGGTTGATGGCGTAGGGGTGGCCCACCAGGGACAGCATCGGGATGTCGTTGTGCGAGTCGCTGTACGCGGCGCAGCGCGAGAGGTCCAGGCCCTCCGCGAGGGCGAGGGCGCGGACCGCCTCCGCCTTCGCGGGGCCGTGCAGCGGTTCGCCGACCAGTTTGCCGGTGTACACGCCGTCGACGGACTCGGCGACGGTGCCCAGGGCGCCGGTCAGTCCCAGCCGTCGGGCGATGACCTGGGCGATCTCCACGGGCGCGGCCGTGACCAGCCAGACCCGCTGGCCGGCGTCGAGGTGCGCCTGGGCCAGGGCCCGGGTGCCGGGCCAGATCCGCTCGGCCATGTACTCGTCGTAGATCTCCTCGCCGATGGACTGCAGTTCGCTGACGCGGTGGCCCTGCACGATGGAGAGCGCGGAGTCGCGGGCCTCCTGCATGTGTTCGGGGTCCTCCACCCCGGCGAGCCGGAACCACGCCTGCTGCCAGGCGAACCGCGCGAGTTCGCGGGTCTCGAAGAACTTCCGCTTGTACAGGCCGCGGCCGAAGTGGAAGAGGGCGGCGCCCTGCATGACCGTGTTGTCGAGGTCGAAGAACGCGGCGGCCCGCTCGTCGCCGTGCACCGGGAACGGGGGTTCGTGCTCGGCGAGGTCCTGGGTGGACTTGCGGGCTGCCTCCGCCGAGGCCTCGCCTGCCAACACGCTCCGCGCCGTGGCGGAGCGCCTACGGGGGGTGAGCCATCCAAGAGCGGCCATGGCGTGAGCATAGCCAGTCGGACGGGCCGTTCCGGAGTCACGACGGTGCGGACGCCGTGAACTCGACGGGTCCGTGTCGTGAACCGGCGCGCGACAATGGCCGGCATGAGCCCTCTCTTCCGCCGCACGGCGCCCAAGGACCGTCTCGTCACGCTCATCCGCAAGCCCGGCTGTCACCTGTGCGACGACGCGCAGGTGGTGGTGGAGAAGGTGTGCGGTGAACTCGGCGTCCGCTGGGAGCAGCGGGACATCACCGAGGACCGGGACCTGTACGAGCGGTACTGGGAGCAGATTCCCGTCGTTCTCGTCGACGGCGAGCAGCACACGTTCTGGCGGGTCGACGAGGACCGACTTCGTAAGGCGCTCAACGACTGACTGATCAGTCCAAAGTGTGGGGGAGATGCGCTTAGGATTGATGGTGACTGGGTCTCGGGGGCGGGATAGACAGAGGAAGGTGTGCTGTTTTGCCCCCGGAAGCAAAGGTGCGACGGCGCTCACGTGCCGGTTCCGTGCGAATGCGCCGTGGTTGCGTGACCCCGGTCACGTTGGCCGGGCAAATCGGACACCATCTTTGTGCACGCGTTCACAAAGGCATAGCCTGCATGCGACGGGGCGGTCCGGGGACGTATGACCGCCTGAAGCCCCGCTCGACCCGCAGGAGCACCGTGGCAACTGGCCGAACTCACCGACCGGCGACCCGTAGCCGAGGAATTCCCGAGGCCACCGTCGCCAGGCTTCCGCTGTACCTCCGCGCCCTGACCGCGCTGTCCGAGCGCTCCGTACCCACGGTCTCCTCGGAGGAACTGGCGGCCGCCGCGGGCGTGAACTCCGCGAAGCTGCGCAAGGACTTCTCCTACCTGGGCTCCTACGGCACCCGGGGCGTCGGGTACGACGTCGAGTATCTCGTGTACCAGATCTCGCGTGAACTCGGCCTCACCCAGGACTGGCCGGTCGTGATCGTCGGGATCGGTAACCTCGGCGCCGCGCTCGCCAACTACGGCGGGTTCGCCTCCCGCGGGTTCCGGGTCGCCGCCCTCATCGACGCCGACCCCGCCATGGCGGGGAAGCCCGTCGCCGGGATCCCGGTGCAGCACACCGACGAGCTGGAGAAGATCATCCAGGACGACGGTGTCTCGATCGGCGTGATCGCGACCCCCGCCGGTGCCGCCCAGCAGGTCTGCGACCGGCTCGTGGCCGCCGGTGTCACGTCCATCCTGAACTTCGCGCCGACCGTGCTGTCGGTGCCGGACGGCGTCGACGTGCGCAAGGTGGACCTCTCCATCGAGCTGCAGATCCTCGCCTTCCACGAGCAGCGCAAGGCCGGTGAGGAGGCCGCGGCCACCGCCGCCGTGCCGCGCACCGCCCGCAAGAACATCGCCGCCGAACAGGGGCCCGACGGGGACGTACCCGCCGTGATGCCGACATGAGTCTGCTGGTCGTCGGCCTGAGCCACCGCAGCGCGCCGGTCAGCGTGCTGGAACGGGCCTCCCTGAGCGCGGACGCGCAGGTCAAGCTGTTGCAGGACACGGTCGCCGCCGAACCGGCCACCGAGGCCTCGGTGCTCGCCACCTGCAACCGCATCGAGCTGTACGCCGACGTGGACAAGTTCCACGCCGGTGTCGCCGAGCTGTCCACGCTGCTGGCCCAGCACAGCGGGGTCGGCCTGGAGGAGCTCACTCCCCATCTCTACGTGCACTACGAGGACCGGGCCGTGCACCACCTGTTCTCGGTGGCGTGCGGACTGGACTCGATGGTCGTGGGCGAGGGGCAGATCCTCGGCCAGATCAAGGACTCGCTGGCCCGCGCGCAGGAGCTGCACACCGCCGGGCGGCTGCTGAACGACCTGTTCCAGCAGTCGCTGCGGGTCGGCAAGCGGGCCCACTCCGAGACCGGGATCGACCGTGCCGGGCAGTCCCTGGTGACCTTCGGCCTGGAGCAGCTGGCCCGCGGCGCGGACGTCGGCGCCTGGGCGCGGGGCAAGAAGGCCCTGGTCGTCGGCGCCGGTTCGATGTCGTCGCTGGCCGCGGCCACGCTCGCGCGGGCCGGGGTCGCCGAGATCGTCGTCGCCAACCGCACCTCCGACCGGGCCGAACGGCTCGCCCGGATCCTGACCGAGGGCGACGACACGGAGGCGCTGGCCCGCGCCGTGCCGATGGCCTCGGTGCCGTTCGAGCTGACACGTGCCGACATCGTCGTGTCCTGCACCGGCGCCACCGGGACCGTGCTGACCGCCGACATGATCGCGGCCGGCCTCGAGGGACGCACCGGTGAGCCGGCGGTCACCCGCCCGGTCGCCGAGGCGGAGCCCGCCGCAGGCGAAACGGTGCTGCCGTCCACTGCCGCGGGCGCCGACGACAACTGCCCGCTGGACCTGTCCGCCGTGCAGCCCGGCTTCTCCGTGATGGGGGAGGCCGCGGTGGCCGGCATGGACGCCGCCACGCTGGAGCAGCACGCGGCCTGGGCCGCCGGCAGCGCGGTCGAGCGCCGCGAGGTCGGCCGGCGCGCCGTCGAGGCGGACGCCGAGCTGATCGGTGCGCTGGCCGCGCTCGCGGCGAGCACCGGCCGGATCCCCGAACGGCGCCGTCCGGAGCCGGTGGAGGAGCCGCCGCGCCCGGAACCCGTGCAGTTCCTGCTGGACCTCGCGATGCCGCGGGACGTCGACGCGGCGGTGCACCGGCTGGCCGGAGTACGGCTGGTGGACATCGAATCGCTCGCCGACGCGTCCGCGGACGCTCCGATGGCTGCCGATGTGGACCAGGTCCGGCGTATCGTCTCCGACGAAGTCGCGGCCTTCGGGGCGGCGCAGCGGGCGGCGCACATCACGCCGACCGTGGTCGCCCTGCGCACCATGGCAGCGGATGTGGTGGCCGGTGAGATCGCGCGTCTCGAGGGGCGGTTGCCCGGCCTGGACGACAAGCACCGCGCGGAGATCACGCAGACCGTGCGGCGGGTGGTCGACAAGCTGTTGCACGCACCGACCGTGCGGGTCAAGCAGCTCGCGGCCGAACCCGGCGGCGCCGGGTACGCCGACGCGCTGCGCACCCTGTTCAACCTCGACCCCGAGACGGTGGCCTCCGTCTCCCGCGCCGAGGAAAGCACCGAAAAGGCAGAAACCGAGGGCCGGCATGACTGAGAAGGCACTGAGGCTCGGGACCAGGCGGAGCAAGCTCGCCATGGCCCAGTCCGGGCAGGTGGCGGAAGCCGTGAGCCAGGTGACCGGACGGCCCGTCGAGCTCGTCGGTGTCACCACGTACGGTGACACCTCGCGCGAGCACCTGGCACAGATCGGCGGCACCGGTGTGTTCGTCGCCGCCCTGCGTGAGGCTCTGATCCGCGGTGAGGTCGACTTCGCGGTGCACTCGCTGAAGGACCTGCCGACCACCCCGCACCCCCGGCTCACCCTGGCCGCCGTCCCGGTGCGCGAGGACCCGCGGGACGTGATCGTCGCGCGTAACGACCTGAAGCTGACGGACCTGCCGGACGGCGCCCGCATCGGCACCGGTTCGCCGCGTCGCATGGCGCAGCTCAACGCGCACGCCCGCGCCCGTGGCACGGCCGTCGAGACGGTGCCCATCCGCGGCAACGTCGACACCCGGCTGGGCTTCGTGCGCAGCGGCGAGCTGGACGCCGTGGTGCTGGCCGCCGCGGGCCTGAACCGGGTCGGCCGCATCGACGAGGCGACCGACTTCATCCCGGTCGACACCGTTCTGCCCGCCCCCGGCCAGGGGGCCCTGGCGGTCGAATGCGCCGCGGACGACGCGGAGCTGATCGCCGCGCTCGCCGAGCTCGACGACCCGTTCACGCGGGCCGCCGTCACGGCCGAGCGGTCACTGCTCGCCACCCTGGAGGCCGGGTGCAGTGCTCCCGTGGGCGCACTGGCCGACCTCCTGAGTGACGGGCAGATTGTCAAGGAAATGCGCCTGCGCGGCGTCGTCGGCACGACCGACGGCTCGCGGCTGGTGCAGCTGTCCACCACCGGTCCCGTGCCCGAGACGCACGAGGCGGCGATGGCGCTCGGTCGCGAACTCGCCACCGAGATGCTCGCGCAGGGCGCGGCCGGTCTGATGGGGGAGCGAGCACATTGAGCCCCACCACCCTTCCCGCCCCTCCGGAACAAGGGCACGTCACCTTCCTCGGTGCCGGACCCGGGGATCCGGGACTGCTGACTCTGCGCGCCGTGGAGGCGCTGGCGAACGCGGACGTCCTGGTCGCCGAGCACGAGGTGCTCGACGTGGTGCGCCGGCACGCCAGGGAGGGCGTCGCCGAGGTGCTCACGGACACGGACGCTTCGGGCTCTTCCACGGCAGCCGTTCCGGGCACGGGCACGCCCCAGCTGACAGTCGTTGACGGCGCGTCAACAACCGCCGGTGCGCCCGCGATGCGGGATGCCGCACATCTTGTCATGGAGGCCGCGCGGGGCGGCAGGCGGGTCGTGCGTGCGGTGACCGGTGACCCCGGTCTCGACGCGTACGCCGCCGAGGAGATGCTGGCCTGCGCCGCGGCCGGGGTGACCTTCGAGGTCGTCCCGGGCATCGCGACCGCGGTCGGTGTGCCCGCCTACGCCGGTGTGCCGCTGCGCGACCCCGAGGGCGCCGACGTGCGCTTCGTGGACGCCCGGACCGCCTCCGACCGGTGCTGGACGGAGGTCGGGGCCTCGGACGCCACCGTCGTCGTCTCCACCACGCTGGACTCCGTGGCCGCGACCGCGGGCGAACTGGTGTCCGCCGGTCGCAAGCCCGACACCCCCATGACGGTGACCGTCGCCGGGACGACGACCCGCCAGCGCACCTGGACGGCGACGCTCGGCACGATCGCGCAGACGCTGAAGCAGGCGAAGGTGCTGCCCTCGCCCGATGGCGGAAGGCCGGTGATATCCGTGGTCGGTGAGCGGTCCGCCCCCGCACAGCGGGCGGAACTGGCATGGTTCGAGTCCAAGCCGCTGTTCGGCTGGAAGGTCCTCGTACCGCGCACCAAGGAGCAGGCGGCGTCGCTCTCCGACCAGCTGCGCTCCTACGGCGCGGTGCCGCACGAGGTGCCGACCATCGCCGTCGAACCGCCGCGCACCCCGCAGCAGATGGAGCGCGCGGTCAAGGGCCTGGTCACGGGCCGCTACGAGTGGATCGCCTTCACCTCGGTCAACGCGGTCAAGGCGGTGCGCGAGAAGTTCGAGGAGTACGGGCTCGACGCCCGCGCCTTCGCCGGGATCAAGGTCGCCGCGGTCGGCGACCAGACCGCGCAGGCCCTGATCGACTTCGGGGTCCGTCCCGACCTGGTGCCCAGCGGCGAGCAGTCGGCGCGCGGGCTGGTCGAGGACTGGCCGCCGTACGACCCGGTCTTCGACCCGATCGACCGCGTGTTCCTGCCGCGGGCCGACATCGCCACGGAGACGCTGGTCGCCGGGCTGATCGAGCTGGGCTGGGAGGTCGACGACGTCACGGCCTACCGCACGGTGCGCGCTTCGCCGCCGCCGGCGGAGACCCGTGAGGCGATCAAGGGCGGTGGCTTCGACGCGGTGATGTTCACGTCGTCGTCCACGGTCCGCAACCTCGTCGGCATCGCGGGCAAGCCGCACAACGTCACGGTGATCGCCTGCATCGGCCCGGCGACCGCCAAGACCGCCGAGGAGCACGGCCTGCGCGTCGACGTGATGGCTCCCGAGCCGTCGGTCCACAAGCTGGCCGAGGTCCTCGCCGACTTCGGCGCCCGCCGCCGGCTCGCCGCCATCGAGGCGGGCGACCCGGTCACCCGCCCGAGCGAGCGGCGTCCGGGGGCGCGGAGGCGGCGGTCGACGACGTGAGGTCGTCCGCGTGAGGTGAGGAGGGGCGCCCTTTCGGGGGCGCCCTTCCTCGTCGTGCTCGGACTTCCGTTCAGCCTTGGGCCACTGCGGTGCGCAGTTCCCGTACCCCCGTGGTCCGCGGGTGCCGCTCGGCGAGTTCGTCGACGATGCTGCGGATCGCCGGCCGGTCGCGTACTTCGCCGGGGCTGGCCCGGTAGGCATCCAGCAGGGCGCGTGCCGTCTGTTCGGGCCGGTTCCAGGCCCACCAGGCGCGTGCCATGTCGGTGCCCATACGAGCCTTGCGTTCGGCGGTGGGGAACTGGGCGGCGCGCAGGTTCTTTCCCGCGTCCAGCGCGGCGCCCGCGTCGCCGAGCGCCCAGTGCACGCCGACCGCGTACAGGTCGACGGCGGCCGGACTGATCGGGAACAGCCGGCCCGCCGGGGCGGTGCCCGGTAGCCGGCGGGCGGCACGGCGGGCTTCCTCGGTCATCGCCAGTGCGTCGGCGCGCTGTCCGCCCCGGGCGGCGGTATAGGCGAGGGTGCACAGCATCTGCGCGTACGCGGCCGCTGCCGCCTCCGTACGCAGCCCGGTGGCCTCGACGGTGGTGGCCGCCGATGTCATCAACCGCTGGGCGTCGGCGTGGCGGTCCTGGTGGCGCAGCACGATCGCCAGTTCCCTCGCGGCGGCCGCAGCGGCGAGGGGCGAGCCCGATACCTCGGCCCAGGTGCGGGCGCGGTCGGCGGTGAGGCGGGCGCGGTCGTAGGAGCCGAGCTTGATGAGCACGGCGGAGGCGAGGCTGTAGACAGAGGAGAGCCGTACCTGATCGAGGCTCTTCCGGGACGTGGCTGCGCTGTGCCCGTCGGCGATGAGGGCGGGCAGTGCGGCGAGGAGCTGACGGTGCCTGCCCGTGTCGTACAGCGTCCGGGCGGATGTCAGGCGTGCGTCCAGGGGCCCGATGCCGCCGGGGGCCGGAGTATTGGCGAGCGCGTCGTCCAGGCCTGTCAGCAGGGCGACCGGTCCGGCGGCCGCCGTGGCGGTGAGCAGCGTACGGCGGCGCATGGGGTCCTCCTCGGCGTCACGCGGACTGGCTGTCACTTTAGTGGCGGCCGGTGCTGCGGGGGACGGTGGCGCGAGAGAAGTCACCAGCATGTGTCGGGGCACGCCGACCTCCAGCGCCGCGCGGTGTACCAGGGCCAAGTCGACGACCCGCGCACTGCGTTCGAGCCGTGAGAGGGTGGCCGGTGAGCAGCCGATGCGGCTGCCGAGCACGGCCAGGGTCCACGCCCGGTGCTCCCGGCCGAGCCGGATCAGCGCGCCGGGGCGGCGCTGGGCAGCTGACTCGCGTGCTCTTCTGCTGTTCCAGAGCGGGTCGACGAACACCGGACCCCTCCCACGCCGCACTACCGGGGGCGTCCCACGGTAGGGGCCTTGCACGGCGCCCGTCGATACCGCTTTCGCGCCGTGCAAATGCCGTGCAGGCAGCGAGAGTTGATTACACGCGACGTCGCCCGTGCGGTGCTCTGGGTGCATCGCCCCGATCCGCGGGGCGCCGTCCATCGGAGGCACCATGGCAACCAGCACCGCTGCACCCACCCCGGCCGCCAACCCGGCGACCGGCCCGATCCGCTCGGCGCGGGAGGTCGTTCCGGCTGCCCTGTGGAACAAGCAGGTCGGTCTCCTCATGCGGGACTACCCGTACGACTCGGTCATGGCGGCCCGGGTGCTGGGACAGGGCTACGCCTACCTGCTGACCGCGATGAACCACCGGGGCGACAAGCTGGGCCTTGCGCCGAGCTCCCTCGTCGACATCGGCGTCCACACGATCATCCTGGACACCGTGGCGTACGCCGAGCTGTGCGACCGCTTCAACGGCGGGCACTTCCTGCACCACGTCCCCGAGGTCGACTTCAAGAACGACGGCTCCGTGATGAAGACCGCGCACCGGGTCGCGGCCGACGGCTGGGAGGTCGACCTGCCGCTCTGGCAGGACGCCGCCAAGTGCAGCCCGTGCCACCCCGGCAGCGACTCCCACTGCGCCGCCCCGGTGTCCTGGACTCCGGCCGGCTGCCGGAGTCCAGGACACGTCCGGTTCAGATTCCCGCGAACCGGCCCTCCTGGAGGCTGCACCCGCCACCATGGGGCGAGTGACAGCTCCTGCCTCCCCAGACCTGTGGCACCACTACGGCCGCACGCGCCACGCCACCGACCGGACCGTGCCCGACACGTTCCGGTGGGCCTGGGGCCAGGACCGGGGGCCCGGGGCGGACATCCTCGGTGACCTGTCCGGACTGTGCGTCGGCGACCTCGGGGCGGGCGCCGCCCGGCACGCCGCCCACCTGGCCGTCCACCACCGGCCTGCCCGGGTTGTCGCCGTCGACGCCTCACCCGCTCAGCACGCCATGGCCACGAACCTGTACGGCCACCTCGCGCCGTGCCTGCAACTGGTGCGGTCGGACGTCGTGGAGCACTTGCGGGCGGCGTCCGGCAGGTATGACGTGCTCTACAGCGTGTTCGGCGCGGTCGACTTCACCGAGCCGCGTCAGCTGCTGCCGGCAGCGGCGTCCGCGCTGCGGCGGGGCGGACGGCTGGTGTTCTCCACACTCGCCCACTACGTCGACGGGACGCCCGCTCAGCCCGACGTGGAGCACGCCGACATTCCGGCCAGGACCCCGGAGGGGGAGCCGGCCACGATGCGCCGCTGGGTGCTTCAGGAGCACGTGTGGGTCAAACTCCTCGACGAAGCCGGCTTCACCCGGATCAGCGGCGTCCTCCTGCCCGCCGGGCAGGGACCGCGATCGGCCGACACACTGCTGCTCACCGCATGGCGTGGTCCGCTGCCGTAGTGGGCACCGGAACGGTCGCCCTGTCAGTGCCGAACCAGCCCCGGAAACTCGGGACCCAGCCCATCTGGGGGAAAGCAGCTTTGCAGCAGGCGCGGGGGGAGGGCTCGGCGGAGGAGGTAGCGGCCCCGTCCTCCGACTGACACGCACGCGTGGCCCGGACCCGTGTATCCGGGCGCGGGCCACGTGTGTTGGCTACGTCACTGCTTTGACGCGTACGGCAGGAAAGCGGTCCAGGTGGTGGGTGTGAGGGCAAGGCGGGGGCCGTCCGGGTTTTTGGAATCACGGACGAGGATGTGGTCGGGGGCGGCGGCCACCTCGATGCAGGAGGGAGTATCAGCGCCGCTGTAGCTGCTCTTCTTCCAGGCCACTTCGACGCAGGACGGGCCGTCATCCGTGCTGTAGCTGCTTTTTATCCACATGAGTGCTGTCCCGTTCTCAAACGCAGGCTTGAAGCTCATGGCTCTCCCAGCATTTTTTCGATGAAGGCCAGGGACTCCTCGGGAGTGAGAGCCTGAGATCGGATGGTCCCGTAGCGGATCTCAAGGATCTGAATGAGTTTCGGATCGACGATCGCACGGCTGGTGAGCTGAACTTCGTTGGATCCCACAGTGGTTCCATCCTTGAGTCGAAGGACTCGGAAGGGGCCATCGACCCCGGCGTTCCCCTCACGCCCAAGAGGCATGACCTGGAGGTCAACGCTCCGCAACTTACCCAACTGCAACAGTCGTTCGAGCTGCTCGCGCATCACCATTCTGCCCCCGTAGGGGCGTCGCAACGTCGACTCGCACTGAACGAAGCTGAAGACGGGCAGCGAGGTGTCGCCGCTGATGATCTCTTGGCGAGCTGTACGCGCAGCCATCTGCTGCTCTAGCTCCTCCTCCGTGAAGGGTGGCCGCCGAGAGCTGAACACAGCCCGCGCGTATGCCTCGGTCTGCAGCAAGCCGTCGACGACGGAGTTGCTGTACGAGCAGATTTCGACGGCTTCCGCCTCCAGCCGCTTTACGTCCCGGACCTTCTTCGGGTACCGGACCTCCGCCACGTCCTTCTTCATCGCGGCGATCTTGCCGCCCGCGCCCAGGACTTCGTCCGCCGCGTCCAGGTACTCCGGTCGGGGGATCCGCCGCCCGCGCTCCACGCAGGAGACCATCTCCTCCCCGTACTTGATCGCCGCCCCGAACTCCGCCTGGGTGAGGCCGGCCGCCTCCCGCCATAGCTTCAACTGCCGGGTGACCGTGCGCATCACGGCCCCGGCCTCGTCGTCCAGCCCCGCTTCCCACTCACCCATGCTTGCCGCCTCCCGTCGCGCGCCCTTCCCCGGACCAACTCCGGCCACCCCGCCCGGTCACCCCGGGCAGGGCGGACAGAAACCGGACAGCCGGCGTACAACCAGCGGCCGTACGAGCTGCCGGAATTCACAGGGTGCGCACACGCGAGCACACTGAGTGGCGATATCCGGGACTCCGCATCGCGGACAGAGAAGGGACCTCCATGACGACACTCGCCCCCGCCGCCCCCTGGGCGCTGCGCCTGGTCAGCGACCGGCTGCCGGTCGGGCCGCCGCCGTACGCGACCGTGGCGCTCGACCCCGTCACGCAGACTGCCCGCTACACCGACGCCGCCGGGCGGCCGGTCGAGATGGGCAGGCACGGAACGTCGAGGACGACCGGTACCGCTTCCGTGTCCGGGGGCGGCGACGGGAACGGTCCGCAGCCGCAGACGCAGGACGACAGCACCACCGACTACGAATCGGACTGACCGATGGCCTCCACCGTCCTGGTCGTCACCGCACTGGAGGACGTCACCGCGGACCGGGTCGTCGCCGCGCTGAACGCGCGGGAGGTGCCCGTCGTCCGGGTCGACCCCGCCGACATCGGTCCCGCCCTGACGTTCGGCTTCCGTGTCGACGCGGAGCGTCCGGCGTGGAGCGGATGGCTGCGTACGGCCAGCCGGGAGGTGGAGACGGAGCAGGTGACGGCGGTGTACTACCGCCGTCCCACTCCGTACGCCACCCGGTTCGCCCAGCTGCCCGGGCAGCAGCGGGACTTCGCCGCCTCCGAGGCGCGGCACGGGCTCGGCGGCGTACTGAACGCCCTGTCCGGTGCCCGGTACGTCAACCATCCGGCCGCGGTGGGGCGTGCGGAGTCCAAGCCCGCCCAGCTCCGTGGGTTCGCCCGGCTCGGGCTCAGGATTCCCTCGACGTTGATCACCAACGACCGGAGGAAGGCCGAGGAGTTCGCGGCCGAGTACGGGCCCGTCGTCTGCAAGACGTTCCGTGGGCTGCCCGTCGGTGACGACGGGCGCGCCGGGGCGATCTGGACCCAGCGGGTCGACCCGGCCGACTTCGACGACACGCTCGCCGTGACCGCCCACCTGTTCCAGGCCGAGATCCCCAAGACCGGTGACGTACGCGTCACCGTGGTCGGCCGTCGAGTCTTCGCCCAGCGGATCGCCGCACCGGACGGCGCGCTGGACTGGCGGCGGGGCGACTGGGACGCCCTGCACCACGCCCCGATCACCGTGCCGCCGTCCGTCGAGACGGCGCTGCACGCCTACCTGGCCTCGTTCGGGCTCGCCTTCGGCTGCTTCGACTTCGCGCTCACCGGGGACGGGGACGACCCGGAACACTGGACGGTGATCGAGTGCAACCCGAACGGCCAATGGGGCTGGCTTCCCGACGCCGAGGACATCACCGAGGCGTTCGCCGACCTGCTCACCGTGGAAAGGAAGGGCCGTCCATGACGCTGCCCGTCGACCTCGAAACCGATGCCGCGCGGCTGCGCGCGGTCCTGGCGGAGGACCTCGCCGCTCGCGGGGCGCTGGACGATCCGGCGTGGCGGGCAGCGGTGGAGGCGGTGCCCCGGCACCGGTTCGTGCCCGGCTTCTACCTGCCCGGCGAGGAGCGGGACGGGCGGGGGCTGACGCTGTGGCAGCCGGTCACCGCCGAGCTCGACCGGGAGCGCTGGCTGGCCGCCGCGTACTCCGACACCACGCTCATCACACAGTTCGACGGTGACGAACCCGACTGGGAGCACCCGGCCGACCGGCACGGCGGCGCCCCGACCTCGTCCTCCACGCTGCCGTCGCTCGTGGTGCGGATGTGGGCCGACGCCGATGTCCGGGAGGGGCACACGGTGCTGGAGATCGGCACGGGGACCGGGTACTCGACCGCGCTCGCCTGTGAACGGCTCGGGTCGGCCGGTGTGACGAGCATCGAGGTGGATCCGCGCCGACTGGAACGCGCCGCGAACGCGCTGCACGGCTGCGGTCACACGCCCACCCTCGCGGTCGCCGACGGGCTGTACGGGTACTGGCCCGAGGCCCCGTTCGACCGGATCGTCGCCGCCTGCTCGTTCCGGTCCGTGCCCCCGGCTCTGCTGGCCCAGACCCGACCGGGCGGGAAGATCCTGCTGACACTCTCCGGCTGGCTCTACGGATACGCCCGCGTCCTGCTCAGCGTGGACGGGGACGGTACGGCCGAGGGGCACCTGCTCGGCGGCACGGTCTCCTTCATGGCGGCGCGCACGCACGCTGCGCCGGCCTTCGGCAACCCCGCCCACTGGGCCGCGGAACTGCCGGGGGAGTCTCGCGTCGCCCGGCATGCCCCCGAGCGGATCACCGCCGCGACCGAGGAAGCCTTCTCCTTGCGCTTCCTCGCACAGTGCGCGGTGCCCGACGCTCAGCTGTTCACTTGCGGCGACAGCGTGCACCTCGTCGACGTGGTGAGCGGGTCGGCTGCCGAGCTGATGCCGGACGCGGACGGCGGTTGGCGGGTGCGAGAGGGAGGGCGCGTCCGGTTGTGGGAACGGGTCGAGTCGATGCTCGATGCCCATGACGCGGCGGGGCGGCCGGGGCCGGAGACCTTCACCCTGTGCGTGCGCGATCGTCAACAGCGCGTGCGGCACCCGGACATGCCCTGCCTTCCCTTGCCGTCCCCCTGAGGGGCGTCCCGGACCCGCCCGGGCAGCCTCCGTCCGCCCGGGCGGATCACCTTCACAGGTGGCGTGCGGTTGAACACGCTGGGTGACATGAAGCGAGAATTCACCGCAGCATCATCCGTCCCGCACCTGCACTACTCCGTGCCCCTCTCCGCCACCCGTCGGGGTGCTCGCCTGGCCCGCCTGCTTGCCGCCGAGCGACTGGAGTGCTGGGGGCTGCCGGTGGACCCGGCGCGGCTGATCGTCGCCGAACTCGCGGCGAACGCGGCCCGGCACGGACGCGTCCCGGGGCGAGGCTTCCGGCTCACGCTCACCGTGACCGCGTGCGGGGTGCTGCGCATCGAGGTGACCGACCCTCGGGGCGAGAGGGAGCCGGTACGCGGGGGCGCCGTACCGCAGCCCGGTGAGTCGGGTTACGGGCTGTTGCTGGTCGAGGAGGAGGCCGACGACTGGGGCGTGCTGCCGGGGCCGTTCCCGTGCAAGACGGTGTGGGCCGAGCTGAGGCCCGGCCGCCTTCGGTGACGTCAGCGGCAGAGTGCCTCGATGTGCTCGGAGAAGTCCGGGAACTCGGCCTGGGCCTCGGCGACGACGGTGGCGGCGGGGCGGCGCGGGGTGGTGGCGTGGCGGGCGGCGAGGTCGGCGAGCGGGGTGGTGGTCGGGCGGGGGCCGGTGTCACGGAACAGGACGACCTCCATGGGGCCGACGCCGTCGGCGAGGACCCAGAGGAAGTCGGACAGGTTTCCGGCGATGACGCCGTCCTCGCCCTCGGAGCCGAGGAAGACGACGGGCTGTTCGGCGAGGGGCCGGCCGGGGCGGGCGTACCAGAGGGCGGCGGTGCCGCCGGTGCCGTCCGCGCCGAACAACCGGTAGGCGTCACCGTCGAGTCCCGGGTTGCCGGTCCACTGGCGGATCCACTGTGTGGTCTCCTCGGCCGAGGTGAAGTCGCTGAAGGGCTCGAAGTCGATGCCCTCGCCGTCGGCGTAGTCGATCCCGACGCGGGCCAGGTCCGCGAGGGCGGGCGGGAAGCAGCGGTCGTCGCCGTGGCTCTCGTTCACGTGGGCACGGTATCCGGCCGCACTGACATCCGGGTTGCTGCGGAAGTCGTTCGGGCGGCTCGTCACCGGCGCCCGGAAAGGCGGGCTGTGGTGGGGCGGGACGCCGGGGCTTCGGGCGGTAAAAGACTTAAGAACCCAGGGAAATAACCAACCAACCCCACCAAACCTGGTCTTGATCACTCGGGTGGGTGAAATCGGTCGAAGTGACTGGCGCGGCGGCTGGTCGGGCGGGCAGTCTCGGCGCAGGGGCAGTCGACCAACTCGACGCCCTCGTAAGCCGATGAGCCCGGAATCCGTGCATGAATCGGCCCCCGCTGGGACCGCAACTCCCGAGGCGAGGGCCTGACCACCGAGGAAGAGAAAGGCCTTCCCCCATGGCTGAGCAGAAGCCTATCCCCGCCCCGCGTCCGCATCAGGGCGTTCGACGATCCGCCACCCCCTCCGGTGTCACCCACGTACGTACGTACCAGTCCGGTCAGTACGTGCTGATCGGCAACCACCTCGCCCAGCACCGGGAGTTGTCGCTGACCGCGATCGGACTCGCCGCCCACATCCTGTCGGTGCCCGAGGGCACCCCCGTCGACATCCGCAGCCTCGCCGAGCGTTTCCCCGAGGGGCGGGGCCGGATCGCCGTCGCACTGCGGGAACTGGAGACCCACGGCTACCTGCGCCGGGTGCGGGAGCACACCCCCGAGGGGCGGCTGGTGACGCGGACGTACGCCCACCACGTGCCGTTCTCGACGACGGCACAGGCCGCTGCCCGCGCCGTCAGGGCCGTGCCCGCGCGGTCGGAGACGGGGGCGGCGCCCGCGGACCGGGCACCTTCGCCCGGGGGGCACCCGGCGGACGAGGTGCCCGACCCGTCCCAGGAGGATGACCAACGCCCCGACCCGGCCGGCAGTCCTGATGAGCCCGGCGATGCCGATGAGCCCGACGATGCTGATGGGCCTGGGGCGGCTGATGGGCCAAGCGATGCGGATGGGCCTGACGATGCGGATGGGCCCGTTGAGGCTGAGGGGCCTGGAGAGCCTGCCGGGGCGCCGGCCGTGGGCGGGGCTGATGCTCCGGTGGGAGGGGGCGAGCGGCCCGCCGGCCTCCGGTGCGGCGAAGCGGCCGACCTGCTCTCCGGGCTGCGCCGGACCGACGAGCGCCTCACCCTCTCCGTGCGGGACGTGAACAGACTGGCCCCGAGTGTCGTCGCCTGGTTCGAACGAGGGGCCACACCCGGCGCCGTGCTGCGGACGCTGACCGCCGATCTCCCGGCCGTGATGAAGCACCCCGCCGGAGTGATCGCCTACCGGCTGCGGGAGATGCTGCCCCCTCCGCTCCCGGTCGCCGCGGCACTCGCACCGGTCACCGGAGCGGTACAGGCCAGCCCTCCCCACCCCTTCCAGGACTGCGACGGCTGCGACCGGGTGTTCCGCGCCCCGGCGCCGGGCCGCTGCCGGGACTGCCGGGCCGGTGCCGCTGCGGGCGGGGTGGACGCGGTCGCCCGGGCTGCCTGATCAGCCTCGGTCACGACCGGCCGCGCGGTTCACGGCCCGCCCCGGACCGGCCGGACACCTCGTGCAGGGCTCGCCCGAGGAGGGCCACCCCTTCGGTGAGCGTGCCGGGCGGGTCGGCCGCGTAGCCGAGGACCAGGCCTTGGGGGCCGGGGAGTTGGCGGTGCCAGGACAGGGGGTGGCACTTCACGCCGTGGGCGAGCGCGGCGGCGGCTACATCGGTGTCGGGGACGTCGTGGGGGTAGGTGACCGTCAGGTGCAGGCCGGCCGCCGCGCCGTGGACGACCGCGCCCGGGAGATGCCTGCCGACGGCGTCGAGCACGGCGTCACGGCGGCGGATGTGGCGGGAGCGGAGCAGCCGCAGGTGCCGCTCCAGTTGCCCCGACTCCATCAGCCGGGCCAGGACGAGTTGCGGGAGGACGGCGTTGCCCAGGTCCGCGAAGCGCTTCTCGCCGGTCAGCGCCTCCAGGCGGTGGGGCGGCGGGATCAGCCAGCCGATCCGCAGCGCGGGGGCGAGCAGTTTCGACACGCTGCCCATGTAGTACAGCCGCTCGGAGAGCAGGGAGCGCAGCGCGGGCACGGGCGGCCGGTCGTAGCGGTGCTCGGCGTCGTAGTCGTCCTCCAGGATCACCCCGCCGTCCGCTGTCCAGCGCAGCAGTTCACGGCGGCGCTCACCGCTCGTGACGACGCCGGTGGGGAACTGGTGGGCGGGGGTGAGCAGGACCGCCGGGGCGCCACAGGCGCGCAGTGCGTCGACGCGCAGCCCGTGAGCGTCCACCGGCACGGGCGGGGTGGCCAGTCCCCGGCTCCCCAGGTGCTGGCGGGTGCCGAGGGAGCCGGGGTCCTCCACGGCGACACCGGTGATGCCGTCCGCCAGCAGTACGGGATGCAGCAGGGTGAGCGCCTGGGCGGTGCCCGCGACGACCAGGATCCCGTCCGGCTCGACGCGGATGCCGCGACTGCGCGCCAGCCACCCGGCGACGGCACGACGCAGCCGCGGCGCGCCGCGAGGGTCGCCGTACCCGAGGTCGGTGGCCGACATCTCGGCCAGCACGGCGCGTTCGGCGCGCAGCCAGGCCGTGCGGGGGAAGGCGGACAGGTCGGGACGGCCGGGGGTGAGGTCGATGCGGGCATCGGCGACGCGCAGCGCGTCGAAGACGTCGGGAGCGGGCGGACCCGTGAAGGGGGAGCGCCCCGCGGCTCGCCCGCGAGGGGACGGCGGCCCGGGGGCGGGAGGCACCGCGACCACCACCGTGCCGCCGCGTCCGCGCCCTTCCACGTGCCCGTCCTCCGCGAGCCGCCGGTACGCCTCGGTGACCACGCCCCGGGAGACCCGCAGTTCGGCGGCGAGCACCCGGGTGGCCGGCAACCGGCTGCCCACGGTCAGCCGGCGGTCGCCGATCGCCTGCCGCAGCCGCTCCGCCAGCCAGTCCGCCTTGCCGCCGACGGGAGCGTCCCCGGGACGCAGTTGCAGGAAGTCGGAGCCGTGCGCCGGCGGTACGGGACCCGCCGCCGCGCCTTCCACCTCGCTCACCGTGCCCATGGTGCCACGCCGGGTCAGGGCGCCCCGGTGCCGGACGACGACTGCTCGTCCAGAACGAACTCCGGTCGCGCGGGGGTCAGGAGGGCGGTGGCCGGGTCGGCCGGCCAGAGCTCGGCGAGGTCCCGGGCGATCGTCCGCAGTGCCTCCGCGACGGTGTCCGCACCGCCGTCGTGCACGGCCTCCGTCACCACCAGGACGCGGCGGGTGTGCCCGCCGACCGCGGAGTGGCCGCTCTGCCGGTTGGTCCAGCGGCGCGCGTGCGCCCGGTCGGCGGAGTCCGCGTACGTCACTTCGCCGGGGGCCGGATGCTCGGTGGTGCCGCCGAAGGTCGTGTACAGCTCATCACCTCGGGCGTGACGCACCTCCAGCAGCGGGCCGCGAACGCGGTCGGCGTCGAGCACCGCGACCGGGACGGCGTACGCCACGGAGACCGCGTTGCACAGGTCGACCACCGGGTGGATGCTCGGCAGGGTCCCCTCCTTGCGCAGCCGCCGCAGCAGCGACTCCGAGGCGCACCGGTACTGCGTCGGCTTCAGCCCCATCCGGGTGAAGACCCGCCGCCAGGCCAGCACTTCGGGGAACCGGCTCTCGGAGGTGCCGGCCAGCCGGCTCCGGGCACGGGCGGTGTACTCCTCGACGTACGGCCGGACGTCGGCCACCGGGCCGATACCGGTGGTGTGGAGGGCGCCCGCGGCGAGGCCGGGGTGGTCGGACCAGATCGCTTCGGCGTGCCGGAACCGCACGTCACGCCACCGCCATCCGCGCGCCCAGCGCCACGAAGGTGACGGCGAACCCCCGGCGCAGGCCCGTCATGACGCGTGGCCGGGCCGCCAGCCGGTCGCGGACGGCCGCGGCGGCCATGCCGTAGACGGCGAAGACGACGAAGGTCAGGGCCATGAAGATCCCGCCGAGCCGGAGCATGAGCCCGGTGGAGCCGGGTGTGCCGGCGGGGACGAACTGCGGGAGGAACGCGACGAAGAACAGGGTCAGCTTGGGGTTCAGCAGGTTGAGGAGCACCCCGGAGGAGATCACGCGGAGCACCGGGCCCGGCGCGGGGTCCGCCTCGACGACGAGCACGCGCTTGTCGCGCAGGGTCGCCCACGCCATGTACAGCAGGTAGCCGACGCCGAGGTACTTCACCACCGCGTAGGCGACGGCGCTGGTGTGCAGCAGCGCGGCGAGGCCGGTGACCGTCGCCACGAGGTGCGGTACGACGCCGAGCGTGCAGCCGAGCGCGGCCACCACGCCCGTCCGGCGGCCGTGGGACAGCCCGGCGGCGAGGGTGTACACCACCCCGGTGCCGGGGGTGACCACCATGACCAGGGTGGTCAGCAGGAACGCGAGACTCAAGGGAAACCCTCCGCGAGGTCGACGGTGGCTCCAGCCTGCTGCGCCGATGGACCCGACGGGAGAGCCAAAGAGGCAGGCTTCGAGAGGTCCAAAGATGCGAGCCGGACGGCGCACCGCCCAGGACCCCGCCGGTGACGGGCGGAGGGCGGGAGGGGCGCCCCCTCGTACGGCGAGGAACCACCGCCGGGCGGGGGCCACTCGGCTGCCCGTGACGTGCGGGGCCAGGTGTACGGCCGGGGCGGCCGTCGGGGCCGTGGGGGGCTTCGCCGTGGCCCGGGCGGCGTCCGCGTTCTCCGGGGCCGGCCGCCGACTGCCCGTCGGCAAAGGCACCGTCGGGGCGGGCGTAGCGTAGGTGGTATGACGACGTACGGATCCTTTCCCGGTACTCGGCCCCGGCGTCTGCGGACCACTCCGGCGATGCGTCGGATGGTCGCCGAGACCCGGCTGCACCCCGCCGACTTCATCCTCCCGGCCTTCGTGCGCGAGGGCGTGAGCGAGCCGGTGCCGATCGCGGCGATGCCGGGGGTCGTGCAGCACACGCGGGACAGCCTGAAGAAGGCGGCGGCGGAGGCCGTGGCGGCCGGGGTTTCCGGGATCATGCTGTTCGGGGTGCCGGAGGAGTCCAAGAAGGACGCCGTGGGCACGCCCGGGACCGACCCGGACGGCATTCTCCAGGTCGCCCTGCGGGACGTGCGGGCCGAGGTCGGGGACGAGCTGCTCGTCATGTCCGACCTGTGTCTCGACGAGACCACCGACCACGGGCACTGCGGGGTGCTGGACGAGCAGGGGCGGGTCGACAACGACGCCACGCTCGAGCGGTACGCCGAGATGGCTCAGGTCCAGGCCGACGCCGGGGCCCATGTGGTGGGCCCCAGCGGGATGATGGACGGCCAGATCGGGGTCATCCGCGACGCCCTGGACCAGATCGGCCGGGAGGACGTGGCGATCCTCGCCTACACCGCGAAGTACGCGTCCGCCTTCTACGGCCCGTTCCGCGAGGCCGTCGGGTCCTCCCTGCGCGGCGACCGCAAGACGTACCAGCAGGACCCGGCCAACGTGCGCGAGTCGATGCGCGAGCTGGCGCTGGACCTCGAAGAGGGCGCCGACATGGTCATGGTCAAGCCGGCCGGGCCCTACCTCGACATCCTGGCCCGGGTCGCCGACTCGGTGGACGTGCCGGTCGCCGCCTACCAGATCTCGGGCGAGTACTCGATGATCGAGGCCGCCGCCGAGAAGGGCTGGATCGACCGCGACCGGGCCGTCCTGGAGTCGCTGACCGGCATCAAGCGGGCCGGGGCGCAGAACATCCTCACGTACTGGGCCGTCGAGGCGGCCCGGATGCTGGAGCGCGGTCGGTAGCCGCAGCAGGGTCGGTGGCCGCGGCAGGATGGGTGGCCGCAGCACGGTCGGTGGTCGGAGCGCGTTCAGTAGGTGAGGGCGTCCTCCCTCGACTGCTGCCAGTACGTCACGGTCAGCGAGCTGTCGTAGTGCACGCCCTTGGCCGGGAGGGACGGGGTCGCCGCCGGCCCGCCGTCGCTGTTCGGGGTGCGGCCCTGGAAGCCGACGGTCAGCCGGTGTCCCGTGGTGCCGCCGTCGCCGCTGCCGTCGGCGGCCGACAGGAGGACGCCCGCGTACGCCGACTCGCCCGGGGCGAGGGTGACCACGGCCTGCGGCTTCGACTCCTCGATGGGCTGCGGCACCCACTGCATCTCGTCGAAGCGCAGGACCGGGTAGTAGGTCAGGTCGCAGACCTTCGAGCCGGTGTTGCGGACCGTGATCAGCAGGTGGTTGAGGGGGCGCGGGACCGGCTGGGCGGTGACGGCGGTGTCGGAGCCGTTGCAGGCGACGCGGGCCTTCGGGTCGGAGGGGTCCGTCGACCGGCCCCCGCCCTGTGCGCGGTCGGCCGCGGGGGTCGTGTCGCCGCCCTTGTCCGCGCCGGCCCGAGTGGGCTTGCTCGGCGCGGTGGCCTCGGACCCGGCAGCGGAGCCGTCGCTGCTGTCCGTGCTCGCCGTCGAGGCCGTGGACGGCTGGGCCGCGCCTTCGTCCTTCGCGCCCGTCCCGTCCTGGCAGGCCGTCAGGGACAGGGTGGCGAGGGTGATTCCGGCGGCGGCGAGCAGGCGGATGCAGGACGTACGCATGGCGAATTCCTTGTCGTCAGACGGAGGTTCGGCGTGGCCGCTCCTCCGGTCGGCGGGAGCGGCGTGCTTGGATGACCAGAGCGTGCGGCGCGATCTGTCCCGGCCGCCACCTCTGCGGGGGGATCCGGGACGCTGGAACGCCGGCACCGCCGTGACCTGGGGAAATGACCGTCCCCTGGAACGGTGGAACGGGACACGGGGGATGGAGGAACGGTGTCGGAGGCCACGCCGGCGGTGGAGTTCGCCGCGCTGCTGCGGGAGTTGAAGGACCGGTCGGGGCTGAGCTACGGGGTTCTCGCCAAGCGGCTCCACATGAGTACGTCGACCCTGCACCGGTACTGCAACGGGGACGCCGTGCCGACGGACTACGCGCCGGTGGAGCGGATGGCCCGGCTGTGCAAGGCGGCCCCCGCCGAACTGGTCGAGCTGCACCGGCGGTGGGTGGTGGCGGACGCGGCGCGCAGGAGCCGGGCGTCCGGCCCGCAGGACGCAGCGGCGGGGCCAGGCGCGGGTGCCGGTGCGGCCGCGGGTGCCGAGGGTGCACGCAGCAAGACCGGGCCCGGGACCGGGATCGGGACGGAGCCGGGTACGGGCACGGGTACGGGCGGGGCGCGGCCGGCGGGCGCATCGGAGCCGGACGAGCGGGCCGGACCCGCCGGGGCCGGGGAGCCGGGGAGCGATGCCCAGGCCCGGGAGACGGACGCCCGGCAGACGGATGCCCGGCGAACGGGCGCCCCGGAGACCGGAGGCCGGGACGGCGAGGTGCAGCGGGCCGGGGCGGCGTGCGACGACGGCCGGGTAGCGGACGCGCCCGGTGGCGCCCGCCCCGGCCCTGCCGCACGGCACCGGACCCGTACCGCCGTGCTGGCCGGGGCCGCCGTGGCCGCCGTGCTCGCCGGGGTGGTGCTGGCCGTCGGGCTGCCCGGCGGTGGCGCGGACGGTGACGGGAAGCCGGCGCGACCGGCCGGGGCCGCGGGTGTCGATGTCCCGGGCTCCGGCACGGCGTCGCCGTCGCCCACCGGGACGCCCACCGCGTCCGCGCCGGCCTCCGCGTCCGGTTCACCCGGCGCCGACGGCGAGGGCCGGGACGCGAGTCGTGCGCCGGGTTCGGGGGCCGCCGCCCGGCCGAGCGGCCGGCCCGGCGGCGGGGCGGCGCCGCTCACCGTGCGCGTCGATCCGTACGCCTGGGAGAGCCCCTGTTCGCAGCGGTACCTGATCGCCGCGCCGCCGGGCAAGGTGCACCCGCCGCCGGTCGAACAGGACGCGACGGCCTGGGTCGCCGCGGAGCGTGCCGTGTCGTCGGGGGAACAGCTCGTGCGGCTCAGTGTGCAGGGGACCGGCGCGGAGACGGTGGTCGTGGAGGGCATCACCGTGCGCGTCACGGGGAAACGGGCGCCGCTGGCCTGGAACGACTACGCGATGGGCTATCCCGGCGTCGGCTGCGGCGGCAACGTGCCGGCGCGGTCCTTCACGGTCGCCCTGGACGCCGCGCGGCCGTCCCTGACGCCCGAGTCCGGGCACCGGGACTTCCCCTTCAAGGTCAGCGAGTCCGACCCCGAGGTGTACTACATCACCGCCGACGCCTCCGCCTACGACGTGAGCTGGCACCTGGAGCTGAAGTGGTCCAGCGGCTCCCGCAACGGCACGCTCGTCGTGAACGACAAGGGGCGCCCCTTCCGCACCAGCGGCAACAACGGGCGCCCGGCGTACGAGTTTCCGCTGGGCGGGGACGGGTGGGTGCCGGAGGGCACGACCGACCTCGGATAGCCGCCGGGCGCGGTACCCGGCCGTCCGGCGGCCGGCCCCCGTCGCTCGGGGGCCGGCAGCGGAAAAGAACGTCAGGCGGTAGCCGTGATGGTGCGGACGTGGTCGGTCAGCGCCTTGTCGTCGTACACCTTGATCGTCACCTTCCTGCCCTCCGGGATGTCCAGGTTCACCGTCCTGACGTCCCAGGCGTTGGAGGTGCCCGGAGGCGCGTACACCCCGTACCTCCCGCCGTCGCCCTCGTACGACACCTTGTAATAGAGGCCGTCACCGTCGTTCGTGACGTCGTACATCATCAGCTTCTCGCCGTAGGGGTGGAACTCGACCTTGGCCAGCGCGTAGCCGCTGGCGTTGCCGAAGACGACCTTGACACCCACGCCGCCGTCATCCTTTTCGAAGTAGGTGCCGTCGATGACGTCGGTGAACCGGCAGGGGCAGTACACGGTGCGTGCGCTGTCGTGCTGGATGACTCTGGGATTCGGGTTGTAGGCCTGGGCCGGGGCGGCGGTGAGGACCGTGGAGGCGATGGCGGCGATGCCCAGGGAGGCGAAGGCCGCGAGGGAACGATGGCGCATGGTCACCCTTCGATTGCGTCGACTGTTCGGAGCAGGGGTGAGCGTAGGTGTCCGTCACGTGCGGTGAGGGGTCCCTGACCATGAGCGAGACAAGGCGGGACGTCTCACGCCCGGACCTGCGCGGACGTGCTCCCGGCCGGGACGCGGTGGGACGGCGTGGGACGCGGCCGGACCGGGTGCCGCCCGCGCCGGTGGCCCGACGGCGAGCGGCCCGCACCCCCGGTGGGGTGCGGGCCGCTCGTGCGCGCCGTGGTCCGGTGCGGGTGTCAGAGCCGCTCGGGCGTGCGGATGCCCAGCAGGGCCATGCCCCGGTGGAGCGTGCGGGCCGTGAGGTCGCACAGGAACAGGCGGTTGGCGACCTGTTCCGGTGAATCGGCCTTCAGCACCGGGCACTTGTCGTAGAAGGCCGTGTACAGCGAGGCCAACTGGTACAGGTACGCGGCCAGCTTGTGCGGGGCGTACTCCGCGGCGGCCTCGAAGACCGTGTCGCCGAAGGCGTCCAAGTGCAGGCCCAGTGCGCGCTCGGCCTCGTGCAGCTCCAGCTCCGGGTGGGCGGCGGGGCGGACGTCGCCGGCCTTGCGGAGGATGGACTGGATGCGGGCGTAGGCGTACTGGAGGTAGACGGACGTGTCGCCGTTGAGCGAGACCATCTGGTCGAGGTCGAACTTGTAGTCGCGGTTCGGGGACGTCGACAGGTCGGCGTACTTCACGGCGCCGATGCCGACCTGGGCGGCCCGCTCCTGGATCTCGTCCTCGGTGAGGTCCCGCGCCTTCTCCCGCACGACCTCGGCGGCCCGCTGCACGGCCGCGTCCAGCAGGTCCTCCAGCCGCACCGTCTCGCCCTCACGGGTCTTGAAGGGCTTGCCGTCCGCGCCGAGCACCGTGCCGTAGCCCATGTTGTGGGCGGTGACGCCGTCGCTGAGCCAGCCGGCCCGGCGGGCGGTCTCGAAGACCATCTTGAAGTGCAGCGACTGGCGCACGTCGACGACGTACAGCAGGGTCGTCGCGTGCAGGTCCTGGACGCGGTTGCGGATCGCGGTCAGGTCGGAGGCCGCGTAGCCGAAGCCGCCGTCGGCCTTCTGCACGATCAGCGGCACCGGCTGGTCGTCCTTGCCGCGGATGTCGTCGAAGAACACCACCAGGGCGCCCTCGGAGCGGACCGCGACGCCCATCTCCTCCAGGAGCCGGGCGGTCTCGGGCATGCCCTCGTTGTACGCGGACTCGCCGACGATCTCCTCGTCGCGGACCTCCATGTCCAGCTTCTCGAAGACGGAGTAGAAGTAGACCTTCGACTCGTCGACGAACTGCTGCCACAGGTCGAGGGTCTCCTTGTCGCCGGACTGGAGCGCGACGACCCGCTTGCGGGCCCGCTCCTTGAACGCGTCGTCCGCGTCGAACAGCGCACGCGACGCCTTGTACACGCGGTCCAGGTTGCTCATGGCCTGCTCGCCGTCGACCTCGCCCGCGGGGGCCAGCTCGCCGGGGTGCTCGAACAGGTACTGGATGAGCATGCCGAACTGGGTGCCCCAGTCGCCGATGTGGTGCCGGCCGATCGTCTTCTCGCCGGTGAAGTCGAGCATGCCGCGCAGGGCGTCGCCGATGACCGCGGAACGCAGGTGGCCGACGTGCATCTCCTTCGCCACGTTCGGCTGGGCGTAGTCGACGACGGTGACGCCCGGGTTCTCCTTCAGCGGCACGCCGAGACGCTCGCCGTCCGCGTGCCGCGCGGCGAGGTTCTCGGTGATCGCCCGGTCGGCGAGCGTGATGTTGAGGAAGCCGGGCCCGGACACCTCGACGTCCTTGATCAGGTCGCCGGTGGTGACCCGCCCGACGACCTCGGCCGCCAGCTCCCGCGGGTTCGCCTTCGCCTTCTTGGCGAGCGCCAGGATGCCGTTGGCCTGGAAGTCCGCCCGGTCGCTTCGGCGCAGCAGCGGGTCGGCGCCGGCGGCCTCCGGCCGGGTGGCCTGGAGGGCGGACGCGAGCTGCTGCTGGACGGAGTCGGTGAGGGACGTGACCGAGGCCATGGAGGCTGCCGTTCTGCTCGGGTTCTGTGACATCTATGGAAGCCGAGTATCCCACGCGGTGAAAAGCGGTTTTCGCGGATGCGGGCCGTCCTGGGAGAATGGGGCGGCCGGGCGCGCGGAAGCGGCGGCCGGCTCAGGCGAGGACCGGGGCGACGTCGGGCAACACCCGCACACGCGAGCGAACCCCGAGAACTCCCGGAGAATCCCGAGACACCTCAGGAACCTAGGAAAGAGGACGTGCCGATCGTGGCTCAGAGCACCGAGACCACCGACTGGGTCTCCCGCTTCGCGGATGACGTCATCGCCGAGTCGGAGCGTCGGGCCCCGGGCAAACCGGTCGTCGTCGCGTCCGGGCTCTCCCCGTCGGGCCCCATCCACCTGGGCAACCTGCGGGAGGTCATGACCCCGCACCTCGTCGCCGACGAGATCCGCCGCCGGGGCCGCGAGGTCCGGCACCTGATCTCCTGGGACGACTACGACCGGTACCGCAAGGTCCCGGCCGGCGTCCCCGGCGTCGACGAGACGTGGGCGGAGCACATCGGCAAGCCGCTCACCTCCGTCCCCGCCCCGGAGGGCTCCCCGCACCCCAGCTGGGCGGAGCACTTCAAGGCCGCGATGATCGAGTCGCTGGCCGCGCTGGGCGTCGAGTTCGACGGCATCAGCCAGACCGAGCAGTACACCTCGGGCGCCTACCGCGAGCAGATCCTGCACGCCATGAAGCACCGCGGCGACATCGACGCGATCCTCGACCAGTACCGCACCAAGAAGGCACCGCCGAAGAAGCAGCAGCAGAAGCCGGTCGACGAGGCCGAGCTGGAGGCCGCCGAGGGCTCCGGCGCCGCCGCCGAGGACGACGGCAGCTCCGGTTCCGCCGGCTACTTCCCGTACAAGCCGTACTGCGGCAACTGCGGCAAGGACCTCACCACGGTCACCGCCTACGACGACGCCTCCACCGAGCTGACCTACGCGTGCACCGCGTGCGGCTTCTCGGAGACCGTCCGGCTCAGCGAGTTCAACCGCGGCAAGCTGGTGTGGAAGGTCGACTGGCCCATGCGCTGGGCCTACGAGGGCGTGATCTTCGAGCCCAGCGGCGTGGACCACTCCTCGCCGGGCTCGTCCTTCCAGGTGGGCGGGCAGATCGTCGGGATCTTCGGCGGGGAGCAGCCGATCGGCCCGATGTACGCCTTCGTCGGCATCAGCGGCATGGCCAAGATGTCGTCCTCCAAGGGCGGCGTGCCCACCCCGGCCGACGCGCTGAGGATCATGGAACCGCAGCTGCTGCGCTGGCTCTACGCCCGGCGCAAGCCCAACCAGGCCTTCAAGATCGCCTTCGACCAGGAGATCCAGCGTCTGTACGACGAGTGGGACCGGCTCGACGCCAAGGTCGCCGAGGGGACCGCGCTGCCGGGCGATGTCGCCGCGCACGCCCGCGCCGTCGGCACCGCCGCCGGTGAGCTGCCCCGCACGCCCCGGCCGCTGCCGTACCGCACGCTGGCCTCCGTCGCCGACATCACCGCCGGCCACGCGGACCAGGCGCTGCGCATCCTCAACGACCTCGACCCGGACCGCCCGCTGGCCTCCCTCGACGAGGCGCGCCCGCGCTACGACCGGGCCGAGGAGTGGATCAACACCCACGTCCCCGCCGACCAGCGCACCGTCGTCCGGGCGGAGCCCGACAGCGAGCTGCTGAAGTCGCTCGACGAGCAGGCCCGGCAGTCCCTGCGGCTGCTGCTGGACGGCCTGGCCGACCACTGGTCCCTGGACGGCCTGACCCACCTCGTCTACGGGGTGCCGAAGGTCCAGGCCGGCTTCTCCGCGGATGCCACGCCGAAGGAGCTGCCGCCGGAGATCAAGACGGCGCAGCGGTCGTTCTTCGCGCTGCTCTACCACCTGCTCGTCGGCCGCGACACCGGCCCGCGTCTGCCCACGCTGCTGCTCGCGGTGGGTCAGGACCGGGTGCGGGCGCTGCTCGGGGAGTAGCAGGAGCCCGGTCCGTCGTACGACGGGGAGGGGGCGCCCGGTGAGTACCGGGCGCCCCCCTCCTTCTGTCGCGGGTGGTGCGGGGTCAGGCGATGTGGTTCTCCTCCAGTTCCGCGTTGAAGCGGTTGGAGAAGCGGGTCACCATGCGCTTGGCCTCGGCGTCGGTGAGGGACGTGCCGTACGTCGCCTGGATGTTCTCGCCGAACTCGCGCGGGGTGGGGAAACTGTCGTTGATCGACTGCTTGAAGACCTGGTAGAAGCCCTCCTCGTCGGGCTCCTGCGGCTCCTGGCCCTGCTGCTCGGGCCCCTGGGGCATCTGGGCCTCCTGGGGCCGGGGCGTCCGCGGCTGCTGCCGGAACTGCTGCGGGCCGCCGCCCTCGCCCAGCTCGCGGGTGCGCCCGCCCGGCACCACCGGGATGGGGAAGCTGCCGGTCTCCTCCGGTGAGGGTTCCTGGAGCGGCGGCTCCTCCTCGTACTGGTCCCGGTACTGGTCGGCCTGTTGCTGCTCCTCGTACCACTGGGCGTACTGCTCGGCCGGGTCGTACGTCGGGTCGTAGCCGCCCTGGTACTCGATGTGCCGGGGGGTGTTGAACCAAGGGCTCTGCTCCTCGCCCGCGGGACCGGCGGGACCGGCGGGACCAGCGGGACCGGCGTGGCCGGCAGGGCTGGCGGGGCCCTGGGGTGCCTGGGGGCCGGCGGGGCCGGGGCCGTACGGGGCGCCGGGGGTGCCGGGCCGGGCCGGGGCGTTCCCGGCCCCGGCCGCCTGCCCGGCGTACGCCTCCACGCCGGTGCCGTCCGGGAGCCCGCCCGCGCGGTGGCCCTCCAGCTCCAGCCGCTGCTCGCCGGCGGCCGGTGCGGCGCCCACCTCCGCGGGGGAACCGTTCCGGCCGGCCCCGGTCACCTCCGTGCGGGGCGCCGGCGGGATCAGCGCCGGTTCGATGCCCGCCGCCGCCAGGCCCGCCGGGGCGGTCTCGGCGAGCGGGACACCGTACTTGGCGAGCCGCAGCGGCATCAGCGACTCCACCGGTGCCTTGCGGCGCCAGGCACGGCCGAAGCGCGACCGCAGCCGCGCCTGGTACACCAGCCGCTCCTGCTCCAGCTTGATCACCTGCTCGTAGGAGCGCAGCTCCCACAGCTTCATCCGGCGCCAGAGCAGGAAGGTGGGCACCGGCGACAGCATCCACCGGGTGAGGCGGACGCCCTCCATGTGCTTGTCGGCCGTGATGTCGGCGATCCGGCCGATGGCGTGCCGCGCGGCCTCCACCGAGACCACGAACAGCACCGGGATGACACCGTGCATGCCCACGCCCAGCGGGTCGGGCCAGGCCGCCGCGCCGTTGAAGGCGATCGTGGCGGCCGTCAGCAGCCACGCCGTCTGCCGCAGGAGCGGGAACGGGATGCGGATCCAGGTCAGCAGCAGGTCCAGGGCGAGCAGGACACAGATGCCGGCGTCGATACCGATGGGGAAGACGTAACTGAAGTCCCCGAAGCCCTTCTTCAGGGCCAGTTCACGGACCGCCGCGTACGAACCGGCGAAGCCGATCCCGGCGATGATGACCGCACCGGTGACGACCACGCCGATGAGTATGCGGTGCGTCCGTGTCAGCTGCATTGGCGCGGCCACCCGTACTCCCCTCCCTTTGCGTCTTGTTGCGCGCAACAGAGTGGCACATGTGTGCGGGAGACGGGTGGCCGGTTCCGCTTCGCCGTGGGATCCGTCACGGGCACGGGCCCCGGGCCGGGCTTCGGACGGGGCCCCGGACCGGGGCGCAGGCTCCGTTCCGGCCCATGGGCCGGCCGGGCCCGGGAGCCGGCCCCCGGGCCCTGGGCCCCGTCGGGCCTCCGTCGGGTCTCCGCCCGGCCTCCGTCGGGCCGCTACCGGGCCCGGTAGCGCTCCGGATCAGTCCTTGTCGGACGACTCCGAGGACTCCGAGGACTCCGACGACTCCGATTCCTTCGAATCCTTGGAATCCTTCGACCCCTTCGAGGGGGACGAGGACGTGTCCGGGCCCGGGGACCCGGACGACGACGCGTCCTTGCCGTTGGCCTCGGCCACCGAGGCGACCGCGTCCTCGGCGGCCTTCTTCGCCTTCTTCATCAGACCGTCGGAGTCCGGGGTCTTGTCCCCCGCGAAACCGGCCCCGTTGTAGTCGACGGTCACCACGACGTTCTCGGTGCGCACCACGACCGTCTGCTGCTGGAAGGTGCCTTCCTTCTTCTTCAGCTCGTAGTGCACGGCGGTCGCCTCGTCGCCCAGGCCCTCGACCGGCTCGGCCTTGACGCCCTTCGCGCCCTCGGTGCCCTGCGCGTCCTCGACCTGCTTGTCGTAGTACTTCCTGGCGAGTTCGTCGCCCGCGCCGCGCGTGACGTCCGAGTCGTAGCGCAGCAGCGAGACGTTCAGCCAGCGGTACTGCGAGCCCTTGACGCCGTTGCTGTCCAGGCTGTCCCAGGAGCAGCTGGTCCGCTTCGCGATGTCGTCCGACGTGCCCTCCTTGCCGCCCTCGGCCTCGGGCACCAGGTCCTTGAGGGTCTTCTTCGGCAGGACCTTGCAGGGGTTCTCGGGCAGCTGCTTGAACACCGCCGCCCGCACCGTCGGGGACGGGGCGGCGGACGCCGATGCGGAGGCGTCGGACGCCTTGGGGTCCTTGCCGCCGTCGGAGCCGGAGTCCGAGGAGCAGCCGGCGGCGACCAGCATCACGGGGAGGGCCGCGGCGGCGACCAGGCTCCGGGAGAGGCGTGCTCTCCCGCTCCGCCGGGGCGCCGTGGGTGCTCCTCCCAGGCCGTGCTGGTCTCGCTGTACTCGTCGCTGCATGGTTCCTTCACTCATGACGCTCATGACGTTCGTGTTCCCTGCGGTCCGGTCCGGATCGGGTCCGAGGGGTCACGGTACGCGGTATGTCCCCCGCGCGGTCCTGCTTCACGAGGTCGGCGCCGTGGGGCGAAGGGGGCCCGAACGGGCCTCAGCCGCCCAGGGACTCGGCCAGCCGGGACGCCAGTTCCCGGGCCCTGTCCTGCATTTCCTCGCTGTCCGGCTCGACGCCGACGGCGGCGGGCTGCTCGGCGTACTGGACGGTCACGATGACGTTGGACGTGCGGAACGCCACAGTGACCGTCCGCTCCTTGGCCGTCGAACCGGAGCTGCTGAGCACGTCGTCGAGGAACGCCTCGTCGCCCAGGTCCTCCAGCACCCGCGGGCGCAGGTCGGCGTCGGACGCCGGCGCGGACGAACCGGTGCCGTCCGAGGACGGGGAAGAGGAGGAGGACGGTGAGGAGCCGTCGGAGCCGTCGGTGCCGGACGAGCCGGACGAGTCGGCGGATGAGGAGGAACGGGACGAAGGGGACGACGTGGAGGACGGGGAGGAGGACGACGCGTCCGGGTCCTCCGACGCGTCGTCGCCGGCGGTGCCGGACCCGGTGGCCGACGGTTCCGGCAGCTGGGCCGCCGCCCGCTTCGACGCGAACAGCGTCTCGGCCTGGCTGTCGTCGCTGACGCTGTTGTCGTACGACACGATCCGCTCGAAGTCGACCATCAGGTGGTCGGTGGCGTCGGCCGACTCCACCTTCCAGCGGCAGCCCACCTTGCGGTCGGTGTCGTAGGTCAGCGTCGCCTCACCCGCGTACGCCTTCCGTCGCTGCGCCTCGTCGGTCAACTGGCGCAGGCCCGGCAGCAGTTGCTCCAGCTCCTTGTCACCGATCGTGCCGCACGGCTCGGGCAGCGTGGCGTACCGGCCCGGCTGCGCCGCCTGCGACGCGGTGCCCGGTTCCCCGGGTTTGGAGTTGTCGGACTGCGCCCCGTCGCCCGAGCCGCCGGTGCACCCCGCCAGCAGGGCCGCGAGGAGTGCGGCGGCGCCGGATACGTACGCCCTGCGCTGCACGGTCGGGCTCCTCTCGGGTGGGTCGCGCGGGCCGGTGCCCGCCTTGCCTCGCGGTGTCCCCGCCGGTATTTCGGTTGCCGGGCCGGGGTGTCCGCTGGAGACAATGTGTATCGCACGCACTGCCGTGGACGCCGGTCCGTCATCCCTTTTCCATGACCTTGGCGCCGGTTTTGCGTTTCGATGCTTCTGTGGTGAACCGGGGGAATGAGGGCGATATGTCGTACGTGGAACTGCCGGGCGCGAAGGTACCGATCCGGATGTGGGCCGATCCCGCGACGGTGGAGGAGGGCGCGCTCCAGCAGCTGCGGAACGTCGCCACCCTGCCCTGGATCAAGGGGCTCGCCGTGATGCCGGACGTGCACTACGGCAAGGGCGCGACGGTCGGGTCGGTCATCGCCATGCGCGGTGCGGTGTGCCCGGCCGCGGTCGGGGTGGACATCGGCTGCGGGATGTCGGCGGTGCGGACCTCCCTCACCGCCGACGACCTGCCCGGCGACCTGTCGCGTCTCCGGTCCAAGATCGAGCAGGCCATCCCGGTGGGCCGCGGCATGCACGACGAGGCCGTCGACCCCGGCCGGCTGCACGGCTTCGCGACCGCCGGGTGGGACGACTTCTGGAGCCGTTTCGGGGGCGTCGCGGACGCGGTGCGCTTCCGCCAGGAGCGTGCCACCAAGCAGATGGGCACGCTGGGCGGCGGCAACCACTTCGTCGAGGTGTGCACGGACACGGAGGGCGCCGTCTGGCTGATGCTGCACTCCGGTTCCCGCAACATCGGCAAGGAGCTCGCCGAGCATCACATCGGTGTCGCGCGGGAGTTGCCGCACAACCAGGGTCTGGTGGACCGGGACCTGGCCGTGTTCGTGGCGGACACCCCGCAGATGGCGGCCTACCGCAACGACCTGTTCTGGGCGCAGGAGTACGCGAAGTACAACCGTTCCCTGATGATGGCGCTCCTGAAGGACGTGGTGCGCAAGGAGTTCAGGAAGGCCAAGCCCCGCTTCGAGCAGGAGATCAGCGCACACCACAACTACGTGGCCGAGGAGCGCTACGACGGCATGGACCTGCTCGTCACCCGCAAGGGCGCGATCCGCGCGGGCTCCGGCGAGTACGGGATCATCCCGGGCTCCATGGGCACCGGCTCGTACATCGTCAAGGGTCTCGGCAACGCCCACTCCTTCAACTCGGCGTCGCACGGCGCCGGCCGGCGGATGAGCCGCAGCGCGGCGAAGCGCCGCTTCACCGCCAAGGACCTGGAGGAGCAGACGCGGGGCGTGGAGTGCCGCAAGGACTCCGGCGTCGTCGACGAGATCCCGGGTGCCTACAAGCCGATCGAGCAGGTCATCGAACAGCAGCGGGACCTGGTGGAGGTCGTCGCCAAGCTCAAGCAGGTGGTGTGCGTGAAGGGCTGACGGAACGTCAGAAGGGTCCGGTGCCGGATGGGACTGGACGGGGCTGGGCGGACGGGGGCGGCGGCAGCGGACGCGGCGGGGCCGGGGCCGGGCGGCGCGGGGGGCCGCCCGGCCCCGGCCCTGTGCCGAGCCCGTGCCGGGCGGTGCGTGCCCGTGCCGGACGAGGCGGGTCAGGGGCGCTCGCGGTGCACCTTGGTGTTGGACGCCTGGGCGCGGGGGCGGACCACCAGCAGGTCGATGTTGACGTGGCTGGGCCGGGTCACCGCCCAGGTGATGGTGTCGGCCACGTCGGCGGCGGTCAGCGGCTCGGCGACGCCCTCGTAGACCTTGGCGGCCTTCTCGGTGTCCCCGCCGAAGCGGGTGAGCGCGAACTCGTCGGTCTTCACCATGCCGGGCGCGATCTCCACGACGCGCACCGGACGGCCGACGATCTCCAGGCGCAGCGTCTCGGCGAGGACGTGCTCGGCGTGCTTGGCCGCCACGTAGCCCGCGCCGCCCTCGTAGGTGGCGAAGCCCGCCGTGGACGACACGATCACCACGGTGCCGTCGCCGCTCGCCTCCAGCTTGGGCAGCAGCGCCTGGGTGAGGTGGAGGGTGCCGATGACGTTCGTCTCGTACATGCGGCGCCAGTCGTCCGGGTCGCCGGTCGCCACCGGGTCGGCGCCCAGCGCGCCGCCGGCGTTGTTGACCAGCACGCCGATGCTGCGGAAGGCGGTCGCGAACTCGTCGACCGCGGCCCGGTCGGTGACGTCCAGCGGATACGCCGTCGCCGAGTGGCCGGCCGCCCTCAGCTCCTCGGCGAGCGCCTCGATGCGGTCCTTGCGGCGCGCCGTGAGGACCACGCGGTACCCGGCCTCGGCCAGTCCGCGCGCCGTGGCGGCCCCGATGCCGCTGCTCGCTCCGGTGACGACGGCGATCCGGGACGCGGCGGGCGGTACGGCGGCGGGGCTGGGCATGGACGCTCCTCGGGTCGGGACGGGCCGGGCCGGACGACGGGCCCGGCGCGGCGGGCCGGACCGGCCCCCGGGGCCGGGGGCGCCACCGGCCGGTGCGGGTGGTCGGCGCCCAGCGTAGACGGGGTCCGCGGGCGGGGGCGGCGGTGGTCGCCGGCGGGCTCGTCCAAGGGCGCGCAGTGGTGTGGGGGCGTGTGCGGCGTGCGGTTGCCCGCGGCTGCTCGCGCGGCACCGTGGGGGAGCGGGCGGCCCGGCTCCGGTGGCCCCCTCCGGGCGCCCTCCCCGGTGACTCACCCCCCGTTGCGGGGCGCCCACATGATGACGGCCATCCCGGCGAGGCAGACCAGGGCGCCGGTGATGTCGTACCGGTCCGGGCGGTAGCCGTCCGCCAGCGCGCCCCAGAGGATCGACCCGGCGACGAAGATCCCGCCGTAGGCGGCGAGGACGCGCCCGAAGTGGGCGTCGGGCTGGAAGGTGGCGACGAAGCCGTACGCGCCGAGGGCCAGGACACCGCCGGTGGCCCACATCCACCCGCGCTGTTCCCGTACGCCCTGCCAGACCAGCCAGGCGCCGCCGATCTCCAGGACGGCGGCGAGGACGAACAGGGCGGCGGAACGGAGGATCAGCATGCGGGCAGCTTCGCACGCGGCGCGGCGGGCCCTGCCGGGTGCCCGGCGGGCCGTTCCAGGGGCCCTTCCGGGGGCCCGGCGTGCCGTTCCGGAGCCCTTCCGGGGTGCGCGTCACCTGTTGGACGGCGCCTGCGCGGGGCGGCGCGGGGGATACATCCACACGATCACGGTGAGTCGGCGCGTCGGTGAGTCGATGCGGTGCGAGCGGGAGCGGGTGGCGGCATGCGGAATCCGGTCGGGCGCGAGCAGGGTGCTCGGGAGCGGGGCGGTGCGGGGCGGCGCACGGCGCGGGTGCGGGCCGGGGCGTCGGGTGCGGGGCGCCGGGCGGCGCGCGTGCTCGGGGCGGGGGCGGCGGTCCTCGCGGTGACCGCCGGGACGGCCGCCGGGGCGGCGGCGCTGGACCGAGCCGAGGCGGACCTCGCATACCACGGTGTCGCGACGCTGATCGCGGGGGAGACCGACGTGCGGCTGGTGCCGGTGAACCACGGGCCGTCGGCCGTCGCCGACGCGACGGTGCGGCTCCAGTGGTCGCAGCCGCTCGCCGACGAGCAGCCGGGGCTGCCGCCGGGCTGCGCCCGTTCGGGCGGGCAGGCGGTGCTGTGCCGCACGGGCGCGCTGGCCGTGGACGGTGTGGGGGAGCGGATCGAGGTGCGGGTGCGGCTGGAGGGGGCGCCGTCGGAGGTGTTCGTCGACGTGGACACGGTGTGGAGCGGCGGCGCGCTCGACCGCAACCGGCTGAACGACCGGCAACGGGTCCTGGTGCTGGACACCGGGGACGAGTACCACTTCTGAGCGGGACGGACGGGCGGGGCGTGTCCGGGCCACCCGCGCGGGAGCGGCTGCTGGCGGAGTTGGCCGTGGTGTCCCGGCGCCACATGGCCGCCTACGTGCTGCTCAACCAGGCCGTCGCCGACCGGCTCGGACTGCACCCCACCGACCTGCAGTGCCTGAACCTGCTGACCCTGGAGGGCCGTCCGGTGACGACCGGCCGGATCGCCGGACTGACGGGCCTGTCGACCGGCGCGGCGACCCGGTTGGTCGACCGGCTGGAGCGGGCCGGGTACGTGGTGCGCGAGGGGGACCCGGCCGACCGGCGGCGCGTGCTGGTGTCGACGGTGCCGGAGCGGGCCGACGCCTTCCACCGGGCGTGGGACGGCGTCGGCGGGAACTGGGTCGCCCTCTTCGACGACCTCGACGACGACCGGCTCGCCGGCTTCGTCGACCTGCTGGGGCGGGCGAGCGACTTCGCCGCGACGCGGGCCGCCCGGCTGCGGTCGGGGGACGCGTAAAGCCTCACTCGGCTGGGGCGGGGGCTCGGGTGGCGCGGGCAGGGTCGGCCGGGCCCCGGTGAGGCGAACGGCGGGGTTCTCGGTGGCGCGGGCGGAACCGGGCTGCTCGGTGGGGCGAGGTGAGGCGAAGGGCGTCATCCGGGGAGGAACCCCGGCCGGTGGGCGGGGTACCCGGGTGAGGCTGTGGCCCGCACGGGGCGCGACCGGTGCGGGGTGGCCGCCGGGGCCGGACGCGTCGCCGTACGAGGACGCCGGCCGCGCGGCCGGTCTGCGCAGCCGGCGCGCCCAGGGAGACGCGTCCCGGGCCCGCGCCGCCGGCGCGCCTCCGGGAACGCGGGAATAGGACGTGCGGGCGCACCGTTCCGGAGATATAGTTGAACCGTAAACAACTTGGAGGGTGAGCCGGATGCAGTTCGGGATCTTCAGCGTCGGGGACGTGACCCCCGACCCCACGACGGGACGCACGCCGACCGAGCGCGAGCGGATCAAGGCGATGGTCGCCATCGCGCTGAAGGCGGAGGAGGTGGGCCTGGACGTCTTCGCGACGGGCGAGCACCACAACCCGCCGTTCGTGCCGTCGTCCCCCACGACCATGCTGGGCTACATAGCCGCCCGCACCGAGCGGCTCGTCCTCTCCACGTCGACCACGCTGATCACCACGAACGACCCGGTGAAGATCGCCGAGGACTTCGCGATGCTCCAGCACCTGGCCGACGGCCGGATGGACCTGATGATGGGTCGCGGCAACACCGGCCCGGTCTACCCGTGGTTCGGCCAGGACATCCGTCAGGGCATCAACCTCGCCATCGAGAACTACGCCCTGCTGCACCGGCTGTGGCGCGAGGACGTCGTCAACTGGGAGGGCAAGTTCCGCACGCCGTTGCAGGGCTTCACCTCCACGCCCCGTCCGCTGGACGACGTCCCGCCGTTCGTCTGGCACGGCTCGATCCGCTCGCCGGAGATCGCCGAGCAGGCCGCGTACTACGGCGACGGCTTCTTCCACAACAACATCTTCTGGCCGGCCGACCACACCAAGCGGATGGTCGAGCTGTACCGGACCCGGTACGCGCACTACGGGCACGGCACCCCCGAGCAGGCGATCGTCGGCCTCGGCGGCCAGGTGTTCATGCGGAAGAACTCGCAGGACGCGGTGCGCGAGTTCCGCCCCTACTTCGACGTCGCACCCGTCTACGGCCACGGTCCGTCGCTGGAGGAGTTCACCGCGCAGACGCCGCTGACCGTGGGCTCGCCGCAGCAGGTGATCGAGAAGACGCTGTCGTTCCGCGACTACGCCGGTCACTACCAGCGTCAGCTCTTCCTGATGGACCACGCCGGACTCCCGCTCAAGACGGTGCTGGAGCAGCTCGACCTGCTGGGCGAGGAGGTCGTGCCGGTGCTCCGCAAGGAGTTCGCCGCCAACCGCCCCGCCGACACCCCCGAGGCGCCGACCCACGCGTCGCTCCTCGCCCGCAGGGCCCGCGAGGACCGCAAGAACACGGAGGTGACCCCCGCATGAAGCTCGTCGTCGTCTCGGCGGGACTGAGCGTGCCGTCGTCCACGCGGCTCCTCGGCGACCGCCTGGCCGCCGCCGCGCGGGCCGCGGCCCCGGACGGGCCGGACGCGGCGGAGGTCCGGGTGATCGAACTGCGCGACCTCGCCGTGGAGATCGCGCACACCTTCACCAACGGTTTCGCCGGCCGGTCGCTGACCGAGGCGTACGAGGCGGTGACGCGGGCCGACGGGCTGATCGTCGTGACCCCGGTGTTCTCGGCCTCGTACAGCGGCCTGTTCAAGTCGTTCTTCGACGGGCTGAGCGTCTCCGAACCCGACGCGCTCGCCGGCAAGCCGGTGCTCGTCGCGGCGACCGGCGGCACCGCCCGCCACTCGCTGGTGCTCGACCACGCCCTGCGCCCGCTGTTCTCCTACCTGAAGGCCGTCGTCGCCCCCACCGGGGTCTTCGCGGCCTCGGAGGACTGGGGCGCCGGGGGACTGGACGAGCGCATCGGGCGCGCGGCCCGGGAACTGGTGGCGCTGGCCGCCCCCGCGTCGGCCGCCGTACCGGGAGCGCCGGACACGGCGCCCGACGCCACCCCGGACGCCGCTCCGCCCAACGGTTCGGGCCCCGCGCCCGGCACCGTCCCGGGTCCCGCCTCCGACGGACTGACCGGGGTCCCCGGCGGCCGGGCGATGCCCGCACGGGACACCTTCGACGAGGTCGTGCCCTTCGAGGAGCGGCTCGCCGCGCTGCGTCCCACCGGGTGAGGAACCCCGTGACCACCCGGCCCCGGATCCCTCCACCGGGGCCGGGTCCGGCGCCCGCCGTTGCACACTGGACCTCGTGCCGCACACCGTCCTGCTCGCCGAAGACGACCGCGCGATCCGCCACGCCCTGGAACGGGCGCTGACCCTGGAGGGCTACCGGGTCACCGCGGTCGCCGACGGCGTCGAGGCCCTCGCCCAGGCCCACCGCGGCCGGCCCGACGTGCTCGTGCTCGACGTGATGATGCCCGGCATGGACGGCCTCCAGGTCTGCCGGGCGCTGCGCGCCGAGGGCGACCGCACCCCGGTTCTCATGCTGACCGCCCTGGTGGAGACCGCCGACCGCATCGCCGGACTGGACGCGGGCGCCGACGACTACGTCGTCAAGCCCTTCGACGTCGACGAGGTCTTCGCCCGCCTCCGGGCCCTGCTGCGCCGGGCCGCCGCACCCGCCCCGGGAGAGGGGCCGGCGGGGGCGGCGCCGGAGCCCGTACGCGAACCCTCCCCGGAACCGGCGGCGGGGCGCTTCGTCGAGGCGGCCGGGGTGCGCGTGGACCCGCGGGCCCGCCGTGCCTGGCGCGGCCCACGGGAACTGGAACTCACCCGCACCGAGTTCGAACTGCTGGAACTGCTGGTCCGCAACGCGGGCACCGTGCTTGACCACTCCACGATCTACGACCGCATCTGGGGCTACGACTTCGGCCCCGGCTCCAAGAACCTCGCCGTCTACGTCGGCTACCTGCGCCGCAAACTGGACGAGCCGGACGGCCCGCGGCTGATCCACACCGTGCGCGGTGTGGGGTACGTGCTGCGGGAGGACTGAGGCCCCGGTGACGGCCCAGGACGACAGCCGGGCGGACGCGGGGACGGGGGCGGCGGCGACTCCGATGGCCGGTGCCGAGAGTCGTGCCGTGGCCCGGGCCGAGACCGGCGCGGGGAGCCGTGTCGAGAGCGGTAGCGCGACTGGTCCGGCAGCCGGTGCCGTGGCCGGGTCGGTGGCCGGCGGCCTCGGTGCCCCGGGTGCTTCAGGCGTCGCCAACGCCCCAGGTGCCCCGGGTGCCCCAGGCGCTTCAGACGCCGCCAGTGCCCCAGGCACCCCCGGTGCCCCCGGAGCATCCGTAGCCGGGGTGGTGGGCCGTCCGCCGTCCGGTGCCGCGACCCGGCCGGAGGTCACCCGGTCGCACCTCCGGCCCCGCCCCCGCCCCCGCTCCCGGCGGCGCGCGCTGCGACCGCGTCTGCTGTCGCTGGGGACCACCTTCGCCGTCTCGTTCGCCGCCGTGACCGCCTCCGTCACCCTGCTGATCGGCTTCCTCTCCTACACCGCCGCCGCCCGCCTGGTCCGTGTGGACCAGCAGTCCGTGTTCCACGAGGTGGTGCAGGACCTGCGCAACGAGGTGCGCGCCAACCACATGACCCCGGTGGACTTCTCCTCCACCGCTCCCGGCCACGACCTCGTCCGCCCGGCCCGCACCGACGTCCAGGTCCTCGGACCGGACGGTGACGTCTTCGACCCGGGCGACCCCGGCCTGCCGGTCGGGGCCGCCGACCGCCGGGTCGCCGCGTCCGACGTAGCCGGGGACGCCGTCGAGCACGCCGACGTGCGGGTCGGTGACGACCTCTACCGGGTCGCCACCGTCTCCCTGGGCGGCGGCCGGGGCGCCGTGCAGGTCGCCCAGGAGTCCAGCGACACCGAGGACCTGCTGCGCACCCTCCAGCGCCGCACCCTGGTGCTGATGGCCGCGGTGGTGCTCGGCGCCGGACTGTTCGGCTGGTGGCTGGCCCGGCGCATCACCCGGCGCCTCGTCGTCCTCACCCGCGCCGCCGAGGACGTGACCCGCACCCGTCGGCTCGGCATCCAGGTGCCCGTCGCCGGCCACGACGAGGTCGGCCGCCTCGGCCGGGCCTTCGACCGGATGCTCGGGCGGCTCGCCCAGTCCGAGGAGGACCAGCGGCGGCTCGTCCAGGACGCCGGCCACGAACTGCGCACCCCGTTGACCTCCCTGCGCACCAACATCAGCCTGCTGCGCCGCATCGACGAGCTCCCGCCCGGCACCCGGGAGGAACTCGTCGCCGACCTCGGCCAGGAGGCCCTCGAACTGACCGACCTGGTGAACGAACTCGTCGAGCTGGCGGCCGGACAGTCCGATGCCGAGCCGCCCCGGCGGGTCGACCTCGCCGAGGTGGCGGAGGAGGTGGCGGCCCTGGCCCGGCGGCGCACCGGCCGACGGATCGTGGTCCGCGCGAGCGGTCACACCGTCACCGACGGGCGGCCCGGGATGCTCACCCGGGCGCTGTCCAACCTGGTGGAGAACGCCGTCAAGTTCGACCGGGACGGCCGTGCCCCCGTGGAGATCGACGTCACCGGCCCGGACGGGGCGCACGGTGCGGAGGGGCCGGACCAACCGGATGGCCTGTTCGGCCCGGGCAGCGCGTTCGGCCCGGATGGCATGTTCTGCCCCGATGGCCCGTTCGGCGCGGGCGGCCCGTTGAGAGCGGACGGCCAGGGCGGCCGAGGCGGCGCGGACGCCCCGGACGTCCCGGACGGCCCGTTCAGCGCGGGCGGGCGGGGCCTCGTGCGGGTCGAGGTGCGGGACCGGGGGCCGGGCATCGCCGACGGTGACCTGCTCCACGTCTTCGACCGCTTCTACCGCGCCGCCGACGCCCGGTCCCTGCCCGGCTCGGGCCTCGGCCTGTCCATCGTCCGAGAGGTGGCCCTGTCCCACGGCGGCGCCCCCTACGCGGCCCGGCGGCAGGGCGGCGGGACGGTGACCGGGTTCACCGTGGGCGGCGTGCGACCGCACGGCGAGGAGTGAGCGGGGCGGTCCCCGTGGGCGGGTGGGCCGGCCGGCCGGCCCCGGGAAGGGCCCTCGCGGGTGGCCCGGAGGGGAGCCCCGCCGGGCGCCACCCGCACGGTGGTCCCGTGACGGCCGTCCCCCGGCGTGCCCCCGGGGACGGGCTCCCCGCCCGGCCCCCGGGGGGCGGGCTCTCCGCCCGGACGCGTCCCGGCGCCCGGTGTCCCTCCCTCCGCGCGCCGGTGGCCCGGAACGCTCCTTCACCGGGCCCGCGCCTCCGGTGCGGCGGGCTGTGAAGTACGCCACCGCGTACGCGCGGTCACACGCGAGCATGTATGCGTCCGGGGGCCGTGTGCGCCGCCCCCGGAGGGGAGGGACGGCACATGCTGACCGACGAGGAGGCCGCCGTGCTGGCGGCGATCGACGAAGCGGCCCTGGGGCGGACCCTGCTGGAGCTGATCTCGGTGCCCAGCGTGACGGGCAGCGCCGCCGAGTCGCAGCTCCAGCACCAGCTGGCCGGGCGGCTGGAGTGGCTGGGGATGGAGGTGGACCTGTGGTCCATGGACCTGCCCGCGCTCCGCGCCGACCCGGACTTCCCGGGCACCGAGGCGCCCCGCGACGAGGCCTGGGGCCTGGTCGGCACCACCCCCGACGGCGGTGACGGGCCCACCCTGATCCTCCAGGGCCACGTCGACGTCGTCCCGCCGGGCGACCCGGCCGCCTGGGAGGGCGACCCGTTCGTGCCCCGGGTGACGGGGGACCTCGTGCACGGGCGCGGGGCCTGCGACATGAAGGCGGGGCTGGCCGCCCACCTCGCCGCCCTGGCCGCGATACGGACGACCGGCACCCGGCTGCGCGGCCGGGTCGCGGCCCACTTCGTCGTCGGGGAGGAGGACGGCGGTCTCGGTGCGTTCGGCACCCTGCGCCGCGGGCACCGCGGTGACGCCTGCGTCATCGCCGAACCCACCGCGGGCACCCTGATCACCGCCAACGCGGGCGCCCTCACCTTCCGGCTGGCTGTCCCCGGCAGGGCCGCGCACGGCAGCTCCCGCGAGCAGGGCGTCAGCGCCGTCGACGCCTATCTGCCGCTGCACCGGGCGCTGGCCGCCCTGGAGACGGAGCGGAACCGGGACCCCTCCCCGCTGCTGGCCGAGTACCCGATCCCGTACGCGGTGTCCGTGGGGACCGTCCGGGCCGGGGACTGGGCGAGCAGCGTGCCGGATCTGCTGGTCGCCGAAGGGCGGCTCGGGGTGCGGATCGACGAGGACCCGGCGGACGCCCGCGCCGACCTGGAACGTTGCGTGGCCGAGGCATGTGCCGCGAATCCCTGGCTGCGCGAGCACCCGGCGACGGTCACCTGGCCGGGCGGGCAGTTCGCCGGCGGCCGGCTGCCCGAGGGGCACGCGCTGGCGGACACCGTCGCGGGCGCGCACGCCGACGCGACGGACGGCCCCCGCCCGCGCGGGCGCGGCGCCACCTACGGCAGTGACCTGCGGCTCTACGCCGGTGCGGGCATCCCGACGCTCCAGTACGGGCCGGGGGACATCACGGTCGCGCACAGCGAGCGCGAACACGTGTCCCTGCGGGAGGTGGTACGGGTGGCGCGCACCCTGGCGCTCACGGTGCTGCGGACGGTGGGGACGAAGTAGCGGGCCGGCAGCCCCCGGGACGCGGGGCGGAGGGTGGAGGGCGGTCGTGCCGCTCCGGGCCCGGTGCGGGCCGCTGTGGGAGACTCGACGGGTGATCATCGAACGTGCGTACGCGCACGGTGGTGACCGGGACGGCGCGGAGTGGCCCTGGTCGGTACCTTGCGTGCGGGAACTGCTGCACGGCGGGCTGCGGTTCACCGCGCCGGTGACGTTCGTGGTCGGGGAGAACGGCTCCGGGAAGTCCACGCTCGTCGAGGCCCTGGCGGAGGGCTTCGGCCTGGACCCGTGGGGCGGCTCCCACGAGTGGCGCTATGCGAGCCACCGCACGAAATCCGCGCTCGGTCAGCGCATCCGCTTCGACGCGGCGCCCCGGGGCCGCCGCATGCTCGCCTCCTGGTCCGCCCGCCAGGGCTTCTTCCTGCGGGCCGAGACCGCCCTGGACGCCCTCGGCCGCGAGGGGCTCGACCCCGAGGCCCGCAGCCACGGCGAGGGCTTCCTCGCCGCGTTCCGCGACAAGTTCCTGCGCCCGGGCCTCTACGTCCTGGACGAGCCGGAGGCCGCGCTCTCCTTCTCCTCGTGTCTCGAACTGCTGGGCCACTTCGACCAGTTGGCGCGTCAGGGTGCGCAGATCGTCTGCGCGACCCACTCGCCCCTGCTGACCGCGCTGCCGGGCGCCGACATCGTCGAGGTCGGCGACCACGGCATGCGCCGCACCGCCTGGGAGGACCTCGCCCTCGTCGACCACTGGCGGCGCTACCTCGCCGATCCGCGCGCCTACCTGCGGCACGTACTGGACTGACACCGGCCGGGACGGACACCGGCCGGCCCGTCCGGCGCGGTCGGCGCGACCGGCCCATCCGGCGCGGTCGGCGCGACCGGCCCATCCGGCACGCCCGGCACGCCCGGCACGACTGGCCGGTTCGGGACGCACGGCCGGCGCGGCGGGCAGGGACCGGTACGCCCCCGCACGCCCGGCGCGCGACCGGCCCGCCCGGCACGGCTGGCCGCCGCGACCGCACGGTCGACGCGGCGGGGGGCAGGGCGCGGCCTGGCCTGACCCTCACCTGACCGGACCGGCGGCCCGGCCGGCCGTACCGCGCGGCCGGCGCCGGCCCGGACCGGCTTCGCGCGACTCCGGACCCGCATCCTCGCGCTGTCCCGCTCGGCCCCGCGATGTCCGGGCGGGCGATGAGTTCCGGCCCCGGCGGGGGTCCACCCTGCGACAGGAACCACGCACACCACCGTCGTGGACGAGCGGTCGACACCCCGAGGAGACACCCATGAGCACCGAGCAGACTCCCCGCACCGGCCCCTTCTCCTACGCCCTGACCCGCACGCTGGACGCCCCCGCGGAGACCGTCTGGCGGGCCTGGACCACCCCCGACACGTACGCGCGGTGGGCCTACGCCGTGCCGGGGAGCGTCGAGATGGACGTCCGGCCGGGCGGGGCCTGGAAGGCCACCGTGGCCACCCCCAACGGTGACCGCGTCCCGCTGACCGGCTCCTACCAGGAGGTCGACCCGCACCGCCTGCTGGTCCTCGCCATGGACCGGCCCGGCGGCGCCGAACCCAGTTCCATGGCCATGCAACTCGACGCCCGGGACGACCACCGCACCACCATCGTCCTGCGTCAGAACTGCGACACGGCCGAGGAGCGGGACATGGCGGAACAGGGCAGCACCCTGCTCCTCGACAGCCTGACCGCCTACCTGGAGCAGGGCCCGACCCGGTCCTGAACCGGCGACCTGCCGGCCGGAAGGGCAGGTCAGCTGCCCGGCCCCGGGTCGGGGCGCTTCCACGCGGTGACGTACCCCTTGTACGTGGGCAGGCCGTCGGGGCCTTCGCCCGGGACGATCTCGGTGATCTCCGCCTCGGCCACGTTGTCGTTGCTGGTGATGGAGCACAGGACGGTGCCGACCTTCACCTGCCGACCCAGGCGCAGTTCCGCCGCGGGCAGCGGGTGGGACAGCACGGCCGTCTGCTGCTCCTCCGTGCACACGGTCGTCCGCTTCCCGACGACCACGAGCATGCTGCCGAGCCAGCCGTCGGAGTTGTAGACGAGTTCGGCCGGTCCCGGGAGCGCCCCGCGTTCCATGGTGGTGGACCGGGGGACGTCGAAGTCCAGGTGGTTGGCCCGGTCGTCGGCCGGCGGCGGCGCGAAGGTGAACGGTTTGTGCGCGAACAGCAGGGTGTAGCCGGCGGGCGCGGACGGCACCGGACGTTCGCCACCGCCATCACCGCCACCGCCGCCTTCGTTGGCACGGCCACCGTCGCCGTCGTCCTTCCCGTCGCCGGTCCGGCCGTCGCCGGTCTGCCCGGGGGAGGCCGCGGGGCCGGTGCCCGCGGGCCGGTCCGCCTGGGCGCCGCTACCCGCCCGGTCGTCCCGTGAGCGCCCGTCGTCCGCCTGCCAGGCCAGCGTCCCGGCGACGGTCACCGCCGCCACGGCGAGGGCCGCGACCGCCACGGTCAGCACCTTGGCGCGCCGGCGGGAACCGGCCGAGGGGTCGGCCCGGAGCGTCGTGCCCATCGACGGGGGCGGCCCGAAGCCGCCGGCCGGCACGGCGCCCGGCCCGGGTACGGGCGGGTGTGCCGGTCCCCCGGCCGCCGCGGCCACCGCTGCCGCTGACGGGGCGGCGGACGGCGGAGGGAGGGGCGGTGTCGCCGGTGCCGCGGACGGGGGCTGCGGGCGTCGGACGAGGAGGGTCGCCGCCTCCTCCGCCGAGGCCACCGCCGCGGCCACGGTCGGGGGCAGCCAGTCGTCGAAGCCGGTCAGCGGCCGGTCGGCCAACTCCTCGCAGAGCGCAGCCAGTTCGTCCGCCCCCGGGCGCCTTCCGGGGTCGGCCGCCAGGGCGGCCCGCAGGACCTGCCGCAGCGGCTCGGGGTAGCCGTCGAGGTCCGGCGGACCGGTGTCGGTGGCGGCGATCAGCGCGGCGACCCCGAGGCCGGTGCCGTCCCCGTAGGGGTGGCGGCCGGTGCCGGTGACGGCGGCCAACAGACCGAGCGAGAAGACATCACTGGCCGGGCCGGGCTCCCGGCCCCGAGCGTGCTCGGGCGACATGAAGCGGGGCGTCCCCACGATGCCGCCGGTCACCGTCAGGTTGGTGGTGTCGTCGGAGCGGGCGATCCCGAAGTCGATCAGCCAGGGCCCGTCGCTGCCGATCAGGGCATTGCTGGGCTTGACGTCCCGGTGCACGTACCCGGCGGCGTGCACGGCGTGCAGCGCCCGCGCGAGACACCCGGTGACCTGGAGGGCGGCCGGGACGGGCAGCGGGCCGTACCGATCGAGCAGGGAGTCCAGGGGCAGCCCCGGCTGGTAGGCGGAGGCGATCCAGGGCTGCTCGGCGTCGGTGTCGAAGTCCAACACCGGGACCAGGTGGTACCCGGCCACCTTCCGGGCGGCCTGCGCCTCCCGGGCGAAACGACGGCGGTACTGCGGGTCCCGGGCGTACTCCCGGCGGATCACCTTCAGCGCGAGCGGGCGGTTCCCCCGCGTGCGCGACAGGTAGACGGTGCCCATGCCGCCCTCGCCGATACGGGCTTCGAGCGGGTAGCCGCTGATCTCCCGGGGATCGTCCGGCCCGAGTGGTTCCAAGGCGCCTCCGTCACCGACCGGCAGCATCCGCCGTCCCCCTCTCCGTGTGCCGAGCCCTCCGCGGGTGGCCGCAGCCTAGCCCCCGGCCGGACCGGGCGCCTGAGTAGGAGAACCCATGTACGGCGCTTTCCGGGCGGGCGCTTCTCCGGGTTCTCTCCGGGCTTTGCCCGGGCTCTCTCCGGGTTTTCGGACCGCCGGTTTCCGGGGCGGCCGGGTGCCCGGAGCGGGTGGGGCGGGGTCCGGGGCGACTTTCGTCGTCGGGGGCCGCGACCAAAGGTCACAGCGCCGGACGGCCGACAGGCCCTACCGTGCTGCCGTGACGCACGCGGAATCCATGGAATCGATGACGCCCGCCGGATCCGCCGCCCCGGTGCCGGACGCGGTGGGGCGCCGGTTCCCGCGCCCGGCCGAGCCGCTGAAGGCGCTGTTCGCACCCGGCATGTGGCCCACCCGGCGCGTGGTCGGGGAGTCCCTGCTCCTCCTGGTGCTGCTCGGCATGTCGCTCGGCATCGACCTGTTCGACGGCGCAGGCGTGCCGCGCACCGTCGCGACGGCGTCGCTGATCGTGCTGCTCACACCGCTGCGCCGGGTGCTGCCCGCGACCGTCCTGGTGCTCACCGCCGCCCTTGCCGCGCTCCCCGCGCTGTCCCTGCTGGTGCTCGTCGCCGCCTGGTCGGCCGGGCGGCGCATCGACGGCGCCCGCCGGACCTTCGGCGTCTTCGCCCTCGCCTACGTGCTGGCCCTGGCGTCCAGTGCGTGGGAGTTGCCCGGCCTGTCCCTGCCGGTCATGGCCCTCGGCGCGATGATGCAGCTGTTCTTCATCCTGCTGCCGGGGCTGGCCGGACGCTACCTGTCGCAGCGCCGGACCCTGGCGGACATCCTCGGCGAGTACCACGCCCAGCTCCTGCGTGAGCGGGAGATCATCGCCGAGCACGCCCGGATAAGGGAGCGGCAGCGCATCGCCCAGGACATGCACGACAGCCTGGGGCACCAGCTCGCCCTGATCGCGGTGCACACCGGGGCGCTGGAGGTGGACCGGGACCTGACCGACCGGCAGCGGGAGGCGGTGGGGGTGCTGCGCGAGGCGTCGGCAGCGGCGATGCACGAACTGCGCGACGTGGTCGGCGTGCTGCGCGACGGCGTCGAGGCACCCTCCGGCCCGGCGGGCGGCCCCGCGAACCCGGACCCGTCGGACGCGGGCCCCGGTCAGCGCTCCCGCGGGGTGGCGGGCATCGAGGGCCTGGTGGAGTCCTCCCGCAAGGCGGGCGCGGTCGTGGAGCTGCGGTGCACGGGCGATCCGCGCGCCCTCGGCCCCGCGGCGGGCCACGCGGCGTACCGGCTGGCCCAGGAAGGGCTGACCAACGCCCACAAGCACGCGCCCGGCGCCCGGATCTCCGTCGGCCTGCGGTACGAGCCGGACTCCCTGGTCGTCGAGGTCGCCAACGGCCCCGCCAAGGACCCGGCGCCGCACGGCGTGGCGAGCGGCGGGCAGGGCCTGACCGGGCTGGCGGAGCGTGCCCGGCTGGTCGGCGGCATGGTCCACGCGGGTCCCACGGCGGACGGCGGCTTCCGGCTCGCGGGCGTCCTGCCGTACGCCCCGCCGGGCGACGGCTCCGCCCAGCAGGCCCCGCCGCCCGCTCCGGTCACACCGTTCGTCGCGCCGGTGAACGACCTTCGGGGGCAGAGCCCGGCGGGCGCCCTCGGTCAGAGTGATCGCGTTCTCGAACGGATCGCTCTCCCGAAGGAGTTGGCCAGAGCCATGAACAGGGACAAGAGACGCAAGGGCTTCGCCATCGGCTGCGGGGTGGCCGTCCTGGTGGGTGTGCTGCTGCTGGCCGGTGTGATCGTGGGAGGGGTGCTGCTGTTCCGGGAGGCGGAGAAGTCCATGATCGAGCCGAAGCAGTACGACGCCGTCGAGGTCGGCCGGCCCGAGGCCGAGGTCCGTGACCGGCTGCCCAGCGGTGACTCCTTCCTGATGGACGGCCTGGACAAGGGCGCCCCGCCCGAGCCGGAGGGGGCTCAGTGCATCACCTACCGCTCCACCGAGGTGGCGGACGACTGGGACAAGGAACCGGTCTTCCGGTTCTGCTTCAAGGACGGCGTTCTGGTGGAGAAGAAGTCCTTCGAGGTCACGGTGTAGCGCGTGGGCGGTGCCGTCCTGTGTCGCTGCCCTGTGCCGGCGTCCTGTGCCGGCGTTCGGTGTCGCCGTCTCCGGGACGGACGGGGACGTCCACCGCACGCGTGGCGCCCGGCGCCGGCGGGGACGGCAGGGGCGGCCACGGGGCGGCACCGGCCGGGACGGTGCACCCCGGGATCAGGGATGATGTCCCGGTGTTCGCAGGCAAGGACAGGGCCGCACAGGACCGCGCGGGGGAGTCGTGATCAGGGTTCTCGTCACCGATGACGAACCGCTCATCCGGGCGGGCATCAGGATGATCCTCTCCTCCGCCGACGACATCGAGGTGGTCGCCGAGGCGGCGAACGGCCGTGAGGCGGTCGACCTCGCCCGCACCTGCCGTGTCGACGTCGTCCTGCTCGACCTCCAGATGCCGGTCATGGACGGCCTGACCGCCCTGGCCGAGCTGCACCGGACCGTTCCCCGCGCCCGCGTGCTCATCCTGACGACGTTCGGCGAGCGGCAGAACGTCCTGCGGGCCCTGACCGAGGGCAGCTCCGGGTTCCTGCTGAAGGACTCGGCCCCCGCCGAACTGCTGGGCGCGGTGCGGGCGGCGGCGTCCGGCGAGGCGTACCTGTCCCCGGGGGCCACCCGGCACGTCGTGGACTCGCTGGCGTCGGGCGGCGCGGTGCAGCGCGCCGAGCAGGCGCGCCGGCGCCTGGAGGTGCTGACGGACCGGGAACGGGAGGTGCTGGCCCTGCTGGGGGAGGGCCTGTCCAACGCCGACGCCGGTCAGCGCATCCACATGAGCGAGGCGACGGTCAAGACGTACGTGAGCCGCATCCTCGCCAAGCTGGGGTGCGAGAACCGCGTCCAGGCCGCCCTCCTGGCCCGGGACGCCGGCCTCGACGCCTGAGCGGTGCACGGCGGGCCGGCGGTCGGGGTGGGTGCGGGCCAGATGTCCGTAGGGTCAGTGGTGGGTGTGCACCACGGCGTGGCCCTTGCCGCGGCCGATCATCCACTTGTTGACGGGGGCGGTGACCAGGAAGGCGACGACGAAGCCGCCGAGCAGCGCCGACCAGAACAGCCAGTCCGTCAGGCCCGCGTCCATGGCGCCCGGGGTGAGCGCGATGATGCCGTTGTCGACCAGCTCCATCACGGCGATGGACACCGTGTCGGCGGCCAGTGCGACCCTGACCGCCGCCTTAAGGGACAGTCCCGCGCGCACCACCGCGAACAGGGTCAGCGAGTAGCCGAAGACGAAGGCCAGCGCGATCGCGAGGGCCATGGTCGGCACGTTCCCCCACCGCAGGGCGGTGCCGATGACCATGCCGAGGATCTCTCCGACCGCACACCCGGTGAGGCAGTGCAGGGTGGCCCGCACGGCGGTCGCCCAGGTCGCCCCCGACGGCGCGGCCCCGGGCGCGTGCGGGGCGGGACCGCTCCGCCGTTCGCGTGCGGGGTGGGCGTGATCGTTCATGGTGCTCATCCCCTGTTCACCGATCACCGTCACCGATCGGCCCGCCGGGGCGTATCGGTGGCTGCGTCTGCTGCGTCTGCCGTGTCCGCGTGTCCGCGTGTCCGCGTGTCTGGGCGGAAGGGGAACGCGGTACCCCTAGGGGGTATTCCGGACCGGTGGCTCCGTTCCGTGAGCCCGGAGTGGTACCGCCGGTCCGTCTCCGGGTGCCCGCTTCCCGCCCGTACGAGTCGGCCGACCGGTCAGTGGCCGGCGGGTTCCCCGCCCGGCGCGGGCGCGGGCCAGGCGCCGTCCGACGGCCGCGTACCACTGCGCGGCGAGCACGACCGCGAGGGCGACCTCGACCGCGTCCCCGCCGTAGTACATGATTTGCGCCCCGAGCCGCAGGTCGGACGTCCCGAACGAGGTCCCCGGGGGCCCGGTGGCGTACAGGCTCTTGGCAAGGACGGCGTGGGCGGCCCCGGCCGACAGCAGTGTCGCCCCTCGCAGCGGCAGACCCCACCGGCGGCGCACCGGGTCGAGCGACAGCACCGCGAAGGTGAACAACAGCCCCGCCGCCAGCATGTGCAGGTCGAGCAGGGCACCGAGGACGGGCCGGTGGTGTGCCGCGGCCGACAGGCCGGTGCGGTACAGCGCCCACAGCCCTCCGATGTCGATGACCGCGGCCACCGGGGGGAACAGCAGCCACCCCGCCGGAGCGGAGTGCGCCACGCGCAGCAGCCCGCGACGGACACCGCCCGGCGGCAGCGCCCGCAGGGTGAGGGTGAGCGGGCGGGCGGCCACGAGCAGGACGGGACCGGCCATGCCGATCAGCAGGTGACGCACCGAGTGCGCGGTGAACGGTTCCCCCGGCACCTGCCCCCACAGCCCGTGCACCACCACCGCGCACCCGGCCGTGAAGAGGCAGTCCCGGCGCCACGGCCAGGTGTCACCGCGCCTGCGCAGGACGGCGGCGGCCCACAGGTACGCCGCGCAGGCCAGGCCGATGGTGAGCACGGCCGCCGCCACGACGGCCGGAGCCGGACCGGCCGTCACGACGCCCGCCGCCCCCGCCGCCCGGCGCGCACCAGGACGCCCACCCCGATCAGCAGCAGCACCAGACCGCCCAGGTTCCACGCCCAGTCGTACGGGGCGAGGTCGACGCCGTACCGGATCTGGTGCACCCGCAGCAGCTTGTGGTCCACGATGCCGTCGAAGAGCTGGAAACCGCCCAGTCCCAGGAAGAACCCGGCCCAGCCGTGCGCGGGCGACAGAGCCCGGCGGCGGCGCAGATCCGCGTAGAGGAAGAACCCGGTCACCAGTGCCAGCAGGGAGGCGGTGTGCAGCAGGCCGTCGGAGACGAGCGCGACACCGGAGGTGGAACGGTCGTAGAAGTGGTGCCAGTGCAGGATCTGGTGGAACACGATCTCGTCCACGGCCGCCATCACGGCCGCGCCGATCAGCGCGCACGCCAGGAGGGAGCGGCGGCGGTCGGGACGCCCCGTGCCGCCCGTGCGCTCCGGCTGTTCGTGGACGGTCACCCGGTGCGTACCCCTTTCCGCGGTCGGTGGTGCGTGCTCGCTGCCCGTTCCCGGCGCGCGTACCGCGTACCGCGGGAGGAGCGGGCCGTCACTTCCGGACGGTTCTTCGCGGCCGTGAGCCGGGCCGTGAGCCGGTTGTCGCTGTCGGCTGGTGGCACGGCACGTCGGTGGCGCCGTCGGTGGTGCCGGTGCCGTTGCCGGTGTGCCGGTGCCCCGGCCGACCGGGCGTCGGGAGCGACGCGCGGCCGACCGGGGTTCCGGGCGCGGGGCTGGGGGCGCGGCTCCGGACGTGGCCCCAGGGCGTGGCATGGGACGTGGGCCCGGGGCGCGGGTCCTCGGATGCGGGACCTGGAGCCTGCCCGTCCCGGGGCCCCGGGACGTGGCCGGGCCGTCCGCCCCCGCCGATTCGTGCCGCCCGGCGGTGGGCTCAGTCCTTCCCCATCGCCTTGCGGACGGCGTCCTTCGTGCGGTCCATCAGGGCCGCCACCGGCCCCGCCGCCATGTTGGCCGCGGCCGACTGCACCCCGGGGTGCGGCCGGGTGGGCGCCATGGCCTCGGCCGCCTTGACGGTCTTGGCCATCGACGCGAGCCCGGCGGTGTCGGTGCTGCGCCGGATGTGGGTGAACTCGTAGCGTTCCTCGGCCCGCGCGTGCTTCTGGACGTCCATGCGCAGTTCGATCAACTTCGGCATGAACGCCGGGTCGTCCGTGTCCATCTCGTCGAGCGCCGCCAGCGTCTCCTTGGCGGCCTTCTCCTCGGCGAGACGGTCCTCGACGACCCCTTCACCACCCGGGAAACCACGCCGGGCGAAGGGGTGCACGACCTCCTGCTCGGCCGTCTCGTGCACGGCCAGCAGCCGCACCAGACGGCGGAAGGCGTCGCGGCGTTCCTCGCCCTGCGTGGCCTCGACCTCGTCGAAGAGGTTGCGGATGTCGCCGTGCTGCCGCATCAGCAGCGCGACCACGTCGTCGTCGGCGGCCCGGTCGTCCCCGGCGTGCGGGGTGGAAAGCTCGGACATGGCGACCCTCACTTCTCCCGCATGGCGGGGTCGGGGTGCTCGCCCTCGGACTGCACGCGGTACTCGCGGCCGAACATCTCGTCGTGCTGGGTCATGACGCGGTCGCTGGGCGCCGCCTCGCCGCCGTGGATCTGCTCCTGCATCGTCTCGAACCGCTCGTGTGCCTCGCGCACGTAACCGGCCCCGAGCGTGGTCAGATCCATCTGGGTGTCCAGCAGCTCCCGGATGTAGGTCTTGTTGGGCTCGAAGGTGAGCACGTTGGGCAGCTCGGGGGCCAGGACGGAGGCCGGGTCGCGGCCGTCGTGCCGGCGCATGAGGTCGCACGCCAGGTGCAGGTGCTCCAGCTCCATGTTCAGGTGCAGCTCCCAGATCGCCTTGACCTTGGGGTCGCTCTCCTGCTCCATGAAGGAGTAGTACAGGTAGCACTCGTTGTACTCGTGGTTGACGAGCTGCTCCCACCACGTCTCACCCGGGTCCACCAGGGACTCGTAGTGGGTGACGTGCTCCTCCTCGATGAGCCCGATCTCCTGGTAGAGCTGACGGGCGATCGGCTCCATGTAGGTGGGGCCGGTGTTCATGTAGAAGTTCATCGTCTGCTGCTCCGCCGACATGATCGTCAGCGCGTGCAGCTTCGACAGCGGGTTCGTCTCGTCCTTGGCGTACGGGTCCCGGACGTTGTCGTACGGGTCTCGGTGGTGGTACCGGGTGGGCCTGCCGGGCATGACCTCGGTCAGGTTGTCCACGATCGACTCCGCCTTGCGGTGCTCGATCATCTCGTACAGGTTCGCGTACCGGTACAGGTGGTCGAAGTCCTCCAGGACGCCGAACTGGTACGCCTGCTTCAGGTACGGGTCCGGCTCCATCCGTGCCACCCACGCCGTCAGGTCCACCGCGACCTGTTCGTACGCGATGGTCGTCTCCAGTACCGAGGACACACCCGGCAGCAGCCAGTTGACGGCCTTCTGCTGCTGCGCCTCGATGTAGCGGACCCGCGCCAGCTGCCGCTTCACCTCGGGGTCGGCCGTGTGGCGGGCCATGTGGTGGCTGAACATGATCGCTTCCACCTCGATGCCGTTCATCGTGATGACGCGGCAGCGGGTGTACGGGTCGGAGCGGTCCGGGTCGATCGGCTCCACGTTCAGTTCACGCCAGCTCCGTAGCTGGCGGTCCAGCGGGATGCCCCGCTGTTCCAGTGGATTGAAGGTCATGGGGGGTGCCTCCTGTGGACGAGGGGGACTCGCGCGCCGCCGGGGTACCCCGTATCGGGCGACCCGCACGCAACGGCACCACAATTGGTTCATCCCCGTCGCTTTCCAGCCACCGCTCACACCCGCGGGTCCCGCAGTTCGCTCGGATGGACGAAGCGGGGGCGAGCCTGTGCGTGACCTTGGTGCCCGGGGAGAGGGGCGGCGCCCCCGCAGCCGGCCTGCGGGGCAGCCCCGCAGGCCGGCTGCGGGGGCCCCCGGGCGGGCAGGGGCGTCGTGCTCCTGTCAGATCCCGGCCGTCCGTTCGATCCCGGTGCCGAACGCCTCGACGCGCTGCCTGTTCACGTCCCCGCCCACGTCCCTGGTCACGTCTCTGATCGGAGGCACGGCGTCCAGTCGCCCGCCTGCCGGGTCCTCCGGCGTCCGGCCGAGGTGCGTCCGGCCGGGGAGGGCGGGGCAGGCGCCGCCGCAGCCCGTCGCCATGACGTGGCCGGACGCCCGGACGCCCGGACGCGCGGACGGCTTCGCCGGGCAGGGTCCGGCCCGGGCGCCCGCGAGGTCGTTGCCTGCCTCCCCCATCGCCTCCACGGCGCGGGGTCGACCCGGTCGCCGGGGTGCGGAGCCCGCGGAGAGCGAACAACCCCGGCGCCGTAGTCGCGGGGGACGGCCGGGTCACGCAACCGTTCGTCCGACCGGACCGGCGACGGATCGGCGGCCGTGCCGCCGTCGATCCGTCGCCGTGGCAGGGGCCGGAGCCCGAGGTCCGGCGGCCGACTGCCCGGCCCGACGGGCTCGCGGGGTCGTCCGTGGAGGCCGGCCGACGGGCTCAGACGGGTACGGCGGGGCGGGGATCACCGTGGAAGACCTGCCGGGTGTGCCAGTCCCGGTGGGCCGCCGCGAGGGGGGCCGTGCCGGGCTGCGGGCCGATGACGGGGCGGCCCGCGAGGGCGGTGACCTGCTCACGCGCGGCGGAGCTGTGGCCGACGAAGCGCTGTGAGACCAGGATGCGCAGGTCGTCCCCCACTCCGAGGACGCCCTTGTCGAACAGCTTGTGGTGCAGGGAGCACAGGCACAGCCCGTTCTCGACCTCGTCGGGCCCGCCGAAGGCCCACCAGCGCACGTGAGCGGCCTCCAGGCCGACGGGCACCGTGCCGGTCACCGTGCCGATCCGGCCGTCGTACCCGCAGAAGGCACAGCGGTACTCGTAGGCCGTCAGCACCAGTCGGCGCATCCGCGGGTCCCGCTGACGGCGCACCGCCGACAGCCGCTCCACCGCGGCCGCCTCCGGCTCCAGCCCGACGGCTTCGCACAGTTCGCCGTGCACGGAGGGCGGGAAGTGCCGGTCGAGCAGCAGACGCGTGATGCGGCCGAGCAGCTCCGGCTCGCGGCGCAGCGCCGCCCTCAGCTCCGGTGCGAGCCGCCCGGTCGCACCCGTCTCCCGCAGGTCGCGCACCCCGGTCCCCGGGCTGCCCGGCCCGCGATCGGTGCGGACCTCCCACACACCGTCGCTGACCAGGTGGTGGAAGGGGTACGCCGGTGTCGTCCGGTGCGGCGGGCCGTACTCGGTCAGCAGCTGCTGGAGATCCTGTTCCACCGCGCTGTACCGCAGGCCCCCGTCGGCGTCGCCGTCGTCCTGCCGGAACCGGCCGAGGGCGTACAGCAGGAGCAGCGGCTTGTGCGGCGCCCGCGTGCCGCTCCGCGTCCACTGCCTGAGTTCCGTGATCCGCTCCAGCCAGTCCATGGCGGCCGATCGTAGACGGGCCCGGGCAACTCTGGGATGTGGAGCGGGAGGTGGGCCGGGAGTTTCGGTGAGCCGGGGCAACTCGTGGTCCATGGCGGGCAGGTGTGCCGGGGCGCGGGGATGAGCCGGGTCAACTCGCATGCTGAGATGGAGAGGTGAGCCGAGTGTGGTGATGAGCCGGGTCGACTCGCAGGTCCTGGCCGAGAGGTGGGTCGGCTGTGGCGAGGGCCGCGTCAACTCGCAGGTCATGGCGGGCAGGTGTGCCGAGCGTGGCGGCGAGCTGGGTCGGCTCGGGGCGTGGCGAGGTGGTGGGCTGAGTCCGACAGACCGTGCGGAACGGGTCACGCCGTCCCGCACCGGCTGCGGAGAAGCTCCACCCCGTCGCCCTCCAGGTCGTCGCAGTACGCCGTCCGTCCGGTCATGGCCATCACCAGGGACAGGGTGGGGCCGCACACCACAGGCCCGGAGCCGGTCTCGAAGGGACCGTCGTCCGCGACGAGTCGCAGGCCGTCGATGCGCCCCTTCGCGACGACCACCAGGTCCGTGCCCCGGTAGTACTCGGCGACCCGTGTGACGACATCGATCGGTACGTCGTGACGGATGCCCAGCGGGCGCCGGATGTCCGCTCCGTGCACGAGCGTCTCGCCCAGCATGGCGACGACCGGCAAGGCGGGCCTGGTCCTGCTCGGGACGGCGCGCCGGAACCGTTCCAGTGTCTCGGCCGGGGTCGCCCCCAGTTGCTCGGCCAGCCGCAGGGCAACCTGCCGGTCGAAGTCGAACCTGCAGCGGATCACCCCCGCCAGCCAGCGGACGAGGCCGAGGCTCGCCCCGGCGGTGAGATGCGCCAGCACCTCGCGCACCGTCAGGCCGACGCAGAGCGAGGGTGTCGCCCACTGCTCGTCGCTCAGGCCGTCGAGGTCGGCTGCCAGTGCCGCTCGCTCCGTGTGGAGGGAGGACCAGATGCCGGCCCCGCGGTCGCCGCGCGCTGTCGGCTTCGGATCGGTCATGGGGTGAGGGCTCCTTCGTCGGTCCCGGATCGGGCCGGGCATGTCCCGCGTCGCCTCGGACCGGCAAGGGGTGAGCACCGGAGTGGGACGCTGCCGAAGAAGACCGGCGCCCGCGGCCGAAGTCATCGCTCGTGAGGACTCGACTTGCCGGCGTGCGGACGCGCAAGGCTGACCGAGAGGTGCCCAGCGGAACGTCCGGGGCTCCGCAGCGGCCTGTCTCCCTACCGGACCCTCGGCCACCCGAGCGGTGCCCCTCACCTCAAGGAACTGATGCCTTTCCCCGGAAAGCATGAGCACTTCGGCCCTTGCTGTCTTCACAGCGCTCACTCGAGAGCTGTCATGGCACTCTTCCGGGGAACGCTCACGCCGTCCGGTACGAACCCGTCATGAGACGCCGACCGACCGACGGCCACGGGCTGAGGCCGTGGCCAGGACATCAGCGGTGTCAATGGCGTTCTGCTCGATTCGAAGGCGGGCCGCAGGTACCGGTAGACCGTGAAGCGGTGGACCGGGGCCCGGAGCCCGTGAGGGGTCTGTCCTTTCCGAAGGGGCAGGGTTTCGGCACCGAACGCCTGGCGCACCGATGAGTTTTCTGCGGTGCGGGCGTCCTATGGGCAGTAAGCACGCCACAGCGAGCGGTACGGCCCCTACGTGAACCGGAGAGAGGAACATGGCAACAGCGCGAAAGCAGCCGGCCGGAGCCGAGGCTCGTGTCATCTCCGCCGATGGCACCCAGATCGCGTTCGAGCAGTCGGGCAGCGGGCCGGCCGTCGTCCTGGTTGCCTCGGCTTTGGCAGACCGCTCGGACACGACCGAACTCGCGGCCCTCCTCGCCCAGCACTTCACCGTCATCAACTACGACCGGCGCGGGCGGGGCGCCAGCGGTGACACCCCTGACTACGCCCCTGACCGCGAGATCGAGGACATCGTCGCGTTGGTCGAACACGTCGGCGGTTCGGCGTCGCTGTTCGGGTCGTCCTCCGGAGCGGTGCTCGCCCTGCGCGCGGCCGCGGCCGGAGTGAACGTCGACCGCTTGGCTCTGTATGAACCGCCGTTCGTGGTCGCCGAAGGCGACGACGGACCGCCCAAGGACTTCGCGCAGCAGATCACCGCGCTCCTTGCGGAAGGCCGGCACGGTGACGCGGTCAAGTACTTCATGACCAGGGTGCAGGGGATGCCCGGCATCGCCGTGTTCTTCATGAGGTGCATGCCGAAGCTGTGGGCAGACCTCACCAGGCTGGCCGGCAGTCTGCCGTATGACATCGCGGTCATGGGCGACACCCAACAGGGCAAGCCGCTCGATGCCGAGGAGTGGAAAGGAGTGGGCGTACGCACCCGCGTGTTGACCGGCGGGAAGAGCCCGGCCGCGTTCCAGCGCGCTGCCCTCGCCGTCACCGAGATCCTGCCGCAGGCCGACCACCGCACCCTGCCCGGACTCAACCATGGGGCCGTCGTCATGGCCCCGAGGAAAATCGCCCCGCAGATCATCGAGTTCATCAACGGATGAGCGTGTCGATCGAGCGGTTCGGCGGTGCTCGGTTCCCCTCCTGGCCCTCGGAGCGGAGCAGCTTCGGCGCTCCCGTCGTGAAGTGCGGTGAGACGGCCTTGCGTTCACTGCGGTCGGCACCCGCTCGCAGCGCGGCGCTCGATGATGACGACCTCGCGTATCTCGCTCATGCCGTCGCCTCCGGCTTCTCCGGGGTGATCTCGGTGATCAGGCCCTCGACCAGCGTTTTTATCGCGTCACGGATGGAGCGGACGGCCTCGATGCCCTGGCCGGCCGGGTCGTCGAGCTTCCAGTCCAGGTAGCGCTTGCCGGGAAAGACGGGGCAGGTGTCGCCGCATCCCATGGTGATGCAGACGTTCGACTCGCGGACCGCGTCGATGGTGAGGATCTTCGGCGTCTCCTTGGAGATGTCGATGCCGACCTCGGCCATGGCCTCGACGGCGGCCGGGTTGACCTGGTCGCCCGGGTTGGAGCCGGCGGAACGGACCTCGACGCGGTCGCCGGCCAGGTGGGTCAGCCACGCGGCGGCCATCTGGGAGCGGCCGGCGTTGTGGACGCAGACGAACAGGACGGACGGCTTGTCGGCCATGGTGATCGTTCTCTCTCGTCGCATGGCGGAATCCAGCCGCCAATGACTTCATCCCCCGCTGATATCAGTGAGTAGTGATGTGAAAGTATCAGTGCATGCTGACTTCAGTCGATCCTGATGTGATCCGGGTGCTGGGTGATCCGCTCCGCTTGAAGATCGTGACCCTGCTGGCGCGCGAGACGCTGTGCACGACGCACCTGGTCGAGGAGACCGGAGCCAAGCAGACCAACCTGTCCAACCATATGAAGGTGCTGCGCGAGACCGGGATCGTGGAGACCGAGCCCTGCGGCCGCTACACCTACTACAAGCTCAGGCCCGAGGTCCTGGCCGGCCTGTCCGAGCAGTTCGCCGAACTCGCCGCCTCCGCCCGTACCGCCGCCGAGAACAAGAGGGCCTGCCCGTGACCTCCGCCGAGCCCACCACCTCCGTGCAGACCGGGGGTGGCGACGACTCGATCGTCAAGAAGCTCTCCACCCTCGACCGCTACCTGGCGGTGTGGATCCTCATCGCCATGGCCGTCGGCCTCGGGCTCGGACGGGCCATTCCAGGGCTGAACGACGCGCTGGCGAAGGTGGAGGTCGGCGGTGTCTCCCTGCCGATCGCGCTCGGCCTGCTGATCATGATGTATCCGGTCCTGGCTAAGGTCCGCTACGACAGGCTGGACGCCGTCACCGGCGACCGGAAGCTGATGATCTCCTCCCTGGTCATCAACTGGATCCTCGGACCTGCGGTGATGTTCGCGCTGGCGTGGATCTTCCTGCCGGACCTGCCCGAGTACCGCACCGGCCTGATCGTCGTCGGCCTGGCCCGCTGCATCGCCATGGTGATCATCTGGAACGACCTCGCCTGCGGTGACCGCGAGGCCGCGGCCGTGCTCGTCGCGCTGAACTCGGTTTTCCAGGTCCTGGCGTTCGGTCTGCTGGGCTGGTTCTACCTCGACCTGCTGCCCGGCTGGCTCGGCCTGGGCGACGGAGAGCACCTGGACATCTCGATGTGGGAGATCGCCCTGAACGTGATCATCTTCCTCGGCGTCCCGCTGCTGGCCGGCTTCCTGACCCGCCGGATCGGTGAGCAGAAGATGGGCCGCGAGGACTACGAACAGCGCTTCCTGCCGAAGATCGGGCCGTGGGCGCTGTACGGGCTGCTGTTCACGATCGTCATCCTCTTCGCCCTGCAGGGCACGACCATCACCTCCCAGCCCCTGGACGTCGCCCGGATCGCCCTGCCGCTGCTCGTCTACTTCGCGGTCATGTTCTTCGGCACCTTCCTGCTCGGCAAGAGCCTGGGGCTCGCCTATGACCGCACCACCACGCTGGCGTTCACCGCGGCGGGCAACAACTTCGAGCTGGCCATCGCTGTCGCCATCGCCACCTTCGGTGTCACCTCCGGCCAGGCACTGTCCGGGGTCGTCGGCCCGCTCATCGAAGTCCCGGTGCTGATCGGTCTGGTCTACGTCGCGCTCGCCTGGCGAAGGAAGTTCGCCGCCGGCACGGTGACGACGGCGCCGTGACGCAGCACACGGATGTGGTGGTGGTCGGCGGCGGCCAGGCTGGGCTCGCCGCCGGCTACCACCTGCGCCGCCAGGGCCTCGACCGCGTGATCCTGGACGCTGACGCGGCACCGGGCGGGTCATGGCAGCACACGTGTGACTCGCTGCACCTCTTCTCGCCGGCGGACCACTCCTCCTTGCCTGGCCGCCTCATGCCCGTCCAGCACGGTGAGACCTATCCGGACGCCGGGCACGTGGTCGACTACCTCACCGACTACGAGAAGCGGTACGGCCTGCCCGTCCAACACGGCACCCAGGTCGACGCCGTGCACCGTGACGGCGACCGGCTCCTGGTCGAGACCGACTCCGGCACCTGGCGGCCCGGACAGTCATCAGTGCCACCGGTACCTGGTCACGGCCTTTCGTCCCCGCCGTGCCGGGCAACACCGATTTCACCGGTCGGCAACTGCACACCGCGAACTATCACCGTTCAGGCGATTTCGCCGGTCAACGCGTCCTCGTAGTCGGTGGAGGGAACTCGGCGCCCAGGTCGCAGCCGACCTCGCACTGGATGACAACGTCGAGACGACCTGGGTGACCCAGCGCGGCTGCCGCAGGCTCCCGTGGGGGCCGACGGTACCCATGCCCACCTCATGATCCGCATCATGCTGGAAGACGTTGCCACCAGCTTCCTGCGCGATTCGGTGGCTGAGGCAGACCGCTTCACGGTGCTGTCCGACTTCGACCGGCTGCCGGTGCCGGCCCGGGCTGAATGGGGTCACCTGCTGTTGGACATGCTCCGTGACGTGCCGGAGGTACCGGATGAGCACTGCAAGTGGCGCTTCCGGCGTCTTCTCGAGGAGGACGGAGCCCGTCAGCTGATCGTGGGCGCGGCCACCCGCTTCGATCCCATCGTCCAGGCTTCCTTCTCCGCGTACGTGCAACTGCGCCACCATGAGGTCACCGCGCGCACTGGCATGGCAGAGGAATCTTCCACGCTCGGAGCCTTGCTCACTCCACGTCACGACGGCGTGCGCCCGTGGGATACCAACGTGGTGCGCGTCCACGGAGACCTGGACCTGTCCGATGAAGACATCCAGGTCTACAGCGAGGTATGGAACCGTGCGGCCGAGGCCGCTGAGTCAGCGTGAGCGACTGAGCCGGGACAGCACGTGCGCGGCATCGCGGCCCCCGCCGCGCAAGGTGTTGGAAGAGAAGCTGCGCTGGAACTCGATCGTCGGACGCACCGCTGTGCCCTCGACGCGCTTCGGCTGCCTGACGGCCCCTGCAGCGCGTGGCGAGGGCAGAAGGCGAATGCTCCGTTGCGAACCATGCCGGTGGGACGGGCGGAGGCGCACCGACCAAGGCCGCAGAAGGGACGATGTCAGATGATGGGGCACGCGTCTGATGGGAACCCGCGTGCTGGGGCCGGAGGCCCCTCCGGCACGGAGGACGGCGCCGGTCCGGACCCAGGCGTCACCGCGAGGCAGGAGCGACGACCGTGACCATCTCGATCACTCACCGGGATCCCGCGGCGCTGGGAGGCTACGGCAGCATTCTCGTGCGTCAGCGCCGGGATCACGCCCGGCTCGACAGGATGATGAACTGCTGGCTGGCCGGGGGCTCGGACGACGAGCTCGACGCCCTGTGGCAGGACATCGTCCAGCTGGTGTTCAGTCACGCCTTCGCGGAGGAGACTGTTCTGTGGCCCGTCCTGCGTCGAGTGGCTCCCGGCGGAGAGGAGCTCACCGGTCGGGTGGAGGAGGAGCACCAGGCGATCAACGAGCTGGTCGCACAGGTCGAGAAGTCGCCCGACGACCCTCGGCGAGCCGAGTGGATCCGGCAGGCGTTCACCCTCATCCGCCAGGACATCCGTGACGAGGAGGACGAGCTGTTGCCCCATCTGCGGGAGGCGTTCGGCGACCGCCGGTTGCGGCGGATCGGCGCTGTGTGGGAGGCGGTTCGGGCGACCGCTCCGACTCGCCCCCACCCCGGCGTCCCGCGGCGCCCGCCGGGCAACGCTGTGCGAGGCGTCCCCCTGAGCCTTTTCGACCGGCTCCGTGACCTCGCACCGGCCGGTGGCTCCGCCGCCCGCCGCGTCGCGTTCACGGCCTTCGCTGCCGCAGGAGCTGCGGCCGCCGTATCCCGCGTGGTTCGTGCCACCGCCCGCCGTCCGAAGGGCCGCTGACGTCGTTCCTGCGGCTGCGGCTGCGGCTGCGGCTGCGGCTGACGGCGGGCGCTTCCTGTCGTCTGCCGGTCGTTGGCACCGCCGCCGGAGCGACCGCCTCACTTGTCGCGATCGTCGGCGGTTCGTCCGTGGCGGGAACCGGTGTACGCAGCGTCGCGGAGGCGTCGCAGCCGTTCGGTGGGGTGCAGGCGGGGCAGGTTGTGCGCGTAGGGGTCGTAGGACACGGTGCGGGAGGCCGGAGCGGGGCGCACCGCCTCCAGGCTCAGGGTGGCGAAGGTGCGCCAGGGCTCGTCCGGTGCCGCCGCCCGCAGGGCGAACCGCACGGGCCGGCGGGCGAGTTCCTGCCACAGAGTCGGCCGCACGTCCTCTCGGCGTGCGTCGGGCTCGTGCACCGGGAAGGCCGCCAGCACCCGTTCGCGATCACCCACCCGGTACGACAACAGGGTCGAGTACGGCCCCTTCAGGGCGTCGGACCGGGGGAGAGGCAGGTGGCGGCCGAACCTGCCGTGGCGGCTGGACGTGAACAGCAGGTCGAGCGCGCTGCCCGGACCGTCGGCTCCCTCGGCGCGCACAGCCAGTCCCAGACCGTCCGGCAGCCCTCGGGGGAGGCCAAGCGCCCGTGACCAGCGCACCGTCACCGGGTAGGAGCCGGATCCGTCCAGCCACGGGACCCCCCACCGGGCCCCCGCGTCGGCGGTGACGGTCAGCGTCCCCGTGCACAGCACCCCGTGGGGGTGCAGGGCCGGCGCCGACCGCCACCGGGCCAGGCGCCGGGCGAGTCCGTGGGCGACGCTACTGAGGATCATGCGGCCCTTCAGGGCTGGGGGCGGATGACGGCGCGTACGCAGCCGTCGGCCTTTTCCTTGAACATGTCGTACGCCGTCGGCGCCTGGTCGAGCGAGAGGCTGTGGGTTGCGAGCTGCGCCGTCTCGATCTCGCCGGCGGCCATCCGCTCGAGCAGCATCGGGATGTAGCGCTGGCCGTGCATCTGGGCGCCGCGCACGGTGAGCCCCTTGTTGATCACGGCGCCGAGCGGAAACTTGTCGACGGCGCCCGCGAAGACGCCCAGGATGAAGACGGTGCCGGCCTTGCGACAGGCATGGATGGCCTGGCGTACGGCGGTGGGCCGGTCGGTCTGCAGGCGCAGCTGCTGCTTGGCCTGGTCGTACAGGTGCATCGGGCCGTCGCTGTGGGCCTCCATGCCCACGGCCTCGATGCACACGTCGGGGCCGCGGCCGCCGGTGCGTTCGCGCAGTTCGGCGGCGACGTCCGTGCTGGTGTAGTCGATGGTCTCCGCGCCGGCGTACCGTTCGGCCATCGCCAGGCGCTCGGGGATGCGGTCGATGGAGATCACCCGCTCGGCACCCTTGAGGACCGCCGCCCGGGCAGCCATCTGCCCCACCGCGCCGCAGCCCCAGACGGCGACCACGTCACCGGGCTTCACCCCGGCCAGGTCGGCGCCCATCCAGCCGGTGGGCACCGAGTCGGAGACGAACAGGGCGCTGGTGTCGTCGATGCCCTCGGGGACCTTGAAGGCGCCGTAGTCGGCGAAGGGGACTCGGACGTACTCGGCGTGGCTGCCGCGCAGGCCGCCCATGGCGTGCGAGTAGCCGAAGATGCCGGCGGTCTCGTAGCCGAAGAGGGCCTGGCCGATGCCCGGGTTGGTGTTGGTGTTGTCGCACAGGGACCACAGGTCGTTGGCGCAGTACCAGCAGCGCCCGCAGCCGACGAAGGAGCAGACGACGACCCGGTCGCCGACCTTGTGCCTGCGCACGGCGGAGCCGGTCTCGACGACCTCGCCGACGAATTCGTGGCCGATCACGTCACCGGCGCGCATCGCCGGGATGTAGCCGCCGATGAGGTGCAGGTCGGAGCCGCAGGTGGTGCCCGCGATCAGCCGCACGATGACGTCCTGGTCGTTGCGCAGCTCCGGATCGGGGACCTGCTCGACGGACAGTTTGTTCACGCCTTCCCAGCACAGCGCCTTCACAGCACTCCCTCCCCACCGGAGCGACGGGTGAACACCTCGACCAGCTTGCCGCCCGGCGTGGGGCGGGTGGTGGGTGGCGCGTCGGGCCACAGCACCTCGCCCGCCTCCAGCAGGGACTTCGCGTCCCGCAACGCGCGCCGCAGCTCCTGCCGTGGGTCCTGTCCGGTCAGCCGCGCGGGTACGGACGTGGACGCGGCGGGCGCGGGCTCCTTGAAGCGCGCGGCCAGTTCCGTGCCGCGGTCGCCCGGTGCCGGCCGGATTCGTACGTCGATCCGTTCCGCCAGCTCGTCCAGGGGCGGCGGCAGCTTCCCCTCCGACCCCACGTCCGTGGGGGGCCGGTTGACCGTCACGGTGAGCCAGCGGTCACCCGCCCGCTCGTCGGCCGGGTGCGTCGGCCGGGACCGCCGTACGGCCGCCGCCCCGGCGGCCGCGACCGGCACCGCCCACCACAGCTTCCTCATCGAACGCCCTCCGCTTCCGGTGGCCCGGCGCTCACCGTCCGGCGCCGGGTTTCCGTAGCCCCGCGGACGAAACGGCCACGGTGACCAAGGCCGGTACTCAACGCTGCCCGCGTCGTCACCCGTCCGACTGGAAGACGGGGCCGTTCGGCCTGCGATCGGCTGGGTGCGGGCGCGGTCCCGTACCGGAGCGAGGTGAGCCGGGGCGCGCTGGGTACTCGCCGCCGCATGATGAAGCGTGCACTGTGGCAGGGACTGCTGGCCGGTACGACCGGAGTGCTGGTGATGACGCTGGGCGAGAAGGCGGAGCAACGTCTGACCGGCCGACCCGACTCCCACGTCCCCGCCCGCACACTGGAACGCCTCACCGGCATGCGGGAGTACTCCAGGCGTCAGCCCGTCCCGGTGAACCTGGCCATGCACTTCGGGCAGGGCGCCCTCCTCGGCGTGCTGCGGTCGGTGATGGCGCACGCCGGGCTGCGCGGGCCCTGGTCGTCGGGGAAGTTCGCCGTCGTCCGGGTCACCAGTGACCAGATCCTGGAAAACGCCACCGGCGTCGGTGCCCCGCCCCAGACCTGGCCCCGCCACGAACTCGCCGTCGACCTGCTGCACAAGACGGTGTACGCCTTCACTACCGGCGCGGTCGCCGACGCCCTGGCCGCCCGGCCGGGCCCCGGTCCCGGGCAGCGGCACGCGGCGATGCGCCCCGGCCGCCGATCCGACGTGGGACCTCTGCCCCGGGGGCGGTGACCGCCACGTGCGCGTGCGCGGCCGCGAGGCGGTCGGGCGGGCGCGGTGTGGCGTGGTCGGTCGCCGGTCGTCTTGGGCACCAGTGCGCTGTACGTCAGGTGCAGGGCGCCCGCGCCGGCCGGCGCGGTGAGCGCCCCCATGGCGGTGCGGGTGGCGCGCGGCCAGAGCAGCTGTGCGGCGGTGAGGGCCGAGGCCACCCAGACGCTCATACAGAACGGGCACGTCACCAGCTCGCCGACCGTGTCCTTGGCGCAATCGGACCGCGCCTCCTCGTGCAGCTCGGCCGGTCCCTCAGGGCCCTGGAACGTGGTGAAGGGAGCCCTCGGCGGACTCGTCACCGACGCCTTGCTCAGCAGCCGGCTCAGCCGGAACGTCGCCACCGCCGTCAGTGCCACGTCCCAGGGCTCGGGCCGGTCCGGCAGCGGACGACCGCGCATCCTGACCACCGCCGCCCACCCCGCCGTGTAGACACCGTGACCCTCCCCGGCAAGCAGAAGGGCGAGGCCCGAAGACCCCGCCCAACCCTCATGAAACCCCAGTTCAGGGCCACACCAGGCAATACGGCTGATGCCCCGCCTCATGCAGCCGGTGGCTGAAGTCCTGCCACTCGTGCAGCAGCTGGTACACGTTGAACGCGTCCCGGGGCCCGCCGCGGTCCGGGACCGTGGACCAGATGAAGGCCGCCGCGCCGACCGCTTCCTCGCCTATGCCGCGCAGCGGGTCGACGACGGTCATGGGGAGCTTCACGACCGCGTAGTCGGGGTGCAGGACGACCAGTTCCAGGGGCGGCACCTTGTGCAGGGGGACGCCCTCTATGCCGGTGAGGACCATGGCGGCCATGGTCTCCGGCTTGATCTTGGTGAACATGCCGCCCATGCCGAGCTCGTCGCCGCCGAGTTCCTCGGGGCGCATCGAGATCGGGACGCGGGCCGCGGTGGCGCCGTCGGGCGCGCCGAAGTACTTGTACGTCACCCCCACCCGACCACCATTCCTGCTCCCGGCCCCCAGCCGGTCGAGGCGCTGCTCGATCCGGTCGGGCTCGTTCGGTACCCCGTGTGCCTGACGTGCCGCTTCCGCGTCCTCCGCCTCGCGCCGGTGCCTTCCCCGCCGGGACCGACGAGGACCCAGGCCATCGGTCCCCTCGCCCAGTCCGCCACCGCGATGCATATCTCCACCCGACTGCTTTTCCAGGACGCGTGGTCCCCACCGCGCAACCCGATCATCGTGTCAGTGACCTCCCCCACGGCCGCGCGCCGAAACGTGCGGTCCGACATATGTCCGCGGGACCTCGGCGGCCTCCGGCCGCACGGGCCGTGTGAGCTGTGTGTATCAGACGACAGTTTCGCAGATCACGGCGGATCCGGGGCCGGATGCGACAGGAGGGACGGACGGAGGGGGCGGACGGGCGGGCACGACGGGCTCGCACGGCTCCTGGCCTACCCTGAACACGTCACTCGCACCCGGAGTCCGGTTCGTCGGAGAAGGTCGGAGAAGTCGCAGGTCATGAGCGAACTGCCATATTCATACGAAGCCCCCGCCTCGCAGGCGCTGTTCGATCGTGCCGCGGCCGTCACTCCCGGTGGCGTCAACTCGCCGGTGCGTGCTTTCCGCGCCGTCGGCGGCACCCCGCGGTTCATGGTGTCCGGCACCGGGCCGTACCTCACCGACGCCGACGGGCGGGAGTACGTCGACCTCGTGTGCTCCTGGGGGCCGATGATCCTCGGGCACGCCCACCCCGAGGTGATCGCCGCCGTGCAGGAGGCCGTCGCGCGCGGTACGTCCTTCGGCACGCCCGGTGAGGGCGAGGTCGCGCTCGCCGAGGAGATGGTCGCCCGGATCGAGCCGCTGGAGGAGGTCCGGCTGGTCTCCAGCGGGACCGAGGCCACCATGTCGGCCATCCGGCTCGCCCGCGGCTTCACCCAGCGCACCAAGGTGATCAAGTTCGCCGGGTGCTACCACGGCCACGTCGACTCGCTGCTCGCCTCCGCGGGCTCGGGCGTCGCCACCTTCGCGCTGCCGGACACCCCGGGCGTCACCGGCGCCCAGGCCGGGGACACCATCGTCCTGCCGTACAACGACCTGGAGGCCGTGCGGGCCGCGTTCGCCGCGCACCCCGGGGAGATCGCCTGCGTGATCACCGAGGCGTCCCCCGGCAACATGGGCGTCGTGCCGCCGCTGCCCGGCTTCAACCAGGGGCTGAAGGACGCCTGCGCCGCCAACGGCGCGCTGTACATCTCCGACGAGGTGATGACCGGCTTCCGCACCAGCCGCGCCGGCTGGTTCGGCGTCGACGGGGTGCGGCCGGACCTGATGACCTTCGGCAAGGTCATGGGCGGCGGCTTCCCGGCCGCGGCCTTCGGCGGCCGGGCCGACGTCATGGCGCACCTCGCGCCCGCCGGTCCCGTCTACCAGGCCGGCACCCTCTCCGGGAACCCCGTCGCCACCGCCGCCGGGCTCGCCCAGCTGCGCCTGCTCGACGACGCCGCCTACCGGACGGTCGACGCGGTGTCGGCGCAGATCCAGGCACTCGTCGCCGAGGCGCTGACCAAGGAGGGCGTCGCGCACACGCTGCAGAACGCCTCCAACATGTTCTCGGTCTTCTTCACCGACCGGCCGGTGCGCGACTACGAGGACGCCAAGGCGCAGGAGTCCTTCCGCTTCACCGCCTTCTTCCACTCCCTGCTCGCCAACGGCGTGTACCTGCCGCCGTCGTCCTTCGAGTCCTGGTTCGTCTCCACCGCGCACGACGAGCGGGCCGTCCAGCGGATCGCCGACGCCCTCCCGGCGGCGGCGCGCGCGGCGGCGGAGGCGACCGCGTGAGCACGGGGGAGGAGGGGTCCGTGAAGAAGCACGACGACGACATGGGCGACATCACCGTCGTCCACCTGATGCGGCACGGCGAGGTGCACAACCCGGAGGGCATCCTCTACGGCCGGCTGCCCGGCTACCACCTGTCCGACCTGGGCCGGCGGATGGCCGACCGGGTCGCCGAGCACCTCGCGGGCCGTGACATCACCCACGTCGGCGCCTCGCCCCTGGAGCGGGCGCAGGAGACGGCCGAGCCGATCGCCAAGGCGCACGGCCTGGACATCGCCACCGACGCCCGGCTGATCGAGGCGGGCAACGTCTTCCAGGGCAAGACCTTCGGCGTCGGGGACGGCGCGCTGCGCCGTCCGGGCAACTGGCGGCACGTCGTCAACCCGTTCAAGCCGTCCTGGGGCGAGCCCTACGTCGACCAGGTGGTCCGGATGAAGGGCGCGATGGACGCGGCCCGGGACGCGGCGCGCGGTCACGAGGCGGTGCTGGTCAGCCACCAGCTGCCGATCTGGATCGTGCGGTCGTTCGTCGAGCGCCGGCGGCTGTGGCACGACCCGCGCCGGCGGGAGTGCACGCTGGCCTCGCTCACCACGTTCACCTACCAGGGCGACCGGATCGTCTCCGTCGGCTACAGCGAGCCGGCCCGCGACCTCGTCCCCGCCCATCTGCTCGCCGGTGCCAAGCCGGTGAAGGGACAGGGCAAGGCGTTCGGCGCCTGAAACGGGCACAGTGGGGCGTAAGGGCGTGTAAGGGGGCGGCGCAACGGTGCGGGGCAACCGTGCAGGGCGGGGCGTCGCCTGACGGGACGTGACGGATCCGGACGGGGCGCCTCGGGCAGGAGCCGTGCGGGGGCGGACCGGTCAGGGCCCGTGCCGGAGTGACCCGGTCCGGATCCGGACGGAGGTGACCCGGTCGGGGGCCGGACGGAGGTGACCCGGTCGGGATCCGGAGCGTCGCGTGCGGCCGGTTGTCCGGTCCGGTCCCTCCCGGCGCGTCGCGCGACGCCGCCCGTCCCCCTTCCCCGCGCCCCCACGGCGGGGCACGCACCCCCGGAGCCGAAGCCCGCAGCCCCACAGCCGGGCCCGCACGCCGTACCCCCCGAGCCGAAGCCCGCCGCCCCGAGCGGAAGCCCGCGCCCCACACCAGAGCCCGCACCCCCGAGCCCGAGCCCCGCCCCGGACGCGCCCGCCCCCGTAAACCCCCGTCCCGAACGCCCCCGCACTCTCTTCCGTACCGGAGGGGTGCGGGGGCCGGTCCCGTTGTGTACGGTCCCGTGACCGGTCCGGGTGGCCGGTGCGTCACCGGGCGCGTGGCCGGCTGCGGGAGCGTTGCCGTGGTGTGGCATTCGTTGCGGAATCTCCGCATATGGCCGGGAACCTCCCCGTGCCCGCTGTCCTCTGACTGAGTGAACACCCTTCACGACGTGACGATCGGGGATGCCATGCGCAGTCTCACCCGCAGGGGAATGCTCGGGCTCGGCGCGGGCGCCGCGGCCGCCGTCTCGTTGGCCGGCTGCGGCGGCCTCACGGGATCGGACGGCTCGGACGGCGCCGGCGGTTCCGGCGACGGGAGCAAGCCCGAGCCGAAGCCGAGCGCCACCGTGCGCCCCATCGGCGACGGCTCCACCTCCTTCACCGGCAAGCAACCCCACCAGCCCGCCGCGCCGAAGCCGCTGGAGCCGGGGGAGACCCCGCCGCAGTTCGTCGTCTTCTCCTGGGACGGGGCCGGTGAGGTCGGCAACGGGCTGTTCCCGCGCTTCCTGGACCTCGCCAAGGAGCACGGCGCGCACATGACCTTCTTCCTCTCGGGGCTCTACCTGCTCCCGGAGTCGAAGAAGCGGCTGTACGACCCGCCGAACAACCCGCGCGGCGCCTCGGACATCGGCTACCTCACCGACGACCACGTCAAGGACACCCTGAAGAACGTCCGCCGGGCCTGGCTGGAGGGCCACGAGATCGGCACCCACTTCAACGGCCACTTCTGCGCCGGGTCCGGCAGCGTGGCCAACTGGACGCCGAAGCAGTGGCGCAGCGAGATCGAGCAGGCGAAGTCCTTCGTCAAGAAGTGGCGCACCCACTCCGGCTGGACCGAACTGGAGTCCCTGCCGTTCGACTACGACAAGGAACTCGTCGGCGGCCGGACGCCCTGCCTGCTGGGCCAGGACAACCTGCTGCCCACCGCCCGCGAGCTGGGCTGGCGCTACGACGCCTCCTCGCCCGGGGGACGGCAGGTCTGGCCGGCGAAGAAGCAGGGCATATGGGACCTTCCGCTCCAGCAGATACCTTTCCCCGGACGTTCTTTCGAGGTCCTGTCGATGGACTACAACATGCTCGCCAACCAGTCCCTCAACACGACCAAGGCGCCCGCCCACAACTACCCGGGCTGGCGCGAACAGGCGGCCGGGGCCTACATATCGGGCTTCAAGCGGGCATACGAGTCGAACCGGGCGCCCTTCTTCGTCGGCAACCACTTCGAGGAGTGGAACGGCGGCATCTACATGGACGCCGTGGAGCAGGCCCTGAAGCACATCGCCCGGGAGAAGGAGAAGGGCGGCGACGTGAGGCTCGTCTCCTTCCGGCAGTTCACCGACTGGCTGGACGTGCAGAAGCCCGAGGTACTGGAGCGGCTGCGTACGCTGGACGTCGGCCAGGAACCGGCCGGAGGCTGGAACGACTTCCTCAAGGGCGGTGCGGGCAGCTCCGCGACCGGGGGCCCGGACGCCTCCTGACGAGGCCGGGATGCCCACCAGGGGGGTGGGCAAGATCCCCAGAACGGGCATGCGAAACTTTTCACATGAGTGCCGCCAGTCGCGCCCCCCAGCGCTCGAACCGCACCACCCGCGCCCGCCGTCGCGCCGTCCTGGCGACCGGCGCCGCCGTGGCCGCTCTGCTCGTCTCCGCCTGCGGCTCCGGCGGCACGTCCGGCGGGGGCGGCGACACCAACTTCGTCGCCGGTTCCGACGGCGTCGCCACCGTCCCCGAGGGCAAGCGGACGACGGCCCCCGAGCTGTCCGGCGAGACCCTCGACGGCGAGCAGCTCGACGTCGCCGACTACCGGGGCAAGGTCGTCGTCCTCAACGTGTGGGGTTCCTGGTGCAACCCCTGCCGGGCCGAGGCCAAGCACTTCGCCAAGGTCTCCCGCGACTACGCCGACCAGGGCGTGCAGTTCGTCGGCATCAACACCCGGGACACCAGCGTCGGCAACGCGCGCGCCTTCGAGAAGGACTTCGACGTCCCGTATCCGAGCCTGTACGACCCGACGGGCAAGCTGCTGCTGCGCTTCGAGAAGGGAACGCTCAACCCGCAGGCCATCCCCTCCACCCTGATCCTGGACCGCAAGGGCGGGATCGCCGCCCGCACGCTGTCCCCGCTCAGCGAGGAACGCCTGCTGAAGATGCTCGAGCCGGTCGTCGCGGAGAAGTGACGTGACGCCCCTCCACACGCTCGCCACCGGCGTGGACCCGAACACCACCGTGCTCAACGGCGCCCTGCTGGTGGCGCTGCCCATCGCCCTGCTCGCGGGCCTGGTCTCCTTCTTCTCCCCCTGCGTGCTCCCCCTCGTCCCCGGATACCTCTCCTACGTCACCGGCGTGTCCGGCACCGACCTCGGCGAGGCCCGGCGCGGACGGATGGTGGCCGGCGCCTCCCTGTTCGTCCTCGGTTTCACCGCCGTGTTCGTCTCCGGCGGGGCCTTCTTCGGGTACTTCGGGTACACGCTGCAGGAACAGAAGGGCGTCCTGACGAAGGTCCTCGGGGTGCTCATGATCCTCATGGGCGCCTTCTTCATGGGCCTGATGCCGTGGGTGACGCAGCGGGAGTTCCGTTTCCACAAGCGTCCCGCCACCGGCCTGGTCGGCGCGCCCGTCCTCGGCGCGCTGTTCGGCATCGGCTGGGCCCCCTGCACCGGCCCCGCTCTCGCCTCCGTCCTGACCCTGTCCGCCCAGCAGGAGAGCGCCGGGCGCGGCGCCATACTGACCGTCGCGTACTGTCTGGGGCTGGGCCTGCCCCTCGTGCTCACCGCCGTCGCCTTCCGCAAGGCGCTCGGCGCGTTCGCCTGGATCAAGCGGCACTACGTGTGGGTGATGCGCGTCGGCGGCACGATGATGATCGTGACCGGCGTGCTGCTGCTGACCGGCGCGTGGGACGGCCTCGTGGCGGAGATGCAGACCTGGTCCAACGGCTTCACGGTGGGGATCTGACCCATGAGCGACACCACGACCGACACCGGGCCGAAGGCCGGTGACGAGCAGGAACTGGGCGCCGCCGGCTCCCAGCTGTCCACCGCTCCCCACGAGGAGCAGCCCAGCCTGCCCTCCCTGGGCGTCATCGGCTGGGCCCGCTGGTTCTGGCGTCAGCTGACCTCGATGCGGGTGGCGCTGCTGCTGCTCCTGCTGCTGTCGCTGGCCGCGATCCCCGGCTCGCTGATCCCGCAGACCGGGATCGACGAGACCCGGGTCGCCGACTTCCGCGAACAGCACGAGGTCCTGGCGCCGGTCTACGACAAGCTGGGCCTGTTCAACGTCTACAGCTCGGTGTGGTTCTCCGCGATCTACATCCTGCTGTTCGTCTCCCTCATCGGCTGCATCGTGCCCCGCACCTGGCAGTTCGTGGGCCAGCTGCGCGGCCGCCCGCCGGGCGCCCCCCGGCGGCTGGACCGGCTGCCCGCGCACACCACCTGGCGCACCGCGGCCGAGCCCGAGGAGGTCCGCGAGGCCGCCCTGGCCCTGCTGAAGAAGCGCCGCTTCCGGGCCCACGTGGCCGGTGACGCCGTCGCCGCCGAGAAGGGCTACCTGCGCGAGGTCGGCAACCTGACCTTCCACATCGCGCTGATCGTGATGCTGGTCGCCTTCGCCTGGGGACAGTTGTTCAAGTCCGAGGGCAACAAGCTGATCGTCGAGGGCGACGGCTTCTCCAACACGCTCCCGCAGTACGACGACTTCAAGTCCGGCAACCTCTTCGACGTCGGTGACCTGGAGCCGTTCAGCTTCACGGTGAAGGACTTCAAGGGCACCTACGAGCGCAGCGGCCCCAACAAGGGCACCCCGCGCACCTACGAGGCCGACCTCACCTACAGCGAGGGCGCCTACGGCGAGGAGAAGACCACCACCGTCAAGGTCAACAAGCCGCTGGAGATCGGCGACGCGAAGGTCTACCTCGTCAGCCACGGCTACGCCCCCGTGGTCACCGTCCGCGACGGCAAGGGCGAGGTCGTCTACCGCAGCGCCGTGCCGCTGCTGCCGCTGGACGGCAACGTCACCTCCTCCGGCGTGGTCAAGGTCCTCGACGGCTACCGCAACCCCGAGGGCAAGAAGGAGCAGCTCGGCTTCAACGCCTTCTTCGTGCCCACCTTCGGCGGCTCGGCCAGCGGCACGATGCTGTCGCAGTTCCCCGCCCTGGACTATCCGGTGCTCGCGCTGTCCGCGTACCACGGCGACCTGAAGGCCGACTCGGGCATCCCGCAGAGCGTGTACCAGATGGACAAGACGAAGATGGAGGAGTTCAAGGACGCCGACGGCGAGCTGTTCAAGCAGATGCTGACGCCCGGCGAGACCATGACCCTCCCCGACGGCGCCGGCTCGGTCACCTTCGAGAAGGACGTCAAGGAGTGGGCCGGCTTCCAGATCGTCCAGGAGCCGGGCGGCGGCTGGGCTCTGGGCGGTGCCGTCGTCGCGATCGGCGGCCTCGCCGGCTCCCTGTTCATCCAGCGCCGTCGCGTGTGGGTGCGCGCGGTGCAGGGCGCCGACGGCGTCACCGTCGTCGAGATGGGCGGCCTCGGCCGCAGCGAGTCCGCCAAGGTGCCCGAGGAACTCGGCGACCTCGCGGACGTCCTCTACGACCGGGCCCCGGGCGTCCCCGGACCGGACGACCCACCCGAGGGGTCCGCGGCCTCCGCCGGACCCGCCGCCTCCGACTCCGCATCCGACTCCGAAGTGGAACCTGCCGAAGGGGCTGAGAAGCAGTGACTTCCGCCGCCGCAACCGACCTGGCCGGGGCTGCCACGCAGCTGGCCGCCGCCAACAACGAGAGCCTCGCCGAGATGAGCAACGTGCTCATCTACTCGGCGATGGCGGTCTACACCCTGGCCTTCTTCGCGTACATCGCCGAGTGGATCTTCGGCAGCCGCAGCAAGGTCGCCCGCACTGCCTCCGCCCTCACCCCCGCCGCCGGAAGGAAGAGCGGCCCGGCCGTCACCGTCCGGCAGGGCGGCGGGACCGCCGTGCTGGAGCGGCCCCAGGTCGCCGTCCGGGCGGCCTCCGGCACCCGGGACGTGCCGGACGGCCCCGGCGCCCACGGCGGGGACGAGCAGGGCGACCTCTACGGCCGGATCGCCGTCTCCCTCACGGTGCTCGCGTTCCTGCTCGCGGTCGGCGGGGTCCTCACCCGCGCGCTGTCCGTGGAGCGGGCGCCGTGGGGCAACATGTACGAGTTCAACATCACGTTCTCCACCACCGCGGTCGGCATCTACCTCCTGCTGCTGGCGCTGAAGAAGAACGTGCGCTGGGTCGGCCTGTTCCTGACCACCGCCGTCCTGCTGGACCTCGGGCTCGCCGTCACCGTCCTCTACACCGAGAGCGACCAGCTGGTCCCGGCGCTCCACTCGTACTGGCTGTACATCCACGTCTCGACGGCGATCCTGTGCGGCGCGGTCTTCTACGTCGGCGCCATGGGCACGATCATGTACCTGTTCAAGGACTCGTACGAGAACAAGCTGGTGAACGGCGGCAAGCCCGGCGCCTTCGCGACCTCCGTCCTGGAACGGATGCCGTCGGCCGCCTCGCTGGACAAGTTCGCCTACCGGGTCAACGCCGCCGTGTTCCCGCTGTGGACGTTCACGATCATCGCGGGCGCCATCTGGGCCGGCGACGCCTGGGGCCGTTACTGGGGCTGGGACCCCAAGGAGACCTGGTCGTTCATCACCTGGGTCGCCTACGCCGGGTACCTGCACGCCCGCGCCACCGCCGGCTGGAAGGGCCGCAAGGCCGCCTACCTGGCCCTCGCCGCCTTCGGCTGCTGGCTGTTCAACTACTACGGCGTCAACATCTTCGTCTCCGGCAAGCACTCCTACGCCGACGTCGGCCTGGGCGCGCTGGCGGCCGTCGGGTTCTGATCCCGCCGCCGCTTCGAGGGCCGGTTCGCCGTGACCACGGTCACGGGGGCCGGCCTTCGCCGTGGCCGCCCGCGGTGACCCCGCCGCGTCACGGTGACCGCCGTCGCCGGGGATGGGCCGGCCCGTCGGGCCCTGGGGGCCCGGGGCGGAGGACGCCCGGGTGCGGGCCCCGGGCGCGGGAAGGCCGTGGCCCGCCCGGAGCGCACCGGACGGGCCGTCACTCGTACCCGGGACGACGTCCGTTCAACGCCCCGGACCCGGTGTGGCCGGGCTGCCGGTGCCCACGACCTCCGCCAGGCTGCCGGAGCCCACGGCCTCCGCCAGGAGGCCGTAGTACACGGCGGGCCGGGACGCGAAGTCGACGCGTGCGGCCAGCGCCGCCGGATCCGCGTCCGCGCCCCTCAGCAGGTCGACCGACGCCTGCGCGAACCGCTCGGCGGTGCGCGCCCGTCCGGCCGCGTCCAGGATGCCGCGCAACTCGGTAACCGCCAGTGGAGCCAGGTGGCGCGCCTCGGGGCACGCGTCCAGCATCTGCCGCCGGCCGGCCGCGGGCGCGGCATCCGCCAGGAGCCGCTCCAGTCGCCCGGCCAGCCGCGCGCCCTCGCCGGCCGCCTCACGCGCCGCGGGCCCGGCCTCCACCAGCACCCGGAGGGCGTTCAACAGCCGTGCCGTGCCGGGGTCGAGCGGGTCGGGGTCCAGGCGCACCACCGTGTCGGCCTCCACGTCGTCGGCCCTGCGCCGGGCGGCCTCCCACACCTTCTCCGCGGGGCGACGCCCCAGACGGGTGGCGTGCGCGACGCCCCACGCCCCGGCGTCGAGCACGTCCCGCACCGTGTGCAGGCCGCTGCTCCTCCACACGTCGGCCGGCACCCTCCGTACTCCGGCGGCCCGCCGCAGCGTCCCGGCCGGCATCCGGTCCAGGCGTTCCCGGACCGCCTCCCGGTGCACGGGCTCCCAGGCGTCCCGGACCGCCCGGACCGCCCGGGCGTGGTCCCCCGCGACCCGTTCGGCCGCCGCCCGCAGACGTTCCGCCCGGCGCAGCACACCCGGACGCACGCCGCTCACCCGGGTGCCGGACCGGACGGCGCCGCCGGCGACGCCGACGAACGTCAGGAGCACGCCCGCGGTGACCAGCACGTCGGACACCAGGACGGCCCCGCTGCCGTCGTGCTTCTCCTCCGAGTACAGCTCGCCCTTGTCCGCCCCCTCGGCGATCACGAATCCCGTCTCCCAGCCGATGTCCGTACCCGGCCGGTACTCGGGCGCCTTCAGCAGCGGGTCCCGCTCGGGGTCGCAGCGGTAGGGCGCCTCGCGGGTGCCGGGGCCGAACGGATCGCCCCACTGCACCTCGCAGGTCCCGTCCGCCTCCTCGTGCAGCACGAGCAGGTCGACCTGCTCCAGCTCGGGCGTGCGGGCCGTCCACCACACGCCGAACGACACCGCGATCAGCAGCAGCCCGAGCGCCACGGTCCAGCGGAAGACGAGTACCTGCCTCAAACCGCCCCCGTTCGCCCATGGCCGGTGCCGCCGCCAGCCTGCCGGACCTCACCTCACGTCAGCCACCGGTGCCCCCGGCAGACAAGGGACGCCGGTCCCTTCCCGGTCCCGGCAGGGGTGCAGGGAGGTGGCGGCGGGGAGGTGGCGGCGGGCAGGGGCGGGCGCGGGCAGGAGGCGCGTCCGGCCGGAGCCGGGGGAGCGTGGTCCGTCCGGCGGCGCGGGTCAGTCGCCGCGGTCCTGCCTGTCCTTGTCGCCGTCCTCGTCGAGGTCCTTGGCCCGCTGGGTGTCCTCGGCCGGCTTGGCCGGCTTGGCCGGCTTGTCGTCGTTCAGGGACTTCAGGAAGTCCGGGTTGTCGTCCGGGGCCACCCACTGCTGCCTGCTGCCGCCGCCGAAGCCCCAGGGGGAGCCGCCGGAGCCGGGCGCGCCCGCGGGGTGGCGCTTCTTGCCGGCGATGATCCAGGAGATGGAGCCCACGAGCGGGAACAGCAGCACGAGGATCGCCCACAGCGGCTTGGGCATGTGACGGATGTCCTCGTCCTTCGTGCTGATGCAGTCGATGAACGCGTAGATGCTCAGAGCCAGCGGGACGAGGAACATCAGCACCCGGAGCATGGGCCTCTCCAGAGAAGGGGTCGTGGGGACATCGGCACAGCCCCCAGGTACAGGGCCAGGGTAACCGCTCGGGGATACTTGACCCCATGGCTTACGACGATCTTCGTTCCCTGCTCAGGGCGCTGGAGCGCGAGGGCGACCTCAAGCGGATCAAGGCAGAGGTCGACCCGCACCTGGAGGTCGGTGAGATCGTCGACCGGGTGCAGAAGGCCGGCGGCCCCGCCCTCCTCTTCGAGAACGTGCGCGGCGCCAGCATGCCGCTCGCGATGAACGTGTACGGCACCGACCGGCGGCTGCTCAAGGCGCTCGGGCTGAAGTCGTACTCCGAGATCAGCGACAAGATCGGCGGACTGCTCAAACCCGAGCTGCCGCAGGGCTTCGTCGGCGTCCGGGAGGCGTTCGGCAAGCTGGGCTCGATGACGCACGTCCCGCCGAAGAAGGTGAAGTCCGGCGACGCGCCCGTGCACGAGGTCGTGCTCACCGGTGACGACGTGGACCTGGAGCAGCTTCCGGCGCTGTTCACCTGGCCCAAGGACGGCGGCTCCTTCTTCAACCTGGGGCTCACCCACACCAAGGACCCGGAGACGGGCATCCGCAACCTCGGCCTGTACCGCCTCCAGCGGCACGACAAGCGCACCATCGGCATGCACTGGCAGATCCACAAGGACAGCCGCAACCACTACCAGGTGGCCGCCCGGCGCGGCGAGCGGCTGCCCGTCGCCATCGCCTTCGGCTGCCCGCCGGCCGTCACCTACGCCTCGACCGCGCCGCTGCCCGGCGACATCGACGAGTACCTGTTCGCGGGCTTCCTCCAGGGCAAGCGGATCGAGATGGTGGACTGCAAGACGGTCCCGCTCCAGGTGCCCGCGCAGGCGGAGGTCGTCATCGAGGGCTGGCTGGAGCCGGGGGAGATGCTCCCCGAGGGGCCCTTCGGCGACCACACCGGCTTCTACACCCCGCAGGAACCGTTCCCCGCACTGAAGATCGACTGCGTGACGATGCGCAAGCGCCCGCTGCTGCAGTCCATCGTGGTCGGCCGGCCGCCGACGGAGGACGGTCCGCTGGGGCGCGCCACCGAGCGCTTCTTCCTGCCCCTGCTGAAGATCATCATCCCGGACATCGTGGACTACCACCTGCCCGAGGCCGGGGGCTTCCACAACTGCGCGATCATCTCGATCGACAAGAAGTACCCCAAGCACGCGCAGAAGGTCATGCACGCCGTGTGGGGCGCCCACATGATGTCGCTGACCAAGCTGATCGTGGTCGTCGACGCCGACTGCGACGTGCACGACCTGCACGAGGTCGCCTGGCGGGCCCTCGGCAACACCGACTACGCCCGTGACCTCAGCCTCGTCGAGGGCCCCGTCGACCACCTCGACCACGCCTCGTACCAGCAGTTCTGGGGCGGCAAGGCGGGCATCGACGCGACGAAGAAGTGGCCCGAGGAGGGGTACACGCGCGACGGGGGCTGGCCCGACATGGTGGAGTCCGACCCGGAGACGGCCGCCAAGGTGGACCGCCGGTGGAAGGAGTACGGACTGTGACCTCTGCCTCCGCCGCGCTGCCACGGCAACCGGGGCGGACCAAGGCGTTCCTGCGCCTGGTGATGATCGAGCACTCGGTGTTCGCGCTGCCCTTCGCGTACATCGCCGGGCTCACGGCGATGTACGAGTGGGACCGGACCATCCACTGGGTGGAGCTGCTGCTGGTCACCCTCGCCATGGTGGGACTGCGCACCTTCGCGATGGCCGCCAACCGGATCATCGACCGCGAGGTCGACGCCCGCAATCCGCGCACCGCCCACCGCGAGCTGGTCACCGGCGCGATGTCGGTCAAGCACGCCTGGACGGGCGCGCTCATCGCCCTGGCGGTGTTCCTGGGCGCGGCGGCCCTGCTCAACCCGCTGTGCCTGGCGCTGGCGCCGGTGGCGATCGTGCCGATGGTGGTCTACCCGTACGGGAAGCGGTTCACGGACTTCCCGCAGGCGATCCTGGGGATCGCACAGGCGATGGGGCCCATCGGCGGGTGGCTGGCCGTCACCGGTTCCTGGTCGTGGGAAGCGGTCGTCCTGGGGCTCGCGGTCGGCATCTGGATCGGCGGCTTCGACCTGATCTACGCCTGCCAGGACGTCGACGCCGACCGCGAGATCGGCGTGCGGTCGGTGCCGGCCCGCTTCGGCGTCCCGGCCGCCATCTGGGGCGCCCGCGCCTGCCACGTCGTGACGACCGCCCTCTTCGCCTGGTACGCGGTCCTCACCGGCGCCGGGGCCTTCTTCTGGCTGGGGCTGCTGATCGTCGCCGGAGCCTTCGTCTACGAGCACACCATCGTGCGCCCGCACGACCTGACCCGGCTCAACCGGGCGTTCTTCAGCGTCAACGGCTTCATCGGGATCGCGCTGTTCGTGTGCGCGCTGCTGGACCTGCTGGTGCGGGGGCTCACCCCGTAGGGGCCCGGCTCCCCGGCCCTCGGGCCCTCCGGGACGTCGGTACGCCTCCGTCACCCGGCCGGGTGACGGGGCCGGGCGGTGCGGTCGACCGCACGCCGGACCGGGGCCGCGCCGGGCCGTCGCCGATCCCGGGCCGGGCGGCGCGTACGGCCCCTGCGGACGCGTGCGTACGGCCCCTGCGACGGCGTGTGCGGCGCGCGTACGGCCCGGCGGCGGTGTCAGAAGCCGGGTGTCGCCGCGCCCGCCGGTCTGTTCGGCCGGCGCCGGAACAGGAACGCCGAGGCGATGCCCGCCAGCAGCCCGATGAGGTGGCCCTGCCAGCTGACGCCGGCCTGCCCGGGGGCGATGCCCGCCAGGATGGATCCGCCCCACACCGCGGCGACGAGGACGCCGGCCACCACGCCCAGCGGGCGGCGCTCGACGAAGCCGCTGCACACCAGGAAGCCGAAGAGGCCGAAGATCAGGCCGGAGGCGCCGGCCGTGTTGGTGTGGGCGGGGGCGATCAGCCAGACGCCCAGGCCGTCGCAGACGATGATCAGCGCGCACACCGCGGCGAAGCGGCGCAGCCCGCCGAGTGCGGCGAGGAAGCCGAACACCAGCAGCGGCACGCTGTTGGCGGCGACGTGTCCGAAGCCGAAGTGCACGAAGGCGGAGGGGACGACGTCGACCAGTTCGCCCGAGGTGCGCGGGCGCACGCCGAAGGTGTCCAGGGCGTGGCCGGTCGCCACGTCGACGACCTCCAGCACCCACAGCAGGGCCACCCAGGCCACCATCACCACGGCCGCCGTCTTCGCCCGCTCGCCGCCGGAGAACTGCCGACCCGTACCGGACATGATCACCCCCACGCGCCGCGCCCGTCCGTCCCGGAACAACGCGCGGGCCCCCCGGAACGGTTCCCACGGCCCCCCGGAACGGTCGCCACGGGCCCTTCGGAGGGGTTCCCACAGCCCCCTGGAACGGTTCCCGTTCACCGCCGCCGGATAGGCTCGGTGTCGTGAACCATCTCAAGCCAGGAGAGACGACCAGAACACCTTGGATCGTGGGGGTGTCCGGGGCCTCCGGCACGCCATATGCGGCCGCTGTTCTGCGAGCGCTGCTCCTGGCCGGGGAGAGCGTCGACCTCGTCGTCAGCCGGGCCTCGCGGCTCACCCTGCTGGACGAGACCGGGGTCTCCTTCCGGGACGCCCACTGGCGCGACGACCTGCGGCAATGGCTGTCCCGCGGGGCGGACGGCAAGCCGGACACGTTCGCCGTGGACCTCGACGGCGTGCGCTACTGGCCGGCGGGCGACCTGGCGGCGGGGCCGTCGTCGGGGTCGTACCCGAGCAAGGGCATGCTCATCGTGCCCGCCTCCACGGCCTGTGTGGCCGGGGTCGCGCTCGGACTGTCCAAGGACCTGCTGCAACGGGCGGCGAGCGTGACCCTGAAGGAGGGGCGCACGCTGGTCGTCGCCGTGCGGGAGACGCCGCTGGCCGGCCCGACCCTGCGCCAGCTGGTCGCCCTGGACGAGGCGGGCGCGACCGTCCTGCCGGCCTCACCGGCGTTCTACGCGGGCGCGACGCACATCCAGGACCTGGTGGACTTCGTCGCCGGGCGGGTCCTGGACGCGGCGGGCGTCGAGCACCGGCTCTACCGCCGCTGGGAGGGCGAACTCGGCGGTGGGTCGAGGACCCACTGACCGCCGCACCGCGCGACCCCGCCCGGCCGGCACACCCGGGCCCGCTCCCCCCTTCCTCCCCTCCCCATCCTCTCTCCCCTCCCCTCACCCCTCGCAGAACTCCAGAACTTCTCGACCTCTTCAGCGGAAGGCTTCGATCGCAATGGACGCGGTGGACAGGCAGCTCATCCAGGCTCTGAGAGAGAACGGCCGGGCCTCCTACGCGGAGCTGGGGCGTCTCGTCGGCCTGTCGGGACCCAGCGTCACCGACCGCATCAACCGGCTGGAGGCGGCAGGCGTCATCACCGGCTACCGGGCCACCGTCGACTCCGCCTCGCTCGGGCTCGGGGTCACCGCGCTCATCGGCATCTCGCTCTCGGACGCCGCCGACCACGAGGACGTCGCGCAGCGGCTGAAGGACCTCCAGGAGATCGAGGACTGCTGGTTCATCGCCGGGGACGACTCCTTCATGATCAAGGTGCGGGCGGCCGACGTGGACGGCCTGGAGCGGATCATCCGCCGGCTGTCCGGCACCAAAGGGGTCTCCCGGACGCGGACCACCATCGTGCTCTCCACCAAGTGGGAGAACCGCGTCGGCGAGCTGCCCGAGGAGGAGGCGTAGCCGGGCACGGAGCACCCCCGTCCGGGGGGCCCTCGGCCCGGACGGCGGGGGAGTACGGTGGGCGAGATCTGTCTCAGGAGAAAGGTGTCGGCATGGACGTCGGGCTCAAGCGTGAGCTGGAGGAGAAGGTGAGGGCGGGCGTCCGCCTGACCCGCGAGGACGGCATCGCGCTGTACGAGTCGGACGACCTGGCCTGGCTCGGCGGGCTGGCGCACGAGGTCCGCACGAGGCTCAACGGCGACGTGGTGCACTTCAACGTCAACCGGCACCTCAACATGACGAACGTGTGCACCGCCTCCTGCGCCTACTGCTCCTTCCAGCGCAAGCCCGGCGAGAAGGACGCCTACACGATGCGCATCGAGGAGGCGGTGAAGCTGGCCAAGGCGATGGAGGGCGAGAACCTCACCGAGCTGCACATCGTCAACGGCCTGCACCCCAACCTGCCGTGGCGCTACTACCCGCGCTCGCTGCGCGAGCTGAAGGCGGCGCTGCCGGAGGTGTCGCTGAAGGCGTTCACCGCCACCGAGATCCACCACTTCGAGACCATCTCGGGCCTGTCCGCCTCGGAGATCCTCGACGAGCTGATCGACGCCGGGCTGGAGTCCCTGACCGGCGGCGGCGCGGAGATCTTCGACTGGGAGGTCCGGCAGCACATCGTGGACCACCGCACCCACTGGGAGGACTGGTCCCGCATCCACCGGCTGGCGCACGAGAAGGGTCTGAAGACCCCGTGCACCATGCTCTACGGCCACATCGAGGAGCCGCGCCACCGCGTCGACCACGTGCTGCGGCTGCGGGAACTCCAGGACGAGACCGGCGGCTTCCAGGTCTTCATCCCGCTGCGCTACCAGCACGACTTCGTCGACATGAAGGACGGCAAGGTCCGCAACCGGCTCCAGGCCCGCACCTCCATGGCCACCGGCGTCGAGGCGCTGAAGACCTTCGCCGTCTCCCGCCTGCTGTTCGACAACGTGCCGCACGTGAAGGTCTTCTGGGTGATGCACGGCGTCAACACCGCCCAGCTCGCCCTCCAGCACGGCGCCGACGACATGGACGGCTCGGTCGTCGAGTACAAGATCACGCACGACGCCGACAACTTCGGCACCCCGGACAAGCTCACCCGCGAGGACCTGCTGGAACTCATCCGGGACGCCGGCTTCCGCCCGGTGGAGCGCAACACCCGCTACGAGATCATCCGGGAGTACGACGGCCCCGACCCGGCCCGCCGGGAGTCGCCGCAGCCGATGCGGGTCTGAGCCCGCCCCGCGCCGCGCGCCCCGCCCTGGCCGGGAGCCCCGCCCGGGCCGGGACCCGTCCCGGGCCGGGCGTTTCCGTCCTCGGCCGCGCGGCACCGTCCTCGGGGACCGGTTCCACGGCCCCCGGGGCGGCCGGTGTCCGGGTGCTCCCGCGTCGGCGGGCTCCCGCATCGGCGGTGCTCCGGGCGGACGACCGGGAGGGCGCCCTCCGCGGGGTCGTCGCCGACCTGAACGTCCCGGCGGACGCCCAGAGGTAAGGGTTACCATCGCCTCATGCCGCTTACCTCCGCTCGCCCGGCGCCCCTCACCTTCACGCTCGACCCGCCGGTGACCCCCGCCCTGCGCGACGGCATGCTCGACCTGTGGGCCGACGTCACCGACGCCGGCGGAGCCGTCGGCTTCGTGCCGCCCGCGGACCGCGAGCGGATCCGGCCGGAACTCGTCCGCCAGTTCGTGGCCATGGACGAAGGGCGCTCCCGTCTCCTCGTCGGGCACGACCAGGACGGCCGGGTGGCCGCGACCGCCTTCCTCACCTTCAACACCCACCGCCTGATGACCCACTGGCTGTGGCTGTACACGGTGATGGTCCACCCCCGCCACCAGGGCAAGGGATACGGCCGCGACCTGCTGGCCGCCGCCGAACGCGCGGCCCGCGGCTTCGACGGCATCGAGGCGATCCGCCTCACCTGCCGCGGCGGCCTCGGCCTGGAACGCTTCTACGCGTCCTGCGGGTACAAGGAGGTCGGCCGCATCCCCGGCGCGATCCGGGTGGCTCCCGGCGACGACCGCGACGACATCGTCATGCTCCTGCCGCTCACCTGAGCCGCACCGCCCCCACCCCCGTGCAAGATCCCTCCCCGCCCGTGCTTCACTGGAGGACGTTCCATAAGGGACGTTCCGGCCGTCCGAACACGGAAGAGTGGATCTGATGCTCCGCTACACGCTGATGCGCCTCGGGATCTTCGTGGGCTGCCTCGTGGTCGTCTGGGGCCTCGTCTACTCGGGCCTCGCCCCGCGCGGGCTGGGCGACTCCAACGGCCTGTGGATCGTCCTGCTCGCCCTGGTGCTCTCCGCCCCCATCAGCTTCGTCGCCCTGCGCAAGCAGCGGGACGTCGCCTCCGAGGGCATCGTGCGGAAGGTCGACCGCGTCAAGGCCAACCTGGAGGCCCACCGCAACCAGGAGGACGCGGCCGACGACGCCGCCCGCGGCGAGGGCCGCGCCCAGACCTCCTGACCCCCGAGCGCGGCCCCTCCGCGCCCCCTCCGCCGTCGCGGACGCGTTGCGTCCGTCACAGGCGGACACCCGCCGCCGAGCGCCCCGGTCCCTGAACCACCAGGACACCGGGGCGCTTTGCGTTGTGGGGCCGGTGTGCGGCGCCCGCCTCTCAAAGCGAGGCTTTGAGAGTCTCAAAGTTCAGGTGCTACGGTCACGGGGTGAAGTCAGCAGCCGTGTTCCCCACGCCCCGGAGCGTTCCGCTCGTGGCACGCCTGCACGTGGACCTCTGCCGGGTGACCACCGCGACCTGTCGTCCCTGACGACCCGCACCACCCCCGCCACCTTCCCCCCTCACCACCGCGTCCCCCTCGGAGCATGTCCGTGTCCACGAACACGAAGTCCTTCAGGCTGCCCGTCCGGGCACCCTTCTGGGCCCAGATACTCGCCGGTCTGGTCCTCGGCGTCCTGCTCGGCTGGCTCGCCCGCAGCCAGGACCTCTCCTGGCTGGTCACCACCCTCGAAAAGGTCGGCGGCACCTTCATCGGCCTGCTGAAGCTGGCCGTCGCCCCCCTGGTCTTCTTCGCGATCCTGGTCTCGATCACCAACCTGCGCAAGGTCAACAACGCGGCCCGCCTGGCCTCCCGCACCCTGCTCTGGTTCATGATCACGTCGCTGATCGCGGTCGCCATCGGCCTCACCATCGGCCTGGTCACCAACCCGGGCTCCGGCACCGGCCTCACCCCCGCCGACGGGGCGAAGCCCGAGAAGACCGGCTCCTGGATCGACTTCCTCACCGGCATCATCCCTCCCGACGTCATCACGCCGTTCACCGAACTGAACGTGCTGCAGATCGTCTTCATGGCCGCCGTCGCCGGCATCGCCGCGCTCCAGCTCGGCGAGAAGGCCGAACCCGTCCTGGTCTTCAGCGAGTCCGTCCTGGCGCTGCTGCAGAAGGCGCTGTGGTGGGTCATCCGGCTCGCGCCCCTCGGCACCGTCGGCCTGATCGGCAACGCCATCGCCAGCTACGGCTGGGACCTGCTCGGCCAGTACGCGACCTTCACCGCCGACATCTACATCGGCTGCCTCATCGTCATGTTCGGCGTGTACCCGGCGCTGCTCGCGGGCGTCGCGAAGATCAACCCGGTGCAGTTCTTCAAGGGCGCCTGGCCCGCCATCCAGCTGGCCTTCGTCTCCCGCTCCTCGGTCGGCACCATGCCGCTCACCCAGAAGGTCACCGAACGTCTCGGCGTGCCCCGCGAGTACGCCTCCTTCGCCGTGCCGTTCGGCGCGACCACGAAGATGGACGGCTGCGCCGCGATCTACCCGGCCATCGCCGCGATCTTCGTCGCGCAGATCTTCGACGTCCCGCTCGGCGTCGGCGACTACCTGCTGATCGCCTTCGTGTCGGTGGTCGGCTCCGCCGCCACGGCGGGCCTGACCGGCGCGACCGTCATGCTGACGCTGACCCTGTCCACCCTCGGCCTGCCGATGGAGGGCGTCGGCCTGCTCCTCGCGATCGACCCCATCCTGGACATGATCCGCACGGCCACCAACGTGGCCGGCCAGGCGCTGGTGCCGGTGGTCGTCTCCGCCCGCGAGGGACTGCTGGACCGGGACGCCTACGACTCGGTGCACTCCTCCCCGGTCGACGGGGACACCCCCGCCGACGACTCCCGTCAGGTGGCGGTACCGGCCTGACGCGACGCGCGGCGGCCGCCGTCGTCCCGTGCCCGCGGGCTCCCGAGAGGGGGTCCGCGGGCACGGGCGTTTCCGGCCCGCGTCGGCGGCGGGCGGTGGAGCCGGGGCCGGGGCCCCGTACGCTGATCCGCATGGGTGCCGTGAAGACCAAGCGGATGCCGCGTGCGGTCCGTGAGCAGCAGATGCTGGACGCCGCCGTGCGGACCTTCGGGCGGCGGGGGTACATGGCCGCGTCGATGGACGAGATCGCCGAACTGGCGGGTGTGTCCAAGCCGTTGGTCTACCTGTACCTGAACTCCAAGGAGGACCTGTTCACCGCCTGCATCCGGCGGGAGGCGCAGGCCCTCACCGAGGCGGTGCGCGCGGGGGCGCGGCCGGAGCTGCCCGCGGACCGGCAGCTGTGGGCGGGGCTGATGGCGTTCTTCGCGCACACCGCGCGGCACCCCGACGGCTGGGCCGTGCTGCACCTGCAGGCCCGTACGCAGGGCTCGGTGTTCGCGGCCGAGGTGGCCGCGATGCGGGCGGAGATCGTGGCCTTCGTGACCCAGTTGATCCTGGCCGCCGCGCGGGAGGCGCACCGGGACCCGGACCTGCCGGAGCGCGAGGTGTCGGGGCTCGCGGAGGCCCTGGTGGGGGCCGCCGAGTCGCTGGCCGACTGGGCCAACGCGACCCCGGGCACGACGGCGCGGCAGGCGGCGGCGACCCTGATGAACTTCGCGTGGGCCGGGCTGGGCAACCTGATGGCGGGCGCCCGCTGGTCGCCGCCCGAGGAGGACGACGGCGGCGCCGCCGACCCGAGCTGACCCGGCGTCAGAGCGGGCGGATCTCCCCGGTGAGGTGGACGCGGTCCCCGGGGCCGCGCAGGGCGAAGCGCCCGCCGTCGGCCGCCAGGGTCACCGTCCCGGGCAGCGGGACCGGCGCGCGGAAGCCGGCCCGGACCACGGCGGCGTCCGGGACCGGGCGGGCGGCGAGGCAGCGGGCCGCGGTCCACATGCCGTGGGCGATGGCCCGGGGGAAGCCGAACGGCCGCGCGGTGAGCGGGTGCAGATGGATCGGGTTGCGGTCGCCGGAGGCGGCGCCGTAGCGCCGTCCCAGGTCGCCGGGGAGCTGCCAGGTGTCGACGGCGGGCAGGTGCGCGGGGTCGTCGGCGGGGCCGGCATCCGGCGTGTCCGCGGGGCGGGCGCCCGGGGCGTCGGGGGTGCGGGCGGGGGTGCGGTGCCGGGCGAGGTAGGTGCTGCTGGACTCCCAGGCGAGCACTCCGCCGGTGCGCAGTTCGGTGACGACGGTGGCCTCGGTGCCGCGCCGGTGCGGGCTCAGGCCGCGCACGTACACGGTGAGTTCGTGCGCGTCGGTGGCGGACGACGGTCGGTGCCGGGTGATGTGCACGGCGGTGTGGACCAGCCCGAGCAGCGGCAGGGGGAAGTCGCGCCGGCTCATCAGCCGCATGGCCGCGGGGAAGCCGAGGACGTGCGGGTATGTGACCGGCAGCGTGTCCGCGCCGACGGGGAAGCCGCAGACCCGCTGGTAGGCGGCGAGCCGGGCCGGGTCCACGCGCAGGCCGGGCAGGACCAGGCGGGTGCGGGGGAAGCCGGCGTCGGGACGGGGGCGTTTGAAGGGGGAGAGCAGGGCGCCGCGCAGCAGGAGCGGGGGGAGGGCGGGGGAGCCGTCGAGGACGTGGGCCGGGGTGCCGGGGGCGGGGGTCATGGGTGTCAGGCCCCCAGCAGGCTCTGGCCGCAGACGCGGACGACCTGGCCGTTGACCGCGCCCGAGTCGGGGTGCGCGAACCAGGCGGTGGTCTCGGCGACGTCGACGGGGAGGCCGCCCTGGGCGAGGGAGTTCATGCGGCGGCCGGCCTCGCGGATGAGCAGCGGGACGGTGGCGGTCATCTTCGTCTCGATGAAGCCCGGTGCGACCGCGTTGACGGTGACGCCGTGGGCGGCGTGCGCGCGGGGGGCCAGGGAGCGGACCAGGCCGACGATGCCCGCCTTGGAGGCGCCGTAGTTGGTCTGTCCGGCGTTGCCGGCGATGCCCGCGATGGAGGCCGTCGCGACGATGCGTCCGCCGGGCCGCAGGGCGCCGGCGTCGAGCAGGGCGTCGGTGGTGCGCAGCACGCTCGCCAGGTTGACGTCGAGGACCGGGTTCCAGCGGTCGGCGGGCATGTTGACGAGCCGTCGGTCGCGAGTGATGCCCGCGTTGTGGACCAGGATGTCGAGGCCGTCGGGGAGGGCCTGAAGGATCCGCCGGCCGGCGTCGGAGGCGGTGATGTCGAGGGGCAGCGCGGTGCCGCCGAGGCGTTCGGCGACACGGGCGGCGTCCTGTTCGGCCTGCGGGACGTCGAGCACCACGACCCGGGCGCCGTCGCGGGCCAGGGTCTCGGCGACGGCCTCGCCGATGCCGCGGGCGGCGCCGGTCACCAGGGCGGTGCGGCCGGCCAGGGGGCGGTCGGCGGTGGCGTCGCCGGGGGCCGTCTCCCGGCCGTCCGTGCCGGTGCCGACGCCGATGACCTGGCCGCTGACGTAGGCGGATCTGGGCGAGAGCAGGAAGCGGAGGGTGGAGGCGGCGGCGGGGGCGGCTCCGGCGAGGCGGAGCAGGTTGACGGTGGTGCCGCGGCCGGTCTCCTTGCCGAGGGAGCGGGTGAACCCCTCCAGGGCCTGCTGGGCTGCGGCCTGGTGGTGGTCGTCGGGGTCCGGGGGTGTGCCGAGGACGACGATGCGTCCGTTGGCGGTGACCGACCGGACGACGGGGTGCAGGGCCGCGTGCACGGCGGCGAGGCCGTCGACGTCCCGTACCCCGGTGGCGTCCAAGACGACCGCGGCGGGCCGTCCGTCGTCGTCGGGGGCGAGCCCGGTGGTGGCGAGGACCGGGGCGAGGTCGAGGTCGGAGGTGCCGGCGGTGAGGTGGAGCAGGCCGCCGTCGAGGGCCGGCTGCCCGGGCGACCAGCGCTTCAGGGCCGTGGGCCGGGGGAGGCCGAGGCGGCGGGTGAGGAAGCGGCCGGGCGGGGTGCCGGTGAAGCTCAGGTAGCGGTCGGCCATGTGCGACTCCCAGCGGGTTCGTGGGGGGCTCGCCGGAGGGCCGCCCCGTGCTTACTCTGGAGTAAGGTTACCGGAGGTTATCCTAGGTCACGCGTGAGGAGCAGGTCGAGATGAGTCCTTCGAAGCCGCTGCCGGGGACGGCGGTGCGGCGGGTCGCCGTCATCGGTGGCAGCCGCGTCCCCTTCGCCCGCGCCGACGGCCCCTACGCCACCGCCTCCAACCAGGAGATGCTCACCGCCGCCCTCGACGCCCTGGTCGAGCGCCACGGCCTCGACGAGCCGGGCGCCGTGGACGAGTTCGTGGCCGGCGCGGTCCTCAAGCACAGCCGCGACTTCAACCTGGCCCGCGAGACCGTCCTCGGCTCCCGGCTGGACCCCCGCACCCCCGCCTACGACATCCAGCAGGCGTGCGGCACCGGCCTGCAGGCCGTGATCGCCGCCGCCAACAAGATCGCGCTGGGGCAGAGCGAGGCCGCGGTCGCGGGCGGCGCGGACACCGCGAGCGACGCGCCCCTCGGTGTCAACGACGACCTGCGCCGCATCCTGCTGGCCGCCCGCCGGGCCCGCTCGGCCGGGGCCCGGCTCAAGGCCCTGGCGGGGATCCGCCCCCGTCACCTGGTGCCCGACATCCCGCGCAACGCCGAGCCGCGCACCGGCCTGTCCATGGGCGAGCACGCCGCCGTGACCGCCCGGGCGTGGGGCGTCACCCGCGAGGCCCAGGACGAACTCGCCGCGGCCAGCCACCAGCGGCTGGCGGCGGCGTACGAACGCGGCTTCTTCGAGGACCTGGTGGTGCCGTTCCGCGGGCTGGAGCGCGACCAGAACCTGCGGCCCGGCTCCACCGTGGAGAGCCTGGCGAAGCTCCGGCCGGTCTTCGGCCTCGACGGTCCCGCGCCGACGATGACGGCGGGCAACTCCACCCCGCTCACCGACGGCGCCGCCGTCGTGCTGCTGGCGAGCGAGGAGTGGGCCGAGGCCCGCGGCCTGACCCCGCTGGCCCACCTGACCACCTGTGCCACGGCCGCCGTGGACTTCGCCGGCGGCGACGTCGCGGGCGGCGAGGACGGCCTGCTGATGGCCCCGGCGTACGCGGTCCCGCGGATGCTGGAGCGTGCCGGGCTGGGCCTGGACGACTTCGACCTGATCGAGGTGCACGAGGCGTTCGCCTCCCAGGTGCTGGCCACCCTGGCGGCCTGGGAGAAGCAGGGGCTGGGGGCCGTCGACCGCGCCCGGCTCAACGTGGCCGGGTCGTCGCTGGCCACCGGCCACCCGTTCGCCGCCACGGGCGCCCGCATCGTGGCGACCCTGGCGAAACTCCTCGCCGAGCGGGACGGCCCGGGCCGCGGCCTGATCTCCGTGTGCGCGGCCGGCGGCCAGGGGGTGACGGCGGTGCTGGAGCGCGCCTGACCGGCCGTCGCGGGCGGGCGCGTCGCCCGGTGATCCCCCGAGACTGCACATCCCCGGCTCCGGACCGCCCCGGAACCCGCACGATCCCGTCACGCGCGCGCCGTACGATCCCGGTCCGGCCGGTCCGCCCCCCTTCCCCCGGAACGCCCCGCGACGCGTGCCGCCGCCGGGCGCCCCGGCCGGTGAGCCCGCGCGACGGCACCCGGCCACCCCCACCGCACGTCCCTGGAGCCGCCCCGTGTCCCCCGCGCCTTCCTCCCCCGCCCCCGACGACGCGTACGGCGCGACCGCCCCGGCCGAGGCCGAGATCCGACGGCTCGACGGCGTCGTGCGCGAGGTGTCGGTGCCGCCGCTCGCCCGGCCGGTGCGTCACGGTTCGCTCGCCGACCTGCCCTTCGACAACGCGCACGCGGCGCCGGACGAGGTGGTCCTCAGCCGTCGGTCGGCGGACGGCGACTGGTCGGACGTGACCGCCGCCGCGTTCGCGGACCAGGTGCGGGCGGTGGCCCGGGGGTTGATCGCCGAAGGGCTGCGGCCGGGGGACCGGGTCGCCGTCATGGCCCGCACGATCTACGAGTGGACGGTCCTGGACTTCGCGGCCTGGGCGGCCGGGCTGGTCACGGTGCCCGTCTACCCCACCTCCTCGCCGTACCAGGCGCGCTGGATCCTCCACGACTCCGGCGCCGTCGCCCTGATCACCGAGAGCGCCGGACAGGCCGCCGCCCTCGGCCCGGAACTCGCCCACCTGCCCGGCCTGCGCCACGTGTGGGTCGTGGAGAAGGGGCACGTGGAACGGCTGGCCGAGGCCGGGGCACAGGTGCCCGACCAGGAGGTGGAGGTGCGCCGGGGGGTCCTCGGCCCCGACACCCTCGCCACGCTCGTCTACACCTCCGGCACCACCGGCCGCCCCAAGGGCTGCGCCCTGACCCACGGCAACTTCTTCGCCGAGGTCGACAACGCGATCGAGCTGCTCTACCCCGTCTTCCGCGCCCGGACCAGCGAGGAGGCGTCGGTCCTGCTCTTCCTGCCCATGTCGCACATCTTCGGGCGGATGGTCGCCGTGGCCTGCGTCCGGGCCCGGGTGCGCCTCGGCCACGCGCCCAGCCTGAAGCCGGAGGACCTGCTCCCGGACCTGGCGGCCTTCCGGCCGACCTGTCTGCTGACCATCCCCTACATGCTGGAGAAGGTCTTCAACACCGCCCGCGCCCGCGCGGAGTCGGGCGGGCGCGCGGCGACCTTCGACCGGGCGGTCGCCGTGGCCCGCCGCCACGGTGAGGCCGTCGAGGCCGGCCGCAACGGCACCGGGCCGGGCCCGTCCCGCGCGCTGAAGGCCGCGCGCGCCCTGTACGACCCGCTGGTCTACCGCAAGCTGCGCAACGCCATGGGCGGCCGGGTCCGCTACGTCATCAGCGGGGGCTCCCCGCTCGGCCGCCGCCTCGCCGCCTTCTACGCGGGGGCCGGCATCGAGGTCTTCGAGGGCTACGGACTGACGGAGACCACCGGCGCCACCACCATCACCTCGCCCGAGCGGCCCCGCCTGGGCACCGTGGGCCTGCCGCTGCCCGGCACCCGGGTCCGGATCGCCGCGGACGGCGAGATCCTCGTCGCGGGCGAGCACGTGCTGCGCGGCTACTGGGACCCCCGGGCCGGGGGAGTGGTGCCCGCCGCGCCCGACGGGTGGCTCGCGACCGGGGACCTCGGACAGCTCGACGACGAGGGCCACCTCACCCTCACCGGCCGCAAGAAGGAGCTGCTGATCACCGCGGGCGGCAAGAGCGTCGCCCCGGCCCCGCTGGAGGACTGGCTGCGCTCGCACCCCCTGATCTCCCAGGTCATGGTGCTCGGCGACGGCCGCCCCTACGTGACCGCGCTGATCACCCTGGACCCGGACGGCATCACCCACTGGCGGCGCATGAACGGCAGGCACCCGGTCCCGCCGGAGCTCCTCGCCGACGACGCGGACCTGCTCGCGGTCCTCCAGCGCGCCGTCGACGAGGCCAACAGGATGCTGTCCCGCCCCGAGTCCATCCGCCGTTTCACCGTCCTGCCCGTCGACTTCACGGAGGCGGCCGGGCATCTCACCCCGTCGATGAAGCTGCGGCGCGAGGCCGTCCTGCGGGACTTCGCCGACGCGGTGGAGGAGCTGTACGCGGGATGACCGGCCGGACGGGTGGCGCGCCCGGCCGCGTGTCGCGCGGAGGGGCGGCAATTCCTGTGGAAGAGGGGGCCCGGAGGCGGAAAATTCTCCGGGAATTCACCGCGGATGACGCCGTTCGGGCGACGGTACCCCGGCCGGCCGGGACCGCGGATTCCCGCGCGGGCAACGTCCGGTGGCCTGCCGTTCCGGAATGCGGACGAGGGGAAAGGGCGGGGTCCGGACGGCGAAAGGCAGGAGCCCCGTCGCCGTACGGCGCGGGGCTCCTTGGGTACTGCTGGTCGTTCCCGGATCGGAGGATCGGGTCAGGCAGGGGTGACGTTCTCCGCCTGCGGGCCCTTCGGGCCCTGCGTGACGTCGAAGGTGACCTGCTGGTTCTCCTCGAGGGACCGGAAGCCGGTCGCGTTGATCGCGGAGTAGTGGACGAAGACGTCGGGGCCGCCGCCTTCCTGGGCGATGAAACCAAAGCCCTTTTCGGCGTTGAACCACTTCACGGTTCCGGTAGCCATAAGCCCTCCTTGGGCTCAAAAGGGTTGCCCTGCTCCAGAACCAGCAAGTGTGAAGACCAATTCCGCACAACTGCATCCGTCTGAGAACGACGAGAGCCCGCGGTCACATGCTCCGCAGGCTCTGTACTGCAAGGGAAACCAAACTGCAACTTGCGACGAGCCTAGCACGGGGGTGCCCGTTCGCAATAGAGGTCAAGATCACGTCACCCGAATGTTTGAATGCCCCTTCCGTCACCCCCGTCACGCCCCTGAGTGTGCCTTCCGCGGGCCCCGATTCCCGGGGGCGTCCCCGGACGGGGAGGGTGGGCGGCCCGGCCGCGCCGGGCGGGGGCTAGCCTCACGATGTGGACAATCCTCGCACCCGGCCGCGCGTCGGCCACATCCAGTTCCTGAACTGCGTGCCCCTGTACTGGGGGCTCGCCAGAACGGGCACACTCCTCGACTTCGAGCTCACGAAGGACACCCCGGAGAAGCTCAGCGAGAAGCTGGTGCAGGGCGACCTCGACATCGGGCCGATCACCCTGGTCGAGTTCCTCAAGCACGCCGACCAGCTGGTCGCCTTCCCCGACATCGCCGTCGGCTGCGACGGGCCGGTGATGTCCTGCGTGATCGTCTCGCAGGTCCCGCTGGACCGCCTGGACGGCGCCCGCGTCGCCCTCGGCTCTACCTCGCGGACCTCCGTGCGCCTCGCCCAGCTGCTCCTGGCCGAGCGGTACGGCGTCCGGCCCGACTACTACACCTGCCCGCCCGACCTCAGCTCGATGATGCAGGAGGCCGAGGCGGCCGTCCTGATCGGCGACGCCGCCCTGCGCGCCAACATGCTCGACGCGCCCCGCTACGGGCTCGACGTGCACGACCTGGGCCGGCTGTGGAAGGAGTGGACGGGGCTGCCGTTCGTCTTCGCCGTCTGGGCGGCGCGCCGCGACTACCTGGAACGCGAGCCGGTCATCACCCGCAAGGTGCACGAGGCGTTCCTCTCCTCCCGCAACCTCTCCCTGCAGGAGGTCGGCAAGGTCGCCGAGCAGGCCGCCCGCTGGGAGGACTTCGACGAGGCGACCCTGGCCGAGTACTTCACCACCCTCGACTTCAGCTTCGGCGCGCCCCAGCTCGCGGCGGTCGCGGAGTTCGCCCGCCGGGTGGGCCCCACGACCGGCTTCCCGGCCGACGTGACGGTGGACCTGCTGCGGCCGTGAGGAGCGGGCGCCCCGCCCACTACCCTGCTGGAGTTCCGGCGCACCAGGCGTGACGGGGGAGGGGGGCGCCATGCGGCCGCTCGAGGCCGACGAACCCACGGCAGTGGGGCCGTACCGGCTGCTCGGCCGGCTCGGCTCCGGCGGCATGGGCCGGGTCTACCTGGGGCGGAGCGCCGGCGGGCGCACCGTCGCGGTCAAGATCGTGCACCCGCACTTCGCGCTCGACGAGGAGTTCCGGGCGCGGTTCCGGCGCGAGGTGGAGGCCGCGCGCCGGGTCGGTGGCGCCTGGACGGCCCCCGTCCTGGACGCGGACCCCGACGCCCGCGTGCCCTGGGTCGCCACCGCCTACGCCGCCGGTCCCTCGCTCGCCGCGGCGGTCACCGAGGGTGGCGCGCTGCCCGACGGCACGGTGCGGGCGCTGGGCGCGGGCCTCGCCGAGGCGCTGACGGCGGTCCACGACCTGGGCCTGGTGCACCGGGACGTGAAGCCGTCCAACGTGCTCCTCACCCTCGACGGCCCGCTGCTGATCGACTTCGGCATCGCCCGGGCCACGGACGGCACGGCCTCCCTCACCTCCACCGGCGTCTCGATCGGCTCGCCCGGCTACATGTCGCCCGAGCAGATCCTCGGCAGGGGCGTCACCGGCGCGGCCGACGTGTTCTCCCTGGGCGCGGTCCTCGCCTACGCGGCGACCGGCGCCTCGCCCTTCCCCGGCGACTCCTCGGCGGCCCTGCTCTACAAGGTCGTCCACGAGCCGCCCGAACTCGGCGGCCTGGACGGCGAGGTGCGGGCGCTGGTGGAGGAGTGCCTGGCCAAGGACCCGTCCGCCCGCCCGGCCCCCGCCGAGGTGGCCCGGCGGCTCGCCCCCGAGGGGGCGGCCCGGCTGGTGGCGGGCGGGTGGCTGCCCGGACCGCTGGTGGAGCAGGTCAGCCGGGGCGCCGTCCGGCTGCTCAACCTGGAGGCCGGGCACGGCGGCCGGGACGGCGACGGACCCGCGTCCGGGCCCGTGGGGTTCAGCACCCCGTCCGTCGGAGCGGCCGACGGCCCGGAGCCCGGCGGCCCGGCCGCCTGGTCCGGCGACGGGACGGCGTCCGGCACGTTCGGCACGTTCGGCCCGCCGCCGGTGATGCCGGGGACCGGCCGGGCCGCGGGCGGGGGAGCCGTGCCCGAACCCCGTGATGCGCCCGCGGTGTCGTCGCCCGCCGTGCCCGCGCAGCCGCCCCGGACGGCCCCCGCGCCGGACCCCGCCCCGTCCGCCGTACCGCCGCACCCGCCGACCGAGCCCTCCGGCGGCGGACGGCCCGGACGGCTCTCCGTGTCGGTGACGGCCACCGGCGGCCGGGAGCGCGGCGGCGGCCGGGGCCGGCGGGTCAGCTGCACCGTGGCGCTCGCCGTCGCCGGTGCCCTCGCCGCGGTGACCGTCGGCTCGGTCCTCGTCCTCGACCTGCTGCCGGGCGGCTCCCCCGGGGGCGCGCAGGGTTCGCGGGACGACGCCCAGTCCGAGGCCCCCGCCCGGACGGTCCCCGCCGCCTACGTCGGCACCTGGGAGGGGCAGGCCGCCTCCCGGGACAGCATCACCATCCCGCTCGGGACGTTCCGGGTGACGGTGCAGGACGCGAAGGTGGGCGAGCGGGTCGGCACCGTCCGCCACACCGACATCCTCGGCGGGGTCTGCGACGACGTCCTCACCCTGGTGCGGGTCTCCGGCGAACGGCTCGTCACCAGCGCGTCCGGTGCCGAGTCCAACCGCTCCGTGTGCGACCAGGACCGGCACACCGTCGTCCTCACCCCGACCGGCGACGACCTCCGCTACGAGTCCGACAGCAAGGCGTCGGGGCGGCCCGAGGCCCGCCTGTCGCGGCTGAGCCAGGGGGACACCCCGTAGGCCCTGTCGTCACCTTCCCGCCTGCCGTGCGCCGCCGTGCGCGCCCGCCTCGACGGGCCCGGCGGACCCGGCGGCCCTCCGGGCCCGTCGACGCGGGCGCGGAGCATCCCTAGGATCTCCTCGGCCCGGCACCCCGGCGCCGCCCTCCGTCGCCCGCCCGTCAGGACGCCCCATGCCGTTACCCGTCGACGCCGTGCTGATCGTGCTCGCCGCGCTGTGGGGTGCCGCGGCGGGCGCGCTGCTGCCGCGCGCGGCCTACCGGCTGTCCGTCCCGCCGGAGGAGGACTGGCGGGCGGTGTGCCCGGCGGGACACGTGCTCGTCGGCTGGCTGGGCCCGGCCCGGTGCGCGGGCTGCCCGGGGCGGCCGTACGGGTCCGGATCGGCCTCCGTCCCGGTGACCGCCGCCGTCTGCGCCGTGCTGGCCGCCGCCACCGGGCCCCGGCCCGAACTGGCCGTCTGGCTGCTGCTGGCGCCGGTGGGCGTGCTGCTCGCGGTGGTGGACCTGCGGGTGCAGCGGCTGCCCGACCCGCTCACCCTGCCGTTCGCCGGTGCCGCGATCCTCCTGCTCGGCGCCGCCGCCCTCCTCCCCGGGCACGCGGGCCGGTGGACCACCGCGGTGCTGGGCGCGCTCGCCCTGGGCGCCGGCTACCTCGTGCTGTTCCTCATCAACCCCGGCGGCATGGGCTTCGGGGACGTCAAGCTCGCCCTGGGCGCGGGCGCCGTCCTCGGCTGGTACGGCTGGCCGACGGTACTGCTCGGCACGTTCGCCGGCTTCCTGCTCGGGGCGCTGTACGGCGGCGCCCTGGTCCTCGCCCGCCGGGCGGGACGCGGGACGGTCATACCGTTCGGGCCGTTCCTCGTCACGGGCGCCCTGACCGGGCTGCTCATCGGCGCGTACACGGCCTGACGTCGGCCGGGAATCCGCGCTGACGTACGCTGGATCGGTCCGCCCACCCGTCTCCCACCCCACCACTCCCCCAGCGAGCGCTCCGCGCGCACCGCCTGATCAACCCTCACGAAAGGGACGCCGGTGACCGAGAAGGCCGACCTTCAGCCCATCCTCGACCGCGCCGCCGCCGGTGGGCGGATCACCCCCGAGGAGGCCGTGCTCCTCTACCGCGACGCCCCGCTGCACGCGCTGGGCTCCGCCGCCGACGCGGTGCGCCGCCGCCGCTACGCCGGGACCGAGCACATCGCGACGTACATCATCGAGCGCAACATCAACTACACGAACGTCTGCGTCACCGCGTGCCGGTTCTGCGCCTTCTACGCCGCGCCGAAGGACACCGCCAAGGGCTGGACCCGCGACCTCGACGACATCCTGCGCCGCTGCGCGGAGACCGTCGAACTCGGCGGCACCCAGATCATGTTCCAGGGCGGGCACCACCCGGACTACGGCGTGGAGTACTACGAGAAGCACTTCTCCGCGATCAAGAAGGAGTTCCCGCAGCTCGTCATCCACTCCCTGGGGGCGAGCGAGGTCGAGCACATGGCGCGGATCTCGAAGGTGTCGGTCGAGGAGGCCATCACCCGCATCCACGCGGCCGGGCTCGACTCCTTCGCCGGAGCCGGCGCCGAACTGCTGCCGGAGCGCCCCCGCAAGGCCATCGCGCCGCTGAAGGAGTCCGGCGAGCGCTGGCTGGAGATCATGGAGATCGCCCACACCCTGGGCGTGGAGTCCACCTCGACGATGCTGATGGGCACCGGCGAGACCAACGCCGAGCGCATCGAGCACCTGCGCATGATCCGCGACGTGCAGGACCGCACCGGCGGCTTCCGCGCGTTCATCCCGTACACCTACCAGCCCGAGAACAACCACCTGAAGGGCCGGACCCAGGCGACCCTCTTCGAGTACCTGCGGATGATCGCCATCGCCCGCCTGTTCCTCGACAACGTGGCGCACATCCAGGGCTCGTGGCTGACCACCGGCAAGGAGGCCGGCCAGCTGTCCCTGCACTACGGCGCGGACGACCTCGGCTCGATCATGCTGGAGGAGAACGTGGTCTCCTCGGCGGGTGCCAAGCACCGCTCCAACCGGCTGGAGATCATCGACCTCATCCGCCGGGCGGACCGGGTCCCCGCGCAGCGGTCGACCACGTACGAGCACCTGGTCGTGCACGACGACCCGGCGAACGACCCGGCCGACGACCGCGTGGTCTCGCACATCTCCTCCACGGCCATCGAGGGCGGCACCGCCCACCCGGAGCTGAAGCTCCTCGCCTCCAACTGACCGGGCCGTGCTGACGCTTCACGCGGCGGACCTCGTGGTCCCCGGGGGCGGGCGGCCCGCCGTGCCGGACGGGGCCGTGCTGGTGGACGGCCGCGTGCCGGCCGCCGTCGGCCCGTACGCGACGCTGGCCGCCGCCCACCCGGCGGCGCGCACCCGGCGCTGGCCGGGGCTGCTCACCCCGGGGTTCGTCCACCCCTGCGGTGCCGCGCTGCTGGAACGCGCCTACCACCCGGACCCGCGCGAGGCCGACGAACTGGGCACCGCCCCGCTGACCGGTGACGCCCTCGCCGCGCTCGCCCCGACCGAGGCCCGCTGGGGCGCCAGCGCCCGGCGCGGGGCGCAGCGGCTGCTGGCGCACGGCGTCGTCGCCGTGACCGGGCCGCTGCGGCGGCCCGCCGTGGTGGACGCCGTGCGGCGGGCGGGGCTGGGCGTCCTGCCGGGTCCCGCCGGTTCCGGCGGCACCGGGGACTGTGCCGGCCCGGCCGTCCTGGACCCGCTGGCCGGCCGGAGTCCGGCCGCCGTGGCGGCGCCCCCGCTCGTCGCGGGGCAGGGAACCGCCACGTTCGCCGTCTTCGACGTGCCCGACGAGGCCGCGCTGGCCGTCCGCGGCGCCGGGACCTGCGTGGCCACCGTCCTGGCCGGCCGCCTGGTGCACCGGCGGCGCTGAACGCCGGGTGGCGCGGCGGGCGCCGTGGGGCGGCCGGGGGCGGGCTGCCACAATGGGCCCGTGACCCGCGCATCCCTGGACAAGCAGCCGCACGAAGTCGCCTCGATGTTCGACGACGTGGCGGAACGCTACGACCTGACCAACGACGTGCTGTCCCTCGGCCAGGACCGCCGATGGCGCAAGGAGGTCGCCCGGGCCGTCGACGCGCGCCCCGCGCAGAAGATCCTCGACCTGGCGGCCGGCACCGGCACGTCCTCGCTGCCCTTCGCCCGCGCCGGGGCCTACGTGGTCCCCTGCGACTTCTCCCTCGGCATGCTCCGGGTCGGCAAGCGCAACCACGCGTGGCTCCCGCACACCGCCGGGGACGCCACCCGGCTGCCCTTCAAGGACGACGTGTTCGACGCCGTCACCATCTCCTTCGGGCTGCGCAACGTGCAGGACTTCGACGCCGCGCTGCGCGAGATGCACCGGGTGACCCGGCCCGGCGGGCGGATCGTCATCTGCGAGTTCTCGCACCCCACGTGGGCGCCGTTCCGCACCGTCTACACCGAGTACCTGATGCGCGCGCTGCCGCCGCTCGCGCGCACGGTGTGCACCAACCCGGACGCCTACGTCTACCTCGCCGAGTCCATCCGCGCCTGGCCCGACCAGCCCGCGCTGGCCGAGCGGCTGGGCAAGGCCGGCTGGTCCCGGGTCGCCTGGCGGAACCTGACCGGCGGCGTGGTCACCCTGCACCGGGGCTTCAAGGGGAGCTGACCGGCGGCGGGCCGGTCCCGGCCCGCGGCTCCGAGGCGCGCTGCGGACCGCGGGCCCCGCCTGCCCCCGGCTTGGACGCGGGCGGACGGGCGGCGGGCCCGGCCTGCGCCCGGCTTCGAGCGGAGCCGGCGCGGGTTGCGGTGACCGGGCCTTCCGGGGTCAGGGCGGACCGACGGGCAGCAGGTCCCGGCCGCACGGCGGCAGCGGGTCGCCCGGCCGGGGCGGGCGCGGTTCGTCCCGCGCGCACCGCAGTCCTCCGCCGGGCGGGCCGGACGCGCGCGGTTCGCGCACCCCGCCGCCGCCCTCTCCCTCGCCGAGGTCGAACCACACGTGGACCGGGGACGCGCGCGGCACCCGCGTGCCGGGCTGCGGGTACTGGCGCACGACGTGATCGACGACGACGAGGTGGAAGGCGGGCCGGTCCGGCGCGTCGAGGCGGAGGCCCCGCGCGCGGGCCGCCTCGCGCGCGTCCACGGCCATCAGGCCGACCAGGTGTGGTACGCGCACGTCGGGTGTCCCGGGTGTCACTGGCACGGACGTCACCCCCCAGCGGTACCGGCAGGGTAGACCCGCCGGGGCGTCCGCCGGAAGGCGCGTGTCGCGTTGAGTGACAGCGGATCACCGCGAGTGATCGTCAGGCGGGGTGCGGGGTGCGGGGTGCGGGGTGCGGGGTGCGGGGTTCGGGATGCCGGGTGCCGGGTGCCGGCGTCCGGTGTGCGGGGACGGGCCGGAGCCGTCACAGGGCCAGTCGGTAGCAGTGCCCCTTCCGGCGGGACACCGGCGTCGTGTACGTCTCGGCGAGGCGCATGCCGAGGCACCGGGTGACCGCAATGGAACGGGCGTTGCGGGCGTCCACCATCGCCACCACGTCCGCGACGCCGGCCGCGCGGACCCGCTCCAGGGTCTGCCGGGCCGCCGCGGTGACGTACCCCCGGCCCCAGAACCGCCGCCCCAGCCGCCAGCCGATCTCCGTCTCGCCGACGGGGCCCCAATCCCGCTCCCAGGGCTGCGCGCCGGTGAAGCCGATGACCTCGTCCGCCCCGTCGAGCAGGGTCCACAGGCAGAAGCCCCGTTCGGCGTCGTGCCGGCGCTGGCGGGCAGTGAGCTCCTCGTAGACCGACAACTCCGCGGGCCTGCCGCCCTGGAACTCCATGACCTCGGGGTCGGCGAAGAGGCGGTGCCACACGACGGCGTCCTCATGGGTGGGGACGCGGAACCGCACGACGGGGAGAGCTCTGGTCATCGAGGCAGCCCTTCAGCCGGGTGATCGATTCTCCTGCATAGACTGCCCCTGTCCCGTGCCGGCCGGCACCAGATTTCGAGCCTTGGGGAGAACCCGCCGTGACCGAGCCCCTCTCCGACAACACCGCCGACGTGATCGTCGTGGGCGCGGGGCCAGCCGGCTCCACCACCGCCTACCACCTGGCCAGGTCCGGCCTCGACGTGCTCCTGCTGGAGAAGACCGAGTTCCCGCGGGAGAAGGTCTGCGGCGACGGCCTCACCCCGCGCGCCACCAAGCAGCTCGTCGCCATGGGCATCGACATCTCCGAGGAGGCGGGCTGGCTGCGCAACAAGGGCCTGCGCATCATCGGCGGTGGCGTCCGGCTCCAGCTCGACTGGCCGGAACTCGCCTCCTTCCCCGACTACGGCCTGGTCCGCAAGCGCGACGACTTCGACGAACAGCTCGCCCGGCAGGCCCAGAAGGCCGGCGCCCGACTGTACGAGCGCTGCAACGTGGGCGCGCCGATCATCGACGACCGCACCGGCCGCATCACCGGCGTGAAGGCCAAGCTGGGCGAGGAGAAGCGCGAAGTCACCTTCCACGCCCCGCTGGTGGTGGCCGCCGACGGCAACTCCACCCGGCTGTCCCTGGCGATGGGCCTGCACCGGCGCGAGGACCGCCCGATGGGCGTCGCCGTCCGCACGTACTTCACCTCGCCCCGCCACGACGACGACTACCTGGAGTCCTGGCTGGAGCTGTGGGACCGCCGCGGTGCCCAGGACCGGCTGCTGCCGGGCTACGGCTGGATCTTCGGCATGGGCGACGGCACCAGCAACGTCGGCCTCGGCGTCCTCAACACCTCCGAGTCCTTCAAGGAGTTGGACTGGCGCGAGGTCCTCAAGGCGTGGTGCGCCTCGATGCCCGAGGAGTGGGGCTACACCCCGGACAACATGACCGGCCCGATCCGCGGCGCCGCGCTCCCCATGGCCTTCAACCGTCAGCCCCACTACACCCGCGGCCTGCTCCTGGTCGGCGACGCGGGCGGGCTGGTCAACCCGTTCAACGGTGAGGGCATCGCCTACGCCATGGAGTCCGCGCAGATCGCCGCCGAGGTCATCGTGCAGGCGCACGCGCGGGCGACCCCGGCCCAGCGGGAGTTCGCCCTCCAGCGCTACCCGCGCGTCCTGAAGGACACCTACGGCGGCTACTACACGCTCGGCCGTGCCTTCGTGAAGCTCATCGGCAACCCGAAGATCATGCAGATCGCCGCCCAGCGCGGACTCACCCACCCGATGCTGATGCGGTTCACCCTGAAGCTGCTCGCCAACCTGACCGACCCGACGGGCGGCGACGCCATGGACCGCATCATCAACGGCCTGAGCAAGGTGGCGCCGAAGGCCTGACCGGCGGGCGGTGCCCGTCGGTGCGCCTCGCACCGGCCGCGCGTCCGCGCACCGCCCGCGCGCCCGCGCACCGGCCGCGCGCCCGACGGGTCCGGCTCGCCCAGTGGCCCGGTCCGGACGTCGTCATGACGTCTGGGTGAACACCCCGCCGCTGGAGGACGCGTCGCCCACCTTCCCGTTCGCGCGCCGCATCGACCGGGTGGTCGAGGGCGCGAACGGTGAGGTCGCGCTGCCCGAGTGGGACGACCCCTGGGACGCGGACGAGACGAACGACTCCGCCTGGATCGTGCTCGACGCCGCCGACGGACCCGGCGACGACGGCACCCCGGGCACCCCGGGCGCCACGACACCGCCCGTGGACGACGAGGACGGCACGGGTGACGAGGACGGCAAGGACGGGACAGGCGGTGCGAGCGGGACGGACGGCACCTCGGGTGACGTCGGTGACGGCGGCACTCTCGCGTTCACCGGGGCAGGCGGCACGGCCCTGACCGACGGGGCCGCCCTGCCGGCGCCGGGCCTCGGCGCGGGCCTCACCCTGTTCCCGCGCCGGCGCGCGCGGCTGTCCGGCGGCACCGCCGTGTGAGGCGGAGGCCGTAGGGCGTGGCTGTGGGCGGCCGGGAGCCGGTGACGTACTCCCACCGGCCGCCGCAGCCCGTCGAGGCGCTCTGCGGGCCCGCCAGGGGCCGTGGAGCCGCTCCGCGCGGGCGGGAGGGCACGCCAAGGCGCCGCGGCAATGGGGTGATTCGGGCAATCCCGTGCAACTGCCCCCGCCCGGGGGGTGTTCCTCGCGGTTCCGCGTGCCCGTCGCGCCGCGGTCCGCCGGCGGTCACCCGTGCGGGTGGGGTGCCGGCCCTCGCCGGTCACCCCCGCGGGCGTCGCGCCGACCCGTTCGGGTCACCGCGCCGGCGTGGGCGATCCGTCCGAAGTGCCCCCGAAGGGGCGGGATGTGAACGGCGGAAGGCCGCTGCCCCCGAGCGGCAGCGGCCCTCCGGCGTTCCGGTCGTACGGCTCAGAGCACGCGCACGGCGCCCGACGCCGGGTAGCCCGAGAGGTCCTGGATGACGACGCCCTTGGAGGGGTTGGCCGCGTCCAGGTACTGGCCGTTACCGATGTAGACACCCGTGTGGTATGCGGAGCCCTTCCCGCCCCAGTACAGGATGTCGCCGACCTGGATCTGCGAGAGCGGGATGTCGGTGCCGACCGTCGACTGGTCCTGGGAGACGCGCGGCAGGTCGACGCCGACCTGCTTGAACGCGGCCTGCACCAGGCTGGAGCAGTCCCAGGCGTTGGGGCCGGTGGCGCCCATGACGTAGGCGTCGCCGACCTGCGCCTTGAGGAAGGCGATGACCGTGGCGACGCTGCCGCTGGCCGGCGCGGAGGCGGTCGTGGCGGCCGTGGCGGTGCTGGTGGACAGGTCCGGGCGGTCGGCGGTGCGCGTGGCGCGCTCCGCGGCGGCCTTGCGGGCGTCCTCGGCGGCCTTCTTCTTCGCCGCCGCCTTCTTCTTGGCCTCGGCGAGGTCCGCCTTGGCCTCCTTGGCCGCCTCGGCGGCGGCCGCGTCGCGCTCGGCCCGCAGCTGGTAGTTCGCGGCGGCCTGCTGCGTGGCGTCCGCGGACTGGGCGACCTGAGCGGCCAGGTCGGCCGTCAGGGTGGGCAGTTCGAGGGTCTGGGTCACCGGCTCGGCTGCGTTCGCCGAACCCGATGCGCCGGCCACTGCCAGGGTGCTGAGGACGCCACCGGCCACGCCGGCCCGCATCGCCATCGTGGTCTGTGCGGTGCGCCGGGGCTTCCGGTGGCTGCGTATGTGAGCGGTGTGGGACATGGGAACAACCGGTACCAGGGGCTCCTTCATATCCACAAGAAACGTGTGCTGCGCCACAGTTGTTCAACCGAGACCCCGAATCCCGGGCGTGTCGTTCCTTATTGACGCCGTAACGGACATTGCGGACGCCCGGTAATCGGCCTGTGATCACGGTCTTTCATCGTTACGCCCGAATTGCCCGCCACCTACCACCGGTTCCGCCGATTGGCCAAGCCCTCTTGTTCGGCCGGACCTGCGGATGTGGCGGAGGTCACGGAACGATTACCTCTGCGGCGGCGTCCCGGGGGCCGGCCGGGGCGGACGGCGGTGGTGATCCTCGGGAGGGCGTCGGGAGCGGTGTCGAGGGCGCGCGACTTCGTGAACGCGTGCACGTGTCCACATCGCTCCGCGCGGCCCCCCGCAGGTGTGAACGGCCTCTATCAAGAGATCCGGTCCAGCACCAATTTGCATGCAGGGGAAACCTCTTGATATGGAGACGCACCCCTCCGACCTGCACCGACGTGCCAAAATGTCACTTCTCGTGATCGCGCGGACGCTTCGCGTGCGAAGATCACCGCTCATCCGACTTCATGATCGTTCGTCAGGTGGCAGAGATCACAAAGGTAGTGGGATACCCCGTGTCGCAGATCACAGACCACCGGGCATAGGATGCGGAGCAGTTGGGCTTGTGACCTGCTTCACATGTTCTCGATCTTCGCCGGGGCGGGCGTGGTTCGAGAGGTTGCTGAGGCAGGTGGGAAGCCCGACGCGCCAGCAGTCAGTGCCGACTGAGAGGAGCGAGGAGCGGTGAACGCGTATGCGCCCATCCTCGTACTGGGAGCCCTCGGGGCAGGCTTTGCGATCTTCTCCGTGGTCATGGCCACGCTGATCGGTCCGAAGCGCTACAACCGCGCCAGGCTCGAGGCCTACGAATGCGGAATCGAGCCGACCCCCACGCCGGCCGGCGGCGGGCGCTTCCCGATCAAGTACTACCTGACGGCGATGCTCTTCATCATCTTCGATATCGAGATCGTCTTCCTCTACCCCTGGGCCGTCAGCTTCGACGCCCTGGGGATCTTCGGGCTCGTGGAGATGCTGCTCTTCGTGCTCACCGTCTTCGTCGCGTACGCGTACGTATGGCGGCGCGGCGGCCTGGAATGGGACTGAGGGGTTAGCCATGGGACTCGAAGAAAAGCTGCCGAGCGGCTTCCTGCTGACCACCGTCGAGCAGGCCGCGGGGTGGGTGCGCAAGTCGTCCGTCTTCCCCGCCACGTTCGGCCTCGCCTGCTGTGCCATCGAGATGATGACCACCGGCGCCGGCCGTTACGACCTGGCCCGCTTCGGCATGGAGGTCTTCCGCGGCTCGCCCCGGCAGGCGGACCTGATGATCGTGGCCGGCCGGGTCAGCCAGAAGATGGCGCCGGTGCTGCGGCAGGTCTACGACCAGATGCCGAACCCGAAGTGGGTGATCTCCATGGGGGTCTGCGCCTCCTCGGGCGGCATGTTCAACAACTACGCGATCGTCCAGGGCGTCGACCACGTCGTCCCGGTCGACATCTACCTGCCCGGCTGCCCGCCCCGCCCCGAGATGCTCCTGGACGCGATCCTCAAGCTGCACCAGAAGATCCAGAACTCCAAGCTCGGCGTGAACGCCGAGGAGGCGGCCCGCGAGGCGGAGGAGGCGGCGCTCAAGGCCCTGCCCACCATCGAGATGAAGGGGCTGCTGCGATGAGCGACGCGCACCACGCGGGGGACGGCGTGAACCCCGAGAAGGACCTCTCCGCGCAGAACCTCCCCGGCCAGCGCGGCGACGGCGGCGAGGAGATCCGCGTCCAGCGCGGCATGTTCGGCGCCAACAACGGAGGCGACACCTCCGGTTACGGCGGGCTGGTCCGCCCGGTCCGGCTCCCGGGACCGTCGAGCCGCCCCTACGGCGGTTGGTTCGACGAGGTCGCCGACGAACTCGAGGGCGCGCTGGAGGAGCAGGACCTCCTCCCGGACAACGCCATCGGGAAGACCGTCGTCGACCGCGGCGAACTCACCTTCCACGTCGAGCGCGAGCACCTCGTGCGGGTGGCGAAGACCCTCCGCGACGACCCCGCCCTGCGCTTCGAGCTGTGCACCGGCGTCAGCGGCGTGCACTACCCGAACGACAAGGGGCGCGAGCTGCACGCCGTCTACCACCTGCGCTCGATCACCCACAACCGGGTGATCCGCCTGGAGGTCAGCGCGCCCGACAGCGACCCGCACATCCCGTCGCTGTTCTCGGTCTACCCGACCAACGACTGGCACGAGCGCGAGACGTACGACTTCTTCGGCATCGTCTTCGACGGTCACCCGGCCCTGACGCGGATCATGATGCCGGACGACTGGCAGGGCCACCCGCAGCGCAAGGACTACCCCCTCGGCGGCATCCCCGTCGAGTACAAGGGCGCCCAGATCCCGGCTCCGGACCAGCGGAGGTCGTACTCATGAGCACGCACACCCCCTCTTCCGCCTCGGCCCGCGACACCACCGAAGGTCCCGTCTACACGGTGACCGGCGGCGACTGGGACGAGATCGTCGAGGCCGCGGCCCGCGCCGACGACGAACGCATCGTCGTCAACATGGGCCCCCAGCACCCCTCCACCCACGGAGTGCTGCGGCTGATCCTGGAGATCGACGGCGAGACCGTCACCGAGGCCCGCGCGGGCATCGGCTACCTCCACACCGGCATCGAGAAGAACCTCGAGTACCGCACGTGGACGCAGGGCACCACCTTCGTGACGCGCATGGACTACCTGACGCCGTTCTTCAACGAGACGGCGTACTGCCTCGCGGTCGAGAAGCTGCTCGGCATCGAGGACCAGGTACCCGACCGCGCCTCGGTCATCCGGGTGCTCCTGATGGAGCTGAACCGGCTCTCCTCCCACCTGGTGGCCATCGCCACCGGCGGCATGGAGCTCGGCGCCACCACGATCATGATCTACGGGTTCCGGGACCGTGAACTCGTGCTCGACGTCTTCGAGCTGATCACGGGCCTGCGGATGAACCACGCCTACATCCGCCCCGGCGGGCTCGCCCAGGACCTGCCGCCCGGCGCGGTGGACCAGATCCGCGAGCTCGTGAAGAAGATGCGCAAGAACCTCCCGGAGTACGACGCGCTCGCCACCGGGAACCCCATCTTCAAGGCCCGGCTGCAGGACGTCGGCTACCTCGACCTGGCCGGCTGCATGGCCCTCGGCGCCACCGGCCCGGTGCTGCGCTCCACCGGCCTGCCCCACGACCTGCGCAAGGCCCAGCCGTACTGCGGCTACGAGACCTACGACTTCGAGGTCCCGACCGCCGACACCTGCGACTCCTACGGGCGGTTCCTGATCCGCCTGGAGGAGATGCGCCAGTCGCTGAACATCATCGAGCAGTGCCTGGACCGGCTCCGGCCCGGCCCGGTCATGGTCGCCGACAAGAAGATCGCCTGGCCCGCCCAGCTCGCCCTGGGACCGGACGGCCTGGGCAACTCCCTGGACCACATCAAGCAGATCATGGGCACCTCCATGGAGGCCCTGATCCACCACTTCAAACTGGTCACCGAGGGCTTCCGGGTCCCGCCCGGCCAGGCGTACACGGCGGTCGAGTCGCCCAAGGGCGAACTCGGGGTGCACGTCGTCTCCGACGGCGGCACCCGCCCCTACCGGGTCCACTTCCGCGACCCGTCCTTCACCAACCTGCAGGCCATGGCGGCGATGTGCGAGGGCGGCCAGGTCGCCGACGTCATCGTCGCCGTCGCGTCCATCGACCCCGTGATGGGAGGCGTCGACCGGTGACCACCTCTTCTTCGGAGCGGGGCGTCAGCCTGGGCATGCCCGAACTGCCCGCACCCGACTACCCCGACGACGTCCGCGCCCGGCTGGAGGCGGACGCGCGCGAGATCGTCGCCCGCTACCCCGACTCCCGGTCCGCCCTCCTGCCCCTGCTGCACCTGGTGCAGTCGGAGGAGGGCCACGTCACGCGCACCGGGATGCGGTTCTGCGCGGACGTCCTCGGCCTGACCACGGCCGAGGTGACCGCCGTCGCGACCTTCTACACCATGTACCGGCGCAAGCCGAGCGGCGACTACCAGGTCGGGGTGTGCACCAACACCCTGTGCGCCGTCATGGGCGGCGACCAGATCTTCGAGGAGCTCCAGGAGCACCTCGGCGTCGGCAACGGCGAGACCACCGGCGACGGCAAGGTCACGCTGGAGCACATCGAGTGCAACGCGGCCTGCGACTTCGCGCCCGTGGTGATGGTGAACTGGGAGTTCTTCGACAACCAGACGCCCGAGAGCGCCAAGCGCATGGTGGACGACCTGCGGGCCGGCCGCCCGGTGGCGCCCACCCGCGGGGCCCCGCTGTGCACCTTCAAGGAGACCGCCCGGATCCTCGCCGGCTTCCCCGACGAGCGGGACGGCGCCGTCGAGGCCACCGGAGGGGCCGGACCCGCCTCCCTGGCCGGGCTGAAGCTCGCCAAGGGCGAGGCCCCGCCCGCCCGCGTGGTCCACCCGCGTGGCGAGGCGCGCCACGAGGCCCCGCCGCACGAGCCGTCGCCCACCGAGCACCTCAGCTCGCACGACGCGCCGCAGGACACCGCGGCCTCCGACCCCGCCCACCCGTCACCCACCACCTCCCGTGACCCGGAGACACCGCCCCGTCCCTCCGGCCCCACGGGATCCGCTGCCGAGGAGGGGGAGTGATGACCTTGGCACCCGAACTCAAGGACACCGGCCCGGAGAAGCTGCTCGCACCCGTGCTGTCCGCCTTCTGGGACCAGGACCGCTCCTGGACCCTGGACACCTACCGCAGACACGACGGGTACGAGGGGCTCCGCAAGGCGCTCGCCATGACGCCCGACGAGGTCATCGCCTACGTCAAGGACTCCGGCCTGCGCGGACGCGGCGGCGCCGGCTTCCCCACCGGCATGAAGTGGCAGTTCATCCCGCAGGGCGACGGCAAGCCCCACTACCTCGTGGTCAACGCCGACGAGTCCGAGCCCGGCACCTGCAAGGACATCCCGCTCCTCTTCGCCAACCCGCACAGCCTCATCGAGGGCATCGTCATCGCCTGCTACGCCATCCGGTCGTCGCACGCCTTCATCTACCTCCGGGGCGAGGTCGTGCCCGTGCTGCGGCGGCTGCACGAGGCCGTGCGCGAGGCGCGGGAAGCCGGCTTCGTCGGCGAGAACGTCCTGGGCAGCGGACTCGACCTCGAACTCACCGTGCACGCGGGGGCGGGCGCGTACATCTGCGGTGAGGAGACCGCGCTGCTCGACTCGCTCGAAGGCCGCCGCGGCCAGCCGCGGCTGCGTCCTCCCTTCCCCGCGGTCGCGGGGCTCTACGCGTGCCCCACTGTGGTGAACAACGTCGAGTCCATCGCCTCGGTTCCCGCCATCATGAACCGGGGCAAGGACTGGTTCCGCTCCATGGGCAGCGAGAAGTCCCCCGGCTTCACGCTCTACTCCCTCAGCGGCCACGTCGCCCAGCCCGGCCAGTACGAGGCACCGCTCGGCATCACCCTGCGCCAGCTGCTGGAGATGAGCGGCGGCATGCGCCCGGGCCACCGGCTGAAGTTCTGGACCCCGGGCGGCTCGTCCACACCGCTGCTCACCGACGAGCACCTCGACGTCCCCCTGGACTACGAGGGGGTGGGCGCCGCCGGTTCCATGCTCGGCACCAAGGCGCTGCAGTGCTTCGACGAGACCACCTGCGTGGTCCGCGCCGTGACCCGCTGGACCGAGTTCTACGCCCACGAGTCCTGCGGCAAGTGCACGCCGTGCCGCGAGGGGACGTACTGGCTGGTGCAGTTGTTGCGGGACATCGAGGCCGGCAAGGGCCGGATGTCCGACCTGGACAAGCTGAACGACATCGCCGACAACATCAACGGCAAGGCGTTCTGCGCCCTCGGCGACGGCGCCGCCTCGCCGATCTTCTCCTCGCTGAAGTACTTCCGCGAGGAGTACGAGCAGCACATCACGGGCCGTGGCTGCCCCTTCGACCCGGCCGAGTCGACGGCCTGGGCCGACCGTACGGAGGTGCACGCATGACTGTGACCACCAACGCTCCCTCCGGCGGGGGAGAGGCGGCGGTCCCGCCCGAGGACCTGGTGACGCTGACCATCGACGGCGTCGAGATCAGCGTGCCCAAGGGCACCCTGGTCATCCGGGCCGCCGAACAGCTCGGCATCGAGATCCCCCGGTTCTGCGACCACCCCCTCCTCGACCCGGTCGGCGCCTGCCGCCAGTGCATCGTCGAGGTGGAGGGGCAGCGCAAGCCGATGGCCTCCTGCACCATCACCTGCACCGACGGGATGGTGGTGAGGACCCAGCTCACCTCGCCGGTCGCCGAGAAGGCGCAGAAGGGGATGCTGGAGTTCCTGCTCATCAACCACCCCCTGGACTGCCCGGTCTGCGACAAGGGCGGCGAGTGCCCGCTGCAGAACCAGTCCATGTCGCACGGGCACGCCGAGTCCCGCTTCGAGGGCACCAAGCGCACCTACGAGAAGCCCGTCCCCATCTCCACCCAGGTCCTGCTCGACCGCGAGCGGTGCGTGCTGTGCGCGCGCTGCACCCGGTTCTCCGTGCAGGTCGCGGGCGACCCGATGATCGAACTGCTGGAGCGGGGCGCCCTGCAGCAGGTCGGCACCGGCGAGGGCGACCCCTTCGAGTCGTACTTCTCCGGCAACACCATCCAGATCTGCCCGGTCGGCGCGCTCACCTCGGCGGCCTACCGCTTCCGCGCCCGCCCCTTCGACCTGGTCTCCTCGCCGTCGGTGTGCGAGCACTGCTCCGGCGGCTGCGCCACCCGCACCGACCACCGGCGCGGCAAGGTCATGCGGCGCCTCGCGGGCAACGACCCCGAGGTCAACGAGGAGTGGATCTGCGACAAGGGCCGCTTCGGGTTCCGCTACGCGCAGCAGCGCGACCGGCTCCACACCCCGCTGGTCCGCAACGCCGAGGGCGAACTGGAGCCCGCCTCCTGGCCGGAGGCGCTGCAGATCGCCGCCCAGGGGCTGCTCGCCTCCCGGGGCCGCACCGGCGTCCTGACCGGCGGCCGGCTCACCGTCGAGGACGCCTACGCGTACAGCAAGTTCGCGCGGGTGGCCCTGGGCACCAACGACATCGACTTCCGGGCGCGGGTGCACAGCGGCGAGGAGGCCGACTTCCTGGCCGCCCGGGTCGCCGGACGCGGCCGTGACCTGGACGGCACGGGCGTCACCTACACGGCGCTGGAGAAGGCGCCCGCCGTGCTGCTGGTCGGGTTCGAGTCGGAGGAGGAGGCGCCCGGCGTCTTCCTGCGGCTGCGCAAGGCCTGGCGCAAGCGCGGCCAGCGCACCTTCGCGCTGGCCACCCACGCCACCCGCGGCCTGGAGAAGGCGGGCGGCACGCTCCTGCCCGCCGCCCCCGGCACCGAGACCGAGTGGCTGGACGCCCTCGCGAGCGGCGTCGGCCTGGAGGGCGACGGGGCCGCCGCGGCCGAGGCGCTGCGCGCCGACGGCGCGGTGATCGTCGTCGGCGAGCGGCTCGCGGCCGTCGCGGGCGGCCTGACCGCCGCCGTCCGGACGGCGACCGCGACCGGCGCCAGGCTGGCGTGGATCCCGCGCCGCGCCGGGGAGCGGGGCGCGATCGAGGCGGGCGCCCTGCCCACCCTGCTGCCGGGCGGACGTCCGGCGACCGACCCGCGGGCGCGGGAGGAGGTCGCCGCCGCCTGGGGCGTCGCCGAACTCCCGCTCCGCTTCGGCCGCGACACCACCGGGATCGTCGAGGCCGCCGCCGACGGCCAGCTGCAGGCGCTGCTGGTGGCCGGGGTCGAGGTCGCCGACCTGCCCGATCCGGCCCGCGCGCGGGAGGCCCTGGCCGAGGCCGGGTTCGTGGTCTCCCTGGAGCTGCGGCCCGGTGAGGTCACCGCGCTCGCCGACGTGGTGCTGCCGGTCTCCCCGGTCGTCGAGAAGGACGGCACCTTCCTCAACTGGGAGGGCCGGGCCCGCCTGTTCGAGGCGTCGATCAAGCCCGACCAGATGACCCGCCGCCCCGCGCCGACCGACGCACGGGTGCTGCAGATGCTGGCCGACGCCATGGACGTCCACCTGGGCCTGCCCGACCTGCGCACCCTGCGCGCGGAGCTGGACCGGCTCGGCACCTGGGACGGCCCGCGGGCCACCGACCCGGAGGACCGGGCGGGCGCGCTGCCCCGGCCCGCCGCCGGCGAGGCGGTGCTGGCCGGGCACCGGCTGCTGCTCGACCAGGGCCTGCTCCAGCAGGGCGACGAGGCGCTCGCCGGTACCCGGCACGCCGCGCTCGCCCGCCTCTCGGCCGCCACGGCCGCCGAGGCCGGCGTCAAGGACGGCGACCTGCTCGCGGTCACCGGCACCACCGGGACGGTCGCGCTGCCGCTGGCCGTCACCGAGATGCCCGACCGCGTGGTGTGGCTCCCGCTGAACTCGGCCGGCGACGGCGTCGCCTCCGACACCGGGGCGCTGCCCGGCTCCCTCGTCCGCATCGGCCCGGCGACCGGCGCCGGCGAGGCCCCCCAGGAGGTGGAGGCATGATGTACCTCTCCGCCGAAGACCTCTCGATGTTCGGCCGCGACCCCTGGTGGCTGGTCGTCGTCAAGGCGGTGTTCTGCTTCGCGTTCCTGATGGTGACGGTGCTGATCGCCATCGTGATGGAGCGCAAGTTCGTCGCCTGGATGCAGCTGCGCATCGGCCCCAACCGCAACGGCCCCTGGGGCATGCTCCAGTCGCTCGCCGACGGCGTGAAACTGATGCTCAAGGAAGACGTCGTCGTCAAGCGCGCCGACAAGGCGGTCTACATCCTGGCGCCGATCGTGGCCGCCATCCCGGCCTTCATGGCGATCGCCGTGATCCCCTTCGGGCCGGCCGGCAACGAGATCTCCATCTTCGGCCAGCGCACCACGATGCAGCTCACCGACCTGCCGATCGCGATGCTCTACATCCTCGCGGTCGCCTCGATCGGCATCTACGGCATCATGCTGGCGGGCTGGAGCTCCGGCTCCACGTACCCGCTGCTGGGCGGTCTGCGCTCGTGCGCGCAGATGATCTCCTACGAGATCGCGATGGGCCTCGCCTTCGCCTCGGTCTTCCTCTACTCGGGGTCGATGTCGACCTCGCAGATCGTGGAGCAGCAGACCGACCGCTGGTACATCCTGCTGCTGCCCATCTCCTTCATCATCTACATCGTCACCATGGTCGGCGAGACCAACCGCGCCCCGTTCGACATGCCGGAGTCCGAGGGCGACCTGGTCGGCGGCTTCAACACCGAGTACTCGTCGATCAAGTTCGCGATGTTCATGCTCGCCGAGTACATCAACATGGTGACCGTCGCGGCCGTGGCGACCACGCTGTTCCTGGGCGGCTGGCGGGCCCCCTGGCCCGTCAGCACCTTCTGGGAGGGCGCCAACCACGGCTGGTGGCCGATGCTCTGGTTCGTCCTCAAGGTCCAGATGCTGCTGTTCTGCTTCGTCTGGCTGCGCGGCACGCTCCCCCGGGTGCGCTACGACCAGCTGATGAAGCTGGGCTGGAAGGTGCTCATCCCGGTCGCGCTGGCCTGGCTGATGCTCGTCGCCACCGTCCGCGCCCTGCGCAACGAGAACGTGGCCTTCGCCGACATCGCGCTCTACATCGGCGGCGCGGTCCTCGCCCTGCTGCTGCTCTCCTTCGTCGCGGACCTGTTCCGCGACAAGGCCAGGCGGGCGGAGCAGGCCGCCGCCGAACCCCCGGCCGCGTTCGACCCGATGGCGGGCGGGTTCCCCGTACCGCCGCTGCCCGGACAGGAACTGCCGCCGGTGCCCCGCCGCCGCCCCCGCCGGGAGCGGGAGCTGATTGTCAGTGGTGGTCCAGATACTCGGAGTGACGAATCTTCGAGCGGATCCACGGATGGAAAGGAGGCGTCCGATGGCTGAGGAGCCCAAGGAGGCCGGGCAGACCAAGCCCGGTTTCCTGAACCCCGTGGCCGGCTTCGGCGTGACCTTCAAGGCCATGTTCAAGAAGCGGCTCACCGAGCAGTACCCCGAGCAGCAGAAGACCACCGCTCCGCGCTTCCACGGACGGCACCAGCTCAACCGCCATCCGGACGGCCTGGAGAAGTGCGTCGGCTGCGAGTTGTGCGCCTGGGCCTGTCCCGCCGACGCGATCTACGTGGAGGGCGCGGACAACACCGAGGAGGAGCGCTACTCGCCGGGCGAGCGGTACGGCCGCGTCTACCAGATCAACTACGCCCGCTGCATCCTGTGCGGGCTGTGCATCGAGGCGTGCCCCACGCGGGCGCTGACGATGACCAACGAGTTCGAACTGGCCGACTCCAGCCGGGCCGACCTCATCTACACCAAGGAGCAGCTGCTCGCCGGCCTGGAGGAGGGCATGGTGGACAGCCCGCACGCCATGTACCCGGGCACCGACGAACAGGACTACTACCGGGGCCTGGTGACCGAGGCCGCCCCCGGCACGGAGCGCCAGGTCGCCCACTCGAAGGGGGAGGTCGTCCAGGAGGCCGACTCGACCTTCGGCCCGGACGAACCGGCGTCGGAGCAGGTGATCGGCCGATGACCGCGCTCGCCGCCTACACCACCTCCACCGGCGAGGCCGTCCAGTTCTGGATCCTGGGCACGATCGCCGTGATCGGCGCCCTGTGCACCGTCTTCATGAAGCGGGCCGTGCACAGCGCGCTGTGCCTCGCCGGCACGATGATCATCCTGGCGGTGTTCTACCTCGCCAACGGCGCCTACTTCCTGGGCGTCGTGCAGATCGTCGTCTACACCGGCGCGGTCATGATGCTGTTCCTGTTCGTGGTGATGCTGGTCGGCGTCACCGCGGCGGACTCCCTGAAGGAGACCATCAAGGGCCAGCGCTGGCTGGCCCTGCTGTGCATGGCCGGCTTCGGCATCCTGCTGGTCGGCGGCATCGGCAACGCCTCCCTCACGGAGTTCAACGGCATCGGCGCGGCGAACGCCGGCGGCAACGTGGAGGGCATCGCCGCCCTCCTGTTCACCCGCTACGTGTTCGCCTTCGAGATCACCGGCGCCCTGCTCATCACGGCCGCCGTCGGCGCGATGGTGCTCACCCACCGTGAGCGCACCGAGCGCGCCCGGACCCAGCGGGAGCTGGCCGAACAGCGGGTCCGCGAGGGCAAGTACCTCCCGCCGCTGCCCGCCCCCGGCGTGTACGCGCGGCACAACGCCGTGGACATCGCCGGCCTGCTGCCCGACGGCACGCCCTCCGACCTCACGGTCAGCGCCACGCTGCGCGAGCGGGGCCAGATCCGTGACGTGTCGCAGGAGGCGATGAACGACCTGCGGGCGCTGGAGCAGCGCGCGGAGGAGCGCCTGGGCCGCACGGCGATCGAAGCCGGACCGTTCAAGGGGACCGAGGAGGGGCAGAAGTGAACCCGGTCAACTACCTCTACCTCGCCGCCCTGCTCTTCACGATCGGCGCCACCGGCGTACTGATCAGGCGCAACGCGATCGTGGTGTTCATGTGCATCGAGCTCATGCTCAACGCCTGCAACCTCGCCTTCGTCGCCTTCTCCCGCATGCACGGCAACCTCGACGGCCAGATCATCGCCTTCTTCACGATGGTCGTCGCCGCCGCGGAGGTCGTGGTCGGGCTGGCGATCATCGTGTCCCTGTTCCGTTCCCGCCACTCGGCCTCGGTCGACGACGCCAGCCTGATGAAGCTGTGAGGGGCTGCTGAATCGTGGAGAACCTGATTGCGCTGCTGGTGGCGGCGCCCCTGCTCGGAGCGGCGGTCCTGCTGTGCGGCGGCCGCAGACTGGACGCCGTCGGCCACTGGATCGGCACGGCCCTGGCCGGCGTCTCCTTCGCGGTCGGCCTGGTGCTGTTCACCGACCTGCTGGGCCGGGACGCGGCCGACCGCACCGTCACCCAGCACCTGTTCAGCTGGATCCCGGTGGAGGGATTCCAGGCCGACATCGCCTTCCGGCTCGACCAGCTGTCGATGACGTTCGTCCTGCTGATCACCGGCGTCGGCTCGCTGATCCACCTCTACTCCGTCGGGTACATGGAGCACGACGAGCGGCGCCGCCGCTTCTTCGGCTTCCTGAACCTCTTCCTCGCGGCGATGCTCCTGCTGGTCCTCGCCGACAACTACCTGCTGCTGTACTTCGGCTGGGAGGGCGTCGGTCTCGCCTCCTACCTGCTGATCGGCTTCTGGCAGCACAAGCCCAGCGCGGCGACCGCCGCCAAGAAGGCCTTCCTGGTCAACCGGGTCGGCGACATCGGCCTGTCCATCGCGATCATGATGATGTTCGCCTGGTTCGGCACCTTCGCCTTCGGCCCGGTCCTCGGCTCCGAGGGGGAGCCGGGGCTCGCCTCGGCCGCCGGTGAGGGCAAGCTCACCGCGATCGGCCTGATGCTGCTGCTGGCCGCCTGCGGCAAGTCCGCCCAGGTGCCGCTGCAGTCCTGGCTCGGCGACGCGATGGAGGGCCCGACCCCGGTCTCCGCCCTCATCCACGCCGCGACCATGGTGACCGCGGGCGTCTACCTGATCGTCCGCTCCGGGGCCATCTTCAACGGCGCCCCGGACGCGCAGCTCGTCGTCACCATCGTCGGCGCGGTCACGCTGCTGTTCGGTGCGATCGTCGGTTGCGCCAAGGACGACATCAAGAAGGCGCTGGCCGGCTCGACCATGTCGCAGATCGGCTACATGGTCCTGGCCGCGGGCCTCGGCCCCATCGGCTACGTCTTCGCGATCATGCACCTGGTGACGCACGGCTTCTTCAAGGCCGGCCTGTTCCTCGGCGCCGGCTCGGTCATGCACGGCATGAACGACGAGGTCGACATGCGCCGTTACGGCGGCCTCAGGAAGTACATGCCGGTCACCTTCGTCACCTTCGGCCTCGGCTACCTCGCCATCATCGGCTTCCCGGGCCTGTCCGGCTTCTTCTCCAAGGACAAGATCATCGAGTCGGCCTTCGCCAAGGGCGGCACCGAGGGCTGGATCCTCGGCGCCTGCGCCCTGCTGGGCGCGGCCATCACCGCGTACTACATGACGCGCGTGATGCTGATGACGTTCTTCGGCGAGGAGCGCTGGCGCAACGCCCCGACGCCGTCCCCGGCGGCGCCGGACGTGGAGCCCGCCGCCGAGACGCGCGGCGAGTACACCCCGCCGCACCCGCACGAGTCCCCGAAGGTCATGACGGTCCCGATGATCGTGCTGGCCGTCGGATCGGTCGCCGGCGGTGCCTTCTTCAGCATCGGCGACCGCTTCCTGAACTGGCTGGAGCCGGTCACCGGGTACGACCACGGCCACTCCCCGCTCAGCGCCCTGACGGTCACGCTGGCAACGGTCGCCGTGATGGTCGTCGGTGTGGCCGTCGCCTGGGCCCAGTACGGGCGCCGCCCGGTCCCGGCGGTCGCCCCGCGCGGCTCGCTCCTCACCCGGGCCGCCCGCCGCGACCTCCTCCAGGACGACTTCAACCACGTCGTCCTGGTCCGCGGCGGCGAACACCTCACGCGTTCGCTGGTGTACGTCGACCACACCCTGGTCGACGGCGTCGTCAACGGGACGGCGGCCTCGTTCGGCGGCCTGTCCGGCCGGATGCGCCGCCTGCAGAACGGCTTCGCCCGCTCCTACGCGGTCTCCATGTTCGGCGGCGCGGCGGTCCTGGTCGCCGCGACCCTGCTGATGAGGGCGGTCTGATACCGATGTCCTTTCCTCTGCTGACAGCGACGGCGGCGCTCCCGGCCATCGGGGCGATCGCCACGGCCGCCGTACCGGCCTCCAAGCGCACGGCCGCCAAGTGGCTGGCCCTGCTGGTCTCGCTCGCCACGCTCGCGCTGGCGGTCGTCATCCTGGTGCGCTTCGAACCGGGCGGCGACCGCTACCAGCTCACGGAGTCGCACGCCTGGATCGCGGACTTCGGGGTCCGCTACGACCTGGCGGTGGACGGCATCTCGGTCGCGCTGATCGCGCTGACCGCCCTGCTGATCCCGTTCATCGTGCTGGCGTCCTGGCACGACGCCGACCCGCTGGAGACGGGCAGCAAGCGGTGGCGGCCGACGCAGGGCTTCTTCGCCCTGATCCTCGCCATCGAGGCGATGGTGATCCTCGCCTTCACGGCCACCGACGTCTTCCTCTTCTACATCCTGTTCGAAGCCATGCTGATCCCGCTGTACTTCCTGATCGGCGGCTTCGGGGACCGGGCGCACGAACACGGCGAGAAGGCCGGCGCCACCCAGCGGTCCTACGCGGCGGTGAAGTTCCTCCTCTACAACCTGGCCGGCGGACTGATCATGCTGGCCGCGGTGATCGGCCTGTACATGGTCGCCGGGAGCTTCTCCCTCCCCGAGATCGCCGAGGCGCGGGCCAACGGCTCGCTGGAGATGGCACAGAGCACCGAACGCTGGCTGTTCCTCGGCTTCTTCTTCGCGTTCGCGGTGAAGGCGCCGCTGTGGCCGCTGCACACCTGGCTGCCCAACGCCATGGGGGAGTCGACCGCCCCGGTCGCCGTGCTCATCACGGCGGTCGTGGACAAGGTGGGCACCTTCGCGATGCTGCGCTTCTGCCTCGGGCTGTTCCCGGAGGCCAGCCAGTGGGCGACCCCGGTCGTCCTGGTGCTCGCCGTCATCAGCATCATCTACGGGGCGCTGCTCGCGGTGGGCCAGCGCGACATCAAGCGGCTGATCGCCTACGCGTCGATCTCCCACTTCGGCTTCATCGTGATGGGCATCTTCGCGCTGACCAGCCAGGGCCAGTCCGGCGCCACGCTGTACATGGTCAACCACGGCATCTCGACGGCGTTGCTGCTGCTGGTCGCCGGGTTCCTGATCTCGCGGCGCGGCTCCCGGCTCATCGCCGACTACGGCGGGGTGCAGAAGGTGGCCCCGGTACTGGCCGGCACCTTCCTGATCGGCGGTCTGGCGACGCTGTCGCTGCCGGGTCTGGCGCCGTTCGTCAGCGAGTTCCTGGTGCTGGTCGGCACGTTCACCCGCCATCCGGCGATCGCCATCGTCGCGACCCTGGGCATCGTGCTCGCCGCCCTGTACACCCTCGTCCTCTACCAGCGGACCATGACGGGCCCGGTGAAGCCGGAGGTCGCCAAGCTGCCGGACCTGCGGCTGCGTGAGATCGCGGTGGTGACACCGCTGATCGTGCTGCTGCTGTTCCTGGGCGTCTATCCGAAGCCCGTCACGGACATCGTGAACCCGGCGGTGCAGCACACCCTGTCCGACGTGGACCAGAAGGACCCCCAGCCCGAGGTGGAGGCGGCCAAGTGAGCGCAACAGCCATCCACAGCCTGTGGACGACGGCGGCCGAACCGATCGCGAAGATCGACGCGCCGAAGATCGAGTACGCCCAGCTGGCGCCCACGCTGATCGTCGTCGGCGCGGCCGTCGTCGGCATCCTCATCGAGGGCCTGGTGCCGCGGAAGGCGCGGTACCACGCGCAGATGTTCGTCGCCGCGGTCGCCCTCACCGCCGCCTTCGCCGCCGTGGTGGCGCTGGCGGTCGACGGCTACGGCACGACGAAGGCGGGCATCGCGGCGATGGGCGCCATCGCCGTCGACGGCCCCGCCCTGTTCCTCCAGGGCGTCATCCTGCTGACCGCCCTGGTCGGCCTGTTCACCTTCGCCGAACGCCGGCTCGACCCGGAGGCCCACGGCAACCGGGTCGACTCCTTCGCCGCCCAGGCCGCCGCCGTACCCGGCAGCGACCAGGAGAAGAAGGCGGTCAAGGCCGGCTTCACCACCACCGAGGTGTTCCCGCTCCTGCTGTTCGCGGTCGCGGGCATGCTGGTCTTCCCCGCCGCCAACGACCTGCTGACGCTGTTCGTGGCGCTGGAAGTGCTCTCCCTCCCGCTGTACCTGCTCTGCGCGCTGGCCCGCCGCAAGCGGCTCATCTCGCAGGAGGCGGCGGTCAAGTACTTCCTGCTCGGCGCGTTCGCCTCGGCGTTCATGCTGTTCGGCATCGCCCTGCTGTACGGCTACGCCGGCTCGATGTCGTACGCCACGATCGCGCAGGTCGTCGAGGGCACCGTCCAGGACGTCAGCCCGGCGCTCGCGGGCACCATGGGCAACGACGCGCTGCTGCTCGTCGGCAGCGCCCTCGTGGTGATGGGCCTGCTGTTCAAGGTGGGTGCCGTCCCGTTCCACATGTGGACCCCCGACGTCTACCAGGGCGCCCCGACGCCGGTCACCGGCTTCATGGCCGCCGCCACCAAGACGGCCGCCTTCGGCGCCCTGCTGCGCATCCTCTACGTGGTCCTGCCCGGACTGCGCTGGGACTGGCGGCCGGTGATGTGGGGCGTCGCGATCGCCACCATGCTGATCGGTGCGATCGTCGCCATCACCCAGACCGACATCAAGCGGCTCCTGGCGTACTCGGCGATCTCCCACGCGGGCTTCATCCTCGCGGGCGTCATCGCCGCCACTCCGGACGGCGTGTCGTCGGTGCTGTTCTACCTGGCGGCGTACTCCTTCGTCACGATGGGCGCCTTCGCCGTGGTCACCCTCGTCCGCGACGCGGGCGGTGAGGCCACGCACCTGTCCAAGTGGGCCGGCCTGGGCCGCCGTTCGCCGCTGGTGGCGGCGGTGTTCGCGGTGTTCCTGCTGGCCTTCGCCGGTATCCCGCTCACCGCGGGCTTCACCGGCAAGTTCGCCGTCTTCAAGGCGGCGGCGGAGGGCGGCGCCGTGCCGCTGGTCGTGGTCGGTGTGATCGCCTCGGCCATCGCCGCGTTCTTCTACATCCGGGTGATCGTCCTGATGTTCTTCAGCGAACCCCGCCCGGAGGGCCCGACCGTCGCCGTGCCGTCACCGCTGACGATGACGGCGATCGCGGTCGGCGTGGCGGTCACGGTGGTGCTCGGCGTGGCGCCGCAGTACTTCCTGGACCTGGCCGGCACGGCGGGGGTGTTCGTGCGCTGACGCGCGGTGGCGCCTCTGCCGCGAGTACGCCGAGGGGTCCGGGTCTCCGCGAGGGGGGCCGGGCCCTTCGGCGTGCGAGCACCGGCGACGCGGCGCGTCACTGTCTTCCTGGTCACGGCCCTGGAGGTACACCTTCAGCGAATGCACCGCCGAGCCTCGGCCGCACCGGGATGCCCCTGTCGTGGATGGTGTGCCTCCGGGTTTGCCGACAGCTCCCTGGAGGACTCCCGGTCTCAGGCCTTGGCCGCTGCAACCTCACGCACTCGGCTGGACAGAGCCCGCACGGCCCGTGTCTTGGCGTACGGCGCGAGCTCCTTGCGCATCGTGGCGAAATGGTCGTCGCCACGGACGGACGACACATGCTCGTATTCGTCCAGGAACCGGCTCCACGACTCGCACGAGGTTTCCAGGTGCCCGTACCTGAGTTGTCGCTGCGCCAGGAGCGCGTAGGCGTGGACACGGCCTTGCCGTTCGTTGGCCGGCTGGACCTTGATGGACTGCCGTAGGGCGCTGATGCTGCCGGGCAGGTCGTTCTCCTCCAACAGCACATGAGAGACGTGGAAGAGGTAGGCGGTCTGGTCGTACCCGCCGATCGCGTCGCGCCGGTCGTCGGCCTTCGCGAGCGCAGTCTCGGCCTCCCGGAGCCGGGTGTGCGCCTGGCGGCGGTCCCCGACCATGCTCGCCGCGTGGGCCTGTTGCCCGCGCAGGAACGCCACCAGACGCGGGCCCGCCGACGGTGCGGCCTCGGCCGCGGAGTCCGCCAGCTCCAGCGACATCCGCCCGTGTCGCAGGTTCGACGCCTGGAGCGACATCCCGCGCAGTGTGCGGCAGTAGGTGACGTGGTCGTCCGCCTCGTTGGCGAGTTTGAGTGCTTGGGAGTAGTACGTCTGGCCAAGGCCGTGGGCCTTCTCGTACATGGCCATCCAGCCGGTCAGGTACGTCAGGTCCGATGCTGCGGCAAGCATGCTCCGTTTCACCGGGGCGGAAGCCTGCGCCCTGAGCCATGGGCCGACGGTGTTGACGAGGAATGCAGCCGCCATGGGGCGGGCGTGGCCGGCGCCGAGCTCATCGAGGATGTCGGCGATCCGCTCCGTCATGGAGCGAACCGAAGCGACTTGGGATGCACCGATCCGGACGGTGGCCTTGCCGGGAGCGACCGGATCACTGGCGGCTCGCGCCGTGTGTTGGAACACAGGCACGGAGAGCGCCGCAGAGAACAGAGTCGCGGCCAGGACGCCGCGACGGGATGGGTCCATGTCCGCCCTTCCTAGGTCAACCAACTCCTCCACAGTGTCGACTGGTTGGGAGCCGTCGGCCGAAACGGCGGGCTGTAAGCCTGCTTCCGCGTGGGAGACCGGCCGCCCCAGCCGGGCGGACAACGCCTCAAGGATCAAAGGCCTGACCTGCGGCTTTGGCGGCGTTCCGGCGATCCAGTGTGCAACGGCCGTCCGGTCGTAAGACAGTTCGAGTCCGGCCTGTGGGCCGAGCCTGTTCACCTGCTGGGCGAGCTGCGTGCGCGTCCATCGTGCCTGCTCAAGCAGCCTGTCCAAGGCAGGGTTGGGCGTGCGTTTCCTCGTGGCCATGTCCTCAACTCCCGACAGCTCCATGGCGTTCACGGTGTTCACGGTCCCACCTGGCCCCAACGGTACCCGCAGACAGTGACCGAGCGGTTACCTCTTACGAGTCACGTACCGATCCAGGCCCTTGGGAGCAAAGGTGACCAGCGCACCACCAACGAGAGGAGGCGCCGCCACGGCGGCCGAAGGCCTCTGTCATGAGCACCCGCCCAAGCGTCCGCGCTTGGCCGACGACCAGATGAGCGTGTGCTTCGAGGTCTCCCCGTCCCGGAACGGGAGCGGTATCCCCGAGAACGACGCACGCCGCGTGAGGATGGCCCGGCAGGTGACCGCGGCCCGACTGCGGTACTGCGGCCTGGAGGCGCTGGTCGACGACGCCACGCTCATCGTCTCCGAGCTGGTCACCAATGCCATCCAGCACGGGGAGGGAGCGCAGGTCACGTTGACCGTGACGGTCCGCGACGGCTTCCTGCGCTTGGCCGTGCATGACGAGACGACCGGTCGGCCGGTCATCCGCACAGCCGACGACTACGCCGAACGCGGCCGCGGGCTGTTCCTCGTCGACCGCCTCGCCGCTGCCCACGGCGGCACCTGGGGAACCAGCGACGACGGAACCACAACCTGGTGCTGTCTCGCGGTCTCCGGCGGCCGCCCGTGACCGCTCCTGGCGCCGTCCGGCGCTTCTCTCGCCCTGTGCCGCGATGGACGCCGTAACCAACCCTGTCCGGACAGCACACCTAGGCCCGGGCCAGTGGCGCTCCACCGCGGCCTGGGGTTCACCGAGGTGGAGCTGCGCGAGGACTACTACGGGCGGGGTGCGGACCGCCTCGTCCTGGTGCTCGGCCTTCCGGCCCGAGGCGGCGGCGGGCGCGACCGGGGCCGGTGCCTGTGGAAAACTCCGGGCCTGTCGGCGCGGACGCCTATCGTGGACGCAGTGGTCGAGGGACGACGCACGGGGGACGGGTCGATGGGCGGGATGGGCGGTATCGCCGAGATGGCAGTGACGGAGAGCGAGGCGCGGGCCACGCTGCACCGGGTGTTCGGGTACGACGCCTTCCGGGGCGAGCAGGAAGCCGTGATCGAGCATGTGGTGGCGGGCGGCGACGCCGTGGTGCTCATGCCCACCGGTGGCGGCAAGTCGCTGTGCTACCAGATCCCGGCCCTGGTCAGACCGGGTACGGGCGTGGTCGTCTCCCCGCTGATCGCGCTGATGCAGGACCAGGTGGACGCCCTGCGGGCGCTCGGGGTGCGCGCCGGGTTCATGAACTCGACGCAGGACTTCGACGAGCGCCGGGTGGTCGAGGCCGAGTTCCTCGCCGGGGAGCTGGACCTGCTGTACCTGGCGCCGGAGCGGCTGCGGCTGGAGGGCACGCTGGACCTGCTCTCGCGCGGCAAGATCTCCGTCTTCGCGATCGACGAGGCGCACTGCGTGTCCCAATGGGGACACGACTTCCGCCCGGACTACCTCATGCTGTCGCTGCTCGGCGAGCGGTGGCCGGACGTGCCCCGCATCGCGCTCACGGCCACGGCCACCCACGCCACCCACCGGGAGATCACCGAGCGGCTGGGCATGCCGGACGCCCGGCACTTCGTGGCCAGCTTCGACCGGCCCAACATCCAGTACCGCATCGTCCCCAAGGCCGACCCGAAGAAGCAGCTGCTGCAGTTCCTGCGGGAGGAGCACGCCGGGGACGCGGGCATCGTCTACTGCCTCTCCCGCAACTCCGTGGAGAAGACCGCCGAGTTCCTCTCGCGCAACGGGGTGGAGGCGGTGCCCTACCACGCGGGGCTCGACGCGGGGACGCGCGCCGCGCACCAGGCACGCTTCCTGCGGGAGGACGGCCTGGTGGTGGTGGCGACCATCGCCTTCGGCATGGGCATCGACAAGCCCGACGTCCGGTTCGTCGCCCACCTCGACCTGCCCAAGTCGGTCGAGGGCTACTACCAGGAGACCGGGCGCGCGGGGCGTGACGGCCTGCCGTCCACGGCGTGGATGGCCTACGGGCTGAACGACGTCATCCAGCAGCGCAAGCTGATCCAGACCGGCGAGGGCGACGAGGCGTTCCGGCGCCGGGCCGCCCAGCACCTGGACGCGATGCTCGCCCTGTGCGAGACGGCCCGCTGCCGGCGAGGCCAGCTGCTCGCCTACTTCGGCCAGGAGCCCGGCGGGGAGGCGTGCGGCAACTGCGACACCTGCCTCACCCCGCCGGAGACCTGGGACGGCACGGTGGCGGCGCAGAAGGTGCTGTCCACCGTGGTGCGGTTGCAGCGCGAGCGCGGTCAGAAGTTCGGCGCGGTGCAGATCGTGGACATCCTGCTCGGGCGGCGCACGGCCAAGGTCATCCAGTTCGACCACGACCAGCTGTCCGTGTTCGGCATCGGGGAGGAGCTCGACGAGGGCGAGTGGCGGGGCGTGGTCCGCCAGCTGCTGGCCCAGGGCCTGCTCGCCGTCGAGGGCGACTACGGCACGCTGGTGCTGACGGAGGCCAGCGGGGCGGTGCTGCGGCGCGAGCGGGAGGTCCCGCTGCGCAAGGAGCCCAAGCGGGCGCCCACGGCGCGGACGAGAGGCTCCGGCTCCGGACGGGGCGGGCGCGCGGCGGCCGCCGCCGCGGAACTCCCCGAGGAGCTGGTCCCGGTCTTCGAGGCGCTGCGCTCCTGGCGGGCGGAGCAGGCCCGGGAGCAGGGCGTCCCGGCGTACGTCATCTTCCACGACGCCACCCTCCGGGAGATCGCCACGGCCCGGCCCACGTCGGTCGCCGAGCTGGGAGGGATCAGCGGGGTCGGCGAGAAGAAGCTGGCGACCTACGGCGAGGGGGTGCTGGAGGTGCTGGCGGGCCTGTCCGCCTCATCGGACGTTCCGTCGGGCGCCGCGTCGGACGTCTCGAGGGCCGACGCCCCGGCCGGACGCGGCACGGCTTCCCGCGAGGCCGTCGCCGAGGGGCCTGACGACCTCTGGCCCGAGGAGGAGCCGGAACCCGACCCCTGGGAGTGACCTCCCTGGGAGTGACCTCCCTGGGACCGGACCGGACCGGACAGGGCCGGACAGGGCCGGGCAGGCGGCCCTGCGCGGGCCACGGGCGCGGTGAGGGCCGCCCGGCGCCGGCCCGGCGGTCCGGTGTCGGCCGACGGCCCGGCGTCGGCCCGGCGGCTCGGTGCTGGCCCGGCGGTCCGGTGTCGGTTGTCGTCCTCGACTACGGCAGCGCGGTGAGGCCCGGCGCGAAGGTGATCAGCAGGGGCACCAGGGGCACCAGGGCCGCCGCCGTCGTCGTCAGGGCGCGGTCACGGCGGCCGAGGCGGGGCGGCGGCTGCAGCAGGCGGTCGACGCGCTCGCCGAGCAGGCGGTGGCTGGAGGCGCAGGACAGGACCCCGCGGTGCTGGTTCAGCTCGATCAGGGCCAGGGCCGTGGTCAGGTGGCCGCAGCGGCGGGAGGCGGTGTCGTCGGCGGCCAGCTCGACCAGCCGGTGGGTCTGGTCGCAGAAGTGCGCGAACAGCGGGACGCGCGGGAAGCCGGTGGCCAGCGCGGTGGACAGGTGCAGCAGCCAGTCGTGGCGGGCCCGCGCATGCCCCCGCTCGTGGGTGAGGACGGCGTCGAGCTGGTGGTCGGTCAGACGGTGCAGGGCACCGGTGGTGACGATCAGCCGGGACGGACTGCCCGGCATCCACCAGGCGTCCGGGTACTCGTCCTCCAGCACCAGCAGCGGTCCCTGCCTGTCGGGCAGTCCGGCGGGCAGGTCGGGGGCCCGTTCCCGCAGGTGTGCGCGGGCCCGGGAGCGGCGCCGGCGGGTCTCGAACAGCTCCCGCGCGAGCATCGCGGTCGTCCAGGCGGCCCCGCAGGCCAGGAGCACGGTGAGGACGACCGCCCAGGCAGGTGCCGAGGACAGGTCGTAGGCCGCGGTCACGGCGGGCGGGGCGGGCGCGAAGAGCTGCGCGCGGACGGTGCCGAACACCGCGGCGGCGCCGAGGGCGAGGGCGGTCACGCAGCACAGCAGGACGGTGGCGACCAGGCACTGCCACACCCACAGGCCCACCACCGGTTCCCGTTCCGGCCACGTCGCCCGGGTCAGCGCCCGGGGGACGGGGACGGCGGCCGTCACGGCGACGAAGCTCAGCAGGAGCAGGCAGACGGTCATGCCACGGACTCCGGATCCTGTCGGAAGAGGGCGGCTCGGGACACGGCGGGAGGGCGCGCGGGGCGGGCGCGCCGGTTCCCCTTGCGTGTCGCCGGGACCGTCCGCACCGCCCGCCGCCCAGTATGACGCGGCGGCGCGGTGCGGGGGGAGGGGTCGGCCGGTGCGGCGCCGGACCGGTGGCGCACCGGCCGACCCCGACCCCTGCGAAACGGTTCTCCCGTCAGGACGGCGTGGGGACCACCCGGCCGGTGACCTCGCCGAGGCCGACCCGCACCCCGTCGGGGCCGGGCGCCCAGGCGGTCAGGGTCACCTCGTCGCCGTCCTCCAGGAACGTCCGCTTGCCGTCGGGCAGTTCCAGCGGGTCGCGGCCGTTCCAGGTCAGTTCCAGCAGTGATCCGCGTTCCCGCTCGGCGGCCCCGCTCACCGTGCCGGAGCCGTACAGGTCGCCGGTGCGCAGCGACGCGCCGTTCACCGTCATGTGGGCGAGCTGCTGGGCGGCCGTCCAGTACATGGTGGAGAAGGGCGGCTCGGAGATCACGTGGCCGTTCAGGGCGACGGTGATCCGCAGGTCGTAGCCGCCGGGTTCCTCGTCCCGGTCGTCCAGGTAGGGGAGCAGGGCGTGGGTGCGCTCCGGGGGAGCCGTCCGGGCCTCGTCCAGGGCGTCCAGCGGGGTGATCCACGCGGACACGGAGGTCGCGAAGGACTTGCCGAGGAACGGGCCCAGGGGGACGTACTCCCACGCCTGGACGTCGCGCGCGGACCAGTCGTTGAGGAGGCACAGGCCGAACACGTGGTCGCGGAAGGCGCCGAGTGGCACCGGACGCCCCTGCTCGGACGGCACGCCGACGACGAATCCGACCTCGGCCTCGATGTCCAGCCGGACGGACGGGCCGAAGACCGGGGCGTCGTCGGCGGGCGTCTTGCGCTGGCCCGCGGGACGCACCACCTCGGTGCCGGACACGACGACGGTGCCGGACCGGCCGTGGTAACCGATCGGCAGGTGCTTCCAGTTGGGCGTGAGCGAGTCCGGGGCGTCGGGGCGGAACATCCGGCCCACGTTCCGCGCGTGGTTCTCCGAGGCGTAGAAGTCCACGTAGTCCGCGACCTCGAAGGGCAGGTGCAGGGTCACCGCGGACAGGGGGTGGAACAGCGGCTCGACGGTCTCCCGGTGCGCGGGGACGGTCACCCACGCGGTGATCGCCCGCCGGACGTCCGACCAGGCCGTACGGCCCGCCGCCAGCAGGGCGTTGAGCGTCGGGCGGGCCAGCAGGGAGGCGTACGGGGAGCCGAGCGCGCGGGCCGCGGCTCCGGCGTCGAGGACGTGGTCGCCGAGCCGGACGCCGACGGTCCGCTCCGACGAACCGGGGGGCGAGAACACGCCGTACGGCAGGTTGTGCGGGCCGAAGGGATCGCCCTCGGGGACATCGAAGGGGGGCATCGGGTGCTGCCTCGCTTTCGTGTGCGCAGTGCTCCACGTGTCCGTGGCCGTGCCACACGTTACGGGGGACACCCGCCTCTTGGGCAGGGCCGTCCCGGTGGCCGGGCGACCGGCGGGGTGACGGACGGGGTGACGGGCGGGGTGGCGAGCCGGGAGCCGGCGGGCCGGCGGGCGGTGACGGGCAGCGTCGCGAGCGCGTGGCGCGGGCGGGTCGGCGGGCGGCGGCGAGCCTGGCACGGGCGGGCCGGCGGACGGTGACCGGCACGGTGGCGAGCAGGTACGGGAGGGACGGCCGGCGTCCGGTGGCGGCGGGCAGGGCGCGGGTGGAACGCGTACGGCGGCGGGCGGAACGCGTACGGCGGCGGGCGGAACGGCGTAGGGCGGCGGGCAGGGCGGGGGCGGAACCGCGGACGGTGATGAGCAGGGCGCGGCGGCCGGCGGGCGGGCGCGTTCCGGAGTGTCCGCGACACCACTCGCGTACCGGGCGTCATCCACAGGACGCGACGCAATCTTGACGGAGCGGTGCGAACGGGGTGACTCTGGGCGGGTGCCGGAAGGACTCGGGGAGGGGGCCTTCCGACGGCACCTCAGGGGGGCGGATGGCCATAGGGGAGGCCGGTCCGGGTTCGGTGCGTGCGGGTGTCCGGCCACGAGAGCTGGAGGAGATCCTGCGGGCCCGGCTCGGCCGGGAAAGCGTGTACATGCCGTCGTGCCGGCTCGGGCTGTACGTGGCGCTGCGCCACTGGTGCCCGCCCGGCGGCCGGGTGCTGATGTCGCCGGTCAACGACGACGTCATCCTCTTCGTGGTGCTGGCCGCCGGACTGCGTCCGGTGCAGGCGCCGCTCGACCCGTTCGACGGGTCCCTCGACGTCGGCGCGGTGCCCGACGACGTCTGGGGTTCGCTCTCCGCCGTGCTCACCACGAACCTCTACGGCAACCCCGACCCGGCGCCGGAACTGCGCGCCCGGTGCGCGTCGCTGGGCATCCCGCTGATCGAGGACGCGGCCCACGCCATCGGAAGCGAGACCGGTGGCCGGCCGGTCGGGGCCTGGGGCGACGCGTCGGTCTTCAGCCTGTCCAAGCACGTCGGAGCCAAGGCGGGCGGCCTGCTCGCGGTCGCCGACCCGGGCCTCGCCGACGCGTTCCGCGCGGCCCGCGACGACCTGCTCCTCCCGCGCCGCTTCCGGTCCGAACTCGCCTACGCCGTCCGCCCGTACGCGGAGGCGGCGGTGCGGCGGCTCGGGCTGCGCCGGGCCGCCTGGGCCACGCTCGACCTGCTGGGCCTGACGGAACGCGAGGGCATCCGGATGCCCCTGCGCCCCGAGGAGCTGAGCCGCGCCGCGGCCACCGCGCCGGACCTCGGCGCCCACGACCCCTGGGTCCGCGTCGACCTGCACGACTACCGGCTGGAGCCGGGCCCCGCACGGCTGCGCCGCATCGGGCGGCGGCTCGCCCGGCTCGACGAGATCCTCGCCGCCCACCGGGCCGGCACCGCCACGCTGCTCGCGTCCCGTTGGGCCCGCCCCCGAGCGGACGGCGCGGTGCAGCCGCTGTTCCGGGTCCCACTGCTGGTGGCGGACCGGGACGCGGCGCGGGCGGCGCTGGCCCGCCGCGGCATCGTCGTCGGCTACCTCTACGACCCGCCGCTGGACGACTACGCCGGTCCCGCGTTCACCGACCCGTCGCCGGCGCCCGCGGCGGCCCGCTGGTTCGCCCGGCACGCGCTGCCCGTCGACCCGCTGCGGGCCCGGGAGGCCCTGGACGTGCTCCGGCGGTCCGGCATCCCGCCCGCCGAACCGCCGCGGGCGCTCACCCGCCGGCCCGGACCGGCACCGGGGGAGCGGGACACCGGTGGCTGAGACCCGGGTGCACGAGCCCGCCGCGGTGCGCCGCGGCGGCAGCCGGCCGGAGCCCCGGCCGGGGGCCGCGGGCGGCTCCGACTCGCTGTTCAAGAACGCCTACTTCCTCATGCTCAGCACCGGGGTGTCGGCCGTCCTCGGTCTCGGCTTCTGGCTGGTCGCCGCGCGCTACTACTCCGAGGACGCCGTCGGCCAGGGGTCCGCCGCGATCGCCGCGATGCGGCTGCTCGCCAGCATCACGGCCACCACCATGATCGGCGCCGTGGTGCGCTTCGTCCCCCGGGCCGGGCGGGAGACCGCACGTCTCGTGTGGGGCGTGTACGGGGCGAGTTCGCTGGTCGTCGCCCTGGCGGCGGGCGTCTTCCTGCTCACGCTCGACCAGTGGGGCGCCTCGTACGCACCCCTCGGCACGCTGTCCGCCGGAGCCCTGTTCGTGGCGGCGTGCGTGGCGTGGGCGCTGCTCACGCTCCAGGACGGGGTGCTGACCGGGCTGCGCAGGGCCGAGTGGGTGCCGGCCGGCAACGCCGTGTTCTCCGTCGGCAAGCTGGCCCTGCTGGCCGTCTTCGCCGGGGCGATGCCGGTGCTCGGCATCTTCGTCTCCTGGGCCGTGGCGATCGCCTTCTCCACGCTGCCCCTGGGCTGGCTGATCTTCCGCCGTCTCATCCCGCGCCAGGCCGCCGCCGACCGCGACGTGGAACCGCCCGGGCTGCGGACCATGGGGCGCTTCCTGGCAGGTGACTCGCTGGGCGCGCTGTTCAGCCTGGCGATGATCAACCTGCTGCCGGTGATGGTCGCCGTCCGCTTCAGCGCAGCCGAGAACGGCTACTTCTACGTCGCCTACACCGTCGGCGGCACCATGGAGTTCATGGCCATCAACATGGCCTCCTCGCTCACCGCGCACGCCTCGCACGACCCGCGCCGGCTCGCGGACGGCGTGCGCGGGGCGCTGCGGCGGATGGGCCTGCTGCTGGTGCCGGTGGTGCTGGTCCTGGTCGTGTTCGCGGAGCAGATCCTCACCCCGTTCAGCCCCGAGTACGCCGAACACGGCTCCACCGTCCTGCGGTTGCTCGCTCTCGGGGCGTTGCCCCGGGTCGTCGTGGAGCTGTACATCGGGGTCCTGCGGGTGCAGGGCCGCACCGGTGTGCTCGCCGCGCTCCAGGGGGCGATGTGCGTCCTGGTCCTGGGCAGCGCGGCCGTGCTGTTCACCCCGGCGGGGATCTCCGGCGCGGGCTGGGCGGTGCTGGGCAGCATGTCGCTGATCGCGGTCGTCTCGGTGTTCGGCCTGCGCTCGGCGCTGCGCCCCGGGCCGGGCGGCCCGACGGACCCGCCGCCCCCCGCCCCTGTCTACGGCACCCGCTGGGCCCGGCTGAACGCCACCGCCGGCTACGGCACGAGCTGGGCCCGCCGGGCCGCGTACGGGGGCGGGGGCCCGGATGGGGGAAGGGGCCCGGGTGAGGGCGGCGGCGCCGCCGGGAGCGGCCGGAAGGCCGGGGGCGAGGACACGGTGTCGCTGTTCATCGGCACCCCGGGCTACGAGCGCGAGGCGCTCCGGGTGGACACGCCGGCCTTCGTCGTTCGTCAGCAGCAGCAGCAGCAGCAGCCGAGGCCGGGCGGGGGCCCCTCCGGGGCGGACGGTCCGCAAGCGGCGACGGGGGAGAGGGCGCCCTCGGACGCGCACCCGGGGGGCCGGTCACCGGCGGACGGGTCACCGGCGGACGCGGGTGCCGCGGACGCGGTGCCCATGGACGCGGTGCCCATGGACGAGGTGCCCATGGACGCGGTGCCCGCAGATGCGGCGCCCGCAGGTGGGCCGGGATCGAGTCCGGTGGACTCGGGCGCGGTGGACTGGGGTGCACGGGACTCGCGCTCACGTGGCTCGGGCCCACGGGTTTCAGGCCCACGGGGCTCGGATTCACCGGGCGTGGGCGGCCCGGCCGACACGGGGGCGGACGGTGGCGAGGACGGGGCCCGGGGCCTGGACGGGACCGAGGACGCGGGCTGGGTGGTCCGCGACGGAACCGAGGGCGTGGGCGAGACGGTCCTGGGCGACGCATCGTTGATTCCGCCCGTCCGGTCCGCCCCGCCCAGCGGGCTCGCCTCCTGGGAGCGCGAGGCCCCCGCCGAAGTGAGCAGCGCGCCCTGGGACGAGGTGGCGCCCGCCGCGCCCCTCCGGACATCGCCCCCTGCGTCCCCTTCCGTTCCCGTCCCCGGCGCCGGTACGGGTCCGGCGTCCGGCCCCGCCCCCACCGACCCCGACCGGCTCCTCCGGCGCGCCCTCTGGGGGGTCCTCGGCCTCGGCACGCTCGTCTTCTGGTACTCCGTGCGCGCGTCGGCCTGGCTCGGTGGCCCGTCGCGCGACGCCCTCACCGGGCAGGACCTGCTGCACGAACTGCCGCTGCCCGCGCTGGCCGCCGGGGGAGTGCTGCTCCTGGTCTTCGTCGCCTCGGTGACCCTGTGCCTGCGTCCGGCGCCCCGGCTGGCCGGTGCCGCACTGGGCTCGGCGCTGGTGGCGCTGCACGCCGCGCCCATCGCTCTGGGACGGGAACCGCGGCCGGCGGAGGGGCCCCTGTACTCGGAAGCGGCCGGGCTCGTCGCGGACGCGGTGGGGCTCGACGGCACCGGACCGCTGCTGCGGTGGACGCCGGTGGTCTGCACGCTGCTGTGCCTCGTCCCGCTGTGGCAGCTGCTCGGGTGCCTGGGCGGACGGCTGTCGTGGGCGAGGCGCTGGGGAGTCCTGTACCTCGTCGCGGTGGGCGGCTGGGTGTGGCAGGGGGCGCTCGCGTCCGTCGCGCCGGTCCTGCTGCTCGTCCTCGTCCTGCTGGTGCCCGTGGTCCGTGCCGTGGCGGACTCGGCCCTGCCCGGCCACGCGCTCCGCCTGCTCCGTCCGCTGCGCCCGCACCACCGGGACGTCACTCGTGGAGCCCCGCCCGACACCGGTCGGCCGCCCGGCCCGCCCGGCCCGCCCGGCCCGCCGGAGCCGCACGGTCCGCCCGGTCCGTCCGGCCCGCCGGGCTCACCGGAGCCGCCCGGCCCGTCCGAGGGCTGAACAAGGGGACCGCACAAGAGGACCGCACAAGAGGACCGAGCAAGACGTCAGCGCCAGAGCCGAACCGTCAGGGGGGAACCACCGTGCGTCCGCCAGCAACTCCACGCGAGAGATCCGGGCCCGAACCCGCACCGGAGGAGACCTCGGTGCCGGCCCCCGCCGCCGGTACCCCGGCAGGGCGGTCCACGCCGGCCGTGGACGGGTCGTCCGACGGTCCGGCCGTGAGCCGCTCCCGCCCGTCCCGGAAGCCGGCGGGCCCTGATGCGGCGGGCCACGGGGCGTCGAGCCCTGGTCCGTCGAGCCCTGGTCCGTCGGGCCCGGAGGCGTCGAGCCCCGAGCGCGAACCCCTCGAACCCGGGGACCCCGTGACGGATCTGGCCGACCTTCCGCCCCTGTGGTCCGGGCGCCGTGTCCTCGCCGCCTGGCCCCTCGTGCCGTTGACCGTGGCGCTCGCCCTGTGGGCGTACGCGGTGCGGCACACGGACGTGTCGGCCCTCGACGACTTCGGCCTGGTGACCGCGCTGCACCCGGCGTTCTGGGCCGGCCTCGCGGTGCTGACCGCGGGCTTCTGGCTGACGGTGCGCCGTCCCGGGCGCCGCGGCGGCTGGCCGGCGGCGTACGTGCTGGGCCTGCTGGTGATGGAACGGGCCACCCAGGCCGTGCTCTACCCGACGCCGTTGTACGCGTGGGCGTGGAAGCACGACGGTGTGGTCGACCACCTGCTGACCGCGGGCGGGCTGCAGAGTGCGGCCGAGGTCGGCGACATGGCGGTCTACGACCAGTGGCCCGGCTTCTTCGCCGCCCAGGCCGCGCTGGTGCGCCTGCTGGGCGTGGACTCGGCGGCGATGTACATGGCGTGGTGGCCGTTGGCGTCGAGCCTGATGCTGCTGCTCCCGCTGCTGCTGGTCTACCGCACCTTCACGGAGGACCGGCGGCTGATCTGGACCGGGGTCTGGCTGTTCTTCGTGGCCAACTGGGTGGGCCAGGACTACTTCTCCCCGCAGTCGGTGGCGTTCGCGCTGCACCTGGGGGTGCTGGCGGTGGTGCTGCGCCGGTTCGGCCGCACCGGCGGAGCCCGGCGGCAGGGGCAGGCCGTGTGGACGGCGGTGCTCGTGGTGATGGTGACGACGATCGTGATCTCCCACCAGCTCACCCCGGGCATGCTGGTGGTGTCCCTGCTCGCGCTGTGCCTGCTGCGCCGGTACCGCGACTGGGTGCCCGTGGCCACCACGGTCGTGCTCTTCCTGGCGTGGTGTCTGACCGCCGCGCTGCCCTTCCTGTCCGCCGCGCTGCCGGACATGATCCGTTCGGTCGGTGACGTCGGCGGCAACGTGGCGACCGGGTACGGCACCACGCCGACCGGCACCGGGGCGGTCGCCACCTCGTGGGCCGCCCGGCTGCTCTCAGGCTCGGTCCTGCTGCTGGCGGCGGCCGGGCTGTGGCGGCAACGGGAGCTGCGGCACCGGGCGATGCCCCTGGTGCTCATCGCGGCGGCGCCCCTGCCGATGCTGGTGGCGAGCAGCTACGGCAGCGAAATGATCTTCCGGGTGCTGATGTTCATGCTGCCCGGTGCCGCGTTCTTCGCCGCGGCGGCCCTGCTGCCGACGGTGCGCGCGCCGGGCGTCGAGGCACCCGCCGGGCCGCCGCGGGCAGCAGGCGTCCGGGAGAGGTCCGCCGTGCGCCGCCGGCTCGCCGGGTGGGGAACGCCGGCGGTGCTCCTCGTCACGACGCTGGCCTTCGTCCCGAGCTACTCGGGGAAGGACCGCGTCAGCTACTTCCCTCCGCAGGAGGTGGCGCTCGTGCGGCAGGTCTTCGCCGAGGCGGCCGAGGGCTCGCTGGTCGTCGCCGCCAACCGCAACTACCCGCTCGCCTACGCCTCGTACGGGGACATCGACCACTACTGGTACCTGGACGACGAGCGGTCCCACATCGACCGGATCGTGGCCGACCCGGCCGCCACCCTGGCCGCGGACCTGGCCGGCGTGGAGAGCCCGGCGACCGCCTATCTCCTTTTCACCCAGGGGCAGTTCGCCCACTCCGAGATGAACGGGCAGCTCACCCGCGAGCAGTTGACCGGCATCGAACGGGCGGTGGCGGCCTCGCCCCGCTTCCGGCTCGTGGCGGAGAACGGCGCCGGGACGGTCTACGCACTGCGCGGCGAAGGAGGAACGGAGTGATGACACCGCAGGAACTCGTCGTCCGGATGCTGCCGCCGTTCGGCGGCTGGCTGGCGCTGGCCTCGCTCGAGCTGCCCGGAGGGTCACCGCTGCGCGGCGCGGCCGTCGTCGCGTTCCTGGCGGCGGGTCCGGGGGCGGCCCTGGTCACGGCCTGTGCCCCGGCGCTGGGCGAACGGTCCGCCGAGGGGCCCGTCGACGCGCGTGACCCGCGCTTCGCCCGCCACTCCGACCTGCTGGAGCGGCTGATGCTGGTGGTCTTCATCAGCGTCGGCGCGGTCATGATCACCGCCACCGTACTGATCGCCACCCACACCTTCAGCGCCCAGCGGGTGCTGCTGGCGCTGACGGTGCTGACGACGCTCGCCGCGTTCTGCCCGCGACCGGGCGGTTCGCCCCCGACGCCCCGGACACGGAAGGGTTCCGCTCTGTGAGGTTCGCCCGCCACCCCGCCCGCCACCCCGCCCGCCACCCCGCCCGTCACCCCGCCCGTCACCCCGCCCGTCTCCTCCACCGCGTCACCGCCGCCCTGCGGGACGCCCGGGCCACCGCCGGGCCTGGCTCCGACGGCCACCCCGCGGGGGCTGGTACCGACGGTCACCCCGCGGGCAACGCCGAGGAGGGCCGCCGCGCCGGCTCCGCCGAGGAGGGCCGCCCCGCCGACCTCGGCCCCGGCGGGCCCGTGGTGGCCCGCTCCGGCCCCGGTTCCGGCCGTCACCGCGTGTCGAGGGCCCGGCCGAGGTGGCCGCGCCGGCGGCTGCTGCTCACGTCGGCGGTGGTCGTCGGCGCCGTCCTGGCCGCGCTGCTCGCCCTGCGGAACGCCTCAGGACCGGCGGGCGGGACGGACGCCTCCGCCCGGGAGGAGTGCCGCCCGACCGCACTGCTGGAACCGCCGTGCGGTGCCTGGTTCGGCGCCTTCGTGCCGCACGAACGGCACACCCTGGAGCGGGAGGTCGCCGCCTACGAGAAGCGGGTGGGCCGGAGGCTCGACATCGTGTACACGTACCACGACATGTCGCTGCCCGAAGGCACCCGCCGGGAGGGGCAGTTGCTCAGCCCGGAGGAACAGGCCGTCGGTGAGGACCGCATGCTGCTGCTCTCCTGGGAGAGCAAGTGGTGGGGCGGGACGAAGCAGCAGCAGCCCACGTGGAAGCAGATCGCCGCCGGTGAGCTGGACGAGACCGTCATCGACGTCCAGGCCCGGCGCATCAAGGACTACGGGGAGCGCACCGGCCGGAAGGTGTTCCTCTCCTTCGACCTGGAGATGGACACCCGCACCCCGGACAACGGCACCCCCGAGGAGTACGTCGCGGCGCACCGGCACATCCACGACCGGTTCCGGGAACTCGGTGTCGACAACGTGGTGTGGACGTGGATCATCACCGGCTACCTCGGCCACGCCGACCTGTTCGAGCGCATGTACCCGGGCGACGCGTACGTCGACTGGATCGGTTACAACCAGTACAACTACTACCGCTGCCACCGGACGGAATGGCGGAGCTTCGCCCGGACCCAGCGGGCCACGCACGCCTGGATACGGGCGAACATCTCGGACGACAAACCGCTGATGCTCTCCGAGTTCGGCAGCGCCACCGACACGTCCCGCCCGGACCGCCAGGCCGAGTGGTACGCCGAGGTCCCCGGGGTGCTGAAGAGCCTGGACGGCGTCAAGGCCGCCCTCCAGTGGAACCACCGGGACCCCGGACCGCACTGTGACCTCGCCCTGTCCGGCGACGCGTCGTGGGACAGCCTGCGCGAGGTGGTGGCCGACCCGTACCTCAACCAGCCGGTCAGGTGACCCGGCGGCGGTCCGGCTCCCGTCCCGGCCTCTCGGTCCCGCTCGCCCGGCCTCCGGTCGGCCCCGCTCGCCCGGCCTGCCGCCCGCCCCGCTCGCCCGGCCTCCGGTCCGCGTCCCGTGCCCGGTCACGGCGGCGCCCGGCCCGCGGCGCGCCTGCCGCCCCGCTCTTGCCGTCCCCGTCCTGCCGGACCGGGTCAGCCCGCGAACTCCGGTCCGCGCACCGCCGCCCGGGCCCGCCGGTACCAGCGCCAGCCGAGCGTCCTCGGGCCGTCGCGGTAGGGCGCGACCCGCGCGCCCCGGCCCGCCAGCCAGCCCTCGACGTCGGCGAGCGTGTGGGTGCGCCGGACGATGAGCCGGGCGATGCGGTACGGCTCGTCCCGGCCCGAGCTGAGCGCGTGCCGCACCGCGGTGGCCGTCTCGTATCCGGCGCGGGCCGTCATCGCCCGGACCCGGGGGCTGTTGTAGCCGTGCGGGTAGGCGAGGTGGGGCACCGGGTGACCGAGGGCGTCCTCCAGTTCGGCCCTGGAGTCGGCCAGTTCGGCCCGGAGCCGGCGGGTGGGCAGGGTGTCCAGCTGGGCGTGGGTCACGGTGTGGCTGCCGACCTCCATGCCCGCGGCCTCCAGGTTCGCCACCTGGTCCAGGCCCATCATCGGCCCGGGCGGCAGCAGGCTCCCGCCGCCCGTGGCCAGGGCGCCGGTGGTGAGGTAGGCGGTGGCGGGCAGGGACCTGGCGGCGAGCGCCTCGGCGGTCGGGCCGGGCAGGTCGGCGAACCCGTCGTCGAAGGTGAGCAGCACCGGCCGGGGCGGCAACGGGGCGCGCCCGGCGAGGTGGTCGGCGAGGGCGCTGATGGTGACGGGGGTGCGGCCGCTGTCCACCACGGCGTCCAGGTGCGCGGCGAACTGGCGCGGAGTGACGGTGAACTCGGCGATCCAGTCGGGCGGGTCGTCCATCACGGCGTGGTAGAGGAACACCGGCACGGCCGGGCCCCCGCCGGACCCGGCCGCGACCTGCGCGGTGTCCTCCGGGCGCGGTCCCCCCGCACTGGCCCGCTGGGGCGACGCCGTCATCGCGTTCTCCTCTCCGCAGCCGCAGCCGCAGCCGCAGCCGCAGCCGCACCCGTGTCCGTACGCGCACCCGCGGGCGTGCCCGCAGCCGCAGTCGCAGCCGCGTCCGTATCAGTGCCCGTATGCGCAGCCGTGTCCGTACCCGCAGGCGTGGCCGCACCGGTAGTGGCACCCGTAGCAGCATCCGTAGCACCACCCGGGCCCGCGTCCGACGTGCCGTCCCGGGAGCCCCGCAGCGCGCGCCGGGCCCGGAGGTAGCCGACCGGTCCGTACAGCATGCCCCGCCGCTGCAGCCGGGACAGCCGGCGCGGCCAGGGATGGGTGCGGGCGTCGTGGGCGCCGGGGGTGCCGCCGCCGTCGGTGTCCCGCACGGCGGTCAGGGACCGGGCGTGGGCCAGCCCGCCGGGCAGCCGGGCGAGGAACGCGGGCAGCAGCGCGGGACGGTTGACCAGGACGGCGGTGAGGTAGGCGGTGAGCCCGGCGCCGTAGCCGTACGCCTGGGTCTCCAGGTCGGCCCAGGTCTCCCGGTGGTGGTGCCAGACCAGCGCGTACGGCGTGTAGTGCAACCGGTGCCCCTGGGAGAGGACGCGGACGAACCCGTACAGGTCGTCCCCGCCGCGGGCGGCCGTGCCGGCGCCGGTGGCCGGGTCGAAGCCGCCCGCCTCCCGCAGGGCCCCGGCACGGAACGCCATGTTGGCCCCCGAGCCGAACCGGCCCGCGGTGAACGGGAACAGCGGCTCGTCGCGGGGCGGGTCCCACGGGTCGTAGGTGACCGGCGCGAAGCCCTTGGCGAAGCCGCCGTGGCTCTCCAGCAGCACCTGCGCGGGCGTCCGCAGCCGGGCGGGCAGGATCAGGCCGGTGGTGCAGCCGAGCCGGGGGTCGGCGGCGAAGGGGGCGGTCAGCTCGGTCAGCCAGCGGGGGTCGGCGACCACGTCGTCGTCGGTGAAGGCGACGACCTCGCCCCGCGCCCGCGCGAGCCCGGCGTTGTGGGCGACCGCGAGTCCCGGGACCGGCTCGCGCACGTAGCGCACGCGCTCCCCGTACGTACCGTGCACCAGGTCGTGTGTCGCGTCGGTCACCGGGGCGTTGTCGACGACGACGACCTCGAACCGGGGGTGGTCCTGGGCGAGCAGGGAGTCGAGCGCCCGGGCCAACTGCCTCGCGCGCTCCCGGGTGGCCACGACGACCGTCGTGTACGGCGCTGCCGCCTCCCCGTCCCCGGCCACCTCCCCGCCCCTGGCAGCTTCGCAGCCCCTGGCAGCTTCGCAGCCCCCGGCAGCTTCGCCGCCCCCGGCGGCTCCGCCGTCGCCCGCCGCGGAGACGGCCCCGTCCGCGGCAGCCGGCCGCCCGGGCCCCGCGTCGACGGCCCTCCCGGCCGCCGCGGCGCCGGCCGGCACCGCCTCGCGGGCGAGGCGGGCCAGGACCGCCTTCGGGTCGGCCCCCTCCGGGACGTGCCCCAGCAGCGTCCCGACGGGCCGGCCGTCGCGGCGGACCAGGGCGAACACCTCGCCGGGCCCGACCGCCGGGCCGCCCGGGCCGGGTCTCAGGTCCGCCTCGGTGCCGCGCAGGTCCACCTCGGCGACCTGCACCGCCCCGATGGCCAGGAAACGGCGGATCTCCTCCCGGGCGGTGCGTGTTCTGCCGGACGGTGTTCTGCGGGACATGGGTCCCCCTCCCTCCTCAGGAACGGCGCAGCCGGCCCGCGCCCCGCAGGGTTCGCGAGGCCAGCGACGCCAGGCGCGGGCGGGCGCGGACGAAGCCGTGCGCGCGACGCACCGGCTCGCGGCTCAGCCGGTGCAGCGCCGCTCCCGCGCCCGGACGGGTCACCGCCCCTTCGTGGACGGCGAGTTCGCCGGTCTTCAGCGAGTCCTTGTACTCGGCCCGGCCGCGCCCCATGTCGAGCAGGCCCACGCCCACGGCGGCTGCCGCCTCCGCCATCCGCAGGTGCAGCACCAGCCCGGGCGAGTACTTCGCGAACTCCGGATCGTAGGCCGGGAACCAGCAGGCCAGCACCGAGGCGGAGCGCAGGCCGAAGTGGGCGGCGACGGGACGGTCGCCGGCGTGGAGGACCGACAGCGTGCCCGTGCACTGCTCGGCCCGGGTCTCCGCGAGGCGGGCCACCAGCCGGGCGATCCACTCCTGCGCGAACCGGTCGCGCCGGCCCGTCCTGCGGTACTGCGCCGACTTCCACTCCATGAGCGTGCGCAGCGCGGCCGGGTCGCGTTCGTCGAGGACGAACCGGACCGGACCGACCTGGCGGCCGAGCCGGCGCTCCTTGGCCAGCGTGGTCTTCAGGAACTTCGGCGACTGCGTGCGCAGCACCGACTCGTAGGTCTCGTAGCCCTTCTCCACGTCGATGACGTAGGTGGCGTGCTCCTCGGCCGCGTACGGCACGAACAGCGGCTGGTCCGCCTCCAGGTTGTCGAAGGCGAAGCTGGACAGGGAGCAGGCGCGCAGCAGTTCACGGGCGTCCGGGACCGCCCCCGGCGCCAGGATCGCTCCCTGGCAGTCCGACACCCCCAGCCCGATCGCCCGGCCCTGCCCCCACGGCCCCCGTTCGTACGGCAGGAAGCCGGCCGGCTCCGCGCCCTCGTACACCACGGCGACCCGGGCCCGCGGCCGGACCCGTCCGACGGCCGTGGTGAACTCCGGTTCCATGAACGGATTGCGCGGTGTGTCCGCGGCGGCGCGCAGGGCACGCCACCGTTCCCTCTCCCCCTCGCCGAGCTCCTCCGGCCTCAGCACACGCGTGCGTCCACTGTTCACCCGACCCCCCGATCAAGTCCCCCCTGGACCCTTGGAAGGTACCGCCGGGGACCGATGGCCGGTAGGTGGCGTCCTGCCCTTTTTGCCACCTGGTGCACAAACCGTCGACGACCGGGCACGCTCCGGGGCGGTCGGTCCGGGGCCGTCGGTCCGAGGCGGTCGGTCCGGGGCGGTCGGTCCGGAGCCGTCGGTCCGGGGCCGTCGGTCCGGGCACGCTCCAAGACCGTCGTACCGGGCGGCGGGCGGCGGGCGGCGGGCGGCCGGCCCTGCGGGGCGGGGTGGTCGGGCGCGCGCAGCCGGCCCGACGGGGCGGTCGGGCGCGTGCGGCCGGGGTGGCGCGCGGTGGCGGGGCGGGGCGGATGCGAGGAGCGGGGGGCCCGACGTGGTGAATGGGGGGCGTGCGCTGTCCGTATTCTCTGATCATGGCCGCACCCACCGCATATTCACTCATCGCCACCGACCTGGACGGGACGCTGCTGCGCGGCGACGACACCCTGTCGGACCGGACCCTCGCCGCGCTCGCGCAGGCCACGCGGGCCGGTGCCCGGCATCTGGTGGTGACGGGACGGCCGGCCCCCCGGGTGCGCCCCCTCCTGGAGGACCTCGGCTGCACGGGGCTCGCGGTGTGCGGGCAGGGCGCGCAGGTGTACGACGCGGGGACGGACCGGCTGCTGTGGTCGGTGACCCTGGACCGGGAGCTGGCGGAGACCGCGCTCGGCAAGATCGAGGCGGAGACGGGGGAGGTGTACGCGGCGGTCGACCAGGACGGGGTCGACGGGCTCACGCTGATCGAGCCGGGTTACCGGATGCCGCATCCCACGCTGCCCGCGGTGCGGGTGGAGCGGCGCTCGGACCTGTGGGCGCGGCCGATCAGCAAGGTGCTGCTGCGCCACCCGGTGCTGTCCGACGACGAGCTGGCGGCGACGGCCCGTTCGGTGATCGGCTCGCTGGCCACCGTCACCATGTCGGGGCCGGGCACGGTGGAGCTCCAGCCGTGCGGGATCACCAAGGCGACCGGCCTGGCGCTGGCGGCCGGGCACCTGGGCCTGAGTCCGGCGGACACCCTCGCATTCGGTGACATGCCCAACGACATCCCCATGTTCGACTGGGCGGCCCGAGGTGTCGCGATGGCCAACGCCCACCCGGAGCTGAAGGCGGTGGCCGACGAGGTCACCACGACGAACGAGGACGACGGCGTGGCCGTCGTCCTCGAGCGACTGTTCGGCGGGGGGCCGGTGCCGCACGTGCCCCAACACGTGCCGCACCCGTCCGCCCCGGGTGTCCCGTCCCCGCCCGCCGCGGGGAGGGTGGTGGCTCAGTACGCCCCGAAGACGTTGTCGATGGAGCCGTAGCGGTCGGCCGCGTAGTTGCAGGCCGCCGTGATGTTGGCGACCGGGTCGTACGGGTCGTAGACGGTGCCGGGCACGTGGTAGGCGGCGAAGGTCGGGTCGATGACCTGGAGCAGGCCCTTGGACGGGGTGCCCTTGGCGGCGTTGGAGTCCCACAGGTTGATGGCCTGCGGGTTGCCCGAGGACTCGCGGATGATGTTGCGGTGGATGCCCTCGTAGGAGCCGGGGATGCCGTGCTGGGCCATGACGGACAGCGACTCGCGGATCCAGCCGTCGAGGTTGTTCGGGTACACCGTCGCCGCGGTGGCGGCGGCCGGGGTGGCCGCCGCGGCGTTGGAGGCGCCGAACAGCGGCAGGGCGGCCACGGCGACGCCGGTGCCGGCCACGGCGAGGGTGCGGGCGAGACGGCGACCGCCGAAGCGGCGGAGCTGACCGGATGCAGGCATGTCTGTGTTCCTCTCCTACGCCTGCGAGGTGAGCTGTCGGGTTCGGACGGGAGAGTGTCCGGCCGTGCCCCTGCGGGCACGGCTTCACCCCGAGCCGTTCCGGCGCGTGGCCGTCCCGGCGACTTACCTGGGTCCCCCGCTCCTGCCGTGCGTGAGTGAGTTCGTCGATGGGTGGTGCGGGCGGCGGCAGGATTCGGCGTCCGCCCGGCGGCCCGGAACGTATGCGAGAGCACACGCCGGGAACAAGTGCGGCCGTCACGGTAAACGCTGCTTGATCTTGACATGGGCGGTTTGCGCCACTTGATCCTTTGCGGTCGCCACGGCCCAACTCGCCACGGGGCAACGGGGAACCGGCGGCTCGCGCCCGTCGTCCCTCTGTCGGGTGGCGCGTGACCGACCTCACGGGCCGGGGGCCGTCGGAGCATTTCACGCCAAGGGGAATTCGCTTGGTAATTGCGGCAAATCGGGCGTCGGGACGGGCAGGATGGTGCGCATGTCGAGGAGTGGCCCGGAGTGCGCAGAGATTCGCCCCGGAAAGTCGGAAAATGTTCCCTGTTGTCATCCGATCGAAAACGGGCCGGTCCTGATCGTCTCCTGCCCGGCCCGTATCCCCGGGCCCTGGCGGTGATCGAAACATGACCGGATACGCTGACTTGAGTGATGGCAGCGACCTATCGACAAACCGTGTAAACGCCAGTGGACACCAGCAGACAGGAGACCCCTCGTGACCGTCGTCGGGCCGTTCGGGCTGAGCGTGCGGGACCAGGCTCTGGAAGCCGATGTCCAGGCCGGGATGACGGCTGTCGAGGAAGGGCTGCTCGAGGCCACCAAGAGTGAGGTCCCCTTCATCACGGAGGCCGCCCAGCACCTGGTGCGGGCCGGCGGGAAGCGGTTCCGGCCGCTGCTGGTGATGCTCTCCGCCCAGTTCGGCGACCCCTACGCGCCCGGCATCGTGCCGTCGGCCGTGGTGGTGGAGCTGACCCACCTGGCCACGCTGTACCACGACGACGTGATGGACGAGGCCGCCGTGCGGCGCGGGGTCCCCAGCGCCAACACCCGCTGGGGCAACTCCGTCGCCGTCCTCACCGGCGATTTCCTCTTCGCCCGGGCCTCGCAGATCCTGGCCGACCTCGGCCCCGAGGCCGTCCGCGTGCAGGCCGTGGCGTTCGAGCGGCTCGTCACCGGGCAGATCCTGGAGACGGCGGGCCCGCAGGACGGCCGGGACCCCGTGGAGCACTACCTGGACGTGCTCGGCGGCAAGACCGGCTCCCTCGTCGCGGTCTCCTGCCGGTTCGGCGCCATGATGTCCGGCGCCGACGACACGGTCGTGGACGTGCTCACCCAGTACGGCGAACGCCTCGGCGTCGCGTTCCAGCTCGCCGACGACGTCCTGGACATCGCCTCCGACTCCCACGAGTCGGGCAAGACCCCGGGCACGGACCTGCGCGAGGGCGTCGCCACCCTGCCGGTGCTGCGCCTGCGCGAGCGGGCGGCCCGGCTCGGACTGGCCGACGACCTCGCCCTGTGCGAACTGCTCGACTCCGACCTCACCGACGACCGCCGGCACGCCGAGGCGCTGCGCCTGCTGCGCGCCCACCCCGCCCTGGAGCAGGCGCGCCGGGACACCGTCCGCTACGCCCAGGAGGCGCGCGCCGTGCTGGCCCCGCTGCCGGAGTGCGAGGCGCGGACGGCCCTGACGGAGCTGTGCGACGCCGTGGTGCACCGGGCGGGCTGACCCCCGGCCCGGACCGGCCGCGTGCGGTCCGGCACCGTGGTGCGCCGGGCGGGCCGGCCCCGGCCCGGACCGGCCGCCGCGTCCCGCCCCCGACGACCCCTACTGGTAGGCGGACCCGTGGCGCCCCGATGTCATACCCCAGCAGTACACGGAGTTGGGTCCGCGGTCTGACGCATCCTCCGCTGCGGTTTGGTCAGATGGAACACGACGGACATCACCAGTCCTCACCGATTCGGGTGAGAACGGCGGCTCGGGGTGAACAGGTGCGCAGCACGCGACGCAGGCCGCCGCCGACCAGGAGGTAAGGCACACATGGCACCGAACGCATCCGACGACCAGACGCCCGCGGAGCCGGCCGTCGAGCCCGGCCCGGCCCGTCGCAGGGCCGCCCGGTACGTCGTCCCGGTCACGGTGATGGGGGTGGCGGCCGCGACCATCGGGCTGGTGCCCGCCATCGCCAGCTCCGGTGACCCCGACCTGCCGGACATCACCGCCGCCCAGCTCATCGAGAAGATCGCGAAGTCGGACGTGGAGCAGCTGTCCGGCACCGTGAAGGTCACCACCGACCTCGGCCTGCCCGACCTCGGAGGGCTGGAGAGCAGCCTCACCTCCGGTGCCCTCGGCCAGGGCGGGGACGGATCCTCCGCCGACCCGTCCGCCAAGCTGACCGAGCTGGCCTCCGGTACCCACACGCTGCGCGTCGCCGCCGACGGCCCGGAGCGGCAGAAGCTGTCCCTCCTCGACGGCTCCGACGAGTACAGCCTCATCCACAACGGCAAGAACGTCTGGGGCTACGACAGCAAGTCCGACGAGGTGTTCCACGGCACGGTCGACGAGCAGCCCGGCGGGGAGCGCGGCGAGCACCAGCCGCCCGCCACCCCGAAGGACTTCGCCGAGGAGGCCCTGAAGGCGGTCGACGACACCACCTCCGTGACCGTGGACGGCACCGCCCAGGTGGCCGGTCGGGACGCCTACAAGCTGGTCGTCAAGCCCCGGCAGTCCGGCTCCACGGTCGGCGCGATCAGCATCGCCGTGGACCACGAGACCGGCATGCCGCTGAAGTTCACGCTCACCCCGGCGAGCGGCGGCGCGGCCGTCGTCGACGTCGGCTTCACCAAGGTCAGCTTCGCCCGGCCCGCCGCGTCGACCTTCGACTTCACCCCGCCCGAGGGCGCGAAGGTGACCGAGGAGGGCGCACTGGAGAAGCAGGCGGAGCGGCACGCCGGCAAGGACTCCGACCGGCCCGGGAAGGCCCCGAAGTCCGAGGAGGACCTCGGCAAGGGCCTCGACGGCATGAAGGTCCTCGGCGAGGGCTGGAACTCCGTCGCCACCTTCGACACCGGCGACCCGGGCCTGCCCGCGGGCGGCACCGGCAGCGACCTCGACGGCTTCCTCGGCTCCCTCGGCGACCAGGTCAAGGGCGAGTTCGGCACCGGCACGGTGTTCAGCACCCGCCTGGTCAACGCCCTGATCACCGAGGACGGCACCGTCTACGTCGGCGCGGTCACCAAGGACGCCCTGGTGAAGGCGGCCGACGGGGCGAAGTAGCCCCACACGGGGCCGAGGCGGGCGGCCCTACCGGGACGGTCGGCGCCGAGGGCCGTGGGTCCGCCGGGGGCCGTCGGCCCGCGTCACCTGGTGTTTCCAGCCCGCCGTGACCGGCCCTCCCAGCCCGCCGGGACCGGTCCTGCCAGGCCGTTCCGGCGGGCTTCGCCGTCGGCGCGGCGGCGGTACCGAGCGCTCCGCCGCCCTGACCCCCCGGGGGACCGGCACCACCGTTGCGCCGGGGCGCCGGCGGCCCTCCACAGGTGCCGCCCGCACCTCCGTGCCCGCCCGCGCCCGCACCTACGTGCCCGCCCGCGCCCCCGCCTACGTGCCCGCCCGCGCCCCCGCCTACGTGTCCGCCTCCGCCTACGTGTCCGCCTCCGCGCGCGGCCGACCGTCCGCCTCCGCCGCCTGTGCCACGGCCAGCAGCAGGTCCTCCCGCCCGTGCGGAGCCACCACTTGCAGGCCCGCCGGGCAGCCGTCGGTGCCGAATCCGGCCGGGAGGCTCGCCGCCGGGTGCCCGCTCAGGTTGAACGCCCAGGTGAGGGCGGTCGAGTAAACGTCCCCGGGGCCCTCGTGGCCGTGCGGGGCGGTCGGCGCCGTGGGCGTGAGCAGCAGGGGGGCTTCGGCGAACACGCGGGCCAGGCGCGCGTCGTTCTCCCGCCGGAGCGCCCCGGCCCCGGCCGTGCCGTCGTCCGTGGGGGCGGCCGCGCCCCCGGCCGTTCCGGTCCGGCCGGTCCGCAGGGCGAGCCAGGCGGGGGCGGGGTCCAGGAGCCGGGGCGGGACGCGCGGCTCGACCAGCCGGACCACCCCCGCGTCGACGAGCCGCCGCACCGCACTCCGGGCGAGCGCGACCGGCTCGGGATCGGGGTCGGCGAACCCCAGGTCGGGCGACCAGACGGCGTCCACGGGGAACCTCGGCGGTACGGGCGGGACACCCCGGGTGCCCGGGGCCGCCGAGCCTTCTCCGTACGGGGCGAACGGGCCGAGGACCGGTGAGGACCGGTGGCCGCCGGGCGGGGACCCGTCGCAGTTCGTGCCGGTCACGGTCCCGCCGTGGCCCGGGGCCGCGGACACCACCTGCCACCAGAGCGCCGCGTCCCGTGCCGTCCGCGCGAGGACCCCGGGCGCCGCCAGGCCCGTACGGTCGGACGACGGGAGGCGGCCGTTGGTCACCTTGAGGCCGACCACCCCGCACCAGGCCGCCGGCAGGCGCACCGAACCGGCCCCGTCGCTGCCCGTCGCCAGCGGGACCAGCCCGGCCGCCACCGCCACCGCGGCACCGGCCGAGGAACCGCCCGGAGTGCGGTCGGCGCGCCAGGGGTTGACCGTGCGGCCGTGGGCGCCGCGCCCCCAGGTCTGCCAGGGCGGTCCCGGCCCCGGAACCGACGTGGTGCCGACCACGACGGCACCGGCGGCCGACAGGGGACCCGCGGCCCGCATCCCGTGCCGCCCCTTCACGGCGATCGGCACCCCGGCCAGCGGCAGGTCCGTGGGGGAGCCGTGCGCGAGAGGACTCCCGGTGCCGTGCGCGCGTGCGCGCTCCGCGGCCACCTGTGCGTCCACGTCCGTCACCTGCGGGTCATGCGCGGTCACCCGGGCGTCCGTGTCCGTCACCCGCGCTCGCCCCGCCGCCACCCGTGCGTGCGCCTCGGCCACCCGCGCGTCGACCTCCGCCGCCCGTCGCAACGCCTCGTCGGCCCACACGTCGAGGAACGCGCACAGCTCCGGATCGGCCCGTTCGACGCGTTCCAGCGCCCCCGCCACCACGTCGACCGCCCGCACCCGGCCCTCCCGCACGGCCCGCGCGATCTCCCCGGCCGTGTCGGGCGACTCGCCGGCCAGGAGTGGCAACGCCCCGCCCGAGGTGCCGAGGGGGCCGTGCGCATCGGTGGGACGGCCCGTCCCCGTCACCGACGCACCGTCGCCGGGTGCCGGTCGCTGCCGCATGTCGGTCCCGTACCCTCCGTCGCCGGCCGCTCCCGCCATGCCCCTCCCCGCTCCCGCCCCGCTCGTCCCCGCTGCTCCATGCCCCTCCCCATTCGTCCCCGCTCCTCCATTCCTCTCCATGCCCCTTCATGCCCCTTCGTGCCCGTCCCCGTCCTTCCCCTCCGCTTCTTCGTAGGCACCCGCTCGACCGGGCGTGCCGATCGTGTCGCGGTCCCACGAGCCCCGGTGGCCCCCTCACGCCTCGCCGGATCCCCTCGCCACACCCGACGCGAGCCCGGCACGGGGGCGGACGGTCGTTGGGACGAGCCTGTGACACCGCGGTGACGTGAGAAACCGGGGGAGGCGGACAGACTGGTCGGTAGGTGTACGACCCGAATGAGGGGACCATGGCGCGACTCAGCCGCGAGAAGAAGCGGGAACAGCAGCAGGCGGCGCACACGACGCACGATGCCGCCGGGCCGATCGAGGTCCGCATCCCCGCCCACGGGGCCGGTGACGCCGTCGCGTCGGTCGGCGGGGTGCCGGTGACCGTCGCACCCGGGGAGGAAGTGCAGCAGGCCGTCCTGGACCGCCTCCAGCGCATGGCCCGCGCCGCCGGGCACGCGGTCCTGGCGACGGTCCGTGACGAGCGCATCGGCTTCGTCGTCCCGCTCCGGGTCGAGCCGGACGGCTCCAGCCGCTTCACCGCGGACCCGGTGCCGACCGGCCCGCGCCCGGCACCCGCACCGGCTGCCCCCGTACCCCCCGTACCCCCCGCACCCCCCTCGCCGTCCACGGAGCACGCGCAGCCCGCACCGCCCGCCCCTCCCCTCGCACCCCCGGCCCCCTCCGCGCCTCCGGCCCCCTCCGCGCCGCCGCAGGCCCCGGCACCCGACGCCGTGGGCGCGCGGAGCGCCGTGGTGCGTCCCCCGGCCCCGCTGCCGGTCGGCGACCCGGTCCGGGCCGTGCCGTTCGGCACGGTGGCGCCGCCGACCGGGACCTTCGGTCCGCCTCCGGTGATGGAGGCGAAGCCGCACCCCGTCGTCGCCGACGACGGGCCCCGACGGGCACCGCGGTCCTCCCCGGACCGGAGCCCCGACCCCGACGACCGGCCGGCCCCGCCCCGAGGGTTCGACGCGGTGGCGGAAGCGGTGCTGGGCGACGGGTCCGAGTACCCCGGTCCGACCGAGGACGGCCTGCTGGCCGAGCCCGTGGCCCGGATCAGCGACGCCGTCCGGCACGGCCGGCTGGACCCGGCCGCGGAACTGGCCGAGGAGACCGCGACCGAGGCGACGACCACCCTGGGAGCGGAGCACCCCGAGGTGCTCCGCGTGCGGGAACTCGCCGCCTACGTCGCCTACTTGGCCGGGCGACCCGAGCCCGCCCTGCGGACCTGCCTCGACATCGCCGCGCTCCGTCGCCGCGCGGGGGACGCCGAGGGCGCGTACAGCAGCGTCCGTGGTGCCGCCACCGCCTGGCGGGCGGTGCGCGACCCGCTGCGAGGGCTGGAGCTCGGCCGGGAACTCCTCGCCCTGTGGACAGAACTCGCCGCCGACGGGGGGCCGGCAGGCGCCGAGACCGACGCCCTGGAGTCGGCCCGCGCCCGCATGGACCGGCTCCACACCCGCGCCCGCACCCGGCAGGACCAGGACTGAGCCGGGCCGCCCTGCTGTGGGGTCGGCTCGACCGGATCGGTCCGACCCGGCCCGATCCGACCCGACCCGGTCCGGGCGGCCCGATGGGGCAGGACCGGATCAGGTAGCCCTTCATGCGGCCCGCCGGATCCGGTCGGCCCCGCCCTGCCGGGCGGCGCGGACCGGAAGGGGCCCGCCGGTCCGTCCGCGCGTCGATCCGTCCGCGCGTCGCTCCGTCGCTCCGTGGGTCCGTGGGTCCGTGGGTCCGGAGCTTCCCTGAGGGGTGTGGCACGGCGTCACCGCGTCACTGCGACAGCTCCCAGACGGTGTGGGCGATCGCGTCGCTGTTGCGGTTCAGGGCCGTGTCGTCGATGTTGGCCGTCGTGTCGCACGAGGAGTGGTAGCAGCGGTCGAACGCCCGGCCCGCCGTGCCGCCCCACTTCCTGGCCTGGGCGGTGGTCTTGGTCCGGCTCGCGCCCGTGAACAGGCCCCCGACCGGGACACCCGCGTTCTTGAAGGACGCGTGGTCCGACCGGCCGTCGCCCTCGGTCTCGATCTCGGTGGGGACGCCGATGCCCGCGAAGTAGTCCTTGAAGGTCTTCTCGATCACCGGGTCGTCGTCGTAGACGAAGTACCCGGGGTTCGGCGAGCCGATCATGTCGAAGTTCAGGTACCCGTCGATGCGGGAGCGGTCGGCGGACGACAGTTGGGCGACGTAGTACCGGGAGCCGACCAGGCCCAGTTCCTCCGCACCCCACCAGGCGAAGCGCAGGTGGCTGGAGGGCTGGTACCCCGTCCGGGCGACGGCGAGGGCGGTCTCCAGCACGGCGGCGGAGCCGGAACCGTTGTCGTTGATCGCGGGTCCGGAGGTGACCCCGTCGAGGTGGGCGCCGACCATCAGAACGTGCTCGGAGTCGCCGCCGGGCCAGTCGGCGACGAGGTTGTAGCCGGTGCGTCCGGACGCGGTGAACTGCTGCACCCGGGTCGTGAATCCGGCCGCGTCCAGCTGGTCCTTCAGGTAGGTGAGGGATGCCTGGTAGCCGGGGCGGCCGTGGGCACGGTTGCCGCCGTTGGCGGTGGCTATGGACTGCAGTCGGGACAGGTGGGCCTTGACGTTGGCCACGGGTATGTCGGGTGCGGCGGCGGCGCGCTGGGCGGGGGCGGGGGCCGCGCCGGCAGACGCGGTGCCGCCGGCCAGCAGGGTGGCGGTGGCGACGGCACCGGCGGCGGCCGTACGGACGGAAACGGAGAGCTTCATGGGGGGGCTCCGAGTTCCTCGGGTGAGCCCGTGGGAGTCCACAGGCATCCCCTGGGTGTGGGGGTGCCTGGATGGTGAGGCTGAAACTGAATCTCCGTCAAGAGCGGTATCAGGACACCCGTTCACACATTCCGGAGGCCAACGGGACCGTACGGGAAGCGCGGAGCGGGCCCGTGCGGGACGCGCACCGCACAGCGGGCCCGGGGTGCACGGCCGGGCGGTCGCCGCCCGGGAGTCCCACTCAAGTCCGCTGCCGATGCCTCCGTTGTCCCCGTTGTCCCCGTTGTTTCCGCCGTCTCCGCCGTCTCCGCCGCTCCCGCCGTCTCCGCCCGCGTCGCCGGAGCGCGGTGGTCGAGGCCCCGGTGCTGCTCAGTGCACGCAGAACTCGTTCGACTCGGGGTCGGTCATCACGGTCCACGACCCGGAGGGTCCCCGCACCTCCCGCAGCACCCGCGCACCCAGCCGCTCCAGCCGGCGGACCTCCTCCTCGCGGCTGTCCGCCGGTTCCGGGTGGAGGTCGAGGTGCAGCCGGTTCTTGGCCGACTTCGCCTCCGGGACCCGCTGGAAGAGCAGCCGCCGCCCCAGCCCCGTGCCGCTCGCCTCCTGGTAGGGGTCGTCGGGGTGCCGTACCCCGATCAGGTCCCGGAAGGCGTGGCGGCCCCGGTGCTCCATAACCGCCTCGGCGGGCAGGGCGCCGGAGGCGAGCAACTGTCCGATGAGGGCGCTGTTGTCCTCGACCAGGTAGCCGAGGGCCGCGGCCCAGAAGTCCGCCTGGGCGTGGGGGTCCTCCGCGTCGATGACCAGCTTCCAGTGCACGGGGACGGGCGGTGCCGACGTCTGTTTCATGTCCGCAGTTCTACCGCGTCGGCGCCGCTGAGCGCGTCACGGACAGGAGCGGGCCGTGTCGCTCCCGGGTGCGTCGGGCCGCGGCGGTACGCCGGCCGACGGGGCGGCGGCCTCCGGGCCCGCCGGCACCGGCACCGGTGCGGGTATCGGCTCCGGCTCCGGGGTGCGTGCCGTGCCGCCCGCGCGCGGGCCGTCGGCGGTCGTCCGGCCTGCGGCCCGGTGTTCGGCGAGGGTGCGTGCGGTCCGGCGGGCGGTGCGCAGCGCGTCCCAGGTGAGCAGCGTCAGCGCCAGCCACACCAGCGCGAACCCGGCCCAGCGTTCGGGCGGCATGGCCTCCTTGAAGTACAGGACGCCGAGCAGGAACTGGAAGACCGGCGTCATGTACTGCAGGAGCCCCAGCGTCGACAGCGGCACGCGGATGGCGGCGGCGCCGAAGCAGACCAGCGGCAGCGCGGTGACGAGTCCGGAGGCGACCAGCAGCAGCACGTGGCCGGTGCCCTCGGTGCCGAAGGTGGCCTCGCCCCGGCTGCCCAGCCACATCAGGTAGCCGAGCGCGGGCAGGAACTGGATCGCGCTCTCCGCGGCCAGTGACTCGACCCCGTCGAGGTCGACCTTCTTCTTCACCAGCCCGTAGGTGGCGAACGAGAAGGCGAGGCAGAGCGAGATCCACGGCGGCTGCCCGTACCCGACGGTGAGGACGGCGACCGCCGCGGCGCCGACGCCGACGGCCGCCCACTGCGCCGGGCGCAGGCGCTCCTTCAGCAGCAGCACGCCCATGGCGATCGTGACGAGCGGGTTGATGAAGTAGCCGAGGGACGCCTCGACGACGTGCCCGGAGTTGACCGCCCAGATGTAGACGCCCCAGTTGACGGTGATGACCGCCGCGGCCAGCGCCACCAGCGCCAGCCGGCGCGGCTGCCGCAGCAGTTCGCCGAGCCAGGCCCAGCGGCGGACGAGCAGCAGGGCGACGCCGACGAAGAGCAGGGACCACACCATCCGGTGGGCGAGGATCTCCACCGCACCGGCGGGCATCAGCAGGGGCCAGAAGAGGGGGACCAGGCCCCACATGCCATAGGCCGCGAAGCCGTTCAGCAGTCCTGTGCGCCCTTCGGCGGCCGGCTTCCCGGTCACTGGCCCTCCCTCGGTTCCCTGCGTGTGCCGTGTCCGGGCGCCGCCCGAACTGTTCGACGGTAACGCCGCGGGCCCCCGCCTGTCATGTCCGTACCGCGATACGGTCATGACGGGTGCGGGGGCCGGGCCCGGGTGCGGAGAACAGACGGGGCGCGGAGAGCGGGACGGGGCGCGGGGGCGCGGTAGCGGGCGACGGGAGACGCCGGTCACCGGGGCGTCCGGTGACGGCGGCGCCCCCCGCCCCGGCCAGGGTGACGGGGGCGGGGGCGAGGTGCCGCGGTGGCGCCGCGTGGGCGCCGGTCAGCCCTTCAGGGCGGCGGCGATCGCCTCGGACAGCGGGGTGGTCGGACGGCCGGCCAGACGGGACAGGTCGCCGCTGTCGACGACCAACTCGCCCTTCGCGATGGAGGCATCCACGCCCGCGTAGACGGCGGCCACCGGCTCGGGCAGGCCCGCACCGGTGAGGACTCCGGTCAGCTCCTCGACCGTGACCTCCCGGTAGGCGATCTCCTCGCCGGTCTGCCGGCTCAGCTCGGCCGCGTACTCGGCGAAGCTCCACGCCCGGTCGCCGCCGAGCTCGTAGGTCTTGTTCTCGTGGCCCTCGCCGGTCAGCACGGCGACGGCGGCAGCGGCGTAGTCGGCGCGCGACGCGGACGACACCCGGCCCCCGCCGGCCGCCGCGACCACCGCGCGGTGTTCCAGGACCGGGGCGAGGTTCTCGGTGTAGACCTCGTGGTACCAGCAGTTGCGCAGCAGCGTGTACGGCAGTCCCGAGCCGCGCAGCACCTCCTCGGTGCCCCGGTGGGCGTCGGCGAGGGAGGCGGTCAGCGTGCCGGGCGCGCTGGTGTAGGCGAGCAGGGCGACCCCGGCGGCCCGGGCGGCGTCGATCACCACGCGGTGCTGGGCGACCCGGTCCTGGTCCACCTCGCTGCCGGAGATCAGCAGCACCTTGTCCCCGGCCGCGAGGACGCCGTCGAAGGTCTCGGGCGCGTTGTAGTCGGCCACGGCGATCCGGACGCCGCGCTCGGCGAGGTCCGCGGCCCTGTCGGCGTTCCGGACGACGGCGGTGATCCGGTCCGCGGGGACCTTCTCCAGCAGCTGCCCGACGACGTGCCGGCCGAGGTGTCCGGTGGCGCCGGTGACGACGATGCCCATGGTGTGCGACTCCTTGTGCGGGTGGGTGGCTTCCCCACTCACCGTAGGAGAGGTGCTAACTTATTGAAAGTACCCACCTTGAAGTAAGGTACTGGTGTGACGGTCAGTGGACGTACGGCACGGGACGAAGCCGAGGCGATGTGTCCCCACCGGCTGATCCTGGAACACGTGACCAGCCGCTGGGGCGTACTGGTGCTCATCCTGCTGCTCGACCGGCCGCACCGCTTCGGCGAACTGCGCCGGGCCATCGGCAGGGTCAGCGAGAAGATGCTCACCCAGACCCTCCAGACGCTGGAACGCGACGGCCTGGTGCACCGCGACGCCCGGCCGGTCATCCCGCCGCGCGTCGACTACTCCCTCACCGGCCTGGGCCGGGAGGCCGCCGAGCAGGTCCGCGAGCTGGCCCGGTGGACCGAGCGCCGCACGCCCGACGTGCTCGCCGCCCGGCAGACGTACGACGCGGCCCGCGCCGCCTCCTGAAGCCACCGCGGCCCGCGCCGCCCCCCGGAGCCACAGCAGTCCGCGCCGCCCGTGAAGCCACCGGGGCCCGCGCCGCCCCCCGGAGCCACAGCAGTCCGCGCCGCCCCCCCCGAAGTCACCACGGTCGCGCCGCCTCTTGAGGCCACCGCGGCCGTCGTCGTGGCCCCGCGGGTGTCCGGGGCGACCCCCGGAACCCTGCGGCCACCGCACACACGGCGGGGCCCGGACACCGCTCGGTGTCCGGGCCCCGCCGTGCCGGTACGCGGTGGGCCCCGTCCGTCGGTGCCCCCGGGTTCACCCCGGTTCAGCCCACGACGGTCCACGTGTCGCCGCCCGCGAGGAGCGCGGCGAGGTCGCCCTTGCCGTGCTGCTCGACCGCGGTGTCGAGCTGGTCCGACATCAGCGTGTCGTAGACCGGGCGGTCCACGGAGCGCAGCACGCCGATCGGGGTGTGGTGCAGCGTGTCCGGGTCGGCGAGCCGGGAGAGCGCGAACGCGGTGGTCGGCGACGCGGCGTGCGCGTCGTGGACCAGGATGTCGGCCTCGTTCTCCGGGGTGACCGCGACGATCCGGAGGTCGCCCGTCAGCCGGTCCCGCACGACCCCCTTGGATCCCTCGCTGCCGAAGCGGATCGGCTGACCGTGTTCGAGCCGGATCACCGCCTCCTCGGCCTGCTGCCGGTCCTTGAGGACCTCGAAGGCGCCGTCGTTGAAGATGTTGCAGTTCTGGTAGATCTCCACCAGGGCCGTGCCCGGGTGAGCGGCGGCCTGGCGCAGCACCCCGGTGAGGTGCTTGCGGTCCGAGTCGACCGTGCGGGCCACGAACGACGCCTCCGCGCCCAGCGCCAGCGACACCGGGTTGAACGGGGCGTCCAGCGAGCCCATCGGCGTCGACTTGGTGATCTTCCCGACCTCGGAGGTCGGGCTGTACTGGCCCTTGGTCAGACCGTAGATCCGGTTGTTGAACAGCAGGATCTTCAGGTTGACGTTGCGGCGCAGGGCGTGGATCAGGTGGTTGCCGCCGATGGACAGCGCGTCGCCGTCCCCCGTGACCACCCACACGCTCAGATCGCGCCGGGAGGCCGCGAGGCCGGTGGCGATGGCCGGGGCGCGGCCGTGGATGGAGTGCATCCCGTAGGTGTTCATGTAGTACGGGAAGCGGGAGGAGCAGCCGATGCCGGAGACGAAGACGATGTTCTCCCGCGCCAGGCCGAGCTCGGGCATGAAGCCCTGCACGGCGGCGAGCACGGCGTAGTCACCGCAACCGGGGCACCAGCGCACTTCCTGGTCGGACTTGAAGTCCTTCATGGACTGCTTGCCCTCGGCCTTCGGCACGAGCGAGAGGGGCCCGAGCGTGCCGGTGCCCGCCTCGGATCCCGCGCCCGCGCCCGTGTCCGGGCCCGTCGCCGCGCCTCGTGTGGACGTCTCAGCCATCGATGGCCTCCTTCAGAGCCGTTGCGAGCTGCTCCGCCTTGAACGGCATGCCGTTGACCTGGTTGTAGGACTCCGCGTCGACCAGGTACTTCGCCCGGATCAAGGTGGCGAGCTGGCCCAGGTTCATCTCGGGGACCACCACCTTGTCGTACGACCGCAGCACGTCCCCGAGGTTCTTCGGGAAGGGGTTGACGTGCCGCAGGTGCGCCTGCGCCACCGCCTCGCCGGCTCTGCGCAGCCGCCGCACGGCCGCCGTGATCGGCCCGTACGTCGACCCCCAGCCCAGGACCAGGGTCCGCGCGCCGTCCGGGTCGTCCACCTCCAGGTCGGGCACGTCGATGCCGTCGACCTTGGCCTGCCGGGTGCGGACCATGAAGTCGTGGTTGGCCGGATCGTAGGAGATGTTGCCCGTGCCGTCCTGCTTCTCGATGCCGCCGATGCGGTGCTCCAGGCCCGGGGTGCCGGGGATGGCCCACGGCCGGGCCAGCGTCTCGGGGTCCCGCTTGTACGGCCAGAACACCTCCGTGCCGTCCTCGGTGGTGTGGTTCGGGCCCTGCGCGAACTGCACCCCGAGGTCCGGCAGCTCCTCCAGGTCCGGCACCCGCCAGGGCTCCGAGCCGTTGGCCAGGTAGCCGTCGGACAGCAGGAACACCGGCGTCCGGTACGTCAGCGCGATCCGGGCGGCCTCCAGGGCCGCGTCGAAGCAGTCCGCCGGCGTGCGCGGTGCTACCACCGGGACCGGGGCCTCGCCGTTGCGCCCGTACATCGCCTGCAGCAGGTCCGCCTGCTCGGTCTTGGTCGGCAGCCCCGTCGACGGGCCGCCACGCTGGATGTCCACGATCAGCAGCGGCAGCTCCAGCGACACCGCCAGCCCGATGGTCTCCGACTTCAGCGCCACGCCGGGACCGGAGGTCGTGGTGACCGCGAGCGAACCCCCGAAGGCCGCCCCCAGTGCCGCGCCGATGCCCGCGATCTCGTCCTCCGCCTGGAAGGTGCGCACGCCGAAGTTCTTGTGGCGGCTCAGCTCGTGCAGGATGTCGGACGCGGGGGTGATCGGGTAGGACCCCAGGAACAGCGGCAGGTCCGCCTGCCGGGACGCCGCGATCAGCCCGTAGGCCAGCGCCAGGTTCCCCGAGATGTTCCGGTACACGCCCGGCGGGAACGCCGTCGCCGCCGGGGCCACCTCGTAGGAGACGGCGAAGTCCTCGGTCGTCTCGCCGAAGTTCCAGCCGGCCCGGTAGGCCGCGATGTTGGCCGCCGCGATGTCCGGCTTCTTCGCGAACTTCGACCTCAGGAAGCGCTCCGTGCCCTCGGTGGGCCGGTGGTACATCCAGCTCAGCAGGCCCAGCGCGAACATGTTCTTGCTGCGCTCGGCCTCCTTGCGGCTCAGCTCGAAGTCCTTCAGGGCCTCGACCGTGAGCGTCGTCAGCGGCACCGGATGGAGGTGGTAGCCGTCGAGCGAACCGTCCTCCAGCGGGTTGCTGTCGTAGCCGACCTTGGCCATCGCCCGCTTGGTGAACTCGTCCGTGTTGACGATGATCTCGGCGCCGCGCGGCAGGTCCCCGACGTTCGCCTTCAGGGCGGCCGGGTTCATCGCCACCAGCACGTTCGGCGCGTCACCCGGGGTCAGGATGTCGTGGTCGGCGAAGTGCAACTGGAAGGACGAGACACCCGGCAGGGTGCCGGCCGGCGCGCGGATCTCCGCGGGGAAGTTCGGCAGCGTCGACAGGTCGTTGCCGAAGGACGCGGTCTCGGAGGTGAAGCGGTCACCGGTGAGCTGCATGCCGTCACCCGAGTCCCCCGCGAACCTGATGATCACCCGGTCGAGCCGGCGGACGTCCTTCGCCCCCGCCGCTGTGCGCTGCTCTCCTACGACTGCTCCGTCGGCCTGCTCCGCTGGGCTGCTGACCTGACTGGTCACTGAACTGGACCTCCTCGAGGCGGCTGTCCGGGACGGGCCCTCCCGCAGGCCCTCCCTGGATCAACCCTACGTCCGTAAGGGTCGCCTTCCTTGAGTGATTCGCATGTTGGACCCGAACGCGGCCCGTCACGACGCACCGATGTGTCCCGCCTTTTCCCTTGCATCCCGCCCGTTCCCGGGTCCGCACCCTTGCCATCCAAGACGCGGCCCGCTCCCGCGCCGGTTCGGCGCCCGGTCACACCGCCGCGCCCGCGGCCACGGAAATCGCCCGTACGGGCGGGCGCGCGTCCGCCGGGGAGCGGCGCCGGTCGCGGAAGCCCCGGGGACCTGGAGCCCTCCGGATCCGGGAAAGTCCCGGGTTCGGGAAGGCGCCGGGTCGGGGAGGGCTCCGGGGTCGGGGACCTGCGCCTTCAGGGTTGGGAACCTGCGACCTTCAGGGTTCGGGTACCGGCGGGAGTGAACCGTAATCCGGGTCCCGGGCATCGGTCACCAAGAGGCGGTGGCGACGGAGAGGCGGCGACGGAGAGGCGGCGACGGACGGACGACGACGGAGCGGCGGCGACGGACGGGTCGGGCGGACGACTCAGGACCGGCGGACGACTCAGGTCGGGCGGACGACTCAGGACCGGCGAACGAGTCACGACGGGCGAACGACTCACGACGGGCGAGACGGTCGAGGGGCGGGCCCGGACGGCGGGGCGGGCCCGCGCCGAGATCCTCACCGACCTACCGCCCACCGGGGGCGGATCAGGAGTTCAGATAGGTGAGCACGGCCAGCACCCTGCGGTGATCGCCGTCGCTCGGGGACAGCCCCAGCTTCATGAAGATGTTGCTGACGTGCTTCTCCACCGCGCCGTCGCTCACCACCAGCTGCCGGGCGATCGCCGAGTTCGTGCGCCCCTCGGCCATCAGCCCCAGGACCTCGCGCTCCCGAGGGGTGAGTCCCGCGAGCACGTCCTGCTTGCGGCTGCGCCCGAGCAGCTGGGCGACCACCTCCGGGTCCAGGGCCGTACCGCCCCCGGCCACCCGTACGACCGCGTCCACGAACTCGCGCACCTCGGCCACCCGGTCCTTCAGCAGGTAGCCGACGCCCCGGCTGGAACCGGCGAGCAGCTCGGTGGCGTAGCGCTCCTCCACGTACTGCGACAGCACCAGGACCCCCACCCCCGGGTGCGACCTGCGCAGCTGCACCGCCGCGCGCACGCCCTCGTCGGTGTGCGTCGGCGGCATCCGGACGTCGGCGACGACCACGTCCGGGAGTTCCCCCTGGTCGGCCAGTTCGCCGACGGTCTTGATCAGCGCCTCGCCGTCGCCGACCCCGGCCACCACGTCGTGGCCCCGGTCGGTCAGCAGCCGGGTCAGTCCCTCCCGCAACAGCACCGAGTCCTCGGCGATGACCACCCGCACCCTGTCCTCCACGTTCCTCGGCCCCCCAGCCCTGTCCCGGCACCGCCCGTGTGGCGGTCCGGTCGACAGGAACAGCATCCCAGTTCGTCCCGGACATGCGGAGGGGAACGCGTGCGGGAGTGTCCGCCGCCGGGTGCGGGTACCGGGGCGCAGGGCTCACCGGTGCGGCTCGGTGCGCCACGGCAGCTCGGCCGTCACGCGGGTCGGGCCGCCCGCCGGCGAATCGACCACCAGGATGCCGTCCACCGCGTCCAGCCGCTCCGCCAGCCCCGCGAGGCCGGAGCCGACGGACACGTCGGCGCCGCCCACACCGTTGTCCGTCACCTGGAGCAGCAGCCGGTCCTCCGTCCGCCACACCTCCACGCTCGCCGCGGTCGCGCCCGAGTGCTTGCTGATGTTCTGCAGCAGCTCGGAGACCGTGAAGTACGCGATGCCCTCGATCGCCGACGCGGGCCGCTCGGTCAGGTCCACCTCGACCCGCACCGGCACCGTGCAGCGCGAGGCCACCGACGACAGCGCCGCGTCCAGGCCCCGGTCGGTCAGCACCGCCGGGTGGATGCCCCGGGCCAGGTCCCGCAGCTCCTGGAGCGCGGTCTTCACCTCGCCGTGCGCCTCGTCCACCATGTGGGCCGCGGCCTGCGGGTCCTCGCGGAGCTTCTCCTTGGCCAGGCCCAGTCCCATGGCGAGGTTGACCAGCCGGGCCTGTGCGCCGTCGTGCAGGTCGCGTTCGATGCGGCGCAGGTCGGCCGCCGCCGTGTCGACCACCACGCCCCGGTCCGACTCCAGCTCCACCACCCGCGTCGCCAGCCGCGACGGACCCAGCAGCCCGTGCACCATGACCCGGTCGACCGTCGTCAGCGCCCGCACGATCCACGGCGTGGCGATCGTGAACAGCAGGCCGACCAGCGCGGTCACCGTCACCTCGAAGGCGTTGTCCAGATAGATGCGGTGCTGCCCGTCCCCGTACAGCTGTATGCCGCCCTGGCTGCCGAAGGCCGGGAACACCCAGAACCACAGCGGGTACGTCAGCAGCGTCCAGCCGATCGACCAGAACGTCACCGTCACGGTGAAGGTGAACACCGCCCACGGCATCTGGAGCACCGAGTACAGCAGGGCCCGCCAGGAGGTGCCGCTCTTGAGCACCGCCCCCATCCAGGCCATCGCCCCCGGCTTCTTCATCCGCACGGGTTCCGGTTCCTCGACCTCCAGGTCCAGCAGCACCCGGGCCCGCGCCCGCTCCAGCACGCCGATCCCGCGGCACCCCGCGAGCGCCGCCGCCAGCACTGGGACGCCCAGGAAGGTCACCAGCAGACCGGCCCCCAGCGACACCATCGTGACCGCGTAGGTGAACAGCACGATGCTGATCGGCAGGCTCAGCAGGACGTATCCCAGCTCCCGCCAGGTGCGCCCCTCGACCGGCGCCCGCAGCGCGGCCGGCAGCCGGTGACGGCGCCCGGCGGTGCCCCGGCGCCCCGGTCCGCTGCCGAGTCCGTGGGCCGGCCCGTAGCCGTACCCGTCGCCCTGTCCGTAGTCGGTGGCCATCGGCGTCGTCCCTCTCCCCGTCCGGCGGCTGTGCTGTCGTACTCCACGGCCGTGCTGTCGTACTCCAGCCTGCTCCGTCGCAGGTCGGCGGACCATGGAGTCCGTCGCAGTCCTGGACCGGGGGTTAACCCCACTGCGGGGGCCCTTTCCGTGCCGGCCGTGCCCGTCGGCCCGGCGCACGGCCGGCGCCCCCGTACCCAGGGGGAACGAGGGCGGGGGCAGGTCCGTTCGCGGGGTGCGGGGTGCGGGGTGCGGGGGTGGGCTGGGCCGACGTGCGCCTCAGCGCGCCGTCGGGTGCGGGGGCTGCGTGGGCGGGGTGTGCGGGGAGGACGGGGTGTGCGGGGTGTGGGACGTCGGCGGGGCAGGTGGGGTGTGCTGCGCGCGGGCGCCGTCGGCACGGTCCTCGGCGCGGTCGCGCCAGGGCAGTTCCGCCGTCACCGTCGTCGGGCCGCCCGGCGGGGAGTCGACGACGAACAGCCCGTCGACCGCTCCGAGCCGATCGGCGAGTCCGCGCATCCCCGTGCCCCGTTCCAGACTCGCGCCCCCGTGGCCGTCGTCCTCCACCTGCACCAGCAGCCGGTCGTCGGCGCGCCACACGTCGACCGAGGCGGACCGTGCACCGCTGTGCTTGCTCACGTTCTGCAGCAGCTCGGAGACCGTGAAGTACGCGATGCCCTCGATCGCGGCGGCCGGGCGCTCGGTCAGGTCGACGGTCACCTTCACCGGCACCGTGCAGCGTGTGGCCACCGACGACAGCGCCGCGTCCAGGCCCCGGTCGGTCAGCACCGCGGGGTGGATGCCCCGGGCCAGGTCCCGGAGTTCCTGCAGGGCCAGTTTCACCTCGCCGTGGGCCTCCTCGACCATCGCAGCCGCCGTGTCCGGGTCCTCCAGCAGCTTCTCCTTGGCCAGGCCCAGTCCCATGGCGAGGTTGACCAGCCGGGCCTGCGCGCCGTCGTGCAGGTCGCGTTCGATCCGGCGCAGGTCGGCCGCCGCCGTGTCGACCACCACGCCCCGGTCCGACTCCAGTTCGGCGATGCGCCGTTCCAGCTCGTCGGACGGGGAGAGCAGCCCCCTGACCATCGCCCGGTCCACCTCGGTCATCGCGCGGGCCAGGTAGGGCAGCACCGGCCACAGCACGAACAGCGAGACCAGCGTGACGGAGAAGGTGAGGACGCCCCACGGCAGCCGAATGAGTTCGTACAGCATGGTGCGCCAGCCCACCGGGTCCTTCAGCGCCATCCACAGCTGCTGCCAGAACCCGGCGGAGCCCGGCATCGGCAGCCGGCTCGGCTCCTCGATCCGCACGCCCAGCAACGCCCTCGCCCGGGCCCGCTCCGCCTTCCCGAGCAGCCGCGCACCCATCAGCGCGGCGGCGAGCAGCGGGAGCCCGATGACGGTGACGGTCAGCGGGGCACTCGTGAACAGCACGGTCACCACGTAGGTGAAACCGACCAGCGACACGGGGAGGTTCAGCAGGAGATGGGCGATCTCCTTCCAGGTGTGCCGGTCGTACGCGAAACGGGGAGGCGGCGGACGGTCGTCGCCCGCCCCGCGGTCCACGCGGACGCGGAGCCCACCGGAGTCGCCGGAGTCGCCGGAGTCACCGGAGCCGCCGATGCCGCCGATGCCGCCGGAGTCGCCGGGGTCGCCATGCTTGGTCATGAGCCCTAGCCTGCCCGTCACCCGGGGGCCCGCGCCATGAGGGCGACCGCCCTCGTCCCCTGGGGAAAACCCCACCCCGCGCGCGGAGTGGGTGACGGGCTGCTTACCGTGCCTTTATCAGGGCCTAGACTCCCGTCCGTACAGATCGTCGGCTCGGACGACGGCCGGGACGAACGGCTCGGACTGTTCGAACGGCTCGGACGGCTCGGACGGCTCGGACAGTCCGCACGGCCGGGACGTGGCCTGGACGGACCGGCCCGGACGGGAGTGTGTCCGACGGCCCGTCGGGTACCGGCCGACGGTCACAGGCGCGGATCAGGGACAACACAGCCGAGGAGTGAGGGGCGGACGTGCGGGAACCGACCGTCGTCGACTCGACCGCCATCGACTCGACAGTCGTCGCGGCGGACTACTTCCAGGCGTACTCGGTCGTCGGACTGCTCGCCGTCGTCGGCGTGCTGTTCGTCGCCGTGGCCTTCGGCGCGGGCCGGCTGCTGCGGCCCGTCGTCCCCACGCCCGAGAAGCTGATGACGTACGAATGCGGTGTCGACCCGGTGGGCGAGGGTTGGGCCCACACCCAGGTCCGCTACTACGTCTACGCCTTCCTCTACGTCATCTTCGCCGTCGACTCGATCTTCCTCTTCCCGTGGGCGACCGTCTTCGCCGCCGACGGCTACGGCGCGACCACCCTGGTGGAGATGTTCATCTTCCTCGGCTTCCTCGCCGTCGGACTGCTGTACGCATACAGGAAGGGCGTCCTGACATGGACGTGACCCCCGCGACCCCTGCGACTCCCGGGACCCCCGCGACCTCCGCGGCCCCAGCCGCCTCCCCAGCCGCCTCTGCGTCCCCCGCCGACCGGGGCGCCGAGCCGGTGCTGCTGCCCGACCCGGCGATGCCGCCCGCCGAGGGCGGTGCCAGGCTGGGGCTCCTGTCCCGGCTGGCCCCCGAGCCGATGAAGGTCATCCTCAACTGGGGCCGCCGCTACTCGCTCTGGGTCTTCAACTTCGGCCTCGCCTGCTGCGCGATCGAGTTCATCGCCGCGTCGATGGCCCGCCACGACTTCATCCGCCTCGGGGTCATCCCGTTCGCACCGGGGCCGCGCCAGGCCGACCTGATGGTGGTGTCCGGCACGGTCACGGACAAGATGGCGCCCGCCGTGAGGCGCCTGTACGAGCAGATGCCGGAGCCGAAGTACGTCATCTCCTTCGGCGCGTGCAGCAACTGCGGCGGCCCGTACTGGGACTCGTACTCCGTCACCAAGGGCGTCGACCAGATCATCCCCGTCGACGTCTACGTCCCCGGCTGCCCGCCCCGCCCGGAGGCGCTGCTCCAGGGCATCCTCAAACTCCAGGAGAAGATCGCCCGGGAGTCGCTGGGGGAGCGGTACGCGGCGCAGCGTCCGTCCGCGGCGGCCTTGCAGAGCGGGCTCGTACGGCCGCCCGAGCCGGGGGCGCCCGGAGCCACCGGATCGGTGGAGGCCGCGGATGCCACGGGTGCGGCGGGGGCTGCGGGCACGCCGGGTGCTGCGGACGGCGCGTCGGGCACGACGGGTGCGGAGGGTGACCGATGACGACGGTCGGCTGGCTCCCCGACGGTACCGAGGCGTTGTTCGGCGCGGACGCCACGGCCGAGGAGTCGTACGACGTCCTCACCGTCGACGTGCCGCCCGCCTCCTGGATCACCGCTCTGGAGACGGCACGCGACCGTCTCGGCTGCACCTACTTCGACTGGCTGAGCGCGGTCGACGAACCCGGCATGGGCTTCCGCGTCGCCGCCCACGTCGCCGCGCTGTCACCGGTGCGCCGGCTGCTGCTGCGCACCACCGTCCCGCACGAATCCCCGGCCCTTCCGACCGCCGTGGACGTCTACGCGGGCGCCGCGTGGCACGAGCGCGAGACGTTCGAGATGTTCGGCATCGACTTCACCGGTCACCCGGCCCTGGACCACCTGTTGCTGCCCGAGGGCTTCGAAGGACACCCCCTGCGCAAGGACTTCGTCCTCGCCGCCCGGGTCGCCAAGGCGTGGCCGGGTGCGAAGGAGCCCGGCGAGTCCGAGCACGGTGGTCCGCGCCGCCGTCAGATGCTGCCCCCGGGCGTCCCCGACCCCAACGAGTGGGGCCCGCTGAAGGGCCGGCTCCCCGCGGCTCCGGCCCGTCCGGCCCGGGGAGCGGGCAGGGCAGCCGGTGCGGCCGGCCGCACCGCCGGTGACCGTCCGGTCCGCCGCACCCGCTCGGCCGCGGACGGCTCGGCCGGCCAGTCGCCGACCCCGCCGAGCAGCGGCACCGGCCGCGCCGCGGACGTGGGCACAGGGACAGGCAGGGGCACGGAGGCGGATACGGGGGCGAACACGAAGGCGGGTACGGAGGAGCGTCCGGTCGAGAGGGCTCCCAGCGGTCCCACCGGGGGCGGCCGACCGCCCCGGCGGATGCGTTCGGCGGCGCAGGGGTCGGTGAGCCAGTCGGCCGGCCAGCCGTCGGCACCCCCCGGCGCGCCCCTCTCCGACACGACGTCAGGCACCCCGGCCGATGCACCCGGGACCTCGGAGACACCCGGGACGTCCGAGACACCCGGGACCTCCGAGACACCCGGGACGTCCGAGGCACCCGCGGCAGGCGCCCGCCCCGCGCGGCCCGCCCGGCGGACCCGCAGCGCGTCCGAGGGCTCGGCGAGCCAGCGGGCGAGCCGGCAGCGCCGGGACGCCCCGGCCGAGAAGGCCGCCGTCGAGAAGACCTCGGCCGTGGACACCTCCACCGAGAACCCCTCCGCCGAGGAGCCTCCCGCCAAGGACGACGGTGCCGGGCGAGGGACCGCACCCGTCACGGAGGCCAGGCCTCCCGCCGGGCCCCGCAGCCCGGACGCCCCCTGGCACCACGCCCGCCCCGCCTTCGAGGAGACCGCCGACCCGGCCGAAGCTGACAACCGGCCCGCGCCCGGGCACGAAGCCGAGCACTCCGAGCGGGCCGCCGGAGGCAACGCACGCCCTGGCACCGACCCGAAGGCCGGTACCGGGAAGTCCGCCACAGCCCAGGAGAAGACCCAGAACGACCGCGGCACCGGCACGGGCACCGGCAAGGCCGACACGGCAGGCGGCCCCGGCACGGGCACGGGCGCTGATGCTGACGGTGGCTCCAGCACGGGCGCCGGCACTGATGCTGACGGTGACTCTGGCACGGGCGCCGGCACTGCCGGCAGTCCCGGCGCCGAAGGCAACACGTGCGCGGAAAACGGCCCCGGTACGGGGAGCCGCACCGGGGCCGCCCCGGCCCCGGGACGACCCCCCGCGCCGACTGAGCCGACCGACGACACGGCTGCCGACTCCGACGGGTCTGACGGATCCGGCGACGCCGACGACAACCGGGGAGGCCGGCGGTGACCGACGTGCTCGACGTCGCCCTGCGACTCCTCATCGTCTTCGTCGTCTTCCTCACCTTCCCCCTGCTCGTCGGTCAGACCGAACACAAGGTGATGGCCCACATGCAGGGCCGCTTGGGTCCCATGTACGCGGGCGGCTTCCACGGGTGGGCCCAGCTCATCGCCGACGGCGTGAAGTTCGCGCAGAAGGAGGACGTGGTCCCGGCCCGTGCCGACCGCCGCATCTTCCAGCTCGCCCCGGCCGTCGCGCTCCTGCCGTACCTGCTGGTGCTGCTGGCCATCCCGATCGGGCCGGGCGAGGGGGCCGTGGGCCAGGTGATCGACGCGGGCCTGTTCTTCGTCCTCGCGGTCATGGGTGTCGGCGTCCTCGGTTCGCTCATGGCCGGCTGGGCCTCCGCCAACAAGTACTCCCTCCTCGGCGGCCTGCGCACCGCCGCCCAACTCCTGGCTTACGAACTGCCGATGCTGCTCACCGCCGCCTCCGTGGCGATGGCGGCCGGCACCGTCTCGCTCGTCGGCATCCTGGACGCCTTCGAGTGGTGGTGGCTGCCCTGGCAGATCACCGGCGCGCTCGTCTTCTTCGTCGCCGGGCTCGCCGAACTCCAGCGCCCGCCCTTCGACATGCCCGTCGCCGACGCGGAGATCATCTTCGGCGCCTACACCGAGTACACCGGTCTGCGCTTCGCCCTGTTCCTCCTCGCCGAGTACGCCGGGATCGTGGTCCTCTGCGCGCTGACCACCGTCCTGTTCCTGGGCGGCTGGCACGGCCCGTGGGGCGCCGACGGACTCGGCTGGGTCTGGACCCTGCTGAAGACCGCGGTCCTCGCCTTCGTGGTGATCTGGCTCCGCGTCACCCATCCCCGGCTGCGCGAGGACCAGTTGCAGAAGTTCGCCTGGACCGTCCTGGTCCCCCTCGCCCTCGCTCAGATCGCCCTCACCGGCATCGTCAAGGTGGTGATCGCGTAATGGCTCCCGTCCCCGGCAGCGGCCTGGCCAAGGGGCTGGCCGTCACCCTGCGGACCATGACGAAGAAGTCCGTCACCGCGCAGTACCCGGACACCCAGCCCGACCTGCCCCCGCGCAGCCGGGGGGTGATCGCACTCTTCGAGGAGAACTGCACGGTCTGCATGCTGTGCGCCCGCGAGTGCCCGGACTGGTGCATCTACATCGACTCCCACAAGGAGACCGTCCCGCCCGCGGCTCCCGGTGGCCGGGAACGCCAGCGCAACGTCCTGGACCGCTTCGCCATCGACTTCTCCCTCTGCATGTACTGCGGTATCTGCATCGAGGTCTGCCCCTTCGACGCCCTGTTCTGGTCACCCGAGTTCGAGTACGCCGAGACCGACATCCGCGACCTCACCCACGAGCGCGACAAGCTCCGCGAGTGGATGTGGACGGTGCCGGCCCCGCCTGCCCTCGACCCCGGTGCCGAGGAACCCAAGGAACTCGCCGCCGCCCGCAAGACCGCCGACAAGCTGGCCGCCGCCCAGGCGTCCGCCGCCGCCCAGGCGCCCGCGCCCCCGGCTGCTCCCGCCGGCACCGTCCCGCACGCCGAAGAACAGGCCCGCGCCGCCGAGTCCCCGACCCGCCCCGCCGGCGAGTCCAAGCAGCAGACGGACCAGCAGCGCCAGTCGGACCAGCCGCGCGAGCTGGACCAGCCGCGCCAGTCTGACCAGCAGCGCCAGTCGGACCAGCCGCGCGAGCCGGACCAGCAGCGCCAGCCGGAGCCGGGCCAGTCGGAAGGGTCCGACGAGATGGGCCGCCCGGACCGGGCGGCCAACCCGGATCAGCCGAGCAACCCGGATCAGCCGAGCCGTCCGGACCGCACCGGCGAGGCACGCGACGCGGACGGCCGGCAGCAGTCACGGCGCCCACGGCAGGAGGGCCGGGAATGACCCTCGCAGCGAGCGTCGCCGACCTGGCGGTGCGCACCGGTGCTCCCCAGGCACCTCATCTGGCGGCGGAGTCCCACGGGTTCCTCTCGCCCACGGGCGTGGAGATCACCTTCCTCCTCGTCGGCCTGGTCACCCTCGGCGCCGCCGTCATCACCGTCACCACCCGGCAACTGGTGCACGCCGCCCTGTGGCTGGTGGTGGCCCTGGGCGGTCTCGCCGTCGAATACCTGCTGCTCACGGCCGAGTTCATCGCCTGGGTGCAGGTCCTCATCTATGTCGGTTCGGTCATCGTCCTCATCCTGTTCGGTCTGATGCTGACCCGGGCCCCCATCGGGCGCTCCCCGGACGCCGACTCGGGCAACCGGTGGTTCGCGCTCGCCGTGGCGGTGGCCGCCGCGGGCACCCTGGTCTGGGTCGTCGTGGACGCCTTCCGCACCACCTGGATCGACCTGGACGGCGCGCCCGCCGGATCCACCGAGGTGACCGGCGCGAGCCTCTTCCAGCACTGGGTCCTCCCGTTCGAGGCACTCTCCGTCCTCCTCCTCGCCGCTCTCGTCGGCGCGATCGTGCTGTCCCGCAAGGCGAAGGCCGACCCCGTCCGGACCACCCCCGCCGACGGCCCCGTCGGAACCGTCCCGGGCACCGGGGCCGCCAAGTCCCCCAGCGGCAACGGGACCCCTGGAACGACACGGCGCACCGGTCGCCGAGCCACGGCGACCGGTGCCGGAACCCCCCGGGACACCCCTGCCACCGGGAACGCCGGCGCGTCGAAGCCCGCCGGCACCGCCCCGTCCCCCGGCCACGGGCACGGTGACCCGGAAGGGGACCGCTGATGCACCTCGCCTATCCCGCCGTGCTGTCCGTCCTCCTCTTCTGCACCGGCCTGTACGGGGTCCTCGCCCGCCGCAACGCGATCCTGGTCCTGATGTCGGTCGAGCTGATGCTCAACGCGGTCAACCTGAACCTGGTCGCCTTCGACGTGTGGCTCAGCCGTGCCGCCGAGGAGACCCTCCACTCCGGGCAGGCCCTCACCCTGTTCACCATCGCCATCGCCGCGGCGGAGATCGGCATCGGGCTGGCCATCGTCCTCGCCGTCCACCGCAACCGGGGCACCGCGGACATCGACAAGCTCCGCGACACCGCCGAGGGCCACGGCCCCGACGAACCCGACGGCGGTGACCGTTCCGACGGCGCCTCCGACAGCGACGCTCCCGCGGCCCAGGCGACCGGGCCGGCCGCCGAGAAGGCTGAGGCCACCGCGTGACCACGACCACCCTCGCCGTCCTCGTCCCCCTGCTGCCCTTCCTCGGGGCGATCGCCGGACTGCTCCTCGGCCGCACCGCCCCCGGCTTCGTGCGCCCGCTCGCGGTCCTGCCGACCCTCACCTCCCTCGTTCTGGCCGCGGTCGTCGCCGGGCGGCAGGGCGGAGGCCGGGCGGTCGACGCCGCCACCGAGCTGACCCCGACCGGGTCCGTGCCCATCGAACTCGCCCTGCACATCGACGGCTTCGCCGCCCTCACCGCCGTCGTGGTCGGCGTCGTCGCCTCATGCGTGCAGATCTACTCCACCGGCTACCTGCGCACCGACCCGCGCTATCCCTCCTACGCGGCGCTCGTCTCCCTGTTCACCTCCGCGATGTTCCTGGTCGTCTACTCCGGCGACCTGATGGTGCTCCTGGTCGGCTGGGAAGTGATGGGCATCTGCTCCTACTTCCTCGTCGGCCACTACTGGGAGACCCCCGAGGCCCGCGCGGCCTCCCTCAAGGCGTTCCTGGTCACCAAACTGGGCGACGTCCCCTTCCTCATCGGCCTGTTCGCCCTCGCCCACGAGGCCGGGTCCTTCCGCATCACCCGGGTCCTCGGCGCGGTGGCGAGCGGCGGCATCGAGCACCCCACGCTGATCGCGCTGCTCCTCCTGGCAGGCGTCGCCGGCAAGTCGGCGCAGTTCCCGCTGCACACCTGGCTGCCCGACGCCATGGCGGGCCCGACCCCCGTCTCCGCGCTCATCCACGCCGCCACGATGGTCGCCGCCGGTGTCTACTTCGTCGCCCGGCTGCTCCCCCTCTTCGAGGCGTCCGGGGCGGCGATGACCGTCCTCGCCGTCATGGCCGCCGTGACCATGGCCGGGTCGGCACTGGCCGCGCTCGCCCAGGACGACATCAAACGCGTTCTCGCCTACTCGACGATCGGCCAGCTCGGCTACATGACCGGCGCCCTCGCCGTCGCCGACCGCGGTGCGGCCGTCTTCCACCTCCTGTCCCACGGCGCCTTCAAGGCGCTGCTGTTCCTCGCCGCCGGTGTGGTCATCCACGCCGCCGGCACCAACTCCCTGGCCGCCATGTCCCGCATGAGCCACCTGCGCGACCGTGTGCCCGACGCCTACTGGACGATGACCGTGGCCCTGCTCGCGCTCGCCGCCATCCCCCCGTTCAGCGGGTTCTTCTCCAAGGAGGCCGTGCTCGGCGCCGCCGAACACGTCGTCACCGGCCACACCGACCGCACCCCCGCCGCAGCGGGATGGATCGTCCTCCTCGCCGGCCTGGTCACCGCCCTGCTCACCGCCGCCTACGCGACGCGTCTGTGGCTGCTGGCCTTCCGCGGCCACGGCGCCGAGGCGCCCGACCACGGCCGGCAGCCGCTGACGATGACCGCCGTGCTCTGGGTCCTCGCGGTCCCCTCCCTCGCCCTGGGCGGCCTCGCGTTCCGCGCGCTGCCGGACTGGTTCGACGGGCACGGCCTCACACCCAGCCTCACCACCTCCGTCCTCGGCACGGGCGTGGCCCTGGTCGGCGGCATCGTCACCTACGCCACCTGGCGGCACACCACCGCCCATGCGGCCGGCACACCGCTCGGCGCCGTGGCCGCCCGCCGCGAGGGCGACGCCGGGGAGGTGGAGGCGGCGGCCATCGCCGCCCACCGGCCCGCCTACGGCGACATCGCGGGCGCGCCCGATCCGGCCGACCCGGGACGGCTGCTGCTGGGGCCCCTGCACCGGCACGCCGCCGCCGGATTCCATCTGGACGCCGTCTACACGGCCCTCTTCGTCCGCCCGGTGCGGGCCGCCGCCGCACTCGTCCGGTTCCTCGACCGGGAGGTCGTCGACACCTACGTCCGCGGTGCCGGCACGCTGCCCCGCTGGCTCGGGACCGCGGTGCGCCGAGCCCAGACCGGCAATGTGCAGACCTATGTGAGCGCGCTGCTCGCCGGCACCGTCGTCCTCGCGGTCGCCGCCGTCCTCGTCGCCACGGGAGCGTGAGCAGGCGTGATCGATATCAGCGAGTCCGTGATGCAGTTCCTTCTGGCGTTTCTCGTCGTCGGCCCGCTCCTGGGTGCCGCGACCGCCCTGCTGCCCGCGCCGCCCGGGCTGAAGGGGAAGTCCCCCGAGCAGGCCGTGCTCCGGCACGGCGTCACAGTCACCGGAGCCGTCCTCCTCGCCGCCCTCGTCCTCGCGGCCGGTTTCGACCACGACCAGCCGTCCAGGATGCAGGCCACGACCGACATCAGCTGGATCCCCGCACTCGACGTGCGCATCCACCTCGGCACCGACGGCATCTCACTCCCCCTTCTGGTCCTGACCGCCCTGCTGACCTTCCTGAGCGCCCTCTACTCCTACGTCAAGCCGCCCGCGGGGCCGTCCCCGAAGGCGTTCGTCGCCCTGCTGCTCGTCCTCGAGTCCGGCACCCTGGCGACCTTCGCCGTCCTCGACCTGATCCTGTTCTTCCTGGCCTTCGAGATGGTCCTCATCCCGATGTACTTCCTCATCGCCCGCTGGGGCGGCGAGGGCCGGGCCGAGGCCGCCTGGAAGTTCATCCTCTACACGCTGCTCGGCTCCGTGGTCATGCTGCTCGGCCTGCTCCTGATCGGCATCGAAGCGGGCACATTCGACATGGTGGCACTCGCCACTGACAACGGCCGCTCCCTGACCACATCCGTGCAGGTCACGGCCGTTCTGGCGATCGGGATCGGGCTCGCCGTCAAGACCCCGCTGTGGCCCCTGCACAGCTGGCTGCCCGACGCCCACACCGCCGCCCCGACCGTCGGATCGGTCCTGCTGGCCGGTGTCCTGCTCAAGATGGGCACCTACGGGTTCGTCCGGATCCTGCTGCCCGCCGCCCCCGACGGCTTCCGCACCTTCGCCCCCTACCTCGCCGCGTTCGCCGTCGTCGGCATCATCTACGGGTCCCTCGCCTGCCTCGCCCTCGCCCGGCCCGGCGCGAACGGCGACCTCAAACGCCTCATCGCCTACTCCTCCGTCGGCCACATGGGCTTCGTCGTCCTCGGCATCGCCACCATGACCCCGACCGGGGTCAACGGCGCCCTGTTCGCCAACATCGCCCACGGCCTGATCACCGGCCTGCTGTTCTTCCTCGTCGGCGGGCTCAAGGAGCGCACCGGCAGCACCGACCTCGACGCCCTGGCCCAGCAGACCGGCGCCGCCCTCTACGGCAGGGCCCCCCGACTCGGCGGCCTCCTCGCCTTCGCCGCCGTCGCCTCCCTCGGCCTGCCCGGCCTCGCCGGGTTCTGGGGCGAGATGCTCGCCCTGTTCGGCGCCTTCGACCCCGCCGAGGGCCTCAGCCGGCCCGCCTTCCTGACCTTCATGTCGATCGGCGCGTTCGGCACCCTGCTGACCGCCGCCTACCTGCTCGTCGTGGTCCGCCGCGTCTGCATGGGCGCCGCTCCGCAGGACGCGCCGGCCCTCACCGACGTGCGCGGCCACGAGTTCGCGGCCTGGACACCGCTCGTCGTCCTCACCGTCGTCGCCGGGCTGTGGCCGGGAGCCCTGCTGAAGCTCACCGACCCCGCCGTCCAGCAGCTCCTCGCAGGAGGCATCCGATGAGCTCCCTCGTCCAGTCCGTCGACTGGCTGGCCATCGCCCCGCCCACCCTCGCGGCGGTCACCGGACTCCTGATCCTCGTCGCGGACCTGTTCGTCGCCGAACACCGCAAACCGCTGCTGGGCGGCCTCGCCGTCGCCGGGCTCGCCGCCGCCACCCTCATGCTGCTGCCGCTCCTCGACGCCGACCGCAGCACCTTCTGCCTGGTCGGCGACCCCGGCACGTGCAGCTACACCGCCGACCGCTTCACCCTCGTCATCCAGTTCCTGGTCCTCGGCGGCGCCCTCCTGACCGCCCTGCTGTCCGTCACCGCCCTCGACGACGACCGCCGGCGGCTCCCCGGCGGCGAGTACTGGTTCCTGCTGCTGTCCTCCGCCGCGGGCGCCGCCCTGCTGCCCGCCGCCCGCGACCTCGCGACGCTCGTCGTCGCCCTGGAAGTGGCCTCCCTGCCCGCCTTCGCCCTGGTGGGCCTCCGGCACGGCGACCGCAGGTCCTCCGAGGCCGCGCTGAAGTTCTTCCTGTCGTCCGTCACCGCCACCGCGGTCACCCTGATGGGCGTCAGCTTCCTCTACGCCGCCACCGGAAGCCTCCACCTCACCCGCATCGCCACCCGCATCCAGGACGTCGACGGACAGCTCCACACCCTCGCCCAGACCGGCGTCGTCCTCACCCTCGTCGGCTTCGCCTTCAAGACCGCCGCCGCGCCCTTCCACTTCTGGGTGCCCGACACCTACGTCGGAGCCCCCCTGCCGATCGCCGCCTACCTGTCGGTCATCGGCAAGGCCGTCGGCTTCACCGGCCTCATCCTGGTCACCGTCGTCGCCCTGCCGTCCTACGCCGACGTGTGGGGGCCCGCCCTCGCCGTGCTCGCCGCGCTCACCATGACCGTCGGCAACGTCGGCGCGCTCCGGCAGGGGGCCGGCCGCGCGTACAGCGCCGTACGCCTCCTCGCCTGGTCGTCCATCGGGCAGGCCGGCTTCCTCCTCGTCCCCATCGCGGCCGCCGCGTACTCCGGTGACGCCGAGAAGTCCATCGGCTCCACCGTGGCCTACGCCCTCATGTACGCCGCCGTGAACCTCGGCGCGTTCGCCGTCGCCGCCCTGGTCGGCCGCGGCCACCGCCTCAACCGCGTCGCCGACTACCGCGGCCTCTACGCCACCAACCCGCTCACCGCCCTCCTCATGGGCTTCTTCCTGCTCTGCCTGGCCGGACTGCCACCGGGCATCATCGGCCTCTTCGCCAAGGTCACCGTCTTCGCGGCGGCCGTCGACGCCGGACTCGGCTGGCTCGCCGTCGTCATGGCCGTCAACGTCGTCATCGCGCTCGTCTACTACCTCCGGTGGACCGCCCTGCTGTTCCGCGCCCCCGACGGCACACCGGCCCGGCACCGCCTCCCCGCCCCGCTCACCGCCGCCCTGGCCCTCACCGGCGTCCTCGGCGTCGCCCTGTCGGGGGCGCCCCAGCTGATCGTTCGCTTCACCGGCACCGGCCTCTTCTGATCCCCGGCAGGGCATCCGACGCCCGGCGCGGGGCACCCGGCACGCACGCGTCCGCCACCGGGACCCCACCTCACCCGGACGGCTGACACGCGCCACCACGGGGCCATGGGAACTCGTGCCCCCCGCCTGGCGTTGACCGAAAGGGAAGGGTCCACTGGACGTGACAGCACAGACCCGTGCCGTCACAGGTCGGACGGAAGATCAGCGAGCAAGCGCAAGGGTCCCCCTGCCGCACGACTTGGAGGGCGTACCGTGCACCGCCGGCACAACGGGCTCAGGACCGCGGTCCTCCTCGGGGGACTGTCCGCAGTCATCATCGTCATCGGCAGCTTCTTCGGCCGCACGGGCCTCGTCGTCGCCGTCGTCGTCGCCCTGGCCACCAACGCCTACGCGTACTGGAACAGCGACAAGATCGCCCTGCGCGCGATGCGGGCCCGCCCGGTCAGCGAGTTCGAGGCACCCGGGCTGTACCGCATGGTCCGCGATCTCTCCACGCAGGCCCGCCAGCCCATGCCCCGGCTGTACATCTCGCCCACCGAGGCACCCAACGCCTTCGCCACCGGCCGCAACCCACGGAACGCCGCCGTGTGCTGCACGGAAGGCATCCTGCGCCTGCTCGACGAGCGGGAACTGCGCGGCGTCATCGGCCACGAACTCAGCCACGTCCACAACCGCGACATCCTGATCTCGTCGGTCGCCGGAGCCCTCGCCTCCGTGATCATGTTCCTGGTGAACTTCGCGTGGCTGATCCCGATCGGACGCTCCAGTGACGACGACGGCCCCGGCATCCTCGGCATGCTGATGATCCTGATCCTGGGCCCCCTCGCCGCCAGCCTCATCCAGCTCGCCATCAGCCGCTCCCGCGAGTACGAGGCCGACGCCTCGGGCGCCCAGCTCACCGGAGATCCGCTCGCACTCGCCGCCGCCCTGCGCAAACTGGACATAGGCACCAAGCAGCTCCCGCTGCCCCCCGAGCCCCGGATCGAGACGGCCAGCCACATGATGATCGCGAACCCGTTCCGGCCGGGCCAGGGGCTGTCGAAGATGTTCTCCACCCATCCGCCGATGGCCGAACGCATCGCCCGGCTCGAGAAGATGGCAGGTCGCCCCCAGTGAAGACCATCCTGAACGTCATTTGGCTCGTCCTCAGCGGCTTCTGGCTCTTCCTCGCCTATCTGTTCGCAGGCGTGCTGCTGTGCATCACCATCATCGGCATCCCCTTCGGGATCGCCGCGTTCCGGATCGGCGTCTACGCCCTGTGGCCCTTCGGGTACGAGGCCGTCGAACGCCGGGACGCGGGCGCGCCGTCCTGCGTGGGCAACGTCCTGTGGCTGCTCCTCGCCGGCTGGTGGCTGGCCCTCGGCCACATCGCCACCGGCATCGCCCTGTGCCTTACGATCATCGGCATCCCGCTCGGCATCGCCAACTTCAAGCTGATCCCGGTCTCCCTGCTCCCGATGGGCCGCGAGATCGTCCGCACGGACCGCCCGTTCACGTCGGCGTACTAGCGGCGTACTAGCGGCGTACTAGCGGTGTACCAGCGGGCCAGTGCCGCGCCTCTGCGCTCGCCGTGGGATCCGTGGGGTCCCTTTGGATCGTAGGGGCGACGAAGCGGCCTCAGCCCGCCGTGTCCGGTGTCTCGACAGCTGTCAGCGTCACGGTGCCGTCGTCGGTGACCGACCACCCGGGTTGGGGCACACCTCCCAGCCGTGATCATCGGGGTCGGCGACGTAGCCATGACAGCCGCCGAACGCCGCGCGTTGCGGCGGGTTGCCCACCGGTCATCGGTTGTCCACAAGCCGTCGGTTGTCCACAGGTCTCCCCGCTCACCGAGAACCGGCCCCACGATGGACGCATGACCACACCGCACGTACCGCACACCGCACGCCCGGCGACCACCACGGGCGGGTGCCCGGCGCAACCGCTGCCCCGCGCCCGGCGACCACCGTTCCCACCCCGTCCCGACGCCGTCCGGATCACGGGAGGGCCGGGTGGCCGACCGCCGGCCTACCGCAGCGCGGCCGTCCCCCGCCGCGCCCCGTACACCAGCGCACCCACCGCCAGCACGCCCGCACCGGCCACCACCGAGCCGACGGGCAGGGAGAAGGCCAGCACGGCACACCCCACGAGCCCGACGGCCGGCACCACGCGCGCCGCCACCCCGGGCCGCAGTGTCCAGGCGGAGGCGTTGGCCACCGCGTAGTACACCAGCACCCCGAAGGAGGAGAACCCGATGGCGCCCCGCACGTCCACCGTCGCGGCCAGGACGGCGACCACGGCACCCACGGCCAGCTCGGCCCGGTGCGGCACCTGGAAACGCGGATGCACGTCCGCCAGGGCGGCCGGTAGGTGCCGGTCCCGTGCCATGGCCAGCGTGGTCCGTGACACCCCCAGAATCAACGCGAGCAGCGATCCGAGCGCCGCCACCGCCGCACCGGCCCGCACCACGGGCACCAGCCAGGGCACCCCGGCCGCCCGCACCGCGTCGGCCAGCGGAGCGGTGGCCTGCGCCAGCCGGTCCGGCCCCAGCACCGAAAGGACGGCGACAGCGACGGCCGCGTAGACGACCAGGGCGATCCCCAGCGCGAGCGGGATCGCGCGGGGGATGGTGCGCGCCGGGTCACGGACCTCCTCGCCGAGCGTCGCGATACGCGCGTACCCGGCGAAGGCGAAGAACAGCAGCCCCGCCGCCTGGAGCACCCCGCCGACCCCGCCCGACGCCCCGAGGGACAGGTGCCCGGCCTCGGCCTGCCCGGACGACAGCGCGGCCACCACGACACCCGAGAGGACGGCGAGGACGACGGCCACGATCACCCGCGTCAACCGCGCGGACCTTTGGACCCCGCCGTAGTTCACCGCGGTCAGCGCCACCACCGCGGCCACCGCCACGGCGTGCGCCCGGTCCGGCCAGACGTAGGCGCCCACGGTGAGTGCCATCGCCGCGCAGGAGGCCGTCTTCCCGACCACGAAGGCCCAGCCGGCGAGGTACCCCCAGAACTCGCCGAGCTGCTCCCGTCCGTACACGTAGGTGCCACCGGAAGCGGGATGGCGGGCGGCCAGCCGTGCCGAGGACGTCGCGTTGCAGTACGCCACCACGGCGGCGACGGCGAGCCCGAGCAACAGCCCCGAGCCGGCCGCCTGAGCGGCGGGCGCGAGCGCGGCGAAGATCCCGGCGCCCACCATCGAACCGAGGCCGATGACCACGGCGTCGCCGACACCGAGGGTGCGGCGGAGACCGGGGCCCGAGGAGGCAGTCATGAGCTGCACGTTACTGATCACCGCAACCACCCGGCGCCCCCACGGCGTCCTCCACACCACAAAGGCATGAACACCCGGAGACAGGAGGGTGTGGCACGGCAGGAAAGGGCAGGAACGGAGTATGACGATCATCAGTTGGATCATCCTGGGGCTGCTGGCCGGGGCGATCGCGAAGTTCCTGCTGCCGGGCCGCGACCCGGGCGGCCTCATCGGCACGACCCTGATCGGCGTCGCCGGCGCGTTCATCGGCGGCTGGATCTCGTCCCGTTGGCTCGACCACCCGATCACCAAGGACTTCTACGACGGCACCACCTGGGTCGCCGCGATCGGCGGCTCCCTGGTGCTCCTGATCGCCTACCGCCTGCTCTTCGGCCACTCACGCGACTGACACCGCCCGACACACCGCGGCCGGACACGACGAAGGGTGGACACCGCCGGTGCCCACCCTTCTTCGTGCTGCCGTACCGTTCCGTCAGCTCGTCTCGCCTCGCGCAGGGACGCCCCCTAGGGCACCGACCGCCCGGTGGTCCCATGGCGCGAAGCACCCGGCGGCTACCGGTAGTTGACGAACTGCAGCGCGAAGTCGAAGTCCTTGCCCTTCAGCAGCGCGATGACCGCCTGCAGGTCGTCGCGGCTCTTCGAGGTGACCCGCAGCTCCTCGCCCTGCACCTGGGCCTTCACGCCCTTGGGGCCCTCATCGCGAATGATCTTCGCCACCTTCTTCGCGTTCTCCTGGGAGATGCCCTCCTGGATCGTCGCGAAGATCTTGTACTCCTTGCCGGAGAGCTGCGGCTCACCGGCGTCCAGGGCCTTCAGCGAGATGCCACGCTTGATCAGCTTGGACTGGAAGACGTCGAGGACAGCCTTCACCCGGTCCTCGGAGTTGGCCTCCATGAGGATCTTGTCCCCGGACCAGGAGATCGAGGCGCCCACGCCCTTGAAGTCGTAGCGCTGCGAGATCTCCTTGGCGGCCTGGTTGAGGGCGTTGTCGACCTCCTGCCGCTCGACCTTCGAGACGATGTCGAAACTGGAGTCGGCCATGTCCTGTGGCTCCTTGTATCAGGGTGCGCATCGGCTGCGAACCGCATCCGTACCGGCGAACGTGAGCGGCCGAGCGGCCCCGTACCGGGCCCGCGCCGCATCCGCCCAAGCCTAGCCACCCCGGGCCCGCCGGGCGGCGATCAATCGGGTGGCGAAGCACCCCTGCCCATCGGGTATTGTTTACGTCGTTGCCACGGAGCAGCGTCGCAAGGCGGTGCATCGGCAGCAAACCCGGCGGTGTGCCCGAGCGGCCAAAGGGAGCAGACTGTAAATCTGCCGGCTCAGCCTTCCCAGGTTCGAATCCTGGCGCCGCCACACGACCGAAAGGGTCTGTGACCAGCAGCAATGCTGATCGCAGGCCCTTTCGGCGTTGACGGGTACGACCTGATCGTTATGGGTGCTTTTTCCCGGTGTGTCTCAGCCTGATTCGGGTGCTGACCAGTCCGTGTGGGGCAGGCGTGGGGCAGCTTCCGGCCGTCCTAGGTGCCGTTCCTCAGTGCCCGCTCGATCCGGGCGTTCGCCGTGGCGGCGCCACCGTCCAGGCATTTCGCGTACACCCGGAACAGAACGGCCACGCTGTGGCCGGCGCGCGCTGCTACCTCCTGCGGCTCCACGCCGGAACTGAGCCACGTGGACACGGCGGCGTGGCGAAGATCATATGGACGCTTCGCCAGCAGCGACGTGCACTGAGCGGGCGTGAGGGCGCGCGTCCGGGCTTCCGCCCACACTTCGCCGTATCCGGTGTCCTGGATGAGTCCTCCGCGCTGCGTTCGGAACAGTCGCCCGTCGGGGGCGACGCCGTAGGCGGTGACGTGCCACCGGAGCAGGTTCACGAGATCGGGCGGGATCGGGACGGTGCGGACTGCTTTCCGGGGCCGGTGCTTGAGCCCTCGCCGGTCGTGCGCCTCTCCGCTGTCCGTCCAGGCCGACCCCGAGCGCGGGCGGGTTTCCCGGAGTCGCAGAGTGCCCCACCCTCGGCGGGGCAGGTCGCAGTCCTGGAGACGCAAGCCGATGACTTCCGCCGGCCGTGCCGCCGCGTAGTACATGCAGCCGAAGAAGGCGACCAGGCGCCGCCCGCGGGGGCTCTGCGTACGCACGGCATCGAGCAGGGCGAGAGCCTGCCGGGGGTCCGGTACCGAGGCGGGGTCCAGTTCCTCCGCGACCTGCTCCGGGGACTTCCACTGCACCTGTGGCAGGGGGTTGTCCGTCAGACGTCCGGCGTCAACTGCGTAGCCGAGTGCGTTGTGAAAGATGGCCCGCTTCCGGCGGATGGTCGACGCTGCTGCTGTGGTGCCGTCCAGTTTCTTGGTCAAGGCGTCCAGGGCGGCGCGTACCTGCATGCGGTCGGCCAGCGCGGACGTGGGCAGGGACTTCCGCTCGAACCATGCCAGCACGGCGGCCACGTCGTCCGGCGGTTCCTGGTCACGGCGGCTCACGTTGAATGCCCAGCTATAGAGGGCCGTCCGTACCGTCTGAGCATCAGCCATGCCCTTGGCGTCCCTAATGAGAGCGGGCGTAACGGTGGCCATGGCTTCCGCGAGCGTCCGGCGTGTGGAGCCGGGGGAGTGCTGCCACTTCATCTCGATGTACTCGCGGGCGTGCTGGTACCAACTGACGTCGTTGCGCCGGCGCAGCTCGGAGAGCGGTGCCCCGATCGACTCGTCGAACGGCTCGCCGGCATGAGCGGCCCGCAGTAACTCGGCGCGACGGCCCTCTGCCAATGTCTTGGTGCGGAACGTCTGCGAGTGCGGAGTCTCGCCCGTCTTCCAGCGCAGTTCCGCGGAGGTCTGTCCACGATCCTTGCGCTGCCGGACGGACCAAATTCGAACGTCGTACGTCTTCCCCATCGGGGGCCTTCCTGCGAACGGGGCCCGGCTCATACCGGGCCCCGTGGATGGGTTGGTCTGTCGGTGCGATCAGTAGGCGGGGGAGTCCAGGTTGCTGAGCCAGTTGTCCAGGTCGGTGCGGCGGACCCGCAGGTGACCGTTGGGCAGCTTCACGAGTCGCGGCGCCTGCCCACGGGCGCGCATGCGGTAGAAGGCAGCGCGGCTCATGCCGATCTCGGTGAGGACTTCGGGGAGCTTGAGCATCTCGGTGCCAGCCAAGGTGATGACTCCTTCTCGGGGTGGTCGTCCGGGGGACCCTCCAGGGGTCGCTACTTCCGCTACCGCCGCTACCGTGCAGGTCAGGGGCCTGTTCGGGGTAGCGGGAAGGGGTAGCGGTAGCGGATGGGTAGCGGGGCGGTAGCGGCAACCGACACTGGTTGCCGCTACCGCGTAACTGCTGGTCAGGCCACGTTTTCGGTGCCGGGTAGCGGAGGTAGCGGACTTTCCGGGGGTGGGGGGCAGTAGCGGGCCCACGCGTCCCAGAGATCGGCGGCGTAGTAGCCCTTGAAGACGCTCCCGGCGGTCTTGATGTTGCGGGAGGCGATGGGCTCGTTGTCCGCCGTCATGTACTCGGCGAGCATCTTGGACAGGCGCCGGTTGTCGAGCGGTTTGCCGTGCAGGTCCGCCCACGGGGCGTCGTCCAGGGCGTTGAGCCGGTCCAGGATTGCGACGGTGGGAAGCCGGTCGATGCCGGCCATGACGTGGTCGCGCAGGTCGGTCAGCAGCCGGACGCCGAGGCTGCCTTTGTCGTTGGCCTTGGACGCGGTCACCAGGGTGACGCAGGCTTCGCGGGCCCGGTCGGGCCAGTGGCCGCCGGCGGCGTCCGCGATCGCGAGCAGCGGCTCCCACACGTCCGCGGGCCGGTCGGTGACCCCTTCCGGCATCTCGGGCCACGCGTCTACGACGGACGCGCGGGCCTGCTCTGCCCAGGTGGCGAGCCGGTCACGGAGCTTGTGTCCCTCGGCCTCGTGGACGCGGGCCCGGAAGGGTTCCACCTTCTCGTTGCGGGCCCGGCGGCGCATGCGGATGACGACGGCCCGGCTCATGATCGTGTCGGGCAGGGATCCGAGACCGGCGACCGCGACCGCGCAGTAGGAGGGGAACGCCTGCACGGTCTGCTGCCCGCCGTCCCCGATGCATCGGTATGTGACCCCGGTGCGGCGGTGGCCGGCGTTGAGGAAGCCGCGCAGTTCCTCGTTGTCCCCCGCCTTGGGCCCGAAGACCGTGTCGATCTCGTCGAACAGGATGGTGGGCTTGCCGTTGCCCGACGACACGGAGCGGAACAGGGCGGCGGCGGACGCGTTGACGGCCGTCATGGGCTGCGGCACGAGCGTTTCCACGATCTCCAGCGCCCGCGTCTTTCCGGACCCCGGCTCCGGGGACAGGAACGCGATACGAGGGGTGGAGTCGAAGCAGTCCAGCAGGTGCGCGTGCGCGTCCCACAGCGTCACCGCGACGAACGCGGCCTCGTGCGGGAAGACGTTGAAGCGGCGGTGGAAGGCTTCCACCTCGTTGAGCAGAGCGGCGCCGTCGTTGGCGGTCATGCGGCGGCCCTCCCTTCGGAAGTTGCGGCGGGAGCTCCCGTGCAGGTGGATCGGTGGGCGTCGAACTCGGCGACCAGCGCAGCCACCTTCTCGGGGCCGGTGGCGGATCCGGTCTGCCCGCAGCGGCAGGCATAGGCGGCGGTGGGCAGGGCTCCGGGCCGAGTGGACCAGCGGGCGCCGTCGTAGTGGTGCCGGTAGACCGGCGGAGCGAAGATCCGGATACCGGGCGCGTCGAGAGTCGGGTTGCCCCCGGGCGGGGCCGTGGAGCGGTTCGGGAAAAGGGCAGTTACGACGCCCTTACGGGCGGCGCCTTTCGGCTCGCCCACACCCGCCGCGTCCACAGGCTGTGGAGCGGCTTGTGGCCGGTCGGGAGTGCTGGTGGGGCAATCCAGGTGGGGGGAGTTGGGGCCGGTCATGAGGCTGCCTGCCGTGGGGTGGCGTGGGTGATGACCCAGTCCATGGCGCTGCGGATGGTGGTGCGGCACTCGGCCGGCGGCAGGCCCGTGGACTCCCCCGCCCCCTGGATTGCCTGCTCTGCCACGTCCCGGGGAAGGTCGCCCCACGCGACGAACCGTGCGACCTTGCAGGCGCTGCGGTGAAGGGTGTTGTTGCGCCCGCCGTCGGTCGTGGCGGCGATCGCGGCGCACTCCCGTTCCAGCGCCGTCCGCGCGGCCCGTGTGCCGTCCCGCACCGGGGTTAGGGGGACGACAGCGGGCCGGTCCGGCTCGGCGAGCCGCTCGGCCAGCCATCCCGGCAGCGGCGCCACGGGGGCGTCGTCGGTCACCTCGTAGGTGCCGTCTGGGGTGGTGCTGCCGGGGGCGACGACGTAGCCACCCCATGCGCGGGTGTCGATGTGGGGTCCGAGTCGGTTCGCGCTGCACTTGAGCCGCACGCCGGCCGGGGCGGTGAAGTACAGGTGTTCCCCGCCGCGCGCGGTCCGCACCCGGTAGGTGGTGGGGATGGCCTGGGCGGCGCGCTCGCAGAGCGCTTGCAAGGAAGTGGCGCCGTCTGGCGCTCCTTCTGGTTCTTCGGGCTTGCACACGTCCAGGTCGACCACGAGCAGCCCGGCCGGGCCGGTCGCGATCCCCACGTTGTAGGGGCGTGTAGCCCAGGTGGCGTGGATGAGGTCGGGGTTGGTGGTGGCGCGCTGTTCGGGCTTGCGGTGCCCGCTGGCGCACCGGCCCGTGCGGGGGCAGTCGCGTTCGGCGTGCCCGGCGGGTCGCTTGGCGCGCGGGTGTAGGGGGATGACGGGCCAGCCGCGTTCCGCGCTGGTGAGCGCGGAGGCGAGCAGCGGCAGGCAGGTCAGATCGGCGGTCAGGGGCTGGTTCATGCTGCCCTCCGGTCGGTGAGCAGCGTCTGCTGGTGGGTGGGGATCGAGTTGATGACGCGCTCGCGCCACTTCAGGGCGTAGTCGATGCAGTTCGCGCAGTTCTTGTGCGTGTGGCCAGGCAGGGGCGGGCGGCGGCGGGCGTGGGAGCTCCAGGCGGCGGAGTCCGCGGAGGCGAGCAGGTGCCCGACGCGTTCCAGGCCGAGGATCTTGAACCCGAAGCCGTGCAGGCGGAAGCCGTGTGCGGCCATGGCGGTGACGATCGCGGCGCCCTGGCGGGTGGACTGCAACCGGCACACCGACCCCAAACCGACCACCGGCTCACGCCGCAGGTCGACTCCGGCGTTCTCGAACAGTTCCACGCACCGCTCGTACTCCGGGGTGCTGCGCCCCTGAAGAACCGGGGCGATGCGCAGGTCCGGGGCGAGGGAGCGCAGTTCGAGGAAGTTGGCGACGGTGCGGCGCTGGTGTTCGGCGACGCTGAGGTGGGTGCCGACGAAGTACTGTCCGCCGAACCAGCCGCCGTGGATGATGGCTTCCTCGCACATCCAGTCCTGTTGTGCGGCCCAGTCGTAGGGGCCGACGTGTTCCCAGATGCGGCGCAGAGAGTCGACGTACTGGCGGGGGGTGCGGGTCCAGGTGCCCTTTTCCTTCAGCTCCATGAATCCGCCGGAGTCGACGGCGTAGGGGCCCTGGGCTACGTCCCACTTGACGGCACGGTCCCAGTGCTCCGACTTCAAGAACAGCGGCACGTTGGTCCAGCGGAGCCAGTGCCGTTTGTGGGTGGTCAGGTAGAACCGCATCCCGCTCACGGCGGGAGCTCCCGTCGGTAAGGCTCGCGGGAGGGTGGTGGGTTGCGTCATGCTGGAGACCTCCACAGGTCTGTTTGGGGCAGGTGGATAGGAGCGGCCCGGTTTCATTGGCGTGAGCGGGTCGCTCCTGCTCGCCCGCGGATCGGCGGGCAAGATCGGGGGATTGTCAGTGGTGGCCGCTAGATTTCGCGGCATGTCGAGTCTTGACCTTGCTCAGGGATCTCTCACCACGCGCGCGGAACTCGCTGCGGCGTACGGTGGTTCGCAGTACGGCGGTGGCATTGTGCCGGCCAACCAGACGAAGAACATCTTCGTTTTCTCCGACCCGGCGGCCGGCAAGGAACACGACTACACCTTCGATGGCCGCACGGACGACGACGAGTTCGGCGTCCTGTATCTGTACACCGGTGCCGGACAGCCTCCCGCGGATCAGGAATTGACCGATCGCAATCGGTCGTTGCTGAACCACGTGCAGGCCGGCCGGGATGTGCACCTGTTCGTCGCCGACGGCACCGTGGGCGACACGGAGACGGTGCGGCAGCGGTATATTGGGCAGGTCGTTGTTGACCCGGTTCAGCCCTATGAGGAGCGGTGGACGCAGGCCAACGGCCAGCCTGGCCGTCGGCTGTACGTCTTCCGTCTGCGGCCGGCACCGGGCGTCACCCTGGCACTGACCGACCAGGACACGATGCAGACCGCGTCCACGACGCAGGCCCTGCCGGTGCCGCCTGCCACAGAGGGTGCCGCCGGCACGTCCGCGACGGCGGTCCCCACGGAGCAGCACGGCACGGACTCCACCACGGCGAACATCACGGGTGGGGCGCGGACGGTGCTGCGTCGGGAAGGCAGGCTCGTGACCGCGTTCGAGAAGCATGCGGCCGCGCACGGGCACGTCGTGCATCGCTTCCAGATCCGTGTGACGGGTGAGCGCGGTGCCTTCCTCACGGACCCGTACGACGCGACCGACAACGTGCTGTACGAGGCCAAGGGCAAGGCCACGCGCGAGTACGTGCGGATGGCGATCGGCCAGTTGCTCGACTACCGGCGCCACATCGACGTGCCGGATGGGCTTCGTCTGGCGGTGTTGTTGCCGGAGGAGCCCACCGCGGACCTGCGGTCGCTGCTGGAGGCAGAGGGCATTGCCCTGGTGACGAAGACCGCGGACGGCTTTGCGGGTTTCCCGCTTCCGCCGGCCACGGCCTGAACCACAAGGGGCGGCACGGCCGGCTCTGTCAGTGCTTGCCGCGGGCGAGTCGGAGGCTGATGCCGCCCACTCCGATGGGTCCGGCGGCGGCGCCGATGGCGACGGCGGTGTGGATGGCGAAGTCGAGCAGCGCGACGAATGCGGCCACGAGTCCGAACACGCCGATGACGCCGGCGCCGGCGACCGCGATGGGGAACAGGTAGTGCCGCAGCGGCCGGCCGGTGCGGTCGGTGTGGTGAACGACGACCACGATGGGAGCGCCGGTGGTCTCGGCGCGGCGGTAGGCATCGGCGGGGATGTGCGGGGCGATGATCCCCGGCGGGTCGCGGTGGGTCATCAGAACTCCCTCGGGTGTGCGCCGGGCCCGCACCACGGAGGTGGCTCGGGCCCGCGCGGGTGGAGTGTCAGACGGGTGTCACGGCCGGGTGTCAGGGGCGCGTGACGGCGCGTCTGCCTAGGGGTTTGACTGTCAGGCGGCCGTGACGGTGTCAGGTGTCAGGCGGCGGTCATGGCGGGGACGATGCGCCACCGGCCGGTGGTGTTCGTCGCCTGCAACCGGCCGTCCACGGCGGCTTCCTTAAGGCGGGCGGACACCCACGGGCGGGACAGGTTGTGCCGGTCGCACCAGTCGGTGAAGTCCTTCGGGCCCACGATCATCTGCCCGTTCTCCTCGAACTCGGCCAGGGCCGCGGCGAACAGCTCTCGCGCCTCTTCCGGGGAGGGCTTGCGGCCGGTCTCCTGCCCGAAGATCGGGGCGTCGTCGCCGTCCTCGGCCCCGGGCAGGTCCGCCTCGGGGTCGATGCCGGCGTCTTCGGGGTCGATGAGCAGTCCGCTGTGGTTCATGTCGTCGTCCTCCTCGGGGACGGCCCGCAGGGCGGCCGGCTGTGCGCCGTCGGGGGTGCGGCCGGTGTAGGCGGTGCCGGCGACGCCCACGGCCGCGCCGGCGGTGACCGGGTCGGCGGTGGCGCCGTTGCGCTGGACCCAGGTGGCCAGCAGCTCCATGACCGGGACGGCCCGGTGGGTGAAGCGGCGGGTGCGGCCCGGGGAGGGGTAGCGGTCCTCAGGGATGCCCGGTGAGACGACGTAGCAGTATCCGGGCCGGCGGTTGCCCCACGCTCCGGGGTGGGCGCCCGCGGCCAGCACCTCGTCCGGCAGGCAGAACCCCTCATCCCGCGGGTCACAGCCCAGCGCGACCACCGACGGCAGCGACGCGCGGGTGGAGGTGGACATCTGGTCGTACGACGGCCGTTGCAGGGACACGATCAGCGAGATCCCCGCGGACCGGGCCTCCTGCGCGATGCCGGTGAACGCGTCATCCCCCAGCGCCCGCAGCGTGTTCGCGGCCTCCTCGAACCAGGTGACCAGGAACGGCATCCCTGGGCAGTTGCACACCCGGCCGTCGGCCCGGCAGGAGTGCTCCGGGTCGTTCTGCGACTGCGCGGCGGCGGGCACCCACTGTCGGTAGCCGTGCGCACCCAACCAGCGCGTACGCGCCGGGATGGCCTCTTGGACGGCGGCCACCATGACTTCCGTGTCCGTGCCGCCCTCGGCGGCCCAGTCCAGGCCCGGCCGCAGGGGCGCGAAATCCTGGAACGCCTTGGGGTCGGAGAACCAGACGACCACGTCCCGCCGGGACAGCACCTCAGTCAGCAGGTTCAGGGCGGTGTCGCCCTTGCCGGATCCGGTGCCGCCGGCGACGAGGACGTGGGTGGAGTTGCGGCCCGCGTCCGGGTCGCCGGGCAGCCACAGGACCAGCGGGGCGCCGTCGTCGTAGCGGCCGATGACCAGCGGTTCCGCGATCGACCCGCCCAGGTTGGAGGGGCCTTCCCACTCGACGGTTTCGGCGAGCATGTCTTCCGGGACGATGACCAGGTCCCCGCGCCGGTTCGAGTCCGGGTCGGGGGTGTAGCGCACGGCGGAGGTCGGCAGGTCCAGGGCGGAGGCGAGGTTGCCGAGTGCCTTGGCCATGTCGTCGTTGGTCTGCTCGCCCGGGGCGAGGGCGACCGGGGCGGTGACCCGGTTCGGTTCCACCTTCGCCGCCCCGATCTGCGCCCGGGCCAGCCCGACCTTCTCCAGCAGGCCCTTGTCCCCGCTTTCGCCGGTCGTGTCGGTGCGGCGCATGACCATCCGCACGTTCCACGACAGTGCCACGGCCGGGCCGCCCATCAGGTACAGGTCATCGACCGGGCCGGCGGTGGGGCCGGCCAGGCACGCGGCAGTGACCCACGCGGAGCCGGCGGCCACGGTGATGGCCGAGTGCAGGCGGCGCTGGGAGCTGGTGGCCTTGCCCGCCCACCACGTGACACCGGTCAGCGCGACGGAGGCGAGGGTGAGGCCGACGCCGGCCGCGGAACTGTCGGACCACCGCCAGTTCCCCAGCGCACCGGCCAGGCCGACGCCGCCGACGGCGAGCCACGGCGGAAGGTGCGGCTTGGCCCGGTTCAGCAGGTAGCCACGGACGGAACCGCCCGTGCCACCGTTCATGTCGTCGGGGACGGCGAGCGGGTACGCCCGGCCACCCTGGTCGGTCCACTTGCGTGCCATGGTCGTACCCCCTTCTACTGCTGAGCCCAGTTCATGACCGGCTGCTGCGGCTTACGGGCACGGTGGCGCACCCGGTTAATCTCCTCCTCGTACTCCTGCTGGAATACCGCGTAGCAGGCGGCGGCGTTCTTCGCCGCGTCCCGCAGGGCGTCAGCGGAGCGCTGCATCTTGCGGGCCACCTTCGCCGCCCGCACCCGCGACCCGAACGCCCGCCCGTCCGGGTCCGGCACCGCGGCCAGTACGCCCTTGAGGATTTCGGCGCCCATCGCCACCTCGATCGAGAGAGTGACGGCGGCGGCCCGCAGAGTGTTGCAGTAGTTCCTCACCTGCGCCGGCGAGGTGAACTCCGGGGCCGGAAGCAGGGACTCGGCGGGCGAGCGGCCACCGCCGCCGCGGGCGGCGCCGTTCTTGTTGTTGTTCACGGTGACGTTGACCGGGGGGACGAACGAGCCGCCCAGGGCGCCGACGAAACCGCCCGCGGCGGCGCCGGCGTTGGCGAACTTGTGGCCCTTGCCGTTGTCGGCACCCGTGGTGCCGTTACGCGTCGTGGTTGCCATTGCGGGTCTCCTCGCAGGTCAGTGGGTGCGGCGGACGATGAGCCATGCGGACTGAGCGGCGATCAGGGTGAGCAGCCACCACAGCTCCAGCGCCCCGGCTAGCGGCCCGAACCCCGCGGCGACGGCGAGCCAGGCGAACGCGGACGAGGTAAGCGCGGCCAGGCCAATACGCCAGATGAGGACGGAGCCGGTGGCGGGGCGGCGGCGCTGCATGACCAGCAGCCACACCAGCGGGCCCGCGGCGGTCGGGGCGAGCAGCAGGCCGGACCACCACGCGATGACGTGCAGCAGGCCGGCCACCAGCAGGGCCAGCACGGCGAGAGCGGTCGGGGCGAGGGCGCGGCGCGAGCGCCACAGCCAGCCCCCGACCACGGCCAGCGCCTCACGGGTCAGGGACGGGCGTTCGGGCACGACCACGACGAACGGGTCGGCGCCGCGCCGGCCACGCTGGCGGGGGATACGGACGGTGTGCACCGAGGCGGCCGTCTTCACGCCGCGGGCACGGGTACGACTGGACACAGCAGACTCCAGGGAAGTCGATGGGAGGTTCAGGCGGCGCGCTGTTCGTCGTCGGGGAAGGCGCAGGTCACGCACATGCCGAGAGAGGGCGGGACGACGTATCCGGCATCCCGCCGGCAGGCGGGGCAGATACGGCGGGCGGCGTTGGCCTTGGCCAACGCCGCCCACTTCGCCGGCGTCATCGGACGCACCGGCTTGGCCTGCTCGATCGAGTAGAGGTAAGCGACCAACGGGCCGCGGCGACGCCGCGGACGCTCGACCTGCGCGGCCACGTCCTGACCGCCGGGCCGCAGCCCGCGGGCCCGCAGTTGGCGGCGGGTGGCCAGGCCATCAGGGGCCAGGCGCCACCGGTAGACCGGGACACTGGCCATCACTGGCTCGCGATGGCCAGCTCAGCACCACGCGCGCTCGGCTCGCGGTGCTCGGCGTAGCGGGCGGAGACCCACCCCACCGACCAGCCGCACAGCTCAGCGGCCGACCGCACCGACATGTCCGAGGCGAACGCGGCGGCCACGATCCGGCGCGCCTCATCCTCCGGAAGCTTGCCGACGGCGGGCCCGCGGTTCAGCAGCGCGGCGCGTTCACGGGCCGCACGCTCCTCGCGCTCACGGCGTTCACGCTCCGCCTGCTCGGCACGCTCGCGCCGCTCGGTCTCGGCCCGCTCCCGGGCCTGCCGTTCACGCCGCAACCGCTCCTGTTCACGTTGTTCACGCTCGCGTTCACGGCGTTCACGCTCGGCCCGCTCGGCAGCCTCCGCTCGCTCCCGCGCGGCCCGCTCCTCACGGGCCGCGCGCTCTTCCCGCTCGGCCTGCTCACGGGCAAGCGCGGCTTCGTGCTCACGCTGTTCACGGGCGAGCATGGCGGCGTGCTCGCGCTCCTCCCGGGCCTCGGCACGGGCCCGTTCGGCACGCTCGCGGGCCGCCTGTTCCTGTCGCTCCCGCTCGGCGCGCTCCTGCTTTTCCTGCGCCGCTACGGCGGCGGCGATGGCGCGCCGGTAGGCGAGGCTGGTCTCTGCGGTGACGATGAGCAGCAGCGGCGCGACCGAGTGGACGGCCACACCGACCAGGTCTTTCTTCAGTGCGGAGTCGGCGGTGTTGAGGGCGAGCGTCATCAGCCCGGTCATCCACCGCAGCACCATGGGCCATCGGCCGCCGTGCCCCCCGAGACGGGCCAGCACGTCATCCAGCTTCACCACGATCACGACGGCGGCGTCCACCACCAGGGGCAGGATCGGCGCCGTCCAGTCCCACGCCTCCGCCGTGTGCGCCGCCATGAGCGGCGTCACGGTCAGGATGGAATAGAGCATCGCCCCGCACACGATCAGCCACGTGCCGCCCGACAGAGCGCGCTCCGCTGAACGCGTCTGAACACTGTTCACGCCGCACCCCCCAGCGCCCTCGGAGCGGGCGGGTGGGCGCGGTGGAACCCGTTGGAGCCGGGGTCGTAGACGAACGCCTCGCAGCGCCACGTGAACGCGGCGGCCGGGCGTTCATCGCACGGCGTCCACACGTGATCCGCCGGCAGACCGTGCGTGGCGGTGTCGGCGTGCGCGTCGTCGCGGGAGGCGTAGACGGCGTGCGGCTCACCGTGGTGCATGAGCACCGTCAACGTGTCGCCCGCCACCGGCCCACGCTGAAGCTCCTCACGCAGCCGGCGAATCTCGATGACCTTCAGCAGCAGCTCCTGCTGCGCCTCGGACAGTTCCTCGATGGCGCGAGCGAACATCGCCCGCACCTCATCCGTGACCGCCTCCGCCCGCTCCGCGCGGTCCGTGACGGCGAACAGCTCCCGCACATGCCGGCCGAACGCCTCGTTCGCGGCCACGCTGGTCTGCCGGGCCTGCTCGGTCGCGGTGCGGGCGTCGTCCTCCAGCCGGGCGAGGCGGGCCCGGGTGACGATGCGGATCACGCGGCACCCCCGGGCAGGCTCGCGCCGGCCGGGCGGTTCGCCAGCTCCCGGCAGGCGGCCAGCACCCGGTTCCGGGCCCGGCGGATACGCCGGTTGTCCATCTCGTTCGGGACGTGGTCTAGAGCGATGATCTGCGCGTCGACCAGGTCGACACCCGCGAGGATCAGCGGGAGCTCCCGCTCGATCGCGTCCAGCTCCGCATCCGTCGGCTCCATGAAGTCGGCGAACGCGGTAACAGCGTCCTGAACAGTAACGATGTGGTTCATGGGTCGTGGTTCCTTCCAGAGAGGAACGGCCCGAACAGCGGCCCCGGGTCTAGCCACCCGGGGCCGCGCGCCGTTGAAGTCGGTAGATCCGGCTCCCCTCAACGCTGCACGTACAAGACGTGCAGCGGAGGCAACCGGCCCGCAGCAGACGAGCTGCGGAGAGGTCGAACGCGGCGTTGCCGCGCGGTCCGTCTTTTCGACTCGGGGAGACGGGGCCCACCTATGCAGTTGTCAAAGAGCCGGCGCTTCCTTCGAGCCCGTTTCACGGAGCCCTCCAGGCGTTCGTCTCGCGCATCGCGAATCCAGGACCAGCCCGTAATCTGGTGCGCACCAGTAGACTGCATCTGGTGCGCACCAGTGTCAAGGTGGTTCGCTGTTTCGGGTGATGACCACCCCGTCGCGGCGCATCTCCAGAAGACCTCTTGCGGCAGGGTCTGCGGTAGCCAACAGGGCTTAACATCCGGCCTGTTAAGGGCTTTTGACCTGCGGAGACGTGCGCCATGCTGGCAAGGTGCGAGCGGAACCAACGTCGGGAGGTCGCCCGTGAGTACGGGACTTCGCAACGCGCGGACGGCGCGCGGATGGTCGCAGGAGCGACTGATTCGCGAGATCGAGCAGTACGCCCGACGGAACCTCACGGACGTTGCGTCGACCGCGAGTCTGCGGGTGTATGTCTCCGAGTGGGAGAACGGCAAGCGCACCATTTCAGACCGGTACGCACGCGTCCTGCGGCAGCTCCTCGGCGTCACGGACGGGGAACTGCGGGACGCCGACCCGGTACCGGCGGCACCAAACGCGGACGGCTACGACGACCTGCTGAGCCGAATCGACTCGGCGAGCAGTGTCGGTGAGTCCATGGTGAGAGCGTTCAATGATCAGACCGAGCTACTGCGCACCATGGATCGCCAGAGGGGCGCCGCGGCCCTGGTCGACCAGATGACCGGCCATCTCTCCGCCCTCGAAGACGCACTCAACTTTGCGGTATTGCCCAGCGCGCGCCGGCCCGTGGCGCTCGCGCTCGCCGGTGCGTCGACTCTCGCAGCGTGGCAAGCGATCGACTCGGGAGCGGTTGAGCGAGCATGGCGGCACTACGAACTTGCCAAGCGGGCGGCCCGCGACGCTGAAGAACCGATGTACCTGGCTCACGCCATGGGCGAGCAGGCGTACGTGCTCTGCGAGGCGGGGCGGTCGGCGCTCGCCGTCGATCTGGTGCGCGACGCACAGCGCACTGCCGGTTCCTCCGGTTCCGCTCGGCTGCGGGCGTGGCTGTACGCCGCGGAAGCCGAGCTGTGCGCGCATGCCGAGATGCCCGACGACAGTCGGCGTGCGCTGGAAGCAGCCATGGCCGTCATTCCGCCGGGCCCCGAGGACCGGGACCCGGACATGTTGAGCATCTTCCTTAACGGCGCCCATCTCGCCCGGTGGCAAGGCAACGTGCTCGCTCTCCTCGGGGAGGAGTCGGCAGTCACCAGCCTTTACGGTGCGCTTGAGGTCATGGACCCGACGTTCGTGCGCGCCCGGGCTGGCCTTCATGCCGACCTGGCGCAAGCCCATCTCACGCGAGCTGAGTACGACGACGCTGGCACGCACCTGCGGCAGGCTCGCTTGTTGGCGGGCCGCACCGGCTCGGTCCGGCAGCGTCGTCGCGTCGACCTGCTCAGTGCGCGGTTGTGAGTCCCTGAGTGCGCCGTGCGGCGAGGATGTGGAGCAGGGCAACGAGGGTGCCAGAGCCCAGCAGCTCACCACGGGCCATGAGCCCGGGAATGTCCGCCAGCGGTACCCACTCGATATGCCCGGCCTCTTCCAGGTCGGTCGGCTCCCCGACCTTCTCAGCGCCGTGTCCCACGAAGATTTCGTGCGGAGAGTCGACCATGCCGACCATGGGTTGATAGCTCACGACGTGCTCCAGCGACTTGGGCCGCCACCCCGTCTCTTCGACGGTCTCCCGCAGCGCCGTGTCCGCAGGATCCTCCCCCTCGTCCACGATGCCGCCGGGGAGCTCCCAGCCGAATTGCTTCGGCACGAAGCGGTAGCGCCACATCATCAAAACGCGGTCCTGATCGTCAACGACGGCGGTAATCGCAACGTGGTGAAGCCTCACGACGTGATGCTCGAACCGCTTCACCCCCGGCGGCTCCACGTCCCAGAGCTGGAGTCTCACCCACCGGTTGTCGTACACGTCGCGCTCGCCGTGGATGCGCCAGGGTTCCAGCCCTTCCGGACGCTGAACACTCACCGCGCCCGGCACCCGGTACGAACTCCGTCCCCGAACCTCCAACAGCCCCTCGGAGACGAGACGGGCGAGCACCTGCCGTAGAGCCGTCCGGCCGATGCCGAGTTCTTCCACGAGTGTGCGTTCTGAGGGGAGCTTGTCGCCGACCGCGTACTCGCCTGCCGCGAGTCGCGCGCGAAGCGTCTCGTAGACCTTGCTCGTCTTCGGTCCCATCCGCGGAGCACTCTCCGTTCTGACGTGGTGCGTACCAGCGTAGCGGGAGAGGGCATGTCTGGGGGGAACCGGAGGCGTTGCCCTCTGAGCTCCGACCCATAATGCATGTCACCTGCTTAACTGGACGTCTTCTTGCGATATGTGCTGTGTGACTCACCGGGGAGGGGACGGCTGGTGACCTACGACAGTCGATACTTGGAAGAGGCGTTTCGACGCGTTCCCGAAATTGGAGAAGGTAGACGCTGGTACGACGCGCCTTATAAGTGTATTTCTTGGCTCCTGAGGTCGCGCATGCGTCGGATTCTTACGAGAAGGATTCGAGGCTGGTTGGTATACGGCCTAAACCTGCTCCATCCGTACAATGAGCGAGATCGTTACCGTGTCTGGAGCCGCGAGGATCCGCTGCATAATGTGGCCGTCCCTCCGGGTGAACGGGTGCAGGTGCCGGGAATCTGGGTGGTGGATCTTTTCCCGCCGAGTGAGCTGAATGCACTGAAGCGTGCACTGGCGCGTAAGTCATGGGACTCCGGGCGGATGCACTCTCTCGGTGAGGGAAACAGGGCGTCTCTGGAGCGGTCGCGCAGTGGTAGGGGGGCGACCTGGTGGAGAGTCGGAAAGGTTGTGAGTGCTACAGGTTGGATTGAGCCTGATGCCATCCGTGGAAACCTGAATGCGATCTTCTCATCAATCGAGCTTACTGCCAGTCAAGTAGGTGATGGCTTGACAGCAGTCGCCGCATTTTTCCGGCTCTCAGAAGAGGGGATGGGGTTGCTCGATAAAGAATGGAAGAAGCCGAGAGATCCGTCCATCGTTTGGCGTAGGGGGAGGCCCATCGTTCAGGATAGACAGTGGACTACTTTCCGAGTTGTGCAGCGCACTCGTCGTCACCTACATGCAGAGGCTCGAAAGTGGATGACGTCAAATTTTCCCGGTTCCTTCGCGCGACGAGGTGTGCCTCAGTCGCTGGTTGATCTGCTCATTTTCGAAGGGCACGATCCCGCGCAAGGTTCTGAAATACCGCGAGAAATGGCTACAGCGCTTCGGGCCCTGGGAGTGTCTGAACATCACTACCTTCGCACGTCTCCTAATCTCCCTGGCCTGGTACTTGAGCCGGTCAGGGAACGTGCATCTACAGAGCTTGATGAGCACGTGTGGGGCCTATGCGGGAATCTGAGTACGGTTATTTCTGCGCTATCACATCTGGATGCATATGGTGGCCAGAATGTGACCGCGATAGCTAGTAGGTGTAATACGGAGGTGCGTGAAGCGCTCTGCTTCCTGTCGCTCTCCGACTACCTTGATGTTATGCAAGTCGACTACTCGAAGCTGCGTGACGAAGCGCGTACGCAGCATGGAAAATTCAGTGCCAGACGGCTAAGGAGAATGCGTGATTCATTCTTGGCGCTCAGCATGGATCTGAGCAGTGCAGTGCGAGACCTCCCGCAATTTCATGATAGCCATGTCAGCTCTGGCAGCGTTCCTGTTTTCACGATGGAAGATGCGCCTTGGCTGGCTAGTCGGTTGGCGCCTGCCGGTCAAGGTTTCCCCTCGGTCAACTTCACGCAGATGTTGGCGGACCAGCAGAAGGAACAGGTGGCAGAACTGGCAACTGAGGACAAGGATTACCGAGAAATCCTCACCGCGGTAGCGTCGCTTGGTGCATCGATCGATACATTCAAGATAGGGCGGATTGCGCTGTGGGTGTCGCTCGTTTCTTTGGTTGTCGCCTTGGTTGCTCTACTCTTGGCGGAAGTGAAGAGCGGCACGGTATTGAGTTACCTACTTGAATGGTTTTTGGGCTGGCTGTAGCGAACATCTGCGGGTGAGGCTGTGAAGGCTTCACTCAGCACGTTGGCAAGCACGCGGGCCTCTAGATGGCCCGTCATGGGGAGTCTGTGGGGCATCGGCGACTGCTTCGTGCGTCTACGCACTTCAGCAAAGGTTCGGTCCGCAGACTGTAAATGGGCCGGCCAGAATCCAGATCAGGCCGGCCCAACAGCAACGTCAGGAGCTAGCCCTGATGTGCTGGAGTAGGACCTCAGCAGCAGCTTCCCAGGCGGGCCGGCCCGATCCGACCTTCCCTGACTCAGGGTCGACGAGGGTGCCCGCGAAGGGAGTGTCCTCTGCGGTTAGAAGTTCCCCAGGCTTTGGCGTACCTGGACGGGTGTACTTCACACCGGAGAGGCGTGCCATGGCGTCCTTGACCGGGATCTTGTGCTCCGTAGACGCCATGTATACGGCGTAGGCGATCGAGTAGAGCACTCCGGAGCTGGCGAGGTACGTCTTCTCCCGCATATCTGCTGCAGTCCGATTGCCGGAGAGGACCTGCGCGATGTCCGGCCAAGTTGCGAAACCTGACCAGAGATCCGTCAGCTTCTGCCGGGCCTCGTCGGCGTATGCCTCCACGTACTCGTTCACAGCCTTGTCCCAGGTCTTGGTCGCCCGCTGTGAGACGCCGATCAGTGCCGTACCACTGAGGTAGCGGATCGTCTTGAACGAGAAGAGCTTGGCACTGAGCTTCCCGGGGGAGTCCTTGAAGAACTCGACGCGGTCGGCCTCCTTGCCGAAGATTCTGAGTTCGGGCCACTGCACCAGTTGGATCATGAGCCGGTTGATCGGTTGCCGACGGTCCATGCTGAGGCCGATGCTGGCGGACGGCGGCTTGGCGTTGCGCTGCAGGTCGGTGAAGTCTTGCGCGCGATGAAGCGGATTGTCGTCGATGACAACAACCAAGGGCTGCCCAGAGCTGCGAAGCCGCTTCATGACGGGGTCGTCGTCCTCGCTGTGGGCTTGGATGACATCGGAGTACGCGCCGATGCGATGCTGACCGTCACCGACATCGAACTGCGCGCCGTAGTTGAGGTAGAGAGTGCCAGGCATGACTGCGCGCTCCTCTTTGCCCGGCTCCGGCTCGAACCGGGCTTCGGTCTTCTTTGCGTAGAGCACGACAGCGCCAAGTACGAACTGCTCCTCGCTTTCGAGGTACTCGGCGATGCCTTTCCTGTGAGCTTTGTCCTGCGGGCGGTTGCCGTGGGGCTGCGTTCCTACGGGGTTCCACGGATCCGGCTGGGCGACCGTCTTGACGAGAGCGACGGGGTCCATGGCTGTCGTGACCATGAGGCGGTTCCCCTGCCTGTACCCGATGCCGGGAAGCTGTAGCTCCATGCTGCCTCCTACGTCAGATTTTCCCTGAGCTACGTCAAACAGTACACCGGTTTTGCGCGTAGCGGCTTCCTACGTTAATGTCACTGCCCCAATGTGACGTAGGGGGCGCGTGTGGTCCTCGGGCGTCTTCCGCAATGACGCGCGCATGCGCGTCGGATCGAAGGCAGAGAGTTATGCCCACTGCTGGATGGGCCGCGGCGGCGGTGTTACTCCTTGGGGGGATCTTCCTCGTGACCGAGTACGTTCTCGATCGGATCCCGACCCTGGCGGACCGCGCTGTCGCTGCTGTACGTGCGCTGCGTCGACTTCGTGACGAGATCAACCGGGAGGGTCGCGAAGGCGCGGACTCCGAGCTCCACAGCCAGAAGGGTGAGAGGCCCTCCGTCGAGCCGTCGGATGGCGTCGGCGACGGGTAGAAAGGGCACACTGCTGCCGGGGAGATATCGGGGGAGGTCCGGTATGGGCCCGCAGTCCCCGACCACTACACCCCCATCACCTGCCGCAGCCTGGGGCATCTGTGGGGTCGCCCGGGTGGTGATCAGAGAAGACGCGGGTCATGGTTGATTGTCGCGCGGACTGTAAATCTGCCGGCTCAGCCTTCCCAGGTTCGAATCCTGGCGCCGCCACACGGGAAACGAAGGGCCCGTGACCTGCTGTCCAGCAGGTCACGGGCCCTTCGGCATGCCTGGAAGCGCAGTCCTCCCGCCCTGGCTGTGAGCCCCGTCACCCCAGCTTTACAGCGGCTGAAAACACACGGAAGATCATCTCCGCCGTCGGCACCGACCATGCCGACGGGAACGACCGATCGAACAATCGAAAACTGGGGGAAACGTTGCTTCGGGCAATGTCGTACCGGCGTCCGCTGGCCGGTATCGCGGCGATCACCGCCGCCGCTCTGGTGGGGACCATCGCTCCGGCCGTCGCTGCTGACGGGCCGTCGGCGAACTCCGTGGCCCAGGCCGCGGCTGTCGTGGAACGCGCCACGGGCGCGACCGACCTCGCTCCGTCCCGTGAACGGGCGGACGGTTCCGCCGAAGCCACCGTCGAGCGCGAGGCGGAGTCCGTCACCATCACCGCCCCGGCCACGGCCAACGGCCCCGTGGAGGTCGGCGGCACCGACGGTGACCGCCTCACCCTCCGCCTGGCCGGCGCCAAGGACGTGAACGGTGTCAAGGCGGGCAGCGGCACCGTCGTCTACCCGGGCGCCGCGCCCTCCGTGGACCTCGCCGTGCAGCCCACGGTGGAGGGATCCGTCCGGACGCTCGTCACCCTCAAGGACAGCGCCGCGCCCACCCGGCACCGGTTCGAACTGGACCTCCCGGACGGCGCCTCGCTGCGCCCGGACGACGACGGCGGCTTCGACATCGTCGAGCAGGGAGAGGACGGGGAGGAGACGGTCGCCGGCTCCGTCGCCGCCCCCTGGGCGAAGGACGCGCAGGGCCGTCCGGTGCCGACCCGCTACACGGCCGAGGGGCACACCCTCGTCCAGGACATCGACACGAACGAGAACACCGCGTTCCCGGTGGTCGCCGACCCGAAGGTCACCTTCGGCTGGGGCGTCTACATCAACATGTGGGGACACGAACTCGGCGCCGCCGCCCTCGCCGTGGGCTTCGGCGTGGAGGTCGGCCTGGCCTACATCTGCGGCAAGGCGAAGCTGATCCTCGGCACCGCCTGCGGTCTCGCGGTCGGCGGCAAGGTGCTCTTCCCGACGTGGGCCGAGGTGAAGAAGCTGAAGCCGAAGAAGTGCTACCAGAACAAGTTCGGTTCGAAGCGCAAGTGGAAGATCGTCAGCGACAAGAACTGCAAGTACTCGTGAGGAACAGCGCCGCGGCACTGACGGTCGCGGTGGTCAGTGTGGTCTGCGCGCTGGTGCTGCGGGCGCTGGAACTGCCGGTGTGGGCGACGTGCGCCCTGGTGGCGGTCCTCCTGACGGCCACGCTGGGCGGGGCGGCCGTCCTGCGCCGACGGGCCGGCCGGGGCTGGACCGAGCGAGATCCGAGGTCCTGACGTCCCGACGGCCGGTCCCGGGCGACGGCCGGTCCCGGGTACGGGTACGGGTACGGGCGCGGGCGCGGTGGGAAGCCGCCGTACGCACGCAAGCCAGGAGGAACCCCTCCGTTCCGCGTTTCCGCGGCGCGCAGGGGTTCCTCTCGCTCTGGGCCGGACCCGGCGCGGGCACACTGGCGGTATGTCGTCCCGTCGCAGAACGTGTCCCGAATGCCGTCGTGAGATCGCCGTCGTCGCCGGGCGGTACGCGCGTCACGATCCGCCCGGCGCACGGCAGAGCGGGGAGCTCACGTCGTGCCCGGGTTCACGGCGGCAGGCCCGCCCCGGAGCCGAGCAGCCGGGGCTGGACGGCTACGTCCTGCCGGAGTTCCCCGGTCAGATGCCGCTGTTCTGAGGGCGACCGGACCCTGCGGGCGCCCGGACTCGGAGGGCGCCCGGACGTTCGCGTCTGTCCGCCGTTGCGCCCCGGTCGCGGCTCAGTTGCCCGCCACCGACTTCACCGCCACCGAGACCGGGGCCTGCCCGCTGATCAGCTCCAGGGTCAGCCCGGCCGTCGCCGGGGTGTCCACCAGCTCGGCCAGGACGGCGGCCACGTCGTCGCGGGGGATGGGACCGCGGCCGGTGTGGGCCTCCAGGCGGACCAGGCCGGTCCCCGCGTCGTCGGTGAGCATGCCGGGCCGCAGGATGGTCCAGTCGAGGGCGTCCAGGCCGCGCACGTAGTCGTCCGCCTCGCCCTTGGCCCGCTGGTAGACGTCGAAGACCTCGTCGCCCGGGTGGGACGCGTCGGCGCCCATCGACGACACGACGACGAAGCGGCGCACGCCCGCGCGGACGGCCGCGTCGGCGAAGAGGATCGCCGCCGCCTTGTCCACCGTCTCCTTGCGCGCCGCCCCGCTGCCCGGACCCGCTCCGGCCGCGAACACCGCCGCGTCCGCTCCCTCCAGCGGCTCTGCGACCTCCTCCACGCTCGCCGACTCCAGGTCGAGGACGATCGGTTCGGCACCCAGCCGCCGCAGTTCGTCCGCCTGTTCGGGCTTGCGGATGATGCCCGCCGCCTCGTATCCGCGCGCCGCGAGCAGCCGCTCCAGCCGCAGCGCGATCTGACCATGACCACCAGCGATGACAATGCGCATGTCTTCGACCGTACGCCGGGCGGCCCTCGTTCGCCGCGCCACGCGCATGCGCCACTCCGGATTTCGGCATTCACCGCCGCGGGAACGTCGGTGTGGTCGGCCCGTGCCGGGGGCCGACCCGCTGCCGAACACCGCCGCGGTGTCAGGCAACTCCTCGACGGGGGGCGGCAGTCGAGGGCGCTGTACGCCCACCGCCGCTCACGGGGTCCCGCCGCGTCCCTGGCGCGGCAGGCCCAGCTCCGACGTCGTCGCCGAACCGCGGTACTCGCGCACGGCGCTGGTGCGGGCCACCACCCGGCCCCGGTGCACCACGACACGGCTGTACGCCAGGGACAGCGCGCCCGGCAGACTGTCCGCCCGCACCGCCAGCAACTCGGCCGGAAAACCCGCCTCCACACGCACCTCGGGCAGGCCCAGCGCGGCCCGCGACGATGCGCTCACCGCGGCATAGGCGTCGGCGGGGGGCAGGCCGTGCCCGGAGGCCAGCAGATACGCCGCCTCGAGCGGGTCGCCGCGGCCGACGGGGTTCGACACGTCCCGCAGGGCGCCGCTTCCCGCGGTGACCCGGACGCCGGCCGCGCGCAGCAGCCGCACCGGAGCAGTACCCCGGCGGTCCGCGGCACCGCAGCCGCCCTGGGGCAGGCACACCACCGTCACCCCGGCCGCCGCGAGCCGGTCCGCCGTGCGGGCGGCCTGGTCGGAGGCCAGCCGGGCGAGGCCGGCGCAGGGACCGAGGGTGACCCCGGGGCGCAGCCCGCCGACCATCGCCGCCAGGCGGGTGAGCCGGGCCGGCTCGGCGGCGTCGGTGTGCAGGTCGACCGGGCAGCCGTGCTCGGCCGCGACCTCCAGGACCGCCTCCACGTACCCCGTGGGGTCGGGGTCCAGGTCCGGACAGCCGCCCACCACGGCCGCGCCCATCTTCATCGCGTCCCGCAGGACCGCCCGTGCCTCCGCGCCGGCCACTCCGGTCAGCAGCCGTGGCATCGCCACCGTGGTCAGCTCCGTCAGCCCCCGCAGCGAACGCGCCGCCCGGAGCACCGCGGTCAGCGCGCCGAGACCGGCCACGTCACCCACCCGCACGTGGGCGCGCAGCGCCGTGGCCCCGTGTCCGAGCTGGAGCAGCGCCGCCTCGGTCGCCCGGCGCTGGACGGACTCGGGGTCGTAGGGCACCGGGCCGCCGATGTCGGCGGACAGCGCCGTCGCGGGGTGGGCGTGGGGCTCGGCCGGGGCGGGCAGGAGCAGGTGGCCCGTGAGGTCGACCCGGGCGCCGCCCGCGCGGGAGCCGTCCACGGCGAGGCTGCCGGGCGTGCCGACCGCCTCGATACGCCCGCCGCCCAGCCGCACGTCCACGCTCCGGCCGTCGATCAGCCGGGCGCCGCACAGCAGGAGCGGGGGCGGGGCGGCCGCGCCGGAGGACGAGGAGGAGAACGGCGGCTGCGGCTGGCTGTCGGGCATCGCACTCCAGGGGCTCGGGCTGCGCGCGAAGGACCCGCAGGACCGCGCAGTGACAAGATCACTCAGAGGCAAGATCACGCAGAGTGAGTAGAGCCTAGGGTGGCGATCCGTCCCTCGCCGGGAGGAGCGCAATAGTCGTACCGGCGTGGTGGTGTGCGGGCGGACAGTGCGCCCCGAACGGTGCGGGGGGAAGGCGGGTGACGCGGCGACCTGCCCGTGGCCGGCGGAGGGCACCCGGGGGAGGACGGGAGGACGGGAGGACGGGGAGGACGGGAGGACTCGAGGGGGAAGGGCGGACCCGAGGGAGAAGGGGGAGAGCAGCGGTTCCGAGCGGGCGGACAGATGCCTCCGAGGGAGGCGGACCGCCTGATCCTGGTGACGCGGCCCCTCGGATCCGAGTGGATCGGACCCTCGGATCTGATCCACTCGGACCCGCGGATCCGAGTGGATCAGACCCGCGAATCGGATTTGGGCGATCGGCCGCGGAGCGTGTAATGTCTTCCTCGCTCGCCCCAATAGCTCAGTCGGCAGAGCGTCTCCATGGTAAGGAGAAGGTCAACGGTTCGATTCCGTTTTGGGGCTCTGGTGTGTGAGGTTCCCGTCGCGAGGCGGGGTCCGACCGCATCTCAGCGGTGTAGCTCAGTCGGTAGAGCAAGCGGCTCATAATCGCTGTGTCACCGGTTCAAGTCCGGTCACCGCTACAGACAGTAGCCGATTGCGGGGTCGGTCCTTCGATCGGCTACTCTTTCTGCGTTAATTCAAGTCAATCCGTTCGTCAAGGAGCACTCACGTGGCTGCCACCGACGTCCGCCCGAAGATCACGCTGGCCTGCGTGGAGTGCAAGGAGCGGAACTACATCACCAAGAAGAACCGGCGTAACAACCCGGACCGTCTTGAGATGAAGAAGCACTGCCCGCGTTGCAATGCGCACACCGCGCACCGCGAGACGCGATAAATCAGGCTCGTACACGAGGCCGTCCCCGTACCACTGGGGGCGGCCTCGCGTCGTTTCCCACTGCCCGTCGACTTCTCCACTGCCCGTCGACGACGCTCGTCAACACCCGACACAGGAGGTGCCGCGCGCATGGCGTTGGACCAGTCCTTCGTGGGGCGGACGTATCCGCCCACCGAGCCCTACGAGGTGGGCCGGGAGAAGATCCGTGAGTTCGCCGAGGCGGTCGGGGACGACAACCCCGCCTACACGGACGTCGAGGCCGCCAAGGCGCTGGGGTACCCGGACGTGATCGCCCCGCCGACCTTCGTCTTCTCGATCACCTTCAAGGCCGCGGGGCAGGTCGTCGCCGACCCGCAGCTCGGCCTGGACTACAGCCGGGTGGTGCACGGCGACCAGAAGTTCGCCTACACCCGCCCGGTCAGGGCCGGTGACCGGCTCTCCGTCGTCTCCACCATCGAGGGCATCAAGTCGATGGCGGGCAACGACTTCCTGGACATCCGCGGAGATGTCTACGACGAGGCCGGTGAGCACGTCGTGACCGCCCGCACCAAGCTGGTGGCCCGCGCGGCCGAGGGGGCGTGACGAACACCATGACGGCGAAGATCGCCTATGCGGATGTCGAGGTCGGCACCGAGCTGCCCGCCCGCACGTTCCCTGTGAACCGCGCCACTCTCGTCCAGTACGCGGGTGCCTCCGGGGACTTCAACCCCATTCACTGGAACGAGAAGTTCGCCAAGGAGGTCGGTCTGCCCGACGTCATCGCGCACGGCATGTTCACGATGGCCGAGGCGGTGCGCGTGGTGACCGACTGGACCGGGGACCCCGGCGCGGTCGTCGAGTACGGCGTGCGGTTCACCAAGCCCGTCGTCGTCCCGAACGACGACCAGGGGGCCACCATCGAGGTGAGCGGCAAGGTGGGGGCCAAGCTGGACGACAACACGGTCCGCGTGGACCTCACGGTGACCAGTGCGGGGCAGAAGGTGCTCGGCATGTCCCGCGCGGTCGTGCGGCTCGCCTGAGGCGGTCGCGCGGCGCCCGATCGCGCGGTCGGATCGTGGTGCGGCTGCGGCTGCAGCCGCACCAGTCGCACTCGCATCAGTCGGGGCGGCGGGGCCGGCGGAATCGGTCGGGCCGGCCCGACCGGCGCCAGGGCGAGGCCGGACTGTGGGCCGACGGGCCGGGACGGACGGGCAAGGGGGCGTTCTCGACGAGAGCGCCCCTCTTGCGTCGTAGCGCAGCGCAGTCATCGGCAGATCGGGCAGATCGCGCGGGTCAGTCGAAACGCGCACCCCGTGCGGGCATGCAGGCAGGTCATGCACAGGTGACACAGGCAAACGTCACCCCGCCCGCCCCCCGCCCCTCGCCCCCGCGTTCAGTACGGGCATTCGTCACCGGCGCTTTCCTCTTGACATGGTTAGTGATTGAGCACTAACTTCATTGCATGGCCAGGATGAGTGCAGAGGAGCGGCGGCGGAGTGTCATCCGCGCGGCGACGGCCGAATTCGCACGTGGCGGGTATCACGGCACGTCGACGGAGGTCATCGCCCAGCGGGTCGGTGTCTCGCAGCCGTACCTCTTCCGGCTCTTCCCGAGCAAGAAGGCCATCTTCCTCGCGGCAGCCGAGTACTGCGTGGAAGGCACCATCCGCAGCTTCGAGGAGGCGGCCGAGGGTCTGACGGGCGAGGACGCACTGCGTGCCATGGCGCAGGCGTACAACAAGACGATCGCCGAACAGCCGGAACAACTGCAGATGCAGATGCAGATGTACCTCGCGGTGGCCGCCGCCGAGCGCGAGGGCGACCACGAGTTCGGCGCCCGGGTGAGGGACGGCTGGATGCGCCTGTGGGACACCGCCCACCTCGCTCTCGGGGCGGAGGTCCGTGAGACGACGACCTTCATGGCCTACGGCATGCTCATCAACTGCCTGGCGGCCATGGGGTTCCCGCCGGAGCACCGGGTCTGGGAAGGGCTTGCCCTGCCCGAACCGGAGCAGGCGGAGCGGGATCACCCGGAGCCCGCGCCGGAGGGGCCGCCGGCCTAGAGGGCCTGTTGCCCTGGGCGGACCCGTGGGCCGGGCGGACCGAACGCCCGCGCGTCAACGTGCACGGCAGAAGCGCAGAGACGTGCAGAAAAGCACAGAGAACTACAGGGAAGCACGAATTTCAACGGTCGTCCTCGGCGATCACGTTCCAGCGGTCACGTCGCAGGATCACGCCCGACGGTCACGTGCGGGAGAGCGTTCCGGGCATCACGTCCGGCGATCGTGTGCCGGAGACCGTGTCCTTCGGGGCGCCGTTCCAGCGAGCAAAGGGTTCATGGGTCGGTGGTCCGCCCCGCCCGGTCGGTACCGGGTGGATCGGTCCGTTCTGACCTCGGAAGTTAGTCATCAATTACTAATCAACGAGCGAGCACCTCCTGGGGGAGCGATGTCACCTCGATCCGAACGTCGCGGGGAAGCCGTCTGGGCCCTCGTGATCACCAGCGTCGCCGGCTTCATGGCGGCCCTGGACAACCTCGTCGTCACCACCGCGCTGCCCTCCATCCGCGAGGACCTCGGCGGCGCGCTGCACGACCTCGAATGGACCGTGAGCGCCTACACGCTCACCTTCGCCGTACTTCTGATGTTCGGCGCCGCCCTCGGTGACCGCTTCGGGCGCCGGCGTCTCTTCATGGTCGGCCTCGGCATCTTCACCGCGTCCTCCGCCGCCGCGGCCATGGCTCCCGGTATCGACTCCCTCATCGCCGCCCGCGCGGTCCAGGGAGCCGGTGCGGCGGTGATGATGCCGCTGACGCTGACCCTGCTCACGGCCGCCGTTCCCGAGGCCCGGCGCGGTGCGGCGTACGGCGTCTGGGGTGCCGTCAACGGACTCGCCGTGGCCTCCGGTCCCCTGGTCGGCGGCAGCCTCACCGAGCACATCGCCTGGGAGTGGATCTTCTGGCTGAACGTTCCGCTGGGCCTCGCCCTCATCCCGCTCGCCCGTCTGCGTCTCACCGAGTCCTACGGGACCGGAGCCCCGCTCGATGTCCCCGGCACCCTGCTGGCCAGTGGCGGCCTCTTCGGCATCGTCTACGGCCTGGTCCGCGGCCCCGCCGACGGCTGGACCGGTGGCCTCGTCCTCACCGGCCTGTTCGCCGGTGCGGCGCTGCTCGTCGGGTTCGTCCTCTACAGCACCCGCGCCAGGAACCCCATGCTGCCCATGCGGCTGTTCCGTTCCCGGGCGTTCTCCGGCATCAACGCGGCCAGCCTGCTGATGTTCTTCGGGATGTTCGGCTCGATCTTCCTGCTCGCCCAGTACCTCCAGAACGTGCTCGGCTACTCGCCCACCGAGGCAGGCCTGCGGATGCTGCCCTGGACCGGTATGCCCATGCTGGCCGCGCCCCTCGCCGGCATCCTCTCCGACCGCATCGGCGGACGCCCGGTCGTCGCCGTCGGGCTGTTCCTGCAGTCCCTGGGCCTCGCCTACTTCGCCGTCGTGGTCACCACCGACGTCTCCTACGCCGCCCAGTTGCCCGCACTGATCATCAGCGGTATCGGCATGGGCCTGTTCTTCGCCCCGGCCGCCAACCTGGTCATGTCCAGCGTCCGCAAGGAGGAGCAGGGCATCGCCTCCGGCTCGAACAACGCGCTGCGTGAGGTGGGCGGTGCTCTCGGCATCGCGGTGATGGCCTCCATCTTCGCGGCGCGCGGCGGCTACGAGACCGGTCAGACGTTCGTCGACGGCATGCGGCCGGCGCTCGTGGCGGGGTCCGCGGCCGTCGCCCTCGCCGGAGTCGCCGCACTGCTCATCCCGGCCCGCCGGCGGCCCGAACGCCCCTCGGCGGCACCGGAGGCGGCTGCCCCGGCCCTCGAGAAGATCTCGTGACCGCCCGGCACCGGCCGCCATCCAGCAGCCCCCGGGAGCAGTGCACCGAGCGCCGTCGACGACCCGTGGAGCAGTCCACCGAGCGCGTATGGCGTCCCTCGACCAGCCCCAGGAGCAGCCCACAGAACACGCCACCGAGCGCACCCGACCGGGCACGCCACCCGGAACCCACCCAGCACCCCACCGAGCGCACCCCACCGAGCACGCCACCCGGAACCCACCGAGCCCCGAGGAAGGAACCGGTCATGCCCACCCTCCCCTGGACCGTCCCGAACACCCCGCCGGCCCGCACCGAGGTGCACGTCTTCGCCTCCCGTTTCGAGACCCGCAGCCTGTGGGGGGCCCTGCGGTTCTTCCTGAAGACCCCCGCCGTCTGGTGGCAGGTGAGCAGGGCACCCGGCGCGTACGGCGCCACCCTCAGGGCCGAACCGTTCCGCCGCACCTTCTGGACCCTCTCCGCCTGGGAGTCGCCCAAGGCGCTCTCCGCCTTCGCCCGGACCGGTCCGCACGAACCCACGGCCCGCGGCCTCGCCCGACACATGCGGGACGCGAAGTTCGTCTCCTGGACGGCGCAGAGCGACGACCTCCCGGTCGACTGGACCGAGGTGCGCCGCCGCCTGACCTGACACAGCGCCCGTCCCGTGCCGAGACGCGGTGACGTCCGCACGGCCCCCGTCGGCCCGACCGGCGGGGGCCGTAGTCTTGGGCCCGTGCAGGAACTCCACGACGCCCCCCTCGCCCCGCTGACCACCTTCCGGCTGGGCGGTCCCGCGACCCGGCTGGTCACCGCGACGACGGACGACGAGGTGATCTCCGTCGTCCGCGAGGCCGACGACACCGGCACCCCGCTGCTGGTCATCGGCGGCGGCTCCAACCTCGTCATCGGCGACAAGGGCTTCGACGGCACCGCCCTCGTCATCGCCACCCGCGGCTTCCACCTGGACGGCACCCGCCTCGAACTGGCGGCCGGCGAGGTCTGGACGGACGCCGTCGCCCGCACCGTGGAGGCCGGGCTCGCCGGGGTCGAGTGCCTGGCCGGCATTCCCGGTTCGGCGGGGGCGACCCCCATCCAGAACGTCGGCGCGTACGGCCAGGAGGTCTCCTCCACCATCACCGAGGTCATCGCCTACGACCGCACCGCCCGCGAGTCGGTCACCCTCGCCAACGAGGACTGCGCGTTCTCCTACCGCCACAGCCGCTTCAAGGCCGACCCCGAGCGCTACGTCGTGCTGCGTGTCCGGTTCGCCCTGGAGGACGCGGGCGGCCTCTCCGGACCGCTGAGGTACGCCGAGACCGCCCGGGCGCTCGGTGTCGAGGCGGGCGACCGCGTCCCGTTGGAGGCGGCGCGCGAGACGGTGCTGAAGCTCCGCGCGGGCAAGGGCATGGTGCTGGACCCGGAGGACCACGACACCTGGTCGGCGGGCTCCTTCTTCACCAACCCGATCCTCGACGCCGACGCCTTCGAGGCGTTCCGCGCGCGGGTGCGGCGGCACCTGGGCCCCGACGTGGAGCCCCCTGCCTACCCCGCCGGTGAGGGCCGGGCCAAGACCTCCGCCGCCTGGCTGATCGACAAGGCCGGGTTCACCAAGGGCTACGGCACCGGGCCCGCCCGGATCTCCACCAAGCACACCCTCGCGCTGACCAACCGCGGCAACGCGACCACGGAGGACCTGCTGGCCCTCGCCCGCGAGGTGGTCGCCGGCGTGCACCGCACCTTCGGCATCACCCTCGTCAACGAACCGGTCACGGTCGGCGTGAGCCTCTGACCGGAGCCTCCGGGAGGCGGGCGCCGACGACCGGAAGCCCGACGACCCGACCGGCTCGGAGCCCGCGCCTCCGGGACCACGACGGAGACCGGAACGGAATCACTGGGGAACCCGGAACAGGATTACTCGGGCACCCGGAACAGGGACGGAACCCGCGACCACGACGGAGACCGGGCCGGGACCACGACACGGACCGGGAGCCGGGACCAGGTGACCGGGAGAGGCGCCAGTCCACCGCCCACCGCCGCCCACCGCCGACCCTTCAGCCCGTCACCGGCTCCGCCAGCCACGCGTCCACGCCCGCCAGCAGCTCCTTCTTGACGTCCTCGGGCGCCGCCGACCCGCGCACCGACTGCCGGGCCAGTTCCGCCAGCTCCGCGTCCGAGAAACCGTGGTGCTGCCGGGCGATCTCGTACTGGGCCGCCAGCCGGGACCCGAACAGCAACGGGTCGTCCGAGCCCAGGGCCAGCGGCACACCCGCCTCGAACAGCTTCCGCAGCGGCACGTCCTCGGGCTTGTCGTAGACGCCCAGCGCCACGTTGGACGCCGGACACACCTCGCAGGTCACCTGGCGGTCCGCCAGCCGCTTCAGCAGCCGCTCGTCCTCCGCGGCCCGGACCCCGTGCCCGATCCGGGTGGCGCCCAGGTCGTCCAGGCAGTCCCGCACCGACGCCGGACCGGCCAGCTCACCGCCGTGCGGGGCCGACAGCAGTCCGCCGTCGCGCGCGATGGCGAACGCCCGGTCGAAGTCCCGGGCCATCCCGCGCCGCTCGTCGTTGGAGAGCCCGAAGCCGATCACGCCCCGGTCCGCGTACCGCACCGCGAGGCGGGCCAGCGTGCGGGCGTCCAGGGGGTGCTTCATCCGGTTCGCGGCCACCAGCACCCGCATCCGGAGCCCGGTGTCCCGCTGCGCCGTCTCCACGGCGTCCAGGATGATCTCCAACGCCGGGATCAGGCCGCCCAACCGGGGCGCGTACGACGTCGGGTCCACCTGGATCTCCAGCCAGCCCGAGCCGTCCCGCAGCTCCTCCTCCGCGGCCTCCCGTACCAGCCGCCTGATGTCGTCCGGTTCCCGCAGGCAGGAGCGGGCGGCGTCGTACAGCCGCTGGAAGCGGAACCAGCCCCGCTCGTCCGTGGCGCGGAGTTGGGGAGGCTCGCCGCTGGTCAGTGCGTCGGTCAGCGTCTCCGGGAGACGGACACCGTGCTTGTCGGCCAGCTCCAGGACGGTCGTCGGGCGCATCGACCCGGTGAAGTGCAGGTGCAGATGGGCCTTCGGCAGCCGGGAGACATCACGTACACGTTCCATTGCCCGATCGTGCCGCACCCGCGGTCCGAGCCGGTAGCGCTTTCCCGGAACGTGGTCTTGCTCGCACGTGAGTGCGCCGGTACGCGCGACGCGGGTGGCCGGTCCGCCGCCCCGCTGCCCCGTGCACCGGGACGGAAGAGCGGGCCGCCCCGCAGGGAGCGGCCCGCTCGGAAACTCGGGGGCACGACGGCCGTCCGGCACCCTGATCCGGGACCGACCCGGACCACCGGACCAGGGTCATCCGACCACGATCACCGACTCGGACCTGCCGGATCAGACCCGCCGGATCAGTCGCGGGCCTCCGCCAGCAGCTTCTGGATCCGGCTCACGCCCTCCACCAGGTCCTCGTCACCGAGGGCGTAGGACAGCCGCAGGTATCCCGGCGTGCCGAACGCCTCACCCGGGACCACCGCGACCTCCACCTCCTCCAGGATGAGCGCGGCCAGCTCCACGGAGCTCTGCGGGCGCTTGCCCCGGATCTCCTTGCCGATCAGCGCCTTCACCGACGGGTAGGCGTAGAAGGCGCCCTCGGGCTCGGGGCAGACCACGCCGTCGATCTCGTTCAGCATCCGCACGATGGTGCGGCGGCGCCGGTCGAAGGCCTCCCGCATGGTCGCCACGGCGTCCAGGTCGCCCGAGACCGCGGCGACGGCGGCGGCCTGGGCGACGTTGGACACGTTGGACGTGGCGTGCGACTGGAGGTTGGTGGCCGCCTTGACGACGTCCTTCGGTCCGATGAGCCACCCGACCCGCCAGCCGGTCATCGCGTACGTCTTGGCCACACCGTTGACCACGATGCACTTGTCGCGCAGCTCGGGCAGGACCGCCGGCAGCGAGGTGAACGTGGCGTCGCCGTAGACGAGGTGCTCGTAGATCTCGTCGGTGAGCACCCACAGCCCGTGCTCGACGGCCCAGCGGCCGATCGCCTCGGCGTCCTCGGCGCTGTAGACGGCGCCGGTCGGGTTCGACGGGGACACGAAGAGGACGACCTTCGTCCGCTCGGTGCGGGCGGCCTCCAGCTGCTCCACGCTCACCCGGTAGCCGGTCGTCTCGTCGGCGACCACCTCGACCGGCACACCGCCGGCCAGCCGGATCGACTCCGGGTAGGTGGTCCAGTACGGGGCGGGGACGATGACCTCGTCGCCCGGGTCGAGGATCGTGGCGAACGCCTCGTAGATGGCCTGCTTGCCGCCGTTGGTGACCAGGATCTGGGAGGCGTCCACCTCGTAGCCCGAGTCGCGCAGCGTCTTGGCGGCGATCGCGGCCTTCAGTTCGGGGAGGCCGCCGGCCGGCGTGTAGCGGTGGAACTTCGGGTTCTTGCACGCCTCGACGGCGGCCTCGACGATGTAGTCCGGCGTCGGGAAGTCCGGTTCACCTGCACCGAAGCCGATCACCGGTCGCCCGGCGGCCTTGAGGGCCTTGGCCTTGGCGTCCACCGCGAGGGTGGCGGACTCGGAGATCGCGCCGATGCGGGCGGAGACCCGGCGCTCGGAGGGAGGGGTTGCAGCGCTCATGCGCCCATCGTTCCAGACCGGAAACCCGCCCGGCACAGGGGTTTCACAGACTGAACAGGACCGGGCAGGCCCCTGAACACCAGTCCGGACCACCCCGCGGCCGGCCTGCCCGAGCAGGACGATCTCCGGCCGGAGACGCCCCCACGGGCGCTTTCTGTTCGACGCCCGGGCCAGGACCACGTACACTCTCACCTCGTTGGCCTCCGACGGCCCGCGCCGACCGGTGCACACCAGGCGACGAGTGGGATGCGGTACGTTGGGGAACACACAAAGGGTCGTAGCTCAATTGGTAGAGCACTGGTCTCCAAAACCAGCGGTTGGGGGTTCGAGTCCCTCCGGCCCTGCTACACACTCCTTCGCCAGGATGTGTGCGCATGTACGTACAGCAATGCACCGCCGTGCGGCTCAAACCGGGCGCGGCACGGCCACGACCCGGAATCAGGTGAGGACGAGTGACGGACGCCGTGGGCTCCATCGACATGCCTGATGCCGAAGACGAGGCTCCGGACTCCAAGAAGAAGACCCGCAAGGGCGGCAAGCGGGCCAAGAAGGGTCCGCTGGGGCGCCTCGCGCTCTTCTACCGGCAGATCATCGCGGAACTCCGCAAGGTGGTCTGGCCGACCCGCAACCAGCTCACGACGTACACGACCGCCGTGATCATCTTCGTCGTCCTCATGATCGGACTGATCACCGGGATCGACTATGGATTCAGTCACGCCGCCAAATACGTCTTCGGCTGAGCCGCAAGCGAAGAGCGCCGAGGTACCCGGCGCTCCTTTCGCATGTTCCACCCCTATGTATCCAGGAAGAAGCAGCCACCGTGTCTGACCCGAACGTGAACGACGCCGTTGAGCCTCGGGGCGAAGGGGCCGAGTCCGTCGAGGACGAGCTCGCCACCGTCGACGGCGCGGACAGCGCGGACACCGAGGCCTCCGCCGAGGTCGAGGCTGCCGACGCCGCCGCGGACGAGGCCGGCGCCGCCGCGGGCGAGGAAGCCGCCGCCGCGGGCGAGGAGGCCTCCGAAGAGGCCGAGGAGGCCGAGGACGAGCGCGACCCGGTCGAGAAGCTCCGCGAGGAACTGCGGACGCTGCCCGGCGAGTGGTACGTCATCCACACCTACGCGGGCTACGAGAAGCGCGTGAAGACCAACCTGGAGCAGCGCGCCGTCTCGCTGAACGTCGAGGACTACATCTTCCAGGCCGAGGTGCCCGAGGAAGAGATCGTCCAGATCAAGAACGGCGAGCGCAAGACGGTCCGGCAGAACAAGCTGCCCGGCTACGTCCTGGTCCGCATGGACCTCACCGACCAGTCCTGGGGCGCGGTGCGGCACACGCCCGGCGTCACGGGCTTCGTCGGCGACGCCTTCAACCCGTACCCGCTGACGCTGGACGAGATCGTCAAGATGCTCGCCCCGGAGGCCGAGGAGAAGGCCGCCCGCGAGGCCGCCGAGGCCGAGGGCAAGCCGGCTCCGCAGCGCAAGGTCGAGGTCCAGGTGCTGGACTTCGAGGTCGGCGACTCGGTCACCGTCACCGACGGCCCGTTCGCCACGCTGCAGGCGACCATCAACGAGATCAACCCCGACTCCAAGAAGGTCAAGGGCCTGGTGGAGATCTTCGGCCGCGAGACGCCGGTCGAGCTCTCCTTCGACCAGATCCAGAAGAACTAGCGCTCCGCGCGGTTCCCTCTGGCAGACAGCTTCCGGGCAGGTCAGTCGAGCGCTCACGCCCTCGGCTGACCTGCTCGGTTTTTGGCCGCGCATACATACCCGCTATCGTTGTGCGGTATGCCTGCGTCCGGGTGGTTTCCCGGTCGCGGGCAGGACCCGAATGAAAGGACCCGGAGAGCCATGCCTCCCAAGAAGAAGAAGGTCACGGGGCTCATCAAGCTCCAGATCCAGGCCGGTGCCGCGAACCCGGCCCCGCCGGTCGGCCCCGCGCTGGGTCAGCACGGCGTCAACATCATGGAGTTCTGCAAGGCCTACAACGCCGCGACCGAGTCGCAGCGCGGCTGGGTCATCCCGGTGGAGATCACGGTCTACGAGGACCGCTCCTTCACCTTCATCACGAAGACGCCGCCGGCCGCCAAGATGATCCTCAAGGCCGCGGGCGTGGACAAGGGCTCCGGCGAGCCGCACAAGAACAAGGTCGCGAAGATCACCCGCGACCAGGTTCGCGAGATCGCCACCACCAAGATGCCCGACCTGAACGCCAACGACCTGGACGCCGCCGAGAAGATCATCGCCGGCACCGCCCGTTCCATGGGCGTCACGGTCGAGGGCTGACCTCCACCCCCGCAACCCGAAGCAGAAGTGTGGCAGGGCCTGCTCGGCCCGCACCACGACTCCTAAGAACCCACAGGAGCAAGTAGTGAGCAAGCGCAGCAAGTCTCTCCGCGCTGCGGACGCCAAGGTCGACCGGGAGAAGCTCTACGCCCCGCTCGAGGCCGTCCGTCTCGCCAAGGAGACCTCCACGACCAAGTTCGACGGCACCGTCGAGGTCGCCTTCCGCCTGGGTGTCGACCCGCGCAAGGCCGACCAGATGGTCCGTGGCACCGTGAACCTCCCGCACGGCACCGGTAAGACCGCCCGGGTCCTGGTCTTCGCGACCGGCGACCGTGCCGAGGCCGCGCGTGCCGCGGGCGCCGACATCGTCGGCGCCGACGAGCTGATCGACGAGGTGTCGAAGGGCCGCCTGGACTTCGACGCCGTCGTCGCCACCCCGGACCTCATGGGCAAGGTCGGCCGCCTCGGCCGCGTGCTCGGTCCCCGTGGTCTCATGCCGAACCCCAAGACCGGCACCGTGACCCCGGACGTCGCCAAGGCTGTCAACGACATCAAGGGCGGCAAGATCGAGTTCCGCGTCGACAAGCACTCGAACCTGCACTTCATCATCGGCAAGACGTCCTTCGACGACTCCAAGCTGGTGGAGAACTACGGCGCCGCGCTGGAGGAGATCCTCCGTCTGAAGCCGTCCGCCGCCAAGGGCCGGTACATCAAGAAGGCCGCCATCACCACCACGATGGGCCCCGGCATCCCGGTCGACCCGAACCGCACCCGCAACCTCCTCGTCGAGGAGGACCCGGCCGCGGTCTGAGCCCACGGCTCACCTCAACCGGTCAAACGGGCCCCGCACCTGCTCAGGTGCGGGGCCCGTCCCCGTTCCGGCCCGCCCGCCGACCGTCTGCGCTACGGTGCCGACACGGGGTTCGCACGGAGGAACGGGGGCACAGGGGTGGGACCGGGACCGACGACGATCATCTCGGTGCGCCGCACCGGTCTCGCGCTGGCGGCGGCTGCCGCACTCACCGGCCTCACCGCGATGTCCGCCTGCACGACGACCGGTTCCTCCGGCGACACCACTGCCTCCGGGCCCACCGCGTCCCCCTCCCGCGCCGCCGGCGGGCACGACGCCTCCCAGGGCCGGGAGAGCACGGCGGATCCGGCGTCCGTCGCCGCCCTGAAGAGCGCCGAGCGGGCCACCGGTCGCGCGCGCTCCGCCCGGGTCGAGTCGACCACCACCATGGGCGCCCTGATGTCGATGAAGGCCACCGGAGTGCTGTCCTGGCGCGACGGCCTGACCGGCACCCTCACCCTGACCTACACCGGCGGCAGCGTCGCCGAGGCCATGCGCCGGCTCGGCAGCACCTCGATGGAGGCCCGCTACCTCCCCGACGCCTACTACGCCCGCATGGGCGACGCCTTCGCCGCTCAGGCGGGAGGACGGCACTGGATCCGGTACGCCTACCGGGACCTGGACGGGCTCACCGGCGGGGCCGGGGCGCAGTTCGGCGACCAGATGCGCAACACCGCCCCTCACCACTCCGTGAAACTGCTGCTGGCCTGCGGGGACGCCCGGCGGGTCGGTGACGAGCGGGTGCGCGGCGAGCGGGCCACCCACTACCGGGGGTCCGTGGACGTGGCCGCCCTCGACGGCGCGGACAGCCGGGGCACCGGGCTCGACCCCGCCCAGCTGGCCGACCTCAGGGACCGGCTCACCCGCGCCGGGGTCACCACCCAGACCGTCGACGTCTGGGTCGACGACCGGGGCCTGCTGGTGAAGAAGGTGGAGAGGGCGAACACGGCGTCGGGCGAGCTGACCCAGACCGCGTACTACTCCGGCTACGGCGTGGACGTCACGACCGTGGCGCCGCCCGCCGCGGACACGAGGGACGTCAAGGACCTGGTGGGCGAGGGCGGCGGGCCGTCCGGCGGGCCCTAGGCACCGCCCGTACCCGGCGGGAACGTATAGGGCGGTCGTCCCCGGCCCTGGCCCCAGCTCCGGCCCCAGTTCCGGCTCCGGCTCCGGTCCCGGCCCCGGAAAATCGGACGCTTCTGCCGTTCCGGTGGGATAGCCTCCCCACTTCATCGAGTGCCAACCATGCGTTCCCCGGGGGGAGTTGCGTCGGGGGCCGACACCTGGGGGATCCGTGAAGTCATCCGTACCCGCTGCCGGACTGGCCGCGCTCCTGCTCGCCGCGGGGGCCGTCGGCTGTTCCCAGAACACCGACTCGCCCGCCATGACCCCGGCCGCCGCCGTCGCCAAGGCGGCGAAGAGCACCGGGGACCTCACCTCGTTCCGCTACACCCTGACCGGCGAGGTGCCCGAGCAGGGCCGGGTCGAGGGGGAGGCCGTGATGCGGCTCAAGCCCGAGCCGGCCATGGGCATGAAGATGAGGGCGCTGGACCAGGGCGCGGACGGCACCGTCGAGATCCGCCTCGTCGACGAGGTCATGTACATCGGCGGCGGCGCCGGCATGGCCGAGGAGATGGACGGAAAGAGGTGGATGAAGTTCGACCTGGCCGCGACGGGTGCCGACGGGGCGCTGACCGACCGGGGTGCCGCGGACCGGGCCCAGCAGGACCCGGCGGGCGAGGCCGGGTTCCTCACCGGCGCCAAGGACGTGGAAGAGGCCGGCACGGAGAAGGTCGACGGCGTCGAGACCACCCGGTACTCGGGCACCGTCACGCTCGACGACCTGCGCGCCTCGCTGAAGAAGAAGGACGCGGCGGCTGCCGAGCGCGGCGAGAAGAACATCGAGCGGTACGAGGACATGGGTGTGGACGAGCTCACCATGGACCTGTGGGTGGACGGTGAGGACCGCACCAAGCGGTTCCGGATGCGCGGCGACGCCACGGGCGGACCGCTGGACATGACCATCACCTTCCACGACGTGAACAAGCCCGTCACCGTCGAGGCACCGCCGGCCGGTGAGACCGCCGACCTGGAGGAGCTGCTGGAGGGTCTCGGGGAGGGCTGATCCGCCGGTCCGCTCCCCGGCCGCCGTGGGGCAGGGGAACGGATTTGCCTCCCGGCGAGCCGTTCCCGTACTCTCCTGAGGAAGCCAAAGACCGCTGGTCGTTGCCGTGCGCTCGCGAGAGGGCGCGGTGGCCGAAGGATCCGCTGAACTGCGGACGACCCGCGCAGGTGACTGTGGAAGAGCTCCCGGACGTCGACGCTGCCGCAAGGCGGTGCCGGAACCGGTGGAGCCTCGCCCCGTGCGCCTGCGCCGGGGCGTTTCGTTTTCCCCAGTCCTCCTTCGGGTCCGCGCGGTCCGAATCACCCGGAAGGAGGCCGAGGCTCTATGGCGAGGCCCGACAAGGCTGCCGCAGTGGCCGAGTTGACGGACCAGTTCCGCAACTCCAGCGCTGCCGTGCTGACCGAGTACCGCGGTCTCACCGTGGCCCAGCTCAAGCAGCTGCGCCGTTCGCTCGGTGAGAACGCCCAGTACGCCGTGGTGAAGAACACGCTGACCAAGATTGCGGCCAACGAGGCCGGGATCTCGACGCTGGACGACCTGTTCAACGGTCCGACGGCAGTCGCCTTCGTCACCGGTGACCCGGTGGAGTCGGCGAAGGGTCTTCGTGACTTCGCCAAGGACAACCCGAATCTCGTCATCAAGGGCGGTGTCCTTGACGGCAAGGCGATGTCCGCCGACGAGATCAAGAAGCTCGCGGACCTCGAGTCCCGCGAGGTTCTGCTCGCCAAGCTGGCGGGCGCCTTCAAGGGCAAGCAGACCCAGGCTGCCCAGGTGTTCCAGGCGCTCCCGTCGAAGCTGGTCCGCACCGTGGACGCGCTTCGTGCCAAGCAGGACGAGCAGGGCGGTGCCGAGTAATTCGGCTCGCTGACCGATCCTCACCGCATCGGGTGAGGGTCGTTGCGGGCCCGACGTACGCCCGCCTCACCCAGTACATCCGGCACCTGCCGATTTAGTGGAAGGACCGCCATCATGGCGAAGCTCACCCAGGACGAGCTGCTTGCCCAGTTCGAGGAGATGACCCTCATCGAGCTCTCCGAGTTCGTGAAGGCCTTCGAGGAGAAGTTCGACGTCACCGCCGCCGCCGCGGCCGTGGCCGTCGCGGGCCCGGGCCAGGCCGGCCCGGCTGCCCCGGCCGAGGAGGAGAAGGACGAGTTCGACGTCATCCTCACCGGCGCCGGCGACAAGAAGATCCAGGTCATCAAGGTCGTGCGTGAGCTGACCTCGCTGGGTCTGAAGGAGGCCAAGGACCTCGTCGACGGCACCCCGAAGCCGGTCCTCGAGAAGGTCAACAAGGAGCAGGCCGAGAAGGCCGCCGAGTCCCTCAAGGGCGCCGGCGCCTCGGTCGAGGTCAAGTAAGACCTCGCGGATCCGGCAGGATCCGCAGCACGTCCCACGGGATGTGTAACGCGTCAGCACGGAAGAGCGATCATCCATCCGGGTGGTCGCTTTTCCGTGTCTGAGGGCCCGGCGGCGGCTGCCTTGCCCCCGGGACGGCGGGGGGTATGGTGATCTTTGATGTGCCTCGACGGGCCGCCAGGGGTCGCCCGGTGGACGAGGGCCCGGGCAAGGGGGGCCTTGACGAACCGCACGCAGCGCGCAATTCTCAGGACGCGTCGTCACAAGGATCCGAATCCGAGGCATGGATCGACGGCGAAGAGGGCAGTATCACGGTGCGTTGAGGGCAGCGCCTTGTCGCAGGAGTTGAGAACAACGAGGGCCTCCGAGGGTCTCGAAAACCCGCACTGGACATCAGTGTGCCAAGTGGCTACACTGACCCTTTGCGCTGCCTGTTAGCTGTCCCCTGCCCGTCACCAGGGGCATGCCCTCGCTCGAGCACAGATGATTGGACCATCTCTGACCTGGCCTTTCCGGGCCTCATCAGAGGGCTCCAGGTCCGTGCACAGTGGGGGGCCGGTACGCGCGTAGTGAGTCCGAGCCCTCGGAAGGACCCCCTCTTGGCCGCCTCGCGCACTGCCTCGACCGCGAATACGAACAACGGCGCCAGCACCGCCCCGCTGCGCATCTCCTTTGCAAAGATCAAGGAGCCCCTCGAGGTTCCGAACCTTCTCGCGCTCCAGACCGAGAGCTTCGACTGGCTGCTCGGCAACGACGCCTGGAAGGCTCGCGTCGAGCAGGCTCTGGACAACGGTCAGGACGTCCCCACCAAGTCCGGTCTGGAGGAGATCTTCGAGGAGATCTCCCCGATCGAGGACTTCTCCGGGTCGATGTCGCTGACCTTCCGCGACCACCGCTTCGAGCCGCCGAAGAACTCCATCGACGAGTGCAAGGAGCGCGACTTCACGTACGCCGCCCCGCTCTTCGTCACGGCCGAGTTCACCAACAACGAGACCGGCGAGATCAAGTCCCAGACCGTCTTCATGGGCGACTTCCCGCTCATGACGAACAAGGGCACGTTCGTCATCAACGGCACCGAGCGTGTCGTGGTGTCGCAGCTGGTCCGTTCGCCCGGCGTGTACTTCGACTCCAGCATCGACAAGACGTCCGACAAGGACATCTTCTCCGCCAAGATCATCCCGTCCCGGGGTGCCTGGCTGGAGATGGAGATCGACAAGCGCGACATGGTCGGCGTCCGCGTCGACCGCAAGCGCAAGCAGTCCGTCACCGTCCTGCTCAAGGCGCTCGGCTGGACCACCGAGCAGATCCTCGAGGAGTTCGGCGAGTACGAGTCGATGCGCGCCACCCTGGAGAAGGACCACACCCAGGGCCAGGACGACGCGCTGCTCGACATCTACCGCAAGCTGCGTCCGGGCGAGCCCCCCACCCGTGAGGCCGCGCAGACGCTGCTCGAGAACCTCTACTTCAACCCCAAGCGCTACGACCTGGCCAAGGTCGGCCGCTACAAGGTCAACAAGAAGCTGGGCACGGACACGCAGCTCGACGCCGGTGTCCTGACCGTCGACGACATCATCGCGACGATCAAGTACCTGGTGAAGCTCCACGCCGGTGAGATCGAGACCGTCGGCGACAACGGCCAGCCGGTCGTCGTCGAGACCGACGACATCGACCACTTCGGCAACCGCCGCCTGCGCAGCGTCGGCGAGCTGATCCAGAACCAGGTCCGCACGGGCCTGGCGCGCATGGAGCGCGTCGTCCGCGAGCGCATGACCACGCAGGACGTCGAGGCGATCACGCCGCAGACCCTGATCAACATCCGGCCGGTCGTCGCCTCCATCAAGGAGTTCTTCGGCACCAGCCAGCTGTCCCAGTTCATGGACCAGAACAACCCGCTGTCCGGGCTGACGCACAAGCGTCGTCTGTCCGCGCTCGGCCCGGGTGGTCTCTCCCGTGAGCGGGCCGGCTTCGAGGTCCGTGACGTGCACCCCTCGCACTACGGCCGCATGTGCCCGATCGAGACGCCCGAAGGCCCGAACATCGGTCTGATCGGCTCGCTCGCCACCTACGGCCGGGTCAACGCGTTCGGCTTCGTCGAGACCCCGTACCGCAAGGTCTTCGAGGGCCAGGTCACCGACCAGGTGGACTACCTGACCGCCGACGAGGAGGACCGCTTCGTCCTCGCCCAGGCCAACGCGCCGCTCACCGACGACCTGCGCTTCGCCGAGGCCCGCGTCCTGGTCCGCCGCAAGGGCGGCGAGGTCGACTACGTCAGCCCCGAGGACGTCGACTACATGGACGTCTCGCCGCGCCAGATGGTGTCGGTCGCGACCGCCATGATCCCGTTCCTCGAGCACGACGACGCCAACCGTGCCCTCATGGGCGCGAACATGATGCGCCAGGCCGTGCCGCTCATCAAGAGCGAGTCCCCGCTCGTCGGCACCGGCATGGAGTACCGCTCCGCCGTCGACGCCGGCGACGTGGTCAAGGCCGAGAAGGCGGGTGTGGTCCAGGAGGTCTCCGCGGACTACATCACCACCGCGAACGACGACGGCACGTACATCACGTACCGCCTGCACAAGTTCGCCCGCTCCAACCAGGGCACCTCGGTCAACCAGAAGGTCATCGTCAGCGAGGGCGACCGGATCATCGAGGGCCAGGTCCTGGCCGACGGTCCGGCCACCGAGAACGGCGAGATGGCGCTCGGCAAGAACCTGCTCGTGGCGTTCATGCCGTGGGAGGGCCACAACTACGAGGACGCGATCATCCTGTCGCAGCGCCTCGTGCAGGACGACGTCCTCTCCTCGATCCACATCGAGGAGCACGAGGTCGACGCCCGCGACACCAAGCTGGGCCCCGAGGAGATCACCCGGGACATCCCGAACGTCTCCGAGGAGGTCCTCGCCGACCTCGACGAGCGCGGCATCATCCGCATCGGTGCCGAGGTCATCGCCGGTGACATCCTCGTCGGCAAGGTCACGCCCAAGGGTGAGACCGAGCTGACGCCCGAGGAGCGCCTGCTGCGCGCGATCTTCGGTGAGAAGGCCCGTGAGGTCCGCGACACCTCGCTGAAGGTGCCGCACGGCGAGACCGGCAAGGTCATCGGCGTCCGCGTCTTCGACCGCGAGGAGGGCGACGAGCTTCCCCCCGGTGTCAACCAGCTGGTGCGCGTCTACGTCGCGCAGAAGCGCAAGATCACCGACGGTGACAAGCTCGCCGGCCGCCACGGCAACAAGGGCGTCATCTCCAAGATCCTGCCGATCGAGGACATGCCGTTCCTGGAGGACGGCACCCCGGTCGACATCATCCTCAACCCGCTCGGCGTCCCGTCCCGGATGAACCCCGGACAGGTCCTGGAGATCCACCTCGGCTGGCTCGCCAGCCGCGGCTGGGACGTCTCCGGTCTCGCCGAGGAGTGGGCGGAGCGGCTCCAGGTCATCGGCGCCGACCGCGTCGAGCCCGGCACCAATGTCGCCACCCCCGTCTTCGACGGTGCGCGCGAGGACGAGCTGGCGGGCCTGCTGCAGCACACCATCCCCAACCGCGACGGCGAGCGCATGGTGCTCCCGTCCGGCAAGGCGAGGCTGTACGACGGCCGCTCCGGCGAGCCGTTCCCGGAGCCGATCTCGGTCGGCTTCATGTACATCCTCAAGCTGCACCACCTGGTCGACGACAAGCTGCACGCCCGCTCGACCGGTCCCTACTCCATGATCACCCAGCAGCCGCTGGGCGGTAAGGCTCAGTTCGGTGGCCAGCGGTTCGGCGAGATGGAGGTGTGGGCGCTCGAGGCGTACGGCGCCGCCTACGCGCTCCAGGAGCTGCTGACCATCAAGTCCGACGACGTCACCGGCCGCGTGAAGGTCTACGAGGCCATCGTCAAGGGCGAGAACATCCCCGAGCCCGGCATCCCCGAGTCCTTCAAGGTGCTCATCAAGGAGATGCAGTCCCTGTGCCTGAACGTGGAGGTGCTGTCCAGCGACGGTATGTCCATCGAGATGCGTGACACCGACGAGGACGTCTTCCGCGCTGCGGAGGAGCTCGGCATCGACCTGTCGCGGCGCGAGCCGAGCAGCGTCGAAGAGGTCTGACGGGAGCCGCGGTCCGGAGGTTCAGCGATGAATTTCCCTGAACCTCCGGACCGGCCCCAGGACCCCGTTTCAGACCCCATGACTTACGACCCTGAGAGGGATTGACGCATAGTGCTCGACGTCAACTTCTTCGACGAGCTCCGGATCGGCCTGGCCACCGCTGACGACATCCGTCAGTGGAGCCACGGCGAGGTCAAGAAGCCCGAGACCATCAACTACCGCACCCTCAAGCCGGAGAAGGACGGACTCTTCTGCGAGAAGATCTTCGGTCCGACCCGGGACTGGGAGTGCTACTGCGGCAAGTACAAGCGCGTCCGCTTCAAGGGCATCATCTGCGAGCGCTGTGGCGTCGAGGTCACGCGCGCCAAGGTGCGCCGTGAGCGGATGGGCCACATCGAGCTCGCCGCGCCCGTCACGCACATCTGGTACTTCAAGGGCGTCCCGAGCCGGCTGGGCTACCTGCTCGACCTGGCTCCCAAGGACCTCGAGAAGGTCATCTACTTCGCCGCGTACATGATCACGTACGTGGACGAGGAGCGCCGCACCCGCGACCTGCCCTCGCTGGAGGCCCACGTCTCCGTCGAGCGCCAGCAGATCGAGAACCGCCGCGACGCCGACCTCGAGGCCCGCGCCAAGAAGCTCGAGACGGACCTCGCCGAGCTGGAGGCCGAGGGCGCCAAGGCCGACGTGCGCCGCAAGGTGCGCGAGGGTGCCGAGCGCGAGATGAAGCAGCTGCGCGACCGTGCGCAGCGCGAGATCGACCGCCTCGACGAGGTGTGGAACCGGTTCAAGAACCTCAAGGTCCAGGACCTCGAGGGCGACGAGCTGCTCTACCGCGAGCTGCGTGACCGCTTCGGCACGTACTTCGACGGCTCGATGGGTGCCGCGGCGCTGCAGAAGCGTCTGGAGTCCTTCGACCTCGACGAGGAGGCCGAGCGGCTCCGCGAGATCATCCGCACCGGCAAGGGCCAGAAGAAGACCCGTGCGCTCAAGCGCCTGAAGGTCGTCTCCGCGTTCCTGCAGACGTCCAACAGCCCCAAGGGCATGGTGCTGGACTGCGTGCCGGTCATCCCGCCGGACCTGCGTCCGATGGTGCAGCTGGACGGTGGCCGCTTCGCGACCTCCGACCTGAACGACCTGTACCGCCGTGTCATCAACCGCAACAACCGCCTGAAGCGGCTTCTCGACCTCGGCGCGCCCGAGATCATCGTGAACAACGAGAAGCGCATGCTCCAGGAGGCCGTGGACGCGCTCTTCGACAACGGCCGCCGTGGCCGCCCGGTGACGGGCCCCGGCAACCGTCCGCTGAAGTCGCTGTCCGACATGCTCAAGGGCAAGCAGGGCCGCTTCCGTCAGAACCTGCTCGGCAAGCGCGTGGACTACTCCGCGCGTTCCGTGATCGTCGTCGGTCCGCAGCTGAAGCTGCACCAGTGCGGTCTGCCGAAGGCGATGGCGCTGGAGCTGTTCAAGCCGTTCGTGATGAAGCGCCTGGTCGACCTGAACCACGCGCAGAACATCAAGTCGGCCAAGCGCATGGTCGAGCGCGGCCGCACGGTCGTGTACGACGTGCTGGAAGAGGTCATCGCGGAGCACCCGGTTCTGCTGAACCGTGCGCCCACGCTGCACCGCCTCGGCATCCAGGCCTTCGAGCCGCAGCTGGTCGAGGGCAAGGCCATCCAGATCCACCCGCTCGTGTGCACCGCGTTCAACGCGGACTTCGACGGTGACCAGATGGCCGTGCACCTGCCGCTGTCCGCGGAGGCGCAGGCCGAGGCCCGCATCCTGATGCTGTCCTCGAACAACATCCTCAAGCCCGCCGACGGCCGTCCGGTGACGATGCCGACCCAGGACATGGTCCTCGGTCTGTTCTTCCTCACCACCGACGGCGAGATGCGCGAGCTGAAGGGTGAGGGCCGGTCGTTCGCCTCGGTCGCCGAGGCGATCATGGCCTTCGACGCGGGCGAGCTGTCGCTCCAGTCGAAGATCGACGTCCGCTTCCCGGTCGGCACCATCCCGCCGCGCGGCTGGACCCCGCCGGTGGGCGAGGACGGCGAGCCCGTCGGCGGTGCCGAGTGGCAGCAGGGCGACCCGTTCCGGCTGACGACGACCCTGGGCCGCGCGCTCTTCAACGAGCTGCTGCCCGAGGACTACCCGTTCGTCGACTACGAGGTCGGCAAGAAGCAGCTCTCCGAGATCGTCAACGACCTCGCCGAGCGCTACCCGAAGGTCATCGTGGCGGCGACGCTCGACAACCTGAAGTCGGCCGGCTTCTACTGGGCCACCCGCTCCGGCGTCACCGTCGCGATCTCCGACGTCGTCGTCCCCGAGGCGAAGAAGGAGATCGTCCGCGGCTACGAGGCGCAGGACGAGAAGGTCCAGAAGCAGTACGAGCGCGGTCTGATCACCAAGGACGAGCGCACGCAGGAGCTCATCGCGATCTGGACCAAGGCGACCAACGAGGTCGCCGAGGCGATGAACGACAACTTCCCGAAGACCAACCCGATCTTCATGATGGTGAACTCGGGTGCACGAGGCAACATGATGCAGATGCGTCAGATCGCCGGTATGCGTGGTCTGGTGTCGAACGCGAAGAACGAGACGATCCCGCGTCCGATCAAGGCGTCGTTCCGTGAGGGCCTGTCCGTGCTGGAGTACTTCATCTCCACGCACGGTGCCCGTAAGGGTCTGGCGGACACCGCCCTGCGGACCGCCGACTCGGGTTACCTCACCCGTCGTCTGGTCGACGTCTCCCAGGACGTCATCATCCGCGAGGAGGACTGCGGCACCGACCGTGGCCTCAAGCTGCGGATCGCCGACCGCCTCGAGGACGGTTCGCTGCGCAAGACGGAGAACGTCGAGACCTCCGTGTACGCGCGCTGCCTCGCCGAGGACATCGTGGTCGACGGCTCGGTGCTGGCCCCGGCCGGCACGGACCTGGGCGACGTGCTCATCGAGGAGCTCGTGGGCCGCGGCGTCGCGGAGGTCAAGACCCGCTCGGTCCTGACCTGCGAGTCCGCCGTCGGCACCTGCGCCATGTGCTACGGCCGTTCGCTGGCCACCGGCAAGCTGGTCGACATCGGTGAGGCGGTCGGCATCATCGCCGCCCAGTCCATCGGTGAGCCCGGCACCCAGCTGACGATGCGTACCTTCCACACCGGTGGTGTGGCCGGTGACGACATCACCCAGGGTCTGCCGCGTGTCGTCGAGCTCTTCGAGGCCCGTACCCCGAAGGGTGTCGCCCCGATCTCCGAGGCGGCCGGCCGCATCCGGATCGAGGAGACCGAGAAGACCAAGAAGATCGTCGTCACGCCCGACGACGGCAGCGACGAGACGGCCTACCCGATCTCCAAGCGCTCCCGTCTGCTGGTCGGCGAGGGCGACCACGTCGAGGTGGGCCAGAAGCTCACCGTGGGTGCCACCAACCCGCACGACGTGCTGCGCATCCTGGGTCAGCGTGCCGTCCAGGTCCACCTGGTCGGCGAGGTCCAGAAGGTCTACAACTCGCAGGGCGTGTCGATCCACGACAAGCACATCGAGATCATCATCCGGCAGATGCTGCGCCGGGTGACGATCATCGAGTCGGGCGACGCGGAGCTGCTGCCCGGCGAGCTGGTCGAGCGGTCGAAGTTCGAGACCGAGAACCGTCGTGTGGTCCAGGAGGGCGGTCACCCGGCCTCGGGTCGTCCGCAGCTGATGGGTATCACCAAGGCCTCGCTGGCGACGGAGTCCTGGCTGTCGGCCGCCTCCTTCCAGGAGACGACCCGAGTGCTGACGGACGCGGCGATCAACGCCAAGTCCGACAGCCTCATCGGCCTCAAGGAGAACGTCATCATCGGTAAGCTCATCCCGGCCGGTACGGGTCTGTCCCGCTACCGCAACATCCGGGTCGAGCCGACCGAGGAGGCCAAGGCCGCGATGTACTCGGCCGTCGGCTACGACGACATCGACTACTCGCCGTTCGGCACCGGCTCCGGCCAGGCCGTTCCGCTGGAGGACTACGACTACGGTCCGTACAACCAGTAAGCGAGCAGCTTGATCCGAGGGGCGGTCACTCCGTACGGGGTGGCCGCCCCTCGGCGTGTGCGGGCAGGCCCGGGACGGGAGGCTTTCGGGGCCGGGCCGGGCCGGGCCGGGCCGGGGCCGGGGGCAGGGGGCCCGCCTCGGCACTGCGGGGGAGGGCCTGGGCGCCGGCAGGGTCCTCGGGCCGGACTCGGGGCCTGAACGGGGGGCGTCCGGACTCCCGGCGCACGCCGGAGTGTGCTTCCGCTCACGCCGGGCGCGCGGAGGCGCCGGGAACCGACCGGCCCATGGTTTCCGTCCGTAACAGTGCCGAAAACGTCCGCTCCAGCGCATGATGGAGGGACCCGGTGTCAACGGGGGAGATGGTGCTCGGTGTCGCATTCGCCGTATCCGCAGTGGCAGCCCTGGCAGCAGGGGCCCGGCGTCCCGCAGCCATGGGCCGGCCAGGCCGGCTCCCCGATGCTGGCCTCGCACGCCGACCGGGAGCGGGCCGTCGACGTGCTCCGGTCCGGGTACGGCGAGGGCCGGCTGGAGAAGTCCGAGTTCGACCGGCGCGTGGCACGGGCCTACGCGGCCCGTACGGTGGGCGAACTGGCCCTGCTGGTGGCCGACCTGCCCCAGGGGCCGGTGGCGCACCCGGCGCCCCCCATGGGCGTTCCTCCGGCCTTCCTGCCGGTGCCGCCGAGGCCCCGGACGAACGGCAAGGCGGTGGCGGCGGCCGTCTGCGGCGGGCTCTGCATCTTCACGGCCGGACTCACCGGCATTCCGGCGATCATCCTGGGCCATTCGGCGCGCTCCGAGATCCGGCGGACCGGTGACGAGGGCGACGGGTTCGCGCTCGTCGGACTGGTGCTCGGCTGGCTGTCCACGGCCGGCTGGGTCCTGCTGTTCATGGTGTCGTTCGCGCTGGCGCTCACCTCGACGGGCTGAGACGCGGACACGCCCTTGACGAGGCCGGGGGCATGGCCCATTTGTTTTGACCGCAGCGAATGCGATAGGTACGCTCAGACCTTGTGCCTGGGGTGTGCCCTGGCCTTCGTGCGTGCCTTTCCACCGCACTGAGGGCTGTGAACGGCCACCGCAATCTGCGCATTCTTTCTGCCTTGCGGCGGGAGTCCGCGTGATTCGACACACCCGACCGCGTGGGTCGGTGACGTTCCAGGTTAGCTGTACCAATCGGCACACAGAAACCGGAGAAGTAGTGCCTACGATCCAGCAGCTGGTCCGCAAGGGCCGGCAGGACAAGGTCGAGAAGAACAAGACGCCCGCACTCGAGGGTTCGCCCCAGCGTCGTGGCGTCTGCACGCGTGTGTTCACCACCACCCCGAAGAAGCCGAACTCGGCCCTGCGTAAGGTCGCGCGTGTGCGTCTGACCAGCGGCATCGAGGTCACGGCCTACATCCCGGGTGAGGGACACAACCTGCAGGAGCACTCCATCGTGCTCGTGCGCGGCGGCCGTGTGAAGGACCTGCCGGGTGTTCGCTACAAGATCATCCGCGGCTCGCTCGACACCCAGGGTGTCAAGAACCGCAAGCAGGCTCGCAGCCGTTACGGCGCCAAGAAGGAGAAGTAAGAATGCCTCGTAAGGGCCCCGCCCCGAAGCGCCCGGTCATCATCGACCCGGTCTACGGTTCTCCTCTGGTGACCTCCCTGATCAACAAGGTGCTGCTGAACGGCAAGCGCTCCACCGCCGAGCGCATCGTCTACGGCGCCATGGAGGGCCTGCGCGAGAAGACCGGCAACGACCCGGTCATCACGCTGAAGCGCGCTCTCGAGAACATCAAGCCGACCCTCGAGGTCAAGTCCCGCCGTGTCGGTGGCGCCACCTACCAGGTGCCGGTCGAGGTCAAGCCCGGCCGTGCCAACACCCTGGCGCTGCGCTGGCTGGTCGGTTACTCCCGCGCCCGTCGCGAGAAGACCATGACCGAGCGTCTGCTGAACGAGCTCCTCGACGCCTCCAACGGCCTCGGTGCCGCTGTGAAGAAGCGCGAGGACACGCACAAGATGGCCGAGTCCAACAAGGCCTTCGCCCACTACCGCTGGTAGTCGAAACCCCCTTCGAAACCGAGAGAAGACTGAAGCCTTATGGCTACCACTTCGCTTGACCTGGCCAAGGTCCGCAACATCGGGATCATGGCCCACATCGACGCGGGCAAGACGACCACCACCGAGCGGATCCTGTTCTACACGGGCGTCTCCTACAAGATCGGTGAGACGCACGAGGGCTCCGCGACCATGGACTGGATGGAGCAGGAGCAGGAGCGTGGCATCACGATCACCTCTGCTGCGACCACCTGTCACTGGCCGCTTGAGAACATCGACCACACCATCAACATCATCGACACCCCGGGCCACGTCGACTTCACCGTCGAGGTGGAGCGCTCGCTGCGCGTCCTCGACGGTGCCGTCACGGTGTTCGACGGCGTGGCCGGTGTCGAGCCGCAGTCCGAGACGGTGTGGCGTCAGGCGGACCGCTACGGCGTTCCGCGTATCTGCTTCGTGAACAAGCTCGACCGCACCGGTGCCGAGTTCCACCGCTGCGTCGACATGATCTCCGACCGCCTGGGTGCGCAGCCGCTGGTCATGCAGCTGCCGATCGGCGCCGAGTCCGACTTCAAGGGCGTCGTCGACCTCGTGACGATGAAGGCCTTCGTCTGGTCCGCCGAGGCGACCAAGGGCGAGATGTACGACACCGTCGACATCCCGGCCACGCACACCGAGGCCGCCGAGGAGTGGCGCGGCAAGCTGCTCGAGGCCGTCGCGGAGAACGACGAAGAGCTGATGGAGCTGTACCTGGAGGGCACCGAGCCCACCGCGGAGCAGCTCTACGCGGCCATCCGTCGGATCACCATCGCGTCCGGCAAGGGCGGCGGCACCACCGTCACCCCCGTGTTCTGCGGCACCGCGTTCAAGAACAAGGGCGTGCAGCCCCTGCTCGACGCGGTCGTGCGCTACCTGCCCTCCCCGCTCGACGTCGAGGCCATCGAGGGCCACGACGTCAAGGACGCGGAGAAGGTCATCGAGCGCAAGCCGTCGGACGAGGAGCCCCTCGCCGCCCTCGCGTTCAAGATCATGAGCGACCCGCACCTCGGCAAGCTCACCTTCGTCCGCGTGTACTCCGGCCGTCTGGAGTCCGGCACCCAGGTGCTGAACTCCGTGAAGGGCAAGAAGGAGCGCATCGGCAAGATCTACCGCATGCACGCCAACAAGCGTGAGGAGATCGAGTCGGTGGGCGCCGGCGACATCGTCGCCGTCATGGGCCTGAAGCAGACCACCACCGGTGAGACGCTGTCCGACGACAAGAACCCGGTGATCCTGGAGTCCATGGACTTCCCGGCCCCGGTCATCCAGGTCGCCATCGAGCCCAAGTCGAAGGGCGACCAGGAGAAGCTCGGCGTCGCGATCCAGCGCCTGGCCGAGGAGGACCCCTCCTTCCAGGTCCACTCGGACGAGGAGACCGGCCAGACCATCATCGGCGGCATGGGCGAGCTGCACCTCGAGGTGCTGGTCGACCGCATGCGCCGTGAGTTCAAGGTCGAGGCCAACGTCGGCAAGCCGCAGGTCGCGTACCGCGAGACCATCCGCAAGTCGGTCGAGAAGGTCGAGTTCACCCACAAGAAGCAGACGGGTGGTACCGGCCAGTTCGCCCGCGTCATCATCGCGATCGAGCCGATCGAGGGCGGCGACGCCTCGTACGAGTTCGTCAACAAGGTGACCGGTGGCCGCGTGCCGAAGGAGTACATCCCTTCGGTGGACGCCGGTGCGCAGGAGGCCATGCAGTTCGGCATCCTCGCCGGCTACGAGATGACCGGTGTCCGCGTGACGCTGCTCGACGGTGCCTACCACGAGGTGGACTCCTCCGAGCTCGCGTTCAAGATCGCCGGTTCGCAGGCCTTCAAGGAGGCCGCGCGCAAGGCCAGCCCCGTGCTCCTGGAGCCGATGATGGCCGTCGAGGTCACCACGCCCGAGGACTACATGGGTGAGGTCATCGGCGACATCAACTCCCGCCGTGGCCAGATCCAGGCCATGGAGGAGCGCGCCGGTGCCCGCGTCGTGAAGGGCCTGGTGCCCCTGTCGGAGATGTTCGGCTACGTCGGAGACCTCCGCAGCAAGACGTCGGGTCGCGCAAGCTACTCGATGCAGTTCGACTCCTACGCCGAGGTTCCGCGGAACGTCGCCGAGGAGATCATCGCGAAGGCCAAGGGCGAGTGACGGGCTCCGTTTAACGGAGGGCGTCCCCACGCCTTAGGCTTGACCCCGGAGCTTGCAGGTGGGTGTCCCGCCGCCATCCTGGCGGGACACCCCGGGCCCGGGTTTCCCAGCACAGATCACCTGGCGCCGATGAAGTAAGGCGTACAGAACCACTCCACAGGAGGACCCCAGTGGCGAAGGCGAAGTTCGAGCGGACTAAGCCGCACGTCAACATCGGCACCATCGGTCACATCGACCACGGTAAGACGACCCTCACGGCCGCCATTACCAAGGTGCTGCACGACGCGTACCCCGACCTGAACGAGGCCTCGGCCTTCGACATGATCGACAAGGCGCCGGAAGAGCGCCAGCGTGGTATCACGATCTCGATCTCGCACGTCGAGTACCAGACCGAGTCGCGTCACTACGCCCACGTCGACTGCCCCGGTCACGCGGACTACATCAAGAACATGATCACCGGTGCCGCCCAGATGGACGGCGCGATCCTCGTGGTCGCCGCGACCGACGGCCCGATGCCGCAGACCAAGGAGCACGTGCTCCTGGCCCGCCAGGTCGGCGTTCCGTACATCGTCGTCGCCCTGAACAAGGCCGACATGGTGGACGACGAGGAGATCCTGGAGCTCGTCGAGCTCGAGGTGCGTGAGCTCCTCTCCGAGTACGAGTTCCCGGGCGACGAGGTTCCGGTCGTCAAGGTCTCCGCTCTGAAGGCCCTCGAGGGCGACAAGGAGTGGGGCAACTCCGTCCTCGAGCTCATGAAGGCCGTGGACGAGTCCATCCCCGAGCCCGAGCGTGACGTCGACAAGCCGTTCCTGATGCCGATCGAGGACGTCTTCACCATCACCGGTCGCGGTACGGTCGTCACCGGCCGCATCGAGCGTGGTGTCCTCAAGGTCAACGAGACCGTCGACATCATCGGCATCAAGCCGGAGAAGACCACCACCACGGTCACCGGCATCGAGATGTTCCGCAAGCTGCTCGACGAGGGCCAGGCCGGTGAGAACGTCGGTCTGCTGCTCCGCGGCATCAAGCGCGAGGACGTCGAGCGCGGCCAGGTCATCATCAAGCCGGGCTCGGTCACCCCGCACACCGAGTTCGAGGCCCAGGCCTACATCCTGTCGAAGGACGAGGGTGGCCGCCACACCCCGTTCTTCAACAACTACCGCCCGCAGTTCTACTTCCGCACGACGGACGTGACCGGCGTCGTGACCCTCCCCGAGGGCACCGAGATGGTCATGCCGGGTGACAACACCGAGATGAAGGTGGAGCTCATCCAGCCCGTCGCCATGGAGGAGGGCCTGAAGTTCGCCATCCGTGAGGGTGGCCGGACCGTGGGCGCCGGCCAGGTCACCAAGATCAACAAGTGAGCTTGCTGATCTGACCTGGTAGCTCCTGCTGCGAGCACCTGGGAGGGCCCGCACGACTTCGGTCGTGCGGGCCCTCTTGCGTTGTGGCGTCAGCTCCCTGCTGTGCGGACCACTCGTTCGCGGGACGCATGGCGCATCTGCGCGAAGCGGACCCGCCGGCGCCCATAGTTTTGCGCCATGGTCAGCTCATCCCATGAGGCCCTGCACCGGATCTTCCAGCAGGAACCGGGCCTCTTCGCACGCGCCGCCAGGAATCTCGGCGTCGCCTTCCCCCCACCCTTGTCCGCGTCCGAACTCTCCACCGACCTCACGGAGACGCGGCCGTTGGAGCGTCGGGTGGACACCTTGCTGCGCATGGAGACCGAGGACGGCAGTTTCGTGCTGGCGGTCGAGTCGCAGAGCGCGCCCAGCGCGGACAAGCCCGCCAGCTGGGCCTACTACCTCTCCCACGTGTACGCCAAGTACGGCATCCCACCGGTGCTGCTCGTCGTCTGCCCCGACCGGAAGACGGCTTCCTGGGCTGCCCAGCAGTTCGACATCGGCCCCCGTCAGTGGCCCGCCCTCACCCTGCGACCGCTGGTCCTGGGGCCGAACGACGTGCCGGTGATCGACAGCCCCGACGAAGCCGCCCGGGACATTCCGCTCACGATTCTCTCGGCCGCTCTTCACCGTTGCGAGCCGGAAGCCGATGCCATACTGAACGCGTTGGCAAAGGCGCTGAAAAGCCTGTCGGCCGACGACGAGACCACCGCCGGCACCTTCATCGAACTCACGGAACAAGGCCTCGGCACGTCCCGGGCCGCGGATCTCTGGAGGCATCTCATGGCCGTCGACCTCTCCTTCTTCCAGTCGCAGACCGCGCAGAAGCTCCGGCAGGAGGGCCGTGAGGAGGGCCGCGAGGAGGGTCGGGCCGAGGGGCTGGCGAGTGCCCTCCTTCTGCTGTTGCGTCATCGGGGCGTCGAGGTGACCGAGGGGGACCGGGAGCGTATCGAGAGCTGTGATGACCTCGGCGTGCTGGATCTGTGGCTCACCCGTGCCATTGCCGCCACCTCGATGACGGAGGTCTTCGCGGCGGCCGGGGAGAGGCCGGGAAGCGCTGACTGACGGGGCGTTCTGCACGGCCGTCCGGCTCCGGGGCGTCGCACTTGGCGGCGGAGGGGGCGGTGGGTGACGGCGGGGAGCAGCTCGCGGAGCGCGTCGGCTGCACGGACGAACAAGGCCTCGGCATGTCCCGGGCCGCGGATCTCTGGAGGCATCTCATGGCCGTCGACCTCTCCTTCTTCCAGTCGCAGACCGCGCAGAAGCTCCGGCAGGAGGGCCGCGAGGAGGGCCGGCAGGAGGGCCGGCAGGAGGGCCGTAAAGAGGGCCGTGAGAAGGGTCGGGCCGAGGGGCTGGCCGAGGGGCTGGTGAGTGCGCTCCTTCTGCTGTTGCGTCATCGGGGCGTCGAGGTGACCGAGGGGGACCGGGAGCGTATCGAGAGCTGTGATGACCTCGGCGTGCTGGATCTGTGGCTCAGCCGGGCCATTGCCGCCACCTCGATGACGGAGGTCTTCGCGGCGGCCGGGGAGAGGCCGGGAAGCGCTGGCTGACAGGGTGTTCTGCACGGCCGTCCGGCCCCGGGCGCGTCGTCAGGGTGCGCCCGGGGCCGGTCGGTTCGCCCGTCGGGTTGGTCAGCCGGTGGTCACACGCGCTGCCACAGGGCCGGGACGTTGGGGGGCTCCCAGCCGGTCTGGGCCTGGTGGCCCTGGAGGCAGCGGTAGGTGGCGCCGCCGTAGGTGACCGTGTCGCCGGCCTGGTAGACGGTGCCCGCGGACCAGGTGCCGCCCGGCTCCTCCCCGCCCGGGGGCGGTTCCTCGCCGCCGTCGGTCGTCTTCAGGGTGAGGCCGTAGTTCTGCAGGAGCGGGTTGAGCGGCTGGAAGTACGTGGTGCCGCCGCTGCTGCAGTTGCCCGAGCCGCCCGAGGTGACGCCCTGGGCCTGGCTGCCGGAGATGTAGGAGCCGCCGGAGTCGCCGGGCTCGGCGCAGACCGAGGTGCGGGTGACGCCGGTGATGGTGCCCTCGGGGTAGGTCACGCTGGTGTTCAGCTGCTGGATGACGCCGCAGTGCCAGCCGGTGGTGGAGCCGGAGCGGCAGACGGAGGAGCCGACCGGGGCCTGGGTCGAGCCGGTGACCTGGACGTTCTGGCCGCCCGCGCCCTTCACGTAGGGCGTGGCCGTCCAGTTGCTGTTGGTGGCGACCCAGGCCATGTCGCGGCCCGGGAAGACGGAGCCCTGGAAGGTGCCCTGGGCGACCCGGTTGTGGCCGCTGGTGGAGGCTCCGGTCCGTCCGCAGTGGCCGGCGGTGGCGTAGCCCTGCAGGGTGCCCCTGGTGACGGGGAAGCCGATGGAGCAGCGTCCGCTGTTGTTGATGTAGTACGCCTCGCCGCCTCGCAGGTCGTAGAGCGGACGGGGCTGCTCGGCGGACTTCTCCACGCGGGCGAGCGAGGTGTCGACGCCGGCCGCGGAGAGCAGGGAGCGGGCCGCGGAGGGGCGTGCGGCCTGCACGACGACCTGGTTGCTGCGGACGTCGACGTACCAGACGGGCGCCCCGGTGGTGTCGCGGCCGGCGGACGCCTTGTCGAGGCGGGCCTTGGCGGCCTCCAGCTCGGCGAGGGAGTGGCGCACGACGGTGGCTTCGGCGCCCCGTGCCTCGATGGCCGGCACGTCACGGGTGTCCGTGGTCGCCACGGTCAGGGTGCCGGAGTCGGCGCCGGACACCCAGGCGCCCGCGAAGTCGGCGCCGAGGGCCAGGCTCAGCCGGCCCGCGGTGGCCCCGGCCTCGGCCTCGTTCACCAGCCGCCGCTCCGCCTGCTTCCGGTCGATGCCGAGGTCGCGTTCCATGGACTTCAGCAGGGCGGGCGGGGCGGCGTCGGTGCGCAGGGTGTCCGCGGCCGAGGGCGCGCCGCCGGACCGGGCGTCGGGGGCGGTGCCCGCGCTCGCGGAGCCGCTGAGCCCGGCCACGAGCAGGGCGGCCGTCGCGGCCAGCGCGGCGCCCGCGGCACCGGCCCGGGGGTGACGTCTGAGCAGGGAGGACATGGGGCATCTCCTCGGTGTCGGGTGGGGAGGTGCCGAAACCGTAGGGAGGGCCGGCCGGGCGCCGTAAGACGTCGGTCGACCCTCTGCACGGTGTTATGGGAGGGCCGGGGGTGCCGGGTCGCGGCGGGCGGAGAGCCAGGCGGTGTAGCTGTCGCTGCGTGCCGCCACCCCCGCGTGGGCCATGCGGGCCTGGGCCAGGACGGTCGTGGCGAGGGCGTCCCGCTGGCTCACGGAGTGCCATCCCAGCAGGTGCCGCCAGGTCAGCGGAGTGCCGGTGAGCGGGCGGGTGATGACGCCGGGTGTGGTGGGGAAGGCGGCCCGGCACATCCCGAGCGCCCGGCCCACCTGGACGAGGTGCACCAGCGCCGCCGTGTCGGTCTCGTACATCCGCCGGGGGGTGAACCCGGAGCGGGCGCAGGCCGCGGTGAAGCAGTCGCCGAAGCAGCCGTCGCCCGGGACGCAGGCCCACTCCGCGTCGGCCAGTTCGGCCAGGTCCAGCTCCGCGCGGTCGGCCAGCGGGTGGCCGTCGGAGAGCATCACGAACACCGGGTCGACCGCGACCTCCCGCCACACCAGTCCGTCGGCGGCGGGTGGGGGAGCGGACCCGCAGGTTCCGGCGAGCGCGAAGTCCAGCCGGCCCTCGACGAGCAGCCGGGCCAGCTCCCGGTCGGACCAGGAGGTGCAGGTGGTGACGCGGGCCTCGGACACCGCACCGGCCAGCCGGTCCACGAGCGCGCCCAGCAGCGGGCCGTGTGTGCCGCCCAGCCGGAGGTGTGCGGCGGCCGGGCGCGGTGTGCGGGCGAAACGCGCCGCCTCCTGCTGGAGTTCGGTCACCGCGGGCAGCACGACCCGGGTGCGTTCCAGCACGAGTTCGCCGAGTGCGGTGACCCGCACCCCGTGCCGACCCCGCTCGAACAACGCACCGCCCAGTGCCCGTTCGATCCGCTTGAGCTGTGCGCTCAACGCGGGCTGCGCCAGCCCCAGATCGGTCGCGGCCCGCGTGAGGCTGCCCGCGTCCGCGATCGCCCTGATCGTCTTCAGATGCCGCAACTCCAGCTCCATGGAGGGAGCTTGCGCCGTGACGGGGGCAGGGGCAAGGGTTTGGTACGGAGCAGAGTCGACGAGGTGGCGTCCACCGCTCGGCAGCCCCCGGGCCGTCGCCCTCGCCGGCGGTCCGGCGGGTGGGTCAGGAGTCCCGGCCGCCGGGCGGTGCGAGCAGCAGCCGGAGCTCGCGCACCCCGCCGGTGTCCAGCTCGGCGAGCGAGGAGGTCATGGCGTCGAGGAGGACCACGCGGCCGTCGTTGTTGTGCGCGTAGACGAGGTGACCGCTGATCTCCTGGCCGCCGAGTTCGCGCCGGACCCAGACCAGGCCCCGGGCGTCCGGCCCGGCTCCGCTGAGCGCGCGGACGACGTCGTCCCAGTCGTCGGCCGGGGTCTCCCGGAACCCCGGGAAGTAGCGCCGGACGAGCCTCCCCCACCAGCCCGGGGCCTCGTGGCCGGGAGCCCACGGCAGCGGACTGGCCTCGGTTCCGTCGATCCGGTGGTGCAGGGCCACCGTCCGGCCGCGGATGTTGAGCCGCTTGGGCTGGGACACCAGCCGGTCGGCGAGCACCCAGGCAGGGGCGGAATCGAGGTCGGCGAGCGGGGCGCTAGGGGAGGGGTGGAAGGGGAGCCCCTTGTACCGGGGGACGACGACCGACGCCGCCAGCATGGGCGTGCGGGGGAAGCCGGGCTGCGTCACGGACCGGCAGGCGAGCAGCCAGGCCGCCGGGGTCTCGTGCACGGGGTCGGGGGCGCTCAGCTCGACCAGACCGCCGTACGTCTGCTGGAGCCATTCGGTGGCCAGCCGCGCGGGCCGGTTCACGCGCGGCGCCCCGGCGCGGTCCCGCGCCCCGGGCCGCCCCAGCGGGCGTGGGTGTGGCCCGCGTCCCACGGGGCGACCAGCGGCCGCACACGGTCCCCGTACTCCAGGGCGCGCACCCAGTCGGCGGGCCAGGCCGGACCGCCGACCGAGGCCCCGGCGAGCGCTCCGGCCAGGGCCGCGATGGAATCGGAGTCGCCGGAGGAGAACGCGGCCCGCTGGACGACGGCGACGGGCTCCTCGGGGAAGAGCAGGAAGCAGTAGACGGCGGCCGCCAGCGCCTCCTCGGCGATCCAGCCGCCACCGGCCACCTCGCACGGGTCGCGCTCCGGGTCCGGCTGTGCGAGGGCGGCGGCGACCGTGTCCAGGGCCGCCAGGGTCTCGTCCCAGCCGTGGGCGATGAACGCGGCGGGATCGGCCGCGCCGGCCCGCTGGGCCAGGTCCCCGAGCCAGTCGCCGTGGTAGGTCCGGCGTGCCGTCCGGCCGTAGTGGCGCAGGCGCGGCAACAGCTCCGACGGGTGGCAGTTGTGGGCGAGCAGCCACACCGCGTGCGCCGTCAGGTCGCTGGCGGCCAGCGCGGTGGGGTGGCCGTGGGTGAGCGCCGCCTGCAACTGGGCCGCCCCTGCCCGCTGTTCAGCCGTCAGACCGGGAAGCAGGGCGACGGGCGCGACCCGCATGTTGGCCCCGCACCCCTTGGAGGGCAGCACGGTGGCCTCCTGCCACGGCACCCCGCGTTCGAGGGCCGCACAGGCGTCGAGGCAGGTCCGGCCCGGGGCCCGGTTGTTGTCGGGGGAGCGCAGCCAGGCCACGAAGTGCTTGCGCAGGGCCGGTTCGACCGTCGCCGCCGTCACGGAGGAGACGCCGTCCAGCGAGGCCTCCGCGAGGGCCTCGACCACCGCCAGTGTCATCTGGGTGTCGTCCGACACCTGGGCCACCCCGTCCTGCAGGGGCAGCTCCAGCTGCCGCCAGGAGCCGTAGCGCCGGGTGAGTGCGGCGAGGTCGAGGAATTCGGTCGGATAGCCCAGGGCGTCGCCGATGGCGAGGCCGTAGATCGAGGCCACCGCTCCGCCCTTGATGGTGTCCTGGCGCCACTTCCGTCCCGTGAGGTGGTCGAGGACGGCGATGCTCTCGGCCTCGGCGAGGGAGCCCGCGACGATGTGCGAACCGCCCGCGGAGGTCGGGTTCCTCAGCATCTCCTCCAGCACGTGGGTGGGTCGTTCACCGCGTTCTTTCGCGCGGTGCAGGTGGAACACCCATGCGCCGGCCATGTTCGATTCGGCGGGGGTCGCCGTGCTGTGCAGCACCACGCTTGCGGCGTCGTCCTCGTCGTTGGCCCATACGTAGCCGATCACCTGGTTCTCCGGGTTGGCGATCGCCACGTACCGCACCGGGCGTCCCGTGTGCCGGGAATAGCGCGGCGGCCCTCCCGGAACGATGAAGCCGCCGACGCTTTCGGCGAAGCGGGGGTTGACCCGGCGGTCATGGCGTTCGGAACTCATGCTGGTGAACTTTCCTCGTAGGGGGCGGATGTGCGGTGCTCGAAGGGGGCGCCAGCCGGCCCGTCATCCAGCCGGTAGTCAATCACGGGGCAGCACCTCGCCGTAGATCTGCAGCTGACCCTTGTCGTCCTCGAAGGCGCGCGTCACCCGGTAGCTGGTGTCCCGACCGAGGAGGAGTTCGCGCTCGGTGACGCCGAAGTCGCTGACCTTCTCCACCCACGCCGCGGGCGTGCCCTCCGGCACCCGCAGCCGCAGGATCGCGTCCTTGCCCTCGAAGCTGGGCACCGGGTGGTTGCCGAGTGACGACGACGTGTATCCGGGATCCGTGATGGTTCGGCCGACGAGGTCCTCCACCTGGTCGTAATCGAGGTGTGTGGTGCCTGATCCTCGCACCACCATGACGTCTTCCCGCAACGGATTCCCGGCAAGTGCCCGGTCGACTTCCCGGATGTTGTTCATCACCTCTGGTGTCCCCAGGTCTATGTCCCCCCGCAGGTAACCGTTCATCTCCCGGTAGGTCGCGTATCCGGGGGCGCCGGGGTAGGGCGGTTCCCCCGTGTAGTCCCGCAGGGCCTGACGGGCCTCGGGAGGCAGGTCGTCCACATAGCGGTTCCAGTTGTCCCGGCCGTAGGCGATGGCGTCGTCGGGGTCCGCGAACGAACGGGCGCCGCGTTCGAGCTCGCCGGCGGCGACCTGGTGCCGTGCGTCGGGCGCCAGCCCGTCCCACACGTCGTCGGCCACATCGGGCCGGTAGGTGTACCCGCCGCCGGATGCGTCCGCCCGCCCCGGTCCGTCGTAGGTCTCGTCCAGGAAGTCCCGCGCCGATCCGGCGTCCACGGAGTCCGTGTGGGCACCGCGCCCGCCGAGCGGCGAGTCGGCCCGGGCGCCCGCCTCGACGCCGTCCCGCAGGCCGGACCGGGCGCCGGTCTCCAGGCCCTCCTTCACGGCGACGCGGAGCCCGGAGCGGGCCAGCCCGGCGCCCTTGGTGCCGAGCAGTTCGGGGACGAGACGCCCGATGAACTCGGAGGGGTCCTTCTTGAACCCCTCCACCACGTTGTTCAGGGTGCGTTCGGGCTGGGCGACGGCGGAGACCAGCCCGGAGAGCGTCATGGAGACGTTCTGCAAGTACTCAGCGGGGTGGGTCAGGTTGTAGGGGTCGAGGGGATTCACCCCGCGGACGAAGCTGACCAGGCCCGCGGTGCCTTTGATCACGCCGCCGGCCAGGTGGGTGGCTTCAAGATTGCCGGCCATGAAGCCGTCGAGCAGGTTGTTGCCCAGGCGCTCCAGCGGCGGCGGCTCGGCGGGCGCGTGGGCCAGGGCCTTCCTGATGCTGTGTTCGGCGTCGGAGGCGGCCGTGTTGCGCTGATTGCGGGCCTCGGCGAGCTTCTCCCGCGCCCGCTGCACCTTCTCCTTGCCGGGGTCACGGAAGGGCGCGGGGGCAGCACCGGGGTCCTGACCCGCCCTGATCTTGGCGTTGTAGGCGTCGACCTGCTTGTTGTGGTCCTCGACAGCCCGCTCGGAGGCCCGCCGACCCTCGTTGTAGAGCTGGACCGCCTCCTGCGCCTGCCGCTGTGCCCAGGTGACGGTGAGCGCGTACGACTCCAGGGCGCCCGCGGCCGTCTCGCAGGCGTCGGCGGCCCGCAGCCACTTCGAGGGGTGGACGCCGAACTTCTCGCGGAAGGTGTCGCCGCCCTCGCCGCGCCAGCGGGAGGAATCGATCTTCCTCATCCCCGAGCCGACCTTGTCGAAGGCGACCGAGAAATCGCGCAGGTGCTGGGCGCTGCTCTGGATCCTCTCCGGTTTGCCGTGGATCAGCTCGTCGGCCTCGTCGGTCTGGCCGAGCTGTTTCTCGCCGGGTGTGGCACCGAGGTCGGAGGCGACTTCGTCGCCCCAGTCCTCCACCGCGTCGGCGGCGCCCTCCAGGCCGACCTTGTTCAGGCCCTCGCCGAGCCGGTCGGTACCCCAGTCGACGCCCTCGCCGAGGACCTTCTTTCCCGCGTCGACACTGTGCTCGATGACGGTCAGCCCGGTGTTGAGGCCGTCCCTGACCTTGCTGAAACCGTCCTCGAGGTCGTCGAGTACGCCCATCAGCCCGGGCCTCCGTCAGCCTCCATACGGGCCCGCTCCTCGGGCGAGGGACCGAACTTCTCGTCCAGCCACTCCTCGTACTCGGCCTCGGAGATCCCCATCTGCGCGCGCACGACGTCCGGTCCCGTCCCCGGCAGGCCGAGGGTGTCGGACGTCATGATGTCGCGGCCGGCGTCCCTCCAGCCCTGGGCGCTGTTCTCCCAGGCCCGGTCGAAGGATTCCTTGCTGTAGTCGGCGTCCCTGACGTGCGTGAACGCGTTGCTCGACAGCACCTCCTTCCAGTCCTTGTCGGCGATCTCCTCCTCCGAGGCGTAGGGGTTGCCCATCACGGAGTTCACGCCGATCTTCAGGGCGCCCTCCACGTACTGGTCGGTCTCGTAGTACGTGCCGGCCGCGAGCCCGGTCTTGAGGGCGAAGCCGTTCCCTTCGTTGATCAGTGAGCGCACCCCCCATTCCCACCGCTCGCAGAACGAGGAGAAGACGCCGGTGAGCCCCTCCGCACCGAGCTCCAGACCGGACAGCGCGATGTCGCTGAAGCCGCGGCCCGTCCCGGCCTCGCCGATCATCCCCAGTTCCCTCAGCTCGCTGAGCGCGAGAGTGAGCCCCTGGGCCACCTCGTCGAGACCGACCGCCGCGAGGTCGGGGCCGTTCGCGTCCGCCGTCACCGGGCCGCTCCTCCTGCGGGCAGCCGGTCCACCGCACAGGCGTCCGGGACCACTCCGGTCACCGGCGGGAACAGCACCGCGTGTTCGGTGCCGTCGGCCGCGTCCAGGGCGACACCGCAGGGCACACCTGCTTCGGGGACGGCCACGTCCAGCAGCCGGTGCCCGAGGACCGTGCGGTACGTCCACTCCAGGTGGGCCTCGTCCCGGGCCACCGCGTAGCGGGCCAGCGCCGACTCGTCGGAGAAGGCCAGGATCCAGCGCACGCCGCCGAAGTCGGCGGTGAGCCAGCCGTCGTCGCGGAGCGGAACGAGGACGGCGGTGTCCCGGAATGCCTCCAGCAGGGCGGTGAACTCCCGCCGCCGCTCGGCGACTTCGGCTGCCGAAGGCTCGTCGGGGGCCGGAGTGCGGATGGCGGGGGCGGCCTGCTCCCCGCTGTGCTCACCGTCCGCTGCCAGCGGGGTCGTCGCCGGCCGCTCGGTCGTCGGCGGCTCGGTCATCTCTGCGTAGTCGGCCAGTCGGGACCGCCTCACCGGCGGATTCCCGTTGCCCCCGGATTCCGTCACCGTCCAAGCCTGGCACAACACTTGACTCGTTCACACCACAGGCCCCACTGGACCCGAGGACGCGCACAGAATCGATACGCAAGGCTCACAGGGGGAGTTGGGGGAGGGCAGGGAGCGTGGGCAGCGTGGCGGTGCGGGGGTGCGGTCAGGGAGCACGGCTCTGAGTCAGTCCGCCCGCCCCAGTCCCGTGAGCAGCAGTCCGACCAGCCGGCGCGGGTCGTAGTCGGGGTCGTTCTCGCCGCCGATGCAGAGGTTGCCGACGCCCCGCATGAGGGTGAACGGTTCGATGGACGTACGGATCTCACCCGCGGCGGACGCGGCGTCGAGGAGCCGGCCGCAGACGGGGACCAGACGCTCCAGGAAGTAGGCGTGCAGGGTCTCGAAGCCCGCCTGGTCGGAGCGGAGGACCTCGGCGAGGCCGTGCTTGGTGACCAGGAAGTCGACGAACAGGTCGATCCACTGCCGCAGGGCCTCGAAGGGTGAGGCGCTGCTCTCCAGCAGGGCCGGGCCCGCTTCCGCGCAGGCCTCCACCTGGTGCCGGTACACGGCGATGATCAGGTCCGACCGGGTCGGGAAGTGCCGGTAGATGGTGCCCAGCCCGACGCCGGCCCGGGCCGCGATGTCCCGCACCGGGGCGTCCACGCCCGAGGCGACGAAGGCCGCGGCGGCCGCGTCGAGCAGCGCGGCCTTGTTGCGCCGCGCGTCCTTGCGCCGGGACCCGGCAGCCCCCTCCGGGACGTTGCCGCTGCCGCTGCCGCTGCCGCTGCCGCTGCCGCTGCCGCCGTCGCTGCCGCCGTCGCTGCCGTCGCTCACCGAGCCGCTCCTCCTGCCCTGCCGTCGGAACGCTGTTCCGTTTGCGCATGATGGCAGACGGGAGGCGCAGCACCAAGGCATGGGGGAGCGAGGCGGCCAGGGAGGCGGAGTCTCCCCAATCAGCGGCGCCCGGCGGGGGAGGAGGGCGCGGGTAGGCCCTGAGTCGGGCCCTCCTCCGGATCGTGAGGAGGGCCCGGCGTCAGCGTGCGGGGGCCTGGATGCTCACATACCAGCGGACGGAGTCCTCCGTGTTCACGGTGAAGTGGAGTCTCCGTGCTGCCTCCAGGTTCAACTGATGTGCCGTTTTCTCCACGGACACGCCTGAGCAGCCGACGGAGAATCCGCCGATCTTCTCCAGGGAAAGTTCGAGGTTCACCGATTTCGAACGGGAAATGCAGTTCACCTTGATCCAGATTTCCCCCTTCGGCAGTCCGATCGTGCCGAATGGCATGACGCCGCGGTGAGGGCCCTCTGAAACTATTTCCTTGAACCCCGGCTCGACCTCGGGGGCTGTCAGTGCTTCCTGGGGAGGGGGCGCGACGGTCGACGCGGACGGTGAGGGGGGCTCGGGCCCGTCGGAACCTCCCTTTTCCGTGCAGGCGGCCAGGGTGCCGCACAGGAGGACGGCGGAGATCAGCGCCGCACGCCGTGCATGCATCAGGAGTTCGCGCTTCATTGTTCCCCCGAGAATGGGTGATGTGCTGCCAGGGGTGGTCAGCCCGTGGTCAGCCCCCGACTGGTCCAGTCGTGAGCACATCATCCATGCGGCCGACGCCGTGGCAGTTCTGCTCTGCATGGCGTTACGCATTCGTGAGGTCTTCAGTCCGCCTTGAGTTGCCGAATAGCGCTCTGCTCGGGGCGAATGTCGCCCGCATTTTGGTGAGGGTTGAATGGTTCAGGGGAGCGGCTTCGCTTGATCCGTCCTGCGGGGACCGCGTCGGTGCTGACCGGGACCCCCGCCAGGGGCCCGGCCCGGGGTCGGGGAGCAGCGGAGCGTCCGGCCGGGGCGCGGGGGGAGTCGCGGTCCCGGACTGTCGTGACCGGCGGTGCGGCGGCCCGGTGGCGTCCCGAAACCGGTGCTGTCATGTCTCAAATGGCGGACGTTCCGGCCGGGGCCCTTGGCCTTCCGGTTTACACATGGGTAACACTGAAGGGTCGACTGTTGTCCGGGGCGACCGTCCCGGACCGTCGTGTCCTGCGCGCGGCAATGGCGCCGAGCGCCCATCACCGGTTCCCGAACCGGTGTCAGCCGCGCCAGAAAGGGACCGCCGTGACCTCACGCCACGCCTCCACGCCCGCCATCGACCAGCTGCGCACCGACATCCTGCGCCGCAACCCGGCCGAACCCGAGTTCCACCAGGCGGCGCGCGAGGTGCTGGACACGCTGGCGCCGGTGCTCGCGGCGCGGCCCGAGTACGCCGTGCCGGGGCTCGTCGAGCGACTGATCGAGCCGGAGCGGCAGATCATCTTCCGCGTGCCGTGGGAGGACGACAATGGTCGCGTTCACGTCAACAGGGGCTTCCGGATCGAATACAACTCCGCCCTCGGCCCCTACAAGGGCGGACTGCGGTTCCACCCCTCGGTGAACCTCGGGATCGTGAAGTTCCTCGGCTTCGAGCAGGTCTTCAAGAACGCGCTCACCGGCCTCGGCATCGGCGGCGGCAAGGGCGGCAGCGACTTCGACCCGCAGGGCCGCAGCGACTCCGAGGTCATGCGCTTCTGCCAGTCCTTCATGACCGAGCTGCACCGGCACATCGGGGAGTACACCGACGTGCCCGCCGGTGACATCGGCGTCGGCGCCCGCGAGATCGGCTACCTCTTCGGCCAGTACCGGCGGATCACCAACCGCTGGGAGGGCGGCGTGCTCACCGGCAAGCGGGCCGGCTGGGGCGGTTCGCTGATACGGCCGGAGGCCACCGGCTACGGCAACGTGCTGTTCGCCGAGGCGATGCTGCGGGTGCGCGGCGAGGACCTGCAGGGTCAGACGGCGGTCGTCTCCGGCTCCGGCAACGTCGCCATCTACACGATCCAGAAGCTCGCGGCCCTCGGCGCCAACCCGGTCACCTGCTCCGACTCCAGCGGCTACGTCGTGGACGAGAAGGGCATCGACCTGGAGCTGCTGCGCCAGGTCAAGGAGGTCGAGCGCGGGCGCGTGAGTGACTACGCCGAGCGCCGGGGCGGCTCGGCCCGGTTCGTGCCCGGCGGGCGCGTCTGGGAGGTCCCGGCGGACGTGGCGCTGCCCTCGGCGACGCAGAACGAGCTGAACGCGCAGGACGCCGCCACCCTCATCCGGCACGGCGTGAAGGCGGTGTCCGAGGGCGCCAACATGCCGACCACCCCCGAGGCGGTACAGCTGCTCCAGCAGGCCGGGGTCGCCTTCGGCCCGGGCAAGGCGGCCAACGCGGGCGGGGTCGCGGTGAGCGCCCTGGAGATGACGCAGAACGCCTCGCGCACCTCGTGGAAGGCCGACCAGGTCGAGAACGAGCTGGCCCGGATCATGACCGACATCCACACCACCTGCGCCGAGACCGCCGAGCGCTACGGCTTCCCCGGCGACTACGTGACCGGCGCCAACATCGCCGGCTTCGAGCGGGTGGCCGACGCCATGCTGGCGCAGGGCGTCATCTGACGCACCCGCGTCATCGCGGAAGGGGCGGCGGTCCCGGGTGCCGTACGAGCGGACCTGGGACCGCCGCCTTCTCGCGCCCGCGCCGCTCGGACCGCACGGCAGTACCGGCCCGTGGCCGGCGGCGGTCCGGCCGCCTGCCGCCGCCGGCGGCCACCACGGGGGCGTGGGACGCGCTGCACCGAGCCGGCACCGTACGGGCGTCCCGTCCCGCGCTGAGCAGCAGCCCTGTCGGTCACGAGGACGGGTCGGAGGACCGGGAACCGATGGATCCCGCCCCCACCTCGGCCCAGACGGTCTTGAGCGGGGGCGGGCCGGAGACGACTCCCCACCGGTCGGCGAGGGCATCCACGAGCAGCAGACCACGGCCGGACTCGGCATCCTCGGTGTTCTCGGCGACGGAGCGCTGCGGGCACGGCAGTCGGTCACCGCGTGTGTCGGTGACCTCGATACGGAGCGTGCCGCCGACGACGTACAGCAACAGCCGGAAATCCCGGCCGGAGACGCGGCCGTGGGTGACGGCGTTGGCCGCCAGCTCCCCGACGATCAGCTCCGCGGGATGCGGCGGCAGCCCCCACGTGCGCAGTTGCTCGGTGGCGAGCAGCCGGGCGAGACGGGCGCCGCGAGGTGTGGAGGACAGCTGGAGGCTGAAGTTCCGGACCGGGACGGCGGCAGTTCGGCGCGTCGAGTCGCTGATTTCCTGGTTCACGTCACTCAGCGTGTCGGAGCCTGCTTCCGTGGAGGAGTGACATTGCCTGCACGTACCGTCACTGTCCCGGCTTTTGTCTCGGCTGTCTCGGCTGTCCCGGGCGTTGTACGAGTACGAGCACGCGTACGCGCGAAGGAGGAGCCGTGGACGAGGGTGTCGGCGAGGCGGGCTGGGACGTCGAACCGGACGACGAGATCGAGCCGGTGGTGCAGGCGGTGGGCCGCCTGCTCAAGGTCTGCCGGGAGTCCGCCGGGATGAGCGTGTCCGAGCTGGCGGCGGCCCTCGGGTACGGCGAGGACATGATCCGCAAGATCGAACGCGGGGCCCGCATCCCGCGCCCCGAGTTCCTGGACCGGGCGGACCGGATCCTGAAGGCGCAGGGGCATCTGCGGGCCTTCATGGAGGACATGCGGAAGGCCCGGTATCCGAAGAAGGTGCGGCAGCTGGCCGAGCTGGAGGGGCGGGCGGTGGAGATGCTGCTGTACAGCAACCACAACATCCACGGGTTGTTGCAGACGGAGGAGTACGCACGGTCGCTGTTGCACACCTGGCGTCCGGCCTACTCGCCGGACGAGCTGGAGCGCATGGTGGCCGCCCGCACGGCTCGGACGGCCGTCTTCGAGCGCTCACCCGCACCGGAGTTCGGATTCGTCCTGGAAGAGGTGACACTGCGCCGCCCGGTCGGGGGCAGAATGGTGCTGCGCCGACAGCTCGAACACATCCTGGAATTGGCGAAGTTGCCGTTCGTGGAGCTTCAGGTGATGCCGACCGCCCGCGCGAACCACCCGGGCACAGGGGGTCGTATTCAAGTGCTCAAGTTCGCGGACGGTACAGGCATGGGCCGTACCGACGGTGACTTCGCAGGCCGCCCGGTCTCGCACCCCAGGCAGCTCCGGATCCTCGAACTACGCCATGGCATCATCCGGGCTCAGGCGCTCACGCCAGAGGAGTCTCTGGTCTTCATCGAGCAGATTTACGGAGAGCTATGAGCACGCCGGAACTCCAGTGGTTCAAGAGCAGCTACAGCGACAGCAGCAATGGCAACGACTGCATCGAGATCGCCCCCACCCCCACCACCGTCCACGTCCGCGACACCAAGAACGTCTCCGGCCCGCGGCTGGTGCTCACGCCGGCGGCGTGGGCGGACTTCGTGACCTACGCGTCGCGGAGCTGACCGCATCTACGCGTCGCGGATCCGACCGCTCCGGGCGTCCACTGTCCGGGCCGTGCGCGCGGCGGGCGTTTGACCTACGTCACCCTCGGGGTATTCTCTCCGGCTCGATTGGCCAGGCTCCCGCCCGCTGTGGCAGACTGTCCGAGTTGCTCGGTCGAGTGTTGATGCTGCGCGCCTCCCGCCGGGAGGACCGGAAGCGAGTCCCACAGTACTCGTCGTCCCATGCAATGCGCCGGAAGGCGTAGGGGCGGACGTACGGGAATCTTCCGGGAAGCGTGGGCGCGGCGCCGGCCAGGCGCCCGGTGGGCCGTCCGCCCCCGGTCCGCGGTTCTGGTAGGGCCGTGTCAATCCCGCAGGGATGTTCGAACAAGGGACATCTGTGTCAGCGGGACTGCGACACGCCCGACCGCGTGGGTCGGAGGGACGGGCATCAGGAACCACCGGGTACCAGAGCGTTCACGAGAGACAGGACTACGAAGTAGCCATGGCGGGACAGAAGATCCGCATCCGGCTCAAGGCCTACGACCACGAGGTCATCGACTCCTCGGCGAAGAAGATCGTCGAGACGGTGACCCGTACTGGTGCGTCGGTCGCGGGCCCGGTGCCGCTGCCCACTGAGAAGAACGTGTACTGCGTCATCAAGTCGCCGCACAAGTACAAGGACTCGCGCGAGCACTTCGAGATGCGCACGCACAAGCGCCTGATCGACATCCTCGACCCGACTCCCAAGACCGTTGACTCTCTGATGCGACTCGACCTCCCGGCCGGTGTCGACATCGAGATCAAGCTCTGAGGGCCGGTGATCTGAGAATGGCTAAGCAGATCAAGGGCATCCTGGGCGAGAAGCTCGGCATGACGCAGGTGTGGGACGAGAACAACCGCGTTGTTCCGGTCACCGTCGTCAAGGCCGGCCCCAACGTCGTCACCCAGGTCCGCACGAACGACGTCGACGGCTACGAGTCGGTCCAGATCGCCTTCGGCGAGATCGACCCGCGCAAGGTGAACAAGCCCCTCAAGGGTCACTTCGCCAAGGCCGACGTCACCCCCCGTCGTCACCTCGTCGAGATCCGCACGGCGGACGCCTCCGAGTACACGCTGGGCCAGGAAGTCACCGCCGAGGTGTTCGAGGCCGGCGTGAAGGTCGACGTGACCGGCAAGAGCAAGGGCAAGGGCTTCGCCGGTGTCATGAAGCGCCACAACTTCCGTGGTCTCGGCGCCGGACACGGCACCCAGCGCAAGCACCGCTCGCCCGGTTCCATCGGTGGCTGCGCCACCCCGGGTCGTGTGTTCAAGGGCCTGCGCATGGCGGGTCGCATGGGCAACGAGCGGGTCACCACCCAGAACCTGACCGTCCACGCCGTTGACGCGGAGAAGGGTCTGCTGCTCATCAAGGGCGCGGTTCCCGGTCCGAACGGCGGCCTCGTCCTGGTCCGCACCGCGGCCAAGGGGGCCTGAGGTAACCGATGAGCACTGTTGACATCCTTTCGCCGGCGGGCGACAAGGCCGGTACCGTCGAGCTCCCCTCGGAGATCTTCGACGTCGAGAAGGTCAGCATCCCGCTGATCCACCAGGTCGTCGTCGCACAGCTGGCCGCTGCCCGCCAGGGCACGCACAAGACGAAGACGCGTGGCGAGGTCCGCGGCGGTGGCCGCAAGCCGTACCGCCAGAAGGGCACCGGCCGCGCCCGCCAGGGTTCGACCCGCGCCCCGCAGTTCGCCGGCGGTGGCGTCGTCCACGGCCCGCAGCCGCGCGACTACTCGCAGCGGACCCCGAAGAAGATGAAGGCCGCGGCCCTGCGCCACGCCCTCACCGACCGGGCCCGCCACAACCGCATCCACGTCGTCACCGGCGTGGTCGAGGGCGAGACCCCCTCCACGAAGGCCGCCAAGAGCCTGTTCGGCAAGATCAGCGAGCGCAAGAACCTGCTCCTGGTCGTCGACCGCGCCGACGAGGCCGCGTGGCTGTCCGCCCGCAACCTGCCCCAGGTCCACATCCTGGAGCCGGGCCAGCTGAACACGTACGACGTTCTCGTCTCGGACGACGTGGTCTTCACCAAGGCCGCTTTCGAGTCCTTCGTCGCCGGCCCGAACAAGGCCAACGACAACGAAGGGAGCGAGGTCTGATGGCTGCCCGTCACCCCTCGATCGCCTCGAAGGCCGCCAAGGCGGCCAAGGCCCGTCGCGTCGCCAAGGCGCGCCGCCACGAGGCCGAAGGCAAGAACACCGTCGTCACCCCGGCGAGCAAGGCGTTCACGGACCCCCGTGACGTGCTGCTCAAGCCGGTCGTGTCGGAGAAGAGCTACGCGCTCATCGACGAGAACAAGTACACGTTCCTCGTCGCGCCTGGCTCCAACAAGACCCAGATCAAGGAGGCCGTGCAGGCGGTCTTCTCGGTCAAGGTCACCGGCGTCAACACGATCAACCGCGTCGGCAAGCGCAAGCGGACCCGTACGGGCTTCGGCCAGCGTGCCGCCACCAAGCGCGCGATCGTGACCCTCGCCGAGGGCGACCGTATCGACATCTTCGGCGGTCCGACCGCGTAAGCGGTCGGGATCGTCCAGATTTCGGAATCACTTCCGAGGACTGAGAGACAATGGGTATCCGCAAGTACAAGCCGACGACCCCGGGCCGTCGTGGCTCCAGCGTCGCCGACTTCGTCGAGGTCACGCGGTCCACGCCGGAGAAGTCGCTGGTCCGCCCGCTGCACAACAAGGGCGGCCGTAACAATTCCGGTCGTGTGACCGTCCGCCACCAGGGCGGCGGCCACAAGCGCGCCTACCGCGTGATCGACTTCCGTCGTCACGACAAGGACGGCGTGCCGGCGAAGGTCGCGCACATCGAGTACGACCCCAACCGCACCGCGCGCATCGCGCTGCTGCACTACGCGGACGGCGAGAAGCGCTACATTCTCGCGCCGCGTGACCTGAAGCAGGGCGACCGCGTCGAGAACGGTCCCGGGGCCGACATCAAGCCGGGCAACAACCTCGCCCTGCGCAACATCCCGGTCGGTACGACGCTGCACGCCATCGAGCTGCGTCCCGGCGGCGGCGCCAAGTTCGCCCGCTCCGCCGGCGCCTCGGTGCAGCTGCTCGCGAAGGAGGGCACCATGGCCCACCTGCGCATGCCGTCCGGCGAGATCCGCCTGGTCGACGCCCGCTGCCGCGCCACGGTCGGCGAGGTCGGCAACGCCGAGCAGAGCAACATCAACTGGGGCAAGGCCGGCCGCAAGCGGTGGCTGGGCGTCCGTCCGTCCGTCCGCGGTGTCGTGATGAACCCGGTGGACCACCCGCACGGTGGTGGTGAGGGCCGGACCTCCGGTGGCCGTCACCCGGTGTCCCCCTGGGGCCAGAAGGAAGGCCGTACTCGTTCGCCCAAGAAGGCGTCGAACAAGTACATCGTCCGCCGCCGCAAGACGAACAAGAAGCGCTAAGGACGGGTTGAGATGCCTCGTAGCTTGAAGAAGGGACCCTTCGTCGACGACCACCTGATCAAGAAGGTGGACGCGCAGAACGAAGCCGGTACCAAGAACGTCATCAAGACCTGGTCCCGTCGCTCGATGATCGTCCCGGCGATGCTGGGCCACACGATCGCGGTGCACAACGGCAAGACCCACATTCCGGTGTTTGTCACCGAGTCGATGGTCGGCCACAAGCTCGGCGAGTTCTCGCCGACCCGCACCTTCCGGGGCCACGTCAAGGACGACCGGAAGTCGAAGCGCCGCTAGTCGGCGGGGTGCAATCGACCATGACAGACACTGAAGGGACAACCATGGAAGCCAGGGCCCAGGCGCGGTACATCCGCGTCACGCCCATGAAGGCCCGCCGCGTGGTGGACCTCATCCGTGGCATGGATGCCACGGAGGCTCAGGCGGTCCTGCGTTTCGCCCCGCAGGCCGCGAGCGTGCCGGTGGGCAAGGTGCTGGACAGCGCCATTGCCAACGCCGCGCACAACTACGACCACACCGATGTCGACAGCCTCTTCATTTCCGAGGCCTACGTCGACGAGGGCCCGACCCTGAAGCGGTTCCGTCCGCGCGCCCAGGGCCGCGCCTACCGGATCCGCAAGCGGACCAGCCACATCACCGTGGTCGTCAGCAGCAAGGAAGGAACCCGGTAATGGGCCAGAAGGTAAACCCGCACGGGTTCCGGCTCGGTGTCACGACCGACTTCAAGTCGCGTTGGTACGCCGACAAGCTGTACAAGGACTACGTCAAGGAAGACGTCGCCATCCGCCGGATGATGACGTCCGGCATGGAGCGCGCCGGCATCTCCAAGGTCGAGATCGAGCGCACCCGTGACCGCGTCCGTGTGGACATCCACACGGCTCGTCCGGGCATCGTCATCGGCCGCCGCGGCGCCGAGGCCGACCGCATCCGCGGTGACCTCGAGAAGCTCACCGGCAAGCAGGTCCAGCTGAACATCCTCGAGGTCAAGAACCCCGAGACGGACGCTCAGCTCGTGGCCCAGGCCGTCGCCGAGCAGCTCTCCTCCCGCGTCTCCTTCCGCCGCGCCATGCGCAAGAGCATGCAGTCGGCGATGAAGGCGGGCGCCAAGGGCATCAAGATCCAGTGCGGTGGCCGCCTCGGTGGCGCCGAGATGTCCCGCTCGGAGTTCTACCGCGAGGGCCGCGTGCCCCTGCACACGCTCCGCGCGAACGTGGACTACGGCTTCTTCGAGGCCAAGACGACCTTCGGCCGCATCGGCGTGAAGGTCTGGATCTACAAGGGCGACGTCAAGAACATCGCCGAGGTCCGCGCCGAGAACGCCGCAGCCCGCGCGGGTAACCGCCCGGCGCGCGGCGGTGCCGACCGCCCGGCCCGTGGTGGCCGCGGTGGCGAGCGGCGCGGTCGCAAGCCGCAGCAGCAGGCTCCGGCCGCCGAGGCCCCCAAGGCCGAGGCTCCCGCCGCTGCTCCGGCTGAGAGCACCGGAACGGAGGCCTGACCGACATGCTGATCCCCCGTAGGGTCAAGCACCGCAAGCAGCACCACCCCAAGCGCACCGGTATGTCGAAGGGTGGCACGCAGGTTGCGTTCGGCGAGTACGGCATCCAGGCGCTGACCCCGGCGTACGTGACGAACCGCCAGATCGAGGCGGCTCGTATCGCGATGACCCGTCACATCAAGCGTGGCGGCAAGGTCTGGATCAACATCTACCCGGACCGCCCCCTCACCAAGAAGCCGGCCGAAACCCGCATGGGTTCCGGTAAGGGTTCCCCGGAGTGGTGGGTGGCCAACGTCAAGCCCGGACGCGTGATGTTCGAGCTGTCGTACCCCAACGAGAAGATCGCGCGCGAGGCCCTGACCCGTGCGGCCCACAAGCTGCCGATGAAGTGCAAGATCGTCAAGCGCGAGGCAGGTGAAGCGTGATGTCGGCCGGTACCAAGGCGTCAGAGCTGCGCGAGCTGGGCAACGAGGAGCTTCTCGCGAAGCTCCGCGAGGCCAAGGAAGAGCTGTTCAACCTCCGCTTCCAGGCGGCGACCGGGCAGCTCGAGAACCACGGCCGTCTGAAGGCGGTCCGCAAGGACATCGCGCGGATCTACACCCTGATGCGCGAGCGTGAGCTGGGCATCGAAACGGTGGAGAACGCCTGATGAGCGAGAACAACGTGACTGAGACGAACACTGAGGCTCGGGGCTTCCGCAAGACCCGCGAGGGCATCGTCGTCAGCGACAAGATGGACAAGACCGTCGTCGTCGCCGTCGAGGACCGCAAGAAGCACGCGCTGTACGGCAAGGTCATCCGCAGCACGAGCAAGCTCAAGGCCCACGACGAGCAGAACGCCGCCGGCGTCGGTGACCGCGTCCTCCTGATGGAGACCCGGCCGCTGTCCGCCACGAAGCACTGGCGCATCGTCGAGATCCTCGAGAAGGCCAAGTAAGCAATTCCCGCAAGGGAGTTGCACGAGTACGTTCCCGCGGGGCACCCCTCGCAGGACAAGTTCCGCCAGGCTCCGGGGGCCGTCCGCTCACAGTGAGCGGCCCCCGGGGAACCGGCAGACATTCAGGAGATAGACGTGATCCAGCAGGAGTCGCGACTGCGTGTCGCCGACAACACGGGTGCGAAGGAGATCCTTTGCATCCGTGTGCTCGGTGGCTCCGGTCGCCGCTACGCGGGCATCGGTGACGTCATCGTCGCCACCGTCAAGGACGCGATCCCCGGCGGCAACGTGAAGAAGGGTGACGTCATCAAGGCGGTCATCGTTCGCACCGTCAAGGAGCGCCGCCGTCCGGACGGCTCGTACATCCGCTTCGACGAGAACGCCGCCGTCATCCTCAAGAACGACGGCGACCCTCGTGGCACCCGTATCTTCGGCCCGGTCGGCCGTGAGCTGCGCGAGAAGAAGTTCATGAAGATCATCTCCCTCGCGCCGGAGGTGCTGTGAGCATGAAGATCAAGAAGGGCGATCTGGTCCAGGTCATCACCGGCAAGGACAAGGGCAAGCAGGGCAAGGTCATTGCCGCTTACCCGCGCGAGGAGCGCGTCCTGGTCGAGGGTGTCAACCGGGTCAAGAAGCACACCAAGGCCGGTCCGACGGCAGGCGGTTCGCAGGCCGGCGGCATCGTGACCACCGAGGCGCCGGTCCACGTCTCCAACGTCCAGCTGGTCGTGGAGAAGGACGGCAAGAAGGTCGTCACGCGCGTCGGTTACCGCTTCGACGACGAGGGCAACAAGATCCGCGTTGCCAAGCGGACGGGTGAGGACATCTGATGGCTACCACCACCACTCCGCGTCTGAAGACGAAGTACCGCGAGGAGATCGCGGGCAAGCTGCGTGAGGAGTTCTCCTACGAGAACGTCATGCAGGTTCCCGGCCTCGTCAAGATCGTGGTCAACATGGGTGTGGGCGACGCCGCCCGCGACTCCAAGCTGATCGAGGGCGCCATCCGCGACCTCACCACGATCACCGGTCAGAAGCCGGCCGTCACCAAGGCCCGCAAGTCCATCGCGCAGTTCAAGCTGCGCGAGGGCCAGCCGATCGGTGCCCACGTCACGCTCCGTGGCGACCGCATGTGGGAGTTCCTGGACCGCACCCTGTCGCTCGCGCTGCCGCGCATCCGCGACTTCCGCGGCCTGTCCCCCAAGCAGTTCGACGGCCGTGGCAACTACACCTTCGGTCTCACGGAGCAGGTCATGTTCCACGAGATCGACCAGGACAAGATCGACCGCGTCCGGGGTATGGACATCACCGTGGTGACCACGGCGACCAACGACGCTGAGGGCCGCGCGCTCCTTCGTCACCTCGGCTTCCCCTTCAAGGAGGCGTGAGCGAGATGGCGAAGAAGGCTCTGATCGCTAAGGCTGCTCGCAAGCCCAAGTTCGGTGTGCGTGGCTACACCCGCTGCCAGCGCTGTGGCCGCCCGCACTCCGTGTACCGCAAGTTCGGCCTGTGCCGCGTGTGCCTTCGTGAGATGGCTCACCGCGGCGAGCTGCCGGGCGTGACCAAGAGCTCCTGGTAAGACGGTCCTTCGGGACCACCAGGGCTCTCGGTAAGCAACCGGTACGGCAGGGGGCCCACTCCGCATGCCTTAGGCTTGTGGGGTTGGGCGCCCGCCGTACCCGTACGCCACGCGGGCACACCGCCCGCCAATGATTGCTTACTACGCCGTAGGTCCACCGCGCCGCACCCGTCCCGTCTCGGATCGGGGAGAGGGATGGCGCACCAGGAAACCACGGCGAGAGAGGCCGAAGGCCAATTCATGACCATGACTGATCCGATCGCAGACATGCTCACGCGTCTGCGGAACGCGAACTCGGCATACCACGACTCCGTGGCGATGCCGCACTCGAAGATCAAGTCGCACATCGCGGAGATCCTCCAGCAGGAGGGCTTCATCACGGGCTGGAAGGTCGAGGACGCCGAGGTCGGCAAGAACCTCGTCCTGGAGCTGAAGTTCGGCCCCAACCGTGAGCGCTCCATCGCGGGCATCAAGCGGATCTCCAAGCCCGGTCTCCGGGTGTACGCGAAGTCCACCTCCCTGCCGAAGGTGCTGGGCGGCCTCGGCGTGGCGATCATCTCCACGTCGCACGGGCTCCTCACCGACAAGCAGGCCGGCAAGAAGGGCGTGGGTGGGGAAGTCCTCGCCTACGTCTGGTAGCAGAAGGGAACGGAGGAAACAGCTATGTCGCGCATCGGCAAGCTCCCCATCGCGGTTCCCGCCGGCGTGGACGTCACCATCGACGGCCGTACGGTCGCGGTCAAGGGCCCGAAGGGCACGCTGACCCACACCGTCGTGGCGCCGATCGAGATCGCCAAGGGCGAGGACGGCGTGCTCAACGTCACCCGCCCCAACGACGAGCGTCAGAACAAGGCCCTGCACGGCCTGTCGCGCACGCTGGTGGCGAACATGATCACCGGCGTGACCCAGGGTTACGTGAAGAAGCTCGAGATCAGCGGTGTCGGTTACCGCGTGCTCGCCAAGGGTTCGAACCTGGAGTTCTCCCTCGGTTACAGCCACCCGATCCTGGTCGAGGCCCCCGAGGGCATCACCTTCAAGGTGGAGTCCCCGACCCGTTTCTCGGTCGAGGGCATCGACAAGCAGAAGGTCGGCGAGGTTGCGGCCAACATCCGCAAGCTGCGCAAGCCCGACCCGTACAAGGCCAAGGGCGTCAAGTACGAGGGCGAAGTCATCCGCCGCAAGGTCGGAAAGGCGGGTAAGTAAGCCATGGCATACGGGCAGAAGATCCTCAAGGGCGACGCCTACAAGCGCGCCGCGATCAAGCGCCGTCACATCCGGATCCGCAAGAAGGTCGCGGGTACGGCGGAGCGTCCCCGTCTCGTCGTGACCCGCTCGAACCGCCACATCGTGGCGCAGGTCATCGACGACCTGAAGGGCCACACCGTGGCGTCGGCGTCCACCCTGGACAGCTCGATCCGCAGTGGCGAGGGCGACAAGTCCGCGCAGGCCAAGCAGGTCGGTGCCCTGGTCGCCGAGCGCGCCAAGGCCGCCGGTGTCGAGGCCGTCGTGTTCGACCGTGGTGGCAACCAGTACGCCGGGCGCATCGCCGCCCTGGCGGACGCCGCCCGCGAAGCCGGGCTCAAGTTCTGAGCCGGTTCCGGAGCTAGCGGAAACAGAGAGAGGTAATTCCAATGGCTGGACCCCAGCGCCGCGGTGGCGGCGCCGGTGGCGGCGAGCGGCGGGACCGGAAGGGCCGTGACGGCGGCGCTGCTGCCGCCGAGAAGACCGCGTACGTTGAGCGCGTCGTCGCGATCAACCGCGTCGCCAAGGTTGTGAAGGGTGGTCGTCGCTTCAGCTTCACCGCGCTGGTCGTGGTGGGCGACGGTGACGGCACCGTGGGTGTCGGATACGGCAAGGCCAAGGAGGTGCCGGCCGCCATCGCCAAGGGCGTTGAGGAGGCCAAGAAGCACTTCTTCAAGGTCCCCCGCATCCAGGGCACCATCCCGCACCCCATTCAGGGTGAGAAGGCTGCCGGCGTCGTGCTGCTCAAGCCCGCCTCCCCGGGTACCGGTGTGATCGCCGGTGGTCCGGTGCGTGCCGTGCTCGAGTGCGCCGGTATTCACGACGTGCTGTCGAAGTCGCTCGGCTCCGACAACGCGATCAACATCGTGCACGCGACCGTGGCGGCCCTCCGTGGCCTGCAGCGTCCCGAGGAGATCGCGGCCCGCCGCGGTCTGCCGCTCGAGGACGTCGCCCCCGCGGCTCTTCTCCGTGCGCGTGCCGGGGCGGGTGCGTAATCATGGCGCAGCTCAGGATTACGCAGGTCAAGTCCTACATCGGCAGCAAGCAGAACCACCGTGACACCCTGCGCACCCTTGGTCTCAAGGGGATCAACACGCAGGTCGTCAAGGAGGATCGTCCCGAGTTCCGCGGCATGGTGCACACCGTCCGCCACCTCGTGACGGTCGAGGAGGTCGACTGATCATGGCGGAGCAGAACCCGCTCAAGGTCCACAACCTCCGTCCCGCCCCGGGCGCCAAGACCGCCAAGACCCGTGTGGGTCGTGGTGAGGCGTCGAAGGGTAAGACGGCCGGTCGTGGTACCAAGGGCACCAAGGCCCGCTACCAGGTTCCGGAGCGCTTCGAGGGCGGCCAGATGCCGCTGCACATGCGCCTCCCGAAGCTGAAGGGCTTCAAGAACCCGTTCAAGACCGAGTTCCAGGTCGTGAACCTGGACCGTCTCGCCTCCCTCTACCCCGAGGGCGGGGAGGTCACGGTCGAGGACCTGGTCGCCAAGGGCGCCGTTCGCAAGAACAGCCTCGTCAAGGTGCTCGGCCAGGGCGAGATCTCCGTGGCGCTGCAGGTGACGGTCGACGCCGTCTCCGGCTCCGCCAAGGAGAAGATCACCGCCGCCGGCGGCACCGTCACCGAGCTCGTCTGAACCCCTCGGACGAGCCGATGACTTGAGCGATCCCGACCGGGGATACCCCACATTTGGGGTATCCCCGGTTGGTCGTTCCTAGGGCGGCAGTCTCGCCGGTAAGGTGGCCTGCGCTGCCCAATTTCACCGGGCGCCCCACACGGGCACTCGGAGCGGCAGTTGACCGTTACGTATTTGTCGAACCTCAAGACCGTCACCCTTGACGCAGACGCGCGGGGGTCGCAGGAGGCACCGTGCTCACCGCGTTCGCCCGGGCGTTCAAGACGCCCGACCTGCGCAAGAAGCTGCTCTTCACGCTCGGCATCATCGTGGTGTACCGGCTCGGTACCAACGTGCCGATCCCGGGCGTCGACTACCGGAACGTCCAGGCCTGCATCGACAACGCCGAGGCCAACCAGGGGCTGTTCGGGCTGGTCAACATGTTCAGCGGTGGCGCGTTGCTTCAGATCACGATCTTCGCGCTGGGCATCATGCCGTACATCACGGCGGCCATCATCCTGCAGCTGCTGACCGTGGTGATCCCGCGACTGGAGGCCCTGAAGAAGGAGGGCCAGGCCGGTACGGCGAAGATCACGCAGTACACGCGGTACCTGACGGTGGCGCTCGCCATCCTCCAGGGCACCGGTCTGGTGGCCACCGCCCGCAGCGGCGCGCTCTTCCAGGACTGCCCGGTCGCGAACCAGATCGTTCCCGACCAGTCGATCTTCGTGACCATCACCATGGTCATCACCATGACCGCCGGTACGGCCGTCGTGATGTGGCTCGGCGAGCTCATCACCGACCGCGGCGTGGGCAACGGCATGTCGATCCTGATGTTCATCTCGATCGCCGCGACCTTCCCCTCCGCCCTGTGGGCCATCAAGGAGCAGGGCGACCTGGCGGACGGCTGGATCGAGTTCGGCACCGTGATGCTCGTCGGCTTCGTGATGGTCGGCCTGGTCGTCTTCGTGGAGCAGGCCCAGCGCCGGATCCCCGTGCAGTACGCCAAGCGCATGATCGGCCGCCGTTCCTACGGCGGGACGTCCACCTACATCCCGCTCAAGGTGAACCAGGCCGGTGTGATCCCGGTCATCTTCGCCGCGTCGCTGCTCTACATCCCGGCGCTGATCGTGCAGTTCGCCGGCTCCACGGCCGGCTGGGCGACCTGGATCCAGAAGAACCTGGCCGATCCGTCCGCGACGCCGCACATCATCCTGTACTTCTTCCTCATCGTGTTCTTCGCGTTCTTCTACGTGGCGATCACGTTCAACCCCGAGGAAGTCGCGGACAACATGAAGAAGTATGGTGGCTTCATCCCGGGCATCCGGGCTGGCCGACCGACCGCTGAGTACCTGAGCTACGTACTCAACCGGATCACCTGGCCGGGTTCGCTGTATCTGGGCCTGATCTCTCTCGTGCCGACAATGGCGTTGGCTGGTTTCGGGGCGAACCAGAACTTCCCGTTCGGCGGGACCAGCATTCTGATCATCGTGGGTGTCGGTCTCGAGACGGTGAGGCAGATCGAGAGCCAGCTCCAGCAGCGCAATTACGAAGGGTTCCTCCGCTGATGCGAATCGTCCTCGTCGGGCCGCCGGGTGCCGGAAAGGGTACGCAGGCCACCCGCCTTGCCGAGAAACTGCGCATCCCCCACATCTCGACGGGCGATCTGTTCCGCGCCAACATCAGCCGGCAGACCGAGCTCGGCAAGCTGGCGAAGTCCTACATGGACGCGGGCAACCTCGTACCGGACGAGGTGACGATCGCCATGGCCAAAGACCGCATGGAGCAGCCCGACGCCGAGGGCGGCTTCCTGCTGGACGGCTTCCCGCGCAACGTCTCCCAGGCCGAGGCGCTCGACGAACTGCTGACCACCGAGGGCATCAAGCTGGACGCGGTGCTCGACCTGGAGGCCCCCGAGGCCGAGGTGGTCAAGCGCATCGCGGGCCGGCGCATCTGCCGCAATGACTCCAGCCACGTCTTCCACGTGAGCTACAGCCCGCCGAAGCAGGAGGGCGTCTGCGACCGCTGCGGCGGCGAGCTCTACCAGCGCGACGACGACTCCGAGGAGACCGTGCGCACGCGCCTGGAGGTCTACCACACGCAGACCGAGCCGATCATCGACTACTACAAGGCCCAGGGCCTCGTGGTGACGATCTCGGCGCTGGGTCCGGTCGACGAGGTCACCGGGCGGGCGCTGGAGGCGCTCCGGCACGACAAGTAGCCGTCTTCGCCCGGCCGCGGTTCCCTGCGGGGGCCGCGGCCGAGCTGTGCGCGGGGCCGGACGGCGTCCCCCGTATCGTTGAGGGTGTCCGCCGTCGTCCGTCGACCCGCCGCCGGTCCCGTCACCGGCCGAGAAAGGCCCTGGCCCCATGGTGCAGATCAAGACCCCCGAGCAGATCGCCACGATGCGTGAGGCGGGGCTGGTCGTGGCGGCCATCCACGCGGCCACCCGCGAGGCCGCCGTGCCGGGCGCCACCACGAAGGACCTCGACGAGGCCGCCCGCAAGGTGCTCGCGGAGCACAACGCCAAGCCGAACTTCCTCGGCTACGGCGGCTTCCCCGCGACGATCTGCACCTCGGTCAACGAGGTCGTGGTGCACGGCATCCCCTCCGACGACGTGGTCCTCAAGGACGGCGACATCATCTCGATCGACTGCGGTGCCATCGTCGACGGCTGGCACGGGGACGCGGCCTACACCGCCTTCGTCGGCTCCGGTCACTCCCCGGAGCTGATCGAGCTCTCCCGGGTGACCGAGGAGTCGATGTGGGCCGGCATCGCGGCCATGAAGCAGGGCAACCGGCTGGTCGACATCTCCCGCGCCATCGAGACCTACATCCGCCGCCAGCCCAAGCCGGGCGGCGGCAAGTACGGGATCATCGAGGACTACGGCGGCCACGGCATCGGCACCGAGATGCACATGGACCCGCACCTGCTGAACTACGTCGACCGGCGCCGCGGCAAGGGCCCCAAGCTGGTCCCCGGCTTCTGCCTGGCCATCGAGCCGATGGTGTCCCTGGGCACTCCGAAGACGGAGGTCCTGTCGGACGACTGGACCGTGATCACCACCGACGGCACCTGGTCCTCGCACTGGGAGCACTCCGTGGCGCTGACCGAGCAGGGCCCGCTGGTGCTGACCGCCCCGGACGGCGGGAAGGCCAAGCTGGCGGAGATGGGCATCACGGCCGCTCCCGACCCGCTCGGTTAAAGATCTCCCGTGTGGGGCAGACTTCTTCGATTCGTGTTTCCGGGGGCCCTGACGTAGACTGACTCGTCGGCTCTGGTGCACCCGCATGTCCGCATGCGCTCGGATCCCGAGGGGTGCACGCCCGAGCCGATCAAGGTAGTCGATTCGAAGGGCGAAGCGTGGCCAAGAAGCAAGGTGCCATCGAGATCGAGGGCACTGTCGTCGAGTCTCTTCCGAACGCTATGTTCAAGGTCGAGCTCCAGAACGGCCACCAGGTCCTGGCACACATCAGCGGCAAGATGCGCATGCACTACATCCGCATCCTCCCTGACGACCGGGTCGTGGTGGAGCTGTCTCCGTACGACCTGACGCGTGGCCGGATCGTCTACCGGTACAAGTAGATCTTGCCCGCGCCCCGGTCCGCCGGGGTGATGGCACTGACCCGGAGAACCTCACATCCCATGAAGGTCAAGCCGAGCGTCAAGAAGATCTGCGACAAGTGCAGGGTGATCCGCCGTCACGGCCGGGTCATGGTCATCTGCGACAACCCGCGCCACAAGCAGCGCCAGGGCTGATCGCAGCACGTCCACCCTCTGCGTCTTTCCGCAGACTTCGCGCGACGCGAGCAACACACGTTCATACGCAGGTCCCGAGCCGCACGGCTCGACACCCCCGGCTCGGAGGCCGGGGACCCGGTCCGTACCTGGTACGGCGGGCGGGGATCCGGTCCTGTGGAAGACCTCCGACAACCAACTGGAGCCATTGAATGGCACGCGTTTCCGGTGTTGACATTCCGCGCGAAAAGCGCGTGGAGATCGCCCTCACCTACGTGTTCGGCATCGGCCGGACCCTTTCGCAGCAGACGCTGGCCGCCACCGGCGTCGACCCGAACACCCGCGTTCGCGACCTCTCCGAGGAGCAGCTCGTCGCGATCCGCGAGTACGTCGACAACAACCTGAAGACCGAGGGTGACCTCCGTCGCGAGATCCAGGCCGACATCCGCCGCAAGGTCGAGATCGGTACCTACCAGGGTCTGCGTCACCGTCGCGGTCTGCCCGTCCGCGGTCAGCGCACCAGCACCAACGCGCGTACCCGCAAGGGCCCGCGTCGCGCCATCGCCGGCAAGAAGAAGCCGGGCAAGAAGTAGTCCGCAGCGGACGCCTGTCCACGGTCTTCGCTGTAGGACCGACCACCTCCCGTAGGAGTTAAGAGATGCCCCCCAAGGGACGTCAGGGCGCTGCCAAGAAGGTGCGCCGCAAGGAAAAGAAGAACGTCGCTCACGGCCACGCGCACATCAAGAGCACGTTCAACAACACGATCGTGTCGATCACGGACCCGTCCGGCAACGTGATCTCCTGGGCCTCCGCCGGCCACGTCGGCTTCAAGGGCTCCCGGAAGTCCACGCCGTTCGCCGCGCAGATGGCCGCCGAGTCGGCCGCCCGCCGCGCCCAGGAGCACGGCATGCGCAAGGTCGACGTGTTCGTCAAGGGCCCGGGCTCCGGTCGTGAGACCGCGATCCGTTCCCTGCAGGCCACGGGCCTCGAGGTCGGCTCCATCCAGGACGTCACCCCGACCCCGCACAACGGCTGCCGCCCGCCGAAGCGCCGCCGCGTCTGAGGCACCGGCTTCCTGAGGTTCCGGGCGGTACGGCTCGTAAGGGCCGTATCGCCCGTACCCTTGCAGTACCCGCACTTTTCACCGGGTGCGGTTCCGTCGGACGTCAAATAGCGGGCGTCCACGAATGAAGGATCTGATCCACACATGCTGATCGCTCAGCGTCCCTCGTTGACCGAAGAGGTCGTCGACGAATTCCGCTCCCGGTTCGTGATCGAGCCGCTGGAGCCGGGCTTCGGCTACACCCTCGGCAACTCCCTCCGCCGCACCCTCCTGTCGTCGATCCCCGGCGCTGCTGTCACCAGCATCCGCATCGACGGCGTCCTGCACGAGTTCACCACCGTGCCGGGCGTCAAGGAGGACGTCACCGACCTGATCCTCAACATCAAGCAGCTGGTCGTCTCCTCGGAGCACGACGAGCCGGTCGTGATGTACCTGCGCAAGCAGGGCCCGGGTCTGGTCACCGCCGCCGACATCGCGCCGCCGGCCGGTGTCGAGGTGCACAACCCCGACCTCGTCCTCGCCTCGCTCAACGGCAAGGGCAAGCTGGAGATGGAGCTGACCGTGGAGCGCGGTCGCGGCTACGTCTCCGCCGTGCAGAACAAGCAGGTCGGCCAGGAGATCGGCCGGATCCCGGTCGACTCGATCTACTCGCCGGTCCTCAAGGTGACCTACAAGGTCGAGGCGACCCGTGTCGAGCAGCGCACCGACTTCGACAAGCTGATCGTCGACGTCGAGACCAAGCAGGCCATGCGTCCGCGTGACGCCATGGCGTCGGCCGGTAAGACCCTGGTCGAGCTGTTCGGTCTGGCGCGCGAGCTCAACATCGACGCCGAGGGCATCGACATGGGCCCGTCCCCCACGGACGCCGCCCTCGCCGCCGACCTGGCGCTGCCGATCGAGGAGCTCGAGCTCACCGTCCGGTCGTACAACTGCCTCAAGCGTGAGGGCATCCACTCCGTGGGTGAGCTCGTCGCCCGCTCCGAGGCGGACCTCCTCGACATCCGCAACTTCGGTGCGAAGTCGATCGACGAGGTCAAGGCGAAGCTGGCGGGCATGGGGCTCGCGTTGAAAGACAGCCCGCCTGGATTCGACCCCACCGCTGCCGCCGACGCCTTTGGCGCGGACGACGACGCGGATGCCGGGTTCGTAGAGACCGAGCAGTACTGACTGCTCCGCGGAGGGGCCGCCGCACGGCGGCCCGCCGCACCCTCCGGACAGGTTCCCCCGGGACCCCGTCCGGATCTCCGACAGGCGGCCGCCTGCTCGGATACTGACTCCGGTACCTGATACGGCCGGGGCAGACACACGGGAGAAGAACCATGCCGAAGCCCACCAAGGGTGCCCGTATGGGCGGCAGCGCCGCGCACGAGAAGCTGATGCTCGCGAACCTCGCGAAGTCGCTCTTCGAGCACGGCCGCATCACCACCACCGAGGCGAAGGCGCGCAAGCTGCGTCCGTACGCCGAGCGTCTGGTCACCAAGGCGAAGAAGGGCGACCTTCACAACCGCCGTCAGGTGCTCCAGGTCATCACGGACAAGAGCATCGTCCACACGCTCTTCACCGAGATCGGCCCGCGGTACGAGAACCGCCCCGGTGGCTACACCCGCATCACCAAGATCGGTAACCGCCGTGGCGACAACGCGCCCATGGCCGTCATCGAGCTGGTCGAGGCCCTGACCGTCGCCCAGGAGGCCACCGGTGAGGCCGAGGCCGCGACCAAGCGCGCGGTCAAGGAAGACGCCCTCAAGAAGGACGAGGCCGCCGAGGCCCCGGCCGAGGACGCCAAGGCCGACCTGACCAAGGACGAGGCCGCCGAGGCCCCGGCCGAGGAGTCGAAGGACGCGTAAGGCGTTCCGCGGCCCCAGGGTCACGACGGGCCCGTTCCCTCCGGGGAGCGGGCCCGTTGCCGTGTTCTGAGAGGATGCCGAGGTGAGTGACGAAGTACAGCCCGGACACGTCCGCATCCGCCTCGACCTCTCCTACGACGGTGCCGCCTTCCACGGCTGGGCCAAGCAGGCCGGGGGCCGGCGGACGGTGCAGGGGGAGATCGAGGACGCCCTGCGCACCGTGACGCGGTCGGGGGAGCGGACGTACGAGCTGACCGTGGCCGGGCGCACCGACGCCGGGGTGCACGCGCGCGGCCAGGTGGCCCACGTGGACCTGCCGGCGGAGCTGTGGGAGGCGCACCGGGAGAAGCTGCTGAAGCGGCTCGCGGGACGGCTGCCGCGCGATGTGCGGATCTGGTCCCTCACCGAGGCGCCTGCGGGCTTCAACGCGCGGTTCTCGGCGATCTGGCGGCGCTACGCCTACCGGGTCACCGACCATCCGGGCGGGGTCGACCCGCTGCTGCGCGGGCACGTGCTGTGGCACGACTGGCCGTTGGACGTCGACGCCATGAACGAGGCGGCGCGGGCGCTGCTGGGCGAGCACGACTTCGCCGCCTACTGCAAGCGGCGCGAGGGCGCGACGACCATCCGCACGCTGCAGCAGCTGAGCCTGGAGCGGGGCCCGGACGGGGTGATCACGGCGACGGTGCGAGCCGACGCGTTCTGCCACAACATGGTGCGCTCGCTCATCGGCGCGCTGCTGTTCGTCGGCGACGGCCACCGTCCGCCGGACTGGCCGGGCAAGGTGCTGGCGGCGGGCGTACGGGACTCGGCCGTACACGTGGTCCGGCCGCACGGGCTGACCCTGGAGGAGGTCGGCTACCCGGCCGACGAGCTGCTGGCGGCCCGCAACAAGGAGGCCCGCAACCGGCGTTCGCTGCCTCCATCGGGCTGCTGCTGAGCGACGGCGCGCTGCCGCGGGGACGGCCGGTCAGCCCTCCGCCCAGGTGGTGAGCAGGCCCGACAGTCCCCGCGCGGCCTGGTCCGCGTCGGGCCCGTCGCCCCGGGCGTCCGGCGTGAGTTCGACGTGGACGAAGGTCGCGTGCCGGCGCTGCGCGGCCTTGCCCTGGACGTTCGCCGTGCCTTCGAGCCGGCAGCGGGCGGACCAGCCCCGGCAGACCCGCAGGCCGTCCTCCTCCAGGCGTCAGCCAGGGCGGCCACCTCGCCGGGGGCGCTCTGCGGGCCGGCCCCCGGGGTCACTCGCTCGCCGCCGCCGACGCCTGGGCCTCGCCCCGGCGGCTGATCTGACGGAAGGTGAACTCCGCCAGGTCGTCGCCCGCGGCGAACACGGCGGTGTCCTTCTCCGTCACGTCCTTGCCGTCGGTGAACCCGGCCAGCGTGAAGTAGGCGTAGCGGCCGACCGAGTTGGTCGTGGAACGGCAGACCGCTCCGTCGCAGAACTCCTTGACGCCGCCGCCCGCGAGGGACTTGACGATGCTCCGCTTGTCGGCCTGCTTCTTCGCCGCGGCCGCCCTGGCCTCGGTGTCGAAGACGGCGACGCCGACCGTGACCGCCACACCGTCCTTGGTGTACGTGACGCGCATCAGGCGGGTGCAGTCGTTGTCCGCGAGCACCTTGGGGAGGGTGGCCTTGGCGGCGGACCCGCAGTTGCGGGTGTCGGCCGTCGGGCCCTTCTTGTAGACCGTCTCGCCCATGGTGAGCTGCGTGCCGGGGAAGAGGACGTCCGGGGCCAGCGGAGCCCGGTCCTTCTTCGCGCTGGCGATGAAGTCAGCGGGGTCCAGCGGGGGCGGGGCGCTGGTCGGGGCGAACGACGGCACCGTGGCCTCGGCGCTCGGGATCGTGGTGGCCCCGGGCACCTGGGACGACGGGCCGCCGGCGGTCCGGTTGTCACCGCCCGCGGAGACGACGGCCACCGCAACGGCCGTGCCTATCGCGACGGCGGCCAGCGCGCCGCCGCCGATGAAGAACAGACGGCGGCGTTTGTGACGGGCCTCGGAGGCGTCGGCCAGCGCGGCCCAGTCGGGCGACTGGCTGGAGCCGCCGCTGTTCCAGGGCTGCTGAGACTGCGGTTTCCAGGGATCCCACTGCTGCTGAGGTCCCCCCTGCCCATAACTCATGGGGCGCATCTTAGACGGGGCACGGGGTGTACTGGTCCGCCTCAACGGGCCGCGCGGCCCTTGGCGTTGCCCGCATGCCGAGGAGCAAAAGCGACAACTGCGGGTGGTTGGTGCGACCCGTCCACGAGGTCCGGCGGGCGGTGTGCGGGACGCTCGTGGCGGCACCCGCGGGGTGCGCGGCACGTGTGACCTCGGACGGAGGCGGGCCGGGCGCCCGTGCGGGGTGGCCGGCCGGGGCGCGGCGGGCGGGGGTGCGCTGTATGCGGTGGGTGCGCGCCGTATGAGGGTGCGCGCCGTATGACGAGGCGCACGTCCGTGGGGGCGGAACGGCTTCCGCCGGGCGGCTCGCGCGGGGGCGTCCCGGCGGTGTCCGTCACGGTGCTGCCGCCGCGCACGCCCGGAGCCTCGGTGGCGGCGGTCCCCGCAGTCGTTCCCGCCCCCGCGGATACCTGGCGCCCCCGGCGGGCGGGACGAGCGGAGCGGTCACCGCACCGGCGTCGCCCCTGTGCCCGCTGCTCGCGGGCCGGGGCGGCCGGGTGGCGGCGGGTGCGGTGCTCGGTGCGGCCGGGCCGCCGGGCCGGGCGGCGGGGTGCTGCGGCCCCGGCGGGGGCGGCGTACGGTGGCCGTATCGGTGCGGGGCGCCGGTGCCGGGCCGGGCGGCCGACGGCACGGGCCCCGTTTTGACCCGTCCGGCCGCGGGCGGGTAGTCTGCAGGTTCGTTATGTGTATTGGCTTGCTCATTCTCACGTGAGGGGCCCTTACACCGGTCCACCGGGCCGATGACCAGCGACCAGCACGCGGTTTGCGTCACCGCTGTGCGGTCAGGGCTGTCGTGATCGTCTTCGGTGACCTTGTCAGGACCATTCACTGAAGAAGCGAAGGCTACGAACCGTGCGTACGTACAGCCCCAAGCCCGGCGATGTGACGCGCCAGTGGCACGTCATCGATGCTCAGGACGTCGTCCTGGGTCGTCTGGCCTCCACTGCGGCCTCCATCCTGCGCGGCAAGCACAAGCCGATCTACGCCCCTCACGTCGACACCGGTGACTTCGTCATCATCATCAACGCCGACAAGGTGCACCTCTCCGGCAACAAGCGGACCCAGAAGATGGCGTACCGCCACTCGGGCTACCCGGGCGGTCTGCGCTCGGTCCGCTACGACGAGCTGCTGGCGAAGAACCCCGAGAAGGCCATCGAGAAGGCCGTCAAGGGCATGCTCCCCAAGAACACCCTGGGCCGTCAGATGCTCTCGAAGCTGAAGGTCTACTCGGGCGACCAGCACCCGCACGCTGCCCAGCAGCCGGTGCCGTTCGAGATCACCCAGGTCGCGCAGTAAGTCCGGCCACCCCCTAAGACTGAACAGAATCTGAGGAGAATCGTGGCCGAGACCACTGCCGAGCAGCCGCTCGAAGAGCTTGACATCGACAGCTACACCACCGAGTCCGAGGCCCCCGTCGAGGGCGAGTACACCTCGGAGTCCATGGCGTCCCGCTTCGGCGAGCCCCAGCCGGCCGCCGGCCTGGGCCGTCGCAAGAACGCCATCGCCCGCGTCCGGATCGTCCCGGGCTCCGGCAAGTGGAAGATCAACGGTCGCACCCTCGAGGACTACTTCCCGAACAAGGTGCACCAGCAGGAAGTCAACGAGCCCTTCAAGGTGCTCGAGCTCGAGGGCCGCTACGACGTGATCGCCCGCATCGCGGGCGGCGGCGTCTCCGGTCAGGCCGGTGCGCTCCGTCTCGGTGTCGCCCGTGCGCTGAACGAGGCCGACGTCGACAACAACCGCGGCCCGCTCAAGAAGGCCGGCTTCCTGCGCCGCGACGACCGCGCGGTCGAGCGGAAGAAGGCCGGTCTGAAGAAGGCCCGCAAGGCCCCGCAGTACAGCAAGCGCTAGTCGCAGCTGGCCGAAGCAGGTCATCCGAACGCCCCGGCGGCACGCCCCGTGCCGCCGGGGCGTTCGTTTCTTCACCGCCGTGGGCGTATAACGACACAAGGCACTCAAAGGCTAATGTGATCGGATGGTCGGGCCCGGTGTGGCCAGGATGCGCGAGCCGCACACGCATCACGACCGCCGAACACATCACATCTTTCGTCAGCGGCACAACCGTCGAACGCGCGGGCAGGTCCAACGCCCCGGCACGGCCGGGGACGTCACCACGGCACGGTCATTCGACACTGACGCTTCCTCAGGAGGACAAGTGGGACGACTCTTCGGCACGGACGGCGTGCGTGGCGTCGCCAACGCGGGCCTGACGGCGGAGATGGCGATGGGCCTCTCCGTGGCCGCCGCGCACGTACTGGCCGAGGCGGGCACCTTCGCGGGGCACCGCCCGACCGCCGTGGTGGGACGTGACCCCCGTGCCTCCGGGGAGTTCCTGGAGGCCGCCGTGGTCGCCGGGCTGGCCAGCGCCGGCGTGGACGTGCTGCGGGTCGGTGTGCTGCCCACGCCCGCCGTCGCCCACCTCACCGGCGCGCTCCGCGCCGACCTGGGGGTGATGCTGTCCGCCAGCCACAACGCCATGCCCGACAACGGCATCAAGTTCTTCGCGCGCGGCGGCCACAAGCTCGCCGACGAGCTGGAGGACCGCATCGAGGCCCTGTACGACGAGCACCGCACCGGTGCCCCCTGGGACCGCCCGACCGGCGCCGGCGTGGGCCGGGTGCGGGACTACGCGGAGGGACTCGACACCTACGTCTCCCACCTCGTCGGCGTCCTGCCGAACCGGTTGGACGGCTTGCGGATCGTCCTCGACGAGGCGCACGGCGCCGCCGCCCGGGTCTCGCCGGAGGCGTTCGCGCGGGCCGGTGCCGAGGTCGTCACCATCGGTGCCGAGCCGGACGGGCTCAACATCAACGACGGCTGCGGCTCCACCCACCTCGAACGGCTGCAGGCCGCCGTCGTGGAGCACGGCGCCGACTTCGGCATCGCCCACGACGGCGACGCCGACCGCTGCCTGGCCGTGGACCACACCGGTGAGGAGGTCGACGGCGACCAGATCCTCGCCGTGCTCGCCCTGGCGATGCGCGAGCGGTCCGCGCTGCGCTCCGACACCGTCGTCGCCACCGTGATGTCCAACCTCGGCTTCAAGCTGGCCATGGAGCGCGAGGGCATCCGCCTCGTGCAGACCGCGGTCGGCGACCGGTACGTGCTGGAGGAGATGAAGCGCAACGGCTACGCCCTCGGCGGCGAGCAGTCCGGCCACGTGATCATCCTCGACCACGCCACCACCGGCGACGGCACGCTCACCGGCCTGATGCTGGCGGCCCGGGTCGCCGAGACCGGGCGCCCGCTGCGGGAGCTGGCGTCGGTCATGGAGCGGCTGCCGCAGGTCCTCATCAACGTGCCGGACGTGGACAAGTCCCGGGTGACGACGTCCCCGGAACTCGCCGCCGCCGTGTCGGACGCCGAGCGGGAGCTGGGCGCCACCGGCCGCGTGCTGCTGCGCTCCTCCGGCACGGAACCGCTGGTCCGCGTCATGGTGGAGGCCGCCGACATCGACCAGGCCCGCTCCGTGGCCGGCCGTCTCGCGGACACCGTGAAGTCGGCACTGGGCTGACCGGCCCTGGGCTGACTTGGGCGGGGCGGCCCCGGGGCGGGGGCGGCCCGTCGGCAGGGGCGGCCCGGTGCTCGTGAGGGCGCGGGCTGCCCGGCGACCTCCGCCACCGCTCGGCGGGGGTCGGCCCGGGCACGGATGGCTCGGAGGGCTCGGCCGGCGTAGGTCCGCCGGGCCGGAGGCGGCCGTGAGCCGGCAGGCCCGGGGGCTTCGTACCGTCGTGGAGCGTCCGCCGGGCCCCAGGGCCCCAGGGCCCCAGGGCCCCAGGGCCCCAGGGCCCCAGGGCCCCAGGGCCCCAGGGCCCCAGGGCCCCAGGGCCCCAGGGCCGCCGGGTCGCCGGGCCCCAGGGCCTCCGGGCCTCCGTCAGAGTTTGCGCAGGCGCAGGCGCTGCACCTTGTGGTCCGGGCCCTTGCGGACTATGAGGGTGGCCCGGCCGCGGGTGGGCGCGATGTTCTCCACCAGGTTGGGCCGGTTGATGGTGCGCCACATGGTGCGGGCGTAGTCCAGCGCCTCCTCCTCCGCGACCTGTGTGTAGCGGCGGAAGTAGGACGACGGGTCCTGGAAGGCGGTCTCGCGCAGCCGCTTGAAGCGGTTCAGGTACCAGCGCTCGATGTCCTCGGTCCGGGCGTCCACGTACACGCTGAAGTCGAAGTAGTCGGCGAGTCCGACGCGGGTCCGGCCGTCCTTGCCGGGCAGCGCCGGCTGCAGGACGTTGAGCCCTTCGACGATCAGGATGTCCGGGCGGCGCACCGTGAGCACCTCGCCGGGGACGATGTCGTAGATCAGGTGGGAGTAGACCGGCGCCGTCACCTCGTCCTTGCCGGCCTTGATGTCCGCGACGAACCGGGTGAGCGCGCGCCGGTCGTAGGACTCGGGGAAGCCCTTGCGGGACATCAGCCCGCGGGCCTGGAGCTCCTGGGTCGGCAGCAGGAAGCCGTCGGTCGTCACCAGTTCGACGCGGGGGTGCTCGGGCCAGCGCGACAGCAGGGCCCGCAGCAGCCGGGCGACGGTGGACTTGCCCACGGCCACCGATCCGGCGACCCCGATGACGAAGGGCGTACCGGCCTGGGACCCCTGTTCGCCGAGGAAGGTGTTCAGCGCGCCCCGCAGCTTGTCCGTGGCCCCCACGTACAGATTGAGCAGCCGGGACAGCGGGAGGTAGATGTCCCGCACCTCGTCGAGGTCGATGACGTCACCGAGTCCGCGCAGCCGCTCCACCTCCTCGGCGGTCAGCGGCAGCGGCGTCTTCTCGCGCAGGGCGCTCCACTCGGCACGGGTGAGGTCCACGTACGGGGACGCCTCCGGCCGCTGCCGGTGGGCGTTGCGAGACATCGAGGAGACCGGTGAGATCACAGTCCATTGTTAACGGAGGACGAACCGGTCGGCGGGTGGGGTGCGTCACGCGCCCGGCCCCGGCGCGGTGCGCGGGAGCCGCGAGGGGGCGGGCGGGCCGTGGAGGTGTGCGGAGCGACGGCTGTCGGCCCAGGTCGCAGGGGGTGCGGCCGTCAAGATCACGTCGGTGTCACGGTCATGTACCGGATGATCCAACGATTGATCATCTGTGTAGTCCCTGTGCATAAAGTGCGAACACGCGTGCGGAATTGTCCGCACTTTCCTGAAGAGAGACCACAGTGAAGTCCACCGCCGTCCGCCGTACCGCGCTCGCCGCCTCCGCCGCCGCCCTCGCCCTGCTCGTCACTGCCTGTGGCGGCTCCGGTGACGACAAGGCCGCCGAGGACAAGAAGGGCGACGCGTCGGCCCCCGCCTCGTCCGCGCCCGCGTCCTCGGGCAAGGCGCTGACCGCCGCCGAACTGGAGAAGGTGGCGCTGGCCCAGGCCGACGTCAAGGACGGCAAGGTGGTCACCAAGCTGCCCGCGTCCGACGACGCCTCCGCCGACCAGGTCACCGCCGCGGACAAGGCGTGCCAGCCGCTCGCCCTCCTCCAGGGCGGTGTGCCGGTCGGTTCGCCGGCCGCGACGGTGAAGCGGTCGTGGACCGGCGAGGCCGAGAAGCCCGCCGCCGACGCCGACCCCGAGGAGGCGCTGCTCGCCGGCCTCGGCGGCGGCAAGATGATCATCACCCTGGCCTCCTACGAGGACGGCGGCGCCGAGCAGGCCATCAAGGACGTCGACGCCGCCACCGAGAAGTGCGCCGGCGGCTACGCGTACACCGCGGTCGGCGAGAAGACCAAGGCGGTCAAGGTCACCGCGGCCGACCGGCCCGAGGGAGCCGACGAGGGCCGTTCCGTGACGGTCGACATGGAGCTCGAGGAGGGCCTCTCGGCGCCCATGAAGGTGGTCGTCGCCCGCAAGGGTTCCACGGTCGTCTCCTTCGCCGCCGTCGACTTCGCCGCGCTCGCCAAGGGGGAGGACTTCGACTTCCCGGCCGAGATCGCGGACGCCCAGCTGGCCAAGCTGGACTGACCGGGCGGGACGGCGCGTCCGGCGGCCGGGGCCTCCTCGTCCGCTGCGGCGCGCCGTCGCCCGCGGCCGTAGGGTGACCGCATGAGCATCATCGGGGTCGGGATCGACGTCGCCGAGATCGAACGGTTCGCGGCGTCCCTGGAACGCACGCCGGCGCTGGCTCAACGCCTCTTCGTCGAGAGTGAGTTGCTGTTGCCCGGCGGGGAACGGCGGGGCATCGCCTCGCTGGCCGCCCGGTTCGCCGCCAAGGAGGCCCTGGCCAAGGCACTGGGGGCGCCCGCCGGCATGCACTGGACCGACGCCGAGGTGTACTGCGAGGACAGCGGCCGGCCCCGGATCCGGGTCCGGGGCACCGTGGCCGCCCGGGCCGCCGAACTGGGCGTCCGCTCCTGGCACGTGTCGCTGAGCCACGACGCGGGCGTGGCCTCCGCGGTCGTGGTGGCGGAGGGATGACGATGGCGGGCCCGAGCCCGACCCCCGGAACGGGCGGCACGGCCCCGCTCGCCTTCCCCGGTGTGGCGGTCGACCTGCCGGTCTGGGGCGAGGCGATGCTCGCCGTCGCCGCCTCGCTGAGCATTCTCTTCGCCCTGATCCGGCTACGGCGCAACCGGCGGCGGTAGCGGGGAGCCGCGCGGCCGGGCGTGCGGGGGTCCGGGCTTCCGGGGGGCGGGGAGTGCGGGTGTCCGGAGGTCCGGGAGTGCGCGTGTCCGGGTCTCCGAGGGTCCGGGAGTGCGGGGGCCGGGTGTCCGGGCTTCCGGGGGGCCGGGTGGGACGGCTCCGTGCCTGAGTCCTGCCGTCCCGTTCAGGGGGCCGTGCCTGTGTCCCTTCGGTGCCGTGGCTCTGCCGCGCCCGGCTCCGCTCCGTGCCCACGCGCGCCGCACCCACCGGCTCACCCCACCCCGCTCATGCCTGCCGCCTCCGCCGCCTCCGCTCCCTCCGCCTCCATCTCCGCCCCCGCTCCGTGGTGCCGGTCCGGGAGTCGGGGCGGCACGTGCGGGACACTCGGACGCATGCGGACTGCGTACAGCGTTCAGACGGTCAGAGCGGCGGAACGGGACCTGATGGCGCGGCTGCCGGAGGGGGCGCTGATGCAGCGTGCCGCCGCCGGACTCGCCGTGGCCTGCGCGGAGTTGCTCGGGCGGGTCTACGGCAGCCGGGTGGTGCTGCTGGTCGGCAGTGGCGACAACGGCGGCGACGCCCTGTACGCCGGTGCCCGGCTCGCCCGGCGCGGTGCCGGCGTCACGGCGGTGCTGCTCGCGCCGGACCGGGCCCATCCCGGCGGGCTCGCGGCACTGCGCCGGGCGGGCGGCCGGACCGTGGGCGTGGACGGCGCCGTCGGCCTGGTCGAGGGGGCCGACCTCGTCGTGGACGGCATCGTCGGGATCGGCGGCAAGGGGGGACTCCGATCGGAGGCGGTGCCGCTCGCCGAGGCCGCCCGGCGGTCGCGCGGCGCGGTGGTCGCCGTGGACCTGCCGAGCGGGGTCGATGCCGACACCGGGGAGGTGCACGGGGCGGTCGTCCGCGCCGACCTGACGGTGACGTTCGGGACGCACAAGCCGGGCCTGCTGATCGATCCAGCGCGGGAGTACGCCGGGTCGGTCCGGCTGGTCGACATCGGGCTGACCCTGCCGGCCGAACCGGAACTCCAGGCCCTCCAGCACGCCGACGTGGCCCGGCTGCTGCCCGAGCCCGGGGCCGAGAGCGACAAGTACCGGCGGGGCGTCGTCGGCGTTGCCGCCGGTTCCGCCCGCTACCCGGGCGCCGCCGTGCTCGCCGTCGCCGGGGCGCTGCGGGGCGGCGCGGGCGCCGTGCGGTACGTCGGTCCCGCCGGCGACGCGGTGATCGCCCGCTTCCCCGAGACGCTCGTGTCGGACCGGGGCCCCGCACACGCGGGCCGGGTGCAGGCGTGGGTGACCGGGCCGGGGGCCGGGGAGGACGCGGCGACCGTGGCGGAGGTACTGGCCGCCGACGTACCGGTGCTGATCGACGCCGACGGGCTGCGGCTGGCCGACCCCGACGCCGTACGGGCCCGGCGGGCGCCGACCCTGATGACCCCGCACGCCGGGGAGGCCGCCGCCCTGCTCGGCGTCGACCGGCGGGAGGTCGAGGGGGCACGGCTGCGGTCCGCGCGCGAGCTGGCCGGGCGGTACGGGGCGACCGTGCTCCTCAAGGGCTCCACCACGCTGGTCGCCGACCCCGACGGAGGTCCCGTACGGGTGAACCCGACCGGGACCTCCTGGCTGGCGACGGCGGGCAGCGGGGACGTGCTGTCGGGACTCGCCGGTTCGCTGCTGGCGGCGGGGCTGTCGACACGGGACGCCGGCAGCGTCGCGGCCTACCTCCACGGCCTGGCCGGCCGCTTCGCGGCGGACGGGGCACCGACGGGGGCGCAGGACGTCGCCGGACAGATCACCCGGGCGTGGCGGGACGTGGCGCGCGGCTGATCGCCGCGGCCGATGGTGCGCGGTTGGTCGCCGCGGCCGGTGGTGCGCGGTTGCTCGTCATGGCCGGTGGTGCGCGGGGCGTGCCGACGCACCACCGGCCGCGCGCGGGTTGTCCTCACGGCCGGGCGCTGCGCGGTGTGCGGTGTGCGGTGGGCCCGCACTGGGCGGTGCGGCCGGGGCGGGTGGCCGGGTGCCGGGGCCTGATGGGGGCGGCCGGTCCCGCTCCCGCCCGTACGGGTCCCGTCCGGTGACGTCCGGCCTTATGGACCGGTTGCTTCCCCGGACCTCGACCCCCGCGCCCCGGACCCGCCTCCCCGTACCCCCGACCCGGACCCCGGTGCGCAGGGGCGCGCACCGGGATGCTTGGGTGCAGACGTCGTTGATGAGCTCCGGTGCCGGGGCGGTGTCCGAAGGGGCGGACGCCGGTGCCCCGGGGCCGTCCACCCCCTCTGAGAGACTGAGCGCGATGAACGAGACACCTGCCTCGCCGGGGACCGCGCACCTGCGGGCCCGTGCGGAGATCGACCTCGCCGCGGTGCGCGCCAACGTGCGGAGCCTGCGGTCCCACGCGTCGGGCGCCGCCTTCATGGCCGTCGTCAAGGCCGACGGGTACGGGCACGGCGCGCTCCCCTGCGCTCGGGCGGCCGTCGAGGCCGGGGCGACCTGGCTGGGCGCGGCCACCCCGCACGAGGCGCTCGCGCTGCGCGCCCCCGGGTCGGGCGTGCCGGCCGACGTGCGGGTGATGTGCTGGCTGTGGACGCCGGGCGGGCCGTGGCGGGAGGCCGTCGAGGCCGACATCGACGTCTCGGTCAGCGGCCTGTGGGCCCTGGAGGAGGTCACGGCCGCCGCGCGTCTCGCCGGGCGTCCGGCCAGGGTGCACCTCAAGGCCGACACCGGCCTCGGCCGCGGCGGCTGCCAGCCCACAGACTGGACGGACCTGGTCGCCGCCGCGCTGCGCGCCGAGGCCGACGGGCTGGTGCGGCTCGTCGGCATCTGGTCCCACCTGGCGTGCGCCGACGAGCCGGGCCACCCGGCCACCACCGACCAGCTCACCCGCTTCCGGGAGATGATCACGGCCGCCGAGGCCCGGGGTGTCCGGCCCGAGGTCCGGCACATCGCCAACTCGCCGGCCGTCCTCACCCGCCCCGACAGCCACTTCGACCTCGTACGGTCCGGTGTCTCGGTCTACGGCATCGCCCCGAGCCCCGCCCTCGGCACCCCGGCCGACTTCGGACTGCGTCCGGCGATGACGCTGTCCGCCTCCCTCGCCCTGGTGAAGCGCACCCCCGGCGGCCACGGCGTCGGCTACGGCCACCGGTACGTCACCCCGGGCCCGACCACCCTCGGCCTGGTCCCGGTCGGCTACGCGGACGGGGTGCCGCGGCAGGCCTCCGGCGCGGGCCCGGTGCTCGTCGACGGCAAGCTGCGCACGGTGGCCGGCGGGATCGCGATGGACCAGTTCGTGGTCGACCTGGGCGGGGACGAGCCCCCGGCCGGCGCCGAGGTGGTGCTCTTCGGCCCCGGCGACCGGGGCGAGCCCACCGCCCAGGACTGGGCCCAGGCCGCCGGTACGATCGCGTACGACATCGTCACCCGGATCGGCGGCCGGGTTCCCCGCGTCCACCTGAACGAGTCCCCGGATGGCGCCGGTGCCCCGTCCCCGGCCGCAGGCCGGGAGCGCGGCGGCCCGCGGGACGGGAGCGACGCGCCCGCCCGGCCGGAGGACTTCGGCGCATCCGGCACGCCCTGAGCGGGCATCCGAGGAACGAGGCCCCGGCGGCCGGGTGAACCACGCCCGGCGCGGGGGCGTCACACGACGAGAGACAGCGTCCGGGGGGACCGTTCCCGCCGGACCGGCCCCGGGAGCCCGCCCGTGAGACCCACAGCCCCTGCGACCGGCGGCCCGCCGGCCCCGGCCGGCCCGGCGGACCCGACGCATCCGGTGAGTCCGGTGGACCCGGTGAGCCTGGTGGACCCCGTGCACCCCGTGCACCCCGTGAAGAGGAGCGGTACGTGAGCGAGACGAGTGCGGAGACCGTCGCGTCCGCCGCCACGGTGGCCGCCGCTTCCGCTGCCGCCGGGGTGCCCGCCGGCTGGCGCCGGGCGACCGGTGTCGCCGGCGTCGCGATAGGCGTGATCGCGACCGGCGCCGCGGCCGGGGTCGCCCTGGAACGGATGACGGTCGGCCGGGGCATACGGCGCAAGGCGCGGCTCGCCCTCGACTCCGCCGGGCCCTACGGTGCGCTGCGCGGCACCCCCGGCAAGGCGTACGCCGACGACGGCACCGAGCTGTACTACGAGGTCGACGACGTGGATCCGGAGCCCGCCCCCGCCCGCCGGCGGCGGCTGTTCGGACGCAGGTCACCGGCCCCGGTCACCGTGGTCTTCTGCCACGGCTACTGCCTCAACCAGGACTCCTGGCACTTCCAGCGGGCGGCCCTGCGGGGCGTCGTGCGCACCGTCCACTGGGACCAGCGCAGCCACGGCCGCAGCGGCCGGGGCGCGGCCCAGACGGAGCGGGGCGAGCCCGTCACCATCGAACAGCTCGGCCGCGACCTGAAGGCCGTCGTCGACGCGGCGGCGCCGGAGGGGCCGATCGTGCTGGTCGGGCACTCCATGGGCGGGATGACGGTGATGGCCTTCGCCGACCTCCACCCCGAGGTGGTCCGCGAACGGGTCGTCGGCGTGGCCCTGGTCGGCACGTCCTCCGGACGGCTCGGCGAGGTCAACTTCGGGCTGCCCGTGGCCGGGGTCAACGTGGTGCGGCGGGTGCTGCCGGGCGTGCTCAAGGCCCTGGGGCAGCGCGCCGAGCTCGTGGAGAAGGGCCGCCGGGCCACCGCCGACCTGTTCGCGGGGATCATCAAGCGCTACTCGTTCGCCTCCCGGGACGTCGATCCGGCCGTCGCCCGGTTCGCCGAGCGGATGATCGAGGGCACGCCCATCGACGTCGTCGCCGAGTACTACCCGGCGTTCAACGACCACGACAAGACCGAGGCCCTCGCCCACTTCGCGGACCTGCCGGTGCTAGTGCTGGCCGGGGTGGACGACCTGGTCACGCCCAGCGAGCACAGCGAGGAGATCGCGGGCCTGCTCCCGGACGCGGAGCTGGTCCTCGTCCCCGACGCCGGGCACCTGGTGATCCTGGAGCACCCGGAGGTGGTGACCGACCGGCTCGCCGACCTCCTCGCCCGTGCGGGAGCGCTGCCGGCAGCGGCTACCGTGAAGGGCTATGGAAGCACCAGCAGCACCGCACGGCCCGGCTGAGCCGCCGTCCGCGCCTCCCGTAGAGCTGACCGTTACCTCACCCGAGCAGATGCGGGACCTCGGCCGCCGCCTCGCGAAGCTGCTGCGCGCCGGTGACCTCGTGATGCTGAGCGGCGAACTCGGTGCCGGGAAGACCACGCTGACCCGCGGGCTCGGGGAGGGGCTGGGGGTGCGCGGCGCCGTCACCTCCCCGACCTTCGTGATCGCGCGCGTGCACTCGTCCCTCGGCGACGGGCCGCCACTGGTCCACGTGGACGCCTACCGGCTGTCCGGCGGCCTGGACGAGATGGAGGACCTCGATCTCGACGTCTCGCTGCCCGAGTCGGTGGTCGTGGTCGAGTGGGGCGAGGGCAAGGTCGAGGAACTGACCGACGACCGGCTCCAGGTCGTCGTCCACCGGGCCGTCGGGGACACCACCGACGAGGTCCGGCACGTGACGCTCACGGGCGTGGGCGACCGCTGGGCCGGTACCGACCCGAGCGTGCTGTCGGCCTGACCCGCGGACGCGGACCGCCGCCCCCCGACCGCCGTCCCCCGACCGCCGTCCCCCGACTGCCGACGCCCGACCGCAGACGCCGACTGCCGGCGCCCGGGCGTGGGCGCCCGGATGCGGGCGCGGAGGGTGGGGGCGTGAGGGCCGCAGCGGGGGCGCGGGGACGCGGAGACAAGCGGGGGGAGCGCGGCAGGGGCGTTCGCGGGCGGGGCCGGGTCGTTTCGGTCCGGCCCGGGCACAGGACCTCGGGCACAGGACCTCGGGTACAGGACTCCATGCACTGGACTCCGGGCACCGGTGCGCGCAGGAGGGCTTGAGGGCTCCGCCGTTCGTGCGCTGCCGTCCGGGTACCGGATGCTCCGCGCCGCCGTCATCGCGGGCGTATCGCCGGAACACCGGCCGGTGGTGGATCAGGGGGCGGCGTCGCGGTGGTTTCCGACAGGGCGTCGGGAAGATGTTGCGTTCCGCGTCATCGGCGTGTTCACATGGTACCCAGAGCGTAGTTAGGTTTGCCTAACCACGTCCGCCCCCGACTCGCAGGAGGCGTCCATGGCGGCCACCGAGAGTGCCCGTTCGTCCCCGGCGCGGCCGATGTCGCCGTCGTCGTCGCCCACGGTGTCCATGCGTGAGCTACTGGCGTCCTGTGCCGCCGCCACCGCGGTCTCCACCCCGCCCCCGCCCCCGGAACCGCGTGCGTACGGGCCCGAGGAGCATCGCCGCGAGGCCGCGTAACAACGGTCCACCACGACCCCGCCCCGTCGACGCGACAGGCGGACCGCAGCGCCCCCACCCGTCGGCGGCCGACGTCGGCGACGAGTCGAGGAGTCGAGGAGTCGAGGCGTCGTGTCGGCGGAGGGTGGCTCCGTCCCTGGGGGGCGTGGTCACCCGGCGCGGGTCGGCCGGTGGCGGCGTCGTCGGGCGCGGCGTCGTCAGGCGCGGCGTCAGACACGGCGTCAGGGAACGACGACGACCTCGCGCCCGATCGTCGCGAACGACCACATCGCCGCGCCGTCCGCCCGCTTCTCGCGGATGCCCCCGGTCCGTACGCCGGGGTCGAGCGCGGGCGTCGAACCGTCCACCGCCGCGCTGAAGCCGATCACCGTGCCCTCGACGCTCGTGAACCGGACGACGTGCTCGACCGGAATGCCGTCCGAACCGGTGATCCGCTTGGAGCGGGAGGTGACCCGGTAGGTGCCGGGCGCCGGGTCCACCGTGCTGGGGCTGACCGTGAAGGTGCGCTCGACCTTTCCGCCGTCCGCGACGAGCCACACCCGGTCGCTGCCGAGCGAGTACACCACCCGGACGCCCCGTCCGGATCCGGCGGGCAGGGCGTTCGGCCCCCGCTTGGTCCCGGGTGCCTCGGAGGCCGCCGCCGGGGCGGCGCCGGAGGAGGCCGCCCGGCGCAGGTCGGCGGGGACGTTCGCCGACGCCTGGTAGCCGAGGTAGCCGACCGCCGCGAGGGCCGCCGCGGTGAGTCCTGCGACGATCGCCGAACTGCTGCCTGCCACCGTGGTCACCTCTGTCCCGGTCTGCCCGTTGTGTGCGTACGCGGCACCGACGGTAGCAGTCCGTGACCGTTCGCCCCGTGCGGCCGTGGCGCCGCCGCGAGCGCCGTACGCTGTTTGCGTGCTCTTGCTCGCTCTGGATACCGCCACCCCCGCCGTCACCGTCGCGCTGCACGACGGCGACGACGTCATCGCCTCCCTCAGCCAGGTGGACGCCCGCCGCCACGGGGAGCTGCTGCTCCCGGCGATCGACCGGGTCCTCGCCGAAGCCGGCCGGCGGCTGGACGCGGTCACCGGCATCGTCGTCGGCATCGGCCCCGGCCCGTACACGGGACTGCGCGTCGGCCTGATGACGGCCGACACCTTCGGACTCGCCCTCGGGGTCCCCGTGCACGGCGTGTGCACGCTGGACGGTCTGGCCCACGCCGCCGCGGTGGACGGCCCCTTCGTGGTGGCGACCGACGCCCGCCGCAAGGAGGTCTACTGGGCGCGGTACGCGGACCCGCGCACCCGGGTCACCGACCCGGCCGTGGACCGGCCCGCCGCCATCGCCGAGCAGGTCAGGGGCCTGCCGGCGGTCGGTGCGGGCGCGCTGCTCTACCCGGAGACCTTCCCGCACGCCCACGAACCCGAGCACGTGTCCGCCGCCGCGCTGGCCCGGCTGGCCGCCGAGAGACTCGCGGCCGGTGCGGACCTCCCCGCGCCCCGGCCGCTGTACCTGCGCCGCCCCGACGCCCAGGTCCCCAAGAACTACAAGGTGGTCACCCCGAAGTGACGGGAGCCGAGACAGTCGTGTTGCGTGAGATGCGGTGGTGGGACATCGAGCCCGTCCTGGAACTGGAACGCGAACTGTTCCCGGAGGACGCCTGGTCCCGCGGGATGTTCTGGTCCGAGCTCGCCCACGCCCGCGGCCCCGGGGCGACCCGGCGGTACGTGGTCGCCGAGGAGGGCGACCGCATCGTCGGCTACGCCGGGCTCGCCGCCTCCGGCGCGGCCCAGGACGGTGCGCCGGACGGTGACGCGGGCGGTGGGCGTGCGGGCGATGCCCCCGGCGGCGGGTCCGCCGGGGGCGACTCCCCGGACGACGGATCCCTGGGCGGCGGCGCCGATGTCCAGACCATCGCCGTCACCCGGGACCACTGGGGCACCGGCCTCGGCTCGCGGCTGCTGACCGACCTGCTGCGGGCCGCGACCGCCTTCGAGTGCAGCGAGGTGCTGCTGGAGTGCCGCGTCGACAACGTCCGCGCCCAGAAGCTCTACGAGCGCTTCGGCTTCGAGACCATCGGGGTCCGGCGCGGCTACTACCAGCCGGGGAACGTGGACGCCCTGGTGATGCGCCTGACCGACCCCTCCACCCCGCCCACCGCCCCGGACCGATCCGTGAACGGCGTACAAGGAACCGAGAACCATGGCTGACGAACCCCTCGTTCTGGGGATCGAGACCTCCTGCGACGAGACCGGTGTCGGTGTCGTGCGCGGGACCACCCTGCTGGCCGACGCCGTCGCGTCCAGCGTCGACGAGCACGCCCGCTTCGGCGGAGTGGTCCCGGAGGTCGCCTCCCGCGCGCACCTGGAGGCGATGGTCCCCACCATCCGGCGCGCGCTGAAGGACGCCAGGGTGAGCGCCCGCGACCTGGACGGCATCGCCGTCACCGCGGGCCCCGGCCTCGCCGGCGCGCTGCTGGTCGGCGTCACGGCGGCCAAGGCGTACGCCTACGCCCTCGGCAAGCCGCTGTACGGGGTCAACCACCTCGCCTCCCACATCTGCGTCGACCAGCTGGAGCACGGTTCGCTCCCGGAACCGACCATGGCGCTGCTGGTGTCTGGCGGGCACTCCTCCCTCCTGCTGTCCACGGACATCACCTCCGACGTCCGCCCCCTCGGCGCGACCATCGACGACGCGGCGGGCGAGGCCTTCGACAAGGTCGCCCGGGTGCTGAACCTCGGCTTCCCCGGCGGTCCGGTCATCGACCGGTACGCCCGCGAGGGCGACCCGCACGCCATCGCGTTCCCGCGCGGCCTGACCGGCCCGCGCGACCCGGCGTACGACTTCTCCTTCTCCGGGCTGAAGACGGCCGTGGCCCGCTGGATCGAGGCCAAGCGGGCGGCGGGGGAGGAGGTGCCGGTGCGCGACGTGTCGGCCTCCTTCCAGGAGGCGGTCGTGGACGTCCTGACCCGCAAGGCCGTGCGCGCGTGCAAGGACGAGGGCGTCGACCACCTGATGATCGGCGGGGGAGTCGCCGCCAACTCGCGTCTGCGGGCCCTGGCCCAGGAGCGCTGTGACGCGGCCGGCATCCGGCTGCGCGTGCCCCGCCCCAAGCTGTGCACGGACAACGGCGCGATGGTCGCCGCCCTGGGCGCGGAGATGGTGGCCCGCAACCGGCCCGCCTCCGACTGGGACCTCTCGGCCGACTCGTCCCTGCCGGTGACGGAACCGCACGTGCCGGGCAGCGCGCACGTCGAGGCCGACGGGCAGCCCGACGGGCCCGCGCACGGCCACGGCCACGCCCACAGTCACAGTCACGATCACGTGCACGAGACCGCCAAGGAGAACCTGTACTCATGACGGTCGCCCTGATGTGGGAGGCCCGCGCACTGCCCGGGAAGGGCCCCGACCTGCTGGCGTGGGCCGAGGAGCGGCTGCGGGAACTCCCCGGGCCGCCCGTCCGCCGCGAGGTCCTCCGGGCGCCGCAGGACCGGGTCCTCGTGATCACCTGGTGGGACGCCCCGTACGACGCCGACCTCCCCGAGCTCCCCGAGCCGGACGAGGGGACGACCGCCCGGCCGGTGCACCGCTGGCGGTTCGAGTCCGTCGGCGGCGCGTGACCGCCGGCCCGCCGCCGGCCCGCCGCCGGGGACGCGTGGGCCGACCGGAGAGGCGACGGTCCGCAACGACGGAGCAGGACGGGCGATGCGCCGGTGAGTCCTTCCTGTGAGCGGTGACTGGTGAGCGGTGAGCGGGCATCGCGAATGTTTAGTCGGCGGTGACGAAAGTTCCGGGCCCGGGTCGCGGACCGGTCGCACTTTCCTGTCTTCCCCAGCACTACGCCGGCGCGCCTCACGGGGTTACGATCGCCGCCATGACTTCCCCGCAGCCCGCCGAAGCCCGGCCGCGACGGCGCACCGCACAGTCCGCGACCCTCGCCGAGATCGCCCGTGAGGCGGGTGTCTCCGCACCGACTGTTTCGAAGGTGCTCAACGGCCGCGCCGACGTCGCGCCCGGCACCCGCAACCGGGTGGAGGAGCTGCTGCGCGCCCACGGGTACCGGCGCCGACGGGCCGAGGCCACCCGTTCGCCGCTGATCGACCTGGTCTTCCACGAACTGGAGAGCGCCTGGGCGATGGAGGTCATCCGGGGCGTGGAGAACGTCGCCAGGAGCACCGGGCTGAGCGTCGTGCTGTCCGAGAGCGCCGGCCGCCTCACGCCGGGACGCACCTGGGCCGACCAGGTCGCCGCCCGCCGCCCGCACGGCGTGATCCTGGTGCTCTCCGGCCTCGACGCGTCCGGGCAGGCGCTGCTGACCAGCCGTTCGATCCCCTTCGTGGTGATGGACCCGGCCGGGGACCCGGGCACCGACGTGCCGTCCATCGGCGCCACCAACTGGCAGGGCGGACTCGCCGCCACCCGCCACCTCATCGAACTCGGCCACACCCGGATCGGCGCCGTCAGCGGGCCCTCCCGGATGATGTGCAGCCGCGCACGCATCGACGGCTACCGGGCCGCCCTGGAGACCGCCGGACTGCCGGTGGACCCGGGGCTGGTCGTGACCGGCGACTTCCACCACGAGGCCGGCTACCGGCAGGGCCTCGCCCTGCTGCGCCGGCCCGACCGGCCCACCGCCGTCTTCGCCGGCAACGACCTGCAGGCCCTCGGGCTGTACGAGGCCGCGCGCGAGCTGGGCCTGCGGATCCCGGAGGACGTGAGCGTGGTCGGGTTCGACGACCTGCCGATCGCGCGCTGGGTGGGACCGCCGCTGACGACCGTCCGGCAGCCGCTGACCGAGATGGCGGAGGCGGCGGCGAGGCTGGTGCTCGATCTCGGCCGCTCCGACGAGGCACCGCCCGCGACCCGGGTCGAACTGGCCACCAGCCTGGTCGTCCGCAGCAGCACGGCACCGCCGGCGACCGTGGCGGGGAGCTAGCGCCGGGCGCGGCTGCGCGGCTGCGCGGCTGCGCGGCCCGGATCCGGCGTTCGGCGGGTGGCGGGGGCAGGCGGTGGGCGGGTCCGGGATGCCGGACGTCGGCGGTCCCGGGCGCGCGGATCCCTGATGTCCGTGGGGAGTGGGCGGTCGCGCAGAAAACTCCGGAGAATTTCCGGGAGGCGTGTCGATTCCGGCGTCGTCCGTTCGACGCAGGGGTGAGAGGCCGGGAAGGACCCGGTCCGCACGACACGAGGAGTCACCATGCCGCGTTACCTCTCCATGGTCCGGATCGACGAGAACAACGCCCCCGCCGAGGGCCCCAGCCCGGAGCTGATGCAGCGCATGGGCGAGCTGATCGAGGAGATGACCAAGGCGGGCGTCCTCCTGGACACCGCCGGACTGACCCCGACCGCCCAGGGCGCCAGGGTGCACTACGAGGGCGGCGAACTGTCCGTCACCGACGGGCCGTTCACCGAGAGCAAGGAGGTCGTCGGCGGGTACGCCCTGCTGCAGGCCAAGGACAGGGCCGAGGCGATCGAGTGGACGAAGCGGTTCCTGAAGGTCCACGAGCCGCACTGGACGGTGACCTGCGAGGTGCGCGAGGTCGTCGAGGCCTGAGCCGGAGGCGGCCGGGTGCGGGGGGCGCGCGGCAGGGCCGCCCGTCCCGCCGGGCGTCAGCCCGCCCCGGCTCCTCCGCCTCGTCCGGACCGGCCGGCCGCCCCGGCCGCCCCGGCCGGCCCGCCCGTTTGGCCCGGCAGCCGTACCGGTGTCTGATGGTGGGCTGTGACACCGCAGGCCACCCCAGACCCCCGTGAGGGCGGAAGCGGCAACGGAGCCGGCGGGACGGCCGGTGCCCGTTCCCCTGGACAGCCGGACGCCGCCGGGCCCGGCGGCACCGACGGGCCCACGGGGGCGGAGAGCACCGGGTCCGCCGCGACCGCGCCGCGCGCCGGTACCGCCCCGCGCCCGGGCCTCCCACCGGCCGACGACACCGCGCGGACCGTCGACGCCGTCTTCCGCATGGAGTTCCCCCGGGTGGTCGCCGGGGCGGCCCGGATCGTCCGGGACGTCGGCATCGCCGAGGAGCTCGCCCAGGACGCCCTCGTCGCCGCGCTGGAGCGCTGGCCGTCCGACGGCGTGCCCGACAACCCCGGCGCCTGGCTGACGACCGCCGCCCGCCGCCGCGCGGTCGACCTGGTCCGGCGCCGTGAGACGTACGCCCGCAAGCTGGCGGAGATCGGCCGGGACCTCCCGGCCGCGGTGGCGCCCGAGGAGCCCGCCGACCCGGACGCCATCGACGACGACCTGCTCCGGCTGGTCTTCACCGCCTGCCACCCCGTGCTCTCCGCGGAGGCCCGGACCGCCCTCACCCTGCGCCTGCTCGGCGGTCTGACGACGGCCGAGATCGCCCGGGCGTTCCTGGTGCCGGAGCCGACGGTCGCCCAGCGCGTCGTGCGTGCGAAACGCACGCTCGCGACCCGGAACATCGCCTTCGAGGTGCCCTGCGGCCCGGACCGTGAGGCCCGCCTCGGCTCGGTCCTGGGCGTCATCTACCTGATCTTCAACGAGGGGTACGCCGCCACGGCCGGCGACGACTGGCTGCGCCCCGCCCTGTGCGAGGACGCCCTGCGGCTGGCCCGCGTACTGACCGGGCTGATGCCGGACGAACCGGAGGTGCACGGGCTGACCGCGCTGCTGGAGTTCCAGTCCGCCCGCGCCGCCGCCCGCACCGGCCCGGACGGCGAGCCGGTGCTGCTCAAAGACCAGAACCGGTCCCGCTGGAACCGTCTGCTCATCGCCCGGGGCGTCACCGCCCTCGGCCGCGCGGAGGCCGCCTCCGGCGGGGCCCCGGGCCCGTACGCCCTCCAGGCCGCCATCGCGGCCTGCCACGCCCACGCGCTCCGCTACGAGGACACCGACTGGGCCCGGATCGCCACCCTCTACGGGGTGCTCGCCGCCCGGGCGCCGTCGCCGGTCGTCGAACTCAACCGCGCGGTCGCCGTGTCCATGGCCGAGGGCCCGGCCGCCGCGCTCCCCCTCGTGGACGCCCTGACCGGTGCGGCGGCGCTGCGGGACTACCACCTGCTGCCGAGCGTGCGGGGCGACCTGCTGGCCCGCCTGGGCCGCACCGGCGAGGCCCGCGCCGAGTTCACACGGGCCGCCGCCCTCACCCGCAACGAACGGGAACGACGGATGCTGCTCCGACGGGCGGAGGAGACGGGCGGATAGCCCGGCCCGGCGGCAGTCCCGGCACTGGGGGAGGGGGTGGGACGGTGGGGGCTCGGGACGGCGAGGGCGCGTGGGGGCGCCCCCCGCGGCGGTCTCGGCACCCGGGGGAGGGAGCGGGCCCGGCTCGGAGGCTCCGGTGCCCGGGGTGGGCGCGGGACGGCGAGGACGAGGGACCGGCCCGGCGGCGGTCCCGGCGGCCGTCCCGGCGCCCGGGGAGGGCGCGTGCCGCGGGGTGGGACGCGCCGGCGGTCACCGCACCGGGTGGCCCAGCAGCATCGTCGGGGCCCCCGCGACGCGGGTCAGGAACACCGTGACGGCGGCGCTGCCGTGCGGCTTGGGCAGGACCTTGCGGCGCAGCTCCTCCGGCTCCACCGCCGAGCCGCGCTTCTTGACGGTGAGCGTGCCGACCCGGCGCTCCCGCAGGAGGGCCTTCAGCTTCTTGGCGTTGAACGGCAGGCGGTCGGTGATCTCGTAGGCGGTGGCGTACGGCGTCGGGCGGTGGGTGTCGGCGGTGACGTACGCGATGGTCGGGTCGAGGAGTCCGCCGTCGAGCTCCTGGGCGACCTCGGCGACCAGATGGGCCCGGACGACCGCGCCGTCGGGCTCGTACAGGTACCGGCCGGGCGGGCGCACCGCCGGGTCGGGCAGGCCGCGGGAGAGGAGCGTGCGCGGCCCGGGCAGCAGCGTCGCCAGGACCCGGCCCGGGGGCACCTGTTGCCCGGGGCCGCACCACAGCACGGCCTCCTTCACGTCCCCGCCGTCCGAGATCCACTCGGCGGCGAAGTCCTCGGGAACGGCCTCGTGCGGGATGCCCGGCGCGACCTTGAGGGCGGCGGCGAGCCGTGCCGCCCGGGCCGCCCCGACGGCCCAGGACAACGGGGGCGAGTACGCCTCGGGGTCGAAGACGCGGCCCCGTCCGCCCCGCCGGGCCGGGTCGACGAAGACGGCGTCGTAGTCCCCGGTGGCGACCTCGGCGACGTCGGCCTGCCGCACCTCGATCAGGCCGTCGAGCCCCAGGGCCTCGGCGTTCGCCCGTGCCACCGCCGCCGTGAACGGGTCCCGGTCCACCGCCAGGACCCGGATCCCGGCGCGGGCCAGCGCGATCGCGTCCCCGCCGATGCCGCAGCACAGGTCCGCCACCGAGGTCACGCCCAGTTCCACGAAGCGTCGCGCCCGGTACGCCGCCACACTCGCCCGGGTCGACTGCTCGACGCCGTGGGGCGTGAAGAACATCCGGGCGGCGTCCCGCTCCCCGAACTTCGCCACCGCCCGTTGCCGCAGTCGTGCCTGGGCGAGTGCGGCCGACACCAGTTCCGCCGGGTGGGTGCGGCGCAGCCGGGTGGCCACGGCGAGTTCCTGCGCGGGGGAGGTGGCGCGCACCTCGTCGAGGAGGGCGCGGCCTTCGGGGGTGAGGAGCGGGGCGAGGTCGTTCACCGGGTCATTGTGGGCCAGTCGGTGGACCGTGCGCGTCCCGCCGCGGTGTCGGGCGGGGTCCCGTGGGACGGGCTGCGAGGATCCGGCACCATGCGAGTAGTAGGACAAAATGACAAAAGAGGGGCGGTTGGCGGGAAGCGGTGGGCCACCGGCAGGAAGCGGATCGGTCTCGCGGGTCTCGCCCTCGCCGCCCTCGCCGCGGGATGCGGCCAGGGTGCCGCCACCGAGGTGGAGGGGGCGGGCGGCCAGCAGCCCCTGAACGCGCCCCCGGCCCGCGCCCTCGACTCCTATGCCGACAAGCTCCGCGCCCGCCACGCGGCCCGGGCCGCCGCCGCCCGCAGCTGGGGCCTGAAACGGGTGCCCCTCACCGCCCCGGCACCCCCCGCGCGCAAACCGACGATCACGACCCGCAAGGGCTTCGAGGTGGACGGGCACCGCCGCCTGGGCCTCCCCCCGGTCTTCACCACGGTCCCCACCCGGCAGAAGGTCGTCTTCCTGACCATCGACGACGGTGCCGAGAAGGACCCGGAGTTCCTGCGGATGATGAAGGAACTGCGGATCCCGTACACCGCCTTCCTCAGCGACTACGTCGTCAAGGACGACTACGCCTACTTCGCGAAGATGCAGGACCAGGGCGTCGGCCTGCACAATCACACCCTCCACCACCCCTACCTGCCCAAGCTCTCCTACGCGCAGCAGAAGCGCGAGATCTGCGGCATGCAACGGGTGATCGAGAAGCGGTACGGCGAACGCCCCGTCCTGTTCCGCCCGCCCTTCGGCAACTACAACAAGGACACCTTGCGCGTCGCCAAGTCCTGCGGCATCACGCACGTTCCCCTGTGGAACGAGGAGGTGTTCGCCGACCGGTGGGACTACCGCGAGTGGGACCGCAGACTCCGCCCCGGCGACATCGTCCTCAGCCACTTCCGGGGGCAGGACGACTGGAAGGGCACGATGCCCGACATGATCCGCCGCTTCCTCGACAAGGTCACGGCCGAGGGCTACGCGGTGGGGCGCCTGGAGGACTACCTGTGAGGCGGGGCCCGGCGCCCACGCTCCGCCTCCTGGCCGCCGGCGCCGCCGCCCTGTTCACCACCCTCGCCGCCTGCGGCACCCCCGCCGCCGGACCGCCGGGCGCCCCCGCGCAGCACGCCGACGGTGCCGCGCGGCCCGCCGACGGTGCCGCGCAGCCCGGAAAGGGCAGCCGTGACGGCCCCGGAGCCGAGGGAGGCGCCGGAGGTGGTGACGGCCCCGGGGCGGAGCCCGGTGCCGGAGCCGGTCCGGGCGACGGCACGGCAGCGGACGCGGGGAGGACTGGGGGAGGCACGGAGGCGGGGACCGGAGGAGCCGCAGAAGCGGGGACCGGAGGAGGCGCGGAGGCCGGTGCGGCCGGTGCCGGAAGCGGAGGGAGCCGGTCGGCGGGTGAGGGGCGGGAAGCCACGGCGGGGGACCGGTTTCCGCCCGTGATCGACCGCCTCGCGACGCGCGAGCAGGTCGTCTTCCTGACCTACGACGACGGTGCGGGGCGGGACCCGGGCCTCATCGACCTGATCCGCCGACGCCGCCTCCCGGTCACCCTGTTCCTCACCGACACCGTGGCCGGTCCCGGATACGGCCACTTCGCCCGGCTGCGGGCGGTCGGCGCCGGCCTGCAGAACCACACCATGGAGCACCCCGCCCTGCGGGGCCTGCCCTACGCCGGCCAGCGCGCCGAGATCTGCGGCCAGCAACGCAAACTCCGATCCCGCTTCGGCGTCCGGGCCCGCTTCCTCCGCCCGCCCCACGGCACGTACGACACCACGACGCTGCGCGCCGCCGCCGACTGCGGGATCGCCGCGGTGGTCCTGTGGAGCGCCACCGTGCAGCCGGACGGCACCCTCGCCGACGCGCGCGGTCCGCGCGAGCCGCGCCCCGGCGACATCATCCGCGTCCCGTCGGACGGCCTGCCGGCCCCGTCCCTCCGGGAGCGCACGGAACGGCTCCTGGCCCAGCTGGACGGGCGCGGCCTGACGGTGGCCTCCCTGGAGGACCACTGGGACGCCACCGGGTCACCGGCCGCCGGAGCGCACCGCGACACCTCCGCCCCGACCGCCGCCGGCCAGGCCGCCGGGAGTGGCTGAGCCCCGGTACGGACAGCGCGCCCGCCCCGACGCGCGGGGCACCTGATTGGCACTCCGCTTGACCGAGTGCTAATCGCGGTCATAGTCTCGGGTCTGGCACTCCCCCCTGGAGAGTGCCAACAACGCGACGGGCAGGTCCGGCACCCGCGACGACGGATCGACCTGGTCGCCACCTCAGACAGTTAACCCCGTGAGATCTCCGAAGGGGGAGGTCGGATCGTGACGACCGCCAGCTCCAAGGTTGCCATCAAGCCGCTCGAGGACCGCATCGTGGTCCAGCCGCTCGACGCCGAGCAGACCACGGCTTCGGGCCTGGTCATTCCGGACACCGCCAAGGAGAAGCCCCAGGAGGGCGTCGTCCTGGCCATCGGCCCGGGCCGGATCGAGGACGGCAAGCGCGTCGAGCTCGACGTGAAGGTCGGCGATGTCGTGCTCTACAGCAAGTACGGCGGCACCGAGGTGAAGTACAACGGCGAGGAGTACCTCGTCCTCTCGGCTCGCGACGTCCTCGCGATCGTCGAGAAGTAAGCCACCTCGAAGCACATTTGCTCGAACTGCGCCCCTGGCCCCCGCAATCGCTGAGAAGCCGGGCGCCCGGGGCGCAGTGTTGTCATCCAGATTTCCGAGAGGGCTCCCGCTGCCATGGCGAAGATCCTGAAGTTCGACGAGGACGCCCGTCGCGCCCTCGAGCGCGGCGTCAACAAGCTGGCCGACACGGTGAAGGTGACGATCGGCCCCCGCGGCCGCAACGTCGTCATCGACAAGAAGTTCGGCGCCCCCACCATCACCAACGACGGTGTCACGATCGCCCGCGAGGTCGAGATCGAGGACCCGTACGAGAACCTCGGCGCGCAGCTGGTGAAGGAGGTGGCGACCAAGACCAACGACATCGCTGGTGACGGCACCACCACCGCCACGGTGCTCGCCCAGGCCCTGGTCCGCGAGGGTCTGAAGAACGTCGCCGCCGGTGCCTCTCCGGCCGCCCTGAAGAAGGGCATCGACGCGGCCGTCGCCGCGGTCTCGGAGGACCTGCTCGCGTCGGCCCGCCCGATCGACGAGAAGTCCGACATCGCCGCCGTGGCCGCGCTGTCCGCCCAGGACCAGCAGGTCGGCGAGCTCATCGCCGAGGCCATGGACAAGGTCGGCAAGGACGGTGTCATCACCGTCGAGGAGTCCAACACCTTCGGCCTGGAGCTCGACTTCACCGAGGGCATGGCCTTCGACAAGGGCTACCTGTCGCCCTACTTCGTCACCGACCAGGAGCGTATGGAGGCCGTCCTCGACGACCCGTACATCCTGATCACGCAGGGCAAGATCGGTGCCATCGCCGACCTGCTGCCGCTGCTGGAGAAGGTCATCCAGGCCAACTCCTCCAAGCCGCTGCTGATCATCGCCGAGGACGTCGAGGGCGAGGCCCTGTCGACCCTGGTCGTCAACAAGATCCGCGGCACCTTCAACGCCGTCGCCGTGAAGGCCCCCGGCTTCGGTGACCGCCGCAAGGCGATGCTGCAGGACATGGCCGTCCTCACCGGCGCCACGGTCGTCTCGGAGGAGGTCGGCCTCAAGCTGGACCAGGTCGGCCTGGACGTGCTCGGCTCCGCCCGCCGCGTCACCGTCACCAAGGACGACACCACGATCGTCGACGGTGGTGGCAACAAGGAGGACGTGACCGGTCGCGTCGCCCAGATCAAGGCCGAGATCGAGACCACCGACTCCGACTGGGACCGCGAGAAGCTCCAGGAGCGCCTCGCGAAGCTGGCCGGCGGCGTGTGCGTGATCAAGGTCGGCGCCGCCACCGAGGTGGAGCTCAAGGAGAAGAAGCACCGCCTGGAGGACGCCATCTCCGCGACCCGCGCCGCGGTCGAGGAGGGCATCGTCTCCGGTGGTGGCTCCGCGCTGGTCCACGCCGTCAAGGTCCTCGAGGGCAACCTCGACAAGACCGACGACGAGGCCACCGGTGTCTCCGTGGTCCGCAAGGCCGCCGTCGAGCCGCTGCGCTGGATCGCCGAGAACGCCGGCCTCGAGGGCTACGTGATCGTCTCCAAGGTCGCCGAGCTGGAGAAGGGCAGCGGCTACAACGCCGCCACCGGCGAGTACGGCGACCTGATCAAGGCCGGCGTCATCGACCCGGTCAAGGTCACCCGCTCCGCCCTGGAGAACGCCGCCTCCATCGCCTCCCTCCTCCTCACGACCGAGACCCTGGTCGTCGAGAAGAAGGAAGAGGAGGAGCCGGCCGCCGCGGGCCACGGCCACGGCCACGCCCACTGAGGCACCGCCTGATCGGTGAAGCCCCCGCTGTCCGTCAGGGAGCGGGGGCTTCCCCATGCCCTGCCCACGCGACCGGCGGGGGCGGGTGGCCGCCGTCGTCCGAGCGCGGCCCGCGCCCGGCTCAGAGGTCCGTGGGTTCCAGGGCACCGAGTCGCGCCATCAGCCCCAGTCGGTCGTACTGCCACCAGCCCTCGGCGATCCGGCCGTGGTCGTCGAAGCGGAAGACGGTCGTCCCCGTCATGGCCGCCTTCTTACCCGTGGCGGGGATGCCCAGGAACTCGCCCGTCTGGGTTCCCTCCCAGGACCATCGCGTGCACACCCGGTCGCCCTCGGCGAACAGGTCCTCGACGCGGAGGACGAAGTCGAACCCGTCCCGCCACACGTCCATCTCGCGTCGCAGGTGATCCAGCCCGATCACGTCCTGCTCGTTGGCCGGATCGTGGTCGTGGTAGTGCTCGGCGACCATCCCGGCCATCGGGGAGAGGTCGCCGTCACCGGCCAGCACCTCGAAGAACCTCCGTGCGGTACCGGTGTGCAGCTGCGCGTCCCGCACGACGTCCAGGTTCGTGAACGTCGGTGTCCCGTCGCACAGCGCCACCATCTCCCGGAAGATGCGGTCGGTCTCCGGCAGCCGCGAGTTGCGCATCGCCTCCTCGTACGACGGGAACTCCACGATCTCGATGACGTGCGACGCATCCGAGCGGTCCTTGCCGACCACCGCGTGCGTCGCCGTCCGCCGCCCCTTGGACTGCTCGACCCACTGGTCCATGAGCCGGTTGATGTCGTCGAGGCGATGGGTCCGGCAGTCGATGAGCTGGACGAAGGTCATCACGTTCACCTCCGGCCCCCCTGCGTGTCGGGCCCGGGTCCGGGTCCGGTCGGGATCCGCACCTCATTTTCGCACCGGACCACCGGCGTCACATCGCATCGCCGAGCCGGCAGCGGTGGAGGGGCTGCCCGGGCGAGGGTCTGGGGTCGCCGGGGCGAGGGTCCGGGGGCGCCGGGGCGAGGGTCCGGGGCCGCCCGTGTGACGGTCCGGGCATCAACCGCCCAGGGGTGCACGCCCTTCGGGCCGCCGGGGGGTTGCACGCCCGTCGGGCATCTACCGTCCGTCGGCACCAGGCCGTCGCGCACCGACCCTCCGGAAGGCGGCCGACCGGCACCGGCACCGGCACCGGCACCGGCACCGGACACGGCGACCCGGTGCCCGCCGGGCCGGGCCGGGTCCGGCACCGGTTCCCCGGGGCACCCGGACGGCACCGACCCCGAGGCGTCCGAGCAGCCCGGCGCCGATGCGGTTTCGGCTACGGTGCCGGTCCGACAGGGCGCGGGCCTCGGTGCCCGGTGCTCGGGGCTCCGGCTCCGGAGCCGGACTGCTGCCGTTCCCGGAAGCGCGTCACCACCCGTGCCGGCGTGCTCCCGTGCTCAAGTCCGGTCTACTGCGGGCCGTACTTGCGCCCCGTACGGGAGGTGATCCCGCCGAGCATGCCGCGCGGGACCAGCTTCGCCGCTCCCATCAGCGCCTTGTAGCGCGGATCGGGGATCGACACCGTTTTGCCGCGGGCCAGGTCCGCCAGCCCGGCCTCGGCCACCTTGTCGGCGTCCAGCCACATCCAGTTGGGGATGCTGTCCGTCCCCATTCCGGCGCGCTCGTGGAACTCGGTGCGCACGAACCCCGGGCACAGCGCCATCAGGCGCACCCCGCTGCCGGCCAGGTCCTTGGCCGCGCCCTGGGTGAACTGCACGACCCATGCCTTGGACGCCCCGTAGGTGCCGCGGGGCACGAAGGCCGCCACGGAGGCCACGTTCACCACGCCCCCGCGCCCGCGTTCCCGCATCGCCTCGGCCGCCGCCGACGTCAGGCGCAGCACGGCCTCGCAGTGCACCTTGATCATCCTCAGCTCGTCGGCCATGGAGACGTCCAGGTATCGGCCCTTGTTGCCGAAACCGGCGTTGTTGATCAGCAGGTCGACGGGGTTCTTGCGGTCCCCGAGCCGTTCGGCCACCGCCTCGATGCCCTTGTCCTCCGCCAGGTCGGCAGAGAGCACCTCGGCCTCGATGCCGTGCAGGTCGTGCAGCTCGGTCGCCTGCTCCCGCAGCCGGGCGATGTCACGGGCCACCAGCACCAGGTCATGTCCGTCGGCCGCCAGCCGCCGCGCGAACGCGGCACCGATACCTGCCGTCGAACCCGTAATCAGAGCCGTTGTCATGGCGCAAGACTAGTTACCCGGAGGCAAGGCGTCCGCTCGGTGCCCCCGCCTCGTGCGGTGCACGGGGGCCCGGCCTCCTCAGCCGTGCGCCGTCCCGCGCCCTTGACCCGGGTGACCGGTCGGGGCTGCGGAGTTCCCGCGGTGCGGCCCGCGGCCCCTGTCCACCACCACGAACCGGCTTCATCCCCTCGTCCTCAGGGTGGAGCAGGTGGCGGATGTGCACGTGCGGCACGTCCGGCTCGGGCGGCCCGGTGAACCGCAGGGCCAGTCTCATCGTCGCCCGCCGTGCGGGAGGCGCACCGTGTCCTCGGGTATGCGCCGGGTGTGCGCAACGCGGGTGGCGGCAGGAAGCCGTTGAGCTGCAGGACCCGGAACTGGGCCTCCCGGACATGGGTGTTGGGCGGTATGCCGTTGGGGTGTTGCGTCGTATCCACGCCTCCTTGGTGCCGCGGGTGACGGTCTCGTCGATCCGGTGCGGCTCCACGGTCGACTCGGTCGGCGGCGGTATCAAAACGAGGGCGTTGTCGAAGGTCTCCCGGCCCACCGTGCTCACGACGGCGTCCGTCCGCCACCAGGCGAACAGCGCGCCGACGGCCGCCGCGAGGGAGGTGACCAGCGAACTCAACACGACGACTGGGCGCTTCCAGCGGAAGCGGCGACGGGGGGCGCCGGGCGGAAGCTCTCCGCTCGGCGCCGCGCTCGGGATCGGGGAACCAGGCATGCAACGAGCGTCGTGGATCACGGCCCGCCGAACATCGGGGAACCGCCCCCAGTCACCCCGGAGACAACCCCCGTCCGCCCTCCGGGTTTTCCCCGTAGGTGTGCTGTTCGACAGGTTTGGTGGCGCGGTGGACCGGCCGTGCCCGAGTGGTTGGCCGACCGTGCCCGAGTGGTGGCCGCCGTATGCCACCGCCAGCCTCAGCCGCCTGCTGCTGACCGTCAGCCGTGAGCCGTCAGCCGTTCGCTGTCGGGTTGTCAGCTTGCCTGCACGGTCGCCGACTTCCCCGGAAGCTCGGGCCCCTCGTCTCCCCCGGACCCCCGGGAGCCCCCGTAGCCCCCGGACCCCCGGTGTCCCTCCCGCACCCCCGGCCTCTCGGATCGTCCGTACCTCTCCACATGGGCCCGTGCGGCCGCCAAAGACCCCGGATGGAGCGCCGGCCCCGCCGCCAGCAGCCTCGGGAGCAGGGCCCGGTCCGTCGTCATCGCCCGGAACTGCAGGGCGACTGTCACCTCGTGTTCGGGCCGGTGCACGACGCGTATCAGGTCGCCCGCCCGTACGTCACCGGGGCGCACGACGCGCAGGTACGCCCCCGGCGCTCCCCGCTCGGTGAACCGCTTCACCCAGCCCTTCTCACCCAGATGGCCCTGGAAGGTGCGGCACGGGATGCGGCCGCTCGTGACCTCCAGGACCACCTCGTCGCCGATGGCCCAGCGCTCGCCGATCAGCGCGCCCGACACGTCGATGCCCTCGGTGGTCAGGTTCTCGCCGAAGCAGCCGTCGGGCAGCGTCCGCCCCAGGGTGCGTTCCCACGTGTCGAGGTCCTCCCGGGCCATGGCGTAGACGGCCTGGTCGTCACCGCCGTGATGCCTGGTCTCGCACACCGCGTCCCCGGCCAGTCCGCTGCCCCCGACGCCCTTGGGCCCGGGGGCGGTCACGCGGACGGGCCCGTCCACCGGCCGTTTGTCGATGCCGGTCACCCCCTCGGGATGGGACGTGTAGGGGACGGGACGGGGGCGCCCCAGGTTCACAGAGAGAAGCCGCATGAGCGCACGGTAGGCGACCGGGGCTCAAAGCGTCGACGGAATATGGGTCCGGACATCAAAGGGTCGCTTATCCTTGGCGGTGTGATCGAAGCCCGCCACCTCCGTGTGCTGCGCGCCGTGTCCGCCAGCGGTTCCTTCTCCGCGGCGGCCCGTGAGCTGGGCTGCACCCAGCCCGCCGTCAGCCAGCAGATGAAGGCCCTGGAGACGTCCGTCGGCACCCCGCTGCTCGTCCGCAGCGGCCGCGAGATGCGCCTGACCCAGGCCGGCGAGGCGTTGGTGCGGCATGCGGCCGGGATCCTCGCCGGGCTCACCGCCGCCGAGGAGGAGGTCGCGGCCATCGCCGGGCTGCGGGCCGGGCGCGTGCGCCTGGTCTCCTTCCCCAGCGGCAGTTCCACCCTGGTGCCGGCGGCGCTGGCCGCGCTGCGCGACGCGCACCCCGGCACCCGGGTCTCCCTGGAGGAGGCGGAGCCGCCCCGATCCGTCGGACTGCTGCGGAACGGCGACTGCGACGTGGCCCTCGCGTTCCGCTACGAGGGTGCGGCGGGTGCCGAGGAGTGGGACGACCTCGTCGTCCGGCCGCTGCTGTCGGACCGGCTGGTGGGCCTGGTGCCGGAACGGCACCGGCTCGCCCGTGCGGAATCCGTCGCCATCGGCGAACTCGCCGACGAACCGTGGATCGCGGGCTGCCCGCGCTGCCGCGGGCAGCTGGTGGAGGTGTGCGAGACGGCCGGCTTCACCCCCCGCATCGACTTCGCCACCGACGACTATCCGGCCGTCGCCGGGCTGGTGGGCGCCGGTCTGGGGGTGGCGGTCCTGCCGCAGCTGGCCGTGGAGTCCGTCCGGCCCAGGGGGGTGCGCACGATCCGCCTGGAACCCGCCGTGCGGCGTGAGATCGTCGCGCTCACGCTTCCGGACCTCGCCCAGGTCCCGGCGGTCGCCGCGACGCTCGACCACCTCGCGCGGGCGGCCGCCCGGTAACGGAGCGGCGCGGGTCCGCCCGTGCTCCAGGGGCCGCGTGACCGTCCTGCGCGGACCTGGAGGTGATCACCCGCGCCGATCACCTCCGCCGACCACTTCCACCGATCACCTCCGGCGACAAAACAAGGGCACCTGCGTGCCCCCTGCGAAGAAACGTTCCTTCAGTTGTTCGAGGCGGCGTGTCCGCCGCCGGCCGACGCCGACACCAGCCGGTGCCGCGCCCGCCCCATCAGTTCTTCGCGCTCGTCCTCGGTCAGTCCGCCCCACACGCCGTACGGCTCGCGTACCGCCAGCGCGTGGGCCGCGCACTCGGCGCGCACCGGGCACCTCATGCAGACCTCCTTGGCCGAGTTCTCGCGAGCGCTTCGCGCCGCACCGCGCTCGCCCTCGGGGTGGAAGAAGAGGGAGCTGTCCACCCCGCGGCACGCAGCCAGGAGCTGCCAGTCCCACAGGTCCGCGTTCGGTCCGGGAAGGCGGGAGAAATCTGCCATTGCGTGACCCCTTGTAGCCGTTCTGGGCGGATCCGGTGTCCACGACCGTACAACTACGATCCAAGGAGATGAAAATATGACTCATTGCGAATCTAGTCGCAGACACCAACAAGAGGGAAGAAAAGGGTCTAAATGGGGCACGGGTTGTGATGAATCGTGGAGGGTCTGCGCGCATGTCTGCACCGTGTCCGCGTCCTCACGTAGAGTGCCGAAGATGGCAGACGGCCCCGTAACTCTTTCGAGTGACCGTCGTTGAGAGTGCGAGGCGGTTGAAGGAACAAGCGCTCGGGCGGGCGTCCGAGACGGTCGACCGCACAGGTGACGATTTCGTACCAGCCTGGAGGCTCAAGGTGACGCGCATCAGCTGCGGAGGGCGGCCATGACTTCCGTCCTCGTCTGCGACGACTCCCCGCTTGCCCGAGAGGCGCTTCGCCGCGCGGTTGCGACCGTGCCCGGCGTGGAGCGCGTGACGACGGCGGCCAACGGCGAGGAAGTCCTCCGCCGCTGGGGCGCCGACCGCTCGGACCTGATTCTGATGGACGTACGCATGCCCGGCCTGGGCGGCGTCGAGACGGTCCGGCGGCTGCTGTCCGCCGACCCCGGTGCGCGCATCATCATGCTCACCGTGGCCGAGGACCTCGACGGCGTGGCGCTCGCCGTCGCCGCCGGGGCGCGCGGCTACCTGCACAAGGACGCCTCCCGCGCCGAACTGCGCGCGACCGTCACGCAGGCTCTCGCCGACCCGACCTGGCGGCTCGCCCCGCGACGGCTGCGCTCCGCCGAGATGGGGGCCGCCCCCACGCTCACCGCGCGGGAGATCCAGGTCCTGGAGGGGATGAGCCACGGCCGGTCCAACGCGGAGATCGGCCGTGAGCTGTTCCTCTCCGAGGACACCGTGAAGACGCACGCGCGGCGCCTGTTCAAGAAGCTGGGCGCCTCGGACCGGGCCCATGCGGTGGCGCTCGGATTCCGGTGGGGTCTGGTGCGCTAGGGCCTGTCCTTCGGATCGGACCGCACCCGGTGCCCGGCACCGCACGGCGACCGGCGAGCGGGGGCACGTCGATGCCCCCGCGCGGGCCGTGTCCGCACGGCCCGCACCCGAGGTCACCACTGACCGGTGGCGCCTCCGGCGCGGCGGCCGGCCGGCCGCTCCCGCGGGGACGGCGGCCGGGCCGGAGGAGACCGGGGCCCCGCGACGCCGGGCCGATCCGAACGACAGGTCCCAGGGCCTCCCGAACGTGCCGCGACGCACCCTCCACCATGTCGCCCCACCAGGGCGGGGACGGCGCCCGACGGGTGCCCGCTGCTCGTTTCGCCGCGGATGACGCATCCTTGAGGTGTGGAGTTCCTCGGGGACGGGTCGGTCGAGCGGAAGGGGAGGGCGCAAGGGATGAGTTTCGGCGCACCTGCTCATAACGCTTCGGTGCACAACCAGGGACGCGGTGCCGCGGACCCGACGGCCGCAAGGCACCATGGACCGATGCGCGACGACGAGGCGGGCACTGCCCAAGGGGCGATCGGTGCGCTCGTCCATCGCGCGGTCGACGGCGACGAGCAGGCCACCCATGATCTGCTGGCGCACGTCCACCCCCTGGCGCTCCGCTACTGCCGCACCCGGCTGTCCCGCCTCCCGGGCGACGCCCGGCACTTCGTCGAGGACCTCGCCCAGGAGGTCTGCGTCGCGGTGCTGCTCGCGCTGCCCCGCTACAAGGACACCGGGCGCCCCTTCGAGGCGTTCGTCTTCGCCATCGCCGCGCACAAGGTCGCCGACCTCCAGCGCGCCGCCATGCGCCACCCCGGCTCGACGGCCGTGCCCTCCGACGAGATGCCCGAGCGTCCCGACGACTCGCTGGGGCCCGAGGAGCGGGCCCTGCTCAGCAGCGACGCCGAATGGGCCAAGAAACTGCTGGCCAACCTGCCCGAGAACCAGCGCGAGCTGCTTCTGCTGCGTATCGCGGTCGGCCTCACGGCGGAGGAGACCGGCCAGATGTTGGGAATGTCACCCGGCGCGGTCCGGGTCGCCCAGCACCGTGCACTCAGCAGACTGCGCGCCCTGGCCGAGCAGTAACCACGCACCGCGGGCCGCCTCTTCGGTCCCTGAACGGGCAGCGGAGCGGGCCCGTACGAGCATACGAAGACCGGAGCCCTGCTTGATCGTGGAATGAGCCACCCGTCCTTCCCGTTAGCATGGGCATCCGCACCGATCAAGGCCATTTGGGGAAGGTGTCATGACTGCCAACGTCGACGGAGTGCCCGGAAAATTCGCGACACTCGGGCTCACCTACGACGACGTGCTGCTGCTGCCGGGCGCGTCCGAGGTGCTCCCCAACGCGGTCGACACCTCGTCCCGCGTCTCCCGCAACGTCCGGGTGAACATCCCCCTGCTCTCGGCCGCGATGGACAAGGTCACCGAGTCCCGCATGGCGATCGCCATGGCCCGCCAGGGCGGCGTCGGCGTCCTTCACCGCAACCTCTCCGTCGAGGACCAGGCCAACCAGGTCGACCTGGTGAAGCGCTCCGAGTCCGGCATGGTCACCGACCCCATCACCATCCACCCGGACGCCACCCTCGCCGAGGCCGACGCCCTGTGCGCGAAGTTCCGCATCAGCGGTGTCCCGGTCACCGACGGCAACAAGAGGCTGCTGGGCATCGTCACCAACCGTGACATGGCCTTCGAGACCGACCGTTCCCGTGAGGTGCGCGAGGTCATGACCCCGATGCCGCTGGTCACCGGGCACGTCGGCATCTCCGGCGTCGAGGCCATGGAACTGCTGCGCCGCCACAAGATCGAGAAGCTTCCCCTGGTCGACGACGCGGGGGTCCTCAAGGGCCTGATCACGGTCAAGGACTTCGTGAAGGCCGAGCAGTACCCCAACGCCGCCAAGGACGCGGAGGGCCGCCTCATCGTCGGCGCCGCCGTGGGCGCCAGCCCCGAGGCGCTGGAGCGGGCCCAGGCACTCGCCGAGGCCGGCGTGGACTTCCTCGTGGTCGACACCTCGCACGGCCACAACAGCAACGCCCTCAGCTGGATGGCGAAGATCAAGTCGAGCGTCGGCGTCGACGTGATCGGCGGCAACGTGGCCACGCGCGACGGCGCCCAGGCACTGATCGACGCCGGTGTCGACGGCATCAAGGTGGGCGTCGGCCCCGGCTCGATCTGCACCACCCGGGTCGTCGCGGGCATCGGCGTCCCGCAGGTCACGGCCATCTACGAGGCGTCCCTCGCGGCCCGTGCGGCGGGCGTCCCGCTGATCGGCGACGGCGGACTGCAGTACTCCGGCGACATCGGCAAGGCCCTCGCCGCGGGCGCCGACACCGTGATGCTGGGCAGCCTCCTCGCGGGCTGCGAGGAGTCCCCCGGCGAGCTGCAGTTCATCAACGGCAAGCAGTTCAAGTCGTACCGCGGCATGGGGTCACTGGGCGCCATGCAGTCCCGGGGACAGGGCCGGTCCTACTCGAAGGACCGCTACTTCCAGGCCGAGGTCGCCTCCGACGACAAGCTCGTGCCCGAGGGCATCGAGGGCCAGGTGCCCTACCGCGGCCCGCTGGCCAATGTGCTCCACCAGCTCGTCGGCGGTCTGCGCCAGACGATGGGCTACGTGGGCGCCGCGACCATCGGCGAGATGGAGACGAAGGGCCGTTTCGTCCGGATCACCTCCGCGGGCCTCAAGGAGAGCCACCCGCACGACATCCAGATGACGGTCGAAGCACCGAACTACAGCCGCCAGTAGCAGCCGTCTTCCGAGGGCGGCCCCGAAGGACCGGGGCCGCCCTCGCCGTACGTCCGGGGCGGTGGCCGTCATCACCGTCGGGGATACTGGAAGGCGCTGCAACGCATCAGGGAAAGGCCACAGACGTGACTGAGATCGAGATCGGGCGCGGCAAGCGCGGCCGCCGGGCGTACGCCTTCGACGACATCGCCGTCGTCCCCAGCCGCCGTACGCGGGACCCGAAGGAGGTCTCGATCGCCTGGCAGATCGACGCCTACCGCTTCGAGCTGCCGTTCCTGGCCGCCCCCATGGACTCCGTCGTGTCGCCGGCCACGGCGATCCGCATCGGTGAGCTCGGCGGCCTCGGCGTGCTGAACCTCGAGGGCCTGTGGACGCGCCACGAGGACCCGCAGCCGCTGCTCGACGAGATCGTCGGACTCGACGCGGACACGGCGACCCGCCGCCTGCAGGAGATCTACGCGGCCCCCATCAAGGAGGAGCTGATCGGGCAGCGCATCAAGGAGGTGCGCGACTCCGGCGTCGTGACCGCCGCCGCGCTCTCCCCGCAGCGCACCGCCCAGTTCTCCAAGGCCGTCGTGGACGCGGGTGTCGACATCTTCGTCATCCGCGGGACGACCGTGTCGGCGGAGCACGTCTCCAGCTCGCACGAGCCGCTGAACCTCAAGCAGTTCATCTACGAACTCGACGTGCCCGTGATCGTCGGCGGCTGCGCCACCTACACGGCCGCCCTGCACCTGATGCGCACCGGGGCGGCGGGTGTCCTCGTCGGCTTCGGCGGCGGCGCCGCGCACACCACGCGCAACGTGCTGGGCATCCAGGTTCCGATGGCCACGGCGGTCGCCGACGTGGCCGCGGCCCGCCGCGACTACATGGACGAGTCCGGCGGCCGGTACGTGCACGTCATCGCGGACGGCGGCGTCGGCTGGTCCGGCGACCTGCCCAAGGCGATCGCCTGCGGCGCCGACTCGGTGATGATGGGTTCCCCGCTCGCGCGGGCGACCGACGGCCCCGGCAGGGGCCACCACTGGGGGATGGAGGCCGTCAACGAGGAGCTGCCGCGCGGCAAGAAGGTCGACCTCGGCACGGTCGGCACCATCGAGGAGATCCTCACCGGCCCGTCGCACACGCCGGACGGCTCCATGAACTTCTTCGGTGCGCTGCGCCGCGCCATGGCGACCACGGGGTACAGCGAGCTCAAGGAGTTCCAGCGCGTCGAGGTCACGGTCGCGGATTCGGAGCACAAGCGGTAACGACGGAGCGCGTTCGCCGCACCGACGCCAGGAAGGCCGGTCGCCCCAGCAACGGGGCGACCGGCCTTCCGCGTGCGGTCGGGATGGCACCGGCCCTCCCCCCTCCCCCTGGCCGCCTTGCCCTGCCGCAGGCCCGGGGCGGTGTGCGCGGCAGGCGCAGAGGGGCGCCCGCGGGCGCGGTCGGCGGCGTACGGGCTGTCGTGCGCCCTCTCACAGGCGGTGCGCGGCCCCCGTCGGGGTCGCGCCGCGCGTGTCCAGCAGCAGCTGGGCCTTCACCGACAGCCCCTGGAGGTCGTAGGTGCGGTGCTGCTGGAGCAGGATCGTCAGGTCGGCGTCGGCCGCCGCCTCGTAGAGGGAGTCGGCTCGGGGGACGGGGCGGTCGAGCACGCTCCACGAGGGGACGTGGGGGTCGTGGTAGCTGACCGAGGCCCCCAGTTCCATCAGCCGGACCGCGATCTCCCGGGCGGGGCTGCCCTGCTGGTCGGCGAGGTCGGCCTTGTAGGTGACCCCGAGCAGCAGCACCCGTGCACCGCGCGCGGACTTGCCGTGCTCGTTGAGGAGGGCGGCGGCACGCTGGACGACGTAACCGGGCATCCCGTTGTTGACCTGCTGGGCCAGTTCGGCCATCCGAAGGGTGCGGCCGGTCGTGGTGGCGAGGCTCCGGGGGGCGGTGTGCCCCCCGACGCCCGGGCCGGGGCGGAACGCCTGGAAGCCGAAGGGCTTGGTCTCCGCGCAGCGGATGACGTCCCAGAAGTCCACGCCGAGGTCGTGGCAGAGGACGGCCATCTCGTTGACGAGGGCGATGTTCACGTGCCGGAAGGTGCTCTCCAGCAGCTGTACGGTCTCCGCCTCCCGGAGCCCGCGGGCCCGGACGACCTTGTCGGTGAGCCGGCCGTAGAAGGCGGCGGCGGACTCGGTGCAGGCGGGGGTGAGGCCGCCGATGACCTTGGGGGTGTTGGAGGGCGTGAAGTCGCGGTTGCCCGGGTCGACCCGGCTGGGGGAGTGGGTGAGGTGGAAGTCGCGGCCGGCGCGCAGCCCCGACCCCTGCTCCAGGAGAGGCCGGAAGAAACCTTCCGTCGTGCCCGGAACCACCGGCGATTCCAGGATCACCGTGGTGTGGGGGCGCAGCCGGGGAGCGAGGGTGCGGGCGGCGGCCTCCACCTGGGACAGGTCCGGCTCGCCGTCGGCACCCCGCGGGGCGGGCGCCGAGATCAGGACCGTGCGCACCCGGCCCAGCTCGGCGGGGTTCGCGGTCACGCGGAAGCCCTGCGCGAGCATGCGGCGCAGCTCTGCGGGGCTGAGGGAGCCCGCCTCGGGGCCGGTCCGGTAGCCGATGGTGGGGATGCCTGCGGCGACGGCGGCCTGGGCCGTCGGCAGGCCGTACGGGCCGAGACCGATGACGGCGAGATCTGCGGGCATGGCGTGGACCGTCCTTCCCGATAGCCGAAGTGGGACAGGTGCGCAAGCCCTGTGGACAGGACGGGCGAGCGCAATGTCAGACTAGGAGTAAATATGACCGATATGCGGGATTGATCGACTGAGTTTCGGAGAGTCGTCCCTCGGAGGTTGTCCACAGGTCATCGGCCCGTGGTGGCTGAAGCCGGGCAACGCGGTCAGAATCTGGGCATGAGGGAGGGGAAGGAACGGGCTTCGCCCGACGGGTGCGGCCGACGCGACCGATGAGCGGGAGGCAGCAGTGAGGACAGCGACACTGGGGCCGGCGGAACGTGCCGAGTCACTCGCATCCATGGCCGAGCGCGAGCTGGACGTGCTGGTGGTCGGCGGAGGCGTGGTGGGAGCGGGCACGGCGCTCGACGCCGCGACGCGTGGTCTGTCCACGGGCCTCGTCGAGGCGCGGGACTGGGCGTCCGGCACGTCCAGCCGGTCCAGCAAGCTGATCCACGGCGGGCTGCGCTATCTGGAGATGCTCGACTTCACCCTCGTACGTGAGGCGTTGAAGGAACGAGGACTCCTGCTGGAGAAGCTCGCCCCGCACCTCGTCAAGCCGGTGCCGTTCCTCTACCCGTTGCAGCACAAGGGCTGGGAACGGCTGTACGCCGGGTCGGGCGTGGCGCTCTACGACGCCATGTCCATGGCCCGGGGGCACGGCCGGGGACTGCCCGTGCACCGGCACCTGACCCGCCGTCACGCCCTGCGTGTGGCCCCCTGCCTGAAGAAGGACGCCCTGGTCGGCGCGCTGCAGTACTACGACGCACGCGTGGACGACGCCCGTTTCGTGGCCACGCTGGTGCGCACCGCGGCCTCGTACGGGGCGCGGACCGCCAACCACGCACGGGTCACCGGCTTCCTCCGCGAGGGTGAACGGGTCGTCGGCGCCCGGGTCCAGGACCTGGAGGGCGGCGGAGAGTACGAGATCCGCGCCAAGCAGGTCGTCAACGCCACCGGTGTGTGGACCGACGACACCCAGGCGATGGTGGGCGAGCGCGGACAGTTCCACGTGCGGGCCTCCAAGGGCATCCACCTGGTCGTCCCCAAGGACCGGATCCACTCCACCACCGGACTCATCCTGCGCACCGAGAAGTCCGTGCTGTTCGTCATCCCGTGGGGCCGTCACTGGATCGTCGGCACCACCGACACCGACTGGGACCTCGACAAGGCCCACCCGGCGGCGTCCAGCGCCGACATCGACTACCTCCTGGAGCGCGTGAACTCGGTGCTCGCGGTCCCGCTCACCAGGGACGACGTGCAGGGCGTGTACGCCGGGCTGCGGCCGCTGCTGGCCGGTGAGTCCGACGCCACCAGCAAACTGTCCCGCGAGCACACGGTGGCCCACCCCGTGCCCGGACTCGTCGTGGTCGCGGGCGGCAAGTACACGACCTACCGGGTCATGGCCAAGGACGCCGTGGACGAGGCGGTGCACGGACTCGACATGCGGGTCGCCGACTGCGTCACGGAGGACGTGCCGCTGCTGGGTGCCGAGGGCTACCGGGCGTTGTGGAACGCACGGGCGCGGATCGCCGCCCGGACAGGGGTGCACCCCGTGCGCGTCGAGCACCTGCTCAACCGGTACGGCTCGGCGGCCCAGGAGGTCCTGGACCTCATCGTCTCCGACCCGACCCTGGGCGAGCCCCTGCAGGCCGCCGACGACTACCTGCGGGCCGAGATCGTCTACGCCGCCTCGCACGAGGGCGCGCGGCACCTTGACGACGTGCTGACCCGCCGCACCCGCATCTCCATCGAGACCTTCGACCGGGGCACGCGCAGTGCTCGCGAGGCCGCGGAGCTGATGGCGCCGGTCCTGGGCTGGGACAAGGACCAGGTCGAGCGCGAGGTGCAGTACTACGAGAAGCGCGTGGAGGCCGAACGGGAGTCGCAGCGGCAGCCCGACGACCTGACGGCGGACGCGGCTCGGCTGGGTGCGCCGGACATAGTCCCCCGATAGCGGCCCGGGCAGGCGCGTCCCGCCGATGCCCCGGCGGGGCGCGCCTGCCCGGACGGATGGGGGAGGGGCGCCGTGCGCTCCGCCCCCAGGTCTGGGCGAGAGGGCTCGGGGTCCTTCCCGATGCGGGAGTCTCAGGACGGTTTCACGGTGCCCGACGGGCGGTGCTGGGGGCCGCGTTGGGCGACGGGTTCAAGGGTTCAACCGGTTCACTCGAACGAGCGATGCAATCCGGGATCTCTGTTCAGGGCCGGGTCGTTCTAGGAGGTGCGGGGGCAGAACTCGGCAGCGAGCACCGCGGGCTCGAGACCGGGATCGGCTATGGCGTCCGTGTTCACCCGGAGTGTGAGGACACGCCGGCCGTCGACGGTGGCCGCGGTGCGCACGTAGCTGCCGGATATCCGGCCGTTGTGTCCCCACACCGTGGTGCCGCACGGAAGCACCTGCGGGAACAGACCCAAGCCGTACGAGCCGTGTGCGGCACGGGTGTCGAGCATCTCGCGCAGCCGGCGCGGGGGCAGCAACTCACCGCTGAGCAGGGCCGAGTAGAAGCGGTCCAGATCGGCGAGCGTGGTGACCAGCTCGCCCGCGGCTCCGGCCACCCGCGGGTCGAGTTCGGTCACGTCGGTTCCGTCGGCGGCGTAGGCCCGGCCGTGCGGGTCGGGAAGGGACGTGCGGGATCCCGGGAAGGAGGTGCCCGTCAGACGCAGCGGAGCGATGATGCGCTGCTCGGCCTCGGCGGCGTAGGAGCGACCGGTGACCTGCTCGACGACCTCGCCGAGCAGCACGTAGTTCGTGTTCGAGTAGGAGTAGTGGCCGTGATCGGCCGGAGGGTGGGTGAGGGCCAGGCGTATGGACTGAAGAGGAGTGAGAGGGACGGTCCCGCGGGTGTCGGCGGAGAAGTCGTGGAGGCCGCTGGTGTGGTTGAGCAGGGAACGCAGGGTCAGCGCGCGGCCGTCGTTGCCCGCTCCCCGCACCAGACCCGGCAGGTGCTCCTCCACGGTGTCGGACAGGGACAGGCGGTGCTCCTCGGCCAGTTGGAGCACCACGGTCGCGACGAACGTCTTGGTGATGCTCCCGGCGCGGAAGTGGTCGGACCGCGCCACACCGGGACCGGCGTCGGCATAGCGGTACCCGCTCCCCTCCTTGGCCAGGAGGGCCGCGGCGGGCGCCTCACCCTCGGTGACCAGCAGGGGGAGAAGGGCGTCCGTGGGCGGGTCCGCCGGTGCTGACGAGGCGGCCGGCGCCATCGCCAGCAGGGCCAGGGACACAGGGACGGCCAGTAGTGTGCGCAGCGACGGCATCCCGGCTCCTCCCTGGTCGGATGCACATCATGCAAGGCGCCTTTACGTGGCCTTCATCCGGGGCCGTGATCCTCTGGGACCGGAGGCCCGCGCCGAGACACCCTGGGCGTTGGGCACTTGTCGGGTGAGGGACAATGAAGGCTCTGTCAGGGCGGGTTGCATGAGGGGACGCATGTCGGAGCCGGAGCGGGCGGGGACATCTCGTCAGGACAAGAGCGCACGCCTCCTCGCCGGGCGGTACCGGCTGGGAGATGTGCTCGGCCGCGGCGGCATGGGGACGGTGTGGCGCGCCGAGGACGAAACCCTGGGCCGGACCGTCGCCGTCAAGGAACTCCGCTTCCCGTCGAACATCGACGAGGAGGAGAAGCGCCGGCTGATCACGCGGACCCTGCGCGAGGCCAAGGCGATCGCGAGGATCCGCAACAACAGCGCGGTGACCGTCTTCGACGTGGTCCAGGAGGACGACCGGCCCTGGATCGTGATGGAACTCGTCGAGGGCAAGTCGCTCGCCGAGGTCATCCGGGAGGACGGCCTGCTGGAGCCCAAGCGGGCCGCCGAGGTGGGTCTCGCCGTGCTGGACGTCCTGCGGTCCGCACACCGCGAGGGGATCCTGCACCGGGACGTGAAGCCGTCGAACGTGCTGATCGCCGAGGACGGCCGGGTCGTGCTCACCGACTTCGGCATCGCGCAGGTCGAGGGCGACCCGTCCATCACGTCCACCGGCATGCTGGTCGGCGCCCCCTCCTACATCTCCCCGGAACGGGCCCGTGGCCACAAGCCCGGTCCGGCCGCCGACCTCTGGTCGCTCGGCGGACTGCTGTACGCGGCGGTGGAAGGGGCACCCCCGTACGACAAGGGCTCCGCGATCGCCACGCTCACCGCGGTGATGACGGAGCCGCTCGAAGAGCCGAAGAATGCCGGCCCTCTTCGGGACGTCATCCACGGGCTGCTGACCAAGGACCCCGCCCAGCGGCTCGACGACGCCGGAGCGCGGGCCATGCTGAACTCGGTGATCCACGCACCTGAGCCCCGAGGCGAGGCCGAACCGGCGGACGCGACCAAGGTCGTTCCGTTGCCCGAGCAGCCCGCAGGACGAGGCGGCGACCGGGAAGAACCCGGTGAGCGGCTGCGGGGCGCCTTCAGTTCGATGCGCAAGGCGGCTGCCGCGGCCGGAGCGGCCGGTGCCGCTCTCGCAGGGCGCGCCAAGTCCCCTGAAGGCTCGGGCACGTCGGGGTCGGGCACCGTGCCGGGGCCCCGGGAGCCGGGCGGTTCCGCGTCCGGGACGGCCGCCGGGACGGCGTCCACCCCGGGCACGTCGGCCGCGCCCACTGCCCGTACCGCCCGTACCGCGTCGGCGGGCTCCCCCTCCACCTCCGCCGCGTCCCACGCCTCCGCCGGCGGACCCTCGTCGCCTGCGTCCTCGCCCTCGTCCCCATCCGAATCCGCATCCCCCTCCCCCTCCCCATCCCCCTCCTCGTCACCTTCCGCCTCTGCTCCGGCGCCGGCCTCCGCGGCGAGTGCCGGGCGCCTGTCCGGTGGTGCGGAGTCGGAGAGCAAGAGCGGTGCGGAGGGGCGGAGTTCGGGGTGGCCCGTGATGACGCCGCCGGATCTGCCGCCGACACCGGTGCGCCGGGCGCCGCTGACCGATGTCGTACCGCGGCGGACACTGATCATCATCGCGGTGGTCGTGGCGCTCGCGGTGCTCGGCACCGTCCTCGCCCTCACCCTCCGCGGTGACGAGGGCACCGGCGACGCCAAGGGCGGCACGGGGGACAGCACGGTGGCCGGGGCGACCCCCAGCGGTGACACCAAGGGCGACGAGGGTGACACCGCCGAGCCCAACGGTTCCTCGGGTGGTGCGGAAGGAGACGCCGACGACGACGCGGGGGACGACGCCCCGGGAGCCGGCCAGGACGAGGACGACTCCGATGCCGGGGACGGCAAGGAGGACGGGGCGGGCGACGACGCCGGTGATGTCTCGGTGGACGGGACCCACCAGGGCAAGCAGGGCTACTCGATCGGGCTGCCGGAAGGATGGAAGTACGTCTCGACGGGTGCCGCGGGCGACCGGTTCGCCGGCCCCGACGGCCAGAAGCTGCTCGTCGCCTGGACCTCCACGCCGAAGAGCGACCCCGTGGCCGACTGGAAGAACCAGGAACGCTTCATGCGACGTTCGCAGTACCGGCAGATACGCATAGAGAAGGTGGAGTACCGCGGCTGGAACGCGGCCGACTGGGAATTCACGTATTCCGAAGGCGGCACGAAGTACCGCACCATCGACCGGGGCTTCGTGGTCGACGGCCGGGTCGGCTATGCGCTGATGTACACCGCGAAGGCCGACGACTGGGACGGTGACCGGCGTGAGACGACGTGGCGGACCCTCACGGAGACCTTCCAGCCCAAGTCCTGACCGGGTGTCGTGTCGTACTGGCCGGGCTGCCACCGTGCCGCGGCAGTCCAGCCGGCAGTGCTGTCACGGGGGGCGTGATCCGGAAGTCGTGACCGGGCGCACGGTGTGGACCGGGTGGTGGCCCCGGTGACGGCCCGTGCGGCGACCGGGCGACGGTGGCGACAGTTCATGGGGCGTCCCGGTGCATGAACTGCTCCCGTCATGGGGAGTGAGATGTGGCATCCCCGCTCTGCGGGTTGCCTCCGGCACGTATCGTGAGTGCTTGCGGACCGTACGCAGCGGGAATGGTCCGCCGTACGAACGGAATTGACCGACCGTATCGCCGGGGGAGGCATCGTGGACGACTACGCGGGACGTGTACTCGCCGACCGCTACCGCCTGCCGCTGCCGCCCTCCGACGAGTACGAACTGACCGAGACGCGCGCCTTCGACACCTACAGCGGGCAGGAAGTGCTGGTCAGGCAGGTCCCGTTGCCCGAGGTCGTCGAGGCGGAAGTGCTCGACGCCGAGGGGCTGCCCGAGGGTTTCACCGCCCGTGACGGTGGGGCACGGCGCCCTGCCGGGCGTTCTTCCGCACGCGCCGGCACGCGCCGGCCGGCGGATCCGGTGGTGCGACGGGCGGTCGAGGCCGCGCAGGCGGCTGCCGCGATCCCCGACCACCCACGACTGGACCAGGTCTTCGACGTGTTCGCGGAGGGCGGTTCGCTGTGGGTCGTCAGTGAACTGGTGCCCGCCCGTCCGCTGTCCGCCCTGCTGGCGGAGAAGCCCCTGTCTCCGTACCGGGCGGCGGAGGTGGCCGCCGACGTCCTGATGGCACTGCGGGTGTTGCACACGCACGGCTGGGTGCACCGGAACATCACCGCCCGCACCGTGCTGGTCTGCGACGACGGCCGGGTGATGCTCACCGGTCTGGCCGTGGGGGCGGCGGAAGAGGCGCTGTGCGGTTACGACCCGGTCCCGCGGGCCGAGGCGGACGACCCGCAGGCAGGGCAGGAACCCGGTCGGGCCGGGCCGCGGCCGGAGGGACCCGGAGGGACGTTCGCCGGACCGGCCGCCGGCCCTCGCGCCCCAGGGACTCCTGCGGCGGGGGCGCCGGTGACGGGGACACCGGTCACCGGCGACGGAGGAATGCCTCACGGCCTGACACAGGTGACGCCCCAAGGCGCACCGATGCACCCCGGAGCCGGTCCGGGGGCGGGGGCTCCGGGTGTTCCCGGTGCATCGGCTGGTCCGGGTGTGCCGGGGCCCGGTCGGCGGACGGGGCAGGAACACGGTGCAGGGCGTGGACCGGACGGTGGATCGTCGTGGCCGCCCGGGTTCTCCGCCGACCCCGCCCTCGGACCTCATCCCGGCACGGATCCCGACGCCGCACGGCGGGCCGCCATCGAGGCGCGGGCGGGCCGGATCCCCGCTGCCGGCGCCGACCCGGCTCACGGACTCCCCTCCGCCACCGCCCCGCGGCCCCTGGACCGTGCGGGTGACGTGCGGGCGGCCCGCGCCGGTGCCATCGCCGCCTACCGTGCGGGTGCCCGGGCCGCCGCCCGGGTACAGGAGGCCCAGCAGACGAGCAGGGCCGCGCTGCCCGGTGCTCGGCTCGCACCCGAGGACGGTTCCGGTGCCACAACGGGCGGTCCCACAACGGGCGGAGCCACTACGGGCGGTGCCGCCCCGCCGGGACAGATAGCCGACCCGTACGGTGTCGGCGCCACGGGTTGGCACGGGGCCGCCCCCCGCCCCGGTACCGGCGCTCCCGGTGCCGGCGGGGGGAGCGGCATGGCGCCCGTCTCCGGCGACCACGGTGCCGGGCCGGGGCACGGTGCCCTGGATCCCGGGGCCGCATCCGCTCCGGCCCTCGGCCCGGCCGCCGGGGCCCCGCAGACCGGCGCGGCACCGGACACGGCCCGCTGGGACGACCTCGTGGCCCGTACTCCCACTCACCGTGGGCCCACCACCGCCCTGGCCGCCGAGCGGGCGCGTCAGGCCCGGATGGCCGTGGTCGGGCCGGTGACGGAGCGGTGGGCGCCCGAACAGGCCGGTCCGGTGCACGAGAACTGGCAGTTGGCCGCCCCCATCGGTCCGGCGACGGACCTGTGGGCGCTGGGTGCGCTGCTGTTCCGGGCGGTGCAGGGGCACGCCCCCTACCCGGAGGAGTCGACGGCGGAACTGGTGCAGATGGTGTGCGCGGAGCCGCCCGCGTTCGCCGAGGAGTGCGGGCCGCTCCGGCCGGTGGTCGAGTCCCTGCTGCGCCAGGACCCCACCGAGCGCAGTGACGTCGAGGAACTGCGCGGCTGGCTGCGTTCGTTGGTCCGGTCGGCACCGGAGCCGGAGGCGGGCCTCAACGTCATCACCGCACCGCCCGTGGACGCCCGGCGGCTGCCGGTCATCAGGCGCCGGGGTGAACTGGTGCGCAGACGGCGTGCCGGGCTGCCCGCCCAGCAGGCGCGGCACAGGCGGAGCCGGGAGAAGACCGGCTCTCCCCGACGCCTGGGGCGCACGCTGCTCCTCCTGGTGCTCCTCGGGATGGCCGCGGCCATCGCCTACGCGATGCTCTTCATGCCGAAGGCGGGCGAGGACACCGGGGGATCGGCGACCGACCGCACCGGGGCCGTCGGCGCGACACCGGGCCCGCCGCAGCCGTCGGACGACGGCAAGGACGACGGCAAGGACAAGGGCACGGACGGCGGCGCGAAGGGCGGGGGAGCGGACGGCGACAAGGAGTCGGCGCCCTCGACGGAGACCCAGACCACGGGTCCCGAGGCGGCCGACGGCTTCACGCTGCGGAAGGACCCCGAGGGCTTCCGGGTCGCCGTGGCCGAGGGCTGGACGCGCACCGCCAAGAACGGCAGCGGGCAGGTCGTCTACTCCAAGGGCGACTTCGAACTCATCGTCGTACCGGGGCGGGACAGTGCGGCCCAGTACGGCAGCGACCCCATGGCCTACCAGCGGGACTCCGAGCGGGAACTCCAGCCGTACCGGGACTCCAGTTGGGCCACGTCGACCGGGCTGAAAAGCATCGAGGTGGGTGGACGCAGCATGGCCGAGGGGCAGTTCACCTGGACCGGATCGAGCGGGGAGGACCTGTACGTCCGTAACCTCGCGGTGCTGATCGACGGCCGTTACCACGTCGTCCAGGTGCGCGGCCCCGAGGGCGAGCGCGACGAGGTGACACGGCACTTCGAACAGGCCTCGGCGACGTACCGGATCACGGACTGACGCTCCCGGACGGACGCCGACGGGCCGTTCACTGACGGGCCGTTGCTCACGGGCGGTTGCTCATGAGCCGTTGTTCAGGAGCTGACGCCCACCGGCCGCCGATGCCTGTGGACCGATGCCCACCGAGGTCCGGGGACCGTTGCGGACCGATGCGGACCGATGCCCCTGGGCGGTGTGAACCGATGCCCACGGGGTGATCGCCACGGACCGGTGTCCCGGGGAGGGAGGGTCCGGCGGATGCGTTTCGCCGTGCTGAGGTTGCCTGGTGAGGCATATCGCGACAACCATCACAGTGCGGTCTCCTTGGCACCTCGTCGGTTCCCAGGAGGGGCCTAGATCTTTACGCTGGCCCTGTCAAGACCATTGCGGGGCAACGTGAATCAGATGCAGGGCCGACTCGTCGCGGGCCGTTACCGGCTCGGTGAGGCCATCGGCAGCGGTGGCATGGGCCGGGTGTGGCGCGCGCACGACGAGGTGCTGCACCGGTCGGTCGCCATCAAGGAGTTGACCGCGGCGCTCTACGTCTCCGACAGCGAGCAGACCATGCTGCTGGCCCGCACCCGCGCCGAGGCACGGGCCGCCGCCCGTATCAACCACTCCGCCGTCGTCACCGTGCACGACGTCCTGGAGCACGACGGCCGGCCGTGGATCGTCATGGAGTTGGTCGAGGGACGTTCGCTCGCCGACGCCGTCGAGGAACAGGGGCGCGTCGAACCCCGGGAGGCGGCACGCATCGGCCTGTGGGTGCTGCGCGCCCTGCGCGCCGCGCACCGGGCGGGTGTGCTGCACCGGGACGTGAAGCCCGGCAACGTCCTGCTGGGCCGGGACAGCCGGGTCCTGCTCACCGACTTCGGCATCGCGCAGATCGAGGGCGACACGGCCATCACCCGGACCGGCGAGGTCGTCGGCTCGGTCGACTACCTGGCGCCGGAGCGGGTCCGCGGCCACGACCCCGGCCCCGCCTCCGACCTGTGGGCCCTCGGGGCGACGCTGTACACGGCGGTGGAGGGCACGTCGCCGTTCCGGCGGACCACGCCGCTGACGACCATGCAGGCGATCGTCGAGGAGGACGTCGACGCACCGCGCCACGCCGGGCCCCTCGCCCCCGTGATCGCCGCCCTCCTCCGCAAGGACCCGGGCGCCCGGCCCGACATCGAGCGCGCCGAGGAGATGCTCACCGACGCCGCGGAGGGCCGTCGGCCGGACATCGCCCAGGCGTTCGTACCGACCCGGCCCGTCGCCCCGCCCGCAACGCCGGGGCGCGATGTGGTCACGCCGGGGCGCGCGGTGCGTACGACGTCCGCGCGCGACACGCGGCCGGACACCGCCGTACCGGCGCCGTCCTCCCCTCGCGCCACGACCGGTCCCGCCCCCGCCCCCACCACTCCGGCAGGCGTGCCGGGACCGCGTCCGGGCTCCGGGAGTGGCCCGCAGACCTCGGGGCACACCGTCGGGCAACCCGGGAGTGCCCCCGGCACCGCAGGCTTCCACGGCGGCGGCCGAGGGGGACGGCGGCGCATGGTGGCGCTGGTGGTCGCGTTGGCCGCGATCATCGGTGGCGGCACCGCGGTGGTCCTGCAGCAGCGGGGCGACAACGGCCGGCCGGGCGGCGGGGCGTCCGCCGCGTCGTCCGCGTCCCCGGCGGCCGAGGCTCCGGAGGAGACGGACTCGCCGGGTGGCCTCCCGGCGGGCTGGGTGCGCCGCACCGACCCCTACGGGTTCAGCGTCGTCCTGCCGGGCGCCGACTGGAAGCGTGTCGTGTCGGACGGAGACAACCGCCAGGTGGACTACACACCCGACGGAGGCAAGCACTTCCTGCGCATCGCCGTCGACGACTCACCCGACTTCGACGACCCCTACGCGCACCTGAGCGACCTGGACCAGCAGATAGGTCAACGGCTGGTCGACTACCGGCGGATGGAGCTGCGGCGCCTTCTGTACCGGGACCGCGAGGCCGCGCGGCTGGAGTACACCTGGACGGCGCTGCCCAAGGACACGGAATTCCCCGGTCCCTACCGGGCGGTCGACCAGATGTACGTGGCCCGGGACGGTGCCGAGTACGCCGTCTACATGGCCGGGCCGACCGAGGACTGGGACACCACCCGGGCGCAGTTCGAGACGGTGCTCAAGGGCTGGCGCGAGCGCTGACGGACCGGGCGGCATCGGGCCCCCACCGCGATTGGCTCAGTCGGACCGGCCCGGTCCCCTTCCCCGGAGTCCGGACGGCGATCTGCGGCCAACCGAACAACCGATTGCCTACAACCGACCGTTCACGGGCCGACCGACTACAACCGACTGCCCACGGCCGACGGTCGACCGGCCACGGCTGAGGGGCGAGGCTGACGGCGACGGCCCGTCCACATGATCTCGGCACCGGGAACCGGGAACCGGGCAGCGGGCACTCGCACCGGCACCCTCACGGGTGCGTACCGGAGACGCGTTTCCGGCACTCGCACGCGGCACACCCTCGGGGCACCCGCACCTCGCACCTGCACCCCGCACCCGCCCCCCACACTTGCCCTCCGCACCTGCGGGGACGTCTCCCGCTTGGCCGAATCGCCGTACCGGAGGGGGGACATCCGGTGGGGCATGATGGGCTCATGGGGACCGAGGGGGCGTCTGGCAACGGCAACGCTCGACACAACGCCCGTGTGATCGCGGGCCGTTACCGGTTGGAGGAGAAACTCGGGCGCGGCGGCATGGGCGTCGTGTGGCGGGCGACCGACGAGTTGCTCGGCCGGGACGTCGCCGTCAAGGAACTCCCCGTGGACGAGACGCTCTCGGCCGCGGAAGCCCGCAAGCAGCGGGAACGCACCCTGCGCGAGGCCCGGGCGCTGGCGCAGTTGAGCCACCCGCACATCACGGTCGTCCACGACGTCGTCGAGGACGACGACCGTCCCTACATCGTGCTGGAGCTGATCGACGGCGTCTCGCTCGCCGAACGGGTCGCCCGCCACGGGCCGGTCGGTGCGGACGAGGCCGCCCGCATCGGCATCGACCTGCTGGGTGCGCTCCGCGCCGCACACACCGCCGGGGTGCTGCACCGGGACCTCAAACCGGCCAACGTCCTGCTGGAGAACGGGACCGACCGCGTCGTGCTGACCGACTTCGGCATTGCCCGGGTCGCGGGCGCCACGACGCTCACCGAGCACGGCTCCTTCGTCGGCTCGCCCGAGTACACCGCGCCCGAACGCATGGCGGGAGCGAGGACCGGCCCGGAGTCCGACCTGTGGTCGCTGGGCGCGTTGCTCTGCACGGTCCTCAGCGGCGAGTCGCCCTTCCGGCGCGACTCGCTCGGCGGAGTCCTCCACGCGGTCGTGGTCGACGAGGTGCGGCCGCCCGCGCAGGCCGGTCCGATCCTGCCCGTCGTCCACGGGCTGCTGGAGCGTGAACCCGACCGGCGGCTGGACGCGGACGCGGCGGAACGCATGCTGCGGGTCTTCCGTGAGACGGGGCGCACCCCGGACGTGCCGCCGCTCGAAGGGCCGCCTCCGGGCCGGGAACCACGACGCCGTCGGGGGCGGGGGCGGCGGGACGGTGCCCCCGACGACGGGCTTCGGCCACCCTCGTCCGACGAGGGCCGCCCGGTCGGGCCGCCCGCACGGAGCCGGCTGGTGGCGGTGCTGGCGGTCGCTGCGATGGCGGTGGCCGGTGTCTCGGCGGCGGCGCTGCTCATGCAGCATGACGGCGACGGAGGGCTGCCCCCGCCCACGACGTCACCGGAGTCCCCTGCGACCACCGGCCCGGGCTCCCGGTCCACCACGGCCACCGCCCCGACCCCCCGCACGGCCACCACTCCCGAAACCCCTGCGGGCACCGCACCCGGGGGGCCGGGGGGCGCCGGAGACCCGGGGGCCACGGCACCGGAGACGTCCGCGCGACCGACGCCCGGGACGACGGACACGGGGCCGGCGCCGGACCGCCCGGAAGCCACCCGGGCGGACGCTCCCGCCGCGCTCCCGCGCGCGGCGCTCAGGAGTGCTCCATTCGCGACCTCCCCGTCGGCGCCGCAGTCCGCCTCCGCGCGAACGTCCTCCCGCTTCCGCGCCGCGCCGCCCCCGCCCCTCGCGGCGCGCCCGCCCGCCGTGTCCGTCCGGGCGGCTGCCCCGCCCTCAGCACCCGACGTCGGACCGTGGCCGGTTCCCCTGGCCCGGTGACCTGGTGCCCCGGTGACCTGGTGCCCCGGCGACCGGCCTCGGGCGGCACGCCCCTCTGGCGGCCCGCCCCTCCGGCGCCCGGTTCCTCCGGTCGCCGACCTCCCGGCGGCACGCCCCACCGGTGCCTCGTCCCCCCGGTGTCTCGCCACCCCGGCCCTCCGCTGTCTGTCCCGATCGGGCACGGCCCTGGCAACCATAGGGCCGTAAACGGGATATATGCCGCGCCCCGGGTCACGGGTCTGTGACCGGACCCGGCCCCCTGTGGAACCGTGGGGGCCCGGCGCGATATGGATGGACCATGAGCAGCAACGGGGGACCCCGCCACGGCGCCGACGAACCGACCAGTTTTGGTCTGCAACCGCCGAACCCGCACCCGCCGGCGGCCCTGCCGCACCCCGGCAACCCGTACGCGGCGCCGACCGAGGTGGTCGCGTCGCAGCAGCACGACCCGGGAGGGGCGCAGCCGCAGGGGCACCCCGCACCCTCCGCGCAGGACCACCCGGCGCCCCCCGCCCAGGAGCGGCCGTCGGTCCCGGTGCAGGGTGATCCCCGCTCCGGGCCGCAGGCGCCGCAGTCGCCGTCGTCGCACGACCCCGGCGCGGGGCGGGTCATCGCCGGCCGGTACCGGCTGCTCGGCAAGCTGGGGCACGGTGGCATGGGCACCGTGTGGCGGGCCAAGGACGAGACGGTGGACCGGGAGGTCGCCGTCAAGGAGCCCCGCGTTCCCGACCATCTTCCCGACCGCGAACGTGCCAACGCCTTCGAGCGGATGCGGCGCGAGGCGCGTGCCGCGGCCCGGCTCGACCACCCGGCGGTCGTCAACGTCCACGACGTCGCGGTCGTCGACGGACAGCCGTGGATCGTGATGGAACTCGTCCAGGGCCGCTCCCTGGGCGCGGTGTTGCAGGAGGAAGGCACCCTCGCGCCGCGCGAGGCGGCCCGCGTCGGTCTGGAGGTGCTCGGCGCCCTGGAGGCCGCTCACGCCGCGGGCATCCTGCACCGGGACGTCAAGCCGGACAACGTGATGCTCGGCCGGTACGACCGGGTCGTCCTCACCGACTTCGGCATCGCCCAGATCGAGGGCGAGACCAACCTGACCGACACCGGTGGTTTCGTCGGTTCGCCCGAGTACATCGCGCCGGAACGCGTGCTGGGCCAGCGTCCTGGTCCCGCCTCCGACCTGTGGTCGCTCGGTGTCGTGCTCTACGCGGCCACGGAGGGCGTGTCGCCGTTCCGCCGCAGCAACACGCCGGCCACCCTCCAGTCGGTGCTCAACGCGACACCGGCAGCCCCGGCCGCCGCCCAGGGGCCGCTGGCCGAGGTCATCAACGGACTGCTGGACAAGGACCCGTCGCGGCGGCCGAACGCGGCCAGGGTCCGGACCCTGCTGGAGGCGGCCGCCGAGCCGCCGGCGCCACCGGTGCCCACGCAGATCGTGAACGTGCCGGTCCCGGGATCCGGCGGCAAGGGCATCCGGCTCGGCCGCAAGGCCCTGCTCGGGCTGGGCGCGGCCGTGGTCGCGGGTGCGGTGGCCGCCTACCTGGTGATCGCCGACCCCTTCGCGGGGCCGCTGCCGGACGGATGGAAGACCCGGGAGGAGAAGGCCCTCGCGGTGAGCCTGGCCGTGCCGGAGGGCTACCAGCGGTCCGTGCCGGACGAGGACTCCAACGACACCGACCACTGGGTCCGGTACACCGACTGGAGCGGCAGCATCTGGGTCAACCTCTCCCTGGAGAAGAAGACCGAGACCGGCAACGACATCGCGGGCTCCGCGGACGCGGAGATGTACGACGACGACGCCCAGTTCAAGGAACGCGGCAACTACAAGCTCGGCATCCCGTCCGGCCCGAAGACCGACCCCCGGCCGAACCTCACCCATCAGGGCGGGAAGGCGGCCGAGAACACCGTCGTATACACCACCGACGACTCCCGGAACCCGCTCCCTCGCGAGATGCGGATCTTCTACTACCGGACCTCCGCGGGCGACATGTACAAGCTGATCGTCGGCTACCCGGGCAAGGGCGACTTCACGGAACGCGGACGGGACGTGGCGGAGACCGTCATCGAGAACCTGGACGTCACCCGCCCCTGATCGGGCAGCCGTGCTCACGCGTCCGTACCGCTGACCGCGCCTCGCCCCGCCCACCCGCGCGCCGGCCCGCTCGCGGCGCCCGACCCGGACGCGCCCGCGTCCACGCCGGCGCCCGACCCGGACGCGCCCGCGTCCACGCCGGCGCCCGCGCACCTGCGCGGGCGCCCGGCGCACGTCCGTCTCCCGGGGCGCCGCGTCTCCCCCTTCATCCACCCCCTTCCATCCACCCCCCTTCCTCCACCCCCGGTACCGCATCCGCCACCGCATCGGGACCGCGTCCGCACCTCCCCGGGGCCGGCCGGGAGGTTCCGTGACCGACTTGAGACCGGGCCGTGCGGATCGGGCCTCGGCTGCGGTCAATGCCCTGATCAGGGGCTTTGTTGCCAGTGTTCACTGGCGGCATGTGAGCTGTCGGTGAATCTGTTACCGACGGGTACACAAAGCGTGCGCCCCGGCATACCCTGCGGCACATGACCGACGCGCAGACCCGGGAAACGACCGGCACCAATCCCCTCGCCCCCGCCCCCGAGGGTGTCCGCACCGCCGCCGACGTGGTCACGCCTGAGCTGGTCGCCCAGCTCACCAAGGGCGTCGTCGGATCGGGGCGCACCGCCAACCACACCCCGTTCACCGGTGAGAAGCTGGCCGACCTGCCCGAGTCGACGCCGGAGGACGTCGCGCTGGCCTTCGAGGCGGCCCGGGCCGCCCAGGGCGCGTGGGCGATGACACCGGTCCGGCAGCGGGCGGCCGTCCTGCTGCGCTTCCACGACCTGGTCCTGGAACGCCAGGCCGAGGTGCTCGACCTCATCCAGCTGGAGACCGGCAAGGCCCGGCTGCACGCCCACGAGGAGGTCCAGGCGGTGGCCGTCGCCGCGCGCCACTACGGCCGCCGGGCCGCCGCCTACCTGCGGCCCAAGCGCCGCGCGGGGGCCGTCCCGGCGCTGACCAAGGTCACCGAACTGCGCCACCCGCGCGGCGTGATCGGCCAGATCGTCCCCTGGAACTACCCCCTGGAACTGTCCGTCGGTGACGCGTTGCCCGCCCTGGTGGCCGGCAACGCGGTGGTCATGAAGCCCGACACCGAGTCCTGTCTGACCGCCCTGTGGGCGCGTGACCTGCTGATCGAGGCCGGACTGCCCGCGGACGTGCTCCAGGCCGTCATCGGTCTCGGCCCGGTCGTCGGCCCGGAGGTCGTCAAGCGCGGCGACTACGTCTCCTTCACCGGTTCCACCCGCACGGGCCGCGAGGTCGCCACCGTCGCGGCGGACCGTCTCGTCGGGGTCTCCCTCGAACTGGGCGGCAAGAACGCCATGGTGGTCCTGGAGGACGCCGACATCGAGAAGGCGGCGGCCGGTGCCGTCCGCGCGTGCTTCTCCTCGGCGGGCCAGCTGTGCATCTCGATCGAGCGGCTGTACGTCCACGAGTCGATCGCCGACACCTTCCTGGAGCGCTTCGCCGCCCGCACCCGCGCGATGCGGCTGGGCCGTTCCCTCTCCTACGGCGCGGACATGGGCTCGCTGGTCAGCGGGCACCAGCTGGAGACGGTGGCCCGTCATGTGGACGACGCCGTCGCCCAGGGCGCGACCGTGGTCGCGGGCGGGGTGGCGCGGCCGGACATCGGCCCCTTCTTCTACGAGCCGACCATCCTCGAAGGCGTCACCGAGAGCATGACCCTGTGCGACGAGGAGACCTTCGGCCCGGTCGTCTCCGTCTACCGCTTCGGCACCGACGACGAGGCGGTCGAACGCGTCAACTCCACCCCGTACGGGCTGAACTCGTCGGTCTGGACGACGAACCCCCGGCGGGGCCGGGACATCGCCGCGCGGCTGCGCACCGGGACCGTGAACATCAACGAGGGGTATGCCTCCGCCTACGGCAGCGTCCAGGCGCCCATGGGCGGCATGAAGGAGTCCGGGCTCGGCCGCCGGCACGGCTCCGAGGGCATCCACAAGTACACCGAGTCCCAGACCGTCGCCCACCAGCGGCTGCTGCCGATGGCTCCCTCGCTCGGCATGGACGACGCGCAGTACGCGGCGTTCATGAGCCGGAGCCTGCGCCTGATGAAGGCGTTCCGGTTCCGCTGAGCCCGTTCCCGCACCACTCCGGCGGCGGGCCCGTCCCGCCGTCGGCCGGCTTTCGACGAGGAGAGCACGTGTCCCAGGACCACTCCGCCCCCGAGCCCGCAGAGACCGCGCGGTACGCCGCCGACGGCACCGCGCAGGACGCCCCGGCGGCCACCGCGCGCGACGTCCCGGTGGACGCGTCAGAGTCCCGCAGCACCCCCGACCCCGACCGTGCCCCCGACCCGGCCCCCGCCCCTGCCCCTGAACCCGAGCCCGCGTACGACTACGACTACGACGTCCTCGTCGTGGGTTCCGGCTTCGGCGGATCCGTGTCGGCGCTGCGCCTGACCGAGAAGGGGTACCACGTCGGCGTCCTGGAGGCCGGCCGCCGCTGGACCCGGGAGACCCTGCCGAAGAACTCCTGGGACCTGAAGAACTACCTGTGGGCCCCCAAACTGGGCATGTACGGCATCCAGCGCATCCACCTCCTGGGCAACGTCATGGTGCTGGCCGGTGCGGGCGTGGGCGGTGGCTCCCTCAACTACGCCAACACCCTGTACGTACCGCCGAAGCCCTTCTTCGAGGATCCGCAGTGGCGGGACATCACCGACTGGCAGGAGGAGCTGAAGCCGTACTACGACCAGGCCCGGCGCATGCTCGGGGTGCGTCTGAACCGGACGATGACCCCCTCCGACGTGCACCTGAAGGCCGCGGCCGAGCGGATGGGCGTGGGGGGCACCTTCCACATGGCGCCGGTCGGCGTCTTCTTCGGCGACGGCGAGGACGCCGACGGGACCGTGAAGGCCGCACCCGGCCAGGAGGTGCCCGACCCGTACTTCGGCGGGGTGGGGCCGTCGCGCCGGGCCTGCGCCGAGTGCGGCGAGTGCATGACCGGCTGCCGCCACGGTGCGAAGAACACCCTGAATGAGAACTACCTCCACCTCGCCGAGAAGGCGGGCGCCGTCGTCCATCCGATGACGACGGCCGTCGCGGTGACGGAGGACGGGCACGGCGGTTTCGCCGTGGCCACCGTGCCGACCGACCGGCGCCGCAAGGGCCGCGGCCGGACCTTCCGGGCGCGCCGGGTCGTCCTCGCCGCGGGCACCTACGGCACCCAGACGTTGCTGCACCGCATGAAGGAGACCGGCCGGCTCCCGCACCTCTCGGACAGGCTGGGCGAACTCACCCGCACCAACTCCGAGGCCCTGGTCGGGGCCCAGACCGACAACCGCCGCTACCGCAGGGTGACCGGCGCGCCCCGGGCCGACTTCACCCGGGGAGTGGCCATCACGTCGTCCATCCACCCCGACGAGAACACCCACATCGAGCCGGTCCGCTACGGCTACGGCTCCAACTCGATGGGCGCCCTGTCGATTCTCCAGGTGCCCTACGCCCGCAGCGGTTCCGGCGCCGCCCGAGTACTGGGCTGGCTGGGGAATGCCGCACGGCACCCGGTGCTGACGGCACGGTCGCTGTCCAACCGGCGCTGGTCGGAGCGGACCATCATCGCCCTGGTGATGCAGTCACTGGACAACTCCCTGACGACGCGGCTCAAGCCGTCCGGTGTCGGCAAGGGGCTGCTCACCGCCCGCCAGGGGCACGGGGCCCCGAATCCCAAGCAGATCAAGGCGGCCACCGAGGGAGCGTCCGCGCTGGCGGCCGAGATCAACGGCTTCCCGGGCTCCAACGTGGGCGAACTCGCCGGGATGCCGCTCACCGCCCACTTCCTGGGCGGCTGTCCGATCGGCGCGTCCCCGGACACCGGGGTGATCGACCCCTACCACCGGCTCCACGGCCACCCCGGCATCTCCGTGGTGGACGGGGCCGCGGTCTCCGCCAACCTGGGCGTGAACCCGTCGCTGACCATCACCGCTCAGGCCGAGCGGGCCATGTCGTACTGGCCCAACAAGGGTGAGGCCGACCCGCGCCCCGAGCAGGAGGAGCCCTACCGGCGGCTCCAGCCGGTCGAGCCGAGGTCCCCGGCGGTGCCGGCGGACGCGTTCGGCGCGCTGAAGCTGCCGTTCCTGGGGATGCCGGCGGTGCCGCCGAAGAAGTGAGGGGGCGGCCGGGGCCGGAATGGGCTGCTGGGAGGGCTGCTGGGAAGGCCGCCGAATAAGCCGAAAAGGTGAGGACCTGCGCCCCCCTCCGAGCGCAGGTCCTCCGACGGCCCCGGACGGGGCCCGTGGCTCCGGAAGGTTCGATCGCTGAACCCCACGGATGGTTGTCCCGTCAATCACGAATTGCTGTGTGACGTGGATCACTCGAGCTGCTTCGGTGTGTGCTCCGCGCCCGAGACGCCGGAGCGGAGGCGTCGTGTGCGAAGAGGCGAGGCGGGCTGCCGACGGCACGCGCCGCGCCGGATCCGTGCCCGTGGTCATGGTCGTGTCCGGCTGCGGGGCCGTGCCCCCGTCTCCGTCCAGCCCATGTCCATCCCACGTCCATTTCCCGTCCATGGCCCATGCCGTACCCGTATCCGTACCCGGGCAGACGAAGGGCCCCGCGGGGCCTCGGGGGCAAGGCGGGGCCGCGGGGCCCTTCCATCGTCAGCACCGGCGTCAGGGCCGCGCCGGTGCCTGTGAGCGGCGCCGGGGGGTCGCGCCGCGGGTTTCGAACGCCCTGGGGCCGCCGTGATCGCGGGAGTCCGGCGGGAGCGCGCGCCGGGTGTGGGATCCCGGCGGTCACCGGTCGTGCGTCGGTCTGCGCAGGGTCATGCGGTCGTCTGCGGGGGACGTGGGCGCGTACGCATCGTGCTCGACGCGCGTCGCCCCCGCTGCCTTCCGATTCGGACCCGGACGAAGTCCGCCGGTCGGCTCCGGGCGTCCCCGGAGCCGACCGTTCTCTTGGGTGACCGGGCTGCTGTCCCCTGCCGTCCGGTCACTTGTCCGGAGCGAGGTCCCACGACGCACGGCACGATCCGTACGTCTCATCGCTCCGGCGAGCCACGCGTGGTTCTTTCGGGCCCGCCCCTGGCTGGCACGGACATCGGTTCCAACGAAGCGGCTTCACCGGCGGTCACGCGCCGTACGGGTGAGAAGGATGCGTACGTCTGTGCCGCGAACGTCAGATCCGGCCCCGGCAGAGCTCCAGCAGCGTCATGGCCAGGGCGGTGCCCGGCTTGCCCAGCGCGTCCCGGAAGTGGGCGAGGACCTCCATCTCGCGGGACAGGTTCACCCGTCGCCCACCGGAGGCGATCCGCTCCTTCTGGATGACGGCCGACACGGCCATCCGTTCCTGCACCAGGCCGATGATCCGATCGTCGAGCGCGTCGATCCGCTCCCGCGCGCCGGTGATCAACTCGGCGGCCTCGGAGGTGCGGGCACCGGTCCTCTCGGGAGACGAAGCGGCCGAAGCGGCCGAAGCGGCCGAAGTGGCCGGAGCGGCCGGATCAGGAGCGACGGAGTCGGCCGGGCCGGTCGCGGAGGCGGGATCCGTGGCGGACCCGGTGACAGATCCGGTGGTGACGGCGGCGGTCGTGGCAGTGGCGGCGGACATGAGGGCTCCTCGCGGTACGGGACGCGGTGCCCCGGAGCGACAGGACCCGGACCAACACAGGCGCCCCGGGCCTTGTCGGCCCGGGGCGCCTGGGAAGTCGCTTGTCAGATGCTCAAGCAGCACGACCATGGCAGCCGGCGGGCCGGGTGCCATAGGTAAAGAGGAAGGTCGGGTGCGTGAGCATGGGGGCCAGTATGCCGCGCCGCGTACGCGCGTCCAACCCCGACCGGATGATGAGACGGGGCCGGACGGCCCCCCGCGCGCCCCCCGGTAGAATCGGGACGCACAAGCTCCCGCCCCACCGCCGGAAGGCACCCCGTGTCCTCAGCGACTCCCGCTGCCCCCGCGCCCGACACCGTTCTGGTCGTCGACTTCGGCGCGCAGTACGCCCAGCTCATCGCCCGTCGCGTCCGCGAGGCGCGGGTCTACAGCGAGATCGTGCCGAGCACCATGCCGGTCGAGGAGATCATCGCCAAGAACCCCGCGGCGATCATCCTCTCGGGCGGTCCGTCGTCCGTGTACGAGGCCGGCGCCCCGACCGTCGACCCGGCGCTGTTCGAGGCCGGTGTCCCCGTCTTCGGCATGTGCTACGGCTTCCAGCTGATGGCCCAGAGCCTCGGCGGCCAGGTGGACAACACCGGGGCCCGCGAGTACGGCCGCACGGAGCTGCACGTCTCCAAGGTGTCCTCCACCCTCTTCGAGGGCACGCCGGCCGAGCAGGCGGTGTGGATGTCCCACGGCGACGCCTGCTCCGCCGCCCCCGAGGGCTTCACCGTCACCGCCTCCACGGACGTCGTGCCCGTGGCCGCGTTCGAGAACGACGAGAAGAAGCTCTACGGCGTCCAGTACCACCCCGAGGTGATGCACTCCACGCACGGGCAGCAGGTGCTGGAGCACTTCCTGTACCGGGGCGCGGGCCTGACCCCCGACTGGACCACCGGCAACGTCATCGAGGAGCAGGTCGCGGCCATCCGCGAGCAGGTAGGCGACAGGCGGGCCATCTGCGGGCTGTCCGGCGGTGTGGACTCCGCGGTCGCCGCCGCCCTGGTGCAGAAGGCCATCGGCTCGCAGCTGACCTGCGTCTATGTCGACCACGGCCTGATGCGCAAGGGCGAGACCGAGCAGGTCGAGAAGGACTTCGTCGCCGCGACCGGCGTGCAGCTGAAGGTGGTCGACGCGAGCGAGCGGTTCCTGGCCGCGCTCAAGGGCGTGTCCGACCCCGAGGAGAAGCGGAAGATCATCGGCCGCGAGTTCATCCGGGTCTTCGAGCAGGCCCAGGCCGAGATCGTCGCCGACCAGGGCCCGGCCGTCGAGTTCCTGGTCCAGGGCACCCTGTACCCGGACGTCGTCGAGTCCGGCGGCGGCACCGGCACCGCCAACATCAAGTCGCACCACAACGTCGGCGGGCTGCCCGAGGACCTCGAGTTCAAGCTGATCGAGCCGCTGCGCCAGCTGTTCAAGGACGAGGTGCGGATGGTCGGCCAGGAACTCGGCCTCCCGGACGAGATCGTCCAGCGCCAGCCGTTCCCCGGCCCCGGCCTCGGCATCCGGATCGTCGGCGAGGTCACCAAGGAACGGCTGGACCTGCTCCGAGAGGCCGACGCCATCGCCCGCGAGGAGCTCACCGCGGCCGGCCTCGACCGTGACATCTGGCAGTGCCCGGTCGTCCTGCTCGCGGACGTCCGCAGCGTCGGCGTCCAGGGTGACGGCCGGACCTACGGCCACCCGATCGTCCTGCGCCCGGTGTCCTCCGAGGACGCCATGACCGCCGACTGGTCGCGGCTGCCGTACGACGTCCTCGGAAAGATCTCGACCCGCATCACCAACGAGGTGCGGGACGTCAACCGGGTCGTCCTCGACGTGACCTCCAAGCCGCCGGGGACCATCGAGTGGGAGTGAGCCCCCACGGGCTCAGGTCCGTCTGAGCGTGCGCACCGGCGCTCCGGGCCTCCAGACCTGCAGGACGAGGTACTTCTCGTCCTCCACGTAGGTCCGTACGACCTCCGTCAACTCGGTGCGGAAGAGGTGGAACGGCTCCGGCGGTTCCACCTCTTCGCTGTACGCGGCCCGGCTCTCCGCGTCCTCGACCTCGACGGCCCGGCCGGAGACGCGGACGTCGCCGCCCCCCATGGTGGTGCCCTCCCCGGGATTCGCCTGGAGGGCGAAGCGCGGGTCCCGTCGCAGGTCCAGCGCCTTGAGCGAGCCCGGCATCATGCCGAGCCACAGCTCGCCGCCGAGGAAGCGCACCTCCAGTCCGCTGGTGCGGGGCGAGCCGTCCTTGCGCAGCGTGGCCAGGACGTGGTGGGTGTGGGCGCCGAAGCGTTCCTCGACGGTCCTCGCCAGGCCGGGTTCGGAGGTGGCGAAAGCCTCCCAGTTCGTCGTCATGCCTAGAGCGTGCCCCGAATACCGGACACGTCCTGTCTGTATTGCTCCGCATCACGCTGCATTGCTCGGGATCACGCCGCGCGATTCCTCCCGGTTGTGCCGCGCGCCGCATCTTTACGGAACAGATCTGTCGTGCGCCGCGCCCCGACGGTACCTTCCGCCCCGTACGCACATCCCCCGCGGAGGACTCATGCACGGGCCCACCCCGCCCCCGCCGCTGCCCACCGACAAGCTGCGCTTCCCCATGCCGCCGATGCACGAGTCGGTCGAGGACGAGCGCCGGCACCGTAAGGAACGGCTGGCGGGTGCCCTCCGGCTGTTCGGCCGGTTCGGCTTCGAGGACGGCGTCTCCGGGCACATCACCGCACGCGATCCCGAGTACAGCGACTGCTTCTGGGTCAATCCGTTCGGGATGCCCTTCCGCCACGTCACCGTGAGCGACCTCGTCCTCGTCAACCGGGACGGCCAGGTCGTCCAGGGCGGACACCACGTCAACCAGGCGGCGTTCACCGTCCACGCCCAGGTGCACACGGCCCGGCCCGACGTCGTCGCCGTCGCCCACTGCCACTCGGTGCACGGCCGCGCGCTCGCCGCCCTAGGCGACCTGCTGGAGCCGCTCAGCCAGGAGAGCTGCGCCTTCTACGAGGACCAGGCACTGTACGACGCCTACAGCGGTGTCACGGTCGATGCCGAGGAGGCTCGGCGCATCGCGTCCGTCCTGGGCTCCCACAAGGCGCTGGTGCTGCGCAATCACGGGCTGCTGACGGTCGGTGACTCGGTGGACGCGGCCGCCTGGTGGTTCCTGTCGATGGAACGGTCCGCCCAGGTCCAGCTCACGGCGAAGGCCGCGGGCAGGCCGGTCCACATCGGCCACCGGCAGGCGGTGGCGACCCGGGAGCAGGTCGGCGGAGACCTGGTGGCCTGGATCAACTATCAGCCGCTGTGGCAGGACATCAGCCGCAGCGAGCCTGACCTGTTGCAGTAGTGGTGGCCGCGGAGGCAGGTCACGGAGCGGCGGGGCGGCGGGGCGGGGGTGCCTGCGGGGGGCGGCGCGGATCTGGGGGAGTGGCGGGCCGCACACCTGCGGAAGGCCACGGGGCTGAGGAGTTTGGGGCCAGGGACCTGTCGGAAGGGCCACGGACCGCGGGAGCGGCTGGTTACGGATCTGCGGGAGTGGGGGCCCACGGATCTCTCGGCGTCTGCGGGGACGCCCGAGAGGGCGGCCGGGTCCCAGGCCCGTCCAGCTGCTCCCGGGCCCGTCCGGTTGCTCCCCGGCCCGTCATGCTGCTCCGGGGCCCGTCCGGCTGTTTGCTCGACTGTTCCCGGGCGCGTTCGGTTGGCCCCGGGCGCATTCGGTTGGCCTCGGGCCCGGGTTTGCACCGGACGGACAGGGACGCCGGGCGCCTGACCTGCCGGTCGAGTCGCTCACGACCTGTGGCGCCGGTGCGGGCCCGTCCGTGGGGCGGGCCCGTCCGGCGCACGGCCGCCGGGGCCACGGCCCGATGGGTCAACATCACGCCTTGAGATTCACCCTCATTGACCACACCTGCTGCTCGATCGAGCCCTGTTGTAGGGCACAATTCGCTGTCGTCGCCGGGGAGTTGCGCCGGGCGGCGGGCGGGCGTGGGAACGCGGGTGCGGGAGAGGCGGGCTTCGGGCGTGGCGGTGCAGGAGGCGAGAGAGGGCGGCGTGGGCCCCGGCGCGCACGATGGCGGCTGTACCTGCGGGGACTGCCCGCACGGCGCGCGTGAGGGGCACCGGCGTGCGGTCGCGGCGTTCTTGCTGCGCAGGGACGAGTTCGCCGCCGGTCAGGGGCTGCCGGCCGCGGTGGCGCACTCGGCGTCGGCCTCCCGGCAGTGGGTGTCCGAGGAGCTGACGCAGGCCGCCGAGCTGGTCGCCCAGCGCAGCCGCGCCGAGGGCGCGGCCTGGCTGGCGCGGTTGTGGCACCGGACGGTCGTGACGGTGTGGGCCGGCGTCGTGGTGCTGCTCCTGGTCCAGGCGCTGACGGCGATCGGTGCAGGGTGGACCGGCGCACGCTCGGCCGGGCTGGTGGCCGCGCTGGTGGTGGCCGGGACGCTCTCCGCCGCGTCGTGGTTCCACCGGGCGCGTGGCGGAGCGCTGGCCCCGGTGATCGGCGAGGACAACCGTCTCTCCACCTCCCGTGCCGTGGCAGCGGCCTGGGTGCTGTTCCTCGCCTACGCGGTGCTGGTCCTCGCGGGCCGACTGGCGGCCGCGTCCGGCCCCGCGGAGCGCGACGCGCTGATCGCGGGACTCGAACTCGCCCGCGGAGCCGGTGTGGTCACCGTCCTCGCCGTGGTGTGCGGCATCGCCGTGCTGGTCCGGCGGGTGATCGGGCTGCGGGTCCTGGGACAGCGGTTGCAGAAGGTGCGCGCGGACCGGCCGCGGGCGGCGGACCTCCTGACCGACGACGCGGGGCGGGGCAGCTTCGCGGACATCCAGTACGTGGTGATCAGCGCCGTGGCCCTGGTGTTCGCGGCGGTACGGCTGGCCCGCCGCCCGGACCAGTTGCCGGACCTGCCGTGGGGGCTGGCGGCGGTCGTGCTGGTGTCGGCGGCGACCTATCTCGCCGGCAAGTATGCCGAGGTCGGACGGCCGGTGATCCTCTCGGTCGTCCGGGCACGTGAGGCCGGGGCCCTGGACGCGCCCATCCGGACCGGGGACGACATCGAGATCCGCGGCACCGGCTTCGTCCCACCGGGTTCCCAGGGCGCCGAGCGGCTGTCCCGGATGGTCGTCCGGGTGGGCGCCGTGAACGTGCACGTACCTCTGGTGCCCGTCACAGGAGGCTTCGACAACCCGACGGACACCCTCCTCACCGTGCCGGTCCCGGCGGAGGTGGAGCCCGGCCGGGTGGAGGTCCAGGTGGTGACGGCAGCGGGCGTGGAAACGAACCGCTACGCGATCGACGTGACGGAGTGACCCGGGCCGAGTCTCCCGGAAACGCCACCTGGCTTCACCGCCGCTGCCCGACCCGGCTCGGCGACGGGAGGGACGAGCGGGCCGGTCAGGCTCTGGGAGGGGAACCGGTCCTCGGCCCGCCCGCACTCGCTGCCGGGCCGGTGCCGTACCTCTGTTCGCGGCTCCGTCCGCCCTCGTTCAGCTCTCGCCTCCCTCCCTGCTTCCGCCGCGTGGACCTGTCGGTTTGCTGTTGATCTCCCGTAAATACTGGGCAGTCACGGTTGAGCCGTGGTGGATTGTCGTACGTATGGTCTGTTGAGGGGGTCTCGACAGGCGGTGAGAGGCGGCAGGCAGCGATGACTCACGGCAGGCGCACGGAAACGTACTCCTCCCACCTGGACCGCGGCGGTGACTGGCGGGACACGGCCACCCGTTACGCACTCCTTCCCCTCCGGATCTTTCTGGGCGTCACCTTCGTCTACGCGGGGCTGGACAAGCTCACGGACAGCGCTTTCCTGAAGGACTCGGGCGCCGGATCGATCGGCGACATGATGCGGGCCGTCCGGGACTCCTCCGCCATCCCTGCCCTGATCGACCTCTCCCTGAAGAACCCGGTGGGCTTCGGCTACGCCATCGCCTTCGGGGAACTGGCCGTTGGCCTGGGAGTCCTGGTCGGCCTCCTCACCCGCCTTGCCGCGCTGGGCGGCGTGTTGATCTCCCTGAGCCTGTGGCTGACGGTGAGCTGGGCCTCTGACCCCTACTACTACGGCAACGACCTCCCCTACATGATGGCGTGGATCCCACTCGTGCTGGCCGGCGCGCCCGTGCTCTCCCTGGACGCCCTTCTCCGGGCGCGGCGCAGGCGCGGATCCGCCGACTACACCTGACCCGTACAACTGATCCGCTGCCAGGCCATCCGGACTCCCGGGCACGCTCTCGGGATCCACGATCAGGCGATACGGCCTCGCGACGCCACAGTCATGTCCTCTGGACCGGCGGTCAGGCCGTCCGGATCGGCGGGGCACGTCCTCCGAACCACGGTCAGGCCGTCCGGGTTGGCGGGGCAGGCCCTCCGCATCCACGGTCAGGCCGTCCGGATCGGCGGGGCACGCCCTCCGAACCACGGTCAGGCGCTCCGGACGACGGTTTCACGCCCTCCCGACTCGTGAGCCTGCCCTCCCGACTACCGGGCCCGCCCTCCCGACTCGGGAGCCCGCCCTCTTGAGCGGGCGATCGGACCCTGCGGACACCTTCGGCCAGACCGCCCCCGCCTCGCGGACACCCGCCGGGCAGGTCGCCGGGCGACCCGGAGGCGGACCACCGGAGAGGGCAGGTCACCCCCGAACGGGCCGTCCGGGAGGTGCGGCGTCGACGCCCGGACCGTTGCCGGCCGTACGGCGGCGCCGGCGTATCCGGCCGGTCACCAGGGCCACGGAGCCGGCCAGGCACAAGCCGCCCCCGACGACCGGGAACAACACGAACCAGGGAGTGTCCCAGGCCCCGCCCGCATCCCCGAGGAAGAGGGTCGCTGCCGCGACCAGGCTGGCGCCGGCGATCAGCTTCCCCGGCTGGAACTCATGACGTGGCACGGCTGACCTCCGCCTGTCCGGCACCGACCTGGAGATCCAGCTCCAGTGTGCCCCCCTTCTCGACGCCGGCGGGCGGATCGAGAGTGACCTCCTCGTGCTTGCCCGGGGCCACGTCGACGTCCTGCTTCTTCTCTCCGGGGAGCTGAATGTCGCCGATGCCCACCTCGATGGTCAGCCGCACGGTCACGTCGTCGGGCACGATCACGTGGACGCGCCCCACTCCGACCTCCGCCCGGGTGGACACCGTCTTCCCCTCGGGCACCCGGACGCCCGACAGGTCCAACGTGCCCGTGCCGGTGCCCAGGTCGTAGGCCGGGCGTATCTGTGCGACCGAGGCGGGCTCCCAGGTGGTGCGCATCCAGTCCGTGCCGATGTCCTTGGGCAGGGCGGACGCTCCTGCCAGCAGCCCGGCCGTGATGACGGCCAGGATGATGGATCCCGCCCCGGTACGACCGAGGAACGCGCTGACGGCGATGCCGAGGCCGAAGACGGCGAGCGCGGCGGCCAGGCCCGTCTGCAGGCTCGTGCCGAGGGGGTGCTCGTGCCAGGTCAGGCCCGTGCCCAGACCGGCCGCGAGCAGGGCGAGCAGGAAGATCCAGCCGCCGATCCATCGGGGCCCCCGCTGTCTCGGCGGCTGCGGCGGAAGGTCGGGGGACTTGTGCAGGTTGGGGGCGAGACCGATGGACACGCCCGCGGTGGCGTCATGGGCGCCTGCGCCCCACGGGCCCCACAGGTAGCCGGTGGCACCGACGTGCCGGCCGTCCTTGACGATCGGGTCGCGCCACCAGGACGGGTAGGCGGTGGCCACCGGAGGTGCCTGCGGCTCCGGTGGAGCGTCCGCGACCGCCTGCGCGGCCAGGGGGTCCGGGCCCGGGGCGCCGCGGTGCCGGGACCAGTACCCTGCGCCGGCCAGCAGGATGGACAGTATGACGGCGAAACTCAGCACGCCGCCGTTGTTCAGCATGGTGAGGAAGACACCGCAGCCGACCAGGGCGAAGAGGACGGCGGCCAGGGCGTGGCCGTCGACCCGGCCGGTCAGCAGCCTGCGGATCTCGTTCTCCTCCTCGTCCTCGTAGGGGACGAGGAGCCAGGCGAAGCCGTAGAAGATGAGTCCCACGCCGCCGGTCGCGGAGAGCACGGCGAGGGTGATCCGGAAGATCACCGGGTCCATGTCGCACTGCCGGCCGAGGCCGGAACAGACGCCACCGAGCAGCTTGTGGTCACGGTCGCGCCGGAAACGGTGCGGCGGCTCGTCCCCCTCCGCCGCCGGAGGGGAGGCCGGGCCGGCGGCCTGTCCGGCCGCGTAGCCCGGCGGGGCGCTCGGACCGCCGCCCTCGCCCTTCCCGCTCCCGCCGTGCGCACCCGCGGGCCCGGGCGCGCGGGGCGCATCCGCGGCGGACGCGGCATCCTGCGGCCCGGCACCCGGGGAGGGGCGCGGGCCGGAGCCGGGTCCCGGACCCGTCGCGGCGTGCTGGTGATCTGTCATGCGTCCATGGTGACGGGCGAGCCGTCCCGACGGCAGTCGGGACGACCCTGGTGCGACCCTGATTTCAGCCCCCGGTGGAAGTCCGGGGGCACGCCGCGGGGAGCCGTACCCGGAGATCAGGGGAGTCTCGGGGACTTACCCTGATGCCCCCGTGCCGACGAGCGTGTGACCATCATTGACATGTCGGAAGCCGCAGCAGCGCCAGTCGTCGAGCCGAGGCCGCCGCGCAAGCTCTACCGCAGCAGCGACGGTCGCTGGCTCGGAGGAGTGGCGCGGGGGCTGGCCGGGCACCTCGGGCTGCCCGTGGTCTGGGTCCGACTCGTCTTCGTCGGCCTGTTCATGGCCGACGGTCTCGGCGCGTTGCTGTACGCCGCCTTCTGGTTCTTCGTCCCCCTCGGCATCGGCGGTGTGGAGGCGCACCGGCCGCCGTCCCTGGTCGCCACCGAGGTCTCGGCGGACGGCCGCCGCAGACTGGTCACGCGCAGACCGGACAAGGGCCAGATCGTCGCCCTGCTCCTCATGGTCGTCGTGGCGATGGTCTTCGTGGGCAGCGTGGATCTCACCAATGGTGCCCGTGCCTACCTCTGGCCGACCGTCCTGGCCGGGGCCGGCGTCGCCCTGGTCTGGCGGCAGGCCGACAACGCCCGCAGGGCCCGCTGGGTCGAGGTGGGGCGCCGCCGGCGTACGGTCACCCTGCTGCGCGCCGGCGCCGGTGTCCTGCTGGTGACGGCGGGCGTCTCGGGCATATTCGTCCTCCAGGGCTCGGGTGCCCACCTCGGCCCGGTGCTCCAGGCGGCGCTCGCGGTCCTCGTCGGCATCACGCTGCTCGCCGGGCCCTACCTCGTGCGCATGACCCAGGACCTGTCCGAGGAACGGCTGATGCGGATCCGGGCGCAGGAACGGGCCGAGGTCGCCGCCCACGTCCACGACTCGGTGCTGCACACCCTCACGCTGATCCAGCGCAACGCCGAGAGTCCCGGAGAGGTCCGCCGCCTCGCCCGTGCGCAGGAGCGCGACCTGCGTGCCTGGCTCTACAAGCCGGAGGGCAACGGCAAGGACGAGGACGAGGAGCCCACCACCCTCGCCGAGGCGGTGAAGCGCAACGCCGCCGAGGTGGAGGACCAGCACGGTGTTCCCCTGGAGGTCGTCGTCGTCGGGGACTGCCCCCTCGACGAGCGGATCGGTGCGCAGATGCAGGCCGCGCGCGAGGCGATGGTCAACGCCGCCAAGTACGGTGGCGAAGGGGGTGCCGTGCAGGTCTACGCCGAGGTCGAGGGGCGGACGGTGTTCGTGTCCGTACGGGACCGCGGTCCGGGCTTCGACCTCGACGCGATACCCGCCGATCGCATGGGCGTCAGAGAATCGATCATCGGCCGCATGGAACGCAACGGCGGCACGGCGCGCCTGCGCGCGGTGCCGGACGGCGGCACGGAGGTCGAGCTGGAGATGGAGAGGGCGGAGAAGGCATGAGCGAGCCGAACGAGGCCAACCGGTCGACCGGACCGGCGGAGGCGGTGGAGGCGACCGGATCCGCGTCACCGGCCGACGCCGCGGGGCGGCGCCACGTGCGGGTCGTGCTGGTCGACGACCACCGCATGTTCCGCACCGGTGTCCAGGCCGAGATCGGGCAGACCGAGCAGACCGGTGTGGAGGTCGTGGGCGAGGCCGCCGACGTCGACCAGGCGGTCACGGTGATCACGGCCACCCGGCCCGAGGTGGTGCTGCTCGACGTGCACCTGCCCGGGGGCGGCGGTGTCGAAGTGCTGCGCCGCTGTGCCCCGCTGATGGGCGACAGCGAGCAGCCCGTCCGCTTCCTCGCCCTGTCCGTGTCCGACGCGGCCGAGGACGTGATCGGTGTCATCCGCGGCGGAGCCCGCGGCTACGTCACCAAGACGATCACCGGCACCGACCTCGTCGACTCCATCTTCCGCGTGCAGGAGGGCGACGCCGTCTTCTCACCGCGCCTGGCCGGCTTCGTACTGGACGCCTTCGCCTCCACCGACGCCCCGCCGGTCGACGAGGACCTCGACCGCCTCACCCAGCGGGAGCGCGAGGTGCTGCGGCTCATCGCCCGGGGATACGCCTATAAGGAGATCGCCAAGCAGCTGTTCATCTCGGTGAAGACGGTCGAGTCGCATGTCTCGGCGGTCCTGCGCAAGCTGCAGCTGTCCAACCGGCACGAGCTGACCCGCTGGGCGACGGCGCGCCGGCTGGTCTGAGCCGCGGCGCGCCACGACCGCGCCCTCTCCGCGCGACTCCGCGTAGGCGGCCGGGCAGGCCGGGAGCCCGGGAGCCGAAGCCCGAGGGCTCCGGTTCCGTCACCGAGCCACACCCGTTGCCTGCCGCTGCCGCTGCCGCTGCCGCGTCGCTGCCGTGCTCCACGCCCCTGACCGCGCACCCGGCCCGTGAGGACCGCAGCCGGTGGCGCTGGACGCGAGCCGGTCTGCGGTCCTCGCGGGCCGGTTCGAGGCGAGGCGGATCCGTTCCGCGTGTCCGGCGGCGGTGTGCACAGGGGGAGCGGGCCGCCGCCGGACCTTCTCTGCGGTGATGTCCGGCACCGCCCCTGGTACGGGTGGCGGTGATGCGCCGGTCACCTGGTTCAAGGACGTTAGGCCCGCCGAGCAGGACCGCCCCGGAGTTGCGCGGAAGTGATGCCGACGGACCGGCGGACGATCGGATGCGACCGTGATCTCCGCGCATCCCCGACGCCTTCACCGAGTCCGCTGACCGATGCGGGGAAGACCCGTGGCATGCGGGGGCCCGGCTGCTATGCCGCAGAGGGGAGAGGACGGACGGGGATTCGGCATGTGGTCCGACCGTGCCCCAGCTGCCAGGCCGCACCGCGATCGATCCACCACCGCGACCGTCCCGCCCGGCGATTCCACCCGGCGATGTCGCGTCCCGCGACCCCCGCTGTGCGACCCGGAGCCGCGGCCCCGTCCTCCTGCCCGGCCCGGTGCCGGGAGCTGTGACGGGTCTGGCTAGGCTCCGGCCTCATGGACGTACTCATCCACCTCTTCGTCGGCCTGCACATCATCGGTATCGCATCGCTCCTGGGCGGCTTCCTCACACAGATGAAGGCGATGGGCGAGGGCACCGCCCGCTTCAGCCCCGCGATGCTGCACGGCGCGGTGACGATGCTGGTCACCGGTGTCATCCTGGTCGGCCTCAACGAGGCCCAGGACCACACCGTCAACCACATCAAGATCGGTATCAAGCTCGCTCTGCTGATCGTGATCCTGGGGCTGGTCTACGTGAAGCGGGACGACGAGAAGGTCGACAAGGGGCTGTTCGGCCTGGTGGGTCTGCTGACCACGGCGAACATCTTCATCGCCGTCCTCTGGACCTGATCGCCTCCCGCGCGGGCGACGAGGTCCACGCCGACCGCGCGGAGCCGGCTGCTCCGGCGGCGACCACCAGCCACACGGCCACCGCCACCCACACCAGCACGTGCCCCAGGTGCTCCAGCCACGGGGCACCGACGACGGCGGACGCGGACAGCGTCGCCGCCGCCGTCATGCCCAGTGGGAACACGGTCGACCAGCGCCGGGTGTCGTAGCCCAGCCGGGGCCGCACGATCTCGGCGGTGAGCAGGACCACGTACCAGGCGAGGTCCAGGACCAGCAGGCTCACCGTCGCGAACCGCAGCACGCCGCTGCCGTCCTCGTTCCACAGGTACAGGTGGGGGCCGTCGGCGGTGAGCAGTCGCGCGCCGGCGAGCCCGGAGATGGCGAGTGCGCCCCCGGCGATCCAGTGGTCGCCCGCCCCCTCGAACACCTGCCGCCAGTCGAAGTGGAACAGGGCGAGCGCGTAGAGCACCAGCCCGAACCAGAACAGCACCATGGCCGCACGCGCGAGCCAGGCCGCCGACTCGGCGGCGGCGAGTGTGGCACCGAGGAGGGCGAGTCCTTCCGTGGCCACGCAGCACAGGAAGACCGCTCCGGGCATGCGCCGCCGCCAGCGGCTGACGACCAGGACGAGCAGCACCGGCCAGAGCACGGTGGCCAGTGCCAGCATCACCTCGGCCAGGCGAAGCAGGTCCAGGGCGGCGAAGCCCGCGCCGATCACCGTCGTGGCGGCGACGGCCGTGAGGGCGCCCGGCGTCGCCGCTTCCGCGACCCAGCGTTCGCGCTCTCGCAGCAGTCGCAGGACGAACTCCGCCGCCAGCCCCGACCACGCGGCGCAGGCCAGCACCAGGGTGACGCGCGAGAGGACCTCGTAGCCCGCCAGGCGCAGCGCCACCGACACGATGCCGGTGGCCATCACGGCGGCTCCGGCCGCGGGTGAACGCTGCGCCCACCAGGCGCGGACAGGGGAGGCAGAGGCGCGGGGCATGGGCGGAATGCTAGAAGAGCACACCGCGCGGTGATCGACGGGGCGCGCACGGGGGACCGAACGCCCGCCGCCCGGCCCTGGCGGACCGGGGGCGCAGCGGTTCGGGGCCGTAGCGGACCGGCCCGGGGTGCGGGCGGGCCTCGCGTGAGTCGGACCGGGTGCGTCAGGCCTCGGGTGCGTCAGCCCAGGCGGGTCAGGCGGGACGCACCACGCTGTGGATGGACGACTCGCCGTCGTAGAACACCGACTCCTCGCGGACGAAGGTGCCGGGCTTCGGGGCGTGGATCATCTTGCCGTTGCCGATGTAGAGGCCCACATGGGTGATGTCGTCGTAGAAGAAGACGAGGTCACCGGGCTGCGCCTGGGACAGCGGCACGGTCGTCCCGGCCTTGACCTGGTCGTACGTGGTGCGCGGGAGGACCACGCCGGCGGCCTTCCACGCGGCCTGGGTCAGGCCGGAGCAGTCGTAGGAGCCGGGGCCGGTGGCACCCCAGACGTACGGCTTGCCGATCTGGGCGCGGGCGAACGCGAGGGCCTTCTCCGCCTTGGTGGCGTACCCGGAGTCGGACGAGGCCGGAGGGGCGGTGGTGGAACCCAAGGAGCCCGAGGAGCCGGGGTCCCCCTGACCGCCGCGGTCCGGCTGGGACTCCTCCCGGGCCTCCTGGCGCTCGGCCTGCTGTTCGGCGAGTTCGGCGGCCTTGCGGGCCGCCTCCTCCTGCTTCTGCTTCTCGATCGCCGCCAGCCGGGCCTTCTCCTCGGCGGTCAGCTTCGACATCAGCTCGCGGGCGTCGGCGAGCTTCTTCTGGACGGTGGCCTTGGCCGTCTTCAGGTCGTTCTGCGACTCGGTGAGCGCGGCCAGGCTCTCGGTGGCCTCCCGGCGCTTCTTCATCGTCTCGGACTGCTGGGTGACGTAGTCGTCGACCGCCTCCTTCTGGCGGCCGGTCATCCGGTCCAGGTGCCGGCTGCGGTCGAAGAAGTCCTGCGGCGAGTCGGCGAGCAGGAAGGTGGCGGTGTCCGGGACGCCGGCCCCGGTGCGGTACTGGGCGGCGGCGTAGGACCCCAGCTGCTCCCGCGCGTCGTTCAGCTTCTGGGTGCGCCGGGCCACGTCGTCGAGGAGGGTGTCGACGCGTTCGCGCTGTTTGGCGGTCTTCTCCTTGGCGGCGTTGTACTTCTCGGTCGCCGACTCCGCCTGGCGGTAGAGGTCGCCGACCTTCTTCTCGACCTCTTCCAGGCTGGGCTTGCCGTCGTCGGCCGGGGCGGCGTCGGCCGTCTGGGAGAGCAGGGCCACAGAAGTGAGGGCCGCGGTGGCCAGAGCAGGGGTGCGTATGCCTGCCACGCGCGAGCCCGGGGTGCGCGACTTGCGGTGCGACGCCAAGGGAGGCGACTCCTTCCAGAACTCCGCCCTACGGTGAACGGCGGGGGTCCCCGCCCAGGCCGTGCCGGCACTGGGGAGGGTTCGGGCGGGTACTTCGGAAGGGTTGCCCTACGGCCGCTCCGCGGGGGAGTGGGCCGATTCACCCCATGGTCTCGGTGGAACCCCGGCTCCGGCTGACCTGACGGACAGTGACGGACTCGGCGGGGGCCGCGCGAGCCGGCGAGGTTCGCCGACGGGGGACGAGCGGCCCGCCCGCACCGTAGCCAACTGATGTGGCCCTTGTGAAGGTTGATGGGTGATATGCCCGATACATTTTCGTGACCTGATCGAAGTGGTCACCGTCGGTGATCGCACGGCACTGCAGGGTGCGCGGGTGTCCGAACATGGGGCGGGCCGGTGGTGGGGTCTCGGAGCCGGCGCCGGAACGGCGTGATGTTTCCGGGGCGGCCCCGGGCTGTCGGTGGGGCGGCCTAGACTCGGAGAGCGATGAGCAGCCTCTTTGACGACAGCTTCCTGGCGGACCTCCAGGCCCAGCGCGGCCCCGTGGACGAGCCCCCGCCGCCGCCCGAGGACGAGCACGGACCGGAGCCGGTTCCGGACGACCTGTTCGGCGGGAAGTTCGACGTGCCGCCGGACCGTGACGCCTACTACCGGGACGGCGCCCCCCGCCCCGTGATGGACTCCGCCGCCCTCCTGGAGGGGCTCAACGACAACCAGCGCGCCGCCGTGGTGCACTCCGGCTCCCCCCTGCTCATCGTGGCCGGCGCCGGCTCCGGCAAGACCCGGGTGCTCACCCACCGCATCGCCCACCTGCTCGGCGAGCGGGGCGTCCACCCCGGCCAGATCCTCGCGATCACGTTCACGAACAAGGCCGCGGGCGAGATGAAGGAGCGCGTCGAGCAGCTCGTCGGCCCCCGGGCGAACGCGATGTGGGTCATGACGTTCCACAGTGCCTGCGTGCGCATCCTGCGCCGGGAGAGCAAGAAGCTGGGCTTCACCTCGTCGTTCTCGATCTACGACGCCGCCGACTCCAAGCGTCTGATGGCGCTGGTCTGCCGCGACCTGGACCTCGACCCCAAGCGGTACCCGCCCAAGTCCTTCAGCGCGAAGATCAGCAACCTGAAGAACGAGCTGATCGACGAGGAGGACTTCGCCGCTCAGGCGACCGACGGCTTCGAGAAGACCCTCGCCCAGGCGTACGCGCTCTACCAGTCCCGGCTGCGTGAGGCGAACGCGCTGGACTTCGACGACCTGATCATGACCACGGTCAACCTGCTGCGTGCCTTCCCGGACGTCGCCGACCACTACCGCCGCCGCTTCCGGCACGTCCTGGTCGACGAGTACCAGGACACCAACCACGCGCAGTACGCCCTGGTCCGCGAACTCGTCGGCACCGCGGAGCACCCCGTCGACGTGCCGCCCGAGGCCGAGGTCCCGCCGGCCGAACTGTGTGTGGTGGGCGACGCCGACCAGTCGATCTACGCCTTCCGCGGTGCGACGATCCGCAACATCCTGCAGTTCGAGGAGGACTACCCGGACGCGACGACGATCCTGCTGGAGCAGAACTACCGCTCCACGCAGACCATCCTCAGCGCCGCCAACGCGGTCATCGAGCGCAACGAGTCCCGCCGCCCGAAGAACCTGTGGACCAACGCCGGCGCGGGCGCGCGGATCACCGGGTACGTCGCCGACACCGAGCACGACGAGGCACAGTTCGTCGCCGACGAGATAGACCGGCTCACGGACGCCGGCGAGGCCAAGGCGGGCGACGTCGCCGTCTTCTACCGCACCAACGCCCAGTCCCGTGTCTTCGAAGAGGTCTTCATCCGCGTCGGGCTGCCCTACAAGGTTGTCGGCGGGGTCCGCTTCTACGAGCGCAAGGAGGTCCGGGACGTCCTGGCGTACCTGCGGGTGCTCGCCAACCCCGAGGACTCGGTGCCGCTGCGCCGCATCCTCAACGTGCCCAAGCGGGGCATCGGCGACCGTGCCGAGGCCATGATCGACGCCCTCTCCCAACGGGAGAAGATCAGCTTCCCGCAGGCGCTCAAGCGCGTCGACGAGGCGTACGGCATGGCCGCGCGCTCGTCGAACGCCGTGAAGCGGTTCAACACGCTGATGGAGGACCTGCGCACGGTCGTCGAGTCCGGTGCGGGCCCGGCAACGGTGCTGGAGGCGGTCCTCGAACGGACCGGCTACCTCGCGGAGTTGCAGGCGTCCACCGACCCGCAGGACGAGACCAGGATCGAGAACCTCCAGGAACTCGCCGCGGTGGCCCTGGAGTTCGAGCAGGAGCGCGCCGAGGGGGAGACCGGAACGCTGGCCGACTTCCTGGAGCAGGTCGCCCTGGTCGCCGACTCCGACCAGATCCCCGACGAGGACGAGGACGGCTCGGGCGTCATCACGCTGATGACCCTGCACACCGCCAAGGGCCTGGAGTTCCCGGTGGTCTTCCTCACCGGCATGGAGGACGGCGTGTTCCCGCACATGCGCGCCCTCGGCGAGACCAAGGAACTGGAGGAGGAGCGGCGCCTGGCCTACGTCGGCATCACCCGTGCGCGCGAGCGGCTGTACCTCACCCGCTCGACGCTGCGCAGCGCGTGGGGGCAGCCGTCCTACAACCCGCCCTCGCGGTTCCTGGAGGAGATCCCGGCCGCGCACCTGGAGTGGAAGCGCACCGGGGCGAGCGCACCGGCCTCCTCCGGTCCGGCGTCGGGGATCGCGGCGTCGCTGTCCTCCTCGCGGTCGCGTTCGTCGGCCTCGGGTGCCTCCGGGTTCGCCACCCGGCGGACGGCGGAGAAGCCGGTGGTGTCGCTGGCCGTCGGGGACCGTGTCACGCACGACCAGTTCGGGCTCGGCACCGTGGTGGGGGTCAAGGGCACCGGCTCCAACGCCGAGGCGACCATCGACTTCGGTGACACCAAGCCCAAGCGGCTGCTGCTGCGGTACGCGCCGGTGGAGAAGCTGTAGGGCCCGTCGTTCGGATCACGCCGACCCGGCCCACGGCTCCTTGCCGCCGACCCGAGCGGGTTGGCGGGTGCGGCCGCGAGGCGGAGGAGGGCGGCGACGCGGAACATCGCCGGCCGACGGCAATACCGCAGATGCGCGTGCCGGAGCCTGCGACGCCGGAATGATCCGAACGACAGGCCCTGGGCAGGCCCCGACGGGGGAGCGGCCCGTGGGCGTCGCCGGTGCGGCGGGGTTCACGGGCCGAGAGGGGCCGACGAGTGGCGGGGCGGTGGGACGGCGGTCAGTGCGTCACGACGGGTTGAGGCCGTGGCTGCGCAGCCAGGCGAGCGGGTCGATCGTGGAGCCGCCGCCGGGCCGGACCTCGAAGTGCAGGTGCGGGCCGGTGGACTTGCCCGAGTTGCCGGAGAACGCGATGGGGTCGCCGGCCTTCACGGTCGTGCCGGGGGCGACCTTGTAGCTGGAGAGGTGGCAGTACCACGTCTCCGTACCGTCCTTCGCCGTCACGATCATCATGTTGCCGTAACTGACGTTGAACTGTGTGCGGACGGTGCCGTCCGTCGCGGCCATCACGGTCGAGCCGTACGGCACGGGGAAGTCGATGCCGGTGTGCACGGACATCCAGTTGGTGCCCGCCTGGCCGTAGAAGGCGCTGAGCCCGTGGAGGGCCACCGGGAGCGCGAACTTGGGGCGCAGCCGCTCCTTGCGTGCGGCCTCCTGGGCGGCGCGCTTGCGGTCGGCCTCCTGCTGCGCCTCGAGGTCGATGCGTTCCTGCGTGCGACTGGCCCGGTCGGCGAAGTCGTCGGCCCCGGCGGTGAGGCTCTTCAGCTGGGTGTCCAGCTTGATGTTGGCGGCGGACGGCTGCACCGGCTGGGCGTCCGCGGCGGTGGTGTTCGTCTCCTGGCCGCCGGTCTCCCCGCTCAGGTCGACGACCGAGGCTGCCGCGACGCCGGCCACTCCCATGACGCACACCGACGGCACGGCGACCGTGAGCAGCGCGGACCGTTTCGGGGGGGTGCGGCGGCGGGAGCGGTTGCCGCTCCGGGAGCCGGTGCGGGGGAGCGGCGCCGGGGCGACCTCCTCCTGGTCGTCCAGCAGGCTCACGGCGGGCAGTTCACCGGTGTCGCCCGGACCGTCCGCCGGGTGCGCGGTACCGGCGTCGCCGTCCGGCTCGTCCTCGGTGAACCGCGCGGTGCCGGACTGCTCGTAGGGGGTGGTGGCCTGCTCGTCGTAGCCCTCGGCCCGTGTCCCGTAGTTCTCGGCCTGCGTCCCGTAGGGGTCGGACGCGTCGTTCGCGGTGCCGTCGGAGTTCCACTGGGTGGCGTCGTACGCGCCGGAGTCGAAGGTCTGCGTGCCCCAGTCCCACTGCTGGGTTCCTTCGGAGGAAGGGAACCCGGACGGGTCGGGCTGCAGCCAGGCGGAGGCGTCCCACTGGCCGCTGGTGTCGGGGGCGTCGGCCTGCGTGGGGATCACGGCCGTCTGCTGCCCGCCGGTGGCCCAGCCGGTCGCGTCGTGGAGGCCCGTGTCGTAGGCGGCGTAGTGCTGGGCCGCGTAGGCGTCGTAGGAGCCATTGCCCTGGGCGTCACCGGTCCACTGACCCGTGTCGTAGGTGTCCGCGGCCGGGCCGGCGCCGGGCAGGTCACCGAAGAGCGGGTCGGTGGCGAAGGTGCCGGTGGCAGGGGGTGCGGAGGCAAAACCGGTGGCGTCGTAGCCGCCGTACGTGGTGAAGTCGCCGTACTGGCCCTCCTGTGTGCCGTACGGCGCATAGGGCACCGAGGCGGCGTCGGAAGCCGGAGCCGGGGGGATGGTCCCCGACGGGTGACGGTCGTTCACCAACTTCTCTTTCGCCTCGACAACGGTGGCTGCCAGAGCAGTGCGGCGACTGTACCCGGCGGTATGCGGGCGCGACAATCTTCCGCAGGTTTCAGGCTCGCAGGAAACGGGCATTCGGTTGCGTTTTGGCGGCGCCCACACGAGGTCTTGGCTCTGCGTTCGAAATGCGTTCGAGTTGAGGATGGGGTCGGCAGTGACAAGTCGGCCCTGCGGGGCGGCTGTTGTCCGAACGCTGGGCCGGAGGGAATGCCACCGCCGGGTGGCATGTGCCTCGGGCGTGTCGGGCGCCCCGGGGTGCGGAGCGGCAACCGGCCGGCGTCGCATCAGGGTGGGGTCGGCAGGAGGCCGAGGCGCCGCCGGTGTGCGGTCCTACGCATGGTCGAGGCCGGTCCGTGGCCGGTCCGACCCCTGTCCGACGTCCGGTCCTGCGCCGGTCCGACTCCGGTGCGACGCGGTCCCCTGTGCGGCCCTGCGCCGGTCCGCCCTCGGCCCCGGCCGCTGAGCAGTCGGGATGACGCGGGACCGAACGGCGCAGAAGTGGTGCCGGAGCAGACGTCAGGCCACCGTCATGCCGCCGGCCCGGCCCGCCGTCGGTTCTCCCGGCTGCGCCGTGTCCAGGGCTTCCCGGATGCCGGTCGCCACGGCCGGGTGCACGGGTAGGGCGAGGTGCCCCACGCCGCTCACCCGCACGTTGTCCACCGCCAGGTCCGGGTGCTCGATGCAGGCCGTCTCCAGTGGGTCCATGATGTGGTCCAGGTCGCTCCAGAAGGCGACGAACCGGGTGCGGCAGCCCGGCGCGGGCCGGGTGAGCTCCTCGAGCACCTCCGAGCCGGGACGCATCTGGCGCACGATGGGGTGCGCGTTGGCGAGCGGGGCGACGCGCGTGCCGGAGTGCGGGGTGCCGAGCGTGACCAGCGTGCGCACCCGGGTGTCGCCGCCCAGCCGTTGCACGTAGTACCGGGCGATCAGACCACCGAGGCTGTGCCCGACGACGTCGACCCGGTCGCTGCCGGTGCGCTCACACACCTCCTCTATGTGGCGGCCCAGCAGTTCGGCGGCGGTGCGGATGTCGCACGTGAGCGGGGAGTAGTTGAGCGACTCGATCTGCTGCCTGCCGTGCTGGGCGAGACTGCGCCGCAGCAGGAGGAACACGGAGCGGTTGTCGATGAACCCGTGCAGCAGCACGACCGGCGGCTTGGCTTCGACCGGCAGCTGTGCGGTGCCCTCGGGGGCCGGCAGTGCGGGGCGGGCGTCCCGCCGTTCCTGCACGATGCCGGCGGGATAGAGGAGGAGGTGGCCCGCGAGGATCGCGAGCTCCAGGGCGGTGGCTTTCAACAGGGCCAGGGAGAGATCCGCGAGCCGGGTCGGCAGAAGACGCCGGCACAGCGGAAGCAAGGGAAGAGCTGCCTGGGTGACCTTCATGGGCCGACCTCCTGTCGGCACGCGGAAGGACGACCGTGTCCCCCGTGTGCCCTCATGGGGCGACGCGACGACGGGGGCCGACGCGGCGCGCACGCGTCACGTCGGACGGTCGCGGTACGACGGCGACCTCGTCGCGGATCCCTTATGCGCATGTTCCCACTGATGTCCGCGTGTCGCACGAGCACGTGGGGTCCGGAGCCGGCGGCTCGGGAACGCTGCGCGGTGAACATGTCCCTGTGTGTGATTTCCCCCTCGCTGTGCACCGTGAAACGGCCGGTTGCGGGATGCTGGCGATAACGTTCGTTCACTCCCCGGCCGGGCTCGGCCGGGGCGTCCGTGTCCCGGTCGTGCGCCCGGCGCAGCGGGCGGAGGCACGTGCGGCACACGCGACCGGTGCGGTCAACGCGACGTGCGTGAGGTGTACGCCATGACGGATGTGTGCGGTACTTGTCGGTACGGATGGATGTAATCGGTTCATGGAGGCAGTGATGGGTGTGGCAGCCGGTCCGATCCGCGTGGTGGTGGCCAAGCCGGGGCTCGACGGCCACGATCGCGGGGCCAAGGTGATCGCGCGGGCCCTGCGGGACGCCGGTATGGAGGTCATCTACACCGGGCTCCACCAGACTCCCGAGCAGATTGTCGACACCGCGATCCAGGAGGACGCCGACGCCATCGGGCTGTCCATCCTCTCCGGTGCGCACAACACGCTCTTCGCCGCCGTGATCGAGCGGCTCCGGGAGCGCGACGCGGCGGACATCCTGGTGTTCGGCGGCGGCATCATCCCCGAGGCGGACATCGCCCCGCTGAAGGAGAAGGGCGTCGCGGAGATCTTCACCCCGGGCGCGACGACGGCTTCCATCGTGGACTGGGTGCGCGCGAACGCACGGCAGCCCGCCGAAGCGTAGCCCCCGGACCTGGGGAACACCGCCGGAGCCGGTCGGGGCGCCGTCGACGCCTTCCGCGGAGGTCCGTTCCTCCGTGCCGCCGCGCACTCCAGGGCCGGCTGCGGCCGTCCCGCCGGGCGTCCCGGGCGAGGGCGGTGCCCGGCGGGCCGTCTCGGCGCGCGGCCCGTCGACCCGTACGGCACCGGGCCGGTTCACGGGGCGCCGTCCGTGTGCGGGGCCGACGCGAGTGGGACCGGCCGCGCCGGACCCAGCTCCCGAAGCATCGCGGCCCGCAGGCGCAGCGTGGTGACCAGCCGCTGGAACGCCTCCGCCCAGTAGCCACCGGCCCCCGGGGAAGCGTCCTCGGGCTCCTCCGGAAGCGCCAGCAGCGCGTCGAGCCGGTCGGCTTCGCCGGGGTCGAGGCAGCGTTCGGCCAGGCCCATGACCCCGCTGAAGCTCCAGGGGTAGTTTCCCGCGTCCCGGGCGATGTCGAGTGCGTCGACCACCGCACGCCCCAGTGGCTCGTCCCACGGGACCGCGCAGACTCCGAGCAGCTGGAACGCCTCCGACAGGCCGTGGGTCTCGATGAACCCGGCCACCCACGCGGCGCGTTCGTCCGGGGGCAGGGCGGCGAGCAGCCGGGCGCGCTCGGCCAGCGACACCGCGCCCGGGCCGCCTGCCTCCGGTGCCGAGGGGTCGCCCAGCAGGGCCCGTGACCAGTCGGGGTCCTGCTGCCGTACCGCTGCCCGGCACCAGGCCGCGTGCAGTTCCCCCTGCCAGTCGTCGGCCACAGGCAGCTTCACGATCTCCCGCGGTGTCCGCCCGCCGAGCCGGTGCGGCCAGGCGGTGAGCGGTGCCGACTCCACCAACCGGCCGAGCCACCAGGACCGTTCGCCGCGCCCGGCGGGTGGTTTGGCGGTGATGCCGTCGCGTTCCATGTCCGCGTCGCACGCGTGGGGCGCCTCCACGACGATCGTCGGCGTGTCCCGGGTGTGGTCCATGGCCACGCAGGCCGCCGCCCGCACGGCCATCCGGCCCGCGAACGCCGACCCCGGCAGTGCCGACAGCAGGTCGGCCGCGGTCGCCCGGACGTTGCGGCTGCGGTCGCCCAGGGCCTGTTCGAGGAACTCTTCGTCGTCGGGCCCGAGCCCGGTGCGCAGCGAGTCCAGGAACATCAGGCGGTCCTCCGCCCGCTCCGTGACCCAGGTTCCCACCAGTAGGGCCCGGGCGGCGGCGGGCCGCCGGGAGCGCAGCGCGGCGAGAAGCGAGACCCGTTCCGCGAACAAACCCTCGTGCCACAGCCGTTGGTAAGCCGCCGGATCTTCGGGGCCCGACCGGGCGAGTGCTCCGCCCGGTGTCGCCCGCAGGGCGAAACGCCAGTCGGGGTTGAGCCGCGCCAGCCACAGCGCACGGGGGCCGGCGAAGCGCAGCGCCGCCGGGCGCAGGTCCGTCCGTCCCCGTGCGGCGTCCAGCAGGGCGGGGAGGAGTGCGGGCGGTGCCGCGAAGCCCCGGTCGTTCGCGGCGGCGAGCCACTGGGGGAGGAGTTCCCGCAGATCGGGGGCGGCCCCGCGGCGGCCCCCGGAAGGGCTTGGACGGTCGGACAGCAGTGCTTCGAGGCGCCGGGCGGCGGCCGGGGGCAGTACGGGCCGCGGGTCCGGCGGTGCGGGCCGGGGCCGCTCGGCCGCCCTGGCGGGCAGCAGACCCGCACGCCGCCCCAGGGTGACCCCGGCCGCCGCGTCGAGCAGGGCCGTCGGTGCCCCCGGCCCGGGTGGGACGCCCGGTGGCGTGCGACGGTCGGTCCCTAGGAGAGCGGTGGTGACGAGTTCGTCCCAGGCTTCCGGCCCGGTGGCCGGAGCGGCGGGCGACGCCGGGGACACCCCACCGGGCCGGGCAGCCCCGGCCTCGACAGCGGAGGGCCGGGTGGAGGACCCGGCTGGGGCACCGGTCGGGTGGCCGGCCGGGTCCGCGGCGGCGGAGATCCTGCTCATGAGCTTCCCTTCCGTCGGATGTCCCGGAGCGGTCGAAGACTCACGGGTGCCGGGTGTCCCGTGTGGCGCGTGCCATGCCTGAGGCACATGGGCCTGGAGTGCTCGCCGGCAGAGGGCCGGGTCAGCACAGCGGGACCACCTCGCCGGGCCCCTCCGGCCACGCCGCCAAAGGGGTGAATCCCTGGTGGCCGTACTCCCCGAAGACCCGGACCGGCGTCCCGCCGGCCAGGGACACCAGCCGCCACAGCCCGGAGCGGGAGCACGCCGCAGGGGTGAGCGGCAGGGCCGTGTCCGCGTCGGCGTCCGCGAGCTGCCAGCCGGCGCCGTCCGGGACCGGAACCACCCGGTCCAGGGTCACCGGCACGCCGTCCAGCCACGGGTCGTCCCGCAGCGCATCGCCGTACCGACGGGCCGCCCCGGCCGTGGTGACGCCCGGGGGCCGTGCAGTCGCCGGTTCGGGGGCCCCGAACCGCTCGCGCAGCGCGGCCCGCTGTTGTCCCGTGCCCGGATAGGCGGCCAGCTCCGCGTCCAGAGCCAGCCCCACCGGCAGCGACAGTTCCGGCGCCCGGCCGGCCGCACCGTAGGAGAGGAGCAGGGCCGTGCGGCCCGACGCGATGCCGTGGAGCCAGATGCGACGGGTCGTCAGACGGGCGTCCGCCGTGTCGTACCGGGCGAGCACCAGCCAGTGGTCGCGCACCCCCGGCCCGTCCGCCGACGCGGGCAGGCCGACGCGGGAGCGGACCGTCGCGGCGAGGCCGTCGGGCAGCAGCTCACGGCGCAGCCAGCCCCGGACGAGGAGGTGCAGCAGCGCACACTCCTCCAGCAGCCGCACCGGCCACTGCGGCCCGGTATCCGGTATCGCCGCCAGCTCCCGCACCCGGGCGGCCAGTCCCGGTGCCTGGGCGTCGACCATGCGGGCCGCCGCCTCCTCCCACGCACCGGCCCCAGCCCGTTCGGCGGCGGCCAGACCACCGCGCAACAGGTCCGCCAGGCGCTGCTCCAGCTCCGTGACCCCCGCCGTGACGCGCTCCGCCCGCCGCCGAGCCCTGCGCCGGGCCGCCTCCGGATCGGCCGGCCCGGCCGCGACAGCACGGCTCTCCGTGGCGCTCGCGCCCTCCGCGGCGGCCCCGCCCTCCGCGGAACTCGCGCCCGGCTCATCCTCCCGGCCGCGCCGGTCCGCCGCCCAACGCGCCGCCCACCCGGGCGCCTCCGTCCGCGGCACCGGCCCGTCGCCCGCGGACCGCAGCGCCAGCAGGCCCGCCGCGTGCCGGCACGGTTCCCGGCGGCTCGGGCAACTGCACCGGTACGCGGGCGCGGAGACGGCCCCCGTGTCGATGGCCGTCCGATGCTGCGCGCCGCCGCCGGTCCCGGTCCCCCCGTACAACCCCCACACCACACCGTCGTCCGACCACCCCGTCTCCGACCACGCACCGGGCGCACCCGGTTCACCGCCCACCGGTCCCGACGCCTGGTCAGAAACCGGTGGAGCCTGCTGATCCGCAGTGCGGTCCGCCCCCTGCTGACTCATGCACCCGACCGTACGCACCGCCACTGACAACGGCCTTGTCGCGGAGTTGTCCACAGGTGGTGCACGGGAGTATCCACAGGCCGGGGCGATTGTCAGTGGCGTGGTGCACGGTGGTGACAGATCCGAACCGGCCGAGCTGGAGGGGGACGACTCAGCCATGTCCGCACCCGTTGAACCGACGTCCGGCGCCCCGCGCCGGAACGGCCCCGCGCTCCTGGGAACGGACGCGCGTACCGACGCGTTCCCCGCCGCCCCGGCGCCCGGCGGCTCCGCCTCCGCACCGGACCCGCCGACGCCGCCGGTGCTGCGATCACACGCGGAGGACGCCTTCGCCGGTGAACTCGCCGCGCTGGCCGCCCAGGACGACCGCACCCGGCCGGCGAACTGGCGGCTCTCGCCGTGGGCCGTCGCCACGTACCTCCTCGGCGGCACCCTGCCCGACGGCACGGTGATCACCCCCAAGTACGTGGGGCCGCGGCGCATCGTGGAGGTCGCGGTCACCACCCTCGCCACGGACCGTGCGCTGCTGCTCCTCGGCGTGCCCGGCACGGCGAAGACCTGGGTGTCGGAGCACCTGGCCGCGGCGATCAGCGGCGACTCGACCCTGCTGGTCCAGGGCACCGCCGGCACGCCGGAGGAAGCCCTCCGCTACGGCTGGAACTACGCCAGGCTCCTCGCCCACGGCCCCGGCCGTGACGCCCTCGTGGCCGGCCCCGTGATGCGCGCGATGACGCGGGGCGCCACCGTCCGGGTCGAGGAACTGACCCGTATCCCGGCCGACGTGCAGGACAGTCTCCTCACCATCCTGTCCGAGAAGACGTTGCCGATACCGGAACTGGGCGAGGAGGTGCAGGCCGTCCGCGGCTTCAACCTCATCGCCACCGCCAACGACCGCGATCGCGGCGTCAACGACCTGTCCAGTGCCTTGCGCAGGCGGTTCAACACCGTCGTGCTGCCGCTCCCGGGCACGCCGGAGGAGGAAGTCGGCATCGTCGCGCGGCGGGTGGACCAGATCGGACGTTCCCTCGACCTGTCGCTGATGCCCGACGGCATCGACGAGATCCGCCGGGTCGTCACCGTCTTCCGCGAACTGCGTGACGGGGTCACCACCGACGGCCGCACGAAACTCAAGTCGCCCAGCGGCACCCTGTCCACGGCGGAGGCCATCTCCGTGGTCACCAACGGGCTCGCCCTGTCCGCCCACTTCGGCGACGGGGTGCTGCGGGCCGGCGATGTGGCGGCCGGCCTGCTCGGCGCCGTCGTGCGCGACCCGGCGGCCGACCGGGTCATCTGGCAGGAGTACCTGGAGACCGTGATCCGCGAACGGGACGGTTGGACGGACTTCTACCGCGCCTGCCGGGAGGCCGGCGCATGAGCGGCGGCCGCACCGAACACCGTCGCCCGGCCGGCCCGTCGGACGCGCACACACCGATGGGCGGCGGGACGACGGGCAGCTGGGGGACGGGATGACAGGCGATGGCCGACAGAGCCTCGGCCGGCCGGCAGGTCCCCTGCTGCTGGGCGTCCGTCATCACGGACCGGGGTCGGCGCGAGCGGTCCGCGCGGCCCTGGAGGCGGCCCGGCCCGCCGTCGTCCTGATCGAGGGACCGCCCGAGGCGGACGCGTTGCTCCCGCTGGCCGCCGACCCGGACATGAGCCCGCCCGTCGCCTTGCTGGCCCATGCCGTGGACGGGCCCGGGCGGTCGGTGTTCTGGCCGCTGGCCGAGTTCTCCTCTGAGTGGGTGGCTCTGCGGTGGGCCCTGGAACACGGCGTACCCGCCCGCTTCATCGACCTGCCGGCCGCCCACACCCTGGCGTGGGAAACCGACGAGGAGGACCGTCCGGCCGGCCGGGGGGAGGCCGGTGACCGGGGAGGCAGGGGGGACCGGGCGGCCGTGAAGAACGAGAAGAACGAGAAGAACGTAAGGGAGAAGGGGGACAGGAACGAGAGGAAGGAGAAGAACGCCGGGAGCGACGCGGACGCCGAGGAGTGTGAGGGCGGGCGAGGCAGGGAGACCGGCGAGGACGCCACCGGCCCGGGTGGGGACAGCGGCGGAGAGGCCAGGGGGAGCAGCGGTTCCGGCCTGGACGGAGAGACCGCCCCCGGCGACCAGGTGCGGATCGACCCGCTGGGCGAGCTGGCCCGCGCCGCCGGGTACGACGACGCCGAACGGTGGTGGGAGGACGTCGTCGAACACCGCAGCGGGCGCGAGGGGGACCCGTTCGCGCCGTTCACCGCACTCGAGGAGGCCATGACGGCCCTGCGGGAGACCCACGGCAGCGGCGGACACGACCGGGACCTCCTGCGCGAGGCGCACATGCGGCTCAGCATCCGGGCGGCCCGGCGGGAGGCCGGGGACGACGTGGCCGTGGTGTGCGGGGCATGGCACGTGCCCGCCCTGCGCCGAAGGACCACCGTCGCCGCCGACCGGGCCCTGCTGAAGGGGCTGCCCCGGACGAGGGTGGACCTCACCTGGATCCCGTGGACCCACCGCCGGCTGTCCCGGAGCAGCGGATACGGGGCCGGTATCGATTCGCCGGGCTGGTACGGACACCTCTTCGCCGCCCAGGACCGCCCGGTCGAGCGCTGGATGACCAAGGTGGCCGGTCTGCTGAGGGCCGAGGACCGGATCGTCTCCACCGCGCACGTCATCGAGGCCGCGCGGCTGGCCGGGGCCCTGGCGGCGATGCGCGGCCGGCCGCTGGCGGGTCTGAGCGAGACCACCGACGCCGTGCGGGCCGTGCTGTGCGACGGCTCCGACATACCGTTGACCCTGGTGCACGACCGGCTGGTCGTCGGGGACGTGCTGGGCGCGGTCCCGCCCGCGGCACCCGCCGTGCCGTTGCAGCGCGATCTCACCCGGACCCAGCGGCGGCTGCGGCTGAAACCCGAGGCGGCCGCCCGCGAGCTGGAACTCGATCTGCGCAAGGACACCGACGCCGACCGCAGCAGAATGCTGCACCGGCTGCGGCTGCTCGGCGTCGGTTGGGGTGACCCGGCGGCCTCGCGCGGGAGCACGGGCACCTTCCGCGAGACCTGGCGGCTGCGCTGGGAGCCCGAGCTGTCCGTGCGGGTCGCCGAGGCGGGGATGTGGGGGACGACCGTGCTCGCCGCCGCGAGTGCCAAGGCCGAGGCCGACGCGGTCGCCGCGCGCGGGCTGGCCGAGGTGACCGGTCTCGCCGAGCAGTGCCTGCTCGCCGGACTGCCGGACGCGTTGCCCACGGTGACGCGGGTCCTGACCGACCGGGCAGCACTCGACACGGACGTCGGCCACCTCGCCCAGGCGCTGCCCGCGCTGGTGCGCGCCCTGCGCTACGGGGACGTCCGGGGCACGGACACGGCGGCGTTGGCCGGGGTCGCCGCGGGGCTCGCCGAGCGAGTCTTCGTCGGCCTGCCCCCGGCCTGCACATCCCTGGACGCCGACGCCGCCGAGGAGATGCGGGACCACCTGGAGGCGGTGCAGAGCGCGCTCGGCCTGCTCGGGGAGGAGCCCGCACCCGACCACGGCGACCTGCGCAGACGCTGGCAGGCGGTGCTGCGGACACTGTCGGGGAGGGACTCCGTGCCCGGCCTCCTCCGCGGGCGAGCGGTCCGTCTGCTGCTGGACGGCGGTGCCCTGGAGTCCGGTGAGGCGGCACGGCTGATGGGCCTCGTGTTGTCCCCGGGCACGCCTCCGGCCGATGCCGCCGGGTGGATCGAGGGCTTCCTGGGCGGCGGCTCCGGCGGCGGCATGCTCCTCGTCCATGACGAACGGCTGCGCTCCCTCGTCGACATCTGGCTGACCGGCGTGCCGGCAGAGGCGTTCACCGATGTCCTGCCCCTGCTGAGACGGACGTTCTCGGCCTACGAGCCGGGAGTACGCCGCACGCTCGGCGAACTCGCCCGACGCGGACCGGGAGCACCCGCCCGCGCGGCCACCGCCGGGGCCGGACCCGGGGTTCCGGGACGCGCACCGGGCCTCGACCGGGGACGGGCCGACGCTGTGCTCCCGGTCGTCCGACTGCTCCTCGGCAGTCGCGACCCGGGCGGTGAAGCGGATGGACGCAGGCACGGTGGAGGGGGAAGACACGGGCACGGCACAGAGGGCGAGGGCGAGGGCAACGGGCGCGGCGCGGGCAGCGAGGACCCGCGGGCGGAACCGGCGGGCGTGACGCCATGACGTCCCGCCCGCGGCAGGACCAGGAGGACCAGGAGGATCAGGAGGACCACGGGACCCGCAGTACCCGCAGCACCCGTAGTCCCCGCGGAGGGGGACCGGAGAGGACCGGTAGAAGGGAGAGTCCGGATGGAACCGCACGACGACCCCGCGAAGGAGCGGCTGCGGAGATGGCGGCTGGTGCTGGGCGGAGACGTCGCGGACGGCACCGGATATGCGTTGTCCGGCCAGGACAGCGCCATGGACGGCGCGCTCGCCGCCCTGTACGGCACGGGCGAGGCGCCGCGGGCGGGCCACGACCGTGCGGCGGGGCTCGGCGCGTCGGCACCGTCGGTGGCGCGCTGGCTGGGTGACATCCGCTCCTACTTCCCGACCCCCGTCGTCCAGGTCATGCAGCGCGACGCCATGGACCGCCTGGGCCTCGCCTCCCTTCTGCTGGAACCGGAGATGCTGGAGGCGGTGGAGGCGGATGTGCACCTCGTCGGCACCCTGCTGTCGCTGGAGAAGGCCATGCCGGACACCACGCGGGAGACGGCCCGGACGGTGGTCCGCAAGGTCGTCGCCGAACTGGAACAACGCCTCGCGACCCGTACGCGGGCCACTGTGACCGGCGCCCTCGACCGCAGCGCTCGCATACGCCGGCCGCGCCACCGCGACATCGACTGGAACCGCACCATCGCCGCGAACCTCAGGCACTATCTGCCGGAATACGGCACGGTGGTCCCCGACCGTCTCGTCGGCCACGGCCGGGCCGCGCAGTCGGTGCGCAAGGAGATCATCCTGTGCGTGGACCAGTCGGGGTCCATGGCGGCCTCGGTCGTCCACGCATCGGTGTTCGGCGCGGTCCTGACCTCGATGCGGGCGGTCAACACCCGGCTGATCGTCTTCGACACGGCGGTCGTGGACCTCACCGACCGACTCGACGACCCCGTCGACGTGCTGTTCGGCACCCGGCTGGGCGGCGGTACGGACATCAACCGGGCGCTGGCGTACTGCCAGTCGAGGATCACACGCCCGGCGGAGACGGTGGTGGTGCTGATCAGCGACCTCTACGAGGGCGGGATCCGCGACGAGATGCTCAAGCGGGTGGCGGCGATGAAGGCGTCGGGTGTGCAGTTCGTGACGCTGCTCGCGCTCTCCGACGAGGGGGCGCCCGCCTACGACCGGGAGCACGCGGCGGCCCTGGCTGCCCTGGGCACGCCTGCCTTCGCCTGCACCCCGGACCTCTTCCCCGACGTGATGGCGGCGGCCATCGAGAAGCGGCCCCTTCCGATACCGGACACGGGGGGTTCTCCGTGGCCGGAGCCCGTGCGGTGACTCGGCCGGGCAGAGTCGTCCTCGGGTGCGCGGGGACGACCGCCCGGGAACCGGCTTCCTACGCCTCGGCGGACGGAGTCGGACGCGGAGCGGATCCGGACCGGAAAGGGCCCGGACCAGGCCACGGGCCCGCACCAGGCCACGGGCTCGGACCAGGCCACGGGGTCGGACTGGGAACGGGGTGGGGCTGGGAACGGAGGTCGGACCGGGTACGCGGTCCGACCGAGGGGTGGACCGGACCGAGGACGGGGCCGGGCAGAAGAGAGAGGGCGTCCGGCTGCCGACCTGGACCGAGGTGGGTGGGTGGCAGCGCATGTCCGTCACAGCGAGTGAGCTGTTGAGTGGCCGGAGAACCGAGGTGACCGCCCCGTAGAGAGGGGCCGGGTTCGTCGCCTCCGGAACCATGCTCAGGGCCGAGCGCCTACGGTCTGCCGAGCGCTCGACCCGGGCCGCGACCCGTTGCCTCCGCCGGGCGGGCTCGGTGAGCCGGGCGGCCCGGGGGCAGGGCTCCGGCCCCCAGCCTGACCTGGTCTGGCCGTTCCGCCTCCTCCCGTTCCGTCTCCTCCCGTTCCGGTCTCACCCCTCCACGCAGCCCACCCCGTCCCGCCGGCCACCGGGCCACCGATGGTCACCCGCACCGCCCCGAGGACCGCCCAAGCCCGGTCACCGTCCCGGGGGCCGCCCAAGCCCGGCAACGCCCACGCCCGGGAAGGACCGGCCGACCAGCGCCACGACGTCCCGCCGACACCGCCATCCGGCGCCTACCCCCTCCACGGCCGCGGCCCTCGCCGCTGACCCCCCGCCGCGCGCCCTTCCGCGCACCACCCTCCCCGTGCCGAACGCTTCCGCGCCCTCCCTCTCCTCGCCCTGCACCTTCCCCCGCGGGCTTTTTCTGTCAGAGTGCCGTGACGGTCGGCCGGGTCAGGGTGAACGGCAGGAGCAGGAGCAGGAGCAGGAGCAGGAGCAGGAGCAGGATCAGGAGCAAGGGCTGGGGCAGCGGCAGGGAGCGGTGCGGGGACGTTCCTGTTCTCGACGCTCACAGGCTGCGCTGCCCGCAGCTCCCGCGGCTCTCCCGCAGCCGCCCGCCGGCCCCTGGTGCGACCCGGAGCTGACTTTCGGGTAACAAAGAGTTCCGCGGGATGCCGGAGCCCGAACGGCCGAAGCCATCGGAACCCGTCGGGTCGGGGTCCTGCGGACGGGGCGAGCGGTTCCCATTGGGGTGGGGGCCGAGTCCCCGGCATCCCGGAGGGCGGGGGACACACCGCCCCCTCCGGGCTGTACAGCGGGCCTCACCGGGTCAACCCCAGCCCGGTGGGGCCCTCGTCGGCGGCACCGCGTGCCGTACAGAATGGCATCATGTGACAGGTATCACCGCTCACGTGTGACCCGCGATTTAGGGTGGCCAGGGATGCGGGGATAACCTGCGAGGCGGACATGCCGCGCGCTCGGACACCGTGTGCGCCTCCCTTGTGACAGAGCGGACGTCACGTTGCCCTTCGCGGCACGCCCACGCATCCAACGAACCGCGAGATCACTGATAGGGACGGAAGCGCGTGGACCTGTTCGAGTACCAGGCGAGGGACCTCTTCGCCAAGCACGGTGTACCGGTGCTGGCCGGTGAAGTCATCGACACGCCTGAGGCGGCGCGCGAGATCACCGAGCGTCTGGGCGGCAAGTCGGTCGTCAAGGCCCAGGTGAAGGTCGGTGGTCGAGGCAAGGCAGGCGGCGTCAAGCTGGCCGCCACCCCGGACGAGGCCGTCGCCCGGGCGACGGACATTCTCGGCATGGACATCAAGGGCCACACGGTCCACAAGGTGATGATCGCCGAGACCGCTCCGGAGATCGTCGAGGAGTACTACGTCTCCTTCCTCCTCGACCGTGCCAACCGCACCTTCCTCTCCATTGCCTCCGTCGAGGGCGGCATGGACATCGAGGAGGTCGCGGCCAACCGCCCCGAGGCCGTCGCCAAGATCGCGATCGACGCCATCGACGGTGTGGACAAGGCCAAGGCCCAGGAGATCGCGGCCGCCGCGAAGTTCCCGGCCGAGGTCGCGGACCAGGTCGCCGACGTCCTGGTGACCCTGTGGGACGTCTTCGTCAAGGAGGACGCCCTCCTCGTCGAGGTGAACCCGCTGGCCAAGGTCGCCTCCGGCCAGGTCATCGCCCTCGACGGCAAGGTGTCCCTCGACGACAACGCCGAGTTCCGCCACCCCGAGTTCGAGGAACTCCAGGACAAGGCCGCCGCCGACCCGCTCGAGGCCGCCGCCAAGGAGAAGAACCTCAACTACGTCAAGCTCGACGGCGAGGTCGGCATCATCGGCAACGGTGCGGGTCTCGTCATGAGCACCCTGGACGTCGTCGCCTACGCCGGTGAGGCGCACAAGGGCGTCAAGCCCGCCAACTTCCTCGACATCGGCGGCGGTGCCTCGGCCGAGGTCATGGCCAACGGTCTGGAGATCATCCTCGGCGACCCGGACGTCAAGTCCGTCTTCGTCAACGTCTTCGGCGGCATCACCGCCTGCGACGCCGTCGCCAACGGCATCGTGCAGGCGCTGGAGCTTCTCGAGGGCAAGGGCGAGGAGGTCACCAAGCCGCTGGTCGTCCGTCTCGACGGCAACAACGCCGAGCTCGGTCGGAAGATCCTCGACGACCGCAACCACCCGCTCGTGCAGCGCGTGGACACCATGGACGGCGCGGCCGACAAGGCCGCCGAGCTGGCTGCTGCCGCAAAGTAAGGGACGAGGTCACACACACCATGGCTATCTTCCTCACCAAGGAATCCAAGGTCATCGTCCAGGGCATGACCGGCTCCGAGGGCCAGAAGCACACCCGGCGCATGCTGGCCTCGGGCACCAACGTCGTCGGCGGCGTGAACCCCCGCAAGGCGGGCACCAGCGTCGACTTCGACGGCACCGAGGTGCCCGTCTTCGGCTCCGTGAAGGACGCCATCGAGAAGACCGGCGCCGACGTCACGGTCATCTTCGTCCCGGAGAAGTTCACCAAGGACGCGGTCATCGAGGCGATCGACGCCGAGATCCCGCTTGCGGTGGTCATCACCGAGGGCGTCGCGGTCCACGACACCGCCGCCTTCTGGGCGTACGCCGGCAAGAAGGGCAACAAGACCCGCATCATCGGTCCGAACTGCCCCGGTCTGATCACGCCCGGTCAGTCGAACGCCGGCATCATCCCGGCCGACATCACCAAGCCGGGCCGCATCGGCCTGGTCTCGAAGTCCGGCACGCTGACGTACCAGATGATGTACGAACTGCGCGACATCGGCTTCTCCACCTGCGTCGGCATCGGCGGTGACCCGATCATCGGCACCACCCACATCGACGCGCTGAAGGCGTTCCAGGACGACCCCGACACCGACCTGATCGTCATGATCGGTGAGATCGGCGGCGACGCCGAGGAGCGGGCCGCGGCCTTCATCAAGGAGAACGTGACCAAGCCGGTCGTCGGCTACGTCGCGGGCTTCACCGCGCCCGAGGGCAAGACCATGGGCCACGCCGGCGCCATCGTCTCCGGCTCCTCCGGCACCGCCCAGGCCAAGAAGGAGGCCCTCGAGGCCGCCGGCGTCAAGGTCGGCAAGACGCCGACCGAGACGGCCAAGCTGGCCCGGGAGATCCTCGCGGGCTGACCCGCGGCAGGACCACACGGCTGGGCCCGTCCCCCCTCTCGGGAGGACGGGCCCACCGTCGTTCCCGGCACCGTGCGGTCCCGGGGCCCGAGGTCACCGTGACTGCGGGGCCAGCCGCTCGGGTCCGTGGAGCAGTTCCTTGCGCAGCTTGCTGCGCAGCTTCTGCTGCTTGTCCGACAGCGGGCCCGGGGCCACGTGCGGCGGGACGCCCTGCACCGTCTCACCGGGCGGCACCGGCGGCTCGTAGTGGGTGGGGGCGGTGCGCAGGGTCAGCGCGGTGGTGCCGATCAGAGCGACCGTGAAGGCGATGGCAGCGCGGGTCCAGAAGCGGGCCCGGCGCTCGCTGCCGTCGCGCACCGCGGGCGGCTGGGCGGCCCGCAGCCGCTCGGCGGAGGCCAGTTCGGCCAGCCGGTCGTGCAGCGCCTGCGGATCGGACAGTTCGGGAAGCCGCTGCGCCACGGTCTCACGGGCGTGCAGCAGCCGGTTGGCCGCCGCGGGAGTGCTCGCCTCGGTCTCGGCGGCCGTCTCTGGCAGGTCGAGGCCGACGCCGTCGTACAGCACGAGGGTGCGGCGGTGCGGGGCGGGCAGCGCCATCAGGGCGTCCATCAGCGCGCGGTCGGCCGCATCGGAGGGGGGCGGTTCGGGGTGCCGATAGCGGGGCCGGAAACGGTGCCAGGGCGAGAGCGCCCACTCGTACGCGGAGGCGCGCACCCAGCCCGCCGGGTCGCGGTCGCGGGCCACCTCGGGCCAGCGTTCCCAGGCCAGCTGGAACGCGCGTTCCACGGACTCGCGGGCCAGTTCGCGGCGGCCGGTGAGCAGGTACGTCTGCCTGACGAGGGCGGGGGCGCAGAAAGCGTAGAGGGCGTCGAAGGCCTGAGCGGGCGTCAGCGCGTGCGGGTTCCGCTCCGCGTCCCGGGCGGCGTCGGGGCCGGGGTCCGGCTCCACCACCACGGGGTCGCGCAGACGTCCCGGTCCCCGTTTCCCCGCCGGCTCCGTCCCCCCGGGTCCGTCGGCGGTCTCCGTGCCGCCGGCGACCACTGCCCTCCCGGCACCGCTCCCTCCGGCGGGCTGGGCGCCGCCGGCGACCACTGCCCTCCCGGCACCGCTCCCTCCGGCGGGCTGGGCGCCGTCGGCGGGCACTGTCCTCCCGGCGGTGTCCGTCCCCCAGGTAAGTCCGGGTTCCGCCCCGCTCCTGGTCTCCGACCTGCCACCGGGGTTCATCCTGCCAACGGAGTTCGCCCTGCCGCCGGTCTCGGTCCTGCCGCCGGTCTCGGTCTTGCCACCGGTCTCGGCCCTGCCGCCGGACGTCGTCCGGCTCCCGGTGTTCCGCTCACCGCCCGACCGCGGCCCGGACGCGAGTGCGGGTGCGGGTGCGGGTCCTCGACCGGACCGGCCGGGTCCGGCACTCCGGCCGTCAGCGAGGGCAGCCGGTTCCGGCTCCTCCGGACGGACCGTCACCGCTCCGCCGGGCGTGCCGGTTTCCTCCGTCCCCTCCCTGTCCTCGTACCCGCCCCGCCCGCGTGGGCCCCTCCGGTACCTCCGGTTCTTGCGGTCCTTCCCGGACTGGCGTGCCGACCGTGTCTCCCGCGGAGTGGGCGCCTCCTCCTTCTCCCTGCTCCCACCGTCCTCGCAGTTCTCGCCGTCCCCGCCGTCCCCGCCGTCCTCACCGTTCATGCCGTTCATGCCGCTCTCGCGGCTGACCGGGGCGCCCTGGCGACGGTCACCGGGCGCGACCTCGACGGCCCCCGCGCCGCCTGAAGCATGTGCAGCACCAGCGACACCTGCGACACCTGCGACACCCGCAACGCTCATGGTGTCCGCGGCACCCGCGACGCTCGCGGTGTCCGCGGCACCCGCGACGCTCGTGGTGTCCGCGGCACCCGTGACGCTGGTGGTGTTCGCAGCGCTGGTGGTGCCCACAGCATCCGACCCACCACCCGCGGAGAACGGCGCATCCGACGCTCTCGCAGTGGCCGAGGGACCCAGCGCAGCCGAAGCGACCCTCGCATCCGAACCGCCCGAAGCGGTGGGGGAGGCGAGCACGGGTTCGGGCCGGGCCCGCTCCGCCAGGTCGGCGAGCAGGCTCGCGTACTCCTGCCGCTTCCGGCCGCGTGGGGTCGTGCGGCCGGACTCCCACCCGCGCACGGTCTCCCGGCTGACGCCCAGACGGGCGGCGAGCTGAGCCTGGGTCAGGGAGCCGGATACGCGCAGGCGTCGGCGTTCCTCGGGGGCGGGCAGTGGGGCGGCAGGACTTCGCGGCACGGGGCGCCATCCCTCCGTACGAAAAATGACATAAACGTATATTGAGCGACACAGCCGGGCTTCGCCCGTTACGACGGAAAAGCGCGTGTCGTTGGGAGCATGGCGGGCGTGATCCACTCCACTGCTCGTCGCTCCCCGCGGGTCCGTCTGCTCCACCGGCTGCGTGACCGTTCGCCCGGCTTCGCCGGTGGGATGCTCGGGGGAGCCCTCGCGGCCGGGCTGGGGCTCGCCGCGTTCGCCGTGCTCGTGATGCTGCTGTGGATCAGTTCGCCCTACCCGGACAGTGGCCCCGACGGCGCTCTGCACACCGCGGCGGCGCTGTGGCTCCTGGCGCACGGGGCCGACCTGGTCCGCACCGACACGCTCACCGGGGTCCCGGCCCCCGTGGGGCTCCCCCCGCTGCTGCTGCTCGCGCTTCCGGTGTGGTTGCTGCACCGGGCGGCCCGGGACGCCACCGACCACGACGTGGGCGGCGAGGCTCCCCTCGTGCCCGGGCGGACCGCCTGGGCGGGCGTCGTCGTCGGATACCTCGCCGTCGCCGCCCCGGCCGCGCTGTATGCCAGGGGCGGCGGGCTTCGGCCGCAGTGGGAGTCGGTGGCGCTGTGCGTGCCCCTGGTCGTGGTGCTGGCGGCGGGTGCGGGGGTGTGGTCCGCCTACGGCAGCCCGAGCGGGCCGCCGGCGCGGGCGCTGGGCGCGGTGGTGCCCCGACGGATGCGTCATCTCGTCCTCGGCCCGGACGGGCGCCCCGGCGTCGCCGCGCGGGCGGCCGGTGCCGGCACGGCCGTCCTGGTGGCGGGCGGCGCCCTGCTGCTGACGGTCTCCCTGGCTCTGCACGGCTCCGAGACCCAGGGCGCGCTGCTGCGGGTGACCGAGGGCTGGTCGGGCCGGTTCGCGGTGCTGCTGCTCGCGGTCACCCTGGTGCCGAACGCCGCCGTGTGGGCCGCGGCGTACGCCCTCGGCCCGGGCTTTCTGCTCGGCGCGGGTGCCCCCGTGACGCCGCTCTCCTCCGCCCCGGTGCCGCTGCTGCCGCCGTTCCCGCTGCTGGCGGCGGTGCCGGACCCCGGGGCGGGTACCTGGCTGAACTGGGCGGCCGGGGCCGTGCCGCTCACCGCCGGGATGGTGACGGGGTGGTACGTCGGACGGGACGCGGCTGGGCCGGCCGGCGCGCGGACGCCGGTGCGCGCGCCGGGTGAGCCACCCGAGCCCTCGATCCACACGAGGTTCTCCGAGCAGTCGCGACAGTCGCAGCAGTGGAAGCAATCGAGGCAGTGGAACCAGTCGTCCACGAGGGCACACGGGACGGTGGGTGCGGCGGCCCGGTCGGCGCACGGGCCGACCGGTGTCCGCTCTGCGCGGCGGACAGTGGGCGCGGCCCTGCTCGCGGCCGTGCTCTGCGGGTCCCTGGTCGCGGTGCTCGCCGCCCTCGCGGGCGGCCCGCTGGGGACGGACCGGCTCTCCCGCTTCGGCCCTGTGTGGTGGCAGGCCGGAGGGGCGGCCCTGCTGTGGACCGGACTGGTGGGGAGCGTGACGGCACTGGCCGTTCGGGCCTGGCGGGGCCGTACCTCGCGCGCCGCGCGGGCGGAGGAGGCGCCGAGCAGCCCCCGGATCGGCAGGCCGCGGACCGGGGCTCCGCAGGAGTCCCTCACGGGCGAGCGGAGCCGCACGGGTCGGCGGACGTTCCGGATGCCGTGGTCGCGGAGCCCGTCCGATGCCAAAAGGACTTCTGCCCACGGAACCGCCGCAACCGAGAAGGACCGGGAGGCGCGGCTGTGGGAGGACGCCGTTCTCCTGCCGTACACGGTGGAGGCGCACCCCCTTGCCCAGGACCCGTCCCCGGGCGACCGGGGCCCGTCGGCCCCCGGGACGGCCGGCCGGGAGTCCGGCACGGACCGGGCCTCCGCCTCGGCCCGCACGGACGACGCCGCGGGCGCCGGGCGGCCCGTCCTTGGCCCAGGGAGTGTCCGGGACATGGACACCACCGGCGCCCGGGGCACACCGGTCGGGGGCCATGCCGTCCCGGCGAACCCCGTGTCCGACCTGGCCCCGGTACCCCAGGCCCCGCCGCCCTCTCGACCGGCAGCCCACCCGGGCACCGACACCTCGAACGCCTCGGACCTCTCACATCCCCCGGACCCCTCGGACCTTCCGCGCCCCGCGGCCCCCGCGGCTCCCCCGGACACGTCGGATCCCGGAGAAGCCCCGGACGGCACGGGGAGCTAGTGCCACGGCCGCAACTTCACGGCGTTGGCACTAGCGGGGGAGGGTTCACAGGGGGCGGTGTCGAACGCCTCTGGGCGTGGGCAGCGCCACCGACCCGTCGGCCGACGGCCGACCGTGGGCCGGACGCCCTCACGTCGTACGTCGTGACGCCTGACGCCGTGATGCCTGACCTCGTGACCTCGTGGTGCCTGACGTCGTGACGCTGGACCTGCTGACGCCTGACGCCTGAAGCCGTGACGTTGGACCTGGTGACGCCTGGCGTCGTCACTCCTCCATGCCCAGCAGCCCGCGCAGCTGGTCCGGCAGGAGCTCGTTGCAGGATTCCTTGGCGACCTCGGTGAGGGCGTCGTTGGTGCACGTGTAGTAGTCGCGATAGACGAACTGTGCCGTGAAGGAGGCGGCCACCAGGGCGAGCGCCAGTGAGGCCGTGACCAGGCCGCTCACCGCGGCCGTGGTCTGCGGGCGGCCCTTGGGCGGCTCCACGGCCGTCGAGTCCTGGTCACCGGAGCCGGGCTTCGCGCGCAGCGCGCTGATGCCCCAGTACAGGGCGAGGGAGCCCAGCAGCAGGGCGACGTACGGCCAGCTGAACAGGGCGAAGAAGAAGGCCCACATGCCGGACAGCAGGGCGTAGCGCGCCCGGCGCTGGGCCGGGTCCGTCGGGTCCCAGCGCATGCCGGATGGGCCCTGCGGTCCGCCGCCCTGGTTCTCCGGGCCGCGCGGCCGGTCGCCGAAACCGCCGGAGGAACGGCCGGGCTGCCGGTCGCTCCACTGCCGGCCCCACAGCGAACGGCCGCCGTCGCCGCGGGAGTCGTCGCGGCCCTCGTCGTCGGACGGGTGCCGGGGCTGCCAGGGCTGGTCGGGCGTGCCCTCCGGCGGCGGTGCGAACGGGTTGTCCTGCTGGGCGCCCCCGGAACCCCGCCCGCCGCCGGAGTCACGGCGCCCGTCGTCGCCGTCGCCCCCGCCCCGGGGCACGTCGGGCGGAGAGGAGGGGCGCTCCCGCAGCAGCACGGCGCCACGCTCCCCTCCCTGCGGCGACTGCTGGGGGAACGTGGGGAACATGAGGAATCGCGGGCTGCGGTCCGGCATCAAGTGAGCGTCTTCCCCTTTATGAAGTACGGCGTGGTGCGGCGCTGGGGGCCGCGCACGGCGCATCGACTACGACTGAGCTGGAGCGTGCCCGAGGGCACTCCGGCCCGGGTCCGTCTCTCCGTGAACGCTCGGCGCGCGGGTGGCGTTCCCCGTGTGCCCCACGCGTTCCCGGATCAGCTCTTCCCAGACGCTACCTTCCGGCCACGCCCCCGTCCCGCGGGGGCCGCCCGGTGTGCCGGTATCGTTGCTGACGGTCGGCCGCTTCGTAGGCTTCCCCGTATTCGGGGGCCCGAAGCATTCGTAGGAATGGACAAGCGCTGTGCCGTCGACCGTGCAGACGCTCCCCGAGAAAGGGCCCCACCGTGGCTGCCGAGCCCGTGGCCGAACGCCCCCGGCGTCTCGTCGTGCTGGTCTCCGGATCCGGTACGAACCTTCAGGCACTCCTCGACGGGATCGCCGCCACCGGGGCGGAGGCCTACGGGGCCGAGGTCGTGGCCGTGGGCGCCGACCGGGCCGGGATCGAGGGACTGGCCCGCGCCGAGCGGGCCGGGCTGCCGACCTTCGTGTGCCGTGTGCGGGACCACCCGAGCCGGGAGGCGTGGGACGCGGCGCTCGCCGAGGCCGTCGCCGCCCATGAGCCCGACCTCGTGGTGTCCGCGGGCTTCATGAAGATCGTCGGCAAGGAGTTCCTCGCCCGCTTCGGGGGACGGTTCGTCAACACCCACCCCGCGCTGCTGCCCAGTTTCCCGGGTGCCCACGGGGTGCGGGATGCGCTCGCCTACGGAGCCAAGGTCACCGGTTGCACCGTCCACTTCGTCGACGACGGCGTCGACACCGGTCCGATCATCGCGCAGGGCGTGGTGGAGATCCGGGACGGGGACGACGAGAGCGCTCTGCACGAGCGCATCAAGGACGTCGAGCGAAGGCTGCTCGTCGAGGTCGTGGGGCGGCTCGCCCGCAACGGCTATCGCATTGAGGGACGAAAGGTAGTTATCCAGTGACCGCCGAGAGCAACAAGCGGGCCATCCGACGGGCGCTCGTCTCCGTCTACGACAAGACCGGCCTCGAGGACCTCGCGCGCGGCCTGCACGAGGCCGGGGTGGAGCTCGTCTCCACCGGGTCCACCGCCGCGAAGATCGCCGCCGCGGGCGTCCCCGTGACCAAGGTCGAGGAGCTCACCGGCTTCCCCGAGTGCCTGGACGGCCGCGTCAAGACCCTGCACCCCAAGGTCCACGCCGGCATCCTCGCCGACCTGCGCCTGGACTCCCACCGCGAGCAGCTCGACGAGCTGGGCGTGCAGCCGTTCGACCTGGTGGTCGTCAACCTGTACCCGTTCCGCGAGACCGTCGCCTCGGGGGCCACGCCCGACGAGTGCGTGGAGCAGATCGACATCGGCGGCCCGTCGATGGTGCGCGCCGCCGCCAAGAACCACCCCTCCGTCGCCGTGGTGACCAGCCCCGGCCGGTACGGCGACGTCCTCGCCGCGGTCCGTGACGGCGGCTTCGACCTGACCGCCCGCAAGCGGCTCGCCGCCGAGGCCTTCCAGCACACGGCCGCCTACGACGTCGCCGTCGCGAGCTGGTTCGCCTCCGACTACGCCCCGGTGGACGAGTCGCGGTTCCCCGACTTCCTCGGCGCCACCTGGGAGCGGAAGAACACCCTCCGTTACGGCGAGAACCCGCACCAGCCGGCCGCGCTGTACGTGTCGGGCACCGGGGGTCTCGCCGAGGCCGAGCAGCTGCACGGCAAGGAGATGTCGTACAACAACTACACGGACACGGACGCCGCGCTCCGTGCCGCGTACGACCACGACGCGCCCGCCGTCGCGATCATCAAGCACGCCAACCCGTGCGGCATCGCGACCGGCGCCGATGTCGCCGAGGCGCACCGCAAGGCGCACGCCTGCGACCCGCTGTCGGCCTTCGGCGGGGTGATCGCGGTCAACCGGCCGGTGTCCCGGGAGATGGCCGAACAGGTCGCGGAGATCTTCACCGAGGTCATCGTCGCGCCGGACTACGAGGAGGGCGCGCTGGAGGCCCTCACCAGGAAGAAGAACATCCGCGTCCTGCGCACCCCCGGCGGCCCGACCGCGCCCGTCGAGGTCAAGCCCATCGACGGCGGAGCCCTGCTCCAGGTCGCCGACCGTCTCCAGGCCGACGGCGACGACCCGGCGCAGTGGACGCTGGCCACCGGCGAGGCGCTCGACGAGTCCGACCTCGCCGACCTGGCCTTCGCCTGGCGGGCCTGCCGCGCGGTGAAGTCCAACGCGATCCTGCTCGCCAAGGACGGCGCCTCCGTCGGCGTCGGCATGGGCCAGGTCAACCGCGTCGACTCCGCGAAGCTGGCCGTCGAACGGGCCGGCGCCGAGCGCGCCGCCGGTTCCTTCGCCGCCTCGGACGCCTTCTTCCCCTTCCCCGACGGCCTGGAGATCCTCACCGCGGCCGGCGTGAAGGCCGTGGTCCAGCCGGGCGGCTCGGTCCGCGACGAGCAGGTCGTGGAGGCCGCGAAGAAGGCGGGCGTGACGATGTACTTCACGGGGACGCGCCACTTCTTCCACTGACAGCACGGGATCCTCCCGTCCGGCCGCCGTGGACCCGGCCGGACGGGGGGACCTGAGCTCTAGGCCACGGCGCTGCGCACCGAGGAGATGCGGTCCTTGAGCCCCGAGTCGTCGTAGAGGTCGATGATGAGTTGCCTGCCCTCGGCGATGTCCAGGTCGTACGTGTTGTAGTCCACGGCGGCGGAGGAGGTTCCCGCCGACATCACCCCGCCGATGCGGACCTTGCGCCCGGCCTCGTTGTAGTAGGACACGGTCACGTAGTAGCTGTCGTCGTCGTTCGCGGTGTCGTAGACCCAGAGCATTTCGCCATAGGGGTGGAACTCCACCTTGCCGACCCAGGCCCCCTTCTGATCAAGGAGGATCTTCATGGCGACCCCTCCGGGGTCGTGCTTGAAGTAGGTGCCGTCGTAGGAGTCCGGGTGCCTGCACGGACACGAGTCCGTGTCGTAGGGGATGGGCTGGATACGGGGGTTGGGCGAGTACGCCTGGGCCGGCACCGCCGTCCCGAGCAGGGCGCCGATGGCCAGGCCGGCCCCCGCGAGGAGTCCGGCGATGCGCTTTCTGTGTGTCATGAGTGTCCTCTGCCGGCTGTCGGTGTGTTCGTACGACGTTCGTCCGCGATCCGGATGAGCCGGTGCGTGACCGGATCGCCCTCTCCGATGTGGCGGGCCATGCCGGGTCGGCTGCTACGGCAGAGTCGCGCAGTGGCCGTTCGTGCTCCGCCACCTCAGCCTGTCGCGGGTCTTGGGGCCGTACACACCGTCGTTGGCGAGGCCCAGAGAGGCCTGAACGATCTTCAGCTCACTTTCCGTGATCCGTCCGAAGTCGCCGTCGACCTCTACCGCGGACCGCTTGTGGCAGTGCCGCAGGGCCTTCTGGATCGCCTTCACGTGCGAGCCGACGGCACCCCGCCCGGTGATGCAGTTGTCCGTGTTGCCATAGCCGGGGATGTTGGCCAGTTCGTGGCCGTTGCCCCCGTTGATGAATCGGCCGAGCGTCTTGTTGCACCAACCGGTGGCGGCGCCGGCCGGGGTGGCCGTACCGGCCACCCCGAGTCCGGCCAGCAGCATCGCACCGGCCGCGACACCGGCCTTGGCGCGCAGCATGCGGGTTTCCCTCATGTGTCTCCTCAAGTCCGAGTGGGTGGTCCCGGCCCCGGCCGGGTCAGATCCTGGCGCAGCGCGTCGACGTGTGGCGGGTGAACTCCCACTTCAGGTGGTTGCGGCTGTCCTTGCCGTAGATGCCGTCACCGGTGATTCCCTCGCGCCGCTGAGCGGCCGCGAGGGCGTTCTTGGTCTTGGTGCCGAAGATCCCGTCGACCTTGAGACTGTGGCCGGTGGCCTCGCTGTAGCACATGTTCAGGGAGCGCTGGAGCAGGCCGACGGAGGAGCTCTGCGCTCCGCTGCCCATCGTGCAGTCCCTGTTGCCCCTGTAGCCGGGCAGATAGGCCGTCCACGTGGTGCCGGAAAGCTTCCTCTGCACCGTCGCGTAACTGTCGTTGCAGTAGCCCGCGTACGCCGCGGCCGGTGCCGCCGTGGCGACCCCGATACCCAGACCCGACACCAGGGTCAGCCCGGCGACGGCGCCCGCTGTCATACGCGATCCGTGCGTCCTCTTCATGTCCTCCCCCGTCTTCTCCTTGTCCACCGTTGTGCCGTAGTCATGATGGGCAGGGCCGGGGGCCGGGGGAACCTGCACAGTTATAGGGACGGTGGGAGGAGCCGCGCACGCCCCGCCCCCTTCGCCGTCTCCCTCCGGCAATCACCACGGCGTCAGATAGTCCAGCACTGCCGTGAACGACGAGCAGCTGTCGATGAGTCTGTGCGAGCGTGGGGCGTACGTGCCCGCCAGGTTGCCCATGCTGTTCACCGGGGTGCAGCCGGTGCGCTGGGCCGTGCGGCGGCGGTCGGCGTCGGCGGGGCGGAACCCGGTGTTGCGGAAGTACGCCACCGCCGGGTCGGGCCGGTCGTCGTCGAGGTTGTTGAAGACGGAGCGTACGGGGGCGCCGGCGGCCCAGTCGCAGGTCGTCTCCCCGGAGAGCCAGTCCGCGTCGTCGCCGTGCCAGGCGCACATCAGGCCGTTGCCGTTGTGCTCGCTGAAGAAGCAGATGCTGTCCTGCGGGCAGTGGTGGTAGCCGTAGACCACGTTGCCGGTGGGCCCGGTGGGGAACGCGTGCTCCTTGGGCAGGGCCGCGTACACCGGTGTCCCGTCCTGCGCGGTGACGTGACCGTGGACGTCGACCGCCGTCACGGTCGTCCCGAGCGCGGCCGCCGTCAGGACAGCGGTGAGGACCGGATGACGGTGCCGGAAGCGGGGGCGGAGCCTGGGCAGGCGGGGTGATCCGGAGACGCCGGCGGCCTGCTCGACGCGACGCAGCAGGGCTTTCGCGGTGATCCGGTCCGCGCTCCGGGGAGCCAGGCAGTCACGGACGATGTCCCGCCACGCGCCGGGGAGTTCGGGGGACAGGCGCAGCTCCTCCCGGCCGCGCGCGTAGCGCATCGCCGCGTCGGCGCGGGCTTCCGGGGTGCCGCCGGGCAGTGGGAGTGCTCCCGTGAGGGTGAGGTGGGCGAGGACACCGAAGGCCCAGACGTCGGCCGACGGCCGGACGCGTGTGCCGCGTTCGTCGATCTCGGGCCAGAGGAGTTCGGGCGGTGTGTAGTCCGGGGTGGCGAACGCGGGGGCGTAGGCGTGGGTGCCCTCCAGTTCGGCCGCCGTGTTGAAATCGCCGAGCCGTACCGAACCGTCCGCCATCAGCAGCACGTTGGCCGGCTTCAGGTCGCCGTGCACCCAGCCGGCGTGGTGCAGTTGGTGCAGGCCCTCACCGATCTGGGCCAGCAGGGCGGGTGCGGCCTCGGGGACCGCGGACCGGTCCAGTACCGCGTCGAGCGACTCCTCGGCCCGCTCCAGGACCAGAACGGTGGCGCCGTCCAGCTCCGGACGGTCCGGATCGTCGACCGTCAGGGTGTCGTACATCCGGATCAGCCGCGGTGAGCGGAGCCGCCGCAGCACCTTCACCTCGCGTTCCGCCAGATCGCGCAGGTGGTGCAGTTGGCGCGGGGTACGGGTGCCGGTCGGCAGGAACTTCAGCGCCGCCCGGCGCGGCAGGCCGCGCTCTTGCGTGGCGCGCCGGACCGCGTGGTAGACCGTGGCGAACGCGCCGGACGCGAGCGGTTCGCGCACCTCCCACGCGCCGATCCGATAGCCCTTCGGCACGGTGACCGCGTACGGGCCCGAGGTCACCGTGCCACCCCGCTCGGGGCGGGCGCGAGGACCACCAGGTCGTCCTCGCGGACGAGGTCGAAACGGAGCGCCAGGGAGGCCAGCGACTCCTTTTTGCCGTGTACACGACGGCCGTGCCCGGCCGCCTCCTCGGGGCCCGGCCGCAGCCGCAACTTGACGGCAAGGTAGTCGATGTTCCAGTAGACGGCGGAGCGGGTGACCTTGGGCCAACTGGGGCGCAGCAGCTCCACGATCTCCTCGACGGCGGGCAGCGGGGCGTTCGGTTCACCCCGCAGTCGACGCTCGCAGAGGGCGGTGAGCACCGCGAAGTACCGTTTGGTGCGGTCCAGGGCGAACGCCGGCACGGTGGCGGATCCCGCGAGTGAGTGGCGCTCCGCGCTGCGGAACGCGTGCCGCGGTGCCCAGACGTCGAACGTGAGCAGATCGCCCGCGGCGGGCAGCGTCACCCGGGAGAACTCGAAGGGTACGGGCGCGTCCACCCGGCCCGGCGCGACCTTGACGTGTTCCCCCGCGCCCTCCGGGTTCTCCACCACGTAGGTCTGGTCCTCACTGAGGTTGCTCAGCAGCCAGAAGGTGCGGTGCGCGGTGATCTCCCCGGCGATCCGCGGCACTCCCCCGTGCGAGATGACCAGGCCGTTGTGCCGGCCGGCGCGGCCGAACCCGACGCGTTCCCCCGCACCGAGTCTGATCTGTTCGGTCCCGGCACCGCCCGACGGCGGCACGACGATGATGCTGTACATGGAGTCGTTCCCCCTTCCCCGATTTCTCGGGGCCAACTTTCCCCAGCGCAACAGGAGGCAGCGCAGGAGGTGGATCGGTGCGACGACGACTCCTCCGGCCGGCCTTCGGGTCGGGTGAAGGCACCGTTCGCTGCGGTGGCCCCGACCGCCCACTCCTGCTCCCCTCCGGAGCGATGGTAGGGGCTCACGGGCTTCCCCGACGGAGGGCCGGACACCGGGCACCCGCGGTGAGCCGGGCCTTTGCGCTGCAGGTCAAAGGCCTTGATTTCCAGGGTCGTTGCGCCCTCGTTTATCGGACCTTGAGTCGGGCGCCGTACGTTCGTCCGGTCGGTCGCGCCGGGCGGCAACGGAGGCGCCGGGCGGCGGGAACTCGGGCTCATCGGGGGGAACGACATGCTGCGCATTCACTTCACCGACGTGGATCTGGCCAGGACCCGGCTCGCTCCGGCTCCTGACCCGCTCTTCGAGATCACCGCGAGTCTGCACAGGCTCCAGTCCCGGAAGGGCCGGTGGGCCTACACCGGGTGGTATCGCACCGCACGGGAGCAGATGCGGGAGAGCGGTCTGGAGCGGGCCGTGCGTGACGTTCTGCTGCCCCTGTGCCCGAGGGCCGCCTACTTCCCGGACTTCCTCACCCCGGTCGACGCCGTGGACGGTCTGGACGCGGGTCTGGAGTCGGTCCTCGCCACGCCCGCGGAACGGGTCAGGACGGAGGTCGGCATCCTCGACCGGACCGTCGGAGCACCCGCCTGGAGCCGGCGGCTGGACGCCCTTCAGGCGCGCAAGCAGTTGGTGGGGCTGCTGCGCGCCTACCACCGGACCGTCATCGCCCCCCATGCGGAGCGTGTCCAGGCGCGCATCGAGGCAGAGCGGGCGGCACGCTGCCGGGGACTGCTCGACGGGGGAGTGGAGGGCATGCTCGCCGGAATGGGCCCCATGCTGCGGTGGCGTCCGCCCGTGCTGGAGGTCGCCTACCCCCGGCAGGCGGAGGACCGGGACCTCCATCTGAACGGCCGCGGGCTCACACTGGTCCCGTCGTACTTCAACTGGGGCGAGCCGGTCGCCTACGCCGACCCCGGTCTCCCGCCCGTCGTCTGGTACTCCCTGCTGCACGAACCCGAGGTCCCGCACACCCGTGACCCCGGACGGTCACTGACGAACCTCCTCGGGCGCGCACGTGCGATCGCCCTGTGCACCGCGTCCGGAGGCGCCACGACCGGCGAGATCGCGCGGGCAGCCGGAATCTCGGCCCCCGCCGCCAGCAGACATGCCTCCGCGCTGCGCGACGCGGGTCTCGTCACCTCGGTCCGCAACGGCCAGACCGTGCTGCACACCCTCACCCCGACGGGCGCCGCCGTGCTGCGCTCGGCCCTGCGGGAGGCGGACGGGGCCGGATCGAGCCGCGCGGAGGCTGCTCCTTCCTGAACCGGCACCCGTTGGGCCCAGGGGTTCCCCCGCGCCCTCCGGCACCCCGGCCCCCGGCAGATCGACCGAGGCCGTCGAGTGCCCTCCGGGCGACGGACCGCCTATCGCTGTGCGCGGTCCGGCGGCGGAAACAAACCTGGAGGCAGGGTTGTTGCGGTGGACACGGCACGGGGGAGCCGCATCGGCCGGCACGTCCCCCTGCTCCGCCACCACCACGGAAGGGGACCGCACCCGATGGGCAACGGCGCTTCGACGAGGCGCGTGGCGCCTCCTCACCTCCGCGAACTCGGCCGTTTCCTCGTCGCGCGGCGGGCCGAGGTGTCCCCGGCCCAGGTGGGACTGCCGGTCGCCGGCCGGCGCCGGACGCCGGGACTGCGGCGCGAGGAGGTCGCGCTGCTCGCCGGGGTGGGCGTCTCCTGGTACACCTGGATCGAACAGGGCCGCGCCGAGAACGTGTCGGGTGAGGTGCTGGACTCCATCGCCCGGGTGCTGCTCCTCAGCGAGAACCAGCGGCTGTACCTGCGTCGGCTCGCCGGGGCGCAGGCCGAACCACCGCTGCCGCAGGCTCCGCCGGAGGCTGAGGCCATGCGCCCGTTCGTCGACAACTGGTGGCCCAATCCCGCCTACATCGCCGATCACGCGTGGAACGTCGTGGTGGCCAACGCGGCGGCCGAGACGCTGCTCGGCATGGGAGGGGAGCGCGACGGCGACCTCCTCGGTGCGGGACCCGGTCGCGAACTCCCCACAGGCCGCCGGCCCTACAACCTCCTGCGCGAGTTCTTCACCAGCGACCACGTGCGGGCCGCCTACCCGCACTGGGAGGAGACCGCCCCGAGCGTCGTCGCCCGCTTCCGCGGCCAGGCCGCACCGCACGTCGAGGACAAGGCGATTCCCGCGCTGGTGGACGAACTCCGCGCCACGAGCCCCCTGTTCGAGCGGCTGTGGGAGCGGCACGAGGTGCTGGAGGACTCCTGTGGCCCCGAGGTGCTCACCCACGCGGCCGTCGGCGACCTCCACTTCGAACGCGCCACACTGGACTTCACCCGTCGCATCGCGGTGCGGTTGACGGTGTTCCTGCCGACCCCGGGCACCGGGACGGAGGCGGCGCTGCGCAGGCTGTCGCACGTCACGCCCTCGCGGCAGACGCACGGCATCGGCTCCGACGGCCTGGTGCGCGGGACGCGTTGACCGCCTCGGCGGTCCGCCGGGCGACCGCCCCGGCCTGCGCCGGGCTCGTCACCCGCCGGGCGACGCTGCTCCCGGGCGGCCCTCGCACGGCCGACGCACCCCGGTCCCGGGCGGCCGTGCGGTCGGGCTCACTGGGCCCTCCCCCCACGCTCGTCGGTAGTCGGCCCACCCGGCCCAGACCCCCGTCCCGTCGAGCTGTGGGACGGTGGCCGCGCCCCCGGCGGCGCCGTCGGCCGCCGTCCGGCTGCCCCCGGGTCCCGGCGGTCCCGGGACCCCGATGCGCTGCCGGGCCGGATCCCGCCCACCGCCCCTGGCCCGCCCGGGGCCGCGTTCGCGCGCCCGCCCGTCACCGTGCCCAGGCCCTTGCTGCGCAGCGGGCGGCTCGCGGGGGCGCGTGAGTCCCGTACTCCGTGGCCGTTCCTGGCTGTTGGCACGACCACTATGTTCCGCCCGCACTGGCAGGGCACCGGCGTGCGGCCGAGCCTGGGGCCATGTCCTTCACGTGGTCAGCCCGATGTTCCACCCGGTAGCGGCAACGGCAGGCCCCCGGCGGCGCTTCGGAACGGCCGGCCGCCGGCCCCGTCACCGTGTCTCCGGTCCCCGCCGGCCTGTTCAGCGGGACGCCGCAGAGGCACAGCGCCCAGGTGGGGCCCTGACCGCGCCCGCTGCCTCCTGATTCCCCGTTCTCCGCCCCCCTGTCGCTCCCTCACCCGTCGCTCCTCGCCCGTCGCTCACTTTCCCGTCCTCCGGTCCCTCCCTCCGGTTCCCTCGCCCCTCCGTCCCCTTCCGCACCTTTCGCCGTCTCCGATCCTTCCCTCCCTCCGTCCCTCACTCCCCTCTGCCCTTCCTGCTGCCTTCCCCTCTCTTCGCCTTCCCGTCTCTCTCGTCTCCCTCCCCGTCCCCTGACGGGCCACCAGAAAGGAACCGGCGTGTCCGGCATGCACTCGACACGGCCGCGTCGTCTGGGAGCGGTGCTCGCACTGCTCGCCTTCGCCCAGATGATCATCGCGATCGACTACAACATCGTCTTCGTCTCCCTGCCGGAGATCGGTGCGGACCTCGGCTTCGCCGCCCAGGACCTCCAATGGGTGGTCTCCGCCTACGCCGTTGCCTTCGGCGGGTTCCTGTTGCTCGGCGGCCGGGCCACCGACCTCTTCGGCCGGAAACGGATGTTCGTCCTCGGCCTCTTCCTGTACGCCGCGTCGTCCCTGGCGGGCGGGTTCGCCGGTGACCCGTGGCTGCTCATCGCGGCCAGGGCCGTGCAGGGCCTGGGCGGTGCCTTCCTCGCGCCGGCCACTCTGTCCCTGGTCACGACGCTCTTCGCGGAGGGGGCCGAGCGCAACCGCGCCCTGTCCGTCTGGGGCGGTGCCGGCGGCTCGGGCATGGTGCTCGGCTCGATTCTCGGCGGTCTGCTCACCGACGCCTTCGGCTGGCCCTCGGTCTTCTACGTCAACGTGCTGCTGGCCGGCGCCGCCATGGTCGTGGCCGTGCGGCTGCTGCCCGACGACACCCCGCAGGCCGGCGGCGGCTTCGACCTGCCGGGCGCCGTCACCGGCACCCTCGGCTCCACCCTGTTCGTGTTCGCCCTCGTGCAGGGGCCGGACGCGGGCTGGGGCTCCGGCCAGGTTCTGACCTCGCTCGCGGTGGCGGTCGTCACCTTCGCGCTGTTCCTGGTCATCGAGCGCCGGAGCGCGGCCCCGATGGTGCCGCTGCGGCTGTTCTGCAACCGCAACCTGTCGACCGGTGCCGGCATCACGTTCCTGTTCATGGCCACCTTCGGCGCGCTGGCCTACTTCCTCACCCAGTACTGGCAGGTCGTGCAGGCATACTCCGCCTGGACCACGGGCTTCGCCTTCGTCCTGCCGTCCGGCAGTGTCCTCGTCGGCACCGTCGTGGGCGGCAGGTGGGCCACCCGGTTCGGGGTGCGCACCACCCTGTTCATCGGGCTGACCATGGGGCTGGTCGGCACCGTCGTCCTCGCGCTCACGCTCGGCCAGGACGCCTCGTACGCTTCGATCGCGCCGGCGCTGCTGGTGCTCTCGCTGGGCCAGGGCATCGTGTTCACCACCATGTTCGCGGCGGCCACCACCGGAGTCCGGCCGGCCGACCAGGGCATCGGCTCCGGTATCGCGACGACCGGCCAGCAGATCGGCGGGGCCGTCGGGCTGGCAGTGCTGATCGCCGTCGCCGGCGCCGTGGGCGGCGGCGACACCGAGGACACCGGACGGCTGATGGACGGTGTCACCACCGCCACCTGGGCGATCGCCGCCGGCCTCGCGCTGACGTTCCTGGTGGTGCTCAACCTCCGGAAGCCGGCCGGGGACGACGGCGCCGCCCCGGCCGGCCTCGACGGGACCGAGCCGGCCGCGCCCCCGGAGCCCGTCCGGGCCACGCCGACGGCCTGAGCGGCGCTCCGGCCCGGACGGCGGTGCCTCGGGGGACGCCGTCCGCGTTGCTCACGGTGGCGGGCGGCCCCCCAGGTCACCTCGGTCGGCGGAGGTACGTCGACCTGGCGGTACGGGGCTGCTCGCCCCGGGCTCGGGCCCACGCGGCTCCCTCGAGGGGCCCCGTCGGCCCGGGACACGAGCACGGGGCCGTGCCTCCCGGATACGGGTGAGGCACGGCCCCGTGCGGTGGTACGGGCGGGGGCGCAACCGGCGCCCGAGTCCTAGAACTTGGGCCGGTTGAACCAGGCGGCGCCGTTCCGGTTGGCGCAGTACACGACGATCAGGATGCCCATCACCAGGCTGATCAGGGAGAAGACGTTGGCACCCGCCAGGCCGAGCAGACTGAACAGAATGGTGAACGAGGCGTAGACGATCGCGGAGACGCGCACCCCGCCGCCGCCGGTGCCGAACTTCGCCGCGGTGAGGATCGCCCACACGGCGAAGCCGATCACGATCGCACCGAACACGATCATGACACCGACGCCGATGCTGACGACCCGGTCGGCATCCTCGGCGGAGAGGTTCGGATCGCTGTTGGCGGCGTCCTCGAAGTACTCGGTGAACCAGCTGGAGGCGATCATCATGAACAGGCCGCCGACGACCTGAAGGCCGCCGAGGACGAACAGCATGACGCGGGCGGCCTTCACGGTGCCGGGCATCGGCATGTGGGCGGGCGGCGGACCGCCGTAGGCCGGCGCCGCCGGGTACCCGTAGCCACCCTGCTGCGGTGCGCCGGGGTACTGGGGGTGGCCGTAGCCCTGCTGGGGTTGCTGCGGCTGCTGGGGCGGCTGCCCGTAGGGGTTGTTCGGGTCGCCGAAGCTCATGGCGGTCCTTCCTCCGTTGTCGCTCGTGCGGGGACGACGCGTGCACGGCTCGGAGGAAGTCCTGTGGATGCGGTCCGTCCCCCCGGTTCTGCCCGCGGCACTTCTGGACTCATCGTTCTTGACCTTTCTCTTACTTGTCCAGCCGCGCGCGGCAGGTGTTGTGCAAGTGCAACATCGTCGATCATGTCCGGCCGCACGGCGGAACGGCCCGGGACAAGGGCGGACGGGGGGTGCGGCGGTCGCGGTGTGCGCGTTCGCGGACGTTGCTGCCGTGCGTCGTCAGGGCTGATTGGAACCGGGGGCCCGTCATCCGGGAGGATGGGGTCATGACCGCCCAGATTCTCGATGGCAAGGCCACCGCAGCCGCGATCAAGTCCGATCTGACCGCCCGCGTGGCGGCGCTGAAGGAGAAGGGCGTCACGCCCGGCCTCGGCACGATCCTCGTCGGGGAGGACCCCGGCAGCCAGAAGTACGTCGCCGGCAAGCACCGGGACTGCGCGCAGGTCGGCATCGCCTCCATCCAGCGCGAGCTGCCGGCCACGGCCACGCAGGACGAGATCGAGGCGGTCGTCCGCGAGCTGAACGAGGACCCGGCGTGCACCGGTTACATCGTCCAGCTGCCGCTGCCCCGGGGCATCGACGAGAACCGCATCCTCGAGCTGATGGACCCCGACAAGGACGCCGACGGCCTGCACCCGATGAACCTCGGGCGGCTCGTCCTCAACGAGCCGGCCCCGCTGCCCTGCACCCCGAACGGCGTGCTGACCCTGCTGCGCCGCTACGGCGTGGAGATCAAGGGCGCCGAGGTCGTCGTCGTCGGCCGCGGTGTCACCATCGGCCGTCCGATGCCGCTGCTGCTGACCCGGCGCAGCGAGAACGCCACGGTGACCCAGTGCCACACCGGCACCCGTGACCTGTCGGCCCACCTCAAGCGCGCCGACATCATCGTCGCCGCCGCGGGCAGCGCGCACCTGATCCGGGCGGAGGACGTCAAGCCGGGCGCGGCCGTGCTGGACGTCGGCGTCTCCCGCAGCGCCGAGGGCAAGATCGTCGGCGATGTCCACCCGGACGTGGCCGAGGTGGCCGGCTGGATCTCCCCGAACCCCGGCGGCGTCGGTCCGATGACCCGGGCCCAGCTGCTGGTCAACGTGGTCGAGGCGGCGGAGCGCAGTGTCGGCTGACCGGAGCACCCGCGGCGCCGGGGAGCGGGTGCGTGACGCCGGCGACGAGCCCGTGGAGGACCGCGCCGCGCATCCCGGCGCCCGTGATGACGAGCACCGGACGGAGGCCGCCGTCGAACGCTCCGCCGACGGCCCCGGCGCCGAGGGCGAGGACGCCCTCGCCCGGGACGGAGCGCAGGACGGAGCGCAGGACGGCGCCCCGGACGGCGCCCCGGACGGCTCCCGGGAAGGCGCCCGGGGCGGTGAGGGGGCCGAGGCTCCCGGCGCTCCCGCGGAGGACGCCTCCGACGAGGAGATCGTCGTGCGGGACCCCGTCAGCGCGCCCGACGCCCGGGGGCGGCCCCGGCGCGCCACCCGCCGCTTCCCGCTGTTCACCCGGGACACGGCGCGCCCCGAGGGCGGTGGCCGGGCGGCTGCCGGTGACGCCCCGGCGCCCGCCCGGCAGTGGCCGATCCTGGCCGTGCTGTTCCTGGTCGCGCTGGGGTTGCTGCTGACCGCGTCCGATCTGTTCCGGCTCGGCACCCTGCTGATCGGGGTGGCGCTGCTCACCGGCGCCGTGCTGCGCTGGGTGGTGCCGGACGTCGGCATGCTCGCCGTGCGCTCCCGGTTCACGGACATCGTCACGTACGGGGTGCTCGGCATCGGGATCGTGGTGCTGGCGCTGATGGTCCAGCCGGATCCCAAACTGCAGATCCCGTTCCTGAAGGACCTGCTGCACTTCACCGTCAGCGGCTAGGGCCTCTCGTTCGGGACGCTCCCGTCACCGCCCGTTCCCCGTTCCCCGCGCCCTGGTCCCGACACCGGGCCTCGGCGGGTCGTACGGCGGCGGCCCGCCCTCACCCCCGTGAAAGGACGGGCCGCCGTCGGGAACAACCTTCCGGTACGTCGAACGGCCTGTTCAACGGGTGTGGTGCCGCTGTGGCACGGAAGTGACCGTTCCGCTACGCGCCCCGGATCCCCCGGACCGCCTCGCGACCTTCGCGGCGGGCGATGAGGGCCATGAGAGCCTCGTGTCCGGGCGGGGAGGGTGCCGACGCGGAACCCCCGAGCGTGGACCCGGGTGTGTTCCCGAGATGCTTCCGTCGCGGCCCGGTGCCGGGGTCGGCCCCGGCTCCGGGGTCAAGAGGATGCGGTCATCCCGTCCCGGACAATTCGGAAGTTGCGGGGCGTTCCGTGCGCTTGTGCCGGGTTCCGTTCGGAACAGGGGGTCGCCGGTGGGAGACTGGGTCCCAGCAAGTAGGCGTGCGAGGGTGCACGCCCGCGCCCTGACGCTCCCGTGCGCCCCCACCCCGGGAACTGAGATCCTCACTGGCGGCATCCCTGTGGGTAGCCAGAACCGGACTCGGCCAAAGGGCACCATGCGCGAGGGAAACACCAGCACGTACCGGGGGGAAGAGGGGGGAAGCAATGCCTCGTTGGAAGGCCTTGCCTGAGGAACTCGATCCGCAGATCAGGGAGTTCACCAGCCAGCTCAGGCGGGTGGTGGACCGCAGCGGCCTGAGCGTCGCGTCGGTCTCCGACCGGACGGGTTACAGCAAGACGTCCTGGGAGCGGTATCTCAACGGCCGCCTGCTCGCGCCCAAAGGCGCGATCGTGGCGCTGGCCGAGGTCACCGGCACCAACCCGACGCACCTCACCACCATGTGGGAGCTCGCCGAGCGTGCCTGGAGCCGCTCGGAGATGCGTCACGACATGACCATGGAGGCCATCCGGATCTCCCAGGCGCGCGCGGCGCTCAGCGAACTCGCCGGGCCCGGGAGCGGCGGCAGATCGCGCAAGGGCGGCGCCGCGGTCCGGCCGGGTGTCGCCGGTCCGGCCGGCGTCTCGCCGTCCGTTCCTCCGCAGCCGACCGCCTCGGACGTCCGGGACGCCGTCGGTGGGCCCGAGGGTGCCTCCGACGTGAACTCCTGGGGGGTCACGGGCCCCGGTGGACCGTCGCAGTACGGCCGTCCCGGCCAGGGCGCCACGCCGCCCGCGGGGCGCGGGCGCACCCCCGGGTCCTCCGGCGCGCACAGCGCACCGCCCGCGGGTACCGCGGGGCGCACGCGCTCGGGCGGTCCAAGTGGACCGGGTGGACCGGGCGGCAAGCGGCGCATCTCGACGTTCGTCGCGGGCGCCATCGGCGCCCTGGTGGTGGTCGCCGCCGGGCTCTACGTCAGCAGCATCGAGGACGCCAAGAACAAGGACGCCGTCGCCACGTCCCCGTCGCCCAGCGCGTCCGCCGACGCGGACCTGCCTCCCGGGGTCAAGTGCAGCGGTGACAGCTGCACCGGCAAGGACGCGGAGAACATGGGGTGCAGCGGCGACCTCGTGACCACGGCCAAGACGGCCACCGTCGGCACCGCCACCGTCGAGGTCCGCTACAGCGAGACCTGCGCCGCCGCCTGGGGTCGCATCACCCAGGCCGCCCAGGGCGACGCGGTCGAGATCAGCGCGGGCAAGGCCAAGCAGACCAACGACATCACCGAGGCCGGCGACACCGTCACGTACACCGCGATGGTGGCCGTGAAGAACGCGGAACAGGCGAACGCCTGCGCGGTGCTGGCCTCCGGCGTGGAGGGCTGCACCGAGTGACGCGGGCGGCGCGCCGGCGGCCGGCCCGCCGGTGACACGCCTCCCACCGGGTTCCGGCCCGGCCGGTGCCGTGGAACCCCGGTGTCCGCCGGGCGGGCATGGGGGTCTCGAACGGGCTTCGTGGGGGATGTGTGGTGACGGGTATGGGCCGCCTCCCCGGGGGCAGGCGAACCAGTACCCCCACGGGAGCCGGCAGCGGTCCCCGACGGCGGCCGCCCCGTCCCCCCTCTCCCCGGACGGGCGGCCGCCTCTTCCCGTCGTGGGCCCGATCCGTGCGGGCACCGGAGCGACCGCTCACGCTGCGTGGACCACGCCGTCGCTCTGTGGGGTGGGCCACAGAGAGCCCGGCCGTCCGGGTGGACGGATGCGCGATAGCCTGACCGCTGGATCTCTCTTGACGCCAAGAGATCGATCATCCGTCGGCGGTCCTCCCGTTCCGGTGATCGGTCGTCACGGCGGACGCCGGTCACGAGCCGGAAGCGGGATCCCGCACCCCGGGGCAGGGACCGCCCCACCGCCAGCTGTCATACGGAGAACGCCATGACCCGCACTCCCGTGAACGTCACCGTCACCGGCGCGGCCGGCCAGATCGGTTACGCCCTGCTCTTCCGCATCGCCTCCGGCCAGCTGCTCGGCGCGGACGTGCCGGTCAGGCTGCGCCTGCTGGAGATCACCCCGGCCCTCAAGGCCGCCGAGGGCACGGCCATGGAGCTGGACGACTGCGCCTTCCCGCTCCTGCAGGGCATCGACATCACGGACGACCCGAACGTGGCCTTCGACGGCGCCAACGTCGCGCTCCTCGTGGGTGCCCGTCCGCGCACCAAGGGCATGGAGCGCGGTGACCTCCTGGAGGCCAACGGCGGCATCTTCAAGCCGCAGGGCCAGGCCATCAACGCCCACGCCGCGGACGACATCCGCGTCCTGGTCGTCGGCAACCCGGCCAACACCAACGCCCTCATCGCCCAGGCCGCCGCGCCGGACGTGCCCGCCGAGCGGTTCACCGCGATGACGCGGCTGGACCACAACCGCGCGCTGACCCAGCTGTCGAAGAAGACCGGCGTCCCGGTCTCCGAGATCAAGAAGCTGACGATCTGGGGCAACCACTCGGCGACGCAGTACCCGGACATCTTCCACGCCACCGTCGCCGGCAAGAACGCCGCCGAGGTCGTCAACGACGAGAAGTGGCTGGCCGAGGACTTCATCCCGACCGTCGCCAAGCGCGGTGCCGCGATCATCGAGGCCCGCGGTGCCTCGTCGGCCGCGTCCGCCGCCAACGCCGCCATCGACCACGTGTACACCTGGGTCAACGGCACGGCCGAGGGCGACTGGGCCTCCATGGGCATCCCGTCGGACGGCTCCTACGGCGTTCCGGAGGGCCTCATCTCCTCCTTCCCGGTCACCGTCAAGGACGGCACGTACGAGATCGTCCAGGGCCTGGAGATCAACGACTTCTCCCGGGCGCGCATCGACGCCTCCGTCAAGGAGCTGGAGGAGGAGCGCGAGGCGGTCCGCGGCCTCGGCCTCATCTGATCCGACGCGGCGCAGGGCCCCGGCCCGGCGCGACGCGTCCCCGCGGGTCCAGAGCCCCGCACCGGTTCCGGCCGGTGCGGGGCTCCGCCGTTTCCGCCGCCGTTTCCGCAGCCGTTCCGCCGGTGCGGGCGGCGCGGACGGAACCCGGCACCGGGCGGAACGGCCACTCCGGCGGCAGGCGGGAACGGGTACTCCGGCGGAAGACGGAAGACGGGTAGCGACCAATGGTCGGCAGTCGGCAGTCGGTAGTCGGCGGTCGGCACTCGGCGGTCGGCGGTCCGCGAGCGGCGGGCGCGACGCGCGAGGTCACCTATGGCCAGAGGTTGACGCATATCACACGATCACAATCTTGACATTCTGATTCCTGTCGTTCTCCTCCAGCCTCTATGCTGATGCACCTTCACCCCCGGGCCACCTCCGGCCCCATGCTCCCGAAGGATCGGCATGAGCACCGCTCCCGTGCCGCGACAGTCGCCGCACCCGCGCAGCCCCGCGCCCCCGGACCCGCCGCCCGTTCCGCCGCACAGCAGTGAGGCCACCCGGCTGATGTGCGCCGGGACCTACCAGGACGCCGCGTACCGCCGGCGCGTCATCGACGAGCTCTACGTCAAGGAGCACCACATCGCCGCGCCCGCGCTCGGTCACGACGCGGCCCGGGTCCTGGCGCACGCGCTGCGGGCCCGGCGGGAGCACCTGAAGTGGTCCGGCGCCGTGCTGGGCCTCTGGGCGGTGGGCCTGCCGCTCAGCGGCGGGTTGCTGGTCGGGCCGCTGCTGGCCGGTGCGGTGCTCGCGCTCGCCCCCGGACGCAAGGGCGGTCGCCCCGCCCCGGCCTACCGGCCGCTCGTCCTGGTCGTGGGGTGGGTCCTGTTCGTCGCCGCCCTCGCCGTGCTGCTGGGCGTCGCGTTCGGGGGCGGTTCCTCGTCCGGGCCGGACTCCTCGAACGGCTCCGGGGCGACCTACGGCTCGTCCTCCCCGTACGGCGACAGCTCGTCGTCGTACTACGGCAGTTCGGGCGGGACGTCCGACTCGCTGGACGAGCTGCCGTCGGTGCTCGGGGGCGGCGGGGCGGAGCCCTGGCAGGCCTGGATCGGGCTCGGGACGCTCGCCCTTGTCGGACTGTGCGCCGCCACCCGGCGGGAGCGGTACACCCGCGTCTTCGTGGAGGAACTGTCCGAGGGCGGCTTCATGGAACTCGCCGACGACCCCGCCGAGCGGGCCGGCGGCGAGCGGTTCCGGCGCGTGATGGAACGCATCCGCCGGGAGCAGCACGCGCCGTTGGTCCTGTACGACGAGGCCGCCCCGTTCCGCGGAGCGGGAGCGCGGCGCGACACCTGGGTGCTCGCCGTCGAACTGCGGCCGGTCCCCGACACCGCGCAGCAGCCGCTCAGCAACCGGGCCGTCCTGGACAAGATCCGCCCGATGCTCGAACAGCTGCGGGTGCCCGCCGCGCACGCCGATCCGGCGCTCGTCCGAGACCGGCTGCGCCGGCTGGAGATCGACGAGTGCGTGTTCCTGCCCGTCGACGGGCTGGCCCGGCGCGACGAGGCGCCCCTGTCCGTGCGGGACTTCGAGCAGCACCGCGCGCGGGCCGTCGAGGAGGGCGGCGAGCGGCGGCGGCACTTCCTGCGCATCCGCGTCGGCGGCTGGGAGGAGGAACTGGTCGTCACCGTCTTCGTGCGGGTGCACACCCAGGGCGGGATGCTCATGCTGGAGATCGCCCCGCATGTGCTGTCCCCCGTGCGGGCCGCCTTCAAGGACGTGGAACGGGACGCGCTCCGGGCGCGCAGCGCCCCCGCGTTCGCCAGGGCGGCCGCGGCACTCGGTGAGGTGCCCGCCTCGGCGGGCCCCGCGCTGGTCGCCCTGTGGCGGGGTGCGGCTGAGCAGTGGCGGCTGCTGACCGACGGTCACGCCGACCTGCCCCCCGAGGGGCCGGAGATGTCCGTACGGGAACTGGCGGCGACCTCCGGATCCACGTTCCAGACGATGGACGTGGACCGGTACCTGCGCAGCATCCAGGACCGCGTCGGACGAGGGGTCCGCCGGGCCCTGGCCGAAGCGGGCTACGAGACCGGCGAGTTCGTGCAGAAGATCGTCAACGTCAGCAACGGTGCCGTGCACATCGGCCGGGTCGAGGGGTCCACCTTCGCCATCGGCGACCACGCCCGCGCCGGCCACCGCGGCCCGGGGCCGCAGAGAGGACCCAGCAGAGATGACACCTGAGGAGCCGGGCGTCCGCATCGGTGACGTCACGGGCAGCACCTTCGCCGTCGGCAGCCACGCCCGGGCGGTCAGCCACCACCACGCCCCGGACCGGGCGGACGAGAGCGCCGAGGAACTTCTCCGGGCCGTCCGTGAATTGCGGGCGGATCTGGCCCGGGTGCGGCAGAGTGAGCAGACCGCACAGCTGGACGAGGCGCTGGCGGACACCGAGGACGAGATCGACCGGACCGGTGCGGTGGGCGAGCCCCGCCGCCGCAGGGTGCGGGAGCTCCTGACGGACGCCCAGGCCCTGACGGCGGTGCTGGCTTCGGCCGCTACCGTTGCGGGACTGCTCGGCATGTGACGCGGGCGGCGAGCGAGACGAGGGGGATGTCATGACCGGGGGACCGCGGTACTGGAACGAGGACTCCCAGCGGTGGGAGGAGGCGGACGGGGACGGTGCCCCCAGCCCCGGCGCCGGCGCCGGCGCCGGCCCCGGCCCTGGCCCCGGCGCCGGAGCGCCGGGAGAGCCGGCGGCCGGCGAGGGCGGCACCCCGGCGGTCGTGTGGCCCACACCCACGGTGGTCTCCGGCGGGGACCCGGGCAGCGGCCCCCTCGCGCCGAGCGGCGGGGGAGCGGGCCCCGGCGCCCCGGGAGCGCCCGCGTCGGACGGCACCGGCGCCGCCGCGCCCGGAGTGCCGACCGCTCCCGCCGTGCCCGCCGCTCCCGACGTCTCGCCGTCGGCGCCGACCCTCACCGGCCTTCAGTGGTCCGGCCCCGTACCGCCCCCGCCTCCCGGCGGGGTCACCCCGCCGCCCTGGACACCGGCCGATCCCTACCCCTCCGGATCCCACCCGCCGGGCACCCCGCTGCCCGCGCCCGCTCCGGGCACCGGCCGGCGGCGGCTCTGGCTGGTGGTGGGCGGGGCCGCGGCCGTCGGCGTGACCCTGGGGCTGGTGGCCACGCTGGCCGCGCGGTCGGGGGGCGACACCGACGAGCGGGCGGACAAGCCGGCGGTCTCGGCGAGCCCGTCGCCGACGGCCGGGTCCCCGGAGGCCGACACGCAGGGGCAGCCGCCGTCCGCCCCGGCCGGCGACGGAACCGCCTCCGCCCCGTCCCCTCTCGTCGACGAACCGCCCGCCGGATACCGGCTGTTCACCGACCCCGAGGGCTTCACCATCGTCCGCCCCGAGGGCTGGACCCGCGAGGAGGTGAGCTCCAAGTACGGGATCGACGTGGTCAACTACTACAGCGCCGACCGCACCCGACGGATCCAGGTGTTCGAGGTGTCGGAGGCGTCGCCCGCCGAGTCGCACGCGCTGTTCCTCTCGGACGCGGTGCAGAAGGCACCGGGGTTCACCGAACTCTCCCTGACGGACGGCGGCTCCGGCGACGACTCCGTGTCCCGGCTGGAGTACCTCGTCGACTCCCTCACGGGCCAGCCCGACGTCGGGCCGTGGCACGTGGTGGACGAGCGGTTCACCTCCGCCGACGGCAAGGTCTACGCCGTCGCCGCCTACGGGCCCGACGCGGAGGACCGGGAGAGCCGGCGGCAGTTGCTGCGGACGGCACTCGACGGTTTCTGCCCGCCGGGCACCACCTGCGCCGACGGCGCCGGCTGACCGGGCCCACCGCCCGTTCCGCCCTCCCCATGCGGCCCCGGGCCGTGACCGTGTGCTCACGGCCCGGGCGTTTCCTCCCTCGGTGTCCCCCTCTTCCGTGACTCGGCGCACTTCCGGCCGGGAATCGCGCATGCTTTCGGCCTTCCGGGGCAGGTGCACCCGGTCCCATGCGACGACATCCGTGCGGCGCGTGGGCGGGCAACAGGAACGGAAGGCAGTCAGCGATCATGGCGGACAAGACGGAACGCGAGGCGCGCGGCACGATCCACGCGGGGGGCGAGTGGCGGGCGGCGGTGTCCGGGGCCACGCGGGAGATCATCGACCCCGCCGACGCCCAGCCCTTCGCCGTGGTCGCGGAGGGCGACGAGAAGGACGTGGACCTGGCGGTGACCGCCGCGCGGCACGCCTTCGACGAGGGCCCCTGGCCTACCACCCCGGTCGCCGAACGGGCCGAACTGCTGCGCCGTGTCGCCGCACTGCTCACCCGCGACCGGGAGCGGCTGGGTCTCCTGGAGAGCAGGGACGCGGGGAAGACCGTGGAGGAGGGCCGCGTCGACATCGACTGTGTCGCCGACGCCTTCCGCTACTTCGCCGACCTGGTCGCGGGCGAGGCCCCCGGCCGGGTCGTGGACGCGGGCTCGCCCGACGTGCACAGCGTGGTCGTGCACGAGCCGGTCGGCGTCTGCGCCATGATCACACCGTGGAACTACCCGCTGCTGCAGGCCAGTTGGAAGATCGCTCCGGCGCTGGCGGCGGGCAACACGTTCGTCGTCAAGCCCAGTGAGATCACCCCGCTGAGCACCGTCGCCCTCATCGACCTGCTGATCGAGGCCGGGCTGCCGGCCGGGGTGGCCAACATCGTCACCGGCCCCGGGCACACCGTGGGCGCCCGGCTGGCCGAGCACCCCGACGTGGACCTGGTGTCCTTCACCGGCGGGCTGGCCAGCGGCACCAAGGTCGCCCGGGCGGCGGCGCCGACCGTGAAGAAGGTCGCCCTCGAACTCGGCGGCAAGAACCCCAACGTGGTCTTCGCCGACGCCTGCGCCACCGACGAGGACTTCGACACCGCCGTCGACCAGGCCCTCAACGCGGCCTTCATCCACAGCGGCCAGGTCTGCTCGGCCGGTGCGCGGCTCATCGTCGAGGAGTCGGTCCGCGACCGCTTCGTCGCCGAACTCGCCCGCCGCGCGCAGCGGATCCGGCTCGGCCGGGGCACCGCGGAGGGCGTCGAGTGCGGCCCGCTGGTCTCCGCGCAGCAGCGCGACAAAGTCGAGGCGTACGTGGCCTCCGCGCTGGAGGAGGGCGCGGTGCTGCGCTCCGGCGGCAAGCGGCCCGAACCGTCCGACGAACGCCCCGCGGGCGGGTACTTCTACGAGCCGACCGTCCTCGACCACTGCCACCGCGAGATGCGCGTGGTGCGCGAGGAGGTCTTCGGACCGGTCGTCACCGTGGAGACCTTCCGCACCGAGGACGAGGCGGTCGCCCTCGCCAACGACACCGAGTACGGCCTGGCCGGGGCGGTGTGGACCACCGACGCGGGCCGTGCCCGGCGGGTGGCCGGCCGGCTGCGGCACGGCACGGTGTGGATCAACGACTTCCACCCCTACCTGCCGCAGGCGGAGTGGGGCGGCTTCGGCAGGAGCGGAGTCGGCCGCGAACTGGGCCCGGCCGGGCTGGCCGAGTACCGCGAGACCAAGCACGTCTACCAGAACCTCGCGCCCAAGCCGGTGCGCTGGTTCGCGGGCTGAGCCACAGGCCACCCGCCGGTGGACCGGGCACCCCCGCCCAGTGCGACGCACCACCCGCGTGACGCCCCGTGGCGCACCGCCGCGCGGGGCCGTCCGGCCCCGCCGCGGCGAGCCACGCTGCCGCCGTGTGCCGCCCGGTCACCCGACGCCCCGCGGGCCGTGATCCGGCCGGAGGGCGGCGGCGAACCGCTCCCGCCCCGTACCGCGGCCGCCGTGCCGCGGTGCGCCGCCGTGCCCGTACCGGCCCGCGGCGCCGGCGGTCCGCGCCCGCCCGGCCCTTCTCCCCTTCCTCGACGCCCGGCGTCGACCCCGTCTCAAGCCGTCCCACCGTCCCCAGTTCCCGGAGGAGTACCACTGCCATGCCAGAACACACCCACACGTACGACTACGTCGTCATCGGCGGCGGCACGGCGGGTTCGGTCATCGCCTCGCGGCTGACCGAGAACCCGGACGTGACCGTCGCCGTCATCGAGGGCGGCCCCAGCGACGTCGGCCGCGACGACGTGCTGACCCTGCGCCGCTGGATGGGCCTGCTCGGCGGCGAACTGGACTACGACTACCCGACCACCGAGCAGCCGCGCGGCAACTCGCACATCCGGCACAGCCGCGCCCGGGTGCTCGGCGGCTGCTCCTCGCACAACACGCTCATCGCCTTCAAGCCGCTTCCGTCCGACTGGGACGAGTGGGAGCAGGCCGGCGCCGACGGCTGGGGCGCGGTGCAGATGGAGGCGTACTACGCCCGGCTGAAGAACAACATCGTGCCGGTCGACGAGAAGGACCGGAACGCCATCGCCCGCGACTTCGTCGACGCGGCGCAGAAGGCCCTCGAAGTGCCCCGGATCGAGAGCTTCAACAAGAAGCCGTTCCAGGAGGGCGTCGGCTTCTTCGACCTCGCCTACCACCCGGAGAACAACAAGCGGTCCTCCGCGTCGGTGGCCTATCTGCACCCGGTGATGGACGAGCGGCCCAACCTGACGATCCTGCTGGAGACCTGGGCGTACCGGCTGGAACTCGACGGGACCCGCGCCACCGGCGTCCACGTCCGCACCAAGGACGGCGAGGAGATCCTGGTCTCCGCCCGCAACGAGGTGGTGCTGTGCGCCGGCGCCGTCGACTCGCCGCGGCTGCTGCTGCACTCGGGCATCGGGCCGCGCGCCGACCTGGAGGCGCTCGGCATACCCGTGGCGCACGACCTGCCCGGAGTCGGCGAGAACCTGCTGGACCACCCCGAGTCCGTGATCGTGTGGGAGACGGACGGGCCGATCCCGGACAACTCCGCGATGGACTCCGACGCCGGTCTGTTCGTGCGCCGCGACCCGGAGCACGCGGGCCCGGACCTGATGTTCCACTTCTACCAGATCCCGTTCACCGACAACCCGGAGCGACTGGGCTACCGGCGGCCGGAGTTCGGCGTCTCGATGACCCCGAACATCCCCAAGCCGAAGTCCCGGGGCCGTCTCTACCTCACCAGCGCCGATCCCGAGGTCAAGCCGGCCCTCGACTTCCGCTACTTCACCGACGAGGACGACTACGACGGCCGCACCCTCGTCGACGGCATCCGCATCGCCCGCGAGATCGCGAAGACCGAGCCCCTGGCCCACTGGCTCAAGCGTGAGGTCGCGCCCGGCCCGGACGTCACCGGCGACGAGGAGCTGAGCGAGTACGCCCGGAAGGTCGCCCACACCGTCTACCACCCGGCCGGCACCTGCAGGATGGGCGCCGTCGACGACGAACAGGCCGTGGTGGACCCCGAGTTGCGGATCCGCGGCCTGGAGGGCATCCGCATCGCGGACGCCTCCGTCTTCCCGACCATGACCGCCGTCAACCCGATGATCGCGGTGCTGATGGTCGGCGAGCGGGCCGTCGACCTGATCGGCGGCGACGCCCGATGAGCACCTCCACCCCCGCCGAGCCCGCCACCCCCGCCGAGCCCACCGAGCCCGCGACCCCGGCCGAGCCCACCGCCCCGTCCGCGGACACTGCGGCGGACGCCGCCCCGTCGACGGACACCCCGGCGGACGACGCGCCGGTCTTCCGCGTCCAGGGCCTGTGGAAGGTCTTCGGCCCGAAGGCCGAGCGGATCCCCGCGGACCCCGCGCTCGCCGCGCTCGAGCCCGCCGAACTGCGCGCCCGCACCGGCTGCACCGCCGCCGTGCGGGACGTGAGCTTCGACGTCCGCAAGGGCGAGGTCTTCGTCGTCATGGGCCTGTCCGGCTCCGGCAAGTCCACCCTGGTGCGCTGCCTGACCCGGCTCATCGAGCCGACCGCGGGCACCATCGCCATCGACGGCGAGGACGTCCTCGCCATGGACAAGGCCCGGCTGCGCGCACTGCGCCGGCACCGCGCCGCCATGGTCTTCCAGCACTTCGGCCTGCTGCCGCACCGCACCGTCCTCGACAACGTCGCCTACGGCCTGGAGATCCAGGGCATGGGCAAGGCGGAACGCCGTGAGCGGGCCGCCGAGGTCGTCGCGAAGGTCGGCCTGGAGGGCATGGAACAGCGCAGACCCGCCCAGCTGTCCGGCGGTCAGCAGCAGCGCGTCGGCCTGGCCCGCGCCCTCGCCGTCGACCCCGAGGTGCTGCTCTTCGACGAGCCGTTCAGCGCCCTCGACCCGCTGATCCGGCGGGACATGCAGGAGGAGGTGACCCGGCTGCACCGCGAGGAGGGCCGCACGATGGTCTTCATCACCCACGACCTCCAGGAAGCCCTCCGCCTCGGTGACCGGATCGCGCTGATGCGCGACGGGCGCGTGGTGCAGCTGGGCACACCCGAGGAGATCGTCGGCGCGCCCGCCGACGACTACGTCCGCGACTTCGTCCGGGACGTCCCGCGCGAACAGGTCATGACCGTCCGCAGCGCGATGACCCCCGGCGACTGCGGCGGCCCCGACCACCCGGGCGCCCTCGCCCCCGACACCGTCGTCTCCGTCGCCGTCGGGACCGTCGCCCGCACGGGGCGGGCCGCCTGCGTGGTGGAGGACGGCCGCTGCCTGGGCCAGGTCGACCACGTGGGCCTCCTGAAGGTCGTCGCCGGTCTCGACCGGGGCCCGAGCCTGGCGAAGGAGGCCGTGCGATGAGCACCTGCGTCAGACCCACGTCCGCCCGAACGGCGCGGGGGTGCGGCGGATGAGTGCCGTGACCACCCCGGCGCCGCCCTCACCGCCCGTGGAACCGGCCGAGGAGCAGGCAACGCCGACGCTGCGCTCCCGTACGGTCCACCCGCTGGTGCGCCGCCTGATCCCGCTCGCGGTCGCCGCGGCCGTGCTCGTGCCGGTCGCGGTGGCCCTGTGGGGCAGCGGGACCTGGCCCGCCGCACTGACCGTCGACGTCAAGACCCCGCTGGACGACGCCTACTCCTGGGTCGTGCGCAACCGGGACACCAACCCCGTCTTCCTCTACTTCCTGCTCCACCTGAGCAACTGGTCCGACGACTCCGTCGGCTGGATGACGGCCCTGCTGGTCGACGTCGGCTGGTTCCCGGTGACGCTGATCGCCGTCCTGGTCTCGTGGCGCGTCGGCGGCCTGCAGAGCCGGCGCGGCCTCAAGCTGGCCGGCGTCACCGCGGGCTGCTTCGCGCTGTGCGGGGTGCTCGGCATGTGGGAAGCCACCATGGAGACCCTCGCCCTGATGGCGATCGCGGTCGCGGTGTCCGCGGTCGTCGGCGGGCTGCTCGGCCTGGGCGGCGGCCTGTCCGACCGCTTCCAGCGGGTGCTGCGCCCGGCGCTGGACACCATGCAGATCATGCCGGCGTTCGCCTATCTGCTGCCGCTGGTGCTGCTGTTCGGCATCGGCGTGCCGTCCGCGCTGATCGCCACGATCATCTACGCCGCCCCGCCCATGGCCCGGCTCACCGCGCTCGGCCTGCGCGGTGCCGACCCCGGCGTGATGGAGGCGGCCAAGTCCCTCGGGGCGAGCCCCGCGCAGCGGCTGCTGAGCGCGCGGCTGCCCCTGGCCCGTAAGGAGATCCTGCTCGGTCTCAACCAGACGATCATGATGGCCCTGTCCATGGTCACCATCGCCTCCGTGGTCGGCGCCGGCGGCCTGGGCGAGGAGGTCTTCCAGGCCCTGTCCACCGTCGACGTCGGCAGGGCGCTCGCCGCGGGCATCCCCATCGTGCTGCTGGCGGTCTGGCTGGACCGCACCACCGCTGCCGCCGGGGACCGTCTCGGCGAGGGCCCCGGCCCGTCGCCCGTCCCCCTGCTGCACGGCTGGGCCGGCTGGGGCCTGACGGCGGTCGTGGCCACGGTGGTCTCCGTGGCCGGTTATCTCCTGCTCATCGAGGAGTGGCCCGAGCCGTGGACGGTGAACATCTCCGGGCCCGTCAACCGGGCCACGGACTGGTTCACCGGCCACCTCGCCGAGGGCGTGCCCGTCCTGGGCGGCACCCGCACCTGGGCCGACGGCTTCACCACCTGGGTGCTCGACCCGATCCGGTCCGGACTGACCGGCACCCCGTGGTGGGTCCTGGTCCTGGTCGCCGCGGTGCTCGGCCTCCTCGCCGGCGGCTGGGGCGCCATGGCCACGGCCGCCGCGGCCATGGCCGGGGTCGGCGTCATCGACGTGTGGAACCGGTCCCTCGACACGCTGTCGCAGGCCGTCGCGGGCGTCGTCGTCACCCTGGTCCTCGGCTTCCTGATCGGCGTGCTCGCCGCCCGGGTGCCGGTGGTGGAACGGCTGCTGCGGCCGGTGCTCGACACCATGCAGACCCTGCCGCAGTTCATCTACCTGATCCCGGTGGTCGCCCTGTTCAACGTGGGGCGCTCGGCCGCGGTCGCCGCCGCGGTGCTCTACGCGCTGCCCGCCGTCGTCCGGATCACCGTGCAGGGCCTGCGCCAGGTGGACCCCGCCGCGCTGGAGGCGTCCCGCTCCCTGGGCGCGGGCACCTTCCAGCAGATCCGCCAGGTCCAGGTGCCGCTGGCCCGTCCGGCGCTGATGCTCGCCCTCAACCAGGGCGTCGTCCTCGTCCTCGCCATGGTCATCGTCGGCGGCTTCGTCGGCTCCGGTGCCCTCGGCTACGACGTCGTCTACGGCCTCCAGAAGAGCGACCTGGGCACCGGCCTGACCGCCGGCGTCGCCATCGTGCTGCTCGGCCTGGTCCTGGACCGCACCACCCAGCGCACCCGCGCGGCCGCCGGCACGCCCTGAACCCCCCACCCGGCCCGGCGCGGGCCGCGGGGCCGAACCTCCGCACCCGCGCCGGACCGCGGCACCGTCCACCCCTCGCAAGAGGGACCGTCCCCCTCGCAACAGAAACGAGAGAACGCACCATGCGCATGAAGAACGAACACTCCACCGGCCGGAAGAACACCGCGGCCGGCGGCGGGAGAACGCGCCTCGTCCGCGCGGCGGGCGCCGCCGCCGTCGTCCTCGGCCTGACCGGGGTGAGCGCCTGCGCCGCCGCCGACACCGGTTCGTCGTCCTCCGCCAAGGGCTCCTCCGGCAAGGTCACCATCGCCGTGCCGTCCTGGGTCGGCGCGGAGGCCAACGGCGCCGTCGCCAAGTACATCCTCGAGAACGAGCTGGACACCAAGGCCGAGCTCAAGCAGCTCGACGAGTCGGTCGCCTTCGACGCCCTGCACAGCGGCAAGGTCGACGCCATCATGGAGGACTGGGGCGGCGCGCCGAAGAAGGTGCAGCTGTACGTCGAGGAGAACAAGACCGTCGTCGAGGGCGGCGACCTCGGCGTCGTCGGCCACATCGGCTGGTTCGTGCCGAAGTACCTGGTCGACAAGCACCCGGACATCACGGACTGGAAGAACCTCAACAAGTACAAGGACCTGTTCAAGACCGCGGAGAGCGGCAACAAGGGCCAGCTGCTCGAGGGTTCCCCGTCGTACACCACCAACGACGACGCGATCATCAAGAACCTCGACCTGGAGTACAAGACGGTCTACGCCGGCTCCGAGGCCGCCCAGATCACCCAGATCAGGGAGAACTACAAGGCCAAGAAGCCCTTCATCAGCTACTGGTGGACCCCGCAGTGGCTGAACGCCGACATCGACATGGTCGAGGTGAAGCTGCCCGAGCACAAGGAGGGCTGCGACGCCGACCCGGAGAAGGTGGCCTGCGCCTACCCGGAGACCCCGCTGCAGAAGTACTTCAACGCGGACTTCGCCGAGGAGGGCGGTGACGCCGCGAAGTTCCTGAAGAACTTCAAGTGGACCGCGGACGAGCAGAACGAGGTCGCCGCGATGATCGCGGGCCAGAAGATGAGCTCGGAGGCGGCGGCCGAGAAGTGGGTCAAGGCCAACAAGGACGTCTGGGAGAAGTGGCTGCCCTGACCGGACCCCCGCCCGGCCCTCGCCGGCACCCGGCGGGTCCTCGCCGGCATCCGGCGGGTTGCGGCAGCAGCCCCACGGCACGCCGCCGGCCTCGCACGGACGGCCCTCGCGACCTCGGCGTCGCGAGGGCCGTCCGCGCTCACCCGTACCCGCGGGGCGTCAGTGCCGCTGCCCCGGCCGGTAGTGGCCCGGCGTCAGGCGGCACGTCACGCCGAACCGGTTCCACGCGTTGATCACCGTGATCGCGGCGACGAGCTGCGCCAGTTCGGCCTCCTCGAAGCGGGCGGCGGCCCGCCGGTACACCTCGTCCGGCACGAAGCCGTCGGTCAGCACGGTCACGGCCTCCGTCAGTTCGATCGCCGCCAGCTCCCGCTCCGTGTAGAAGTGCGGCGACTCCTCCCAGGCCGCGAGCTGCACGATCCGCTCCACGCTCTCGCCCGCCGCCAGCGCGTCCTTGGAGTGCATGTCCAGGCAGAAGGCGCACTGGTTGAGCTGCGAGGCGCGGATCTTCACCAGCTCCAGCAGTTTCGGGTCGAGCCCCTTCCGGGACGCCGCGTCCAGCCGCACCATCGCCTTGTACACGTCCGGGACCAGGGAAGCCCAGTCCAGGCGGGGAGCGGGCTCCGGCGCGTACGCCGCGCCCCCGGCGCCGTCGGTGGAGCCGGGGTTCGTGCTCTGCTTCGCTGTGGTCGTCATGACGGCGAGCCTACGAGCGGAGCGGCCCAGGAGTATGGTCCATTCCCATGGCGAAACCCTGGGCCACTTACGGCGTCGACCTGCACCTCGAACGCAGCGGGCCCGGACTGCGCCGCGGCCTGACCGACGCCCTGCGCGACGCCATCCGCACCGGCCGCCTCGCCCCCGGCACCCGGCTGCCCTCCTCCCGCTCGCTCGCCGCCGACCTGGGCGTCGCCCGCAACACCGTCGCCGACGCCTACGCCGACCTGGTGGCCGAGGGCCGCCTCACCGCGCGGCAGGGTTCCGGCACCCACGTCGCCGACCGCGCCGTACCCCGGCCGCCCGCCCGCAGGGCCCCCGCGCGCCCGCCGGGCCGGCTCCCGCACGACCTCGTCCCCGGCACCCCGGACCTCGCCTCCTTCCCCCGCACCGCCTGGCTGCGAGCCACCCGCCGCGCCCTGGCCGCCGCTCCCCACGACGCCTTCGGGTACGGCGACCCGCGGGGCCGGCCGGAACTGCGCGAAGCCCTGGCCGACTACCTCGCGCGGGCCCGCGGCGTGCGCGCCGACCCGGAGAACGTCGTGGTCTGCGCCGGCTTCGCCGACGGCCTGCGCCTGCTCACCGCGGTCCTGCGAGACCGGGGCGTGCACACCCTGGCCGTGGAGTCCTACGGGCTGGACGTCCACTGGGACCTCGTGGAACGGGCCGGCACCCGCACCGTGCCGCTGCCCTACGACGAGCACGGCCCGCTGGTCGCCGGGAGCGACGCGGGCGCCGTCCTGCTCAACCCGTCCCACCAGTTCCCGCTCGGCGGCGCCCTGCCTCCCGCCCGCCGGGCCGAGGTGCTCGACCGGGCCCGGCGGACCGGCGGCCTGGTCCTGGAGGACGACTACGACGGCGAGTTCCGCTACGACCGCCAGCCCGTCGGCGCCCTCCAGGACCTCGACCCCGCTCACGTGGTGTACCTCGGCACGGCCAGCAAGTCCCTCGCCCCCGGACTCCGCCTGGGCTGGATGGTCCTGCCGCCGTCCCTGGTGCCGGAGGTCACCGCCCACGGCGGGGCCCGCTCCGTCGGCGTGGTCGACCAGCTGGTGCTCGCCGACTTCCTGACCTCCGGCGCCTACGACCGCCACGTCCGCGCCGCCCGCCTGCGCTACCGCCGGCGCCGTGACGCCCTGGTCGAGGCGCTCGCCACCCGGGCCCCGGACGTCAGGGTCACCGGCATCGCCGCCGGGCTGCACGCCGTCCTGCGGCTGCCGCCGGGGACCGAGCCGTCGGTGGTGCGCGCCGCGACCTGGCAGGGCCTGCGGGTCCTCGGGCTCGGCCGCTTCCGTCACCCCGCCGCCACGGACACCCCGGTGGACGGCCTCGTCGTCGGCTACGCCACCCCGCCCGACCACGCCTGGGCGGGCGCCCTGGAGGCGCTCTGCAAGGCGCTGCCCTGACGGGGGGTGGCCTGACCGGGGGTGGCCTGACTGGGGGTGTCCTGACCGGTGGTGCCTGTCGGGCGTTCGCGGTGATGGCCCTTCACGTCGTTCCGTCGGGGGAGGCTCCGGGTCTCTCTTCCGAGGCTTCGCCGAAGGGGGCCGGGTGCCTCGCGCCGGTCGACGCGACCGGCGGTGGCCCGACCGGCGGTGGCCTGACCGGTGGCGTCCTGACTGGGGGTGGCCTGGCCGGTGGTGGCGCTCGGGTGTCCGGGGTGACGGGTCCTCACGGCGTTCCGTCCGGGGAGGAGCCGGCCTCGTCCTCCGGGGCTTCGCCGAAGCGGCTCAGGGCCAGCGCGCCCGCCACCGCCACGGCGAAGCCGAGCACCGCGAGCCAGCCCCAGCCCGGCCGGGTGCGGTCGCCCAGCCAGATCACCCCGGCGAGGGCCGGACCGACCGTCTCCCCGAGGACCAGGCCGGCCGTGGCGGCGGTCACCGAGCCGCGCTGCAACGCCGACGTCAGGAGCAGGAACGCGGCGCCGCCGCCCAGCACCAGCGCGTAGGCGGCCGGGTCGGTGAACAGCGAGGTCAGTGAGGACAGCGAGGACAGGGAGACGTCGTCGACGAGTCGGACCGACACCTCGACGACCCCGAACCCGAACCCGGCCCCGAGGCCGAGGACACCCGCCCGCGCCCGTTCCGGCAGCCGGCCGCCCGCCGTGCCGAGCAGCAGCACCGCGGCGGCGGTGCCGAGCATCGCCCACCCCAGCCAGTCCGGCCCCGACCGGTCGCCCTCCGCCCCGGAGGCCAGCCCGAGCATCGCCAGTCCGGCGCACACCACCGCCACCGCCGTCCACTCGGCCCGGCTGAGCCGCACCCGGAGCAGCACCGCCGCCACCACGGCGGTCACCGCCAGGCTGGCCGCCAGCGCCGCGCCCACCGCGTAGATGGGCACGGCCCGCAGCGCGACGATCTGCAGCACGAACCCCAACCCGTCCAGGGCGAGTCCGGCGAGGTAGCGCCACTGCCGCAGCGCCCGCAGCAGCAGCAACACGTCCCCGCCGGGGTCCGTGCGGGCCGCCGCGCGGGCGGCGATCGCCTGGAGCACCGTCGCCGTGCCGTAACAGACCGCTGCGCCGAGGGCGCACACCATGCCAAAGATCACAAAACGACAGTAGAGCCGGGCGCCGCGCGGGGCCCTGCGGCACGCGCCGTCGCCCGGGTCTCTAGGCTGTCCGCCGCGAGCCGGGGAGCATGGGTCCGGCCGCGTACACACGCATAACAAGGGGGAGTGGCCGACATGGCGGAAACGCGACGGCGACTGAGGTCCAGCACGGTGGTGCTCGGCGGGATGGGCGTCCTGGCGGCGGCCCTGTCCGCCTGCGGGTCGGATCCCGACCGGCGCTGCGTGGACCGCAACAGCTACGACTACCTCAAGGGGTACAAGGTCGTGGCCGACAAGAACTGCAAGTCGTCCTCGGGTTCGGGCTCCTACGGGAGCTCCGGCAAGAACCGCAGGGGCGGCACCGGCAACGCCGGCTGGTACTACGACGCCGACGTCAGCCGCGGCTACGCCGACAACGGCACCTTCAGCCGCAGCGCCGCCGTCGACCGGGGCGGCTTCGGCTGCTCCGGGTCCGGCAGCGGTGGCGGCTGAGCCGCGGGCGACGGAGGGACCGGACCGTGGAACGCCGCACCATCACGCCCCGCCCCGACTGGCAGCGGACCGTCGAGGAACAGGGGCTCATCTACCCGCTCACGCTGCCCGCGGAGCACGAGGCCGCCCGGGAGGCGGGGCGGCCCGTGCCCGACGACGCGTGGGTGCCCTACTGGGACGAGAGCGCGCACTACGTCTTCACCCTGGACGAGGTGGAGGCGCTGGAGGAGGTCGTCGAGGACCTGCACCGCATGTGCCTGGAGGCCGCCGGGCACATCGTCGCCGAGGACCGCTTCGCCGACCTGGGCATCACCGACCCGCGCGTGGTCCGCGCGGTCACCGAGGCGTGGCAGCGGCGCGACGAACTGCCCTCCCTCTACGGCCGGTTCGACCTGCGCTACGACGGCACGGGACCGGCGAAGCTGCTGGAGTACAACGCCGACACGCCCACCTCGCTGGTGGAGGCCGCGTCCCCGCAGTGGTTCTGGATGGAGGAACGGTTCCCCGGCGCCGATCAGTGGAACTCCCTCCACGAGCGCCTCGTCGACGCCTGGAGGCGGCAGTCCGCGCTGCTGCCGCCCGGCTCGCCCCTGTACTTCGCCCACTCCTCCGCCGACGCGATCGGCGAGGACCTCATGACCGTCGCCTACCTCAAGGAGACGGCCGAGCAGGCCGGGCTGGAGACCGACTGGCTCACGATGGAGGAGATCGGCTGGGACCGCCTGTCCGGCAGGTTCGTGGACAACAAACTGGGGTTCATCCGCAGCATCTTCAAGCTGTACCCCTGGGAGTGGCTCACCACCGACCGGTTCGCCGACCATGTGCTGGAGACGCTGGACAACGGCGGCGGCACCGGCAGCACCCTGTGGATCGAACCGGCCTGGAAGATGCTGCTGAGCAACAAGGCCCTGCTGGCGATCCTGTGGGAACTGCACCCCGGCCACCCCAACCTCCTGCCCTCCTACCTCGACGGCCCCCGCGACCTGGCCGACACCACCGGATACGTCGCCAAGCCGCTGCTGGGCCGTGAGGGCGCCGGAGTGACCGTCCACCCGGCGGGCACCGCTCCCGTGGTCCGCGACGAGCCCTGCTGCTACCAGGAACTCGCGCCGCTGCCCGACTTCGACGGCAACCACGTCGTCCTCGGCGCGTGGGTCGTCGAGAACGAGGCCGCCGGACTCGGCATCCGCGAGTCCTCGGGACTGATCACCGACGAGTACGCCCGCTTCCTGCCCCACGTGATCCTCCAGCCTGGAGGTCCATGACGGTCCGCCGGCGGAGTCGGTGAGGGTCAGTGCGCCGGGTGGTGCAGGTCCAGCACGTCGCCGAAGCGGGTGAACACCGAGTTCTCCTCGCGGACAGTGGACACACGGGCTCGTTCACCCGGCAGCAGGACAAGGAGCATCAGCGGCCGTACCACGGTGCGTCTGGAGATCGTCGGTGTCCCGGGGGCGTCCGGTGAGAAGTGCTCGATCTGGAGGAGGTCTGTGTCACCGCTCACCAGAAGCTCCCAGGTGTGTACGAGTTCTTCTTCGTCACCGTCCGGGCCACGCCCGGTGAGGACGAGGGACTCGGATTCGGCGGCGACGGAGAGGGAAGCCCCGCCGAGCGCGCCCTCGACCATGGCCGAAGTGCCCAACTCTCCGCCGACCAGGCCCCCGCTGAGATGGTCCGGGCACTCCCAGTCGCCGTCCGGGCGTTGCACGGAGTAGTACAGCTCTTCGGCGAGGAGACCGTCGTGCCTGCGGTGCAGCAGCAGGACGAACCCGAGGCCGCCGCTGATCCACACGTCGGCGACGGTGACAGTGCCGACGGGGATGGCCGAGTGACGTGCGGCCTCGCGGTCGGCCGGTGGGCGCCCCAGCCGGAGGGCGGCTCCGGCCATGTCGGCCATCGGCTTTCTCATGTTCCCTTTTCTTCCTCGTCCGTCGCAGCTTCGCGGATCGGCCCTGTGCCCGCCGGCCTGTGCGGTGAGCGCCGGGCGGGCCACGCCGCCCCGGTGCCGGGATGCAGCACCTGAGTCCGATGTTCTCAGTGGTCATGGGCGATCAGGGACCCTTTGATCTTCGCCGGTGGCCCAGGCGGGCCAGATGCCGGCGGCGAGGGCGAGGAGCCCTCGTCCGGTGCGGGCGAGGACTCCGGCCGGGGTTGTGCCGCCGTGTCGGTCCAGGCTGAGCCGGTCTTTCAGGGGTGGCGAACACGGCTTCGATCCGCCTCCGGCCGGCCGTCCCCCCGCGCTGCGAGGCTGCGTGCCGTGCCGTGCTGTGCCGCACCACACGGCACGGCACCGTGGCCCCCGGGGGGCGTCCCCTCACCGGCCCCGGCAGGGCCGGCGTGGTGGCTCCCGCATCGTGGACGGCCGGCCACGGCACTGGGTGCCGCCCGGTACCCTGACCTCGGGTCGTGACTGGCGTGCTGGGATGGAACAACCATCGGGAAGCGGCCCCCGGGCCCGTGGACGACGGGGACCCGGCACCGTGCCGTGCGCCTGGGCCGCACCGTGAACGCCGAACGCCACGTCCGGAGGTCCCCATGTCTGCCGCCGAGCCCCTCTCCACCGCTTCCACCGCCTTCCGTTCCGCCCTCGACGTGATCCGCGCCGTCGAGCCGCGCGTGGCCGACGCGATCGGCCAGGAGGTCGCCGACCAGCGCGAGATGCTCAAGCTGATCGCCTCGGAGAACTACGCCTCCCCGGCCACCCTCCTGGCGATGGGCAACTGGTTCAGCGACAAGTACGCCGAAGGCACCGTCGGCCGCCGCTTCTACGCCGGCTGCCGCAACGTCGACACCGTCGAGTCGCTGGCCGCCGAGCACGCCAGGGAACTCTTCGGCGCCCGCCACGCCTACGTCCAGCCGCACTCCGGCATCGACGCCAACCTCGTCGCCTTCTGGGCGGTGCTCGCCGACCGGGTCGAGGCGCCGTTCCTGCAGAAGACCGGGGTCCGCCAGATCAACGACCTCTCCGAGGCCGACTGGGCCGAGCTGCGGCAGGCCTTCGGCAACCAGCGCATGCTCGGCATGTCCCTGGACGCCGGCGGCCACCTCACCCACGGCTTCCGGCCCAACATCTCCGGCAAGATGTTCGACCAGCGGTCCTACGGCACCGACCCCGCCACCGGCCTGCTCGACTACGAGGGCGTGCGCGCCACCGCGCGCGAGTTCAAGCCGCTCATCATCGTGGCCGGTTACTCCGCCTACCCCCGGCTGGTGAACTTCCGGAAGATGCGCGAGATCGCCGACGAGGTCGGCGCCACGCTCATGGTCGACATGGCCCACTTCGCCGGTCTCGTCGCCGGCAAGGTCCTCACCGGTGACTTCGACCCGGTCCCGCACGCGCAGATCGTCACCACCACCACCCACAAGTCGCTGCGCGGCCCGCGCGGCGGCATGGTCCTGTGCGACGACTCCCTCAAGGACCAGGTCGACCGCGGCTGCCCGATGGTCCTGGGCGGCCCGCTCCCGCACGTGATGGCCGCGAAGGCGGTCGCCCTGGCGGAGGCCCGCCGCCCCGAGTTCCAGGACTACGCTCAGCGCATCGTGGACAACTCCCGCGCCCTCGCCGAGGGGCTGACCCGCCGCGGCGCCACCCTCGTCACCGGCGGCACCGACAACCACCTGAACCTGATCGACGTCGCCACCTCCTACGGCCTCACCGGCCGGCAGGCCGAGGCCGCCCTGCTCGACTCGGGCATCGTCACCAACCGCAACGCCATCCCGGCCGACCCCAACGGCGCCTGGTACACCTCCGGCATCCGCATCGGCACCCCCGCGCTGACCACGCGCGGCCTGGGCACCGACGAGATGGACGAGGTCGCCGGTCTCATCGACCGCGTCCTCACGACCACCGAGGCCGGCACCACCAGCAAGGGCGCCCCCTCCAGGGCGCAGCACGTCCTGGACCCGAAGGTCGCCGACGAGATCTCCCAGCGTGCCACCGACCTCGTGGCGGGCTTCCCGCTGTACCCCGAGGTCGACCTCGGCTGAGGCCGCGTGGGCGGGCACCGCGCCCGCCCCGCCCGGCATCCGGTGGCGGCCCGCACCCCCGTGGCGGGCCGCACCCCGGACTCACAGGTCGAGCAGCTCCTGCCGCGGCCCCGGCTCACCTCCCCGGCCTCCTGGCCGCCGCGGTGGGAACGGCAGCCGCGTCACGTACGGGCGCAGCAGCAGGGCGAGCACGGCTCCCGCCGCCGCTCCCGGTATCGCCCACCACCAGCCGGTGCCGCCGGCCGCGGCCCGCGGCGCGGCCTGCGCGGGGGCGGCGGAGCCGTCGCGCTCCGTCCCGGAGGCGCTGTCGTCCGGGCCCGAACGGCCGGCCTCCGCCTCTGCCTCCGCCTCCCAGGGCACCGGGTAGATCGCGGAGCTGGTGCCCGCGTCGGACGCCGGGCCCATCAGCCCCAGCTCCTTCAGCAGCGCCCGCAGCGGACCCGGGCGGGCGGCACGCCGCCAGACACCGGTGGCCGGCTCCTCCGTGAACCTCTGCTCCGTGTGGATCCACACGACGTCGCCGTCCTCCGCGGGGAAGACCCGGTCCACCCGCCACGGCGACACGTCGTGCAGCATCCAGGTGACGTTGATCAGCAGGGCTGTGACACTGGCCTCCCGGGGCATGTCCCTGACGCCCCGCTCCGGCGGGCCCAGCAGCTTCTCCAGCTCGGCGTACTCCTTGTCGGTGTGGGTCAGCGCCGCGGACTGCCCGCTCGGCGGCGAGACGAGCAGCACGCTCGTCGGCCCGCCGGCGGCCGCGGGCGACGCACCCCACACCAGCAGCGCCGCACACACCGTCACCACCCCGAGCCCCGACGACAGTCGTCGGAACCCGCCCTTCCACCACCTGTGCATCCGGACCCCCACTCGGCCGGCCGATCCCCGTGCGGCCCGCGCGCGGACCGCCTGTCACTTCTGGTACACCGCCCGGGCCGCCGGGGTTCCCACCTCCCCGCGTCGAATGTCGGGGGCCCCCGGGTGGCACGCCCTCCGGCTCTCAGCCCCCGTCCCCCCGGCCGCCCCACCCGTCCACGGTGCCGACCTCCTCCAGCGACCGGGCGATCTCCAGCGCCCGGGCCTTCGAGGCCACCCCCTCCAGCCGCAGCGTCACCCCGTCCCGGGCCGCGCCGCCCGCCCCCTCGGCGTCCCCGCCGCCCACGGTCCACAGCAGCGTCGGCCCGGCCGTGCGCTGCTCCCGGGCGAAGCGGTGGCCGTCCGCGTCCACCAGCCGGAGCACCAGCCGGTGCGGCCGGGCGAACCACAGCACCGGGCCGGACGTCCAGGATCCGTCCGCGCCCCCGCCCCCGCTCTCCTCCCCGCCCGGCGTCAGCCACTCCGGCTGCTCGCGCACCAGCTTGGCGAACATCGGATCGAGGCGGGCCGGGAACTCGTCCAGCCGGATCGTGTGCCCGCCCTCGCGCCAGCACAGGCTCACCAGCGACCGCCCGCCCGGCAGCCCGTCGACCGCCACCGCGTCCGGTGTCCCCAGCGCCGCGGGGACCAGCGGCCGGAACCCCGCCTGCCGGGCCGCGCGCCCCAGCGGCACCGGTGGCCCGCAGCCCGGCACACCGGGACCGGGCGACGGTTCCGCCGACGGATCCCGGCGCACCTCGACCCCGCCGAAGACGAACCAGTCGGAGACCGTCGCCCGCACCGGGGGCGTCAGGACGCACACCGTCAGCAGTCCGCAGAGGGCGGCGACCAGCGACCGCCACCGCAGCCGCGCCCACCGCCGCACCCCGCGCAGCCGTGCCCTCTGCCCGGCCCCGTACGGTCGCGCCCGCGCCCCGCGCGTCCGGGCCTCCGCCTCCTCCGCCACCGGCACGGGCGCCGGCGCCGGGACACCCTCGGCGAGTATCTGCTCGAGCACCCGCTCGGCCATCGACTCGGGGGACGCCGACCCGCCCGGCCCGTCCAGGGAGCGGCCGAAGGCGCGCAGCTCCTCCCGCAGCCGGGCGGCCTCCCCGCGTGAGGACCCGCTCATGCCCGCCCACCCCCTTCCCCGGAGCGCCGGGACGGACGGGACCTTCGGGACTGCCGGGGCAGCCCGGGCTCCGGGGGCGCCTGCGGTTCCGGCAGCACCTGCGGCTCCGGGGTCGTCCGGGGCCGGAAGTCCGGCAGCAGGCGTTCCAGCTTGCGCAGGGCGCGGTTCAGCCGCGACTTGACCGTGCCCCGGGGCCAGCCCAGGGCCAGCGCGGTCTCCCGCTCGTCCATCTCCAGCAGATAGCGGTACGTCACGACCAGCCGGTGCTCCTCGCTCAGCTTCCGCAGCGCGCCGGCCAGGACGGCGCGGCGCTCCGTCTCCAGCGTCGCCACCGCCGGGTCGGCCGACTCCGGTATCACCGGCTCCGCCTCCACCAGGGCCGCCTCGCGGTCGGCCAGGGTGTGGCGGCGCGCCGCGGCGCGCACGGTGTTGCGTGTCTCGTTCGCCACGATCGACAGCAGCCACGGCCGGAACGGCATGCCGTCCCGGAAGCCGCCCAGCGAGCAGTACGCCTTCACGAACGCCTGCTGCACCACGTCCTCCGCGTCCGCCCCGGCCCCGAGCGCGGCGGCCGCCCTGAGCGCGATGCCCGTATGGGCACGCACCAGCTCCGCGTACGCCTCCGGCTCTCCGGCACGCACCCGGGCGATCACGGCGGCCTCGTCGACCGTGCGGCCCCCCTCCCGCGTCCTCACACTCTTGTTACACCGCCCGGTCGGAATCGGTTCCCACCTGTTTCCGGTCGGTTCCGGAGCGCCCCGCGGGACCTGAGAGAATGGGCCGCATGGCGACTGACCGACCCCGTGTTTTCTCCGGAATCCAGCCCACGGCGGGCTCCTTCCACCTCGGCAACTACCTCGGCGCCGTGCGCCAGTGGGTGGCCCTGCAGGAGACCCACGACGCGTTCTACTCGGTCGTCGACCTGCACGCGATCACGATCCCGCAGGACCCGAAGGAACTGCGGGCGAACACCCGCCTCGCCGCCGCCCAGCTGCTGGCCGCGGGGCTGGACCCGGACCGCTGCACGCTCTTCGTCCAGAGCCACGTGGCCGAGCACGCCCAGCTGGCCTGGGTGATGAACTGCCTCACCGGCTTCGGCGAGGCGTCCCGCATGACCCAGTTCAAGGACAAGGCCGCCCGGCAGGGCACCGACCGGGCCTCCGTCGGCCTGTTCACCTACCCGGTGCTCCAGGTGGCCGACATCCTGCTGTACCACGCCGACGAGGTGCCGGTCGGCGAGGACCAGCGCCAGCACATCGAGCTGACCCGCGACCTCGCCGAGCGCTTCAACGGCCGGTTCGGACCCACCTTCACCCTCCCCAAGGCGCACATCCTCAAGGAGACGGCGAAGATCTACGACCTGCAGGACCCGACGATCAAGATGAGCAAGTCGGCGTCCACGCCGAAGGGCCTCATCAACCTGCTCGACGAGCCGAAGGCCACCGCGAAGAAGGTCCGCAGCGCGGTCACCGACACCGACACCGTGATCCGCTACGACGTCGAGAACAAGCCCGGTGTGAGCAACCTCCTCACCATCTACTCGGTGCTCACCGGGACGGCCGTCGCCGAGCTGGAGGAGCAGTACGCCGGGAAGGGCTACGGCGCGCTGAAGACGGACCTGTCGGAGGTCATGGTCGACTTCGTGACCCCGTTCAAGGAGCGCACCCAGCAGTACCTGGACGACCCCGAGACGCTCGACTCGATCCTGGCCAAGGGGGCGGAGAAGGCCCGCGCCGTCGCCGCGGAGACCCTCGCCCTGGCCTACGAGCGGGTCGGGTTCGTGTCCGCCAAGCACTGAGCAGGACCACGGCCGGACCGCCGGCGGGGGCGGCACCGGCGCACTGAACGGGCCCCCGGGACGGATCCGTACCACCGCACAGCGCTGCACATCACTCCGGCTGCGCCTGCCCGCGGCCGGGCCGGGGCCGTACAGTCGATATCCGGGTGACCGTCACGACGGTCACCCGGAGCTCACCGGAGCTTCACCGCGACAACGACAGGAGACGACGTGGGGACCGTAACGATCGGCGTGTCGATCGCGGTCCCGGAGCCTCACGGCAGCCGGCTTCAGCAGCTGCGCGCGGGCTTCGGCGACGCCGCGGCTCACGGTATCCCCACGCACGTCACCCTGCTGCCGCCGACCGCCATAGACGCCGCCGTCGTCCCGGCGGTCGAGGCCCATCTGAGCGAGGTCGCCGCGACCGGCCGTCCGTTCCCCATGCGGCTGTCGGGCACCGGCACCTTCCGGCCGCTGTCGCCGGTGGTGTTCGTGAAGGTGGTGGAGGGCGCGGAGGCCTGCGCCGCGCTGCAGCAGCGGATCCGGGACGCCTCCGGTCCCGTCGCCAGGGAGCTGCAGTTCCCCTACCACCCGCACGTCACCGTGGCGCACGGCATCGAGGAGGCGGCCATGGACCGCGCCTTCGAGGAGCTGGCCGACTACGAGGCCCGCTGGGCGTGCACGGGTTTCGCGCTGTACGAGCAGGGCGAGGACGGGGTGTGGCGCAAGCTGCGCGACTTCCCCTTCGGCTCCCTGGCCGTCCCGCCGCAGGCCGGCCACGTGGACCGGGGTTCCGTCTCCGCCTGCTGACCGGGTCCGCCGCCGCGGGCGGCCCGTTCCGCCGTCAGAGCGGAAGCCGCCGGAACAGGGCGCGCGGCAGGTGCCGCAGGGCGGTCGACACCAGGCGCAGGGCGCCCGGCACCCACACCGTCTCCGAGCCGCGCCGCAGACCCAGTTCGACGGCCGTGGCGACGGCCTCCGGTGTGGTGACCGGCGGCGCGGCGGGCAGGCCGGCGTTGCGCCGGGTGCGCACGAAGCCGGGCCGCACCACCATCACGCGCACCCCCGTCCCGTACAGCGCGTCGCCCAGGCCCTGCGCGAAGGTGTCCAGGCCCGCCTTGCTGGAGCCGAAGATGAAGTCCATCCGGCGGGCCCGCTCGGCCGCGACGGAGGAGAGCACCACGAGCGAGCCGTGGCCCTGGGCCTGCAGGGCGCTCGCGCACACCAGGCCGGAGGAGACGGCCCCGATGTAGTTGGTCTGCGCCACCCGCACCGCGGCCTGCGGGTCCTGCTCGTCGTGGGCCTGGTCGCCGGGGGTGCCGAAGGCCAGCAGCACCAGGTCGATGTCGCCCTCGGTGAAGACCTTGCCGAGCGCGGTCTCGTGGGAGGCCGGGTCCAGGGCGTCGAACGCGACGGTGCGGACGTCGGCGCCGAGGCCGCGCAGATGGTCCGCGGCGGCGTCGAGGGCGGGGGAGGGGCGGCCGGCCAGCCACACCGTGCGGGTGCGGCGGGCGATCATCCGCCGGGCGGTGGCCAGCGCGATCTCGGACGTGCCGCCGAGGACGAGCATCGACCGGGGGAGACCGGAGGCGTCCTTCACGGCTGCTCCTTCCGGTGTGCGGTCCGCGGGCGCGTCGGCCGGGCGGCGGGGGCGGTGCGGCCCCTTCCCGGGGCGGGAACGGTGTCGGCAGGCATGACGGTGACCGTATCGCCCCTGTCTGTGGGGTCTCGTGCGGAACATCGCCTTCGTCCCCGAGATGGACGATTAGTGGTATGTCACTCCATCGGACCGGCGGTGGGGCGCATTCGGGTCGAACCCGCCCCGGACCCGGAACACCGGCCGTGCGCGGCGCCTTGGCCCGGCGGAACCTGGGCAGAGTCGGTTCATGGACTGGCTGAAGAGACTCCCGGTCGTGGGACCGTGGGTGGCGCGCCTGAGCCGCACCCACGCCTGGCGCTCCTACGAACGGCTGGACCGCGTGCACTGGACGCGACTGGCGGCGGCGATGACCTTCACCAGTTTCGTGGCCCTCTTCCCGCTGCTCACCGTGGCCGCCGCGATCGGCGCGGCCACCCTGAGCACACAGCGGCAGGACGCCCTCCAGGACCGGATCGCCGACCAGGTGCCCGGCATCTCCGAACAGCTGGACATCGAGGGCCTGGTGCAGAACGCGGGCGCCATCGGTCTCATCGCCGGCGCGGTCCTGCTGTTCACCGGCATCAGGTGGGCCGGCTCCATGCGCGAGTGCCTGCGCGCCGTGTGGGAGCTGCCGGAGGACGACGAGAACCCCCTCTGGCGCAAGGGCAAGGACGCGGGGATCCTCGTCGGGCTCGGCGGGGCGCTGCTGGTCACCCTGGTCGCCTCCACCGTCGCCTCCGCCCTCGTCGGCCGGATCAGCGACGCGATCGGGCTGGAGGAGGGCGGCTGGGGCGGGGCCGTGCTGCGGACCGCCGCCTTCGCCGTCGCCGTCGGCGCCGACTTCCTGCTGCTGCTCTACGTCCTCACCCTGCTGCCCGGTGTGGAGCCCGCCCGGCGCCGCCTGGTGGTCGCCGCGCTCACCGGCGCCGTCGGCTTCGAACTGCTGAAGCTGCTGCTGAGCGGCTACATGCAGGGCGTGGCCACCAAGAGCATGTACGGCGCCTTCGGCGTCCCGGTCGCCCTGCTGCTGTGGATCAACTTCACGTCCAGACTGGTGCTGTTCTGCGCCGCCTGGACGGCGACCCCGGGGCAGGAGCCGGAACCTGCCGGACCGGACGGGGTCACGGACGCGAACGGCGGCGCACCAGATCCGGCAGCGGCCACCGGCGGTTGACCAGGAACACCCCGCCGGCCAGCAGCACCAGCACCCCGCCGGTGACACCGAGCGCGACCCCCATCCCGCCGGAGCCGCCCGCCGGGGCGCTCGCCACCGGCTTCGACCCGGCGGCGCCGGTGCCCTCCCCGGCCCCGCCCGCCTCGCCCGGGGAGGCCGACGCGCCCGGCCGGCCCGCGTCCTTCACCGCGCTCTTCGGCGGGACCAGCTCGCCCACCGGCTCGACCTTGCCGGCCGCCTCGAAACCCCAGTCGAACAGCTTCGCGGTCTCCTTGTAGACCTCGTTGCTCTCGTCCTTCTCCGGGTTCATCACGGTGACGAGCAGCACCCTGCCGTCCTGCTCCGCGACCCCGGTGAAGGTGGCGCCCGCGTTGGTGGTGTTGCCGTTCTTCACCCCCGCGATGCCCTGGTAGACGGGCACGTCCGAGGCGCCCGCGAGGAGCCGGTTGGTGTTCTGGATCTCGAAGCTGCCCCGGACCTTCTTGCCCTTCTTGTTCTTCTTCGTCTCGCCCGGGAACTTCGCGCGGACCGTCGAGCAGTACTCCCGGAAGTCCTTCTTCTGCAGCCCCGACCGGGCGATCAGCGTCAGGTCGTACGCGGACGACACCTGCCCGGGGGCGTCGTAGCCGTCCGGACTGACCGCGTGCGTGTCGAGGGCCTGGAGCTCCTCGGCGTGCTCGTTCATCTCGCGGACGGTCTTCTCCACGCCACCGTTCATGGCGGACAGCACGTGCACCGCGTCGTTGCCCGAGCGCAGGAAGACCCCCAGCCACAGGTCGTGGACGGTGTAGGTCTCCTCCTCCTTTATCCCGACCAGGCTGGAGCCGGAACCGACCTCCGCCAGGTCGGACGGGACCACCTCGTGCTTCTCCGAGCGGGGCCACTTCGGCAGCAGCGTGTCGGCGAACAGCATCTTCAGGGTGCTCGCCGGGGCCAGCCGCCAGTGCGCGTTGTGCGCGGCCAGCACCTCGCCGGACTCGGCGTCGGCGACGATCCAGGACCGGGCCGACAGACCCTTGGGCAGCACCGGGACACCGCTCGCCAGGTTCACCTGGGTGCCCGGCTGCCCGAGCCGGGGCCCGCCCACCGTCGACATACGGGCCGGCGGCTCGGCCGACGCGCTCTTCGAGGGCGACGGCGACGGCGCCGCGAGGGCGCCGGGCGCCGTCAGCGCGGTGGACAATAGGACGGCGGAAGCGACCAACAGGGAACGTCTGACGGTCTTCTGGGGTGCGGGCACGGTCGGAAACGTACCTGCCGCGGCCCCTGGCGTCCCGCCCCGGGTCCCACCCCGCGCAAGGATCCGGACAACCGACGGCGATACTGGACGGGTGTGTCCGTCCTGGGGACGGTTTCCGGACTCCCGGCCGGCTGCGGCTGCCCGGCGTCGTGATGAAAGGTCTGCTGTCGTGAAGCTCAGCCGCCCCGTGTCCTGGTTCCTGCTCGCCTTCGGGGTGTGGAGCTGGGTCATCTGGATCACTTTCGTCAAGAACCTGGCCAAGGACGGGAGCGGACTCGCCTTCGAGGACGGCGAGCCGACCGCGTACTTCTGGGTGCACCTGCTGCTCGCCGTCGTCTCCTTCGTACTGGGGACGGTTGTCGGGGTCATCGGGTTGCGCGGGCTGCGCGCACTGAGCCGGACGTCACGGACGCCGTGACGTCGTCGGCGGACCCGGCGGGAACAACGGCACCGCCCGGAACGTCGAGCACATAGAGAACAACGGGAAGAACGGGAACTCCGCACCGTGGGCATCGTCTTCGTCCTCGTCGCCGTGCTGGTCCTGGCCGTGCTCGTGACGGCCAACTGGTACCTGTGGCGACGCCTGTTCCGGGACACCACCGCAGGGCCGGGCCGGGTGCGCCGGCTCGGCGTCGTGGTGATCGCCGGCGGCTGGGCGGTGACCGTCGGGGCGTTCGTCGCGGCGCGGTCCGACGCCCCGTTCCTGCTCCAGCAGGTGCTGGCCTGGCCCGGTTACCTGTGGCTGGCGCTGGTGCTCTACCTGGTCCTGGCGATGGTGGCGGGCGAGGCCGTCCGGCCGCTGCTGCGGCGGTTCCTGGAGCGACGCGCGGGGTCCGCCGTGCCCACCCCGGGCGAGCCCGCGCCACCGATACCGGCGGGCGCCACCTCCGCCGCGCCGGGCGCCCGTGCGGCGACCCCCGGCGCCCCGCCCGTCCCGGACCGCACGGACGACGCCGCCGCGGCCCCGGGCGCCCCGGACTCCTCCGACGCCCCGGCGGACCCGGCCGGATCCAGCCGCTCCGACGAATCCGGCCGCGCCGGTGACGCATCGCCCCACGGCCCGGACGGGACCGCCGCCCCCACCCCTCCCTCCGGCCCCTCCCGCCGCCTCTTCGTCTCCCGGGTGGTCGCCGGGGCAGCCGCCGCGGCCGCCGTCGGCACCGTCGGGTACGGGACGCACGGGGTGCTGCGCGGCCCGCGCGTCGAGCGGGTCACCGTGCCGCTCGCCAAGCTGCCCCGCGCGGCCCACGGTTACCGCATCGCCGTGGTCAGCGACATCCACCTCGGGCCGGTCCTCGGCCGGGGCTTCGCCCAGAAGGTCGTCGACACCATCAACTCCACCCAGCCCGACCTGATCGCGGTCGTCGGCGACCTGGTGGACGGCAGCGTGAAGGACCTCGGTCCGGCAGCGGCCCCCCTCGCCCAGCTCAGAGCCCGTCACGGCTCCTTCTTCGTCACCGGCAACCACGAGTACTTCTCCGGCGCCGAGCAGTGGGTCGAGGAGGTCCGGCGGCTCGGTCTGCGCCCCCTGGAGAACGCCCGCACCGAGCTGCCGCACTTCGACCTCGCCGGGGTCAACGACCTGGCCGGCGAGAACGAGGGGCAGGGCCCCGACTACGCCCGGGCCCTCGGTGACCGGGACCGGGCCCGGGCCTGCGTCCTCCTCGCCCACCAGCCGGTGCAGATCCACGAGGCCGTCGACCACGGCGTCGACCTCCAGCTGTCCGGCCACACCCACGGTGGCCAGCTCTGGCCCGCGAGCCTGATCGCCGGCGCCGCCAACCCGACCCTGCAGGGCCTGGAGCGCTACGGCGACACCCAGCTCTACGTGAGCAAGGGCGCCGGTGCCTGGGGACCGCCGACCCGCGTGGGCGCCCCGTCGGACATCACGGTGATCGAGCTGGCGTCGAAGCAGACCTGAGGCCGGCCCCCGGCCCGACGCGGACCGGACCCGCGCCGACGGTCTCCGCGCCACGGCCGCCCTCCGCCACTGCCGTGCTCCGGTACCGCCGCGCTCCGGCATCGACGCCGCTCACAGGCACGGCGCGCTCCGTCACCACCGCCCTCCGTCACCAGCGCCGGTACGTACGCTCCTGCATCCCGTCCGCCTGCATCCCGTCCGCCTGCATCCCGTCCGCCTGCACCTCGTCCTGCCGCACCTCGTCCTCCCGCACCCCGCCCTCCGGCAGCGGACGAGCGACGGCTGGGGTCTTCGAGGCGACCGGGCGTGCGGCGCCGCCGCGCTCATCGGGAACGGCGGCTCAGGCCCGCTGTCCGGGCGGTGGGCGCGCCCCCGCCGCCCGTCGCGGCCGAGCCCCCGGCCCCCGTGCGTGACCTGTTTCTCACTGAACCAAACCCCCCTTCCCCCTCTCGAAACCCCTGTGATTAGGTGAACCGGCCACTAAGGGGAGTGGCATATTTAACCGGCCCGTAGTGGGCCAGGGGAGGACAGGACCGATGCGATCGGTTCGTATGCGCATTCTCGCGGCGTTGCTGGTGATCGCCGTCGTGGGAGTGGTGGGGTGGCAACTGCTGCCGTCCGACGAGGAGTCGGGCGAGGCCATCAGGGTCGGCACGACGGATTCCATTACGTCACTCGACCCGGCCGGCGCCTACGACGCCGGTTCCTGGGCACTGTTCAGCAACGTCTTCCAGTCGCTGCTGACCGTGGAGCCCGGCGGGGCCCGGCCCGTCCCGGACGCGGCCGAGAGCTGCGCGTTCGTGGGCACGGACCTGCGGACCTACCGCTGCGAGCTGCGTGAGGGCCTCGTCTTCCCGAGCGGGCGGGAGATGACGGCCGAGGACGTGAAGTTCTCGTTCGACCGGGTGCTGAGGATCAAGTCCGACGTGGGTCCGGCGTCCCTGCTGGACACCCTCGGCGCGGTGCGCGCGAAGGGACGGGTCGTCACCTTCGAGCTGAAGTCGCCCGACGCGACCTTCCCGTTCAAGGTGGCCACCGGGGCCGGCTCCATCGTGGACTCCCGCACCTACCCGGCCGACAAGCTGCGGGCCGGCGGAGCCGACGGCACCGGCCCCTACGTCCTGGAGTCCTACGAGGACGGTGAGCGGGCGGTCCTGAAGCCCAACGGCCGCTACCGGGGCGCCGTCAAGGACCTGGGCCGCCCCATCGAGCTGCGCTACTTCGGCGACCCCGGGGCCCTCGACAACGCCTGGCGCACCCGGAGCGTCGACGTCGTCGCCCGGCAGCTGCCGCCGGACGTGCTCGCCGACCTCGACCCGAGCGATCCCGGCCAGCGCGTGTCGGAGGCCGACAGCTCCGAGATCCGCAACCTGTACTTCAACACCCGCGAGGGCGAGCCGCTGGAGGACGTCAGGGTCCGGCAGGCGATGGCGTGGCTGATCGACCGTGAGCGGCTCGCCGCCACCGTCTACCAGGGCACCGTCGACCCGCTGTACTCCCTGATCCCGACCGGTATCCCCGGCCACACCACGTCGTTCTTCGACACCTACCCGAAGCGCGACACCGATCGGGCGCGGCAACTGCTCACCGAGGCGGGAGTGTCCGCACCGGTCCGCTTCACCTACGGGTACGCCGAGGGCCGCGGGGCCGCGGCCGAGGAGGCCAAGGAACTCAAGCGCCAGCTGGAGTCGGGCGGCCTGTTCGAGGTGACCCTCAAGGGTTACCAGTGGACCGACTTCCAGAAGCAGTGGGCGGGCGGCAAGCTGGACGCCTACGCGGTCGGCTGGGTCGCGGACTATCCCGACCCGGACACCTTCGGCGGCCCGCTGGTCGGCACCGGGGGCACCATGAACACCGGCTACAGCAGCAAGGCCGTGGACCGGATGATCAAGGCCAGCCAGCAGCACCAGAACCGGGCCGACGCCGGCAACGACTTCCGTGACCTTCAGGCGGCCGTCGCCGAGGACGTGCCGGTCCTGCCGCTGTGGCAGGCCAAGGAGTACGTGGTCACCAGCGACGACATCGGCGGCGGCCAGTACCTGTCGGACGGCACGGGCGTCTTCCGCCTGTGGCGCCTCAACCGGCTCTGAGACCGGTTCCTCAGCCGGACCGGGATCCCGGCTGAGGAACCGGCCCCGATTTCCGGGGGCCTACCCGGCCCCGATCTCCGGGGGCCTACTCGTCCCCGCCCGGCCCGCCACCGCCCGACCACCCCGAGCCCGACCTCCCCGAGCCCGACGGCCCGCCCGCTTCCTCCGTGCCCCGGAGGGACGCCGGCACGGGGGCCGGGCGGTCCTCCGGAACGGTGTCCGCAGGCGCCGGCCGGCGGGGGAGGGTCACCGTGACGGCCAGGCCCTCGCCCAGGGCCGTCCGTACCGCGACCTCGCCGCCGTGGGCGTCCACCACGCCCTGCACGATCGCCAGGCCCAGCCCGCTGCCCGCACCGCCGCCGGCCCGGAAGAAGCGGTCGAAGACGCGGGCGGCGTCGTCGGCGGCCAGGCCGGGGCCCCGGTCCTCGACGCACAGCCGGACCGTGCCGCCCTCCTCGGTCACGGACAGCCGCACCGGGGCGTGGCCGGGCGTGTGGGTGCGGACGTTGCCCAGCAGGTTGCCCAGCACCTGCCGCAGTCCCGACTCGTCGGCGCGCACCGTCACCGAGCCGTCGGCGTCGACGTCCACCGGGCGTTCCGGCTGCTGCACCCGCAGGTCCTGCGCCGCGTCCCGCACCAGGCGGCACACGTCCACGTCCCGCAACCGCAGTTCGGGCCGCTGGTCCAGCCGGGCCAGCACCAGCAGTTCGTCGACCAGGCGGGCCATGCGGTCGGACTCGGCCAGCATCCGCTCCTGTGCCCGCCGCCGCTGGGCCGGGTCGCGCAGCATGCCCCGGTCGTACAGCTGGAGGTAGCCGCGGATCGCGGCCAGCGGGGTGCGCAGTTCGTGGGAGGCGTCGGCGACGAACCGCCGCAGCTGGGCCGCGCTGCGCTCGCGCGTCCGGTATGCCGACTCGACCTGCTGGAGCATGGAGTTCAGGGCCAGCCGCAGCTGTTCCACCTCCAGGATGGGGTTCCGGCTGGAGGGCACGCGCCGGGCCAGGTCACCCTCGGCGATCGCCGAGGAGGTCTCGACCATGTCCTCCAGCGGCCGCATCCGGCGGCGCACGCTGACCATCGTCAGACAGCCCAGCCCCACCAGCAGCAGCGTGCCGATCGCCAGGTTCGCCCGCACCGCCTTGCCGACGCCCTCGTGCAGCGCCTCGGTGGAGGCGCCGAGCAGGATGTACGTGCCGTCCGCGAGCCGGGTCGCCGTGACCCGGTAGGCGGCGCCCCGGACGGTGACGTCGTGCGGTTCCGGGTCCCGTACCAGGGGGCCGGGGTCCCCCACCGCGTCGGCCAGGGCCTCCTGCGTCGGCGTCGGCCGGAAGCCGAGGACGGCCACGGTGGAGCCGTCGCCGTCCACGGCGGCGAACAGGGTCTCCGGGGCGTCCGGTGCCTCCTGGCCCGGGTCGGTGCGGGCGGCGAGGAACTTGAGCACGCTCAGCGAGTCGATCTGCCGCAGAGTCAGGGAGGAGCCGCCCAGCCGGTCCCGGTTCGCGGTCAGCTCCGCGTCGATCTGGTCGAGCAGGTAGTACCGCATGCCGACCACGCTCACCGCGGTGGCCGCGACGACACCGACGGCGAGCAGCGCCACGTTGGCCAGCGTCAGCCTGCCCCGCAGGGAGTGGATGCCCCGCGCGCAGCGCAGCCGCCTCCACCGCGGCCAGGGGGTCGACGGCCTCATATCAGGCCGTACCCGACCCCGCGCCGGGTGGTGATGACCGGCGGGCCGAGGACGTCCAGCTTCCGCCGCAGGTAGCTGACGTAGGTCTCCACCACGGTCGACTCGGCGGGCGCGTGCTCGTACTGCCAGACGTGCCGCAGCAGTTGCTCCTTGGGCACGATCCGTCCGCTGTTGCGGACCAGGAAGCGCAGCAGCGCGTACTCGGTGGGCGTGAGCTCGACCGTGCGGCCCGCGCGGCGCACCGAGTACGTCGTCTCGTCCAGCTCCAGGTCGCCGTGGCGCAACGGGGCCCGCTGCGGGAGCACGTCGGCGGGCCGGGTGCGGCGCAGCACCGCCGTGACCCGGGCGACGACCTCGTCGATGTGGAAGGGCTTGGTGATGTAGTCGTCTCCGAAGCCGAGGGCGCCGACGATCTCGGCGGGCGCATCCCGCGCGGTGAGGAAGACCAGCGCCAGTTCCGGTCTGCGGGCGCGCAGTTCGCGTCCCAGGGCGCGCCCGTCCCCGTCCGGCAGCATCACGTCGAGGAGGGCGGCGTCGGGACGGGTGTGCTCGGTGAGGGAGAGCGCTTCGCGGACGGTGCCCGCCGTCATCACGTCGAAGCGGTGGTAGCGCAGGGCGATGGCGAGGACGTCCGAGATGCTCTCCTCGTCCTCGACCACCAGCACGGTGCCTTCGGCCGTCGTCATGCCCCCAGTATCGGCGGGGTCCGCCCGCCAAGGGCCGTCCGCAGCCTTGGAGTTCCTTGAGAGTCGCGGGCGAGCCGTGGGCCGCCCGGGGTGTCGCTGCCGATGCTGCTGCCAGGACCTGGGGGACCCGTCGAGCGACGAAGGAGTTTCACACGTGACGGCATTGGCACGCTGGTGCTATCGGCACCGGCTGGTGGTCCTCCTGCTGTGGGTGGGGGCACTGTGCGGACTGGCGGTGACGGCGAGCAGCGCGGGGACGAACTACGCGAACGTCTTCTCCCTGCCGGACACCGATTCCAAGCGGGCGTACGACCTGCTGGAGCAGGCGTTCCCGGATCGCGCCGGGGGCACCGACACCGTGGTGTGGAAGGTGGACGAGGGCTCGGTGCGGGACGACGCCGTGCGCTCGCGGATCGAGCCCGCGCTGCGGGAGATCGGCGCGATGGAGGGCGTCGGTGACGTCACCGGCCCGTACGAGCAGCGGGGCGAGACGCAGATCGGGCAGGACGGGCGGATCGCCTACGCGCAGGTGACGTTCACCGAGCAGGCGGACGCCCTGCCGCTGGACCTGGTGCACGACGTCGTGGACACCGCCCGGGGCGCGGCCGGCGACGGGCTCCAGGTGGAGGTGGGCGGTCAGGCGGTGGCCCGGACCCAGGAGCCGCCGACGGGCACCGCGGAGCTGGTCGGCATCCTGGCCGCCGCCGTGGTGCTGTTCGTGGCCTTCGGATCCGTCCTGGCGGCGGTGCTGCCGATCGTGGTCGCCGTGTTCGGCGTGGGGACCGGCATGTTCGGCACCCAGCTGATCAGTCACGTCACCGACGTGCCCGACCTCGCCTCGCTGCTGGCCACCCTGATCGGTCTCGGCGTCGGCATCGACTACGCCCTGTTCATCGTCACCCGGCACCGGCGCAACATCCTCGCCGGCGCCGATCCGGAGGACGCCGCGGTGAGCGCCCTCAACACCTCCGGCCGGGCGGTGCTGTTCGCCGGCGGCACGGTGTGCATCGCGCTCGCCGGGATGCTGGTGACCAACCTGCGCTTCCTCGACGGGGTGGTCATCGGCACCTCGCTCACCGTGGTGCTGAGCGTGCTGGCGGCCGTGACCCTGCTGCCGGCCCTGCTCGGACTGCTCGGCCACCGGGTGCTCAGCCGCCGTCAGCGGCGGGTGCTCACCGCCCGCGGTCCGGAGCCCGACCGGTCCCACGGGCTCGCCGCCCGCTGGTCGGCCCTGGTCGAGCGCCGTCCCCGGGCGATCGGCGCGCTGGCCCTGGTCGTCATGGCGGTGCTCGCGGTGCCGCTGATGTCGCTGCGCCTGGGCACCGTGGACCAGGGAAGCGACGACGTGACCACCACGACCCGCAAGGCGTACGACCTGCTCGCCGAGGGCTTCGGCCCGGGCTTCAACGGCCCGCTCCAGGTGGTCGTGGCGGGCGAGGCCCCCGAGTCCCTGGTCACGGCCGTCGAGCGGACCGAGGGCGTCGCCCAGGTGGCGGCCCTGCCGCCCGAGAACGGCGTCACGGTCGTCCAGGTCGTGCCCACCACCTCGCCGCGGGAGGCGGCCACCGACCGGCTCATCGACCGGCTGCGTGAGGACGTCCTGCCGGAGACCGGGGTGGAGGCGCACGTCGGCGGGGTCACCGCGGTGTCCAAGGACTTCGCGTCCGTCACCGCCGACCGGATGCCGCTGTTCGTCCTCACGATCATCGGGCTCGGCTTCCTGCTGCTGATGCTCGCCTTCCGGTCGGTGGTGGTGCCGCTGACGGCCGCCCTGATGAACCTGCTGGCGGCGGCGGCCTCGTTCGGCGTGCTGGTGGCGGTCTTCCAGTGGGGCTGGGGCCTCGACCTGCTCGCCCTCGGCACGGAGGGGCCGATCCCGGCCTTCCTGCCGATCATCATGCTCTCCCTGCTGTTCGGCCTCTCCATGGACTACCAGGTGTTCCTGGTGAGCCGCATGCACGAGGAGTGGACGCACACCCGGGACAGCGCGCGCGCCGTCCGCGTCGGCCTCGCGGAGACCAGCCGGGTCATCAACTCCGCGGCGCTCATCATGGTCAGCGTCTTCCTCGCCTTCGTGCTGAGCGGCGACTTCGGCGCGGCCATGGCGGGGGTGGGGCTGGCCGCGGCGGTGGCCCTGGACGCCTTCATCCTGCGGACGGCCCTGGTCCCGGCGGCGATGCACCTGCTGGGCCGCGCCAACTGGTGGCTGCCCGCCGCGCTGGACAAGCGCCTGCCGCACCTGGCGGTCGAACCCCGCGAGGACGCGGCCGGGCCCGGCACCGGGGAGGGGGCCGACGGGCCCGCACCGCACGGCGCGGCCTCCGTGGTGCACGGTTTCGTCCGCACCACCGGCGGCGAGCCGGTCGCGGACGCGGTCCTCACCCTGTGCACGTCGGGCGGCCGGCAACTGGACCGGGTGACGGCGCTGGCCGACGGCTCCTACGTCCTGGCCGTGCCCGGTCCGGGCACGTACTTCCTGGCGGTCACGGCCGCCCCGTACGCCTCGGAGGCGGCCCGCCTGACGGTGGTCGGCGACGGGCCGGTGGTGCACGACGTGGAGCTGGCGGCGGGGGAGGTGGACGCCGTCAACTGAGCGGTTCCGGGTGCCCGTCCCCGGAGGCGGGCACCCGCCGGCGAGCCGGGTCGGGCAGGGCCCGGGGCGGGCCGGGCGGAAAGTCCGTGAACAGTTCGTGCGCCTCCCGGCCCAGGGGGCGCAGCACCCGGAAGCGGGCCGGGGCCGGGGCCGGGGACAGGGCGCGGGTGGCGAGCGGGGCGCCGCGCTCGGCGAGGGCGGTGACTGCCAGTGCCGCGACAGGCCGTCCGCCGTGCGCCGCCATGCACGCACGGCCCGCCCTTCGGGCGAACGGCGGGAAGGTGACGACAGGACCTCGGTGCCCCGCCCCGGCCCGGGGACGACGGCCCCGTCGCCGGACGTCCCGCACGGGTCGGCGGCAGCAGGTCCCCGCCCCGGCACCCGGCGGGCCGCCGGCGGGCCGACGCCCCGGACGGATGCGGTGGCCGTCGCCCCAGGCACCGCCGGGACCTCAGGACCGGCGCGCGAGAGAGGGCCGCTTGCTGTAGTCGGTGAGCCCGACCACGTTGCCCCACGGGTCGGCGAACTCGACGGTCCAGCCGGTGGCGACCGGGAACGGCTCGTCGAGCAGGCCGATGCCGGCGTCCCGCAGCGACCCCGCGGCCGAGCGGGCGTCCCGGACCTCCAGCCACACCCTCCCGCCCGGCCACTGCGGCGGCTGCGGGCCCAGCCCCTCCTCCTGCCGCAGCAGCAGACCCGGCGTCTCGCGGCCGACCGTCAGCATCGCGATCCCGGCCTCGTCCAGCCGGAACCCGACCGGGAATCCGGCGCGTCCGTAGAAGGAGACGGCCTCACCGAGGTCCCCGACCGGCAGCAGCACGTTGTCGAACCCGAGCAGTTCGTAGGACTCATTGCCTGACATACCGTCACATTAGGCGCTGATGCGTCGAGCCGGGCAGATCCGGCGGTACGGCGGACCGGGGGGTCACCCTATGGGAGGGGCGGCCGGCGTCGGCCCGGCTTCTCCCGGCCAACCGATGGCTGACAATATGACCCCCAGCATCCCGTACTCCAGGAGTGAATCCCGTGAGCGAGCAGCCGCAGCAGCCGAACCAGCCGCCCGGTTACGGCTACCCGAACGCCGGCGCGACCGGCGGCCAGTCCGGTCCCTACGGCTACCCGCAGGGCGGGCAGCAGCCGCCCGGCGCGTACCCGCCGCCGCCCGGCTACCCGCAGGGTGGCGGATACCAGGGCTACGCAGCCGACCCCAACGCACCCTACGGCTACGACCCGTACGGGCGTCCGCTGTCCGACAAGTCGAAGATCGTCGCGGGCGTCCTGCAGCTGTTCCTCGGCAGCTTCGGCATCGGCCGCTTCTACGTGGGCTCCGTGGGTGTCGGCATCGCCCAGCTGTTCACCTGCGGCGGGCTCGGCATCTGGGCCCTGATCGACGGCATCATGTACCTGGTCAGCAACGACCGCACGGACGCCCAGGGGCGGATCCTGCGTGGCTGACGTGGCCGGTCCCGTGCCCCGTGGGGGGCGTCCGCGGTGGCATCCCGCCGCGGCCCCCCTGGCGGTACTGGTGGCCGGCACGGCGGGCGCGGCCTACCTGTGGTTCACCGACCCGCACGAGCCCGGGCACGTCCTGCCCCAGTGCCCCTTCCGGCTCGTCACCGGGTTGCTCTGCCCGGCCTGCGGCGGCACCCGCATGGTCTACGACCTCATGCACGGTCAGTTCGCCGCCGCCTGGCTGGACAACCGTGCCCTGCTGCTCGCCGCCCCGTTCGCGCTGGCGCTGTGGGGCCGCTGGACCCTTGAAGGGCTGCGCGGGCGCTCCTGGGCGCCGCGGATCGCGCCACGGGTGCAGGTCCTGATCCTGGTGGCGGCCGTCGCCTGGACCGTGCTGCGCAACCTCCGCTGATCACGCGTCGGGGCGGTCCCGGGTTGATCACGGAACGGGAACGTTTGTTTCCGGCCTCTCCCTAACCCCCACGCGCTCCTTCTACGCTCCTTCTCGCGCAGGGGGGACGGCCCGTTTCCGAATGTGGTCCGTCGCGCGGGAGCCCGTCAGGGTTCCGCCGGTGTCCCTCCTGGGCCACCCGGGCAATCCGCCCAGGTTTGTCCTTCTTTTTCCAGGAGCACCGCACCATGACCGTCCCCCCGAACCCCCAGGCGCCGTACGGCCTCGACCCCCAGGGTCGTCCCTACTCGGACAAGTCGAAGATCGTCGCCGGCATCCTCCAGCTCTTCCTGGGGTCCCTGGGCATCGGCCGTTTCTACGTCGGTTCCGTCGGTGTCGGCGTCGCCCAGCTGCTCACCTGCGGTGGCCTCGGCATCTGGGCCCTGGTCGACGGCATCATGTTCCTGGTCAGCAACGACCGCACCGACAAGGAAGGCCGCCCGCTGCGCGGCTGACGCCGTCACGGCCGCCCCGGCGGCCGGACCCGGTACACGAGAGAGGGCCCCGATCCAGGATCGGGGCCCTCTCTCATGTCGTCCGCGAAGGGATCAGTAGCGGCGCGTGATCAGCGCCCGCTTCACCTCGGCGATCGCCTTGGTGACCTCGATGCCGCGCGGGCAGGCGTCCGTGCAGTTGAACGTCGTGCGGCAACGCCACACGCCGTCCCGGTCGTTGAGGATCTCCAGACGCTGCTCACCGGCCTCGTCGCGGGAGTCGAAGATGAACCGGTGCGCGTTGACGATGGCCGCCGGGCCGAAGTACTGCCCGTCGTTCCAGAACACCGGGCACGAGGTGGTGCAGGCGGCGCACAGGATGCACTTCGTCGTGTCGTCGAAGCGCTCGCGGTCCTCGGCGGACTGCAGCCGCTCGCGCGTCGGCTCGTTGGTGTCCTTCGTGATCAGGAAGGGCATCACGTCCCGGTACGCCTGGAAGAACGGCTCCATGTCCACGATCAGGTCCTTCAGGACCGTCAGGCCCTTGATGGCCTCGACCGTGATCGGCTTCTCCGGGTTGATGTCCTTGATCAGCGTCTTGCACGCCAGGCGGTTCTTGCCGTTGATCCGCATCGCGTCGGAGCCGCAGATGCCGTGGGCGCAGGAACGGCGGAACGTCAGCGTGCCGTCCAGGTCCCACTTGATCTTGTGCAGCGCGTCCAGGACGCGCTCCTTGGGGTCGATCTCGATCTGGAAGTCTTCCCAGGTCGCCTCCGCCGAGACCTCCGGGTTGAACCGGCGGATCCGGAAGGTGGCGGTGATGTAGGGGGAGTCGGCGAAGCCCGGCTCGGGCTGTCCGGCCGAGCCCGCCTTGTCCAGAACAGGGGTAGCCATCAGTACTTACGCTCCATCGGCTGGTAGCGGGTCTGGACGACCGGCTTGTAGTCCAGACGGACGGTCTCGGTTCCGTCGGCGCCGACCTCGCGGTAGGCCATCGTGTGACGCATGAAGTTGACGTCGTCGCGGTCCGGGAAGTCCTCGCGGTAGTGACCGCCGCGGGACTCCTTGCGGGCCAGCGCCGAGACGGCCATGACCTCGGCGAGGTCGAGCAGGTTGCCCAGCTCGACGGCCTCCAGCAGATCGGTGTTGAACCGCTTGCCCTTGTCCTGGACGGCGACGTTCTTGTAGCGCTCGCGCAGCTCGGCGATCTTCTCGACCGCCGTCTTGATCGTCTGCTCGGTGCGGAACACCATGACGTTGGCGTCCATGGTCTCCTGCAGCTCGCGGCGCAGCTCGGCCACCCGCTCGGAGCCGGTGGAGGACCGCAGCCGCTCGATCTGCCCGACGACGAACGCCTCCGGGTCCTCGGGCATCTCCACGAAGTCGGCGTCCTGCGCGTACTCCGCCGCGGCGATGCCCGCCCGCTTGCCGAACACGTTGATGTCCAGCAGGGAGTTGGTGCCCAGGCGGTTGGCGCCGTGCACGGACACGCAGGCGACCTCGCCGGCCGCGTACAGGCCGGGGACGACGGTGGTGTTGTCGGCCAGCACCTCGCCGCGGACGTTGGTGGGGATGCCGCCCATGGCGTAGTGCGCGGTCGGCTGGATCGGGATCGGGTCCGTGTACGGCTCGATGCCCAGGTAGGTCCGCGCGAACTCGGTGATGTCGGGCAGCTTGGCGTCCAGCTGCTCCGGCGGGAGGTGCGTCAGGTCCAGGTAGACGTGGTCGCCCTCGGGACCGCAGCCGCGGCCCTCGCGGATCTCCGTGTAGATGGAGCGGGAGACGACGTCGCGGGAGGCGAGGTCCTTCATGACCGGCGCGTACTTCTCCATGAAGCGCTCGCCGTCCTTGTTGCGCAGGATGCCGCCCTCACCGCGGGCGCCCTCCGTCAGCAGGATGCCCATGCGCCAGATGCCGGTCGGGTGGAACTGGAAGAACTCCATGTCCTCCAGCGGCAGCCCGCGCCGGAACACGGCCGCCTGGCCGTCGCCGGTGAGGGTGTGCGCGTTGGACGTCACCTTGAAGAACTTGCCGTTGCCGCCGGAGGCGTAGATGACGGACTTCGCCCGGAAGATGTGAATCTCACCGGTGGCCAGCTCGTACGCCACCACACCGGCCGACTTCTTGACGCCGTCGACCTCGGTGATCAGCTGGTCCAGGACGTAGAACTCGTTGTAGAACTCCACGCCCTCCTTCACGCAGTTCTGGTACAGCGTCTGAAGGATCATGTGGCCGGTGCGGTCGGCCGCGTAGCAGGAGCGGCGGACCGGGGCCTCGCCGTGGTTGCGGGAGTGACCGCCGAAGCGACGCTGGTCGATGGTGCCGTCCGGGGTCCGGTTGAACGGCAGGCCCATCTTCTCCAGGTCGAGGACCGAGTCGATGGCCTCCTTCGCCAGGATCTCGGCGGCGTCCTGGTCGACCAGGTAGTCACCGCCCTTGACCGTGTCGAAGGTGTGCCACTCCCAGTTGTCCTCCTCCACGTTGGCCAGCGCGGCGGCCATGCCGCCCTGCGCGGCGCCCGTGTGGGAGCGGGTGGGGTAGAGCTTCGTCAGGACGGCCGTGCGGCTGCGCTTGGTCGCCTCGATGGCGGCCCGCATACCGGCGCCACCGGCGCCGACGATGACGGTGTCGTACTTGTGGATCTTCATGATTCTCGCAGCCCCGTGCCTAGCGGATGTTCGGGTCGAAGGTGAAGATCACCAGCGTGCCCAGCAGGATGGTGAACACCGTGGCGGTGTAGAGCAGGCCCTTGAGCCACAGGCGGGTGTTCGGCCGCTCGGCGTAGTCGTTGATGACCGTGCGCAGGCCGTTGGCGCCGTGCAGCATCGCCAGCCACAGCATCAGCAGGTCCCAGACCTGCCAGAACGGCGAGGCCCAGCGGCCCGCCACGAAGGCGAAGCCGATCTTGGACACGCCGCCGTCCAGCACGAGCTGGATCAGCAGGTGGCCGATGACCAGGACGACCAGGACGACGCCGGACAGGCGCATGAACAGCCAGGCGGCCAGCTCGAAGTTGCCCCGGGTGGTCTTCGGGGTCTTCTTCGTACGCTTGCGCGGCGGCTCGATGACCGGTGCCGGGTTGTCGACGGAGTAGAGGGACGCGCCCTCGACGGGGCCGGTGCCCGAGGCGGAGGTTTCAGTGGTGGACATGCGCGTCAGCTCCCGAACAGTTCACGAGCGGCGTGGCCGAGGACGGGGTAGATCGCCCCGAGCATCAGCACGACCCACACGGCGACAACGGTCCAGAGCATCTGCTTCTGGTACCGGGCGCCCTGGATCCAGAAGTCGACGGCGATGACACGCAGGCCGTTGAGCGCGTGGAACAGGATGGCGGCGACGAGGCCGTATTCCAGCAGCGCGACGATCGGCGTCTTGTACGTGGCCACGACGGTGTCGTAGGCCTCCGGGGACACGCGCACGAGGGCGGTGTCCAGCACGTGAACGAACAGGAAGAAGAAAATGAGGACGCCGGTGACTCGGTGAGCCACCCAGGACCACATTCCTTCCCGGCCGCGGTACAGCGTTCCAGCCGGCACGGAAATTTCCTCCGGGAGCGGGGTTCGGGGCCGCGCCGGCTTTCCTTGTCGGTCGGGCCCGGCCGGGTACGGTCCACCGGCCCCCAGCATCGTAGCCATGCCTCGGCGCCCGTCGTCCCCGGGGTGTGGCTGTGTGATCGAATCGGCACGCTTACGGGCTAGAGACCGGGCTTTCGCGGCTCTTGTCCGGCTACGTGGCGTGACCCGCCGTGCGGAAGGAGTCGAGGCGGGACGCGGGGCCCCCGGTACCCGTGAGGAACCTGGTCAGCCGTTCCGCGGCGAGGCGGCGCAGTTCCTCGGCCGCGACCACCCGCTCCTCCTCCGGATCGTTCGCCAATCGTGACCGGATGTGCTCCAGGACCCGGTCCAGGCTCTCCGCCGGTGCCACCCCGTCGAGACAGATCACGAACGCGTGGCCGAACTTCGCCTCGTAGGCCGCGTGCGCCGCGTCCAGGGCCGTGTGGGCGGCGGAGTAGGCGTCCTCGGGCAGCGGCGGCAGCGTCTCGGCGGCCAGCGCCGCGGCCAGCTCCGGCGGGGTGAGGTCGTACGCCGCCTCGTCGCACGCCGCCAGCAGCGACGGCAGGTCGGGGTACGGGCGGTGGCCGGCGACGCGCACGGCCCAGCGGAGGCTGTGCAGGCAGGCCAGCAGGGCGTGCTCGGCCTCCGCGGCGGGCGCGGCGTTGAGGTGCTCCAGGGCGGAGGGGGTGACGGGCGTGCCGCGGGACTGTCCGGGAACGGCGACCCGCCCGGGGAACTCTGGGAGACGGTGCGCGGGCAGCGTGGGTCCTCGTGGGCGTCGCGTGTGTGTCGGTGTCGCGTGTGTGTCGGTGGGGAAAGGTGTGAGAGTTGTGCCCTCACGGTATCGACCGAGCCCACCGTGTGTCCGATCGATTTTCGAAATTCACTCGGACGGGGCGATTGGGGAACGGCTCGACGACGCCCTTCACCCGGATGGGCCGTAGGTTGGCAGAGTGAGTCAGCACAGGCACAGGCGGCACCGGCGGCAGACCAGCACCGAAGGGGTGAGGCGCCGACCGGTCCTGGTGGCGGCGGTCGCCGCGGGCGCGCTGGTGGCGGCGTCCGGCGTGGGCATCGGGCTCTGGGCGACCTCCGACGACGGCGCGCCGGCCGGATCGGCCTCCGCGACCGGTGAGAGCCCCGCCGGGGCGTCCCCCGGCGCCACCTCGCCGGAACCGAGCCCCACCCGCAGCTACCCCCTGTCGAAGGCGCCGCGCACCATCCCCGCGGTCCGCAAGCACACCGCCGAACGCGGCCCCGGCTGGCGCCCCGCGCGCGGCCACCGCGTCGTGGTGGACGATCCCGCGCTGGCCGACGAGGGGCGGCTGATAGCCGGTGAACTGGGGCTCTCCTACGCGGGGGAGAAGGACGACGAGAAGGCCGGCGACCTGCGCCTGTCGCTGAACCGGGACAAGGGTGCGAACCCGGAGTCCTACACCCTGACCGTGCGGGGCGGCCGGGTCACGGTCAGCGCCCCCGCCGAGGCGGGCGTCTTCTACGGCACCCGCACCCTCAAGCAGGAGATACGCGGCGCGGGCAGCGCACCCGAGGGGGTCGTGCGCGACGAGCCCGCCAAGGAGCGGCGCGGGATGATGCTGGACATCGCGCGCAAGCACTACACCGCCGACTGGATCGAGGACCGGATCCGCGAGCTCGGCGACCTGAAGTTCAACGAGATCGGCCTGCACTTCTCCGACGACCAGGGCTTCCGCATCGCGTCCGACTCCCACCCGGAGGTCGTCTCGCGCGAGCACCTGACCAAGGCGCAGGTCAAGCGGATCGTCGACCTCGCGGCGAGCCGGCACATCACCGTCGTCCCGGAGATCGACTCGCCCGGACACCTCGGCGCCGTCATCGCCGCCCACCCGGACCTCCAGCTGCGCAACGTCAACGGCGCCGCCGTGCGGGGCGCGATCGACATCTCCAAGAAGAAGGCCGCCGACATCGTCGACGACCTGCTCGACGAGTACGCGGACCTCTTCCCCGGCCGCCAGTGGCACCTCGGCGGCGACGAGTACCAGGCGCTGGTGGTGTCCGACCCGCAGGCGTCGTTCCCGGGCCTGGCCGCCGCGGCCCGCGAGCGCTACGGCCCCGGCGCCACCGTCGAGGACCTCACCACCGGCTGGCTCAACGACCGCGCCGCGACCGTCCGCGCCCACGACCGCGTCCCGCGCGCCTGGAACGACGGCTTCTTCCGGGGCGGTTCGGTGAGCGCCGACAAGGACATCCAGGTCGCCTACTGGACGGGCAAGGAGATCGGCGCCCGGCAGCCGCTGGAGTACCTGCGCGAGGGCCGCACGGTCCTCAACTACAACGACGAGTTCCTCTACTACGTGCTCGGCGAACCGCTGACCTTCGTCTACCCGACCGGCGAGCGGATCTACGAGCAGTGGACCCCGCGTGTGCTGCGCGGCACCACCGCCGTCCCCGCCGAGTACGACGACCAGATCACCGGCGGCTCCCTCGCCATCTGGGGCGACCTGCCCCGCTCGCAGACCCAGGACCAGGTCGCCGCGGGCATCCGGATGCCGCTGCGGGCCTTGGTGCAGAAGCTGTGGAACCCGGGCGAACCGTCCCTCACCTGGGCGCAGTTCCGCGCGCTCGCCGACGAGCTGGACTGATCCGGCGGGGGCGGATTGCCGCATACGCCTGCGAACCCCCGTACGACTGTGGTGGTGTTCTGACGAGCCGAACCACGACACCGGGGGGAACAGCGGCACATGGGCTATTGGGGCTATTTCGTCGTGGGCCGCGGGGAGCGGCCGCTCGCCGCACTCGACGCGCTGTCCGGCGCCGCCCAGGGCCTGACCCTGCGCACCTCCGCGCCGGGCGGCTGGCAGGTGTGGGAGTACCCGGGCGCCTCGGGCGGCATCGGGAGCATGAACGACCTTGCCCGGGAGACCGGCGCGCCCGCCCTCTTCGGGTACGTCATGGACAGCGACTGCGTGGTGGTGGAGGCGGCCTCCCCGGAGCACGGTGCGTGGACGGCCTGCCTGGGGCGCGCCGCCATGGCCGGTCACCTGGGCGGCGGGACCACCGCCGAGGGCGGCGACCCCGACGGGCTGACCGTGGAGGACTACTTCCTCGAACCGCGCGACGCCGCCGAACGGGCCCTGGCGTGGGCCGCCGAGGCAGGGTGCACGGCGTCGGCCGACGACCTGCTGGACGTGCTCTCCGTCGAGCCCGACGACGTGGCCGAAAACCTCTTCTTCCGTTTACTGGACCGGCTCGGGGTGGTGCCTGCGTGACACTCCCGGGCCGTCGCACGCAGTAAGGGGAAGTGCGGGCTCCGTGAAGTGCGAGGTCCGTGAGGGCCTCGTACGGGGCCGGTGGGTACCCGCTGAGGAGGCGTGGATGAGCCTGGTGGAACTGATCGCGCGGGCCGACGAGCGCGGCACGGCCGCGAGCGGGGTGGCTTGTTTGGATCGGTGCGTGCCGCTGCTGGGCGGCGACGACGAAGCGCTGCGACCCCTGTGGGGGTGCCTGGCCGAGGGCGCCGCGGAGGAGGACTGGGCGGAGCACCTCGACCGGGTGCGCGGCAAGCTGGCCGGCCTCGGCGACGAGGACGAGGCGGTGCGCCTGGCCCAGGGCATGCTCACCGCCGCGCCGCTCCGGCGGGACGGCGGGGCCCTGCGGGAGTGGGCCGACGGCTGCTCCGTCGCCGCGCTGCGCATCCACCGGCTGCTGGACGGCGCGGCCCCGGCCGACGCCGCCGACCCGGTCGAGGCGTCCCGGCAGGGGCACACGGAAGGGCTGTCGCCCCTGCTTGCGGCGGAACTGCGGCGGCAGATCGCCGTACTGGAGGTCCTGGAGGCCCACGGGGCGACGGGACTGCGACGCGCGCTGGAGATCTCCACGGAGGGACGCCGGGTGCTGCGCGCCGCGGTGTCCCGGCGGAGCCGGCGGGACGGCTGAGGGGGCCCGCGGCCGGCTGGGGGTGGGGCTGCGCGGGCGCGTGGGGGGTGGTGCGCGGTTCCCCGCGTCCCTGGTGGGGGCGCTGTGGGGGTGTTGTCCGCGGGTGGGTGGGGGCGTTCGCGCAGTTCCCCGCGACCCTCAGGGGGTCGGGCTGTCGTCTGCGGGTGGGTCGGGGGGTGTACGCGGGTCCCCGCGCCCCGGTGGGGGCGCTGGGGTGAGGTCGTGGTCCTGCGGGTGCGGCGGCTGCGTGCGCCGTGGTCCTCGCCCTGTGCGGTGCAGGACGTGAAGGGGTGTCAACCGTGGGGTGGGGGAGGGTGTGTGACGGTCGTCGGGGGGTTGCGGGGATCGTGCGCCGGGTCCGGGGAGGCGGCCGGAAAGCGGTGACGCGGCGCTACGCCCGAGCGCTCTACAGGGTGTGACGACTGCGACGAGTGTGACGACACCGCACCACAGCCGGCCCGCTGCCGCGTCGAAGCCGGTCCGGTGGGCCGCGGACACCGTGGCCGCGATGCGGGAGGGGGCGCGGCTGCGCCTGGACTATTCCCCCAACAGCCTGTGGAGCGTGGACCGGATGATCGCCGCGATCCGCCGGGAGGGCGCCCCGATCGCCGCCCTGGAGACCGTGCTGCGCGGGTTCGGCGCCTACGCGGGCGAGGTGATCGTGCGGGGCAGCGGGGGTGAGTGGTGGGCCACGGGTGGCGACCACTGGGTGCGCACCCCCGACGGCCGTCTCTGGGACCCCGTCGAGGAGGCCCGCCGCTGCTACACGGCGGACGGCTCGTTGCGGCTGCTCTGCCGGGACGCCCTGCGCGGCACCGGACGCCACTGACACCGTCCGCCGGCCGACCGGCCCGTCCCGCGTTGCTCCACCGGCCCGTCACCGGCTCGCCCACCGCCGAGCGCGACCGGCCCGGCAGCCGGGCCGGGAGGCCGCCGTCGGCCCCGTCACGAGCTGTGACACTTTCGCGACGACCGACGCTGAGCACCGTGAGGGCGTGCGCGGGCACGTGCGCCGCCCGGCGGTTGCGCTGCGCACGCGGTACGGACGACTCGGTACGGACAAGGACAGTTCTTGGGCCACGGAGGGGAATTCCGCCCCGTGCAGGCGTACGACGGGGAGCTGGGCGCGGCGGTCGCGCGGGCCCAGCAGGGGGACGAGGCCGCGTTCGCCGTGGCCTACCGGCTCGTGCAGCCCGGACTGCTCGGCTACGTCCGCGGACTCGTCGGGGACGACGCCGAGGACGTCACCTCGGACGCCTGGCTGGAGATAGCCCGCGACCTGGGCCGGTTCAAGGGGGACGGGGCGGGTTTCCGCGGCTGGACGGCGACCATCGCCCGGCACCGGGCGCTGGACCACCTGCGCCGGCAGCGCGTGCGGCCCCGCCCGTCGGCTCTGGAGCAGGACGTCCTCGACCTGCCCGGCCCGCAGAGCACGTACGACCAGGCCATGGAGTCGCTCTCCACCGAGCAGGCGCTGGCCCTGGTCGGGACGTTGCCCCGGGACCAGGCGGAGGCCGTGCTGCTGCGCGTGGTCGTCGGCCTCGACGGGCCCGCCGCCGCACGCGTGCTGGGCAAGCGGCCGGGGGCGGTGCGGACGGCCGCGTACCGGGGGCTGAGACGGCTGGCCGAACAGGTGGGCGCCGAGGGTGTGACGGATGGGGAGTCCCGGACGCTGGGGGAGTCGACATGAGGGACGGCCGGGACGGCCCGGGCCGGCGGCCCGGGCGGAGCGAGCAGGGACGGGAACGGACATGGGTGAACGGCAGAGCGGCGGCGGGCTGTCCGGCCGCCGGCGGGTGCGCCCCCCGGGAATGCCGACGGGACCGGACGCACCCCACCCCGACGCGGCCGTCCCCGCCGGGACCCGGCCGGCGCCGGCGGGCGTCGAGGCCCTGCTCGCCGCGGCGCTGACCGGCGACGGCACGGACACCGGGGCCGAGGAGCGGGCGCTGGCCGCCTTCCGGACCGCCCGGGACACGGGGGCTCACGGCGCCCGCGCCCGCACCCGCCGCCGCGACGACTGGCGGCCCCGCGAGTCCCGCACGGGCGGACCGGCACTCAAGGCCACGCTCTCCGTCCTGGTCGCCGTCCTCACCCTGGGCGGTGTCGCCTGGGCGGGCGTCGGCACCGCGCCGGCGACCGCCGACGGTGACCCGGAGCACGCCCCCGCTGCCGTGCTGCCCTCCGCACGTCCCTGAAGGTCCCTGAACGTCCCTGAACCGGGTTCCGGGGCCGCTGCTGGCGCCGTCGGCGCCTCCGGGCAACTGAGCAGTGCCCCTTGCACCGGCCGAGCCCCGCGCGACGCACGTGACGGCTGAACCAGGTGTCCGGCAGAAACAAGGGGCCGGGTCACGAAGCAGGCGGAGCCGTTGTGCCGCCGTCCCCAGGAGGGTTCGTTCTCGGCGGGTCGCTGTTCGCGCTGGCCGCGCACCGCTTCGGCGAGGACATGGCGTCCCGGGCGGCTGAAAGAGCGGCAGTGGTCCGCTGACCAGCGGCACCATGTGCGCTGACGTGAGATCCCGGCGAGATGCGTGCGGCAGATCGTCCGCGCCGCGTTCGACGAGGGGCAGAGCCTGGGGCATCCCGCTGAGCGACACCCCCACCTGTGCCGGTGCGGGGGCGGCAGGGGAGGGCCAAGGCAACGGCCGGGGCCGCCACCCCCCACAGGAGAGGCCCCGGCCGTCGCGCGGCACGGGCCGCGCGGCGGCCCGTATCTCCTACAGCGCTGCGGGTGCGTTTTCTGTCACACCTTCTGTGTCACGGGTTAGTTGCATCTTGTACGAACATGGACGGCGCGCGGTTTCAGGCCGTAACGTTCCATTCGCGCCAGGCCGTGAGCGGTCGCACGACCACGACCGATGCACGGCCCGAGACCGCAATGAGCAATGGGGCAACCACGAGGGCGAGCAACCCGGTCCGCGCAGACGGGACCGGATCAGGCGCAGAAGGGCGCGCGCGGTGCTGGGGGACGACGCGGAGCTGACGGCCGCGGTGCGTGCGGCACAGGACGGGGACGAGACCGGGTTCCGGACCGTCTACCGGGCCGTGCACCCGCGCCTGCTGGGCTACATACGGACACTCGTCGGTGACGCCGACGCCGAGGACGTGGCGTCCGAGGCGTGGCTGCAGATCGCCCGGGACCTGGAGCGCTTCAGCGGTGACGCGGACCGGTTCCGCGGCTGGGCCGCCCGGATAGCCCGCAACCGCGCGCTGGACCACATCCGCATGCGCGGGCGCCGGCCGGCGATCGGCGGTGACGAGACGGAACTGACCGGCAGGCCCGCCGAATCCGACACCGCCGGGGAGGCCATGGAGGCGCTGGCCACCGACGGCACCCTGTCCCTCATCGCCCGGCTGCCGCAGGACCAGGCCGAGGCCGTCGTCCTGCGGGTGGTCGTGGGCCTGGACGCCAAGAGTGCCGCCGAGACCCTGGGCAAGAGGCCGGGCGCGGTGCGCACGGCGGCACACCGTGGCCTGAAACGGCTGGCCGAGATGCTCGGTGACGATCCGGAGGGCCATCCGGAATCCGCCGGAGTGCTCGACGCCCTCCCGCCGCAGAGAGAACCGCGCCGGCGTGCGGTGACGTCCGCGACTGTGACGCATACGCGCGCGCGGACGCAGAAGGACATGTGATGGCCGATGAGCAGAACGGGTGGCTGGACCGTGAGACGGCGGAGCGTCTGCTGAGCGGAGAGCCCTCCGCAGTGGCCGATCCCGCAGCCCGCGAACAGGCGGAACGGCTCGCCGACGCTCTCGGCGCGCTCGCCGCCCCGCCCCCTCCGCCCGGCCGTGAACTGCCCGGTGAGGCCGCCGCGTTGGCCGCCTTCCGCGCCGCCCGCGCCGAACGCGGGGAACGCACGGCCACCGGTGCGCGCGAGGGGGAGCCGGACCGGACGGCGGTCGCCGACGGCGGCCTGGTCCGCCTCGGCGGCCCGGACCCGCACCCTTCCGGAACCGCACGCGGACTCCGCCGGGCGCGGTACCTGCGCTTCGGACTGGCCGCCGCGCTCACCGCGGGCATGGTCGGGGGCGCCGCCTACCTGGCCGGGACCGGCGCACAGACCGGGCCCTCCGGCGGCCCGGTGAGCGACCCCGGCGCCTCCGTCAGCGCGAGCGTCCCGCCGCCCGGCCGGCCGCTGGTCAGCCCCCGGCCGTCCGGCGGCGACGCGGCAGACCCGGCCGCGCCCGGCGGTGCCCCCGACGGCGCCCCGGAGCGAGCGCCGGGTGCCGGGACCGCGTCCGACGACCCCCGGGCGGCGGGTGACGAGGACACGGCCACCGGACGCCGGGGGACGCCCGGCCCGGACGCCGTCCGGCCCGGCGGCGGCCACGGGTCCGGCTGGAAGCACGCCGTCGCCGCCTGCCGCGCCCTGCGCGACGGCAAGGACGTCGGCAGCGCTCACCGGCGGCGCCTGGACTCCCTGGCCGGCGGTTCCTCCCGGGTGCACGCCTACTGCAAGGGCGTCCTCGCCGCAGCGGACGCCGGGGCCGCGGGCAAGGGCGGCGAGGCGCACGGCGACGACCGGCACGACGGCGGCCCCGACCGGGGTGCGGGCGGGAAGAACGGCAAGGGGAGCGGCGACCGGGGCAAGGGCGGCGGCAGCGGCGGGGGCGACGACCGTCCGGGCCGCTCCGACCGGCACCACGCCCGCGGTTCCCTGGCCGCCGCCTCCGCGGCCGGCCCCGCCTCCCTCACGGTCGCCCTCGCCGTCGCAACCCGCTGACCTGCTGTTTCACGGCCCGAGCGCGGGCACGGGCGCAGGGGTGTGACACTTTCGGGCGCCGTGACGCAGTAAAGAGTGAGCCGACTGGTCATCGGCCGTCGCACGGAGCCGGGGTTCCCCCCGTACCCGCGGCTCGTGCACCTCGGCGCGGGCGGGACACGTTCCCCCGGTCCCGCCCGCGCCCCATATCCCCTCACTCCTCCTCGCCGTCTCCTTGCCGTCTCCGGCACCCGGGTGACCCTCACCAGTGGACGACGACCTTGTCGCCGGTGCGGACCTGCGCGTAGATGCGGGCGATGGCCGCCTCGTCCCGTACGTTCACGCAGCCGTGCGAGGCGCCCGCGTAGCCCCGGGCGGCGAAGTCGGCGGAGAAGTGCACGGCCTGGCCGCCGCTGAAGAACATCGCGTAGGGCATCGGCGAGTCGTAGAGCGTGGACCAGTGGTCGCGCGACTTCCAGTAGACGGAGAAGACCCCCTCACGGGTCGGCGTGTACCGGTCGCCGAAACGGACCGGCAGAGTCGTCACGGTGCGGCCGTCGACCATCCAGCGCAGGGTGCGGCTCTCCTTGCTGATGCACAGCACCCGGCCGGTCCGGCAGCGCGCGTCCGGCGCGTCGGCGGGCTGGCCGCCCATCTGGTAGAGGTCCCAGCGGCCCGGCTCACGCGTCATCCCCAGCAGCCGCTGCCAGGTCACGGTGTCGGTCCGCCCGGTCCGGGGCAGCCCCCGCTTCCCCTGGAAGCCCCGTACCGCCTCCTCGGTGGGGGCGTCGTAGGTGCCCGTCGGCCCGTCGAACAGCCAGGCGACCTGGCGCAGCCGCGCCTGGAGCTCCCGTACGTCCCGGCCGGTGTCGCCGCGCGACCACAGCACCCGCGCGGGCGCGGAGTTGCCGCGGTCCCCGGGATCCTGGCTGCCGCTGCCGCTGCCGTTGCTGTCGTCCCCGGAGCCCTCCGACGGGCGGGGGGCGGACGGCGTGCCGTCGGGCAGTTCGACGCGCACCGGAGGGCCGCCCGTGCCGTTCCCGTCGGCGGGCTGCACCGTGCAGCCCGCGACGGCCCCGGTCAGCCCGGCCAGCGCCACGACCACGGCGAGGCCCCGCCGGACGGCGACCCCGCCCGCCGTCCCGGTGGACCCCGGACCTGCCGTCCCGGCGTGCCGCCTCCCCGGTTCCGCCCCGCCCGTACTCCGACTCCGACTCCGCACCCTCACCCGCATCCGTACCCCCACCCGAGGCCCCCCTCGTCCCACCGGCCGCGCCCGGCCGGTACCCCGGATACTCCCCGGGGGTGACCCCGCTCGAACTCCGGGTGCATCCTGGAGGCGAGGACGCCCGTCGTGGACCCGGTGAGCGCGTCGCCCGTCCTGTGAGCGGGCTCCCACCCGCCCTGTGAGGAAGGTCCCAGGGTGCGGCACTCCACCCGGCCGCGCACCCACCGCTACAGTCCGTAGAGGCTCGGACCACAGGGGCGGGCGGAGCGACGGACGAGAACGGGTGGGCAGGCCGAGCGGTACTGCTCAGCGGGAGGCAGACACACCATGGCACGCGAGTCGGAGTCCGGACTGCCCATCGAGCCGGTCTACGGGCCCGAGGCCCTGGAGGGCTGGGATCCGGCCGAACAGCTCGGTGAGCCGGGCGCGTACCCCTTCACGCGGGGCGTGTACCCGACGATGTACACCGGCCGCCCCTGGACGATGCGCCAGTACGCCGGTTTCGGCACGGCGACCGAGTCCAACGCCCGCTACAAGCAGCTGATCGCCAACGGCACCATGGGCCTGTCGGTCGCGTTCGACCTGCCCACCCAGATGGGCCACGACTCCGACGCCCCGATCGCCTCCGGCGAGGTCGGCAAGGTGGGCGTCGCCATCGACTCCATCGACGACATGCGCGTCCTGTTCGGCGGGATCCCGCTGGACAAGGTCTCCACGTCGATGACGATCAACGCCCCGGCCGCCCTCCTGCTGCTCCTCTACCAACTGGTCGCCGAGGAGCAGGGCGTGAGCGCCGACAAGCTCACCGGCACCATCCAGAACGACGTGCTGAAGGAGTACATCGCGCGGGGCACGTACATCTTCCCGCCCAAGCCCTCCCTCCGCCTGATCGCCGACATCTTCAAGTACTGCAGGGCCGAGATCCCGAAGTGGAACACCATCTCGATCTCCGGCTACCACATGGCCGAGGCGGGTGCCTCCCCGGCGCAGGAGATCGCCTTCACCCTGGCCGACGGCATCGAGTACGTGCGCACCGCCGTCGCGGCCGGGATGGACGTCGACGACTTCGCGCCCCGCCTGTCGTTCTTCTTCGTCGCCCGCACCACGATCCTGGAGGAGGTCGCCAAGTTCCGCGCGGCCCGCCGGATCTGGGCCCGAGTGATGAAGGAGGAGTTCGGCGCGAAGAACCCCAAGTCGCTGATGCTCCGCTTCCACACGCAGACCGCCGGTGTGCAGCTGACCGCCCAGCAGCCCGAGGTGAACCTGGTCCGCGTTGCCGTCCAGGGCCTGGCGGCCGTCCTCGGCGGCACCCAGTCGCTGCACACCAACTCCTTCGACGAGGCCATCGCCCTGCCGACGGACAAGAGCGCCCGGCTCGCCCTGCGCACCCAGCAGGTCCTCGCCTACGAGACCGACGTGACCGCCACCGTCGACCCGTTCGCGGGCTCGTACGTCATCGAGAAGATGACCGACGACGTGGAGGCCGCCGCCCTCGAGCTGATGCAGAAGGTCGAGGACCTCGGCGGCGCGGTCAACGCCATCGAGCACGGCTTCCAGAAGAGCGAGATCGAGCGCTCCGCCTACCGCATCGCCCAGGAGACCGACTCCGGCGAGCGGGTCGTGGTCGGCGTCAACCGCTACCAGCTCGACGAGGAGGAGCCGTACGAGCCCCTGCGCGTCGACCCCGCCATCGAGGCGCAGCAGGCCGAACGCCTCGCCGCGCTGCGCGCCGAGCGAGACCAGGCCGCCGTCGACGCCGCCCTGACGGCCCTGAAGAAGGCCGCCGAGGGCGAGGACAACGTCCTGTACCCGATGAAGGACGCCCTGCGCGCCCGCGCCACCGTGGGCGAGGTGTGCAACGCCCTGCGGGACGTGTGGGGGACGTACGTGCCGAGCGACGCGTTCTGACCGCGACCGCGACCGCGAGCACGGTCGCGAGTACGAGCACGACCGCGACCGCAGTCACGGTCGCGACCGTCCCCGCCGGGCCGGCGGGGACGTCCCGGTCCCGGCCCACTCGCCCGGCGGTGGTGTCCCGACGTGCGGAACTCCCGTGCGACATGTCCCACCCTCATGCGAAACTCCCCGCATGTTCGGCGTCATCGATCTGCCCACCTACCTGGCGGGCCTCGTCCTCATCGTGCTGCTCCCCGGGCCCAACTCGCTCTACGTCCTGTCCGTGGCCGCCCGGCGCGGGGTCCGGACCGGGTACACGGCCGCCGCCGGCGTCTGGTGCGGGGACGCGGTCCTGATGACCCTGGCGGCCGCCGGTGCCGCCTCGTTGCTCCAGACCAACGCGTTCCTGTTCGGGATCGTGAAGTTCCTGGGCGCCGGGTACCTGACCTGGCTCGCCGTCGGCATGCTCCGCGCGGCGTGGGCCATGTGGCGCACCCGCGGCGACCGGGACACGGGCGGGGCGGCGGACGCCGGCGGCGCCACCGGGGAGCGGCCCTTCCGGCAGGCCCTGGTGATCAGCGTGTTCAACCCGAAGGCGATCCTGTTCGTCGTCGCCTTCTTCGTACAGTTCGTCGACCCCGGGTACGCCTATCCCGCGCTGTCCTTCCTCATCCTCGGGGGCTTCCTGCAACTGGCCAGCGCCCTCTACCTCAGCGCGCTGATCTTCGGCGGGACCCGGCTCGCCGCAGCCTTCCGCCGCCGCCGGGCCCTGTCGGCCGGGGCGACCTCGGCGGCCGGCGCGCTGTTCCTCGGGTTCGCGGCGAAGCTCTCGCTGGCGAGCGCGTAACACGCCACCGGGTCCGCCCGGTCAGCCGCCGGCCGCCGCCCGTCCTGTTCCCGGCGGGCCCGGCCCTCGTGGGGCCCAGTCCCCTTGGGGCCCAGCCCTCGTGGGCCCAGCCCCCGTGGGGCCCAGCCCCGTTGGGCCCCCGTGCCCGTGAACCCGCTGGTTCCGCCCGGTCTGCTTCCGCCCGTCAGCCCGCCCAGGTCACCCTGCGGGGCCCGTCACCGTGCCGGGCGTGGCGCCCCAGGGGCCCGTCGCACTGCGGGGTGTGACGCCCCCTCAGGTGCGGGTGCGTCGCTGTCCCGGCCCGTCGGCCCCCGCCCTGAGCGTCCCTTCCCCGCCCGGAGCACCCCTTCCCCGCCCGGTGGCGGCCCGTGCGCCTCGGCGTCGTACTGGCTTCCCACCATCGCCGGACACCGCACCGCACCGCACGGCGGCCGGACGGGCACGCGTCCGGCCGCCGTGCGGTCGGCGGGAGGCGGGCCCGCCTCAGCCGCGCGCCACCGCCCGTCGCAGGCGGCGGGCCGTCCGCGCGGCCCGCCGTACGGTGGCGTTGCGCGGCAGGAACGCCAGCCGGGCCGGCACGCCGCCGGGCAGGCCCAGGGCCGTCAGCCGCTTCTTCGTGAAGTACCGCCGGGTCCGCGCGTCGAGCCGGGCGGCCAGGTACCGCTCGGTCTCCGCCCGCAGGTCCGGCAGGAGCCGCGGCTGCATGGCGAACCCGACGGCGCGGATCAGGTCCGCGAGCGCGTCGGTGTCCAGGGCGCCGCGCCCCGCGGCCACCGCCGCGGCGTCGTCCGGCGCGGGCAGCAGGGCGTCGACGACGGTCACCGGGACGCGGTTGCTGTTCTCGTACGGGCGCAGACGCTGGAGCAGGGTGTCCGTGCCGACCCGGGCGACGGGCAGGCCGTAGAACGCGGACGCGGTGAGCAGCGCGGTGGAGAAACAGCCCACCACCAGCCCGGGGCGCAGCCGCTGGTACAGCACCTCGGCGAGCACCGGGGTGTCCACCACCGTGAGCCGGACACCGAGCCGCCCGGCCTCCTCCTCCAGGGTGCGGGTGAAGCGGGCGGGGGCCGTGGGGTGGGGCTTGAACACGGCGCGGGTGTGGCCCAGTCCGGCCGCGCCCCGGAGCATCCGCACGTGCAGCTGCTCCTCCTCCTCGGCGGTGAGGATGTCCAGCGCGGACAGGTACTGGCCGAGCAGCAGCGCGGGCCCCGCCGGATCGGCTGCCTCCGGGGGGACGGGCGCCGCCGGCCCCGCCGGGTCGGCCGCGGCGGGGCGCCCGGCCGGGACGGGGGCTTCCGCCGCGCCGGTCAGGTCGGCCAGGTCGGCCGAGCCGGCCGGTTCGGCGACGTCGGCCGCCTCGGCCAGTTCGGCCAGCACCGCGGTGAACGCCGCGGTGGGCACCACCTCGGCCGGCACGTCGAACTCGGTGAGCAGCAGGGGCCGCAGGCCCGGCACCAGATCGAGGTGGAGCAGCCGTTCCACCCGGGTGCCGACCAGCGGGTCCAGCTTGTTGCGGGTGGGCCCGTAGCTCATCAGGCCGTCCGCGTAGACGGTGAGCGGGGCGTCGGTGAAGATCCGGGCCACCCCGAGCGCCGGGTCGACCTGGAGGGACTCCAGGGTGAGCGCGACGTCGTCGTCGCCGATGCCCCAGGCCAGCCGCAGGTGCCGCTCCCACAGGGGCTCGTCGTCCGGGCGCGGGGACCAGGCGCCGGGATGGAGGGGGAAGACGGCCGCGTTCCACGACACCACGTCGTCGAAGCGCGACCGCAGGCGCTCGAAGCCGGGCATCTCGTCCACGGACGGGGTCGTCTCCGGTGTCGCCGCGTTGTTGGACACCAGCAGGATCCGCCGGTCGGCGGGCCCGAAGCAGCCCGCGTCGAGGGCCGCGGCGAGCGTGGCGGTGCCGTACAGGGTGGACGCCATGAAGAGGTGGGTGGTCACGCGGCACCCTCCACGGCGGACACCGGACGGCGGCGCAGCCGGCGCAGCCGGGTGGCGCGCCCGGCGTCCATCGCGTCGAGCGCCCCGTCGAGCACGTCCTGCGGCAGGCGGTGCAGCGCGGCGGCGCTCATCGTCCTCAGCCGCCGGGCGACCGGCGGTTCGAACCGGTCCAGGTTGCCCAGGTGGTGGGCGATGATGGCGCAGTAGGTGCGGACCGCCTTCGGCAGCAGCGCCGCCGCCTCCGGGTCCCGGGCGGTCTCCTCGACCACCTGGTCGAACGCGCGGATGAAGTCCAGCTGCCGGTCGTCGCCGATCTGCGTCAGTGACGAGGACAGCCCGCGCCGGTAGAAGACACCGAGGAGACCGGTCACGGCGAAGGAGTCCGCCTCCCGGTGCAGCCGCCATATCCACGGCCGGTCCTCCGCCGTGCGCAGCCCGTCGGTGAAGTGCAGCAGCCCGCGCTCCACCAGCCGGCGGTGGTAGATGCCCGCCCAGGCGTAGGCGTAGTCCACGGACGTCGTCCGGTGGGCGGGCAGGATCGCGTCCCGGGGGCGTACGGGCACGTTGCGGCGGCCGTGCGGGACGCGGTGCACGGTGCGGGCCCGGGCCGTGCACTGCACGTGGTCGGTGCGCACGAAGTCGCAGCCCAGCTCCTCGATCACGGCGACCAGCCGGGCGTAGTGGCCGGGGGCGAGCCAGTCGTCGCCGTCCAGGAAGGTCAGGTACTCCCCGCGGGCCCGGTCGATGCCCGTGTTGCGGGCCGTCGCCAGCCCGCCGTTCCGCTCGTGCCGGACCAGGACGGCCCCCGGCAGGTCGCGTTCCGCGGCGGCGAGGAGTTCCGCGGTCCCGTCGGTCGAACAGTCGTCGACGAGGACGAATTCGAAGTCGTCGCGCGCGTTGGCACGCAGACTTCGCAGGGCATCGGGCACATGGGGCCGCACGTTGTAGAACGGCACGATGACGGAGAGCTTCGGCACGTCGGCGACGTTAGAGGACGGCCCGGCATTCGTCCTGACCTGATCCTTGAATTCCGGTGAACGGCATATGGCGAAGCCGTGAAGCGGGCGGAATTCGGCGGCCCCGGCGTGCCGATTCGCCTTTCGGGGGGCCGCTGTTCACCGTTTGTTGGATTCCGGTTGGGCCGCTCCTCGGAATTGCTTCCTAGCGTTTTCGACGTGCCAGCAAGTGCGACGAATTCCCTGCGAGTGGCCGTTCTCGCGGATTCCGACACCCGGTGGAAATGGGGCGCCCTCACCGCGCGCCGCCTCGCCCCCGGGGACACGGATATCCGCCTGGACGGATACCTCCTGCGCGGCCGTGCGACCCCCACCGCCCGCCAGCTCACCGAGGTCGGTGTCCCGGCGGACGGCCTGAGCGAGGTCACCGCGGCGCAGTTCCTGCGTGCCATGGACGCCGAGCCCTGCGACGTGGTGGTCCTCGCCCTCGTCGGCGGGGGAGTGCAGGCGATGCTGCACGGGCTCGGACGGGTCTGGCAGGACCGCCCGGACCGGCCGGTGGTGGTCACCGGCTACGTCGGGATCGTCTACGAGAAGCTGGCCGACGGCCTGCTGCTGCGCCACGGGGCCGATCTGGTCCTCGCCAACTCCCGCCGGGACGCCGAGCGGTTCCGCGCCGTGTACGAGGGGGTGGGCGCCGACGCCTCCGCGGTGACCGAGGTGGCCCTGCCCTTCCTGGGCGGCGAGCCGTACACCGGCCCGCGCGACCCGTACACGGTGGTGTTCGCCGCCCAGCCGTCCGTGCCGGAGAGCCGCCGCGAGCGCGCGTACCTGCTGGACCGGCTGGTGCGGCACGCCCGGCGCCACCCGGAGCGCCAGGTGCTGCTGAAGCTGCGCTCCAAGCCCGGGGAGCACACCACGCACCTGGAGGAGGTGCCCTACCAGAAGCTGGCCCGGGGCCTCGACCTCCCCGCCAACCTCCGCCTCGTCCACGGCCACATGGGGGAGGTGCTGGACCGCACCGACCTGCTCGTCACGGTCAGCTCCACGGCCGCCCTGGAGTCCCTGCACCGCCGTATCCCCACCGCCGTCCTCACCGACCTGGGCATTCGCGAGGCGCTCGGCAACCACCACTTCGTCGGCTCCGGCTGCCTCACCTCCTGGGACCGGCTCGATGCCGGCCACCGCCCGGAACCCGACCCGCGGTGGGTGGCGGGACAGGGCGTCGCCCCCGGGGGCACCGCCTCCGGGGCAGGGGCGTACGAGCACGCCTTCGACGCCGCCCGCGCCCGCATCGGCGCCCTGCTCGACCGCCCCGGCGGACTTCCGCCGCTGGCCCCCTACTACACGGCCGCCACCGCGCCCGGCTACCTGCCCGGCGTCCTCGCCCGCCACCACCTCGCCCCCGACGGCACCCCGCTGCCCGGCGCCCCCGCGGCGGGCCGGGCCCCGGGCGCGGTCCGGCAGATCGTGCGCCGGGCCGCCCGCGGCGCCTACCGGCACGGCGTGCAGCGGGTGGCCCCCGCGATCCGCCGCATGGGGGAGCTGTGACCCCGCCGCCCGCCACCCCGACCCCGCCTCCAGGAGCTGATCCGATGTCCTCTCCGCCCCCGGCGCGCCGGGTGCTCGCCGTGATCCCCGCGCGCGGCGGCTCCAAGGGAGTGCCCGCGAAGAACCTCGCCCCCGTCGGCGGCGTCCCCCTGGTGGCGCGCGCGGTGCGCGCCTGCCGGGCCGCCCGGCACGTCACGGACGTCGTCGTCTCCACCGACGACCCGGCCATCTCCGACGTCGCCCGGCGGGCCGGCGCGGAGGTCGTCCTGCGGCCCGCCGCCCTCTCCGGCGACACCGCCACCTCCGAGGCGGCCGTCCTGCACGCCCTGGACGCCCACGAGGACACGCACGGCCGCCCGGTGGACGTGGTCCTGCTGGTGCAGTGCACCAGCCCGTTCCTCACCTCCGACGACGTCGACGCGGTGGCCGCCGCGGTCGTCGAGGGCCGCGCCGACACGGCCGTCACCGTCGCCCCCTTCCACGGCTTCCTCTGGCGGGACGGCGCGACCGGCGGGACCGGCGCGACCGGCGGCGACCGCGTGGACGGCCAGGACGGCCAGGACGGGCAGGACGCGCGGGGCGCGGCCACCGGTGCCGGGACGTCAGGCGGCGGACACGGCGTCAACCACGACAAGGCCGTCCGCCCCCGCCGCCAGGACCGCCCGCAGGACCTGTTGGAGACCGGCGCCGCCTACGCCATGGAGGCGGCCGGCTTCCGCACCCACCGGCACCGCTTCTTCGGCCGCACCGAACCCGTGCGCACCGACCCGGCCCGCGTCCTGGAGATCGACGATCCGCACGACCTCGCCCGGGCCCGCGCCCTCGCGCCGCTCCTCGACGCCGACGGGCCCGGTTCCCTGCCGACGGCCGCCGACCTCGACGCGGTCGTCCTCGACTTCGACGGCACCCAGACCGACGACCGGGTGCTGATCGACTCCGGCGGACGGGAGTTCGTCGCCGTGCACCGCGGCGACGGACTCGGCATCGCGGCCCTGCGCGACAGCGGCCTGAAGCTGCTGATCCTGTCCACCGAACAGAACCCGGTCGTCGCCGCCCGCGCACGCAAGCTGCGCATCCCCGTGCTGCACGGCGTCGACCGCAAGGACCTCGCACTCAAGCAGTGGTGCGACGAACAGGGCATCGCGCCCGAGCGCGTGCTCTACGTCGGCAACGACGTCAACGACCTCCCGTGCCTGGCCCTCGTCGGCTGGCCCGTGGCGGTCGCGAGCGCCCACGACGCCGTCCGCGGCGCCGCCCGCGCCGTCACCACCCTCCGGGGCGGCGACGGCGCGATCCGGGAGATCGCCGGCTGGATCCTCGGCCCCTCCCTCGATTCCCTCCCCAGGTAAGGAAACCCCCGGTCATGAGCACCAACTCCCGCATTCGCACCCTCGGTCCGCGCGAGGCCGGCCCCGGCCGCCCCGTCTACGTCACCGGCGAGATCGGCATCAACCACAACGGCGACATCGAGAACGCGTTCAAGCTGATCGACGCCGCCGCCGAGGCCGGCTGCGACGCCGTCAAGTTCCAGAAGCGCACCCCGGAGATCTGCACCCCGCGCGACCAGTGGGACATCGAGCGCGACACCCCCTGGGGCCGGATGACCTACATCGACTACCGCCACCGCGTGGAGTTCGGCGAGGACGAGTACCGCCAGATCGACGCCTACTGCCGGAAGAAGGGCATCGACTGGTTCGCCTCCCCGTGGGACACCGAGGCCGTCGCCTTCCTGGAGAAGTTCGACGTCCCCGCCCACAAGGTCGCCTCCGCCTCCCTCACCGACGACGAACTGCTGCGCGCACTGCGCGCCACCGGACGCACGATCATCCTGTCCACCGGGATGTCCACCCCGAAGCAGATCCGCCACGCGGTCGAGGTCCTGGGCTCGGACAACATCCTGCTCTGCCACGCCACGTCCACCTACCCGGCGAAGGCCGAGGAGCTCAACCTGCGGGTGATCAACACGCTCCAGCAGGAGTACCCGAACGTCCCCATCGGCTACTCCGGCCACGAGACCGGCCTGCAGACCACGCTCGCCGCCGTCGCCCTCGGCGCCGCCTTCGTCGAGCGTCACATCACCCTCGACCGCGCCATGTGGGGCTCCGACCAGGCCGCCTCCGTCGAGCCGCAGGGCCTGAGCCGCCTGGTCCGCGACATCCGCACCATCGAGGCGTCCCTCGGCGACGGCGTGAAGAAGGTCTACGACTCCGAGCTGGGCCCGATGAAGAAGCTGCGCCGGGTGCCCGGAGTGGTCGCCGACGCCGAGATCGCCGCGGCGGCGGGCGAGCCGCTGACGGTCTGAGACCCGGACGCCGTGACCCGCCGATGAGCCCACGCGCCGGGAGCACCGGCCCCCGCACGCTCGCCTTCGTGGAGAGCCCGGTACAGCTGCTGAACGTGCTGGAGTGGGCGCACGCGCACGCTCCCGGCGCCGGGCTCACCCTGGTGGTGCTGTCCCCCGTCGACCCGATGACCCGCGGCCAGCTGCGCCGCATGTGCGGACTGGCCCGGGAGGAGGGCCACGAGGTCCGCTGGGAGGAGGCCCGCGGCGGCCCGGGCGCCCCGCTGCGCACCGTCGGGGCCTCACGGCCGCCCTGCGCCGCGCCGACCGGGTCGTCCTCGGCGACCCCTTCTCCCGCTACGTCCAGCTGCTGCTGACCCTCACCCGGGCGCCCGCCCTGGTCGTCGTCGACGACGGCACCGCGACCATGGAGTTCGTCGGCCAGCTCGCACGGGGCGAACGCCTGGTCCGCTGGCACCGCAAGGGCGGCCGTCCGGGGCCCCGGGACCTGCTGCTCGCCCCGGTGTCCGGCGCGGCCCGCCGGCGCCTCACCCCGGGCGGCGGACACACCGTCGAGGTGTTCTCCTCCATGCCGGTCGACGCCACCCCGCCCGGCGTCACCGTCCTCCCGCACACCTTCGCCTGGACCAGGCAACGCTTCGGCCCGCCCCGCGTCACCGGGGGCGCCGACCTGGTGGGCACCTCGCTGGTGGAGACCGGGGTGGTGGACCGGGACGCCTACCTGGCGGCCGTCGGGGACCTCGCCCGCGCCCACGGCGCGACCCGCTACTTCGCCCACCGCCGGGAGAGCACGGACAAGCTCCACCGGCTGGCCGTGGAGACGGGGCTGGAGGTCGTGCGTCCCGAACTGCCCCTCGAACTGGTCGCCCGCCGCGGGCCGGTCGCCCGCACCGTCCTCAGCTTCCCCTCCACCGTGGTGCACACCCTTCCGCTGGCCCTGGCGGGCACGGACGTCCGGGTCGCGGTCTGCGACATCGACCCCGCCTGGCTCACCGCGGGCGCCTCCCCGCGGGCCCGGGGCTTCCTGTCCGGCGTCACCCGCACCGCCCAGGGCGCCCACCGCCTGCCGGCGACGCCCGCAGCCCCGGCGACGCCTGCGGTCCCTGGGGCGCCTGCGGCTCCCGCGACTCCCGCGGTGCCTGCGACGCCCGCCGCGCCCGCGTGGCCCAGGACCGCGCCCTCGGCGACCCCCGCGGGGCCGCCGGTGCCACCCGCGCCGCCCGCGCCTCCGGCACCGGCGGTCTGAGGACGGCAGGTCCCCGACGGGTCTAGGCGCTCGGCCGACGGCACCGCCGTCGGCGGCCTCCTGCCGACGGTTGTCCCCGCCGGCCGGGAGGCGCTCCCGGCAGACCCGGGACGCGTTTCTGCCCCTGGTCCTGTCCCCGGTCCTGCCCCTGGTCCTGCCCCGTCCTGGACCCTGTCCCGGTGAGCCGCACTGGGCCGGTCCACGGGGCCCCGGACGGGCGGACCGGCGTGGACACGGCGATGCGTGGTATCCGTGGGAAGGTGGAGGGGTGGCCTGTCACTCTCGGACGGCGGCCGGGACCGTGACCGACGTCACGTCCCGACGGGTACGGAGGGCCCGGACTCCCGTCAAAGAGCGGCAAGTTTACCCAGCCACACGCACAGCCATGCGTAGGGCGGCCAGTTTTTCTTCCCCTAACGGACTGATTTTTCTTGATCGAGCACCGGTCGAGGTCACTGGCGCCCTACTCTTCAAAGGGTGAAGCCACTGATGTCACTGGAGTCCGAGATCGAACTCGCCGGCGGAGCGGTGCTTCCCGGCGCGCTGTCCGAGGAGCTCCGCGCCGAGCTCGTACTGTTCCGCCGCGACCTGCACCGGCACCCGGAACTCGGCCACCAGGAGTTCCGCACCACCGCGGCGATCAAGGAGCGGCTCGAGCGCGCCGGTCTCCGGCCGCGGGTGCTCTCCGGCGGGACCGGGCTGATCTGTGACATCGGAGTGGGCGAGATCCCCGGCTCGGACCGGGCGGTGCTCGCCATGCGGGCCGACATCGACGGCCTGCCCATCCCCGACATGAAGGCCGACTGCCCGTACCGCTCCACCGTGCCCGACCGCGCGCACGCCTGCGGGCACGACGTGCACACCACCGTGGTGCTGGGCGCCGGCCTGATCCTGGCCGACCTGCACCGGCAGGGGCTGCTGGCGCGTCCGGTGCGGCTGATCTTCCAGCCCGCCGAGGAGGTGCTGCCGGGCGGTGCCTCCGACGTCATCGCGGACGGCGCGCTGGACGGCGTCGGCCGGATCATCGCCGTGCACTGCGACCCGCGCGTCGACGCGGGGCGGATCGGACTGCGCCAGGGCCCGATCACCTCGGCGTGCGACCGGCTGGAGATCTCCCTCGACGGCCCCGGCGGCCACACCGCCCGCCCGCACCTGACCACCGACCTGGTCACCGCCGCCGCGCGGGTCGTCACCGACGTGCCCGCCCTGGTCGGCCGGCGCGTCGACTCCCGCAGCGGTCTCGCCGTCACCTGGGGCCGCGTCGAGTCCGGCCACGCGCCCAACGTGATCCCGCAGCACGCCGAGCTGTCCGGCACCGTGCGCTGCCTGGACCTGGAGACCTGGCGGCAGGCCGCCGACATCGTGGTCGCCGCCATCGACGAGGTCGCCAACCTGCACCGGGCCAAGTCGGAGATCTCCTACGTGCGCGGCGTGCCCCCGGTCGTCAACGAGGCCGGGGTGACCGAACTGCTGCGCGACGCCATGATCGCGCGGCGCGGTCCGGAGTCCGTCGAGGGCACCGAACAGAGCCTGGGCGGCGAGGACTTCTCCTGGTACCTGCAGCACGTGCCCGGTGCGATGGCCCGCCTCGGCGTGCGCACCCCGGGCGAGCGCACGGTGCGCGACCTGCACCAGGGCGACTTCGACGTCGACGAGCACGCCATCACCGTGGGCGTGGAACTCTTCACCGCCGCCGCCCTGCTGGACACGCTGCGCTGAGGGGCGCCCGGGGCGGGGCCCGCCGGGACATGCGCTCGCCCGACGGGACCTCGACTCCCGGCTCCCGGTCCCGGCTCCCAGCCCCGACCCCCGGCCGCGTCGCCGGGCTCACCGCCGGGCTTCGCCACCGGGGGCCTGGCCCTCAGCTGTAGTAGGCGATCTTGTCGTCGAGCACCTCCAGGGCCCGGCGCAGGGCCGCCACCCGCTGCTCCAGGGCCTCACGGTGCGCGCGGAGGAAGGCCACCCGGTCCCGCGCCGAGTGCTCGGTGCGCAGGATGGCGACGAACGCCCGCAGGTCCGCGATGCCGAGCCCGGCGTCCCGCAGGCAGGTGACCAGGCCGATCCAGAAGATGTCGTCCTCGGTGTACTCCCTGTGCCCGCCGGGGGAGCGCCGGATCGGTCCGATCAGCCCCTCGCGCTCGTAGTAGCGCAGTGTGTCGAGGGAGACGCCGGTGCGGTCGGCCGCGGCTGCGGGAGTGAGGCTGGTGGTCACGGACCTCCTTGTCCGACCGTCGTCACCGGGCTTCGGCGAAGCGCGCCAGGTGCTCGTCGCCCAGCCGCACGCGGTGTGCGGCGAGCGCCTCCTCGATCTGCTCCACCCGGCTCACGCCGACGATGGGGTCGATGCCCAGCCGCATCAGCCAGGCGAGGACGACCTGGTTCCTCGTGGCCGCCAGTTCGCCGGCCACGTCGTCCAGGACCGCGAGCACCCGGGTGGTGCCGGGGTGATCATAGGCCTGCGGAAGCGGCTTGTCCGCGCGTACGTAGGAACCCCACATCAGCGAGCTGTACGACCACACCGTGAGCCCTTCCGACCGTGCGAGGTCCAGGTCCTCGGCGGTGAGCAGGCGGTGGCCGCTCTCCGGGAGCGCAGTGAGCGGGCGCGGCTGGACGAGGGAGTGGCGCAACTGCAGGGCCGTCCACGGTTCCACGCCGTGCTCCCGGGCGAGTGACCGGGCGCGCGCCACGCGCCAGGCCGCGTGGTTCGCCGCCCCGACGCGCAGAGCCGTCCCCTCGGTGACCAGTTCGCCGAAGGCGCCGACGGTCTCCTCCAGCGGCACCGAACGGTCCTCGGCGTGCGCCCAGAGGAGATCGACGTGGTCGACGCCGAGACGCTCCAGGCTCGCCTCGAACCCCTTGCGCACGGCGGGGGCCGAAAGCCCCTCGGCGCTCTCCGGCCAGGCGTGCGGGACGAGCGGGTTCTGCCGGACCTTCGTCGCGATCCGCACGGCGTCCCGCGCGCCGGGGCGGGACCGGAGCCATGCGCCGATGACCCGTTCACTGGCACCCCCGACGCCGCTCGGATCGACCCAGAAGGAGTAGCAGTTCGCCGTGTCGAGCCAGACGCCGCCCCCGTCGACGAAGGCGTCGAGGATCGCGTAGGCGTCGTCCTGTGCGACGCGGGTGCCGAAGTCCATCGTCCCGAGGACGATCCGGGGGGCGTCGGGGTGGGTGGTGCGGGCGGTGTTGGTGTCCATGCGCTGCATCCTGGGATCTGGAGCGCGCTCCAGATCAAGTGCGGGGCGGGAACGGGCGCGGCAAGGTCCGGGAGGGGCCGCGGACAACCGCCCGTGTGGTCCGGTGCCCGGGGCGTGCCGTCCCTCCCGCCTCGCCCACCTCAAGGGCCCCAGCCGTCCCCCGTCCGCCTGTTCCGGTTGCGGCTGGGACGGGGGAGGGGCAGCGTGGTGCCGTGCCGTCAGGCATGCGCGCCTGACCGGTTCCGCCCCCTTCCGCCCCGGCGGTCCCCCGGCCCCTCCGGGGCGCAACCGGCCAGCGGCACGAATGGATAACGGCGCCGCCAAACCCCGTTCCCAGGAGTGTCTACGCGCGTTAATGTGCGCCGAACCGAGCACCCGCTGCGGGGCTTTGGAGAATGGGGAACTTCAGATGCGTCGGACATCGAAACTGACTCGCGTCGCGGTGGGGGTCGCGTCGCTCGCACTCGCCGCCACGGCCTGCGGCGGCACCAGCAGTGACAACGGCGACAGCGGCGGCAGCACCAAGGAGGACCTCGGTCTCGCCATCGCCTACGACATCGGCGGCAAGGGCGACCAGTCCTTCAACGACGCCGCCTACGCGGGTCTGGAGAAGGCCCAGAAGGAGTTCGGCTACAAGACCGCCGACGTCGAGCCCACCGAGGGCGAGACGGACGCGGACAAGGAGCAGCGCCTGTCCTCGCTGGCCAAGCAGGGCTACAACCCCGTCATCGGCGTCGGGTTCGCCTACGGTCCGGCGATGGAGGCGGTCGCCGCGAAGTACCCGAAGACCACCTTCGGCATCGTCGACTCCGTGGTCGAGGGCGACAACGTCGCCTCCCTGGTCTTCGCCGAGGAGCAGGCGTCCTACCTCGCCGGTGTCGCCGCCGCCAAGGCCACCAAGACCGACGTCGTCGGCTTCGTGGGCGGTGTGGACATCCCCCTGATCCACAAGTTCGAGGCCGGTTTCCAGCAGGGCGTCAAGGCCACCGACCCCAAGGTCCGCGTCATCGCCCAGTACCTGACGCAGACGGCCGAGGAGGGCGGCTTCTCCAGCCCCGACAAGGGCAAGGCCGCCGCCGAGGGCCAGATCGAGAAGAAGGCCGACGTCATCTACCAGGCCGCCGGTCTGTCCGGTCAGGGCGTGATCGAGGCCGCCGCCAAGGCGAAGGTGTGGGCGATCGGCGTCGACTCCGACCAGTACCAGCAGGAGGCCCTGGCGTCCTACAAGGACTACATCCTCACCTCCGCCCTGAAGGACGTCGGCGGCGCGGTCTACGCGCTGGCCAAGTCCGTCGAGGAGGACAAGCCGCTGACCGGCACCCAGGTCTTCGACCTCAAGGTGGACGGGGTCGGCCTGTCCGACAGCAACCCGAAGATGGCCGAGGTCCCGGGCCTGACCGATGCCGTGGCCAAGGCCAAGGAGGGCATCGTCGACGGGACGATCACCGTCAAGACGGAGTAGCGGACCGGCGCCGGCCGTGCGCGGGGTGTCCGGCAGGCACCCCGTCGCCGGGCCGGCGGCGACCGGATCCCATCCACGGAAGCGGGCGGGCGGCACACGTGCCCCCGCCCGCTTCCGTGTGCGGGCGGCACACCGCCCCGCCTGCTCCCCCGTGCGGGCGGCACACTGCCCCGCCTGCTCCCCCGTGCGGGCGACCCACTGCCCGGCCCGCTCCCCCGTGCGAGCGGCACACCGCCCCGCCTGCTCCCCTGTGCGGGCGACCCACCGCCTCCCCCGTCCCACCTGCGGGCGGGGGCGCACTGCCCGCCCGTTTCCGTGCGTCCGCAGTGGCCGCCCTCACATCACCCAGGGCCACCTCCTCTTCGCAGTCGGCAACGTCCTGACCAGCGCGCACGGCCGCTTGGCCACGGGCGCATAACAAGGTGGACAGAAGGGGTTTTCAGGCAGGTCTACGCGCGTTAATCTGCGGCGAAGCCAGCGCCGTTGCTGATACCGTCCGGCGCTTTGTACGACAGGAGCACCACATCATGCGCCGGATTTCCCGGATCACGGTCGCAGGCGCAGCGACCGCCTCCCTGGCCCTCGCCCTCTCCGCCTGCGGCGGCACCTCGACGTCCTCCTCCTCGGACTCCTCCGGGTCGAAGGAGGACAAGGGCCTGGCCATCGCGTACGACGTCGGCGGCCGCGGCGACCAGTCCTTCAACGACGCCGCCTACGCCGGTCTGAAGAAGGCCAAGGACGAGTTCGGCTACAAGACCGCCGACGTCGAGCCGACCGACGGCGAGACGGACGCGGACAAGGAGCAGCGCCTGTCCTCGCTGGCCAAGCAGGGCTACAACCCCGTCATCGGGGTGGGCTACGCGTACGCCTCCGCCGTGAAGGGCGCCGCGGAGAAGTTCCCGGACACCACCTTCGGCATCGTCGACGACGCCACGGTCGAGGCCGACAACGTCGCCGACCTGGTCTTCTCCGAGGAGGAGGCGTCCTACCTGGCCGGCGTCGCCGCCGCGGAGACCACCGAGACGGACGTCGTCGGCTTCATCGGCGGCGTGGACATCCCGCTGATCCACAAGTTCCGCGCGGGCTTCGAGCAGGGTGTCAAGGACACCGACCCGAAGGTCAAGGTCATCTCGCAGTTCCTGACCCAGACCGCGGAGGAGGGCGGCTTCTCCAGCCCCGACAAGGGCAAGAGCGCCGCCGAGGGCCAGATCGAGAAGAAGGCCGACGTCGTGTACGCGGCGGCCGGTCTGTCCGGTCAGGGTGTCATCGAGGCCGCCGCCGCCAACAAGGTGTGGGCGATCGGTGTCGACTCCGACCAGTACAAGCAGGAAGCCCTCGCCAAGTACAAGGACTCGATCCTCACCTCGGCGATGAAGGATGTCGCCAAGGCGGTGTACAACCTGGCGCAGTCGGTCGAGGACGGCAAGCCCGTGACCGGTATCGTCAAGGGCGATCTGAAGACGGGTGAGGTGAGCCTGTCGAACTCCAACCCGAAGTTCGCGGACGACGCCGAGCTCCAGGCAGCCATCGAGAAGGCCAAGGAGAAGATCATCAGCGGCGAGATCAAGGTCAAGTCCAGCTGACACCCCCTCCGAACGAACCCTGAGCAGCGTGTGACTCCGGGGTTGCGTCCGCGCCACGGGGTGCGGGGAGCCAGGCTCTCCGCACCCCGTGGGTTCGGTGCGCCACCCCTTTGTATGCCGTAGGGGCGCTACGCGCGTAGACGGCCCCCGTCCCCAGGAGAGTGCGCCATCAAAGCGTCCAGCAGCCCTCCGGCCGGAGCGGCGGTCAACGGTCAGACCGCCGTCGAGCTCGCCGGGATCACCAAGCGATTCCCCGGTGTCGTGGCCAACCACGACATCCACCTGACTGTCCACAAGGGCACCGTGCATGCCCTGGTGGGCGAGAACGGCGCCGGCAAGTCGACCCTGATGAAGATCCTCTACGGCATGCAGAAGCCGGACGAGGGCACCATCGCCGTCGACGGCGAGCAGGTCACCTTCGGCTCACCCGCCGACGCCATCGCGCGCGGCATCGGCATGGTGCACCAGCACTTCATGCTCGCCGACAACCTCACCGTCCTCGAGAACGTCGTGCTCGGCAGCGAGAAGCTGTACGGCATCGGCGCCCGGGCCCGTCGCAAGATCAAGGAGCTCTCCGAGCGCTACGGCCTCGACGTGCGCCCCGACGTCCTGGTCGAGGAACTCGGCGTCGCCGCCCGCCAGCGCGTGGAGATCCTCAAGGTCCTCTACCGCGGCGCGACCACCCTGATCCTCGACGAGCCCACCGCCGTCCTGGTCCCGCAGGAGGTGGACGCCCTCTTCGACAACCTCCGCGAGCTGAAGTCCGAGGGCCTGTCGGTCATCTTCATCTCCCACAAGCTGGGCGAGGTCCTCTCCGTCGCCGACGAGATCACCGTCATCCGCCGCGGTACCACCGTCGGCACCGCGGTGCCCGCCGAGACCACCTCCAAGCAGCTCGCCGAGATGATGGTCGGCAGCGAGCTGCCCAGCCCGGAGAAGGGCGAGTCGACGGTCACCGACCGTCCCGTCATCACCGTCGACAAGCTCCGCCTGACCGCCCCGGGCGGCAAGGCCCTGCTCGACGACATCACCTTCACCATCCACGAGGGCGAGATCCTGGGCATCGCCGGCGTGGAGGGCAACGGCCAGACCGAACTCGTCGACGCGCTGATCGGCCTGCGGGCCGCCGACTCCGGCGTCATCCGGCTCGCCGACGAGGACATGACCGCCTGGAGCACCCGGAAGCGGCGCGAGGAGGGCATCGGCTACATCCCCGAGGACCGCCACCGCCACGGCCTGCTCCTGGAGGCGCCCCTCTGGGAGAACCGCATCCTCGGCCACGTCACCGAGAAGCCCAACGCCAAGGGCATCTGGCTGGACCCCAAGGCCGCGCAGGAGGACACCCGCCGCATCGTGACGACGTACGACGTCCGCACCCCGGGCATCGACGTCACCGCGGCCTCCCTGTCCGGCGGCAACCAGCAGAAGCTGATCGTCGGCCGCGAGATGAGCCACAAGCCGCGCTTCCTGATCGCCGCCCACCCCACCCGCGGTGTGGACGTCGGCGCGCAGGCCGCCATCTGGGACCACATCCGCGAGGCCCGCCGCGAGGGACTGGCCGTCCTGCTGATCTCGGCCGACCTCGACGAGCTGATCGGCCTGTCCGACACGCTCCGGGTGATCTACGACGGCAGGCTGGTCGCGGACGCCGACCCCGCGACCGTCACCCCGGAGGAACTCGGCACCGCCATGACCGGTGCCGCCACCGGCCACCTCGAACACGCAGACACCCCCGAGACCTCGGCCGACGCCCCCGAGTCTCCGGAAGACGAGGCCCGCTGATGAAGAAGTTCGACAAGGAGCGCGTACTCCTCGCGGTGGCCGGACCGGTCATCGCGCTGGCCGTGGCCTTCGTGCTGAGCGCGATCGTGCTGCTCGCCTCCGGCAAGAACCCCACCGAGCCGTTCGCCCTGATGTTCCAGCAGGCGACCTACTCGGACATCCAGGTCCTGATCATCAACCAGGCGTCGATGTACTACATCGCCGCCCTGGCGGTGGCCATCGGCTTCCGGATGAACCTGTTCAACATCGGCGTCGACGGCCAGTACCAGCTCGCCGCCATGATGGCCGCCATCGTCGGCGCCCACGCCGACCTGCCGGCCGCCCTGCAGATCCCCCTGCTCCTCCTGACCGCCGTGTTCACCGGAGCCTTCTGGTCCGGCATCGCCGGCGTCCTGAAGGTCACCCGCGGGGTCAGCGAGGTCGTCGCCACGATCATGCTCAACGCCACCGCCACCGCCGTCATCGGCTACCTCTGGCTGCCCAGCGTCTTCGGCGTCAAGGTCGGCAACAACAACACCACCGGCGAGATGAACGAGTCCGGCTGGGTCCCGGGCCTCGACATGGGCGACGCGGGCGAGATCTACGGCCTGGTCCTCCTCGCCGTGATCCTCGGCATCGGCTACTGGATCGTCCTCAACCGCACCCGGTTCGGCTTCGACCTGCGTGCCTCCGGCGCCTCCGAGTCCGCCGCCGCGGCCAGCGGCGTCAACCCCAAGCGCATGGTCCTCACCGCCATGCTGCTCTCCGGTGCCGTCGCCGGACTCGCCGGTCTGCCGATCCTGCTCGGCGACACCCACACCTACAGCCTCAACTTCCCCACCGGCATCGGCTTCCTCGGCATCGGCATCGCCCTGCTCGGCCGCAACAGCCCGGTCGGCATCGCCTTCGCCGCCGTGCTGTGGGCCTGGCTCGACAAGGCGTCCCCCGAGCTGGACTTCCACGGCTACGACAAGGAGATCGCGGTCATCATGCAGGGCCTCATCGTCCTCTCGGTCGTCGTCTCCTACGAGGCCGTCCGCGAGTGGGGCCTGCGCCGCCAGCAGCGCCGGGTCGGCGCGGAGCTCGCCGCGGGACACGTCCTGGGCGCCGACAACAACACGAAGGAGGTGGCCGGCCGATGACTGCTCCGACCACAGCGACCGACGTCAACCAGCCGTCGCTGGAGCACAACGCGCCGACCGGCCGCCGCCTGTCGCTGCCGGTGCTGCTCCTGGTCATCGCCGGGGCCCTGGCGCTGACCTCGATCGTCCGCCTGATCACCGGCGCCAACGGCATCACCAACGTCAGCCAGATGTCCACCGCCCTCCAGCTCGCCGTCCCGATCGGCCTCGCCGGTCTCGGCGGCCTGTGGGCGGAGCGCGCGGGCGTCATCAACATCGGCCTCGAGGGCATGATGATCCTCGGCACCTGGTTCGGCGCCTGGGCCGGATTCCAGTGGGGCCCGTGGACCGGCGTCCTCGTCGGCCTCATCGGCGGCGCGCTCGGCGGCCTGCTGCACGCCGTCGTCACCGTCACCTTCAAGGTCAACCACATCGTCTCCGGCGTGGCGATCAACATCCTCGCCCTCGGCGCCACCCGCTACCTCGCCCCGCTGGCCTTCGAGGGCCACCAGGGCGGCTCCGCGAAGCAGTCCCCGGCGGTCGAGTCGCTCGGCAGCTTCACGGTGCCGGGGCTCTCCGACGCCCTGCGGGACCTCAACGCCAAGGGCTGGTTCTTCGTCTCGGACATCGCGGGACTGCTCGGCGGCCTGGTCACCAACGTGTCCTGGCTGACCCTGATCGCCGTCGCGCTCGTCCCGGCCACCTGGTACGTCCTGTGGCGCACCCCGTTCGGCCTGCGCCTGCGCTCCTGCGGTGAGAACCCGATCGCGGCGGAGTCCCTCGGCGTCAACGTCTACAAGTACAAGTACCTGGCCGTGATCATCTCCGGTGCCCTGGCCGGCCTCGGCGGTGTCTTCCTGTCCATCGTCGCCAACCCCTTCTACCTGGAGGGCCAGACCAGCGGACGCGGCTACATCGGCCTCGCCGCGATGATCTTCGGCAACTGGATGCCGGGCGGCCTCGCCATCGGCGCCGGCCTCTTCGGCTACACCGACAGCCTCAACCTGCGCGGCGGCTCCGCCAACGTGCACGCCCTGCTGCTGCTCGGCGCGCTGCTGCTGGTCATCGGCGCGATCTGGCTGGCGATCCGCAAGAAGTACGTCCACGCGGCGATCACCCTGGTCATCGGCGCCCTCGTCTACGCCTGGTACGCCGGCACCAACGAGGTCCCCAACCAGGTCGTCGCCGCCACGCCGTACGTCATCACCCTCGTCGTCCTCGCCCTGTCCGCCCAACGGCTGCGCATGCCAAGGGCGAACGGCATGGCGTACCGGAAGGGACAAGGCAAGTGACCCCGGCGGCGGAGCCCGACTGGGAGGCGCTGCGGGCCCTCGCCCGCGAGGCCATGACCCACGCGTACGTCCCCTACTCGGGCTACCCGGTCGGCGTGGCCGCCCTGGTCGACGACGGGCGCACCGTCTCCGGCTGCAACGTGGAGAACGCCAGCTACGGACTCGGCCTGTGCGCCGAGTGCGGACTGGTCTCCGAGCTGCAGCGCACCGGAGGCGGCCGGCTCACGCACTTCACGTGCGTGGACGGCCGGGGCGAGATCCTCGTCCCGTGCGGCCGCTGCCGGCAGCTGCTGTACGAGTTCGGCGGCCCGGACCTGCTGCTGGAGACCCCGGCGGGCATCCGGCCGCTCTCGGAGATGCTGCCCCAGCCCTTCGGCCCGCAGCACCTCACCAAGTAACGCCCAGCGGCCCCCTCGGACGACGGCCGGTACCGTCGCCCGGAGGGGGCCGCACCCTTCGCACCCCGGAAGGAACGCCAGCATGGCCATGGACGCCATCTCCGTCATCCGCACCAAGCGGGACCGCGCCGAACTCACCGACGAGCAGATCGACTGGGTCATCGACGCCTACACCCGCGGGGAGGTGGCCGACGAGCAGATGTCGGCGCTCGCCATGGCGATCCTCCTCAACGGCATGAACCGGCGCGAGATCTCCCGCTGGACGGCGGCGATGATCGCCTCCGGCGAGCGCATGGACTTCTCCTCGCTGTCCCGCCCCACCGCCGACAAGCACTCCACCGGCGGCGTCGGCGACAAGATCACCCTCCCGCTGGCCCCCCTGGTCGCTGCCTGCGGCGCGGCCGTCCCCCAGCTCTCCGGCCGCGGCCTCGGCCACACCGGCGGCACCCTCGACAAGCTGGAGGCCATCCCCGGCTGGCGCGCCCTGCTCTCCAACGAGGAGATGCTGGACGTCCTGGACACCACCGGCGCCGTCATCTGCGCGGCGGGCGACGGCCTGGCCCCCGCCGACAAGAAGCTCTACGCGCTGCGCGACGTCACCGGCACCGTCGAGGCCATCCCGCTGATCGCCTCCTCCATCATGTCCAAGAAGATCGCCGAGGGCACCGGCTCCCTGGTCCTGGACGTCAAGGTCGGCACCGGCGCCTTCATGAAGACCCTCGACGACGCCCGCGAACTCGCCCGCACCATGGTCAGCCTCGGCACCGACGCCGGGGTGAGGACGGTCGCCCTGCTCACCGACATGTCCACCCCCCTCGGCTTGACCGCCGGCAACGCGCTGGAGGTCCGCGAGTCCGTCGAGGTCCTCGCCGGCGGCGGCCCCGCCGACGTCGTCGAGCTGACCCTCGCCCTGGCTCGCGAGATGCTCGACGCGGCCGGCCTCAAGGACGCCGACCCGGCGAAGGCCCTGGCCGACGGCTCCGCCATGGACGTCTGGCGCCGCATGATCACCGCCCAGGGCGGCGACCCGGACGCCGAACTCCCCGTCGCCCGCGAGCAGCACGTCGTCAAGGCCCCGTCCTCCGGCGTCCTGACCCGCCTCGACGCCTACGACATCGGCGTCGCCGCCTGGCGCCTCGGCGCGGGCCGCGCCCGCAAGGAGGACCCGGTGCAGGCCGGCGCCGGCGTCGAACTCCACGCCCGCCCCGGCGACGAGGTGACCGAGGGCCAGCCTCTCCTCACCCTCCACACCGACACCCCCGACCGCTTCGACTACGCCCTCACGGCACTCGACGGCTCCTACGACATCGCCGCCCCCGGCACGGCCTTCACGCCCACCCCCGTGGTGCTGGAACGTATCGCCTGACCTGCGGTTTCCCCGATCGGGTGAACGGGACCGGTGGACCCCACCGGTCCCGTTTCGGCATGCTGTACTCGGTGACGCACCGAAGGAGACCGCCATGAGCGCACTCACCGTGAGCCAGGACCCCGAGCAGAGCTGGGACGACCTCGTCCGGTTCTGGGAGGAGATGGAATGGCCCGAGGGCAGCAGGGTGGAGATCATCGAGGGGATCGTCACCGTGTCACCTGCTCCCGCGTACAGTCACAATCTGATCGCGGCCCGCATTCAGCGCCGTCTGTACTCCGTGATCCCCGAGGACTGGGAGATTTTCCAGACGCAGGCCATCGCCGTGCCGTCCCGGTTGGGCATGTTCATCCCGGATCTCGTGGTCGCCCCGGTACGGGATCACACCGATCTCGAGTCCCACATCCCTGCCGCGCTCGCAGAGTTGGTCGTCGAAGTCACCTCCAAGTCCAACGCCCGCCACGACCGTGTCAGCAAGCCCGCCGCCTACGCCGCCGCGGGCATCCCGCTGTTCCTCCTGGTCGACCGCTGGGCCCCCGACGGCCCGGCCGCGACCCTCTACGGCGACCCCAAGGGTGACGTCTACCGGCCCCTGCTCACGGCGAAGTTCGGTGAGCCGCTGAAGCTCCCCGCCCCCTTCGACCTCGTGATCGACACCGCGGAGTTCCCCGCCCCCTGAGTGCGCCGGCGGGACGCGGCCGTGACCCAGGCCGGGAGGCGGACCGGGGGAACGGGGGACCGCCGGAGGCTGCGTACGCTTCGGGGCATGGGCGACGAGGGCGGGCTGCGCGAGCGCAAGAAACAGCAGATGTACCGACGGCTGTCGGACACGGCCATCGGCCTCTTCCTGGACCGCGGGTACGAGCAGGTGACCGTCGCCGATGTCGCGGCCGCGGTCGACGTCTCCAAGCCGACGCTCTTCCGGTACTTCCCGGCCAAGGAGGACCTCGTCCTGCACCGGCTCGCCGACCACGTGGGGGAGGCCGGCCGGGTGGTCGCGGGGCGCCCGGCCGGGCAGTCTCCGCTGGAGGCCCTGCGGCGCCACTTCCTGGCCGGGCTCGCCCGGCGCGACCCGGTCACCGGCCTGAACGACGACCCGGACGTGCTCGCCTTCCACCGGTTGCTGTACGGGACGCCGTCCCTGGTGGCGCGCCTGCACACCCACGTCGAGCGGGACGAGGAGGCCCTCGCCGAGGTGATCGACGGGGAGTATGGAGGGGGCGTCCGGGCGCGGCTGGCCGCCGGTCAGATCGTGGCGGTCCGGCGCGTCCTCGCGCAGGAGAACTGGCGCGGCGTCACCACGGGCCGTGGTGCGGACGCGCTGTATCCCGAGGCCGTGGCGGTGGCCGAGCTGGCACATTCCCAGCTCGAAGCAGGTCTGCCGCATCTGGCCCGCCCACAGGATGTAACCGAGTAAAAAAAGTTACTCAGTTACATTATTCTCGGGGGATGACACGCTCCGACTCCGTACTCGACGACGCCCTGTCCCGGGAACGCGCCTACCACGACACCTGCCGAACCGCCCTGGAGGCGATGTCCGAGGGCGCGCAGCGTCATGTGGTGACCGGGGAGGACACCTCCGCGTCCGGTGCCGACGCCGAAGTGCTCGGTCACCGGCTCCGCAGCCGGGCGAAGGAACTCCGCGAACTTCCCCGGGGGCCACTGTTCTTCGGCCGGCTGGACTTCGCCGAGGACGCCGCGGCGGCCGGGGACCACGCCGCGCAGACGTACCACATCGGGCGGCTCCGGGTGGCGCACGATCCGTCCGCACCGCCCCTGGTGGTCGACTGGCGCGCGCCGGTGGCACGCGCCTTCTACCAGGCGAGCACCCGTGACCCCCGAGGGGTCGCCGTCCGGCGTCGCTTCGGCTGGTCGCCCGGGAGCCGCGGCGATGCGGGCGACCTGACCGGGCTGGAGGACGAGCACCTCGCCGAGGGCGAGGCGGCGGAGAGCGACATCGTCGCCGGTGAGATCGAGCGCCCGCGCGTCGGCCCCATGCGGGACATCGCCGCGACCATCCAGCCGGAACAGGACGACCTGGTGCGGGCGGACCTGTCCACCTCCCTGTGCGTCCAGGGGGCTCCGGGCACGGGCAAGACCGCTGTCGGACTGCACCGCGCCGCCTACCTCCTGTACACGTACCCGGAGCGCATCCAGCGCCGGGGCATGCTGGTCCTCGGGCCCAACCGGGCCTTTCTGTCCTACATCTCCGCCGTGCTGCCCGCGCTCGGCGAGACCGGGGTGCGGCAGGCCACCCTCGACGAGGAGATCGCCCGGCACCCGGTCACGGCACGGGACGGGGAGGCCGCGGCGCTCCTCAAGCACGACCCCCGCATGGCGCAGGTCCTGCGCCGGGCCCTCTACGCGCGGGTGAACGCACGGGCGGCCCAGCCGCTGGTCCTCCCGGACGGCTCCTACCGCTGGCGGGTCCCGGCCGACGAGCTGCGGGCCATCGTCCATGACGTGCGCGCTGAGGAGCCGCGGTACGCGGTGGGCCGCGAGCGCGTCCGTGACCGCCTCGTCCGGGCCGTCCGGCGACAGGCCGAGCGGCGTGGCGGCCCGCGCTCCCGCACGTGGGCCGGCAAGGTGGCCCGGTCACGGCCGGTCACGGCCCTGCTCGACACCGTCTGGCCCGCCGTCCGGCCGGAAGAGGTCCTGGCCGACCTGTTCGGCCGGCCCGACGTGCTCGCCACCGCTGCCGAGGGGCTTCTGGCACCGCACGAGCAGCAGGTCCTCACCCGGGAAGGGCCGCCGCGCCCGGCCCGGTCGGCCCGCTGGTCGGCGGCGGACCTCGTCCTCCTGGACGAACTCGCCGGCCTGATCGAACGCCCCGCCGGGTACGCGCACATCGTGGTCGACGAGGCGCAGGACCTCTCTCCCATGCAGTGCCGTGCCATCGCACGCCGGGCGTCCTTCGGCACCGTCACCGTCCTCGGTGACCTCGCACAGGGCACCACGCCGTGGGCCGCGCGCGACTGGACGCAGTTCCTCGCCCACCTGGGGAAGCCGGACGCCGTCGTCACCCCGCTCACCACCGGCTTCCGGGTCCCGGCCGCCGTGGCCGAACTCGCCAACCGTCTCCTGCCACAGCTGAACCCACACTTGCCGCCCGTCCGGTCCCTGCGGCGCGACGGGGAGGTGAGGATCGAGGCGGTCGCCGACCCGGTCGCCTCGACCGTCGCGGCCGTGAGCAGCGCGATGGAGCACGAGGGGTCCGTCGGTGTGATCGCCGACGACGCCACGGCTCCTGCCCTCCACCGCGCTCTGGAGGCGGCCGGGTTCGCCGTGTCGGGCCCGGACAGCGGGGGAGCCCGGCTCACCGTGGTCCCGGCCTCGACCGTCAAGGGGCTGGAGTACGACCACGTGGTGCTCGTCGAGCCGTCGGCCGTCGCGGGGGCAGGGCCCCGCGGTACCAACCGCCTTTACGTGGCGCTGACCCGGGCCGTCTCCCGCCTGCACATCGTGCACGGCGGCGAGCTGCCACCCCCACTCCGGCCACGCTGAGCCGGCCACGGCAGGACGTCCCCGGGGCGGGCAACGGAAGACCCCCGCACTCCGGTGTCTGCGGCGTCCTCTGGGCCCGCACGCTCACCCCAGCAGCGCCGCCACGACCACCAGCACCGGGACCGACAGCACCGTCGACACCAGGATGGCCTCCCGGGCCAGGGTCTCGCCCGCGCGGTAGCTGCTGGCGTAGGTGAACAGGTTCTGGGCGGCGGGGAGCGCCGAGGTGACGACCACGTCGAGGAGGAGGGGGCCGCGCAGACCGAAGACGCCGGCCGCCAGGACCCAGGCGACCGCGGGCTGGACGAAGGACTTCAGGGCCACGGCGAGCAGCACCGCGCCGCGCTCGCCGTTGCGCAGGGGCGGGGTGCTGCCGCGCAGGGAGATGCCGAAGGCGAGGAGGACCGCCGGGACGGCCATGTTGCCGATGAGGGTGAGGGGGTCCAGCACCGGGCCGGGGATCTCCAGCCCGCCCGCGGACACCGCCACGCCCGCCAGGGAGCCCACCGCGACCGGATTGCGCAGCGGGGTGAGCAGCCGGCGTGCCAGGGACTGCCGGGCGCCGTCGGAGGTGGCCAGGTCGAGCACGGTCAGCGCGACCGGGGTGACGCCGACGAGCTGGAACAGCAGGACCGGTGCCACCAGCGAGGCGTCGCCGAGGACGTACACGGCGATCGGGATGCCGAGGTTGCCGGCGTTGACGTAACCGGAGCACAGGGCGCCGATGGTGGTGCGGGCCGTGCCCCAGCGGCGGGCCACCCCCACCGCCACGAAGACGCCCGCCACGCCCACCGCGCTCAGCGCCGTGACCAGGAGGCGGCTGGAGAAGACGACGGATAGGTCGGCGTCGGCGAGGATCGTGAACAGCAGCGCCGGTGACGCCACCCGGAAGGCGAGCCGGGTCAGGACCTCACTGCCGTGCGGTCCGAGGTAGCCCCGCCGGCCGATGAGGTAGCCGGCGCCGATGACGACCGCGATCACCGCGAAGCCGCTCAGCACCCCCTGCACGGCGGCCCCTGACGGTGGAGCACGGCACCGGGCGCGACGGGCGGAGGGGGTCTGTGGCACATACAGCCAACCCTCCGGGGGCGGGCGCGCCGGGGTCAATGTGATCCTCGTGGCGCGCTGCGGAGGCCCGCGCCCGAGCGGCTCCGCCTCGTTGGTCGTCCGGCGGGCCCGCGCCGGAAGCGCGCCCGCGGTGCGCGCGCCGCCCACGCCGGTCTCCCGCTCACTTCCTCGCCCGGTCGGAGGTCCCTGCCCCGGACCGTGGCCGGGCCCCGATGAGTTCCGCCCGCCCGCCGGGTCTACCGGTCGTGGATGCCATGACACCGCCCGTACTCGTGCTGCAGGGCCCCGTCACCCGGGACGGGGTGCGGGAGCCCTGCGCCGCGCTGGGGGCTCTGCTGGACGGTGGAGGCGGCGGCTGCCGGGTGGTCGTGTGCGACGTGGCCGGGCTGGGGCCGCCCGGTCTCGCGGCGGTGAACCTGCTCGCGCGTCTGCAGCTGCTCGCCCGCCGGGCCGGTGGGGGGATCCGGTTGCGTGACCCCGATCCCGCCCTATGCGTGCTGCTCGACCTGGTCGGTCTCTCCTTCGAGGTGGAGGGGCAGCCCGAACAGCGGGAACCACCGCTGGGTGTCGAGGAAACAGTGGAACCCGGTGATCCGCCCGTCTGAGATCTCCAGGACCTGCACCGCCCAGGGCGTGTGACCGCCGGACTCCGGGTCGGGCTTGTACTGCGCGAACCCGGGCAGGCCGTTGACCTGGACCGGAAGCAGGCGGGAGTGGGCGCAGGCGGCACCCATCGTGGTCATGAAGCCCGTGATGTCCTCCGCGCCGGTCAGCCACAGGTCGAACGGCGGCATCGTCATGATGGCGTCCTCGTGCAGCAGCGCGGTCAGGGCCGTCATGTCGTACCCCTCGAACGCGGCCATGTACCGGTCCAGCAGCCTCTGCTGCTCCTCGTCGAGCGGGTCCGAGACGGCCGCGTCCTCGCCCGGCTGCCGCCGCTCGGCGAGCGTGGCCCGCGCCCGCTGCAGCGCGCTGTTCACCGAGGCGACCGAGGTGCCGAGCAGTTCGGCGACCTCGCTCGCCCGCCACGCCAGCACCTCCCGCAGGATCAGCACCGCGCGCTGCTTCGGTGGCAGTTGCTGGAGCGCGGCCATGAAGGCCAGCCGCACCGACTCCTTGGCGACGGCCGCCTCCGCCGGGTCCTCCACGGTGGGCAGCACCCGGGCGTCGGGGACCGGCTCCAGCCAGGTGTGGTCCGGGCGCGGTGACAGGGCGGCCTGGGCGAGCGGCGTCGACTCGGTGAGGTCCATCGGGCGGGCCCGCTTGTTGCCCGCCGTGAGCATGTCCAAGCAGACGTTGGTCGCGATGCGGTACAGCCAGGAGCGCAGGCTGGAACGCCCCTCGAACTTGTCGAAGCTGCGCCAGGCCCGGACCATCGTGTCCTGCACGGCGTCCTCCGCCTCGAAGGACGAACCGAGCATCCGGTAGCAGTACCCGGTCAGTTCGACCCGGTGGGCCTCCAGCCTGCTGTCCAGGTCCGTCGTCGTCGCCGTGCCGTTCGTCATCGTCCACCCGCCCCTGTGGCCTGTCCGTGGTGCGTCGTCGCATCCAGCACTTCGGAAGCTACCGCAGCCCACTGACAACGGCCCGGCGAGCGGGGAGACCCGCAGGTCGGAGCGTGATCGCGCCGCACGAGGGGCGGGACCGGGCAGCGACGAGGAGGGGCGGGGAGGATCCCCGGAGGGGCCGGCGTCCGGGTCAGGCCGCCGCGGCCACCCGGCGCTCCACCCGGGCCGCCCGCGTGCCCAGCAGGGTGATCGCCCCGACGCCGGCCACCGCGACGAGTCCGACGCCCACCGTCCCCGCCCAGCCGGTGCTGTGGAAGGCGAGCGCCCCCACCGTGCTGCCGACGCTGGAGCCGACGTAGTAGGCGGACTGGTAGAGCGCCGACGCCTGCGCCCGGCCGTGGGTCGCGGTCCTGCCGACCGCGGAGGACGCCACCGCGTGCCCGGCGAAGAAGCCCGCGGTGATCAGCACCAGGCCGAGCAGGACCAGGGCGAGCGAGTCCGCCAGGGACAGCAGCAGCCCGGCCGCGGTCGTCGCGCCGCCGGCGTACAGGGCGCCCCGGCGGCCGAGCCGGCTCACCAGGCGGCCCGCCGCCGACGCCGACACCGTGCCCACCAGGTAGACCAGGAAGATCGAGCCGACGATGCCCTGCGGGAGGGAGAACGGTGCCTCCGTCAGGCGGTAGCCGATCACGGTGTAGACACCGCCGAACACCGTCATGAACAGCGCGCCGATCGCGTACAGCCGCCGCAGCAGCGGGTCAGCGAGGTGGCCCCGGACCGTGCGCACCAGCACGCCGGGGCGCAGGGAGCCGGGGCGGAAGTGCCGCGGCGCGGGCAGCAGCAGCCGGAAGGCCACCGCGCAGCCCACCGCGAGCACCCCGACGACGGCGACGGCGACCCGCCAGCCCCACTCCTGCGCCACCCAGCCGGTGAGGACCCGGCCGCTCATGCCGCCGACGCTGTTGCCCGCGACGAACAGCCCGATCGCGGTGACCAGGGCCCGGGGCGTGACCTCCTCCGCGAGGTACGCGGTAGCGGAGGCGGGCAGGCCGGCCAGTGCGGCCCCCTGGAGCGCCCGCAGCGCCACCAGGACCCCGAGGGAGGGGGCGAAGGGGACCAGCACGCCGAGGGTGACCGCCACGGCCAGGGAAGCGGTCATGACCGTCCGCCGGCCGTAGCGCTCGGAGAGGGCGCTCATCGGCAGGACGAACACCGCCAGCCCGCCGGTCGCCGCCGCCACCGTCCAGCTCGCGTCGCCCGCGCTCACCCCGAAGTCGCCGGAGATCAGCGGCAGCAGGGCCTGGGTCGAGTACAGCAGCGCGAAGGTCGCCACCCCCGCGAGGAACAGCGCGAGGCTCATCCGGCGGTAGCCGGGGCCGCCCGGGGACATCCGGGACTCGGCGGGAGGCGGGGAGGAGGGAACGTTCGGACCGGCGTCCACCAGGGTGGACGCCCCGGTACTGGCGGGAGACATGCCTCGAACGTACGGAGGCCCCCGCTGATCCGTCCAATGCATGGAATCGTCATAATCGTTCCCATGGTGCATCAGCAGAGGTCAGAGGGTCGCCTGTCACAGTCCGGTGACACAGAAGACATGGTGATGTCGCTCGCGCCCCGTCTCGCGTACTTCGCGGGCGTCGCCCGGACCGAGCACGTCACTCGGGCCGCGCAGGAGATGCAGGTGCCGCAGTCCACCCTGTCGCGGGCGATGGTCCGGCTCGAACAGGACCTCGGCGTCGACCTGTTCGCGCGCCACGGCCGCACCCTCTCCCTCACCCCGGCCGGCCGCACCTTCCTCGCCTCCGTCGAACGCGCCCTCGCCGAGGTCGGGCGGGCCGCGGAGGAGGTCCGCGCCGACGCCGACCCGGCCACCGGCAAGGTCGCCTTCGGCTTCCTGCACACCATGGGGGCGGAGACCGTGCCCGGCCTCCTGCACGCCTTCCGCGCCGACCACCCGCGCATCCGCTTCGCGCTGGTCCAGAACTACGGCGAGGCCATGCTCGAACGCCTGCGCGCGGGCGACCTCGACCTGTGCCTGACCTCCCCGGTGCCGGACGCCCCCGACCTCGTCGCCCGCCGCCTGGACGAGCAGAAGCTGCGGCTGGTCGTGCCGGCCGACCACCGGCTGGCCGGACGCCGCCGCATCCGGCTCGCGGAGGCCGCCGACGAGGCCTTCGTGACCCTGGAACCCGGCTACGGCCTGCGCCGCATCACCGACGACCTGTGCGGCCGGGCCGGGTTCCGGCCCCGGGTGGCCTTCGAGGGCGAGGAGGCGGAGACGCTGCGCGGCCTGGTCGCGGCCGGCCTCGGCGTGGCGCTGCTGCCCCCGCCGGCGGTGCCCCGCCCGGGGGTGGTGGAACTGACCGTCACGTCCCCCAGGGCGGCCCGCGAGATCGGCGTGGCCTGGCTGGCGGGCCGCCCGGACACGCCTCCGGTCGCCGCCTTCAAGAAGTTCCTGCTCTCCCGCCGGGGCGCGCTGCTGCCGCACTGAGGACGCCGGAACGCGGCGGGAGGCCGGGCGGTGCCTCAGCGACGCAGGGAGGTGCCGAACCCGGCGGCCAGCGGCATGCGCAGGCCCAGCGGCGGCGGTGCCGCGAGGGCGTCCTGGACCGGACGGGAGAAGGGGCGGCCGAACAGCACGCCGCCCACGAAGTTCTCGGCGAGGGCGAGCACTTCGTCCCGGTACTGGCTCAACCCGTGGCCGTCGGCGTGCACTTCGAACCGGCACACGTCCCGGTTGGCCTTCTTGGCCCGTGCGGCCAGCCGGAAGGACAACTCCGGGTCGGTCCGCGCGTCATGGGTGCCGTGCACGATGAGCACGCGCCGGCCCGCGAGGTGCTTCACCGGTTCGGGTGCCTCCGCGCCACCCTCCGGGGGCAGCCAAGGGGCCAGTGCGACGACGGAGTTGACGGCGTCGTGCCCGCCGGCGCGCAGCGCGGCCCGGCCGCCCATCCCGAGTCCGGCGAGGCACACGGGGACGTCCCCGTAGCGCCGTACGGCCTCGTCGGCGGCCCAGGCCGCGTCCTCGGCGAGATGGGCACGGCCGCCGTTCCAGCCCCGGTAGCGGTAGTGGACGACATGGACGACGAGGCCGTCGGCGCGGCCCGTGCGGCCGAGCCGGCGCCCCAGGGAGCGGACGGAGGCGGCCGCCATCATCGGGGACGGCCTGCGGGTGGAGACCTCGTCACCGGTCGGCAGCAGGAGCACCACACCGCTCACCGCCGTCGGCTCGGGACCGAGGGCCTTGCCCAGCCGGGCCCTGCGCACCGGCGTCGCTTGCTGTGCCATGACAGAACGTTCTCAGAACCCGGGCCGAACCCGCCCCGTCCGTGCGGTCACCGTTACGTATCGACGGATTCGTACACCGGTGATCTACGCGCGTAGGGGTTACAGTGCCGAGATGACCAGCCAGAGCATCGCGAACACGCCGACGGCGGATCAGATCCGCCGGGCGCCCAAGGTTCTGCTGCACGACCACCTGGACGGCGGGCTGCGCCCCGGCACCGTCGTCGACCTGGCCCGGGAGAACGGCTACGACCGGCTGCCGGAGACCGACGCCGACAAGCTCGGCCTGTGGTTCCGGGAGGCGGCCGACTCCGGTTCCCTGGAGCGGTACCTGGAGACGTTCTCGCACACCGTCGGCGTCATGCAGACCCGCGAGGCGCTGGTCCGCGTCGCCGCCGAGTGCGCCGAGGACCTCGCCGAGGACGGGGTCGTCTACGCCGAGGTCCGGTACGCCCCCGAGCAGCACCTGGAGGGCGGGCTGACCCTGGAGGAGGTCGTCGAGGCGGTCAACGAGGGCTTCCGGGAGGGGGAGCGGCGGGCGAGGGAGAACGGGCGCCGCATCCGTGTCGGCGCCCTGCTCACCGCCATGCGGCACGCCGCCCGGGCCCTGGAGATCGCCGAACTCGCCAACCGCTACCGGGATCTGGGCGTCGTCGGCTTCGACATCGCGGGCGCCGAGGCGGGGTACCCGCCCACCCGGCACCTGGACGCCTTCGAGTACCTGAAGCGGGAGAACAACCACTTCACTATCCACGCCGGCGAGGCGTTCGGGCTGCCGTCCATCTGGCAGGCCCTCCAGTGGTGCGGCGCCGACCGGCTCGGTCACGGCGTGCGCATCATCGACGACATCCAGGTCCACGAGGACGGCACGGTGGAACTCGGCCGGCTCGCCTCCTACGTCCGCGACAAGCGGATCCCGCTCGAACTGTGCCCCAGTTCGAACCTCCAGACCGGGGCGGCGGACTCCTACGCCGAGCATCCCATCGGACTGCTGCGGCGCCTGCATTTCCGCGCGACGGTCAACACGGACAACCGCCTCATGTCGGACACGAGTATGAGCCGGGAATTCGAGCACCTTGTCGAGGCATTCGGTTACACGCTCGACGATCTCCAGTGGTTCTCCGTCAATGCGATGAAATCAGCTTTCATTCCTTTCGATGAAAGGCTGGCCATGATCAATGACGTGATCAAGCCCGGATACGCCGAGCTGAAATCCGAATGGCTGTTCCGGCAGACCGCCTCCACCAGCGGTTCTGTCGCCGAAAAGGGTTGACCTCGACGGCCTGCGCACACGGGAAATACGGACGGTGTTCACCATCCGTCCGCATTTCGATGTTTGCGGCGGGCGGTACGGCGTGTTTACGGTCACAGCACCGCTCACATCCCCGTATCGCATTCGAGGACACATCTTCATGAAGCAGTCTGCTGCCAAGACCCTCGGCGTCGCCGCCCTCGGTGCCGCCTTCGCCGCCACCGGCGCGGGCGCCGCCAACGCGGCCCCGGCGCTCCCCGACGCCGGCTCGGCGCTGGACACCGTCACCCAGGCGGTCCCGGCGGAGAACCTCTCCGGCGTGCTGCCCGGCGCCGAGCGTGCCCTGGAGACGGGTCAGCACGTGGCGGGCACGGGCATGACGGCGGCGCAGCCGGTCGCCCAGCAGCTCCTCTCCGAGGGTCCCACCCAGCCGGTGGCCGGCCTGCTCGGCGGCCTGCCGCTCCAGGGTCTGCCCACCCAGGGCCTCCCCGTCAACGGCCTCCCGCTCGGCTGACCCACCCGGACGGAACCGCGCCGACGGGGCGCCCCGCGGACCGGGGCGCCCCGTCGGCGTATCCGGAGGCGCGTACTCGGGGGCGCATGCCTCGACGCGGCGTGCCTGGCACCCCGAGGTGCGCCTCGAACGCTTCGGGCGTGAGGGGTGCTCGGGCGCGAGGGGCGCCGGTGCGGTCATCCTCCACGGGGCCGTCCGCGCCCGGCGCCCGCGTCACCAGGCGGCCCGTTGCGTGTCCTCCGACGGCAGCAGGATCCAGAGCGCGATGTACAGCAGGAACTGCGGGCCGGGCAGCAGGCAGGACGCGAGGAAGATCACCCGCATCGTGGTCGTCGAGGTGCCGAAGCGCCGGGCCAGCGCGGCGCACACTCCGCCGAGCATGCGGCCGTGGGTGGGTCGGGCGAGGCGGGACATCGTGGCTCCTTCGTGAGCGGTCCGAGGCTCCCGTCCGGGTGCCTCCGTGCCTTCCACGCTACGGAGACGAAGGGGGCAAAGCGTCGCTCCACGGGGCGATCCCGACCCTGGGAATCGTCGGGGTCCGACCCTGAGCCGGCTCCTGGAGCGGCAGCGGGACGGCACGGTGACCGGTCCGGCGGCGCAGCCAGGACCGTCCGGCGGGCACCACCAGCACGTGCGCGAGGGCCGCGCCCGCCGTGTTGAGCAGCAGCGAGTCGACATCCACGACCTGCCCGGGCACCGCCGTCTGCAGCATCTCGATGCCCAGCGACAGCAGGGCCGTCGCGGCCATGGTGCGCACCAGCGAGCCGAGCGGGGACACCCCCAGCCGCCCCCCGGCCATGGGCAGCAGAACCCCCAGGGGGGCGAGCAGCGCCAGCCCCTCCGCGACCCGGCGGGCCCCCTCGGTCCAGCCCACCGCGAAGTCGGCCCGCAGTCCGTCGAGCGGGCGCAGGTTGGCGGGCATGACCCAGGGCACGTCGAGCGGGCGCAGCGTGTACCAGGCGACGAACGCCAGATACGTGGCCAGGAGGAGTCCTCCCGTCACACGGACGCGGATCGCGGCGGTGCCGCCGATGGAGCCTTGACGCTGCACGAACCCCTAGACGCGACCCCTGGCGCCGTCGGTTCCGTGGAGGGGTCCGTTCCCCGACTGAGGCGTGCGCCACACCCGGCTTCCCGTCCGCCCGCTGCCGGGGCACCAGCGCTTCCGCCCGCCGAGCGTGGGAGGGGGCCGTCGACGCGGGACGAGGCCGCCGACCGCGGGCCGGGGGAGACGACTCGCGGAGTCGGGCCGTCGATTGCGGGGTCGGCGCCGCGGGCCGAGGAGCCGGGCGGCCCGCGGACGAGCCGGGCCGCCCACCGGGGGACCAGGCCATCCGCTGGAAAGCCGCACCGCCGGCCGAGGAGCCGCACTGTCGGCCGAGGAGCCGCACTGTCGGCCGAGGAGCCGCACTGTCGGTCGAGGAGTCGGGCCGCCCGCGGAGGGGCCGAGCGCCGGGCTGTCCGCCCCAGGTCCGCCGTCCCAGGGCCGTCCGCCCCGGCTGTTCGCCCCCAGGTCCGTCAGCCCCCGGCTGACCGGCCCGGAACCGTCTGCCTCCGGGGCCGTCCCGTCCTTACGGACGCGCCGGAGCCGTCGGCGTCAGCGGTTCCCGGCGGCCTCCGACGACGGCGGTTCGTTGCTCCCCGGGCGGGCCCGGACCTCCTCGGTGCAGGCGTAGCGGCGCGGCCGGTCGTCGCCCGGGCCGCCGAGCACCACCGATCCGTCGCCCTCCGCCGTGGCCGCGTCGGAGAAGGTGCACACGACCTGCGCGAGGGCGAAGGACGTGAGATCCCCGGGCGGGGTGCTCAGGCGCAGGGTGTCCTCCGGGTCGCCGGGGCGCGGTCCGCTCACGGTGGTCCGCGCCGGGACGTGGGTGCTGTACCCGGCGCGCTTCTCCGCGGCCGTGGGCGGGGCGGCGAGCGCGTCCAGCACACCCTGGGCCACCAGCGCGCGCCGGCCGTCGTCCGCAGCGCCGTCGGGGACCCGTACCGTCCGGTCGACGGCCGCCAAGGACGAGCCGCAGAGCAGGAACAGGCGCACCGGCAGGCCCGCCCCCTCCCGGGCCGTCACCTCCGGCTCGGTCAGCGAGCAGCGCACCCGGGAGGGTGCGGGACCGAAGTCGGTCGGCACCTCGGTGGCCCGGATGCCGCAGCCCGTGACCAGGACACCGAGCGCCATGGCGGCGAGCAGTCCCCTGGCGCGGCCCGCCTTCGGCCCGCCCGCCTTCAGCCGGCCCGCCGTCGCCGAACCGGCCTGCTCCGGAGCGACCTCCGCCCGGTTTCCGGCCGCCGGCCGCACGCCCGTGGGGCCGGCGTCCGTACGGCCCGCGTCCGTGCGTCCCGCGTCCGTACGGCCCGCAGCGTCCAAGCCGGCCGCGTCCATCCCGCGCAGGCCCATGCGCCGTACTCGTCTGCCGCGCCCGATCATCCGGCGTCCCCCTTGCCGCCCCCGCCCTTGCCGGCGGACCTCCGCGTGCCGTCCGGCACGTCCCCGTTCTCCTCGTCGGCCGTTTCGGCGGCTGTTTCGTCCGCCGTCCCGCCGGCCTTGTCTCCGGCCTCCTGGCCGGCACCGCGCCCGGTGCCCGCGCTCCGTGTGCCCTTCGTGCCGCGCCTGCCGTCCGTCCTGGCCGCGGCCCCCGAGCCGACGGCGTCCTCGGCGTCCTCGGCGGCGTCCTGCTCCGTCAGCGCGGTGGCGTCACGGGGCAGGCTCAGGGTGAACACCGCACCGCCCTCGGGGTGGTTGAACGCGGTGATCTCGCCGCCGTGGATGTGCGCGTTCTCCAGGGCGATGGACAGTCCGAGTCCGCTGCCCTCGGAGCGCGGACGGGAGGCGCTGGCCTTGTAGAAGCGGTCGAAGACGTGCGGCAGGACCTCCTCGGGGATGCCCGGCCCGCGGTCGCGCACCTCGATGACCACCGCCCCGCCGTCCTCGGCACCGTCCTCCCGTTCCTCGCGCACCGACACCCGCACCGGCGAGCCGCCGTGCTTGAGGGCGTTGCCGATGAGGTTGGCGAGGATGACGTCCAGCCGGCGCGGGTCGATGCGGGCGTGGATGCCGCGTTCGGCGTCCAGCTCCACCGCGTCCAGCCAGGCCCGGGCGTCGATGCAGGCGGTGATCTGGTCGGCGACGTCGACGTCGTCCAGGACCAGCCGGGCGGTGCCCGCGTCGAAGCGGGTGACCTCCATCAGGTTCTCGACGAGGTCGTTCAGCCGCCGGGTCTCGCTGACCACGAGCCGCACGGCGGGCTCGATCATCGGGTCGATGCCGCCGCCCTCGAACTCCAGCTCCTCCTCCAGGACTTCCGTCACGGCGGTGATCGCGGTCAGCGGGGTGCGCAGCTCGTGGCTCATGTCGGCCACGAACCGGCGGGACGCCTCGTCACGTGCGGCCATCTCCGCCACCCGCTTCTCCAGCGCCTCCGCCGCCTTGTTGAACGTCCGGGAGAGGTCGGCCAGTTCGTCCGTGCCGGACACCCTGAGGCGGGTGTCCAGCCGGCCCTCGCCGAGCCGCCGCGCGGCCGTGCCGAGCCGCTGCACGGGCTTGAGGACCGTGGTCGCGGCGGCCTGCGCGAGCAGGGCGGAGCCGATGAGGGCCAGTGCGGTCGCGATCCCCAGGGACCAGGCCAGCGAGTTGAGGTCCTTGGCCTCCGGCTCCAGCGACTTGAGCATGTAGCCGGTCGGGCCGCCGCCGATCATCCGGGCGCCCGCCACCAGATAGGGCGTGTCGTCCTCGACGATCCGCTGCCAGTACATGCGGTGCGGGTGCTTGTTGGTGGAGGTGATCTTCTGCTGTTCGGTCACCGCGGTGCGCAGCGACTCGGGAACGTCCCGCAGCGAGAAGCCGTTCAGCCCGCCCGAACTGCCGTAGACCGTGCGGCCGTCGGGGTCCTGGGCGACCAGCAGCACCGTGAAGCGCTGACTGCTGTTCGCCATCTGTCCGGCCGTGTGCTGCAGTTCGTCCTGCGTCGGGTGCTGGGGCAGCGCGCCCGCCCGGTTCTGCATCGCCTGCTCGAAGTCGCGCAGCACCGCGTCCTGCGTACGGGTCAGCACCGCCTCGCGGTTCAGCCAGTAGGCGATGCCGGACGCCGACACGGCCGCGGTGAGCGCGACCAGCGCGAAGACGAGGACGAGCCGCAGCCGGAGGCTGGTCAGGCGCAGCCGCGCCCACATTCCCTTGCGTGCCGCGGACCAGCGGCGGGGTCCCCCCTGGTGTTCCTGGGTCACTGAGGCGGGTCCAGCCGGTAGCCGACACCGCGCACGGTACGGATCAGGGTCGGGGACGACGGCACGTCCTCGACCTTGGCCCGCAGCCGCTGCACACACGCGTCCACCAGGCGCGAGTCGCCCAGGTAGTCGTGCTCCCACACCAGCCGCAGCAGCTGCTGCCGGGACAGGGCCTGGCCCGGACGCCGGCTCAGTTCGAGCAGCAGGCGCAGCTCGGTCGGCGTCAGCTGGAGGTCCTCGCCGTTCTTCGTCACGGTCATCGCCGACCGGTCGATGACGAGGCTGCCGAAGGTCGCCGAGTCGCTGGACTCCCGCTCGCCGCGCCGCAGCACCGCCCGGATCCGGGCGTCCAGCACCCGGCCCTGCACGGGCTTGACGACGTAGTCGTCGGCGCCGGACTCCAGCCCGACCACCACGTCGATGTCGTCGTTGCGCGCGGTGAGCAGGATGATCGGCAACTGGTCGGTGCGCCGGATGCGCCGGCACACCTCGAAGCCGTCGATGCCGGGCAGCATCACATCCAGCACGATCAGATCCGGTCGCTGCTCGCGGAGCAGTTTCAGACCGTCCTCACCGCTGGCAGCGGTCGCCACCCGGTGGCCCTGGCGCGTCAGGGAGAGCTCCAGGGCCGTACGGATGGCGTCGTCGTCCTCGATCAGCAACAGGGAAGGCACGGGCTCATTCTGGCCCATGGAGGGCTTCCGGTTCGACCCGCGGACTTCAGATGCCCGCCGGGCCCGTACGAAGGCGGTCCCCGCACCGGCCCGCGCACCCGCCCGCGCGCCGTTCGCGTGAAGATCGTGTGGGCGCGGGCGGCCGGTCCCTGTGACAGGTCTGTGACAGTCGGCGGACACGGCCATGAAGTGGGTTCGGCAAGCTTTTCGGCACAGGCAGAGATCAGCACCGAGAACACCGGAACTCCACGACGGGGGGGCGCGAGATGAACACGCTGCAGGGCTCCAGCACCAGCGCAGTGGTCACGCGTCTGCACGACGTGCACCGGGGTGCCGAGAAGTCCGGTGCCGTGACCAGGCGGGGGTGCTCGCACGGCACCGGGCGTCACACCACGTTCATGACGGTGGTGGACGCGCCGACGGGGGAAACGCACGGGGGAAGCGCGTACGGGGAGGGCTCGGGGGAGCGTCGCTCGCCGTCGGAGGCGGAGTTCACCGCCTACGTCCAGGAGCGGCGCGCCTCCCTGTACGCCACCGCCTACCACCTGACCGGCGACCGTTTCGAGGCCGAGGACCTGCTGCAGAGCGCGCTGTTCTCGACCTACCGGGCGTGGGACCGGATCAGCGACAAGGCGGCGGTCGGCGGGTACCTCCGCCGCACCATGACGAACCTGCACATCAGCGCCTGGCGGCGCCGCAAGCTCAACGAGTACCCGACCGAGGAACTGCCGGAGACGGCCGGCGACACGGACGCGATGCGCGGCACCGAGCTGCGCGCGGTCCTGTGGCAGGCCCTGGCCCGGCTGCCCGAGCTCCAGCGCACCATGCTGGTCCTGCGCTACTACGAGGGCCGTACGGACCCGGAGATCGCGGACATCCTCGGCATCAGTGTCGGCACGGTGAAGTCCAGCATCTGGCGGTCGCTCCGCCGGCTGCGCGAGGACGAGGTCCTCAGCTTCGGCCGTGACGAGGAGAGCGCCTTCGGCGAGCTGGTCGCCTGAAGGTCCTCGGGGGGAGACCGGAGGGGGAAGAGGAACCGGAGGATCGGGGGATCCGACGGTTCCAGGAGACCGGTCACCGGGGGGAACCGCGGGGACGCCGGGGGGCGTCACCGCACACGGGGGGTCACGGGGGACCCTGGGGGGATCTGGGGGGATCCCGCGAGGGGGGAAGCACGGGGGAGCACAAAGGAGCGGGACTGGAGGGCCGGGGGGTCCGTCCAGTCCCGTTTCCGTGTGTGCGGGACTGGACGGACCGGGTCCGCTCTCCTGGTGCCGCCCGCCGACCTCTTGTGCGATCCGCACCCACGGGTCGAGGATCACCGGGAAGTGCCCGGGCCCGTGCCGACCGCCGCGGGGCGGACCGGTCCGGGGCGGGCAGCGCAGACGTATCAGCACCTGTCGGGAGATCCACGTGAACCACGCGTCCGCCGGCGGTGCGCTGATCGCCCTCGGTGCCGTCGGCGTCCTGGCCGGTGTCCTGATGTACGTGCTCCCCGGGCCCGGCCTTCCGGTCCTCGTGGCGGGGGCGGTGCTCACCGCTGCCGGATCCGCCGTACGACTTCTCGGCGGCGGCGGCGGCAGCAGCGGCGGCGGACGGAACGGGCCGACACGGCCGCCCGGGCCCTGAGTCCGCGCGGCGCCGCCCCGCGGGTCCACGGGGCGGGCCGGGCCGGTTACGCGGTCGGCGCGCCCGTGCTCGCCGGGGAGAGCCCCGTGGACGCCGCCGTGCGGAGTCGGACCAGGGCTTCGTCCCGGTCGCAGGCGTGAGCACCCAGGGCGGTCTGGCGGGCGATGATCGACCGCTCCAGCCGCATCAGGCGCCAGCCGCGGCGCAGCAGGAACGGCACCGACTTGCGGCCCTCCCGCAGGTCCCGCAGGAACCGGCGGCGGAACGTCGTCACGGCGCCCCGGCTCAGGCACAGCGCGTCGGCCAGCAGGCCCGCCTCGCGGCAGCGGCCGACGATCTCCGCGGCGAAGACGCCCTCGGCGATGAACAGCGGGGCCCCGCCGATGTCCACGGTGCCCTCGCCGGTGCGGGCGCTCAGCGAGATGTCGTACACGGGGATGCCGGTGCGGCCGGTGCGGCACAGTCGTTCGATCGCGGCGACGGCGGTGTCCGCGTCCCAGGAGTCCGGGTGGTCCCAGTCGATGTCGGGACTGCCCGCGACCAGCGGGAGCGTCGGGTCGTCCCCCTCCTTGTAGAAGTCGTCGAGGCGCAGCACCGGAAGGCCGGAGCGGGCCGCGAGGAGGGACTTGCCGGAGCCTGAGGGGCCGCAGAGCAGCACGACACGCGCGGATATGGGCGACTGTGAACTCACGGAACACCATTCTGCGCCAGCGGCCCGCCCCCGGGCGACCTCGCGGGTCGGCTTTGATGCGCGCGTCACACCTCAACTACGCTGCGCGTCGACTCGTTCACGCAGTGCAGGCAAGTGAAGGCAAGAGGTGGCAGCGATGGCCCGACACGTCTCCCCGAAGAAGCCGACCGTCCGGCGTGCCCTGGCGGTCCTTTCCGTCGCGGGCGCGGCCCTCGGGGCGGGGGCCGGAGCGGCGGCGGCGGACACCGAGCCGCTGCTGGGCGTGGCCGAGAGCCGCCCCACCTCGCTCGGGGAGATCGACCCGCAGGCCGGGTTGCAGGCCCTCACCGGCACCGTCGGGTACGTCACCGGCCCGGTCGCGGGCCTGAAGCCCAACCCGCTGGCCGGCACCGGCGTCGACCCCCTCGACAACGGCGTGGGCACCCAGCTCGCCGACTTCCAGCCGCTGACCTCGCAGGCGCTCACCGGCCCGGTGGCGCAGGCCCCGTCGGTGGACAGCATCCCCGTGGTCGGCCAGCTGACCGGGCTGCTCGGCGGCTGAGCCGCCCGGCGGACCGGCACCGCCCCAATACGCGTAAGAACCCGCCCCGGCACGCGAAGTGCCGCCGCCGGCAGGCGAAGAGCCGCGCCCCTCCCGGACGGAGGAGGGACGCGGCTCTCCAACTGTGGGGGGTGGCGGTCGGGTCAGTAGGCCGAGCCGGACGCGCCCAGCGAACCCGTCGGGTGCCAGACCGTCTTGGTCTCCAGGAAGGCCGTCAGGCGCTCGGTGCCGGGCGTGGCCGCCCAGTTGTCCACAGGCTGTGGACGCAGTACCCGCTTGAGGTTGTCGGCCGCCGCGGTCTCCAGCTCCTTCGCCAGCACCTCGTCGGCGCCCGCCAGGTCGATCGCGTTGACGTCCTGGTGCGCGGCCAGCGGCGCGGCGATCTCCGCCGTGTGTCCGGACAGCACGTTGACGACGCCGCCGGGCAGGTCGGAGGTGGCCAGCACCTCGCCCAGCGACAGGGCGGGCAGCGGAGCCCGCTCCGAGGCGACCACGACCGCCGTGTTGCCGGTGGCGATCACCGGGGCGACGACCGAGACCAGGCCCAGGAAGGACGACTCCTGCGGGGCCAGGACGGCGACGACGCCCGTCGGCTCGGGCGACGACAGGTTGAAGAACGGGCCCGCGACCGGGTTGCCGCCCCCGACCACCTGGGCGATCTTGTCGGTCCAGCCCGCGTACCAGACCCAGCGGTCGATCGCCGCGTCCACCTGGTCGGCCGCCTTGGACTTCGACAGCCCCTCGGCCGCAGCGACCTCGCGGACGTACTGCTCGCGGCGGCCCTCCAGCATCTCGGCGATCCGGTACAGGATCTGGCCCCGGTTGTACGCGGTCGCGCCGGACCAGCCGCCGAACGCCTTGCGGGCGGCGGACACCGCGTCCCGGGCGTCCTTGCGGGAGGCCTGCGGGGCGTTCGCCAGCCACGTGCCCTTGGAGTCGGTCACCTCGTACACCCGGCCGCTCTCCGAACGCGGGAACTTCCCGCCGACGTACAGCTTGTAGGTCTTGAAGACACTGAGTCGCGGGTCAGACATCGAGGTACGCCTCCAGGCCGTGTCGGCCGCCCTCGCGGCCGTAGCCCGACTCCTTGTACCCGCCGAACGGCGAGGTCGGGTCGAACTTGTTGAACGTGTTGGACCAGACGACACCCGCGCGGAGCTTGTTCGCCACGGCGAGGATCCGCGAACCCTTCTCCGTCCAGATGCCCGCCGACAGGCCGTACGGCGTGTTGTTGGCCTTGGCGACGGCCTCGTCGGGGGTGCGGAAGGTGAGCACCGACAGCACCGGGCCGAAGATCTCGTCGCGGGCGACAGTGTGCGCCTGGGTGACGCCGGTGAACAGCGTCGGGGCGAACCAGTAGCCGCTCTCCGGGAGGTCGCAGGGCGCGGACCAGCGCTCGGCGCCCTCCGCCTCGCCGCGCTCGACCAGCGAGGTGATGCGGCTGAGCTGCGCCTCGGAGTTGATCGCGCCGATGTCGGTGTTCTTGTCCAGGGGGTCGCCGAGGCGGAGGGTCGTCAGGCGCCGCTTGAGGGCGTCCAGCACCTCCTCCTCGACCGACTCCTGCACCAGCAGCCGGGAGCCCGCGCAGCAGACCTGGCCCTGGTTGAAGAAGATGCCGTTGACGATGCCCTCGACGGCCTGGTCGACGGGGGCGTCGTCGAAGACGATGTTGGCGCCCTTGCCGCCCAGTTCCAGGGTGACCTTCTTGCGGGTGCCGGCGACCGTGCGCGCGATCTGCTTGCCGACGGCGGTGGAGCCGGTGAAGGCGACCTTGTTCACGTCGGGGTGGGCAACCAGCGCGGCTCCGGCGCGGCCGTCGCCGGTGACGATGTTGACGACGCCCCGGGGCAGGCCCGCCTGGCGGCAGATGTCCGCGAAGAACAGGGCGGACAGCGGGGTCGTCTCGGCCGGCTTCAGCACGACCGTGTTGCCGGTGGCCAGCGCCGGGGCGATCTTCCACGCCAGCATCAGCAGCGGGAAGTTCCACGGGATGACCTGGCCGGCCACGCCCAGCGGGCGCGGGTCGGCGCCGAAACCGGCGTGGTCCAGCTTGTCGGCCCAGCCCGCGTAGTAGAAGAAGTGCGCGGCGACCAGGGGCAGGTCCGCGTCGCGGGTCTCCTTGATCGGCTTGCCGTTGTCCAGGGTCTCCAGGACGGCCAGCTCGCGGCTGCGCTCCTGGATGATCCGGGCGATGCGGAAGAGGTACTTCGCCCGCTCGGAGCCGGGCAGCGCGGACCACTTCTCGAACGCCTTGCGGGCGGCGCCGACCGCGCGGTCGACGTCGGCCTCCCCGGCCTCGGCCACCTCGGAGAGGACCTCCTCGGTGGACGGCGACACCGTCTTGAAGACCTTGCCGTCCGCGGCCTCGGCGAACTCGCCGTCGATGAACAGGCCGTAGGAGGGGGCGATGTCGACGACCGAGCGGGACTCGGGCGCCGGGGCGTACTCGAATGCGGATGCCATGGTGATCAGTCCACCGTCACGTAGTCGGGGCCGGAGTAACGGCCGGTGGCCAGCTTCTGCCGCTGCATCAGCAGGTCGTTGAGCAGCGAGGAGGCGCCGAAGCGGAACCAGTGGTTGTCCAGCCAGTCCTCGCCCGCCGTCTCGTTGACCAGGACGAGGAACTTGATGGCGTCCTTGCTGGTGCGGATGCCGCCGGCCGGCTTCACGCCGACCTGCACCCCGGTCTGGGCGCGGAAGTCGCGCACCGCCTGGAGCATCAGCAGCGTGTTGGCGGGGGTGGCGTTGACCGCCACCTTGCCGGTCGAGGTCTTGATGAAGTCGGCCCCGGCCAGCATGCCGAGCCAGCTCGCCCGGCGGATGTTGTCGTACGTGGACAGCTCGCCGGTCTCGAAGATGACCTTCAGCCGGGCGCTCGTCCCGCAGGCCTCCTTCACGGCGGTGATCTCGTCGTACACCTTCAGGTAGTTCCCCGCGAGGAAGGCGCCCCGGTCGATGACCATGTCGATCTCGTCCGCGCCGGCGGCGACGGCCTCGCGGACGTCGGCCAGCTTGACGGCGATCGGGGCACGGCCCGCCGGGAACGCGGTGGCGACGGACGCCACCTTGACGCCGGAACCGGCCACGGCCTGCTTGGCCACGGCCACCATGTCGGGGTAGACGCAGACCGCGGCCGTGGTGGGCGTGGAGCGGTCGGTCGGGTCGGGGAGGACCGCCTTGGCGCCGAGCGCCCGGACCTTGCCCGGGGTGTCCGCGCCTTCCAGCGTCGTCAGGTCGACCATCGAGATGGCGAGGTCGATGGCGTACGCCTTCGCGGTCGTCTTGATCGAACGGGTGCCGAGGGAGGCGGCGCGCGCCTCCAGGCCGACCGCGTCGACGCCGGGCAGCCCGTGGAGGAAGCGGCGCAGCGTGCTGTCGGACGCGGTGACGTCAGCAAGTGCGTGGGGTGCAGTGGTGGGCATGGTCACCAGCCGAGCATATCTACGCGCGTAGCGGCTGTACAGCCCCCGGTGCCGTCTCGGCGGGATGCGGCGGAGCGATGGGGGCGGTGGTTCCGGCGGTCCGGTGCTCGGTGCCCGACCCGGAAGGAAAACCTCCGTTTCGCGTGGCGACGACGTGTCCCTCGCGCCGCTCTGCCCCCACCCGTACCTGCTGCATCGTCCGTACCGGACCGCGACTCGGGCCCGCACGGCCCCGTCGTGCAGAATCGCGGTATGACGACACCCGACCCCCAGTCGCCTGCCCCGGAGCCCGCACAGCCCCCGGTGTCCGCCGCACCCGACGAGCGGGACCAGGTGCACCGGTCCCACGGGGGCATCGCCGGCGGCGTCCTGCTCCTCGGCGTCTGCGCGTGGTTCGGCATCGACGCCTCGGTCCGCGGCGAGGGCCGCACGCCGTGGCTCGCGCTCGCCTCGCTGCTCCTGGCGGTGCCCCTGATCGTGGCCTTCACGCTGCGCCCCGCGGTGTACGTCAACGACGACCGGCTGCGGGTCCGCAACCCCTTCCGGCTGATCGTGCTGCCCTGGGGGCGGGTCGCCTCGCTGCGCTCCGGCTACTCCAACGAGGTCACCTCCGACGCGGGCACCACGTACCAGCTGTGGGCCCTGCCGGTGTCGCTGCGCGCCCGCAAGCGGGCCGCCCGCCGCGAGATGCGGGCCACCGGGGACCGGGGGAGCGGCGTCGACGTACGCACCGCGGGACGGGGCCCGGGCACGGGTGCCGCTTCCCGCCGGGGCGGACGGTCGTCCACCGCCGCCGACGACGGGCCGGTCCGGGGGCGGACCGACAGCGTCATGGACGACCTGCGCGAGCTGCACGAACGCCGTCAGGGCGCGGACACCGCCCAGGGCGCCCCGGTCGTGCGCTGGGCGTACGAGATCCTCGCCCCGGCGGCGGCCGGTGCCCTGCTGCTGGCGGTCCTGCTGGCGACGGGCTGAGGTCGGACGGCCGCACCGCGGCGCCGACGGGCCGCGAGACCGGTGGGTGCGTGACCGGCGGGCGCGTGACCGGCCGGCGCGTGATCGGCGGGTGCGCGGCGCGTACGGCTGACGGCGCCCGGTGCGGCCGGGGGCCTACCGCGGGCCCGGCCGCGGTGCGGACGTAGGGGGCTTACGGCCGGCCGCCGCCGATGTGGGGGTCACGTGAGGCGCGCTGCGGCGTTCATGTGCGGGGACCGGTGATGGGCGACGGCCGCGCGACTCGGCGCGCGGGCGCGCACGGCGCACACGGGTTGACCGGGGCGCACGAGGTCATCGGGGCGCACGAGCCGAGAGGCGTTGCGAGACGGAACGGCAGGGCGCCCGGCGGCGCCCCGGCGCGCCCGGCGACACCCTGCGCCCCGCGGACCGTGCGCGACGGGGACACGGACACACCCTCCGGGTGACCGCTTCCGTGGGCCGGGAGGCCGTGCGAGCCCGTGAGCGCGGGCCCGGAGCGCCCGTGGGAGCGTTCCGGGCCCGGAGTGGTGACCGGCGGGGCTGTCCGCTGGTGGGCCGGTGGCGTCAGATGCCGGCGGCGCGGGACAGGTCCCGCTTGAGCGCCTCCAGCAGTTCCGTCGCGCGGGCCCGGGCCGCCGGGAGGCCGTCGCGGCCGGAGACCGGGATCACGACCTCCAGGTAGCACTTCAGCTTGGGCTCCGTGCCGCTGGGCCGGACGATCACGCGGGCGCCGTCCAGGGTGTACCGCAGACCGTCGGTCGGCGGCAGCTTCGCCGAGCCCCGGGTCAGGTCCTCGGCGTCGACGACGCGCAGCCCGGCCAGCTCGGCCGGGGGCTGCTCGCGCAGGCGGCCCATCGCGTCCGCGATCAGCGTCAGGTCCTGCACCCGGACCGACAGCTGGTCGGTGGCGTGCAGGCCGTGCTCCACCGCGAGGTCGTCCAGCAGGTCGGGCAGCGTGCGGCCCTCCGCCTTGAGCACCGAGGCCAGCTCGGTGAGCAGCAGCGCCGCCGTGATGCCGTCCTTGTCGCGGACGCCGTCCGGGTCGACGCAGTAGCCGAGCGCCTCCTCGTAGCCGTAGCGCAGGCCGTCGACCCGGGCGATCCACTTGAAGCCGGTCAGCGTCTCCTCGTACGGCAGCCCGGCCGCCTCGGCGATCCGGCCCAGCAGCGAGGACGACACGATCGACTCGGCGAACGTGCCGGTCGCCCCCCGCCGGACCAGGTGGGCGGCCAGCAGGGCGCCCACCTCGTCACCGCGCAGCATGCGCCAGTCGCCGCCGTCCCGCACGGCGGCGGCGCAGCGGTCGGCGTCCGGGTCGTTGGCGATGACGAGGTCCGGCTCGGCCGCGCGGGCCCGCGCGAAGGCCAGGTCCATCGCGCCGGGCTCCTCCGGGTTGGGGAACGCGACGGTCGGGAAGTCGGGGTCCGGCTCGGCCTGCTCGGCGACCAGCACCGGCTCCGGGAAGCCGGCCCGGGCGAAGGCGGCGAGCAGCACGTCCTTGCCGACGCCGTGCATCGCCGTGTAGACGGTGCGGGCGGTGCGCGGGGAGTCCGGCGCGAGGACGGCGTCGGTGCGGGCGAGGTAGGCGTCCAGGACGCCTTCGTCCAGGGTCTCCCAGCCGTCGGCCGGGCGCGGGACGTCGGCCAGGGACGCGACCGCCTCGATCTCCGCGGCGATCTCCGCGTCGGCCGGGGGCACGATCTGGGAACCGTCGCCGAGGTACACCTTGTAGCCGTTGTCGCGGGGCGGGTTGTGGCTGGCCGTGACCTCGACCCCGGCGACCGCGCCGAGGTGCCGGATCGCGAAGGCCAGTACGGGCGTGGGCAGCGGCCGGGGCAGCACGGCGGCGCGCAGACCGGCACCGGTCATGACGGCGGCGGTGTCGTGCGCGAACTCGGCCGACTTGTGGCGGGCGTCGTAGCCGATGACCACCAGGCCGTCGCCGTGGCCCTGCCCGCGCAGGTACGCGGCCAGGCCGGCGGCCGCGCGGATGACGACCGCGCGGTTCATGCGCATCGGACCGGCGCCGAGCTCACCACGGAGACCGGCGGTGCCGAACTGCAGGGTGCCGCCGAAGCGGTCGGCCAGCTCGGCGTGGTTACCGGCGTCGATGAGCCGGGCGAGTTCGGCGCGGGTCTCCGGGTCGGGGTCCTCGGCGAGCCAGGCCCGGGCGCGGGCGGTGAGGGCGTCGTGCACGGTCGGTCAGCCTCTCCTCGTGCGGGTGGGTGTGCGGAACGTGGGGTGCGGTGTGCGGTGCGGGTACCCGGCCCGGCAGCGGGGTGCGCCAGGCGCGGGGGGGGGGGTAGGAGGGGCCGCGGGCGGGACGGGAGCGGCGGGGCCGCGGGCGGGACGGGGATCGGCGGGGCCGCGGGCGGGGACCCGGCCGCCTCGCGGGCGGCGGGGCCGGTGCGGAGGCTCCCGGTCCGCGGAGTCCGGGCCCGCCCACCCGTTGATCCGTCGACCCGTTGATCCGTCGACCCGTTGTTCCGTCCACCCGCTGACCCGTCCACCTGTCGATCCGCCCACCCGGCACCCGTCCGGGACGGCCGGAGGTGCGGGGAGCAGGCGGGTACGGCCAGGGGCACGCTCGCACCGGTCGGGTACGCGCGATTGCGTGCGCGCGACCGGTGGTGGGCGGAACGGCGCAGGACCGGCCGACGGGGCGCCTGGTACGCGGACCTCCCGTACCGGGTGCCGTGCCAGGCCCGCGGGGCACCGGACCTCGGGTGCCCGGACCGGCGGCCGGCGGTGGCTGCCCGCGCCCGGAGTACCGCGCCCGGGAGCCCGGTCCGCCCACCCCGTGCCGCCCGGCGGGCGGCACCTCGCGTCCGACACCGCGCGGGCCGGTTACAGGCGGCCCAGGACCTGGGTGAGCAGGGCCCCCATGCGGGTGGCGGAGTCGCGCCCGGCCTGGAGGACCTCCTCGTGGTTGAGGGGTTCGCCGGTCATGCCCGCGGCCAGGTTGGTGACCAGCGAGATGCCCAGGATCTCGGCGCCGGCCTCACGGGCGGCGATGGCCTCCAGCACCGTCGACATGCCCACCAGGTCCGCACCGATGACACGGGCCATGCGGATCTCGGCCGGGGTCTCGTAGTGCGGGCCGGGGAACTGGGCGTAGACGCCCTCCTCCAGCGTGGGGTCGATCTCCTTGCACAGGGCGCGAAGGCGCGGCGAGTAGAGATCGGTGAGGTCGACGAAGTTGGCGCCGACGATGGGGGAGGTGGCGGTGAGGTTGATGTGGTCGCTGATCAGGACCGGCTGACCGGGGCGCATGCCCTCGCGCAGGCCGCCGCAGCCGTTGGTCAGGACGACCGTCTTGGCGCCGGCCGCCACGGCGGTGCGTACGCCGTGCGCCACGGGGGCGACGCCGCGGCCCTCGTAGTAGTGGGTGCGGCCCAGGAAGACCAGGGCGCGCTTGCTGCCCACGCGGTACGAGCGGATCTTGCCTCCGTGGCCCTCCACCGCCGGGGGCGGGAAGCCGGGCAGCTCGGTGACCTGGAACTCGGCGTCGGGCTCGCCGAGGGCGTCGACGGCCGGAGCCCAGCCGGAGCCCATCACGAGGGCGACGTCGTGGGTCTCGGCGCCCGTCAGTTCGCGCAGGCGCGCGGCGGCGGCGTCGGCTGCGGCGTACGGGTCGCCCTGGATGTCGTCCGGAAGAAGAGAAGCGTTCACCCGCACGAGAGTAGCCGGTCTTCGCCTACGCGCGTAGATGTGAAAGCTCACGGGGTGGCGATCGTTGTCTTGTCGTTTCCGACAGGAGGGGGCGCGCCGGGGGCCGGGAGCAGGTGGGGGACACGGCTGGGACGCGGTGGAGGAGCCGTAGGGGATGGCCGGGAACCGGTGGCGACCGGGTGGGGGGAGCCGGTCACGCAGGTGGCGAGCCTCAGCCGACGGGTGATCGGTGGGGCGCGCCGGTGGGTGATCGGTGGGGGCGAGCGGCTGCGGCCGAGGTGGCGCTGCGGTGCCGGCACCACGGACCTTCGCGTCGGCCCGGCGCGCCCCCGGCGGAACCGGGAGCACGCACCACCTGACGCACACGGCCCACCCTACGGGAGGACGACGGGAAGGCGACGACAGGACCTGGACGACAGGACCTAACAGGGCCGCTTGCGCAGCTCCATCACGTAGTCGTGCGGGGCGCCCGCGGACTCCGCCGCGTCGGCGATCTCGCCCAGGTAGCGGGCCGAGGGCAGGCCGCCCTCGTAGGCGTTCAGGACGTAGGTCCAGGCGTTCTCCTCGCCGTCCAGGGTGTGGACGCGCACCCGGGTGCGGCGGTAGATGCCCATCCCGGAGCCCTCCCAGCGGTCCAGGGACTCCTCGTCCATCGGCGCGATGTCGTAGAGCGCCACGAAGACCTGGGCCAGGGGATCCTCGACCAGGGTCGCCAGCGCGCCGTCCCAGCCGATCTGCTCGCCCCCGAACGTCAGCCGCCACCCGTTGAGCCACCCGGTGGCGCGCAGCGGCGAGTGCGGGGCGCGGCGGGACATCAGCCGCGCGTCGAGGTTGCCGGCGTACGCGGCGTAGAGCGACATGGAAAGAGCGTACGGCAGCGGTCACACGGGCCCCTGGCGCAACGGGGAGCCGCAGGGGCGGGGGCGCCCGGGACCGCACCCGCGCCCCCGGGCCGTCGCGCCGGGCACCCGGGACGGGCGCCCGAGACCGCACCCAGACCTCCCGGGCGGTCGCGCCGGGCACCCGGGGGCGGCACCCGGGACGGGCACCCAGGACCGCACCCGGGCCCCCGGGCGGTCGCACGGTGAAGTGTGCGGGACAATGGAGTACGTGACTCGGATCGTGATCATCGGTGGCGGACCCGGCGGATACGAAGCGGCGCTGGTCGCCGCGCAGCTCGGCGCGGAGGTGACCGTCGTCGATGCCGACGGCCTGGGCGGTGCGTCGGTGCTGACCGACTGCGTGCCGTCCAAGACCCTCATCGCCACGGCGGAGGTGATGACGACCTTCGACTCCTCCTACGAGGAACTGGGCATCATCGTCGCCGACGACACCCCGCACATCGAGCAGGCCGCCCGGGTGGTCGGCGTGGACCTGGGCAAGGTCAACCGCCGGGTGAAGCGGCTGGCGCTCGCCCAGTCGCACGACATCGCCGCGTCCGTGACCCGGGCCGGCGCGCGCGTGATGCGCGGGCGGGGCCGGCTGGAGGGCATGCAGGCCCTCGACGGCTCCCGCAAGGTCGTGGTGCGTGCCGCCGACGGCACCGAGGAGACGCTGACCGCCGACGCGGTCCTGATCGCCACCGGCGGGCACCCCCGCGAACTGGCCGACGCCCGCCCCGACGGCGAGCGCATCCTCAACTGGACGCAGGTCTACGACCTCACCGAGCTGCCCGAGGAACTCATCGTGGTCGGCTCCGGTGTGACCGGTGCCGAGTTCGCGGGCGCCTACCAGGCGCTCGGCTCCCGGGTGACCCTGGTGTCCTCCCGCGACCGCGTGCTGCCCGGTGAGGACCCGGACGCCGCGGCCGTCCTGGAGGACGTCTTCCGGCGCCGCGGGATGAACGTGATGGCGCGCTCGCGCGCGGCGTCCGCCAAGCGGGTCGGCGACCGGGTGGAGGTCACCCTCGCCGACGGTCGGGTCATCACCGGCTCGCACTGCCTGATGGCCGTCGGCGCCGTCCCGAACTCCGCGGGCATGGGCCTGGAGGAGGCCGGGGTCCGGCTACGGGACTCGGGCCACATCTGGACCGACAAGGTGTCCCGGACCACCGCTCCGGGCGTGTACGCGGCCGGTGACGTCACCGGGGTGTTCGCGCTGGCCTCGGTGGCGGCGATGCAGGGGCGCATCGCGATGTACCACTTCCTGGGCGACGCCGTCGCCCCGCTGAACCTGAAGGCGGTCTCCTCGAACGTCTTCACCGACCCCGAGATCGCCACCGTCGGCTACACGCAGGCCGACGTCGACGGCGGGAAGATCGACGCGCGCGTGGTGAAGCTTCCGCTGCTGCGCAACCCGCGCGCCAAGATGCAGGGCATCCGTGACGGCTTCGTCAAGATCTTCTGCCGTCCGGGCACCGGGATCGTGGTCGGCGGTGTCGTGGTGGCGCCCCGCGCGTCCGAGCTGATCCACCCCATCTCGCTGGCGGTGGACAACAACCTGACGGTGGAGCAGATCGCGAACGCCTTCACCGTCTACCCCTCGCTGTCCGGGTCGATCGCCGAGGTCGCCCGGCAGCTGCACACCCGCAAGGCGGACGGCGCGGGCTGACCCACCGCCGGGACGGACGAACCGACTCCGACCGACTCCCCGCCCCGGGCGGGGAGTTGACGGCCCGGTGACGACCATGCGGGCGGCATAGGCGGGCGGCCTAGGCCTTATACCACTTGCCCGGGTGGTGTGCGAACAACTTCTGCTATTCAGCGCAAACTGCTGAAAGCAGACGGTCGTCGGCGTTACTGTCAGTTTCGTGTTCGCTGCAGAACGTCGCCAATTGATCCTCGAAATGGTGCGAGCGAACGGGGCCGTGTCGCTCCGTGAACTCGCCCGCGTCGTCCAGACCTCCGAAGTGACCGTACGGCGGGACGTGCGCGCGCTGGAGGCAGAAGGACTCCTCGACCGCCGGCACGGCGGTGCGGTACTGCCGGGCGGTTTCACGCGAGAGTCCGGTTTCCCGCAGAAGTCCCATCTCGCGACCGCCGAGAAGACCGCGATCGCCGACCTCGCCGCGAACCTCGTGGAAGAGGGCGAGGCCGTCGTGGTCGGTGCGGGAACCACCACACAGGAACTGGCCCGTCGGCTCGCCCGGGTGCCGGGCCTGACCGTGGTCACCAACTCCCTGCTGGTGGCCCAGGCGCTGGCCCACGCCAACCGGGTCGAGGTCGTGATGACCGGCGGCACGCTCCGCGGCTCCAACTACGCCCTGGTGGGCAGCGGTGCCGAGCAGTCCCTCCAGGGGCTGCGGGTGTCCCGTGCCTTCCTGTCGGGCAGCGGTCTGACCGCCGAGCGCGGGCTGTCCACGTCCAACATGCTCTCGGCCTCCGTCGACCGGGCGCTGGTGCAGGCCGCGGCCGAGGTGGTGGTCCTCGCCGACCACACCAAGCTGGGCACCGACACCATGTTCCAGACCGTGCCCACGGACCTCATCACGCGTCTCGTCACGGACGAACCGCCCGCCCACGACGACCGTGCGGGCACCGAGCTCCAGGCGCTCGCCGACCAGGGCGTGCAGATCGCCGTCGCCGGGGCTCCCGGGGGGTCGTCGGCCCAGGGGGGTGACGGCGTCCCGACGCGCCGGCAGCGCCGGGACGTACCCCTGCCGGGGCCGCGCCGTCAGGGCCCCGGCCTCCGCTCGACGGTCCCCATGGGCGCCGACCAGCCGGAACGCGCCCGGGTCGCGGACCTCCGCCGGCGTTGACCTCGACCGGGACGGTGGCGGTGACCGGGACGCCGGCGCGGTGAGGGTCCCGGGCGGGGGCGCCCCGGGCGCGGGCCAGGCCCGCGTCCCACGGCGGGCCCGCGGTGCTTGGACCGACGGCGCCGAAGCCGCGGACAGCGCGTCGGAGGCACCCGGGGCAGGGCCGCGTGACCGTCGCACGGCCCTGCGGGCCCCGACACGGGCGCCGTCGCCCGTCTCCGCGCCCGTGCCCCCGCGCGTACACGGTTACGTCCCCGCACCACGTCGCAGGGCCCCGCACCACGCCGCAGGGTCCTCCACCGAGGCGGCAACGCCCCCGGTGTGCCGGAACGCTCCGGCACCACCCCATGAACACGCCCGCGCCCGGCAGTTCCTGACGCTCTGCCGGGCGCGGGCGGACGGGGCGCGGTCGGGACCGGCCCCGGTACTGCTCCGTTCTCGGACGCTCAGTCGTCGAGCTTCTTGAGCGTCTCGAGCTCCTCGAGCTCTGTGATCTCCACGGTCATCACGGTCTCCGAGACCACTGAAACCTACGAGACCTCTGAGACCTCTGAGATCAGTGTGATCTCCGCTCAGTCCTTGATCTCGCAGATCGTCGCGCCGGACGTCACCGACGCGCCGATCTCCGCGCTCAGGCCCTTGATGGTGCCGGACCGGTGGGCGTTGAGGGGCTGCTCCATCTTCATGGCCTCCAGGACGACGACCAGGTCGCCCTCCTTGACCTCCTGGCCCTCCTCCACGGCGACCTTCACGATCGTGCCCTGCATCGGCGAGGCGAGGGTGTCGCCGGAGGCCACGGGGCCGGACTTCTTGGCCGCGCGGCGCTTCGGCTTGGCGCCCGCCGCCAGCCCCGTACGGGCAAGGGACATGCCGAGCGAGGCCGGGAGGGAGACCTCCAGGCGCTTGCCGCCGACCTCGACGACGACCGTCTCCCGGCCCGCGTCCTCGTCCGCCTCGGTGTCCACTGCGGCGGCGAAGGGCTTGATGTCGTTGACGAACTCGGTCTCGATCCAGCGGGTGTGGACCGTGAACGGCTCGCTGGAGCCGGTCAGCTCGGGGGCGAACGCCGGGTCCTTGACCACCGCGCGGTGGAACGGGATGGCGGTGGCCATGCCCTCGACCCGGAACTCCTCCAGGGCGCGGGAGGCACGTCGCAGCGCCTCCTCACGGGTGCGGCCGGTGACGATCAGCTTCGCCAACAGGGAGTCCCAGGCCGGGCCGATGACCGAGCCGGACTCCACGCCCGCGTCCAGGCGGACGCCCGGACCCGACGGCGGGGCGAACGCGGTCACGGTGCCGGGGGCGGGGAGGAAGCCCCGGCCCGGGTCCTCGCCGTTGATGCGGAACTCGAAGGAGTGACCCCGCAGCGGCGGGTCGTCGTAACCGAGCTCCTCGCCGTCGGCGATGCGGAACATCTCGCGCACCAGGTCGATGCCGGCGACCTCCTCGGTGACCGGGTGCTCCACCTGGAGGCGGGTGTTGACCTCCAGGAAGGAGATCGTGCCGTCGGAGCCGACCAGGAACTCCACCGTGCCGGCGCCGACGTAGCCGGCCTCCTTCAGGATGGCCTTGGACGCCGAGTACAGCTCGGCGACCTGCGCGTCGGAGAGGAACGGCGCCGGGGCCTCCTCGACCAGCTTCTGGTGCCGGCGCTGCAGGGAGCAGTCACGGGTGGAGACGACGACCACGTTGCCGTGGCGGTCCGCCAGGCACTGGGTCTCCACGTGCCGCGGCTTGTCCAGGTAGCGCTCCACGAAGCACTCGCCGCGGCCGAAGGCGGCCACCGCCTCGCGCACCGCCGAGTCGTACAGCTCCGGGACCTCCTCCAGCGTGCGGGCGACCTTCAGGCCGCGGCCGCCACCGCCGAACGCGGCCTTGATGGCGATCGGGAGGCCGTGCTCCTCGGCGAAGGCGACCACCTCGTCGGCACCCGAGACCGGGTCCGGCGTGCCGGCCACCAGCGGGGCGCCGGCGCGCTGGGCGATGTGCCGGGCGGCGACCTTGTCGCCGAGGTCGCGGATCGCCTGCGGGGGCGGGCCGATCCAGATCAGGCCCGCGTCGAGCACGGCCTGGGCGAAGTCCGCGTTCTCGGAGAGGAAGCCGTAGCCCGGGTGGACGGCGTCCGCGCCGGACTCGCGCGCGGCGCCCAGCACCTTGTCGAAGTCGAGGTAGCTGGTGGCGGGAGTGTCACCGCCCAGGGCGAACGCCTCATCCGCGGCGCGGACATGCAGAGCGTCCCGGTCCGGGTCGGCGTAGACGGCAACGCTCGCGATTCCGGCATCCCGGCAGGCCCGGGCCACGCGGACAGCGATTTCGCCACGGTTGGCGATGAGCACCTTGCGCACGATTGAGGCTCCCTCCTTGAAACAAGCCGAGTTTAGGGACTGCCGACACGGCACTTCGACCCGTCCCCAATGGTGAGCTTCCCCACACGGAGCGTGACCCGAGGCTCGCTCGAGGGGCGAAATCCCTTGTCGCACCGCGGCACACAGGGCTCCCTCCGGAAAACCCTAGCCCTCGCATGTGGTCAAGGTCTCTGTGAGAGCGTGCTGCGCCCCACTCGGTTTCTTTGTGGAGTCCCTACGAATGGCCCAATGATTCTTTGCCCGCCCCCGGCCCCTTGTACCGAGGTTTACCGGTTAGTAGCCTGCGCTCGTCCCGAACGTACTCGGGGTAACCGCACAGGCGTGCTCGAAAGTGGGTGGGGCCGGTGGTCCGCAGACCGGTGGCGTGGCTGGTGGCGTTGGTGCTTCTCGTCGAGGCGTTCGGCGTCGCGGCGGTGAACTGGTTCCTCGGCGTCGTCGTGGACCGGCAGGACATGTCGCTGGCGGGCCTCGACCCGCACATGATGTCGGTGTCCTCGAAGGTGGGCGCCGTCGTCTTCGGGCTCTACTTCGCCTTCTGCGCCCTGGTGGCCCTGCTGGTGGGCGTGCGCGACCGGGCCCCGGCCGGACTCGGCCGGGTCCTGCTCGTCAGCGCCGCCGTGGTGCACGGACTGCTGGCCGCCTTCGCCTGGGGCCTGGTCGGTCCCTCCGCGTTCGTCTACCTGGTGGTGGTCCTCGGCCTCATCGTGCTGCTGCTGATGACGTACGACCGTCCCGGGCCCTCCACCGCACACCGGACCCCCGACCCGCGGGACGGCACGCCGGGCACCCCGCACGACGGCACCCCGCACGACGGCACTCCGGGCCCGCAGGACAGCACTCCGGGCCCTCAGGACGGCACCCCGCGGCGCGGGCCCGCGGGGGACGGCGGGGCGCCGGTCACGCCTCCGGCCGCGCCCACAGCTCCGTGATGCCGACGCCCAGGCCGGCCAGCAGGCGGCGCACCAGCGGCAGGCTGATGCCGATCACGTTGCCGTGGTCGCCGTCGATGCCGTCGATGAACGGTGCCGACCTGCCGTCCAGGGTGAACGCCCCGGCGACGCGCAGCGGTTCGCCCGTGGCGACGTAGGCGGCGATCTCCGCGTCGCTGGGCTCCCCGAAGCGGACGACGGTGGAGGCGGTGCCGGAGGTGTAGCGGCCGCTGACCGTGTCGTAGACGCAGTGGCCGGTCTGCAGGGTGCCCGCGCGGCCCCGCATCGCCTTCCAGCGCGCGGTGGCCTCCTCGGCGTCCGAGGGCTTGCCCAGGGCGTGACCGTCCAGCTCCAGCACCGAGTCGCAGCCGATCACCAGCGCGCCCTTGACCTCGGGCTTCGCCGACACCACGGACGCCTTCGCCTCGGCGAGGGCCAGGGCGAGTTCGGCCGGGGTGGGCGCGCTGACGGCGTCCTCGTCGACCCCGCTGACGATCACCTCGGGGTCGAGTCCGGCCTGCCGGAGCAGCCCGAGCCGGGCGGGTGACTGGGAGGCGAGCACGAGTCGGCGGCGCGGCTGGTCTGTCATGCGTTCAGCGTATCGGCGACGCCCTGTACGCCTCACGCGAAGGCCCCGGCGCCGGCCCGTACGCCTCACGCGCGGGCCGGGGCGGGGGCACGGGGGGACGGTGGGCGGTCACCGTCCGAGGGGTACTGCGTGCGGGCACTGCCCGCCGATCACCGTCCGAGGGGCACTGCCCGCCGGTCACCGCCGCCGGTCACGGCCTGCCGGTCACCGCACGCCGATCACGAGCATCGCCAGCAGCATGGCGACCGCCATGAGAACGCCCAGCCGCCGCAGCATGTCCTGCGTGTCCCGCAGTTCCTCGGGCGGCTCGTTCTCGGGGTCGGACCACAGCATGCTTCCAGCGTCGTACGCCGCACCGTGCCGGGGCCTGAGTACGGGTACTCAAGTACGGAAGCGGTCCGTCCGGACAGGCCGCACGGACAGGACTGAGCCGACAGGCCCGCCACGGACTGAGCGGACGAGCCCGCCAGGGACTGGGCGGACGGGCCCGCCACGGACAGGACTGAGCGGACGGGCCCGCACGGGCGCCCGAACCGACAGCTGTACGGACAGCGCCGCACCGGCCGGCCCCGCCCGTGACGGGCCCGGACAGGCGGGGCCGGCCCAAGCGAGGCCGGTGGGGCCGACCGGGACCGGGCGGGACCGGGCAAGGGACCGCTCAGCCGGGCTCAGCCGGGCTCAGCCGGGCCAGAAGGTCCGGGCCCAGGTCGCCGGGCCGGGCTGCGGGAGCCGGTGGGCGGCGATGCGGGACGGGTCGGACCAGGAGTCGCGGGGGCCGGGCGCGCCGGACGGCGTGGCGGACGCCGCCGCGGCGCGGGCTCGTACCACCGCCAGTGCGGCGGCCAGCTCCTCCGGGGTCGGGTTGCCCCGGACGACCTTGATCATCACGGTGGCCTCCAAAGGGTCGGCGGGGGTGGTCACAGCGGGATGTTGCCGTGCTTCTTCGGCGGCAGGGACTCCCGCTTGGTGCGCAGCTGGCGCAGCCCCCGCACGATGTGCCGGCGGGTGTCGGACGGCATGATCACGGCGTCGACGTAGCCGCGCTCGGCCGCCACGTACGGGTTGAGCAGCGCGTCCTCGTACTCCTGCATCAACCGGGCGCGGGTGGCCTCGGTGTCGTCCGATTCGGCGATGGTGCGGCGGTGCAGGATGTTGACGGCGCCCTGCGCGCCCATCACCGCGATCTGCGCGGTCGGCCACGCCAGGTTGAGGTCGGCGCCCAGGTGCTTGGAGCCCATCACGTCGTAGGCGCCGCCGAACGCCTTGCGGGTGATCACCGTGATCAGCGGGACGGTGGCCTCCGCGTAGGCGAAGATCAGCTTGGCGCCGCGGCGGATGATGCCGTCGTGCTCCTGGTCCACGCCCGGCAGGAAGCCCGGCACGTCGACGAAGGTCAGCACCGGGATGTTGAAGGCGTCGCAGGTCCGCACGAAGCGGGCCGCCTTCTCGGACGCGGTGATGTCGAGGCAGCCGGCGAACTGCATCGGCTGGTTGGCCACGATGCCGACCGGGTGGCCTTCCACCCGCCCGTACCCGGTGACGATGTTCGGCGCGAACAGCGGCTGCGTCTCGAAGAACTCCTGGTCGTCGAGGACGTGCTCGATGACGGTGTGCATGTTGTACGGCTGGTTCGCGCTGTCCGGGACGATCGTGTCCAGCTCGCGGTCCTCGTCGGTGACCGTGAGGTCGGCCTCCTCCGGGTAGACCGGCGGCTCGGACAGGTTGTTGGACGGCAGGTACGACAGCAGCTGCTTGACGTACTCGACGGCGTCCTTCTCGTCGCCGGCCATGTGGTGCGCCACGCCCGAAGTGGTGTTGTGGGTGCGGGCGCCGCCCAGCTCCTCGAAGCCCACGTCCTCGCCGGTGACCGTCTTGATGACGTCCGGGCCGGTGATGAACATGTGGCTGGTCTGGTCGACCATGACCGTGAAGTCGGTGATCGCGGGCGAGTACACCGCGCCGCCCGCGCACGGGCCGACGACCAGGCTGATCTGCGGGATGACACCGGAGGCGTGGGTGTTGCGGCGGAAGATCTCGCCGTACGCGCCGAGGGAGGCCACCCCCTCCTGGATGCGGGCGCCGCCGGAGTCGTTGATGCCGATGACCGGACAGCCGGTCTTCAGCGCGAAGTCCATCACCTTGACGATCTTCTGCCCGTAGACCTCGCCGAGGGCCCCGCCGAAGACGGTGAAGTCCTGGGAGAACACGGCGACCGGGCGGCCGTCGACCGTGCCGTACCCGGTGACCACGCCGTCGCCGTAGGGACGGTTGGCGTCCAGGCCGAAGTTGGTCGACCGGTGCCGGGCGAACTCGTCCAGTTCGACGAAGGACCCCTCGTCGAGCAGGAGATCGATTCGCTCACGGGCCGTCAGCTTGCCCTTGGCGTGCTGCTTCTCGACGGCGCGTGCGGAGCCGGCGTGCGTCGCCTCCTGGATGCGACGCCGAAGATCCGCGAGCTTGCCCGCGGTCGTGCGAATGTCAGGCTGCTGCTCTTCCGGCTCGGACATCGGGATGCGGCTCCCTGCCTGCTCAAAAGGGGGGACGGTTACTCATTCGAAGGGTAGTGGGGTGCCCACCCATCAGCAGTGCGGTCTTTGCCACACCTAATGTGGCTTGCATGACGCCGCGCGATGCCTCCGATCCCTCCCGCAACCGCTGGTCCGACCTGGACCGGCCGCCGCTCCACGCGGCCTCCCTGCGCCGCGGGCTGATCCGCGAGGGAGGACTGTGGCAGCAGGTGGACGTGGTGCAGCGGACCGGCTCCACCAACACCGACCTGGTGGCCCGGGCCGCCGACGGCACCGCCGCCGAGGGCACGGTCCTCGTCGCCGAGGAGCAGACCGCCGCGCGTGGCCGCCTGGACCGGCAGTGGACGGCACCGCCCCGCTCCGGCCTCTCCTTCTCCGTCCTGCTGCGCCCCGCCGAGGTGCCCGTGCACCAGTGGGGCTGGCTGCCGCTGCTCACCGGGGTCGCGGTGGCGACCGGGCTGTCCCGCGCGGTCGGCGTCGACACGGCACTGAAATGGCCCAACGACCTCCTCGTCACGGTCGGCGACCAGGAGCGCAAGGCCGGCGGGATCCTCGCCGAACGGGCCGGGGACGACGCGGTCGTCGTCGGTGTCGGCATCAACGTCTCCCTGCGCGCCGACGAACTGCCCGTGCCGCAGGCCGGCTCGCTGGCCCTGGCCGGCGCGGTGAGCACCGACCGCGACCCGCTGCTGCGGAGCGTGCTGCGGTCCCTGGAGGACTGGTACGGGCGGTGGCGGCGCGCGGGCGGTGACGCGGCGGCCTGCGGACTGCAGGAGACCTACGCGGCCGGCTGCGCCACGCTCGGCCGGATGGTGCGGGCGGAACTGCCCGGGGACCGGTCGGTGGTCGGCGAGGCGATGGCCGTCGACGGCGACGGACGGCTGGTGCTGGCCACCGGGGCGGGTCTGCAGGAGCCCGTCGGGGCGGGCGACATCGTGCACCTGCGTCCGGCCGGGGGCGCGTGAGCGCGCGGGGTCGCCGCGGCGGTGCGGCGCACACCCTCCCGTGCGGCGGCGCGCCGGTTCGCTGCGGCGCGCGGGGCCGGCGCACGCCTCCCGTCGCCCAGCGGACCGCTGCCCCCTTCCGCAGCACCGCGCCCGCCTCCCGGCGCACTGGTTCCACGACCCGGAGCGCCGCACCCTGCTCCCGGCGCACCGCGCCCGCATCCCGGCCGGTACCCCTCGGCGTGACCGAACGGAGTGAGCTGGGGCACACCTGCCGTAGAGTTGAGGCCGGTCGATCCAGGGCCGTGGCAGATCGGAAGGGCAGCAACGCGTGACCGTCGACGACTCGGGTTCCGGCGCGGACGCGCAGGACTCCGGCGAGGATCCGCTCGCTCTGCGCCTCGAACAGCTCATTCTCGGTGCCGAGCGGCGTTACACACCCTTCCAGGCGGCCCGCAGCGCGGGCGTCACCATGGAGCTGGCGACGCGCTTCTGGCGGGCGATGGGCTTCGCCGACGTCGGCCAGGCCAAGGCGCTCACCGAGGCCGACGTGCTGGCGCTGCGCCGGCTGGCCGGTCTCGTCGAGGCGGGCCTGCTGAGCGAGGCGATGGCCGTCCAGGTGGCGCGCTCCACCGGGCAGACCACCGCACGGCTGGCGGAATGGCAGATCGACAGCTTCCTGGAAGGGCTGACCGAGCCCCCCGAACCCGGGATGACCCGCACCGAGGTCACCTATCCGATCGTCGAGCTGCTCCTGCCCGAGCTGGAGGAGTTCCTGGTCTACGTCTGGCGGCGGCAGCTCGCCGCGTCCGCCGGGCGGGTGGTCCAGGGCGCGGACGACGAGGAGATGGTCGACCGGCGGCTGGCGGTCGCGTTCGCGGACCTGGTGGGCTTCACCCGTCTCACCCGGCGCATGGAGGAGGAGGAGCTCGGCGAACTCGTCGAGGCCTTCGAGACCACCGCCGCCGACCTCGTCGCCGCCCGCGGCGGGCGGCTCATCAAGACCCTCGGCGACGAGGTGCTGTACGCGGCGGACGACGCGGGCACGGCGGCGGAGATCGCCCTGCGGCTGATCGACACCATGGCGAACGACGAGACGATGCCGGAACTGCGCGTCGGCATGGCCTTCGGCACGGTGACCACCCGCATGGGCGACGTCTTCGGCACGACCGTCAACCTCGCCTCCCGCCTCACGTCGATAGCCCCGCGGGACGCCGTCCTGGTGGACGCCGCGTTCGCCCAGGAACTGATCCGGTCCGGCGACGCCCCCGCCTCCGAGGCCGCCGCGGCGGAGGCAGCGGCGGCGGCGGAGAAGGAGGGCGAGGATCCGCCCACGTACCGCTTCGCGCTCCAGCCGATGTGGCAGCGGCCGGTGCGTGGCCTCGGCGTCGTGGAACCCTGGCTGCTCACCCGCAGGGGCGGACCGGCACCGGAGTCCTGAGCGGCGAGGGCCGGGACGACGGCCGACGGACGACGGACGACGGCGGAACGCCTGCCGGGGGACCTTTGGGGAACCCGGGGACTCCAGGACTCCGGGGACTCCGGGGACTTGCCGGGGAGTCGCCCTGGGCGGTGCACCGGCGGCCGCGGCGGGACAGCGGCCCCCGGCCGCTGCGGGAGCGTCGGCGGCGGCCGGTCGGGAGGGACACCGGCCGGGGGAGAACCGGAGTGGGGAAGGACCGCCGTCGGGGAGGCTGGAGTCGGGGGTGACCGAAGCCGGCGGACGGCCCGGGGGACGTCCCTCGGCGCTCCGCTCCCGGGCGTTCGCGGCTCGTCGTCCGTCCCGCTGAATCCGCTGCCCGCCGTCGGGTTTATGCCGTCCGCGGTTCGCGGTTCGGTTCGCGGCTCCCCTGCTCCCCGCTCGCCGCTCGCCGCTCGCCGCTCTCCGTTCGTCGTTCCCCGTTCGCTGTCCCGCGGCTCAGCCCTTCGTCCCGCCGTCGAGGCCCAGGCCGCCCACACACAGGTTGAGCAGCGGGATGCACAGCCCGGTGTTCTGTGCCGGTGGGCGGGGCGGTGCGGGCTGCTGCTGTTCGGGCTGCGACGGAGGTGCGGGCAGGCGGGGGCGGCCGGGTTCGGGCGCCGGGGGCGGGGTCGGCCGGGTGGGCGGCCCGGTGGTCGGCTCGGGCACCGGGGCGCCGGGCGCGGCCGGGGTGCCCTGCGCGCCCGGGGCGTGGGGAGCCGCCGGGATGCGAGGTGCGCGGGAGGTGCCGGTGCCCGCAGCCGCCGATGCGGACGGAGGCGTCGTCGCCGGGGGGCCGGTCGTCGCCGTGACCGGCGTTCCGCTCTGGCCGCCGAGGGTGGTGGGGGAGGTCGGGTCGGCGTCGGGGGCGGCCGGGGCGGTGGTGTCGGCCGGGGTGGGGGACGCCGCGGCGCTGGTGGCCGCACCGTCCGGGACGGGACGCGGGCCCGCCACCGCACCGGTGTCCGCTCCGCCCGGGTCGGACACCAGCCGGACGAGACCCAGGGCGCCCGCGGCCAGGGCCAGGCCGCCCACGGCGAGCAGGGCCTTGCGGGGGCGGGGCTTGCGGTGGCGGCCCCGGGGGCGCGTCGCGCCGGGCGGCGCCGGTGCGCCGCGGGCCGGTCCGGTCGGTGCGGTGGTTGTCATGACGTCCCTCCCCCCGCGCACGCGCCCCCGTACGCGTCGCGGTGGAGCGCACGTTAGGCCGCTGTGGTCCGCCCTATGACCGGAGTCGCGCGGATGTCACTCGAACGGGTGGGCGGGGCGTGACGGGGGAACCGGCCGCACGCCCTTTTCCGGGCGGGCTCCGGCTGCGATGATCGGCACGACCGTGTTGTTAACCCGCGTTAACCGGAGGGCGTCATGAGTGAGGAACGGTTCGGGGAGTTCGTGCTGGTGCGACGGCACGAGCAGGGGCATGTCGCGGAACTCGTCCTCGACCGGCCCAAGGCCATGAACGCCGTCTCGACGGAGATGGCCCGGTCCATCGCCGGGGCCTGTGCGGCGCTGGGGGCGGACCGCGAGGTGCGCGCGGTGGTGCTGACGTCCTCGCACGAACGGGCGTTCTGCGTCGGGGCCGATCTCAAGGAGCGCAACTCCTTCAGCGACGCCGATCTGGTGCGCCAGCGTCCGGTGGCGCGGGGCGCCTACACCGGCGTGCTGGAACTGCCCGTGCCCACGGTGGCCGCGGTGCACGGCTTCGCCCTGGGGGGCGGGTTCGAGCTGGCGCTGTCCTGCGACGTGATCGTGGCCGACCGCACGGCGGTGCTGGGGCTGCCCGAGGTGTCGGTCGGCGTGATTCCGGGCGGCGGCGGCACACAGCTGCTGCCCCGGCGGGTGGGGGCGGCGCGGGCCGCGGAGCTGATCTTCACGGCGCGCCGGGTGGAGGCCCCCGAGGCCCGTGAACTGGGGCTCGTGGACCAGCTGGTGGACGAGGGGCAGGACCGGGAGGAGGCCCTGGGGATGGCGGCCAGGATCGCCGGCAACTCGCCGGTGGGCCTGCGGGCGGCCAAGAAGGCGCTCCGGCTCGGGCACGGGCTCGACCTGCCCGCCGGTCTGGAGGTCGAGGACGCGGCCTGGCGGTCGGTGGCGTTCTCCGGCGACCGCGCGGAGGGGGTCGCCGCCTTCAACGAGAAGCGCCGGCCGAACTGGCCGGGGGAGTAGAGGTCGTACCCGTGGCGCCCGGGGAGTAGGCGCCGTACCCGTGGTGCCCGGGGAGTAGGCGCCGTATCCGTGGTGCGCGGGGGAATGGGCGCTGCGTCCGTCGTGCCGGAGGAGCGGACGCTGCGTCCATCGTGCCTGGGGGCGGACGCCGCATCGGTGGTGCGCGGGGGATGGACGCTGCGTCCGTGGTGCCCGGCGGAGCGGACGCTGCATCCGTCGCGCCAGGGGGAGCCGGACTGCATCTGTCGTGCCAGGAGGAGCCGGACGCGGCATCCGTCGTGCCAGGGGGAGCCGGACGCCGCGCCGGTGGCGGTCGGCGGAGCAGCCACCCCACCCGCGGTGATCTGCGCCGATGCATCCCGCATGATCCCCATTCGCGTCGAAAATCTCCCTATTCCGGACGAACGTCCCTAGCCTGGGGGGATGGGTGAGGACAGCCGGCTGGCGGACGTGGTGACGCTGGCCCAGGGCATGGCCGCCGCGCACAGCTCGCGGGAGGCGTGGCGGGCCGCGGCCTGTGGCGCCTGCCGGGCGCTCGGGGGGAGCTTCGCCGCACTGTCCGTCTGGGAGCGGGACCTCGGGCGGCTGCGGGTCCTGGTCAACGTCGGGGAGCGCGCCGAGGGTGAGGAGGAGTTCCCGGACGACGAGTCCTACCCGGTGCACCAGTTCGCCGAGATCACCGAGTTTCTGCACGAGCGGTGGGCCGGCGGCGGGGAGCCGGACGCCTGGGTGGAGACCGCCGAAGGTCCGGCGGAGGGGCGGCCCGGCTACTGCCACCAGCGGGTCGCCGCGCTGCGGCGGCGCGGGCGGGGCTGCTGTGTGGTCGCGCCGATCGTGCTGCACGGCCGGGCCTGGGGCGAGCTGTACGTGGCCCGCCCGGTCGGGCAGCCGGTGTTCGCGCGGGCCGACGCGGAGTTCGCGACCGTGCTGGCCGCGGTGGTGGCCGCCGGGATCGCGCAGACCGAGCGGCTGGAGGAGGCGCGGCGGTTGGCGTACACCGACGCGCTGACCGGTCTCGCCAACCGGCGCGCCGTGGACGCGCGGCTCGACGAGGCGATCGAGCGGCACCACCGGGACGGCGCGGTGGTGAGCCTCGTCGTGTGTGACGTGAACGGTCTCAAGCGCGTCAACGACACCCTGGGGCATGCCGTCGGCGACCGGTTGCTGGAACGTTTCGGCATGGTGTTGTCGCTGTGCGGGGCCATGCTCCCCGGGGCCCTGGCGGCGCGCCTCGGCGGCGACGAGTTCTGCCTGCTCGCGGTGGGCCCGCCCGCGGACGAGGTGGTCAAGGCGGCCGACGAGGTCTGCCGCCGGGCCGTGGAACTGGGCATCGGTGACGGTGTGTCCTGCGGGGTCGCGTCCACCGAGGACCCGATCGGCCCGGTGCGCTCCGCCCGGCGGCTGTTCCGGCTGGCCGACGCGGCGCAGTACCGGGCCAAGGCCGAGCGGGCGCGGCATCCGGTGGTGGCGGGGCGGGAGGGGCCGGACGATCCCGTGGTGCGCCTCGCCGACGAGCCGTCCGGGCCCGCCGACGGGGAGCGGCGCAGGTTCCGCGGGCGTCATTCGCCCTGAGTCGACGGGTAAGGGGCGGGCGCGGTTTTCAGGGGTGACAGCGCGGAATTCACTGCGTACGCTCCTGAATATGGATATGCACACTGTGGTGGTGGGACCCTCCGGCGTGACGGAGTCCGACGTGCTCGCCGTGGCGCGCGACGGCGCCCGCGTCGAGCTGTCCGAGGAGGCGGTGGCCGCCCTGGCCGCGTCCCGGGAGATCGTGGACGCCCTGGCCGCCAAGCCCGACCCCGTCTACGGCGTGAGCACCGGTTTCGGCGCCCTGGCGACCCGGCACATCAGCCCGGAACTGCGCGGCCGGCTGCAGCGCAACATCGTCCGCTCGCACGCGGCCGGGATGGGGCCGCGGGTGGAGCGCGAGGTGGTCCGCGCCCTGATGTTCCTGCGCCTGAAGACGCTGTGCTCCGGGCACACCGGGGTACGCCCCGAGGTCGCGCGCGCCATGGTCGACGTCCTCAACGCCGGCATCACCCCGGTCGTGCACGCCTACGGCTCCCTGGGCTGCTCCGGAGACCTCGCCCCGCTGTCCCACTGCGCCCTCGCCCTCATGGGTGAGGGGGACGCCGAGGGCCCCGACGGCACGGTGCGGCCCGCCGGTGACCTGCTGGCAGAGCACGGCATCCGGCCCGTCGAGCTGCGCGAGAAGGAAGGGCTCGCGCTCCTCAACGGCACCGACGGCATGCTGGGCATGCTGGTCATGGCCCTGGCCGACCTGGACACCCTCTACAAGTCCGCCGACGTCACCGCCGCCCTCAGCCTGGAGGCCCTGCTCGGCACGGACAAGGTGCTCGCGCCCGAGCTGCACGCCGTCCGCCCGCACCCGGGGCAGGCCGCCAGCGCCGCCAACATGCTGGCCGTACTGGAGGGTTCGGGGCTGACCGGACATCACCAGGACGACGCGCCCCGCGTCCAGGACGCCTACTCCGTGCGCTGCGCCCCCCAGGTCGCCGGGGCCGGACGGGACACCCTGGCCCACGCCCGCACCGTCGCCCGGCGTGAACTCGCCGCCGCCGTCGACAACCCGGTCGTCCTGCCCGAGGACCCCTCCGGCGGGTACGGCTCCGGGGGCGGCAGGGTGGAGTCCAACGGGAACTTCCACGGCGCCCCCGTCGCCTACGTGCTGGACTTCCTCGCCATCGCCGCCGCCGACCTGGGCTCCATCGCCGAGCGCCGCACCGACCGGCTGCTCGACAAGAACCGCAGCCACGGGCTGCCGCCCTTCCTGGCCGACGACCCCGGGGTCGACTCCGGGCTGATGATCGCCCAGTACACGCAGGCCGCCCTCGTCGCAGAGCTGAAGCGGCTCGCCGTACCGGCCTCCGCCGACTCGATCCCGTCGTCGGCGATGCAGGAGGACCACGTCTCCATGGGCTGGTCGGCGGCGCGCAAGCTGCGCACGACCGTCGACAACCTCACCCGGGTCCTGGCCGTCGAACTGTACGCCGCCGCACGGGCGGTGGAGCTGCGGGAGGGGATGGAGTCGGCTCCCGCCACGCGGGCGGTGCTCGACGCGCTGCGCCGGGCGGGGGTGCGGGGGCCGGGCCCCGACCGGTACCTGGCGCCCGATCTGGCGGCGGCGGAGACCTTCGTCCGTGACGGGCGGCTGGTCGAGGCGGTCGAGCGGGTCACCGGCCCGCTGCGCTGAACGGACCGTCAGGTGCGTGACGTACGGCGCCGTCACGCACCCGGAAGGCTCATGAACGCCCTGGTGAGCTCTCCGGGCGTCTCACAGCCCCAGGCGCTCCCGGCGCACCGAGTACACGACGAATCCGGCGCCGAGGGTCAGGAAGGCGGTGCCCCCGACGACGTACGGGGTGCTGTCGAAGCTGCCCGTGTCGGCCAGGCGGGGACTCCCGGCGGTGCTGTCCAGAGAGGCGTTGGTCGCGCTGGACGCGGCTCTCGCCTGCTCGGTGACCTGGGGGGAGGGGGTGGCCGGGGTCATGCTGCCCGAGGGGGCGTCCGACGTCGCGTTGGCGGACGGGACGAACCAGAGAGCGCACAGCAGCGTGCCCGCCGCGGTGGCGGTCAGCAACGGACGGAGAGCGGATGACACGGAATATCGATCCCCTTGCGACGCTGGCGAATTGGCCGTGTGGTGCGATGTTAGTGAACAGCGCGGGTCACAGGAAAGTCACAGGCGCCCGGCACCGTACGCTCCGGGCATGAAAGCACCGGAGACATCACGGTTTGTACGGCTTCGCGTCGAGCTCGTCCTCGAGGTCGGCGACGAGGGCGCGGTCACCGAGGAAGCGCTGGCCAGGATCGCGCGCGACGCCGACCTGCCGGCCGCCGAACGCGCGCACGCCGAGGCCGCTGTGACCGACGACACGGCGGAGGCCCTGGCCCACCTCGTGGACCCGTTCGCCCTGGTGGGTGAGGTGCCGGGCGTCGAACTGCACCAGGCCTCCTGGAGCGGCGAGCGGATCGACTACGACCCCGACTCGCACGACTGGGACGTCGACGGGGAGGATGGCGACGCGTCCTTCGAGGAGGACGACGACTCCTTCGACTTCGACGACGAGGCGTACGCCGACGACGCCGCCGACGCCGACGACGAGGAGGACGCGGACTTCGCGGAGGCCGCTGACGACTTCTGGGCGGACGTGTCCGTGGACGACGAAGGGGCCGGCCACGGCGACCACGGGCGCGGCGGCCACGACGACTCCCGGGAGGGCGGCGGGGTACGCGGAGTGGGCGCGGCCGGTTGAGGCGCACCGCCGAGGGGAATTCGTGACCTCGGCCGGCAACCGTCGGCCGGGGTCCAGGCGTCTCACGCGAAGCGCCGACGGTCGTCCGCGCCGTTCGCTTGCGGCGGACGTGGTGTGCCCCACATCCGTGAGGCAGCGGGAACGAGATCAACCGGTCGGAGCGTTGTAAGTGTTGGCGGGGTTCCTCGGCCTTGACCGTGGGCCCCGCGGGGTTCGGGGAAGCGGCGACGATGGAGAAGCGTGTGATGACGGACGGTAAGCGGCGCAGGGGTCTCATGGCCGCGTCCGCTCTGCTCGGCGGAGTGATGGTGCTCTCGGCGTGTTCCGGCGGTGGTGACAGCGGCGGGGACAAGGGCAACGACACCTCGCAGGCCCAGGTCGACGAGGCCGCGGCCAAGAAGTCGTCCGAGGCCCAGATCAAGATCACGCCCAAGGACGGGTCCACCAACGCCTCCATCAACAACTCCGCCGCGGTCACCGTCGCCAAGGGCACGCTGACCGAGGTGAAGATGACGACCGCCGACGGCACGGCCGTCGAGGGGCAGATATCCGCGGACAAGAAGTCGTGGAAGCCCGAGGGGCAGTTGGAGCGGGCCACCACGTACAAGCTGACCGCCAGCGCCGAGGACGCCAAGGGACGCGCGGCGCACGAGAACGCGTCGTTCACCACGGTCTCCCCGGACAACAGCTTCATCGGAAACTTCACTCCGGACGACGGCACCACGGTGGGCGTCGGCATGCCGGTGTCGATCAACTTCGACAAGGCGATCACCAACAAGGCCGATGTCCAGAAGGGCATCACCGTCTCCACCGACAGCGGTCAGGAGGTCGCCTGCCACTGGTTCAACGCCAACCGCATGGACTGCCGGCCCGAGGAGTACTGGAAGGGCGGCTCCACGGTCACCCTCAAGCTGGACCTCGACGGGGTGGAGGGTGCCGACGGCGTCTACGGCGTCCAGCAGAAGACGGTGACCTTCAAGATCGCCCGGAACCAGGTCTCCTACGTCGACGCCAAAACCAAGCAGATGAAGGTCACGCGGGACGGCAAGACCATCCGGACCATCCCGATCTCCGCCGGTTCGCCCGAGAACAAGACGTACGAGGGCGAGATGGTGATCTCCGAGAAGTTCAAGGAGACCCGGATGAACGGCGCGACCGTCGGCTTCACCGACGACGACGGCAAGGGCGAGTACGACATCAAGGACGTGCCGCACGCCATGCGCCTGAGCACCTCCGGCACCTTCATCCACGGCAACTACTGGGGCGCGAAGTCCATCTTCGGCAGCGCCAACACCAGCCACGGCTGCATCGGCCTGTCCGACACCAAGGGCGCCAACGACCCGAACACGCCGGGCGCCTGGTTCTACGACAACTCGATGATCGGTGACGTGGTCGTCGTCCAGAACACCGGCGACAAGACCATCGCCCCCGACAACGGCCTCAACGGCTGGAACATGGACTGGCAGCAGTGGAAGGCGGGTTCGGCGGTCTGACCGCCCGCGGGCGGGAGCGGCAGCGCTCCCGCCGCCCTCCGGCCCTGCCGATCCGCCGATGCCGCCGCCCGCCCCCGTCCGGGGTGAGCGGCGGCATCGTCGCTTCCGGGGCCGCGCGCGTCCCGGCGCGTGCGGCGCGGTCGATCTCGGCGCCGTCCGCGTCCCGGAGCCCGCTCGCCGGATGCGTCGGGGCTCCGACTCGCGGAACATGCACCCCACGGGACGGACGTGTTCCCCGCGGGACGGACGTGTTCCCCACCGGACCGGTCGCCCGGCTCACCCCGTGTCGCGAGCCGGTCCTGACCCGTCCTCACCTGCCGGCGCCCCGCCTCGGGCCCACCCGGGGGCGCCGGGCGGGCACCGAGCGCAGCCCTCGGGTCAGGTGCCGGCGAGCAGCGACTCCAGTGCCGCCGCCGACTCCGGGTGGCGGGCCGTCAGGACGGTGCCCGCCTTGGTGCCCGGGGCGGCGGGTGCCCAGCCGTCGGTGCAGCCGAGGAGCGCGGCGGCCGCGTCGCACGCCGCCGGGTGCGCGGCGAGCAGCGGCACGCCCCGCGGGGTCTGCGTGGCGGCGGCGGGTGCCCAGCCGTCGGTGCACCCCAGCAGCGCGGCCACCGCGTCGCAGGCGTCCGGGTGCGCCGCCAGCAGCGCCGCACCCCTGGGTCCGGCCGCCGCCGCCGTCGTCCGCTCGCGACGGGCCGGGGGCAGGGCCGGCGCCCGCCACGGCGGCACCCACGCGTCCAGTTCCGCCAGACGTCCCGGGAAGACGCGCCCGGCCTCCCGGATCAGCAGCGGTGCCAGGTCCGCCGCGTCGTTGCGCAGGGTGGTGATCAGCGTCGGCAGCCACGGGAGCAGCACCGCGTCGGGCAGCCGGCCGAACGCGTTCGACACCGCCTCCACGACCACGTCCGCCAGCCCCGGCACCGGCTCCAGCGCGTGCACGAACCCGCTCAGGTACCGCGGATACGCGGGCACCACCAGCGGGTTGGCCAGTAGCGCGTCACAGCGCTCCCGCAGCTCCCCGCGGGTCAGTGTGCCGAGCTGCACCTGTGCCGCCCACAGCAGCGCCGTCCGCGACGGGTCCTGCGGGTGGGACTGGGCGACCGCCAGCTCCAGCTGGGCGCGGTCGCAGCCCAGCGACAGCGCCAGGCCCTCCATGGAGAACAGGAAGCCCAGCATCGCCGCGACCTGCCCCACCGTGGCGTCCTCGTCGGAGAACGCCGTCGGCAGCAGCGTGCAGTAGTGCGCGTAACCGGTCTTGGCGAACGACTCGATCCAGGCGGGCAGCTCCGGCTCGCTCGTGCGGTAGTACGCGAGCAGCCGGCGCACCCGGCGCAGCACCTCCGGCGCGCCGTCCACGCTGCGCTCGGAGGCCAGGACCTCCAGCGCGCGCGTGCCCAGCTCGTCGGCGAGACGGCGGCTGCCCAGGTACAGCGTGGCGTCCTCCACGGCGGCCAGCACGGCCGCCGTCGTCGCCTGCGGCGCGTAGGCGGCCCGGCGCAGCCGCTGCTCCAGCACCTGCTCGATGCTGACGCCCTCGTACCCGAGCTCGATCAACGCCCGCTGGTGGGTGCCGATCGACAGGTCCCAGGACTCCTGGATGGACCGCTCGCCCAGGGCGCGCTCGCCCATGATTGGGCGGGCGGCGCCCTGCGGCAGCAGCCGCCGCAGCATCCACAGCACGTCGGAGCAGGCCCGCAGCTCCGGGCGGGAGGCCATGTCCAGCAACGCCCGCTGCACGCCCCGCTGCTGCAGTTTCAGCCCCAGCGGGGCGAGCCGGTCGTGCACGTCGCGGGCGAGGGGCGGCAGCGCGTCGTAGCCGACCTGGCCGATCCGGTCGCCGCCCATCATGATCTCGACCAGCCGCCGCACGTCCCGCCGCCCCGGCACCACGTCCTTCTCGATGCAGGTGACGGCGGCGTCCTGGAAGTCGTACGGGGTGGGCTTGGCGCGGTCCCGCATCCCGGCGAGCAGGATCGACGTCTCGAAGACGGCGATCGCGTCGGCGGTGGAGGCGAGGTAGCCGTTGCGCCGGGCGGCGCGCACGATGTCCACGGACCAGCCGAGGAGTTCGGCCTCGTCCAGGGCGTCCAGCACCGGCGGGCGGCTCAGGAAGCCGGTCAGCCGGTCGTCGGCCACCGGGTCGCCGGCCACCGGGACGGCCGGGGCGGTGGACTGCCGTGCGCGGGACGTCCTGGTGCCGGCCTGTCCCTGGAGCCGGTACGGCTTCACCTTGCTGCGCCTGAGGTTCTTCGCCCACTGCGTCGCCGCGATGGACACCGACCCCGGGGCGAGGCCGAACTGCGCCTCGATCGCCGCGTGGCTGGACGGGATCAGGCCGTACTGCCAGGTGGTGGCGGAACGCGGGGTGATGGTGAAGGTGTCCGCACCGCCGACACCGAACTCCTCGACCCGGCTGGCCGCGTGGAACGCGCCGCACACGTACAGGCAGTCCGCCGGGTCGGTCCCGGTCGCGGCCAGGTGCTCGCGCATCCGCGTCCACATGTACCGCTCGCGGTCCTCGTCCACCCGGGTCCTGGCCGCGTCGCCGGGGGCGAGCCGCCGGAAGAGGCTGCCGATGAGGAACATGACCTGGCGGTAGGTGTCGTGGTCGGCGTCGCCGAGGGGCAGTTCGACGTACTGGTGCCACCACTCCGACCAGTGCCGGACCCGGCCGTGCCGCAGCAGGTGCTCCTCCAGTTCGGCGAAGCGGGGCCGCAGGTCGCCGATCTCCACGCCGACGGCCTCGCCGTGCAGCGCGGCCTCCTCCTGGCCCGCCGGGTCGGCCGTCCCCCCGCCGCCGGGGCCGGCCGCCCCCTCCGCGGCCGGCTCCGGGACGGGCTCCCCGCGGGCGTCCCACTGGAAGACGTGGTCCGAGGACCGGTCGACCAGGACCAGTTCCACGCCCGGGGTGTCGAGGGCGTAGGCGATGGCCTGGTACTCGGCGGACGCCTCGGTGATCGGCGCGACCACCGACAGCGGCGCCCACTCGGCGGGGAAGTCCTTCACCTCGCTGGCGAACGCCTGGACGGCCACCGGCAGGCGGCAGTTGCGCAGCTCCGTCAGCAGCGGTGCCATGTCCTCGCACAGCTCCAGGTACACCACCCGGGGCTGCTTCTCGCGCAGCCGGCGGGCCATCGCGGTGGCGGACGCGGGGGAGTGGTGGCAGACGGGGAAGATCTCCAGCGGTTCCCGGACCGCCCGGTCCACGTCGTCGACCATGCCGAGGAGGATGCCCTCCAGGGCGTCCGGCCCCCCGGCGAACGCGGCGGCGGCCTCGTGGAGTTCGCCGCGCAGGGCGGCGAACGTGCTCCCGTGCTCGGTGACGGTGTCCTCCAGGGGCGTGGGCGTGTCCCGCGGGGCGGGGACGGGGGCGGGGCTCTGCGGGGCGCCGCTCATGACAGCGTGGCGATCGCGTCGCGGCCGCCCTCCAGGAACTCGGGCCAGGAGCCGCCCTCCTCCTTGCTGCGCGGCTCGACGACGCCGTGCAGGTACTTGTTGAGGATGGCCAGGTCCTCCGGCTCGCGGCGGGCGAGGGAGCCCACCAGGGAGGCGGCGAGGGCGCGGGCGGTCAGGGTGCGCTCGCCGAAGAAGTTGCTGTGCAGGATGGCGTCCTCCAGCACACCGATCTGCTCGGCGGTGGACAGCGCCGACTCCAGCTTCTCGTCGTCGCTGCCGGCCGCGGCGGCCGAGGCGCGCAGGTCGGCGAAGCTCCGCAGCAGCACGTCGAGCAGGGTCGGCGGCACGTCCAGCTCGATGGAGTGGCGCCGCAGCAGCTCCTCGGTGCGGAAGCGGACGATCTCCGTCTCGCTCCTCTTGTTGGTCACGACCGGGATGCGCACGAAGTTGAACCGGCGCTTCAGCGCGGAGGACAGGTCGTTGACCCCGCGGTCGCGGCTGTTGGCCGTCGCGATGATCGAGAAGCCGGGCTTGGCGAAGACGATGTTGTCGCTGCCGCCGCTCTCCAGTTCGGGCACCGAGATGTACTTCTCGGACAGGATGGAGATCAGCGCGTCCTGGACGTCGCTGGTGGAGCGGGTCAGCTCCTCGAAGCGGCCGATCGCGCCCGCCTCCATCGCCGTCATGATCGGGGAGGGGATCATCGACTCCCGGGACTGCCCCTTGGCGATGACCATCGAGACGTTCCAGGAGTACTTGATGTGGTCCTCGGTGGTGCCGGCGGTGCCCTGCACCACCAGCGTGGAGTTGCGGCTGATCGCGGCGGCCAGCAGCTCGGCCAGCCAGCTCTTGCCGGTGCCCGGATCGCCGATCAGCAGCAGGCCGCGGTCCGAGGCGAGGGTGACGATGGAGCGTTCGACGAGGCTCCGGTCGCCGAACCACTTCTGGGAGATCTCCCGGTCCAGGCCGTCGGAGCGCTCCGAACCGAGGATGAACAGCCGGATCATCTTGGGGGACAGCCGCCAGGAGAACGGCTTGGGGTGGTCGTCGACGGACTCCAGCCAGTCCAGTTCCTCGGCGTACTTGATCTCGGCGGGTGCGCGCAGCAGGTCGGACATCAGGGGGAGGGCCTTTCGTACGTGGGCGGACAGGGGTCCGGAGCGGGCTCCGGGCGGAAGGTCGTGGGACCGCGCCGGCGGTCGTCCCGGGCGGCGGCCCGGGGTGCGCGGCGGACACGGACCGGAAGGGGCCGTGGCGGCGCGGGACTCAGCGCGACTCAGGTGAGGAACGTCTTGAGTTCGTGCACCAGCTTCTTGATGTGGCCGGAGATCACGGGCGTGCCGAGGTCCTTGAACCGTTCCCGGAACCACGGGTTGACGCTGCCGCGGCCCGAGCTGGTGACCGAGCCGACCGGGATGAACTTGGCCCCCGAGCGGTGGATGGCGGCCATGCTGTCGAACAGCTCGGTGGTGCGCCATTCGTAGAAGTCGGAGATCCACACCACCACGGTGTTCCGCGGCTCGGCGATCTTCGGCTGGGCCAGGGCCATGGCGACCGTGCCGTCGGTGCCGCCGCCCAGCTTCGTGCGCAGCAGCGTCTCGAACGGATCGCTCGCCCAGGGCGTGAGGTCCAGGGCCTGGGTGTCGTAGGCGATGAGGTGGACGTCCACCTTCGGCAGGCCGGCGAAGATGGAGGCCAGGATGGTGCAGTTGACCATCGAGTCGACCATGGAGCCGGACTGGTCCACGACCACGATCAGCCGTTGCGGCGTCGTCTTCCGGCTGGTGTGCCGGTAGTAGAGGCGGTCGACGTAGAGCCGTTCCTCCTCCGGGCTCCAGTTGGTGAGGTTCTTCCAGATGGTGCGGTCCAGGTCGAGGTTGCGGAAGACCCGCTTCGGCGGCACCGACCGGTCGAGTTCGCCGACCGTGGCCTTCTCCACCTGGGTGCGCAGGACCTCGGCGACCTCGTCGACGTAACGGCGGATCAGCGACTTCGCGTTCGCCAGCGCCACGCCGGAGAGGTTGTCCTTGTCGCGCAGCAACTGCTCGATCAGGGACATGCTCGGGGTGAGCCGCGCCGCCAGCCGGGAGTCGGCGAGCACCTCGCGCAGATGCATCCGCTTGACGAGCCCCGCCTCGATGGCGCCGAGTTCGGGCCCGATGGCCGGGATCAGCCGGTTCAGGTCCGGGGTGCGCCCGCCACCGGTACCGGTCGGGCTGACACCGCCGCCCGCGCCGCCGCCCGCCCGGTCGCCCGCGCCGCCGTTCGGGGCGGGGGCCGCGCCGCGTTGGCCGCGCAGCTCGCCGGGACGGCAGCCGAACGCCCGCTCCAGCCACCCCGCGTCGGACTGCCAGCGGGCCAGCTGCTCGGCGCTGACCGTGCCGGAGCCGGTGGCGAAGACGTTCAGCAGCACCTTGGAGGCGAGCGCCGCACGCCGCACCTCCGCCGCCCTGTCCCGCGCGCCGTCCTCCTCCGGCTCGGGGGCCATCAGTCCGTCGAACTCGTCCGCCAGCTGCGGATGGCGCTGCACCACGGAGTCGAGCGAGACGCCCGGGTCGAGCAGCGCGGACGGCAGGCCGATGTCCTCGACGACGGCCAGGCTCGCCGACTCCAGCGCGGCCTGCTCCTCGGGGTCGAACAGCCGGGCCAGCAGGCGCCAGTAGAGGGCCTGACGGCGGTTGTCGTGCGGGTCGGGCCCGTCCGCGGGGGTGTTCGGGGAGGCCGGGCCGTCCGGGACGGCGGGTGCGGCGGCCGGGTCGTGGTGGGTGTCGTGGGTCATGTGCGCAGCAGCTTTCCGGCTCGTTCGCGCAGGACGGCGACGGCGTCGGTGGCGGCCTTCTCGGCACGCACCCCGGCCTTGTCGGTCGTGCCTCCCGCCCAGGCGCCCGCGTGGACCGCGACGGGCTTCTTGCGCACCAGGCGCTCCACGGCCAGCGGCTGCACCCGGAACTCCCCGGCGTCCCAGCGCAGCAGCGCGACGCAGGCGGCCGACGCGGCGACGGCGTCCGCGGTGAGCGGTCCGGCGGCCGGCACCCGGTCGGCGTCGACGGCGAGGCGGTGTCCGGCGATCCGGAACGCGAGCCCGGTGTCGTCCTGCTCCGCCTCGTACCCCTCCAGCAGGACGGGGACGGCGATGCGGGCCGGGTGGCGGTCCAGCGGGGCCACCGGCGCGGCGGTGGCGGCGGGCAGCGCCACCCGCGCGGTGACGAGGGCGTCGGCCGGCTCCCCGGCGCGGGCGCGGGCGTCGTCCCAGACCAGGTCGCCCTCGGCGGTGACGGGCATGGCGTCGAGGTCCATCGCGCGGCCCTCGCTCACCGCCGCCAGCAGCGACATGTGCGGGCGGAGCAGCTGCCACAGGCCCGCGCCGACCACCGTGTCCGGCTTCGGGGCGGACACCCCGGCCCGCACCAGGCGGGGCGTGCCGCCGTCCGCGGGCTCGAACACCGCGTGCACCTGGGCCTGCACGGCCGTGGCGTGTTCCCGCAGGTCCACCCCGAGCGGCAGCAGCCGGCCGGTGGCCGTGGCCGTCGCGGGGCCGCCGGCCGCGCCGGGCACCGTGAGCAGCAGGGCCCTCGACCAGAGGTCGGCCCACCGGCGCACCGGCACCCGCTCCAGGGCGGCCCCCGGGCAGGAGGCGGCGAGTTCGGCGGCGAAGCCGTCCAGCAGCGTGGCCTGACGGCGCAGGGCCGGATCCGGCAGCATCGCGGAGACGACGGGGGCGGCACCGGCGACCAGTTCGTGGTCGAGGCCGCGCCAGCCGGCCCGCGCGAGGTCGCTGAGCCAGCTGCGGGCCGCCGACAGCAGGTTCGCCGCGTGGCCCGCGTCCCCCGCGCCGGGGGCGGGCGGGTCCTCGGCGGCGGGGCGGCCGACGGCCTCCGTCACCCGGGCGGTCAGCGCGTCGTGGACGGAGCCGAGCAGGGCGGCGCGGGCGGCGGCGAGCGCCACGAGGTGGTCCTCGCCGGCCGCTCCGGCGGCAGCCTTGTCGGCGGCTTCCGCGACCCGCGCGGCGAGCGGCGATCCGGCGACGGCGTCGGCCAGTTCGGCCAGCGCGGCGGCCTGGGCCGCCTGCGGCCGCAGCAGTCCGGCGACGAGCACGCCGTCGAAGGCGTCCACGGCCGCCAGCGCCTCGTCGAGGCCCTCGATGCCGGCGGTGAGCAGGTCGGCGCGCATCAGGCCACCGCCCTCGTCGTCGGGAACCACTGCATCTCCGGCAGCGGGGTGGTGACCGGCGCGAGTTCGAGGTAGGCGAGGTGGCGCAGGAACCGGCTGAAGACCGGTGCCGCCGCCGAGGTGTCGCCCTGCGCGGGCCGGGTGGAGGTCATGGCGGCGGTGAGCGCCCCCGCGTCGGGTGCGTCGCCGTCGACGTCGGCCTTCAGGTAGCGGGCCACGCGCTCGGCGCCGTACTGCAGCACCGCTTCACCGATCAGCGCCCGTATGTGGTTGCAGAACGTGCCGCGGGCGCCGCCGCAGGGACGGTTGTTGTTGGTGCTGCAGGCGAAGGCGTACGTCCCGGCGGCGACGGACGACACGTACACCCGGCCGATGTCGGACCCGCTGGAGACCACGCCCTGGAGCCGGCCGTCGGCCAGCTCCACGAAGGGCACCTTGGACAGTTTCCGTGGACGCGCGGGCGGCACCACCCGTACCGTGCTCGACTTCTCCCAGACGGACAACGCACCATCTCCCATGCATGCGAAAGGGGACGTCCACGCCACTGCGGCGCAACAAGATCGAAGGTAGCGCCCGCCACTGACATCGCCCCCCGGAGCGGACCTCCGGGCCGCCGCCGATGCCTGCCCCCGGGGACCTGGGTGCCGCTCAACCCGTCGGTTCTGTAACGGAGTTGCGGCGGTGTCGTTGCGGTGGGCCGACGGCTTGCACACGGGCCGCCGCCCGCCTTGAGGGGCGTGATCGGGCCCGGTCATACTGCGTCGGCCGACGGGTGCGCACCCGCGCACACGACCACCGTCGGCCGGATGTCGAGAGACTCCGCGAAGACCCCAGGGGGGGACGTGCCCGGACAAGTGAAGAGAGCATGCGCGGTCGCGGTCGCCACGGCGGCGGCCGTGGCGCTGACGGCCGGCCTGACCGTACCGGCGGCGGGCGGGGAACGCGCCGCCGGCCCGTCGGCGGCAGCGGGGGGTTCCCCGCCCGCCGCCCGACACGTCACGCTGATCACGGGGGACCGGGTCGCCGTCGACGCCCGGGGCCGGGTGGTCGGCCTGCAGCGGGCCGAGGGCCGGGAACACATACCCGTGCGGATCAGCGGCACCGGCGGCCGCACCCTGGTGATACCGGCGGACGCCGCCCCGCTGGTCGCGAACGGGCGCCTGGACCGGCGCCTCTTCGACGTCACCGAACTCGCCGGGACGGCGGCCAGGACGTCGCAGCAGCAGGGCCTGAAGGTCATCGTGGGCTACCGGGGGGCCGCCCGCGCGGCCAAGGCCGAGGTACGCGACGCCGGCACCCTCCGCCGCACCCTCACCACGCTGAACGCGGACGCCGTCCGGACCCCGCCCGAGAACGCGGGCGCGCTGTGGGACGCCGTCACCGACGGCGAGGGCACCGCCCCCGGCATCTCCCGCGTCTGGCTCGACGGCGTGCGCAAGGCGTCCCTGGACACGTCCGTGGCCCAGATCGGCACGCCCAAGGCGTGGGCGGCGGGCCACGACGGCACCGGCGTGCGGATCGCCGTGCTGGACACCGGCGTGGACGCCACCCACCCCGACCTGAAGAACCAGGTCGTGGCCGAGAAGAACTTCAGCGCCTCGCCCGGCACCGGCGACCGGTCCGGCCACGGCACCCACGTCGCCTCCACCGCCGCCGGCACGGGCGCGAAGTCCGGCGGCACGCACAAGGGTGTCGCGCCCGGCGCCAAGATCCTCAACGGCAAGGTCCTCGACGACGAGGGGTTCGGCGACGACTCCGGCATCCTCGCCGGCATGGAATGGGCGGCCGCCCAGGGCGCCGACATCGTCAACATGAGCCTCGGCGGCCCGGACGGTCCCGAGACCGACCCGCTGGAAGCGGCCGTCGACAAACTGTCCGCCCAGGGCATCCTGGTCGCGGTGGCCGCGGGCAACGCCGGGCCCGACTCGATCGGTTCGCCCGGCAGTGCCGACTCCGCGCTCACCGTGGGCGCCGTCGACGGCAAGGACCGCCTGGCCGACTTCTCCTCCACCGGCCCGCGCACCGGCGACGGAGCCGTGAAGCCGGACGTCACCGCGCCGGGCGTGGACATCACGGCCGCCTCCGCCAAGGGCAGCGCGATCGCCGCCGAGTTCGGCGAGAAGCCCGCCGGCTACACCACCATCTCCGGCACGTCGATGGCGACCCCGCACGTCGCGGGCGCCGCCGCGCTCCTCAAGCAGCAGCACCCCCACTGGGGCCCCGCCGAACTCAAGGGAGCGCTCACCGCCTCCGCCAAGGGCGGCGCGTACACGCCGTTCCAGCAGGGCACCGGCCGGATCCAGGTGGACCGGGCGATCCGGCAGACCCTGATCGCGGAGCCGGCGTCGCTGGCCTTCGGCGTCCAGCAGTGGCCGCACACCGACGACGAACCCGTCACCCGGAACCTCACCTACCGCAACCTCGGCACCGAGGACGTCACGCTGAAGCTGACGTCCACCGCCACCGACCCCAAGGGCAAGGCCGCTCCCGCCGGCTTCTTCACCCTGGGCGCCACCACCGTGACCGTCCCGGCGGGCGGCACGGCCTCCGTGCCGCTCACCGCCGACACCCGGCTCGGCGGCACCGTGCACGGCGCCTACGGGGCGTACGTGGTGGCCACGGGCGGCGGCCAGACCGTGCGCACCGCCGCCTCGGTGCACCGCGAGGCGGAGTCCTACGACGTGACCGTCAGGACCATCGGCCCCGACGGGAAGCCCGCCACCGAGCACCTCACCGACCTCACCGGCTACACCGGCGAGGGCAAGGACCGCCAGTACGCCGTCCCGGCCGAGGACGACGGCACCACCACCGTGCGCGTCCCCAAGGGCACCTACCTGCTGGACTCCTGGACGGTGAAGGACCCCGAGACCTTCCGCGGCGGCATCGACTGGGTGGTGCAGCCCCGGCTGGACGTCACCCGGGACACCACGGTCACGGTGGACGCCCGCACCACCCGGGCGGCCGACATCACCGTGCCCGACGCCGAGGCACGCCCCGCCACGGCCACCGTCTCCTACGTGCACGACCCCTCGGGCGCCCTGATCGGCTTCGCCGGTGACTCCTTCGCCGACGTGCGGATGGCCCACCTCGGGCCCGAGGTGCCGGGTGGCATCCAGCAGACCTGGAACGGCCAGTGGACCAGGGGCGCGAACACCGAGTACCACGTGGCCACCAGTGCCCGGGTGAAGAAGATCCAGGGGACGAAGAAGCGGCACTTCACCGCCCGCGACCTCGCCACCGTGACCCTCGGCCTGGGCGCCCCGGCCCCCGGCCGGACCGGCGGGGTCAACACCTTCGGCCTGCTGGCCGACGACGTGGTGTTCGGCGAGCTGATCGAGCAGAAGCTCCCCGGCTCACGCACCCTGCACCTGTCGACCGGGGACCGCGCCCGGTGGGCCTTCGACTTCGAACAGCGGGCCGGCGTGGACGCGCGGGGACTGCCCGTCGTCGAGGCCGCCTACAGCCTGGGCGGGGAGCGGGCCTACCAGGCGGGCAAGAAGTACACCCACAGCGTCAACCGGGCCGTCTTCGGCCCGGCCCTGGACGGCGACTCGGGGCTGACCCGTGAGGGCAACACCCTGTACGGCTATGTGCCGATGCTGGTCGACGGCGCCCGCAACCAGGGCGGTTCCCGGATCACGTCGTCCCTCACCCAGCTCTATCGCGACGGCAAGCGGATCGGCACCCTCCGCGGTTCGCTGTCCGACGGGGTGGAATTCGGTGTCCCGTCCGGCAACGCCGAGTACCGGCTGACGACCTCCCTGAAGCGCGGCCCCCGCGTCGGCGCCGGAGTCTCCACCCGCGTCGACGCGTCCTGGACCTTCCGCTCCAAGAAGGCCGCCAAGGCCGCCTCGCTGCCCCTGTCCACGGTCCGCTTCGGCGCGGTCACCGCCGCGGACAGCACGGTCGCCGCCGGACGGACCGCGAAGGTGCCGGTGTCGGTGGAGGGCGCCGCGCGCGGCAAGAACCTCAGGTCCCTCGCCGTGCACGTCTCCTACGACGGTGGCCGCACCTGGAAGAAGGCCGCGGTCACCAAGGGCGCGATCACCGTCAAGAACCCGGCGAAGGGCCGGTCGATCTCCTTCCGTGCCAAGGTCACCGACACCAAGGGCACCGTCTCGACGGTCGCCATCCACCACGCGTACCACGGCAGGTGAGCCGTCCCGCGGCGCTGTGAGCGCCGCGTAGGGGTCCGTCGGGGGCGCCTGCCTCCGGCGGACCCTTCGTCGCGTCCGGGCACGGGCGAGCTGCTCCGCTCCGGTGCGAACGACGTCGGCGGCACGCTGATGGACGGCCGGTGAGCCCGCCACCGGGGTTCATCGGGGCGCGCCTCGCGCCGGGTGCACGCGGAGTGCCTCGGGGCGCACCGGGCCGGGCCGGGTGCACGCGGAGTGCCTCGGGGTCGCCCGGCCCGGGCGCTCCCCGGGTCAGTGCGGCAGCGTCGCCGGGCTGCCGCCGTTCGCCTCGTAACCCGCCACCGCCAGCGCCCGGTAGACCGCGAACTCGGCGGCCGGATCGTCCGCCAGCGACCAGGGGAGCGCGCCGACGTGGCCGTCGACCCGGACCAGTTGGTCCATGGCCTCCGCCCAGCGCTCACTGCGCACCAGGAAGAAGACCAGCAGGTGCCGCACGTGCGCCTGCATCGGGTCGTCGGGCCGGGCCGCGTGCACCGCGTGCAGCGCGCCGTGCACCGCCTTGGTGACGACTTCGGTCTGGTAGAAGCTGCTGACCAGGGTGACGTCGGGCAGGTGCTCGAACACCGCGAACAGCGGCATCGCGGCCAGCAGCGAACCCTGGGGCGCCCGGGCCGCGGCGGCCTCGGCGAAGGAGTACGCCAGCTGCCGGGAGCCGTGCCACTTCTCGCACCAGTACTGCAGGGCCGCCAGATGGGCGCCCATGTGCGTCGGAGCGCGGTCCAGGATCTTCAGCCAGACCTGCTCGAACTCCTTCTGGGAGTACCCGAGCCCGCGGGCCACGGACAGCTCGATGATGTAGGGGACCGGGTCGCCGGGGGCCAGCAGCGCCGCGTCCCCGCAGGCCGCTCTCGCCTCCTCCATGATGATCCGGAACTCGTCCGTGCCGGGCGTCGCCGTGCGCCACGCCTGCTGCACCAGGAACTCGGCGTGCACCGCGGCGCCGCCCGCGTCCTTCGGCTGCTCGGCGCGCCACACCCGCAGCCACTGACCGCCCGGTGCCTCGTCCACCCCGCCCGGCCGGTCCCGCAGCTCCAGCGAGGCGGCACCGGCGAACGCCTGCACGCGCTGCCAGCGCTGCTCGTCCCCGGCGTCGGTGCCGGACAGCAGCTGCCGGGCGGCGCGGTAGTCCTGGGTGCGCTGCACGAGGTCCAGGACGTCCAGGAGATCCTGGTCGGGGCCCGGCATGCGGATGTCCAGCTCCTCCTCGCGGACGAAGCCGTAGTTCGCCGGGTCCGCCGCGTCCGGGTGGTCCGGCGAGACCAGGCCGACCGCGCCCTTCCTGCGCCGCAGGACGGGAAGCAGCACGATGCTGATCATGATCAGCGCCATCAGGACCCAGAGAATCTCCATGTCTCAAGCGAACCAGAACACGCCGACAATTGGCCAACCTGGGGTCGGGTCTGTGGAAAACCCCGCGCGGGGATGCCGGCGGACGCGGTCGCCCGCCCGGTACGGCTCGCCCCGCTGCCCCGCGAGGCCGCACCCGGGGGCCGACGGCCCGCGGTCCGGCGGCGAGGGCCGCGCCCGGGGGCCGGCGGTCCGGCGGCAAGGGCCGCGCCGGACCGGGTCTGCCGGCCCGCGCCCACCGACCGGCAGACCCCGGACCACCCGAATCAACTCGGAGGGACCGGGATAGCCCGCCGTGGAACCCATAGATCGGGACAGCCCCTCCGCGGACCCCCCTCACCCCGCCCCCCGGACCCCCGCAGGCGTGCCCCGCGGCCCCCGCGGGCGTGCGCGGGACCACCGGCAGTGGCTCGGATCGGCGTCCGGCTCGCGGGCGCACTACCCTCGGGCCCATGAGCGACAGGCACATCAGTCAGCACTTCGAGACGCTCGCGATTCACGCGGGCAATACCGCCGACCCCCTGACGGGCGCGGTCGTCCCGCCGATCTACCAGGTCTCCACCTACAAGCAGGACGGTGTCGGCGGCCTGCGCGGCGGCTACGAGTACAGCCGCAGCGCCAACCCCACCCGGACCGCGCTGGAGGAGAACCTCGCCGCCCTGGAGGGCGGTCGCCGCGGTCTCGCGTTCGCGTCCGGACTGGCGGCCGAGGACTGCCTGCTGCGCACCCTGCTCAGCCCGGGCGACCACGTGGTGATCCCCAACGACGCGTACGGCGGCACCTTCCGCCTGTTCGCGAAGGTCGTGGCCCGCTGGGGCGTGGAGTGGTCGGTGGCCGACACCGGTGACGCCGCCGCAGTGCGGGCCGCCATCACGCCGAAGACCAAGGCCGTGTGGGTGGAGACGCCCTCCAACCCGCTGATGGGGATCACCGACATCGCGGCCGTCGCCCAGGTCGCCCGGGACGCGGGCGCACGCCTGGTCGTCGACAACACCTTCGCCACGCCGTACCTGCAGCAGCCGCTCGCGCTCGGCGCGGACGTCGTCGTGCACTCCCTGACGAAGTACATGGGAGGGCACTCCGACGTGGTCGGCGGCGCGCTGATCACCGCGGACGCGGAGCTCGGGGAGGAGCTGGCCTTCCACCAGAACGCGATGGGCGCGGTCGCCGGGCCCTTCGACTCCTGGCTGGTGCTGCGGGGCACCAAGACCCTCTCCGTGCGCATGGACCGGCACAGCGAGAACGCCACCAAGGTCGCCGACATGCTCACCCGGCACCCGCGGGTCACGAGCGTGCTCTACCCCGGGCTGCCGGACCACCCCGGCCACGAGGTCGCCGCCAAGCAGATGCGCTCCTTCGGCGGCATGCTCTCCTTCCGCGTCGAGGGCGGCGAGGAGGCGGCCGTCGAGGTCTGCAACCGGGCCCGCGTCTTCACGCTCGGGGAGTCCCTCGGCGGCGTCGAGTCGCTGATCGAGCACCCGGGGCGCATGACGCACGCCTCCGTGGTGGGCTCCGCCCTGGAGGTGCCCGGTGACCTGGTGCGCCTGTCGGTCGGCATCGAGAACGTCGACGACCTGCTGCAGGACCTCCAGCAGGCCCTCGACAAGTAGGGACGGAAGAGAACCGGCTCACCAGCCGGTCAGGGGTGGGGTCGTCTCCGACGGCGGCTCCACCCACGGGCGTGCGGTCAGTGACCACACCAGGAACGCCACCGTCGCCGCGCACAGCAGCAGCCACATCAGGCGGCGGGCGGCGTTCCGGCGCCGCAGCAGGCGCTGCCCGTGACGCACGGCGTCCGCGTGGAGTTCCGGCGGAACCGGCGGTGAGGGTGCCTCCAGCAGCCGCCGCACCCGCGCCTCGCGGTGGAGCTGACTCATGGCACCCCTCCGGCAGCCGGGCGCGACGCACCGGGATCCGTCGGCGGCCCTCCGGTACCGGGCGGCCCCCCTCCGGCCGTCGGGCCCGACCTTCCGGCGGCCGGCCGCGGTCCCACCGCACCCGGTCGCGGCCCTCCGGCCGTCGGCCCCGACCCTCCGGCAGCCGGCCGGGGCCGCGGTTCCGTACCGCCGGAGCGCGGCGGCCCGGACGCCCGGGACGGCCCGGCAGAGGGGACGTCCGAGGGGACCGCAGAGGGGACGGCCGAGGGGACCGCTGTGACGGAAGGCCCGCCCCGCGCCGGGATCATGACAGCACCGCCCGCACGCCGCCGACCGCGGACACCGCGGCGGACGGGCGCCGCAGCAGCGTCTCCGTCGCGCGGGCGCCCAGCGCGCGGACCCGTTCCGGGGACAGCCCCAGCAGAGCCGCGGTCTGCTCCTCGGCGACCCCCTCCAGGAAACGCAGCACCACCACCAGCCGCTCCTGCCGGCCGAGGGCGGCCAGCGGGCTGCCGGGATGGGGGCGGGCACGCAGCAGGCCGCCCGGCCCGCGCCGGTCGCCGTGCGCGTAGCGCAGGGCCAGCTGCCGCCGGGCGTGGTCGTAGGGATCGTCCCCGTGCAGCCGGTTCCAGCAGGCGTACGTGTGCGCCAGGGAACGGGTCAACAGCCGCCGCGCCCGCGGGTTGTGCTCGGGGGCCTCGGCGGTGAGCAGCGTGGCGGTGTGCAGCAGCCGCCCGGCCGCGCCCGCGACGAACGCCGCGAACTCGCGGTCCCGGCGAGCGTCCTGGAGCACGTGCCGTTCTCGCACCGCGCCTCCCGTACGACCCGGACAGCCGGTCCCGGCCGCGTACGGCGCCGGGCGGGCGCGTACGACGGGGACCCGCTCTCCATCATCGGGCCACAGCGGCCCCCGGGGTCAAGGGGCGCGCACCACCGGCACGGCCGCCCCGGTCTCCGGGTGTGCTCAGGAGGCCGGCGGGGCCTCCGGACCGGGCACACCGTGCGCGGACATGCGCGCGGAGAGCGCGCCGTTGAAACGGGTGAGGAGCGCGCAGAACACCTCGCGCTCCTCCGGCCCCCAGTCCTGCGTCAGCTCTGCCATCAACTGCCGCCGGGAGGAGCGCACTTCCTCCAGCCGGGCCTGCCCGCGCGGGGACAGCTGCAGCACGACCGCGCGGCCGTCGTCGGGGTGCGAGGTGCGCTTGACCAGGCCGGTGTCCACGAGCGGCGCCACCTGCCGGGTGACCGTGGAGGAGTCGATGCCCATGCTCGCGGCGAGGGCCTTGACCCCCATCGGGCCTTCCTTGTCCAGCCGGTTGAGCAGCAGGTAGGCGGCACGGTCCATGGAGTTGCGGACCTGGCCCACCCCGCCGAGCCGGGTCTGTTCGGCACGGCGTGCGAACAACGCCACCTCGTGCTGCAACGTGTCGAGAAGACCGGTGTCCCCGACGGTCGTCCTGTCCATCGACGTTCCAGGTGTTGTGGCCATGTCCGGGCGCTCGCTTCGTGGAGGGCTGCTGATGTGGAAGGACAGGGTACGCGGCCCGGCCCCCCGCCGTACCGGTCCGGGCAAAGCCGGTTCCCTCCGCACCGGTTGCGGTCCGGGGCCTTCGCCGCCCGCGGCGGGCCGCGAACTGCGATGCTGGAGCCATGAACCACGGCACGGCCGGCTCCCTGCGGGCCGTCACCCTCGACGACGTGCGCGGCGCGCAGAAGATGCTCTCCGGGGTGTCCCGGGCGACCGCGCTGGAGAGCAGCCGGCACCTGTCCCGCCTGGTGGGCGCACCGGTGCACCTGAAGTGCGAGAGCCTCCAGCGCACCGGTTCCTTCAAGCTGCGCGGCGCCTACGTGCGGATCGCCGGGCTGCTGCCCGAGGAGCGGGCCGCCGGGGTGGTCGCCGCGAGCGCCGGGAACCACGCGCAGGGCGTCGCGCTGGCCTCGTCCTTGCTGGGGGTCCGCTCGACGGTGTTCATGCCGAAGGGTGCTCCGCTCCCCAAGATCAGTGCCACGCGCGAGTACGGCGCGGAGGTGCGCCTGCACGGCCAGGTGGTCGACGAGACGCTGGCCGCGGCCACGGAGTACGCCGAGCGCACGGGTGCGGTGTTCATCCACCCCTTCGACCACCCCGACATCATCGCCGGTCAGGGCACCGTGGGCCTGGAGGTCCTGGAGCAGTGCCCGGAGGTCCGCACGGTCGTCGTCGGCATGGGAGGGGGCGGGCTGATCGCCGGGATCGCGGTCGCGGTGAAGGCGTACCGGCCCGACGTGCGGATCGTCGGCGTGCAGGCGGAGGGGTCCGCCTCGTACCCGCCGTCGCTCGCGGCCGGGCACCCGGTCGCGGTGCGCGATCCGGCGACGATGGCGGACGGCATCAAGGTGGGGCGGCCCGGTGAGGTGCCGTTCGGGATCGTGGCCGAGCTGGTGGACGAGGTCCGCACGGTCACCGAGGACGAACTGTCCGCCGCGCTGCTGCTGTGCCTGGAGCGGGCCAAGCTGGTGGTGGAACCGGCCGGGGCCAGCCCGGTGGCGGCGCTGCTGAGCCGCCCGGACAGCTTCGAGGGGCCGGTCGTGGCGGTGCTGTCCGGGGGGAACGTCGACCCGGTGCTGATGGAGCGGGTGCTGCGGCACGGGATGGCCGTGCAGGGCCGCTACCTGGCGGTTCGGCTGCGGCTGCCGGACCGGCCGGGGGCGCTGGCGGCACTTCTGCGGGCGTTGTCAGTGGTGGACGCTAACGTCCTGGACGTGAGCCATGTACGGACCGACCCCCGTCTGGGGCTCACGGAGGTGGAGGTCGAGCTGCACCTGGAGACGAAGGGCCCCGAGCACTGCACGGAGGTCGAACGGGCCCTGCGCGAGGCCGGTTACACGGTCATCGGCTGAGCCCGGCGGCCCTCGGGACCCCGGTTGTCACTCATCCGGGTGATCTCATGGTGAGACGCGATACATCGCGTTATGGTGTGTGGGGTGACGGTCCCAGCGCCGTTCCGCAGAGGCGAAAAAATCTCGGCAGAAGAAAACGCACAAATCTAGGCTTCTCGAAGAACCCCCGACGACGTGGAGACTGATATGCCAGGCGCCATCCATGCCGAAGGTCTGGTGAAGACCTTCGGAGACGTCAAGGCGCTGGACGGCGTCGACCTCGAGGTGCCCGAGGGCACCGTCCTGGGCCTGCTCGGACCCAACGGCGCGGGCAAGACGACGACCGTCCGCTGCCTCACCACCCTGCTGCGACCCGACTCCGGTTCGGCGGTCGTCGCCGGCATCGACGTGCTCAAGCACCCCGACGCCGTGCGCCGCTCCATCGGCCTGTCCGGCCAGTTCGCCGCGGTGGACGAGTACCTGACCGGCCGGGAGAACCTCCAGATGGTCGGCCAGCTGTACCAGATGAAGTCGAAGGCGGCGAAGGCGCGCGCGGACGAACTCCTCGAGCAGTTCAACCTCGCGGACGCCGCCGACCGCACCACCAAGACCTACTCCGGCGGCATGCGCCGCCGCCTCGACCTCGCCGCCGCCTTGGTCGTCTCGCCGCCCGTGATGTTCATGGACGAACCGACCACCGGCCTCGACCCGCGCAACCGCCAGCAGCTGTGGGAGGTCATCAAGCAGCTCGTCTCGGGCGGCACGACCCTGCTGCTCACCACCCAGTACCTGGAGGAGGCCGACCACCTCGCGCACGACATCGCGGTGGTCGACCACGGCCGGGTCATCGCCCAGGGCACCTCCGACCAGCTCAAGGCCCGCACCGGCGGCGAGCGCGTCGAGGTCGTCGTGCACGAACGCGAGCACCTCGCCACCGCCTCCGAGGTCCTGCGCGGCTTCGGCAAGGGCGAGACCACGGTCGAGGAGCACATGCGCAAGCTCACGGTGCCGGTGACCGGCGGCGCCAAGCTGCTCGCCGAGGTCATCCGGGAGCTCGACGCCCGGGGCATCGAGATCGACGACATCGGCCTGCGCCGCCCCACCCTCGACGACGTGTTCCTCTCCCTCACCGGACACGTCGCGGAGCGCGCCGAGGACAACGGCAACGGGACCGCCGAGGGGCGTCCCCAGCAGAAGGAGACCGCGAAGTGAGTGCCGCCACCGACGCCGTGCGCACCAGCACGGCACCCGGCAACCCGATCGGCCAGTCGGTCCGGGACTCCCTGATCGTCGCCAAGCGCAACCTGATCCGCATGGCCCGGATCCCCGAGATGGTCCTGTTCGGGATCATCCAGCCGGTGATGTTCGTCGTGCTGTTCACGTACGTCTTCGGCGGCTCGATGAAGATCGGCGACACCACCGACCCGAACGTCTACAAGAACTTCCTGATGGCCGGCATCTTCGCGCAGACGGTCACGTTCGCCACCGCCGGCTCCGGAGCCGGGATCGCGGACGACATGCAGAAGGGGCTCATCGACCGCTTCCGTTCGCTGCCGATGGCCCGCGGCGCGGTGCTGACCGGCCGCACGGTCGCCGACCTCGTGCAGACGTCCATCACCCTGCTGGTGCTCGCGGTCGTCGCCCTGATCGTCGGCTGGCGTCCCGGATCCGCGGAGCCGACCAACCTCGGCAAGATCCTGGCCGGCTTCGGCCTGCTGCTCCTGCTCGGCTACGCCTTCACCTGGATCGGCGCGCTGATCGGCCTGTCCGTGCGCACCGCCGAGGCGGCGACCTCCGGAGGGATCATCTGGCTGTTCCCGGTGACGTTCATCTCGAACGCCTTCGTCGACGCGAGTCAGATGACTCCCTGGCTGCGCCACATCGCCGAGTGGAACCCGTTCAGCGCCACCGTCCAGGCCTGCCGGGAACTCTTCGGCAACCCCGGGGTGTCCACCTCGACCGCCTGGCCCATGCAGCACCCGGTGTGGGCGTCGTTGATCTACTCGGTCCTGATCATCGTCGTCTTCAGAACGCTGGCGGTGCGCAAGTACCGCTCGGCCGCGGCATGACGAAGCCCCCTGCCCCACGCGGAGGCGCGGGGCAGGGGGCCCGTCGAGGCCGGTCGTGGCCGGTCGGTCCACATGGGGCCGCTGCGAAGCCGGCCGGCACGGGGCCGGTGCGGCGGACTCCGCCGCCGTGGGCTTCGGACTCCGCCGTCGTAGGGCTTCGGGCTCGGCCGTCGTGGGGCTCGGGACTCAGCCGTCGTAGGGCTCGGCCTTGAGGATCCGCACCGAGGCCATCTTGCCGTTGGGCAGCTCGTACTGGACGTCCTCGCCCACCTTGTGGCCCATCACGCCCGAGCCCAGCGGGGACTGCGGGGAGTAGGTCTCCACGTCGGCGCTCGCGTACTCCCGCGAGGCGAGCAGGAACGTCAGGGTGTCGTCCTCGTCGCCGTCGAACGCGATGGTCACGACCATGCCGGGAGCGACCGAACCGTCGGCCACCGGGGGTTCGCCCACCTGGGCGTTCTCGAGGAGCTGGGTGAGCTGGCGCACGCGGAGCTCTTGCTTGCCCTGCTCCTCCTTGGCCGCGTGGTACCCGCCGTTCTCGCGCAGGTCGCCCTCCTCACGCGCGGCGGCGATCTTGGCAGCGATCTCCGAGCGCGCGGGACCAGTAAGGTACGCAAGCTCGTCCTTGAGCTTGTTGTACGCCTCCTGGGTCAGCCAGGTGACGTTCTCGCTGGTCTGGGTCACAGGTGCTCCTCGTAGGACTGGGAATACAAAGGATCGCCCTCCCCAGAAGATGTTCCTCCACGGATGGGCGAAACCACGAGCCTAACAATTCAGCGCAGGAAGGGGGAGGACATAAGCCACCGGACTCATGTCGTCGCAGGTCAGCGACTGTGTTTTGACCGTGCCCTCAGTCGGCGTGGCAGCCGATCAGCTCGGCGGACGTCGCCTTGCCGGTGGTGCGCAGCGTGACGACCTCGTCGATGCGGGTCGCGTCCCCGTCGAAGCGGAAGTCGGCCCGGCCCACCTCGGCACGGGTGGAGTCCACCGAGCGCACCGTGCAGTAGCCGGCGGTGTCCGCGTCCTTGTGCACCTCCAGGTGCACGCGCACGGACTTCTCCCCGGCGTCGAAGCTGATCACTTCCGCGCTGATCTCGTTCTGGACCACGTAGTGGTAGCCGAACCAGCCGATCAGTCCGAGCATCACCGCACCCAGCACGGCCCCGATGATCTTGAGCATCCGGTCGGCACGCTCATCCGAGGAACGGCCGTAGCGGCCCTCGGGCGGTCGCGTGCTCGCCGTCGTCATGATCGTCTCCTCGGCAGGAAGGGGGACCCGGGTCCCGTGGGAGGCCCGGAGCGGAGCCCCGGAATTATTCGCCCCCCGGTTCGGTCACTATAGAAGCCCGAGACCGCGCCGACGCACGCAGGGCGCCGACCGACTGAGGATTTGAGTCTTGACTGACCAGTTGCGACTGATGGCTGTGCACGCCCACCCCGACGACGAGTCGAGCAAGGGCGCGGCCACCATGGCGAAGTACGTGTCCGAGGGGGTGGACGTGCTGGTGGTGACCTGCACGGGCGGGGAGCGCGGCTCCATCCTCAATCCGAAGCTCCAGGGCGACGCCTACATCGAGGAGCACATCCACGAGGTCCGCAAGAAGGAGATGGACGAGGCCCGCGAGATCCTCGGGGTCGAGCAGGAGTGGCTCGGCTTCGTCGACTCCGGACTGCCCGAGGGCGACCCGCTGCCGCCGCTGCCGGAGGGCTGCTTCGCCCTGGAGGACGTCGACCGGGCGGCCGGTGAGCTGGTGCGGAGGATCCGCTCCTTCCGCCCGCAGGTGATCACCACCTACGACGAGAACGGCGGCTACCCGCACCCCGACCACATCATGACCCACAAGATCACGATGGTGGCGTTCGAGGGCGCGGTGGACACCGAGAAGTATCCCGAGGACGAGTTCGGGCCCGTCTGGCAGCCGCTGAAGCTGTACTACAACCAGGGCTTCAACCGTCCCCGCACCGAGGCCCTGCACGAGGCCCTGCTGGAGCGCGGCCTGGAGTCGCCCTACGGGGACTGGCTCAAGCGCTGGTCCGACTCCGAGCGCAAGGAACGCACGATCACCACCCACGTCCCGTGCGCCGACTTCTTCGAGATCCGCGACAAGGCGCTGATCGCGCACGCCACGCAGATCGATCCCGACGGCGGCTGGTTCCGGGTGCCGATGGAGATCCAGAAGGAGGTCTGGCCCACCGAGGAGTACGAGCTCGCCAAGTCCCTCGTCGACACCTCCCTCCCCGAGGACGACCTCTTCGCGGGCATCCGGGACAATGGCTGACATGAGCGCGAGTGCAAGCCTGGCATTGACGCACCTGGTCCCTCTTGCCGAGGAATTCGACGAGAACAAGGTCACCCCCGGCGTCCTGGGGTTCATCGTCTTCGCGGCGATGGCCCTGGCGGTCTGGGCCCTGATGAAGTCGATGAACCGGCACATGAACAGGGTCGACTTCACCGAGTCCCCGGAGCCGGGCGCGGAGGCCGAACCGACGGCGGCGTCCGGCGCCGCCGAGAACAAGCGGGACTGAACCGTGGGCTCTCCGCTCCGGCGGAGAGCCCACGGTCCGGCCCGCCGGGCCCGGGCCACCTGACGGCCTCCCGGCTTCATGGCCTCCGGGTTTCATGGCCTTCCGGCCTTCCGGCCTTCCGGCCTTCCGGCCTTCCGGCCTTCCGGCCTCACGGCCTCACGGCCTCACGGCCTCACGGCCTCACGGTCCCCGACACCGGATGCCGCCGCGTCCGACGGCCCCGCGCCGGGGCGGGTCGCCCTTCACGGCCCCCTTCACGACCCGGCTCTGCGCCGGGTGGGACCGCCCCTTCGCGACCCCCTCTACGACCCCGCGCTGTGCCGATTGAAGTCGCACTTCGCGACCCAGCCCAGCCCTGAGCCGGTGCGGGGGACCTGGACACCGCCGAAGGCATGGGTGGGCGAGCCGCGGTTCGTCGGCGGCGGCCCGCGCGGTACAGGGCCGCCGTCCCACGGCCCGGGCCCTTCCTCACGCCGGAAGCGCTGCGGTCGGCACCGGGACGTGCCGCTCCACAGCACCGGAGGTGCCGCGGTTCGGCACCGAGACGTGCGGCTCCACAGCACCGGGAGTGCCGCAATTGGGCACCAGGACGTGCCGCTCCGCACGCTCACAGCCCATGGGGCCGCCGGCCAGGCACCGCTGCCCGCCGTCAGGCCGGGCGTCGGCCGGAGGGGCCCGGTCGCCCGCCACCCGGCTACGGCACCGCCGTGACCCGCACGCCCATGACCTCGCGGGCGTGACGGCTGGGCACCATGCCCAGGCGCCAGGCCTGCCAGCCCGCCTCCAGGGTGACGCCGCGTTCCAGCAGGAGCTGGAACGCCTCCACGTAGTCGTCCAGCTTCTCGTCGCGCAGCGGATGACCGTCCCGCGCGAGCCGGGACAGTTCCTCCTGGGCCACCGCCGTGCCGACCTCCGTGCCGCCGGGGGCCGCGTACGGGAGGAGGGTGCAGCGCAGGAAGCGGGCCCAGTCCTCGCCGCGCCGGTCCCCGTAGGAGGCGAACAGCGGCACCGCTTCGTCGCACAGCGCCAGCGCCTGCTGCGTGCGCGCGTTCCCCGCGTCGACGACCGCCAGCTCCAGGCACGTCCACGCCTCCCCGTGCGCGACGCCGATGCGCCGGAAGTCGGCGCGGGCGTCCACCAGCAGCTGACGGGCGAACCCGGAGTTGCGCAGCGAGCCGGTCCGGGCCGCGCGCTGGTCGCGGGTGACCCGGGCCGAGTGGTGCCGGGCGCAGGCCAGGCCGTAGACGTCCCGCATCCGGGAGAACATCGTGCGGGAGCATTCCAGCTCGCGCACCGCGCGGTCCAGGTCGCCGGTCTCCTCCAGGGCCTGCCCGAGGTAGTACAGGGTCCACGCCTCACCGCGCGCGTCCTCGTTGTCCCGGTGCCGGGCCGCCGCCCCGCGCAGGTCCTCCACCGCCGGGGCGGCGTCCCCCGTCACCAGCCGGGTCCGGGCCAGCTGGGTCAGCGCCCAGGCCTCCCCGCGGGCGTCCCGGGTGCGGCCGTACAGCTCCAGGGCCGTGCGCAGCTCGCTCTCGGCCCGCGCCGCGTCCCCCAGCAGCAGGTGCAGCTGGCCCAGCTGGAAGTGTGCCCACGCCTGGCCGTGCACGGACTCGCCCGCGCGGTGCAGCACCAGGGACTCGGTGAGCAGGCCGAGCGCCTCGGACAGGCGGGCCCGGTCGCGTTCGACCGCGGCCAGCGCGTGCATCGTCCATGCCCGGTCGGTGGCCAGCTGGGGAGCGGCCTGCAGGGCGAGGGACTCCCGCAGCTTCGCCGCCGCCTCCGTCAGGTTCCCCTGGTGGTGCAGCGTGATCCCGAGCGAGGCGAGCGCACGGGCCGCGCCCGCGTCGTGGTGCGCCTCCCGGTAGAGGTCCACCACGGAGGTGAGGGTGGTGCGGGCCTTGTCCAGTTCGCCCAGCTGCCGGGCGGCGATGCCGGTGCGCCACTGCACCGATCTCACCAGCAGTCCCTCGTCCACGGCCTGTGCCAGCTCGCTGATCTCGCCCAGCCGGTACAGGTCGCCGCGGAGCAGGCAGTAGTCGCACAGCGCGCCGAGCAGGTTCAGCACCGCCGCCCGGTCGACGCCCTCGGCGTGCCGCAGGGCGGCGGTGATGAAGCTGGACTCGTCGTCCAGCCAGCGCAGGGCCTCCTCCAGCGAGGTGAAGCCGTAGGAGCCGAAGCGGTCGGACCGGGTCGACACGTTGCCGTCGACCAGCCGCAGCACGGAGTCGGCCAGCTCGGCGTAGTTCACGATCAGCCGTTCCTGCGCCGCCGACCGCTCGGCGGGGTCCTCCTCGTCGTGCAGCCGGGCCCGGGCGAAGGAGCGCACCGTGTCGTGCAGCCGGTACCGGCCCTGCCGGACGGGGCTGATCAGGCCGGCTCCGGCCAGTGCCCGAAGGTGCCGGGCCGCCTCGGTCTCGTCGGTGGCCAGCAGCGCGGCAGCCGCCGCGGCACCGAGCGAGGCGCGGCCGGCCAGCGCCAGCCGGCGCAGCAGCCGCCGTACGGTCTCCGTCTGGTCGGTGTAGCGCAGCCACAGGGCGCGCTCCACCGGCTCCACCGGTCCGTACGCGCCCAGGTCGGCGGCGAGGGCACGCGGGGATCTCGGGCCGAGCGAGGAACCGGCGATCCGCAGCGCCAGCGGCAGCCCGCCGCACAGGTCCCGCACCGTGTCGACGGCCTCGGCGTCGTACGGGCCGGAGGAGTCCTGCGCGGCGGCCGACAGCAGTTCCTCCGCGCCCGCCGGGTCCAGCGCCTCCACGGCCAGCTGGTGCACCCGTGCGGGCAGGTCGTCGGGCAGTCCGAGCGGGGCGCGGGCGGTGACCAGGATCAGGCTGTCGGACCGCTCCGGGACGAGGGTGCGCACCTGCATCGGGTCGGAGGCGTCGTCGAGGACGATCGTGACCGGCAGCCCCGTCAGGTGCTGCTGGTACAGCTCGCTCAGCCGCTTGACCTGCTGGTCCGCGGAGGACCGTTCGCGGAACAGCAGTTGCTCGCGGGGCGCGCCGAGCCGGTTCAGCAGGTGCAGCAGCGCGTCCCGGGTGGACAGCGGCGGCTCGCCCGGGCTGTCGGCGCGCAGGTCCACCACGCAGGCGCCCCGGAAGTGGTCCCGCAGCTCGTGCGTGGCCCGCACCGCGAGGGTGGTCCGGCCGCTGCCCGGCGCACCGTGCAGCACCACCACCGTCGGCCGGGTCTCGGTGCTCGCCCGTGCGGACTGGACCCACTGCCGGATCCGGCCCATCTCCTGCCGTCGGCCCGCGAACGGCCCCACCGGCTCGGGCAGTTGCCGGAACGACTGCTCCAGTGCGCTCCGCCCGCGGGCCGCCGCGCTCTTGTCCGCGCCGCGCAGAAGCGGCCCCGTCCTCTTCGGACCGGTCGACGCGGCCAGCACCCGCTGCTGGTCCAGGAACGGCCGGATGCCCCGCACCTCCAGGGCGGTCAGCCACTGGAGCCGCAACTGCTCGGGCCCGCCCGGCTGGCTCACCGAGCCGGCCCGGCGGTGCGCGGCCGGCACGTGCGTCCCGGCCACCTTCACCACCGTCGCGGCGGCACCGGCCACGCCCACGGTCACCCCGGCGCTCACCGCCGTCCCGACGCCGGTGCCGAGGGCCACGTCGGCGACCACGGCCGCCACGCCGGCCACCCCGGCCACGAGTAACGGTGTCCCGGCGCCCTCGCGGGCGTACCGCTGGCGGAAGGTGAGCCGCCCGGCCTCCGCCTCGTCCAGGGCGCTCACGTACGCCTGGTACTCCTCGGCCGCGGTCGCCGCCATCGCGTCGAGCGCCCCGCGCGCCCGGCTCAGCAGCACCTTCCCGTCCGTACGTCCCCCGGTGCGGCGGACCTCCTCCTCGACGGCCCGCCCCAACAGCCTCTCCGCTTCCGCCCGATGACTGTCCCGCATGTCTCGTCCCCCTCCGGCGGCGACGCCCCTTCCGGCCCCGTTCCCTGATCCCAAGTGTGTCGTCCGGGAGCCATCGTGGGGAGGGGGCAGCCGGGAGGGGCGGGTCGGAGGGGCGGGCGCGAGGGGCGGGTCGGAGGAGGGCGGGGCCGGAGCCGGACCAGGGGGCACGCGGCGCTCCCGGTTGTCGCTGCCGGCCTGCTGCTGCCACCCCCTACCGGGGTATCAGCCGGACATGGCTCCCCGGGGTGACGCCTCACGGGCGCCCTCTTCCTTACCCTGCGCAGGGTGAGCAGGGACGAGACGGAGGGAGACGGGCGGATGCGGGCCTCCGCGGCGAGGTGGGCAGCCACCGCGCTGCCGGCCGTCACCGCACCGGCCGTCACCGCACCGGCCGGCTCCCCGGCAGCCCCCGGGCCCCCGAGGGCGACGCACCCGCAGCGGTCGCGCCGGACGCGGCCGGCCCCGTGGCCCGGGCCTCGCCGCCGACTACGGTGGGCTCACGCGCACACGCAGGTACACGTTCCGCCGGACGGCCACGGGCCGGCCGACCGGTCGCGGGCCGTACACGAGAGGGTGGGCCCTTGAGTCCGGTGAAGGAGGAACCGCCGCGCGCGCTCCTCGCGGCGGCCTCGCGGGGGTGGGTGCGGGCGCTGCCGTGGGCACTGGCGTTCGTCCTGGCCGTCTCGCTGCTCCCCACCACCATCGTGGTCCTCACCGCCGACTACCGACTGAACGGCGCCGTCGCCGCCGGGCTCGCCGTCGGGCAGGCAGCGCCGCTGCTGCTCGCCGTCGCACGACCGCTGCGCGCCTGGTACGTGATCTTCGTCGCGGACGTGGCCGGGGCGCTGGCCCTGCTCGGCGTCGACTTCGAGGAACGGCTGCTGTGGCCGTTCCCGCCCCCGGGGCTCGTCGGGTACGTCGCCCTCTGCCTCGCCCTGGGCCTGCGCGAACGCCGCCGGACGCTGCTGCAGGTGTGGCTGGCGACCGCGGCGGCCAACGTCGGCCTCGGCTTCGTCGCCCCGCACGGGTTCGGGGCCCGGGAGTTGCTGTTCACCATCCTCGGTGGCGTCGCGCTGCTGCTGGGCGGTGCGCTGCGCGAACGGTACGAGGTGCAGCGCCGGCTGGCCGAGCAGGAGTCGATCAGCGAGGCGGAGCGCGCCCGGCGGACGCTGCTGGAGGAACGCGCCCGCATCGCCCGCGAGTTGCACGATGTGGTGGCGCACCACATGTCCGTCATCACGGTGCAGGCCGACACCGCCGAGTATCGTCTGCCGGGCCTCTCCCCGGACGTGCGCGGGGAGTTCACGACCATCGCGTCGACCGCCCGGGAGTCGCTGGGGGAGATGCGCCGGCTCCTCGGCGTCCTGCGGAGCGAGGAGGCGCGGGGCGAACTCGGGCCCCAGCCGGGCCTGACGCAGATCGGTCAGCTGGTCGAGGCGACGGCACGGGCGGGCGGGCCGGTGGAGTACAGCCCGTGCGAGGGTGAGGTGCCCGACGCGGTCGGGCTCTCGGCGTACCGGATCGTCCAGGAGGCCCTCGCGAACGTGGTGCGCCACGCGCCGGGGGCCCCGGCCCGGGTGTCACTGACGTTGTCGGAGCCGCGGTCGCAGCCAGGGCCGGAAGGCGACCGGGACGGTCGGCGGCTCACCGTCCTGGTGGTCAACGGGCCGCCGCCCCGGCCGCCCGGCCGGCCGCTCGAGGCGGGCGGCGGCACCGGGCACGGACTCGTCGGCATGCGCGAGCGGGTCCGGCTCGTCGGCGGCACCCTCGACGTGGGACCGCTGCCGGACGGCGGATTCCGGGTCGCCGCCCGGCTACCCGTGAGTGGAGCGCCCGGAGCGCCCGAAGCGCCCGGAGCGCCCGGAGCGCCCGGAGCCACCGGAGCGCCCGGAGAAGCGGGAGCGTCGGGAGCCACGGGATCGCCGGGAGCCACTGGAGCGCCGGGAGAAACGGGAGCGCCCGGCACGACCGGAGCGAACCGAGAGACCAGGGAGACTCGGAGGACCGGGGACACCGGAGAGCCCGGTGACGCCGGGGAAGCCGGGGAAGCCGGAGAGACCGGGGAGACCGGGAAGACCTGAAAGACCGGAGGGGACCTCACGTGACGACGCGCGTCATCATCGTCGACGACCAGGCCATGGTGCGGGCCGGGTTCGCCGCTCTGCTGGCCGCCCAGAGCGACATCGACGTGGTGGGCGAGGCCCCCGACGGTGCGCAGGGCGTCGAACTGAGCCGGCGCACCCGTCCCGACGTCGTGCTGATGGACGTGCGGATGCCGGAGATGGACGGGCTGGAGGCCACGCGGCGGCTGCTCGCGCCCACGTCGGGCGGCGGAGCCACCGCCCCGGCCCCGGGCGGCCCGGGGACTGCGGGGGAGCACCGGCCGCGGGTCCTGATGCTCACCACGTTCGACGTCGACGACTACGTCTACGAGGCGCTGCGGGCGGGGGCGAGCGGCTTCCTGTTGAAGGACGCACCACCCGCCGACCTCATCGCCGCGGTACGCATCGTGGCGGCGGGCGACGCGCTGCTCGCCCCGTCCGTGACCCGCCGGCTGATCGCGGACTTCGCACGGCAGCGCCCTGCCGCGCGGGGCAGACCGGAGCTGCGGCTCAAGGCGCTGACGGAACGCGAGACCGAGGTCCTCACCCTGGTCGCCCGCGGCCGGTCCAACACGGAGATCGCCGAGATCCTGGTGCTCGCCGAGCAGACGGTGAAGACGCACGTGAGCCGTGTCCTGACCAAGCTGCACCTGCGCGACCGCGCGCAGGCGGTCGTCCTCGCCTACGAGTCGGGCCTGGTGACCCCGGGGGAGTAGGAGACCGGGCCGGCCCCGCCTCACCGCTCCCGAAGCGTCCCCCGCAATCGCCCCGCGCCGGGCCGCACCGTCTCACCGCGTCCCGCGGCCCTCCTCCACCCCCTACCGGGGTAGCACCCCCACATCGGCTCCCCGGTATGACGCCCGGCACCGGACCCTCGGCGCACGGTTGCTCCCGTACCGACGAACGGTCACGCACCGGAGTGAGGGAGAGCAGCCATGAGACTACGCAGGGGCGGGCGGCGGACGATGCCCGGCGACGGGGCGGCCCCGGACGGGCGCCGCACCGCCACAGCCACAGCCCCGGACGGGCGCGCCACAACCCCGGACGGGCGCCACGCGGCGCCGGACGGCGTGCCCGGTGCCGCCGTCGAACTCCGCGGGGTGCGGCGGCAGTACGGCCGCGGTGCGGACGCCGTGCACGCCCTCGCCGGCATCGACCTCGCCCTCGCACGCGGCACCTTCACCGCCGTCATGGGCCCCTCCGGGTCCGGCAAGTCGACCTTCCTCCAGTGCGCCGCCGGACTCGACCGTCCGTCGGCGGGTTCCGTGCGGCTCGGCGGTACGGAGATCACCGGCATGAGCGAGAACGAGCTGACCGAACTCCGCCGCAGCCGCCTCGGTTTCGTCTTCCAGGCGTTCAACCTGCTGCCGTCGCTCACGGTGGAGCAGAACGTCCTGCTGCCGATGCGCCTGGCCGGGGTGCGCCGCGGCAACCAGGGGCGGGCGGCGGAGGTGCTCGCGCAGGTCGGGCTCTCCGACAAGGCGGGGCGTCGGCCCGGTGAGCTGTCCGGCGGCCAGCAACAGCGGGTGGCGGTCGCCCGTGCTCTGGTCACCGCGCCGGACGTGGTGTTCGCCGACGAGCCCACCGGCGCCCTCGACACCGGGGCCGCCGCCGAGGTGCTCGGGCTGCTCCGGAACGCGGTGGACGCCCTCGGCGCCACCGTCGTCATGGTCACCCACGACCCGGCCGCGGCCACCTGGGCCGACCGGGTCCTGTTCCTCGCCGACGGCGCCTTCGCCGGCCATCTCGAACGGGCCCCGGCGGAACGGATCGCGCAGCGGATGACGGTGCTCACCGACCGCGCCGGCAGGACGGCGGGTGTGGCGGCATGAGGCGTCCCAACGGCCTCGCCCGCGCGGCGGTCCGCTTCAAGCCCGCGTCCTTCGCCGGGACCTTCCTCGCACTGATGATGTCCGCGCTCATCGTCACGGCGTGCGGGGTCCTGCTGGAGACCGGCCTGCGCGCGAGCGTGCCGCCGCAGCGCTACGCCGACGCGCCGGTCGTCGTGGCGGCCGACCAGTACGTGCGCGTCGTCACCGGCAGCGGGGAGGACCGTGAGGAAGAGGCGGTCCCGCTGCCGGACACGGCGCGCGTCGACGTCGCGCTGGCGGCGCGGGCCGCCCGCGCACCCGGCGCGGCGGACGCCGTCGCGGACTTCACCTTCCCGGTCCGCCCGGCCGGCGCAGCAGGCGACGGCGGCCCGGACGCCCGGGGCGGGGAGGCCGGGAGGGCCGGTGATGCCGGGCCGGCCGGGGAGGCCGGTGGTCCCGGACCGGCCGTCCCGGGCGGGGTGCTCACCGGGCACGGGTGGGGCTCCCACACGTTCACCGGGGCCGTGCTCACCGAAGGCTCCGCACCCCGCGAGGGCGAGGTCGTGCTCGACGCCCGGACCGCCCGCGCCCTGGGGACCGGCACCGGCGGCACCCTCCCCCTGGACACCGCGGCCGGACGGCGGGACTTCCGCGTCGCGGGCCTCGCGGAGCCCGGGCCCGGGGACGCCCCCGGACCACACGGGCCCGATTCCACGGGGGGCTTCGCCTGGTTCGCCGACGCCCAGGCTCCCGCCCTGGCCGGTCACCCCGGCAAGGCGGACGCCGTCGTCGTCCTCGCCCGGCGGGGCACCGACCCCGACGCCCTCGCCGCCTCCGTGCACACGGCCCTGGACGGCACCGGCGCGCGGGTGCACACCGGCGACGACCGAGGCGCCCTGGAGGATCCGCTCCTCGGTCACGCCAAGGAGACGCTGTTCGGCATCGGCGCGTCGTTCGGCGGCATCGCCACCCTCGTCGCGATCTTCACGGCGGCCGGGACCGTCGCCCTGTCCGTGTCCCAGCGGGCCCGGGAGTTCGCCCTGCTGCGCGCCGTCGGCGCCACCCCCCGGCAGATCCGCCGCGCGGTCGCCTCCGAAGCGCTGCTGGTGGCCCCCCTGGCCGGGCTCCTCGGCTGCCTGCCGGGCATGGGGCTGGCGCACTGGTGGTTCGGGCAGTTGCAGGACCGCGGGGCGATCCCGCGGGCGGTGCAGGTGCACGTCTCCGCCTTCCCGCTGCTCGCCGCGGTCGGCCTCGGACTGCTCACCGCGCTCGTCGCCGGCTGGGCGGCCGGCCGCAGGCCCGCGAGGACCAAACCGGGGCAGGCGCTGACCGACGCCTCGGTGGAACGGCTGCGCCCGGGGCCCGTCCGGACCGCTCTGGGGCTCGCCGCCCTCGTCGGCGGCGCGTTCCTCACCGGGGTCTCCGCCCGGAGCGCGGGGGACGACGCGGCCGGCGCGGCACTGGGCGTCGTCATGTGCTTCATGTTCGCCGTCGCCCTGCTCGGCCCGCTGATCGCACGGCTGGGTGTCGGACTCCTCGGCCTCGCACTGCGCGGCGCGGGCCCGGTCGCCCGGCTCGCCGCCGCCAACTCCCGTGCGAACGCGCGCCGTCTGGCGTCCGCGATCACCCCGGTCGTGCTCGCCCTGGCCTTCGCCTCGACGCTCGTCTTCATGAACACCAGCGAGCGCCACGTCGCCGACCGGCAGCTGCGCGAGGGCATCACCGCGGACCACGTGGTGACCGACCCGGCCGGGCTGCCGCCCGACGCGGTCGCTCGTGCCGCCCGGGTGCCGGGTGTGGAGGCGGCCGTCGGTCTGCTGACCACCCAGGTGCTGGTCCCGCTGGGGTCCGGGGAGTTCGCGTCCCTGCAAGGGGCTCGGGTCCAGGGCATCACGGGCACCGGGGCCGAACTCGCCGCGGTGCAGGACCTCGACGTGCGCGACGGCAGCCTCGACCGGATCGGCGCCGGCCGGATCGCCGTCGACCGGACCCTGGCGACCGCGGCCGACGCGGGCGTCGGCGACCGGCTCCCGCTCCACCTCCCCGACGGCACCCGGACCGCCCCCGAGATCGTCGCCGTCTACGGCCGGGGCCTCGGCCTGGCCACGGTGACCATGGACCGGGCGTCCCTGGCCGGGCACGTCACGTCCGGCTTCGACACCACCCTGCTGGTGCGCGGGGGATCGAAGGAGTCCCTCGCCGCGCTGGGCGCGGTCACCGACGCGTCCGGCCACGCCGCCGAACGCGGCCTGGACGCCCGGCTGGGCGACTGGACCAACCGCACGATGGCGGCCCTCCTCGGCGGCTTCGCCGCGGTCGCCGCCGTCAACACCCTGGTGATGACGGTCCTCGACCGCCGCCGCGAACTGGGCACGCTCCGCCTCGTCGGCACGACCCCGCGCCAGGTCCTGGCCATGCTCCGCTGGGAGAGCCTGCTGGTCTCCGGCATCGGCGTGGCCCTCGGCTCCGCGATCGCCGCGGCCACCCTGATCCCGATGGTGCGCGGCACCACCGGCGCCCTGCCCCACGTACCACCCCTGGTGTACGGCGGCTTCGTGGTCACCGCGGGAGGCCTGGCCCTGCTGGCGGTCACGCTGCCCGCCCGGGGCGTACTGCGACGCCACCCCTGACCGGCGTCCGCGACGGCACCGGCGACGGCGGTCCCGATGGGGTTCCCATGGGCCCACCGGTCCCGGCCGGCACCTGGCCATCCCCGCCGGTCCCGGCCCAGCCCGGCACCGGCCCGGGGCCGCCCCGCCGCCGGTGCCCGCGCTGCCGACGTGCCGTGCGCACCACGCCCCGCACCCCACGCCCCCGCACGCCACACCACCCGCACCTCCCGCCCCTCCCGCCGGAAAGGACGCCCATGACCACGACCCAGGCCCCCACCGCCCCACCCCCGACGGGCAGGGCAGCCGTCGGGGCGCTCGGCCTGCTGGCGCTGTCCGCGGGCGCCCTGGAGTCGGTGGTGGCGCCGACGCTGCCGCTCCTGGAACGCGAACTCGGCCTGAATCCCTCCGGGTCGGCCGTGCTCGGCATCGTGCTGCTCGTCACCGGCGCGCTCGTCACCCCGCTGGCGGGCTCGTTCGGCGACCGCTACGGCGGCAAGACGGTCCTCGTGCGGCTGATGGCGGTCGTCGCGGTCGGCGGCACCGTGTCCGCGCTGGCCCCGAACCTGCCCCTGCTGCTGCTCGGACAGGTGCTGCAGGGAGCCATGGTCGGTGCGCTGCCCCTGTCGTTCGTCGTGGTGCGCGCCCACTTGCCCGCGGGCCGGGCGAAGGTCGCCATCGGCACGGTGGGCGGCCTCTTCGTCGGCGGCGGGATGGTCGGCATGCTGGCCGCCGGGCCGGTCGCGGAAGCGCTCTCCCGGCACTGGATGTTCGCCCTGCCCACCGTCGCCGTGGCCGGATCCACCCTGCTCGTGCACCGGCTGATGCCGACCGACCCGCCGGGCCGGCCGCGCGGCACCCGGACCGACTGGCCCGGCCTGCTGCTCCTGAGCGGGACGCTGGTCACCCTCGTCCTCCTCCTCGCCCTGGCCCCCGAGGCCGGCGCGCACCCCGCGGTGCTCGGGGCGCTCCTCGTCCTCCTCGGTGCCCTCGGCAGTGCGTGGGTGGCCGTGGAACGGAGGGTGCCCGATCCGATGATCGACCTGCGCCTGCTGGCCCGTCCCGCGATCTGGAGGGCCTGCGTACTGACCTTCGTGATCTGCCTCGGCGCGTCGACGGCGGTCTTCCTCGTGCCCCAACTGCTCGACGAACGCGGCGCCGGCCACGGATTCGGCCTCGGCGCCGCCGCCATCGGCCTCGTCCTGCTCCCCGGTGCCGTCGCCGCCACCGCGGCCGGGCCGCTCGGCGGACTCGGGGAGCGCCGGTTCGGTTCGCGCGCCGTGGTCGCCACCGGCGTCGTCACGATGAGCCTCTCCCTGTTGTTCCTGGCGGCCGCGCACAGCGAGATCTGGCACGTCGCCGCCGGCAAGGCGCTCGTCGCGCTGGCCAACGGCCTGTGCGTCACCGCCCTGATGACCAGCACCGCCACGGCCGTCGAGGCGGGCGAGACCGGTGTCGCCACCAGCCTGATCCTGGTGAGCCGGGTGCTCGGCTACGTCGTCGGCGGACAGCTCGGCGGCGCCCTGCTCACCGCCGCGACCCCGCCCGGTTCCACGGTCGCCGCCGAATCCGCCTACGTCACCGGCTTCGTCCTGGCCGGCCTGGTCACCCTGCCCGCCCTGTTCCTCACCCGCACCCCGACCAAGGGAGTCACGCCATGACCCGCACCCCCCGTCCGGCCCGCCCGCACACCACGCCTCCGGAGCCGGTCCTGGTCTCCGGCGCCGGGATCGCGGGCCTGTCCCTCGCCCACTGGCTGCGCCGCCTCGGACACCCGGTCACCGTCGTCGAGAAGGCCGGCGCGCCGCGCAGCGGCGGCTACCCCGTCGACGTGCGCGGCACCGCCCTCGACGTCGTGGAGCGGATGGGCCTGCTGCCCCGGCTGCGGGAGGCGCACATCGGCCTGCGCCGCCTCACCTTCCTGGACGGCGACGGCACCGAGGTGGCCGCCCTCCCCCCGCACTCCGTCACGGGCGGTGCCGAGGGACGCGACCTGGAGGTGCGCCGCGGCGACCTGACCGACGCCCTGTACGAAGTCGTCCGGGACGACGTGGAGTTCCTGTTCGGCGACTCGATCGACTCGATCGACACCCCCGACCCCGACCGGACCGGCCACGGGACCGGCCACCGGACCGGGCACGGGACCGGGCACCGGACCGGGCACGGGACCGGCCACCGGGCCGGCCACGGGACCGGCCACCGGACCGGGCACGGGACCGGGCACCGGACCGGGCACGGGACCGGCCACCGGGCCGGCCACGGCCCCGGCCACCGGGCCGGCCACGGCGTCGACGTCACCTTCCGCAGTGGCGCCTGCCGCACCTTCGGCCTGGTCGTCGGCGCGGACGGCACCCACTCCCGCACCCGGGAGATCCTGTTCGGCCCGGAGGACCGCTTCCACCGCCACCTCGGCCACTGCTTCGCCGTGTTCACGATGCCCAACACCCTCGCCCTGGCCGACGAAGTGGTCCTGTGGAACACCCCCGGCAGGGCCGCGGCCCTGTACGCGGTGGGCGACGGTGACGAGGTGCACGCCCTCCTCGCCTTCGCCCACCCCCGCCCGCCCAGGCGCCTGTTCGGTGACTCGCGGGCCCAAAGGGCCCTCCTCACCGAGGTCTTCGCCGACGCGGGGTGGCACGTCCCGGACATCCTGGCCGCCGCCCGTGGGGCCGACGACCTGTTCTTCGACGCCGTCGGCCAGATCCGCATGCCCCGCTGGTCCAGCGGCCGGGTCGCACTGCTGGGCGACGCCGCGCACGCGCCCTCCTTCCTGACCGGACAGGGCACCAGCCTCGCCCTCGTCGGCGCCTACATGCTCGCGGCGTCCCTGGCCGGCCGGGACCACACCGCGGGCTTCGCCGCCTACGAGCACGGCACCCGGGCCTTCGTCACCCGTAACCAGGACCTCGTCGGCGAGGGCGGCACCACCCTCTTCCCGCCCACCGCCCCGGCCCTCGCCCGGCGCGACGCCCGCCTGCGCGCCCTGCGCACCCTGGGCTCCCTCCCCGCCCCGGCCCCCCGCCCCGCCCACACGTCCCTCACCCTGCCCGTCTTCCCGGCGCCGTGACCTCGCCGTGGGCCCCGTCACCGACCGCTCCCGGCCGGTGGAGTCCGCCGCCCCGGCCGGTGGCGCCCCGCCGCGAGGGCCGGGGCGTCCCGACCGGCCCCCGTTTCCCGCCGTTCGTGTCCTCCCCTGTGGCGCGCGGGCGGGCCCGGGGCGGGGTGAGCGAGGATGGGGGTATGCCCAACCGACTCGCACAGGCCACGTCCCCGTACCTCCTCCAGCACGCGGACAACCCCGTCGACTGGTGGCCCTGGGAGGCGGGCGCGTTCGACGAAGCCCGACGGCGCGACGTCCCCGTCTTCCTGAGCGTCGGCTACAGCGCCTGCCACTGGTGTCACGTCATGGCGCACGAGTCCTTCGAGGACCGGGAGACCGCCGACTACCTGAACGCGCACTTCGTGAGCGTGAAGGTGGACCGCGAGGAGCGCCCGGACGTCGACGCCGTCTACATGGAGGCCGTGCAGGCGGCGACCGGCCACGGGGGTTGGCCGATGTCGGTGTGGCTGACGCCGGACGGGGAGCCGTTCTACTTCGGCACGTACTTCCCGCCCGAGGCCCGGCAGGGCATGCCGTCCTTCCGGCAGGTCCTGGAGGGGGTGCAGCGGGCGTGGGACGAGCGGCGGGACGAGGTCGCCGATGTCGCCGGGAAGATCGCGCGGGACCTGTCCGCCCGGGAGATCGCCTTCGGGGACGCCGAGATGCCGGGTGAACAGGAGCTGGCGCAGGCCCTGTTGGGGCTGACCCGCGACTACGACCCGAAGCGGGGCGGGTTCGGCGGGGCGCCGAAGTTCCCGCCGTCGATGGTGCTGGAGTTCCTGTTGCGCCACCACGCCCGCACGGGCGCCGAGGGCGCGCTGCAGATGGCGGCGGACACCTGCGAGCGGATGGCGCGGGGCGGGATCTACGACCAGCTCGGCGGCGGCTTCGCACGCTACTCGGTCGACCGGGACTGGACGGTCCCGCATTTCGAGAAGATGCTCTACGACAACGCCCTCCTCTGCCGCGTCTACGCCCACCTGTGGCGGTCGACGGGCTCGGAGCCGGCGCGCCGGGTGGCCCTGGAGACCGCCGACTTCATGGTGCGCGAACTGCGCACCCCACAGGGCGGGTTCGCCTCCGCGCTGGACGCCGACAGCGACGACGGCACGGGTCGGCACGTCGAGGGCGCCTACTACGTGTGGACGCCCGCGCAGTTGCGGGAGGTCCTCGGCGAGGCGGACGCGGAGGTGGCCGCGCGGTACTTCGGGGTGACCGAGGAGGGCACCTTCGAGGAGGGCGCCTCGGTGCTGCAACTCCCGCAGCAGGACGAGGTGTTCGACGCCGCGCGGATCGAGGGCATCCGGGAGCGGCTGCTGTCGGCGCGGGCGTCCCGGCCGGCGCCGGGGCGGGACGACAAGGTGGTGGCCGCGTGGAACGGGCTGGCGATCGCCGCGCTGGCCGAGACGGGGGCGTACTTCGACCGGCCGGATCTGGTCGAGGCCGCGTCGGCCGCGGCGGACCTGCTAATGCGGGTGCACCTCGACGAGCACGCGGCGCTCGTGCGGACCAGCCGGGACGGACGCGCCGGGGTGAACGCGGGGGTGCTGGAGGACTACGCGGACGTCGCCCAGGGGTTCCTGGCGCTGGCGTCGGTGACGGGGGAGGGGGTGTGGCTGGAGTTCGCCGGACTGCTCCTGGACCACGTGCTGACCCGCTTCACCGACGAGGAGTCGGGTGCGCTGTTCGACACGGCGGCCGACGCGGAGCGGCTGATCCGGCGTCCGCAGGACCCGACCGACAACGCCGCGCCGTCGGGCTGGACGGCCGCCGCCGGTGCGCTGCTGGGGTATGCCGCGCACACGGGTTCCGTGCCGCACCGCACGGCGGCCGAGCGGGCGCTGGGCGTGGTGAAGGCGCTGGGGCCGCGGGTGCCGCGGTTCATCGGCTGGGGTCTGGCGGTCGCGGAGGCGGCGCTGGACGGTCCGCGGGAGGTGGCGGTGGTGGGTCCGGCGCCGGACGACCCCGGGACCGTGGCGCTGCACCGGGCGGCGCTGCTGGGGGCGGCTCCGGGTGCGGTGGTGGCGGTGGGGACTGCGGAGAGTGACGAGTTCCCGTTGCTGGCCGACCGTCCGCTGGTGGACGGGCGGGCGACGGCGTACGTCTGCCGCAACTTCACCTGTGACGCTCCGACGACCGAAATTGATCGGTTGAGGGGAGCGCTGGGCGGCTGAAAGCGGAGGGCACCCGGGGTCCGGGTGCCCTCCGGACGTGGTCGCGGAATGGCTTGTTCCTGGCAACTCCGGTCGGATCCTGGACAGTTGGGAAACAGTCTGTTTATCGGAAAAGCCCCCGCGCTTCACAACTCCCCCCTAATCTCTGCACGGTGACGTGACGCATGCGCCGTTGCGCCGGTGACGCGCGGTCACAGCACGGGGGTTACGGGATCTGGGGGGATCTGTCTTGCTCACCTCGTTATTCATCGCTGTCGTCTCGCTGGCCCTCTTCTGGATGGCCGGATTCACCCTGTGGTGGCAGATGCACGCCTGGCGCACGCCGGAGGTGCTGGCCTCCACGCGGTTCAGCAGCCCGGACGGCGGGGAGCACCTCTCGTTCTCGCTGCTGCTGCCCGCCCGGCACGAACAGGCGGTGCTCGACCACACGATCCAGCGCCTGCTGGAGTCGAGCCACACCGACTTCGAGATCATCGTCATCGTCGGACACGACGACCCCGGCACCACCGCGGTCGCCGAAGCCGCCGCGGACCGGGACCCGCGCGTGCGGGTCGTCGTCGACACCCACGAGCGCAAGAACAAGCCCAAGGCCATGAACACGGCCCTGCCGTACTGCCGGGGCGATGTCGTCGGGGTCTTCGACGCCGAGGACCAGGTCCACCCCGAACTGCTCGCCCACGTCGACCACGCCTTCCGCTCCACCGGCGCGGACGTGGTCCAGGGCGGGGTGCAGCTGATCAACTTCCACTCCAGCTGGTACAGCCTGCGCAACTGCCTGGAGTACTTCTTCTGGTTCCGCTCCCGCCTGCACCTGCACGCGCAGAAAGGGTTCATCCCCCTCGGCGGCAACACCGTCTTCGTCCGCACCGACGTGCTGCGCGCGGCGGACGGCTGGGACCCCGACTGCCTCGCCGAGGACTGCGACCTGGGCGTGCGGCTGTCCAGCATCGGCAAGCGGGTCGTCGTCGCCTACGACTCCGACATGGTCACCCGGGAGGAGACCCCGGGCTCCCTGGTGTCCCTGCTCAAGCAGCGCACCCGCTGGAACCAGGGCTTCCTCCAGGTGTACCGGAAGAAGGACTGGAAGCAACTGCCCACCCTCGGGCAGCGGATGCTCGCCCGCTACACGCTGATGACCCCGTTCCTCCAGGCGTTCACCGGACTGATCATCCCGCTCAACGTGGCCATCGCGATCTTCCTCGACGTGCCCGTCGGCATCGCCTTCATCACCTTCCTGCCGGCCGTCACCGCCCTGGTCACCTTCGTCTTCGAGGTCGTCGGACTGCACGACTTCGGCAGGCAGTACGGCCTGCGCGTCCGGTTCGTCCACTACCTGAAGCTGATCGTGGGCGGCCCCTTCTACCAGGTGCTCCTCGCCGGTGCCGCGGTCCGCGCCGTCTGGCGCGAGCAGCGCGGCCGCAACGACTGGGAGCTGACCACCCACGTCGGCGCCCACCTCGACGCGTCCGCCGCGACCCGAGAGGACGTACCCGCGTGACCTCCACCCTCCCCGCGGCGACCACGACCACGGTCCCCGCGCAGCGCCGGCCCGCGCCCTCGGGCACTCCGGCCGGCCGCACACTGCCGCCGAGACGGCTCCGTTCGTCCCGCTCCGACCTGATCCTGTGCGGCGCCCTGCTGGTGGCGATCCTGTTCGTCCAGGGCTGGAACATCGCCGACTACCCCACCCTCAGCGACGACGAGGGCACCTACCTCGCCCAGGCGTGGGCCGTCCAGGAGGGCCGGGGCCTCGCCCACTACACCTACTGGTACGACCACCCGCCGCTCGGCTGGATCCAGCTCGCCGTCCTGACCTGGATCCCCGCCATGCTCAGCCCCGAGTCGATGACGGTGGGCACCATGCGCGCCGTGATGCTGCTGATCAGCGGCATCAGCGCGGTGCTGGTGTACGTCCTGGGCCGCCGGCTCGCCCTGCCGCGCTGGGCCGCCGGGCTCGGCATGGCCCTGTTCGGGCTGTCGCCGCTGTCGGTGGTGCTCCAGCGCGAGATCTTCCTCGACAACCTCGCGGTGATGTGGACGCTCCTGGCGTTCACCCTCGCCGCCTCCCCGAGCCGTCACCTCTGGCACCACTTCGGCGCGGGCATGGCCGCCGCGACCGCCGTGCTCACCAAGGAGACGATGCTCGTCGTCCTGCCCGCCCTGTTCCTCACCGCCTGGCGGCACAGCCACCGCGACACCCGCAAGTTCGCGCTGACCGGCGCCGTCACGGCCTGCGCGCTCATCGGCTTCTCCTACCCCCTGTTCGCCCTGCTCAAGGGCGAGCTGTTCCCGGGCAACGGGCACGTCTCCCTGTGGGACGGCGTCGCCTACCAGATGACCCGGCCCGGCTCCGGCTTCATCCTCGACGAGGGGTCCGGCTCCTGGGGCGTCCTGCAGTCCTGGCTGTACTACGACCGCATCCTGCCGCTCGGCGGCCTCGCGGGCGCCCTGCTGCTGCTCGCCACCTGGCGCTGGTCGGTCACCGCCCGCGCGCTCGCGGGCCCCGCGCTCACCGTGGCCATCCTGGCCGCGCTGGCGATGCGCCCCGACGGCTACCTGCCCGCGATGTACGTCATCCAGGCGCTGCCGTTCCTCGCACTGGTCCTCGCCGGGGGCGCGGCGAGCGTCGCGCACGCCGTGCTGCGCCGCGGACGCTCCGACACCGAGCGCCGGTCCGTGCGCGGGGCGCGCTACGCACTCGCCGTCGCCCTGGCCCTCGCCGCCTGCGCCTACGTCGGCCCCCGCTGGTACGACGGCGCCCGCACCGCCGTCACCACCGACGCCAACGCCCCCTACGAGGCCGCCTCGGCGTGGATGGCCACCGAGGTCGACGATCCCAGCGGCACCCGGGTGCTGGTCGACGACGCGATGTGGCTCGACCTGGTGCACGCCGGCTACCGGCCCGGTCTCGGCGTCATCTGGTTCTACAAGGCCGACCTGGACCCGGCGGTGACGAAGACGCTGCCGCGCGGCTGGCGGGACGTCGACTACGTGGTCGCCTCGCCGACGGTCCGGCGCGACGCGAAGGACCTGCCGACCGTGCGGGCGGCCATCGAGCACTCGGTGCCGGTGGCCACCTTCGGCACCGGTGAGGACCGCGTCGAGATACGCCGGGTCGAGACCGCCGGAGGCAGCCGATGAGCCAGGAGCACACGGTCCCGGGAGGACTCGGCGACCCGGCGCTCGACCCGGCCGGGGTGGCCGAGCCGGGGGCCGTCACCATCGTCGTCCCGACGTTCAACGAGTCCGCCAACGTGGCGGCGTTGCTGCGGCAGATCACCGAGTCGGTGCCCTCCCGGCTGCCGTGCGAGGTCGTCTTCGTGGACGACTCCACCGACGACACCCCCGAGGCCATCCGCCGGGCCGCGCAGGACTGCCCGTTCCCGGTGACCGTGCTGCACCGCGAGGAGCCGACCGGCGGGCTCGGCGGCGCGGTCGTCGAGGGCATCCGGGCCGCCACCTCGGACTGGGTGGTCGTCATGGACGGCGACTGCCAGCACCCGCCCGCCCTGGTGCCGGAGCTGGTGGCGACGGGGGAGCGGGCCAACGCGGGCCTCGTCGTCGCCTCCCGCTACCTCGAGGGCGGCAGCCGCGCCGGGCTGGCCGGCAGCTACCGGGTCGCCGTCTCCCGGGCGGCGACCTGGCTGACCAAGGCGCTGTTCCCGCGCCGCCTGCACGGCATCAGCGACCCGATGAGCGGCTTCTTCGCCATCCGCCGCAGCACGGTCACCGCCGACGACCTCAAGCCCCTCGGCTACAAGATCCTCCTCGAACTCGCCGTCCGCGCCCGCCCCCGCACCGTCGCCGAGGTCCCGTTCGTCTTCCGGGAGCGGTTCGCGGGCGAGTCCAAGTCGACCGCCCGGGAGGGCCTGCGCTTCCTGCGGCACCTGACCGGGCTGCGCACCGAGGCGCCGCCCGCCCGCATGGTGGTGTTCGGGCTGATCGGCCTCACCGGCTTCCTGCCGAACCTGGCCGCGCTGTGGGCGCTGACCGGGGCGGGCGTGCACTACCTGCCGGCCGAGATCGCCGCCAACCAGTTCGGCGTGGCCTGGAACTTCCTGCTGATCGAGACCCTGCTGTTCCGTGAGCGGCGGCGGCACCGGCACTGGGCGGACCGCACCGCGCGGTTCGCGCTGCTCGCCAACGCCGACCTGGTGGTGCGCCTGCCGCTGATCGCGCTGCTGGTCGGCCACTTCGGGATGACCGCCGTGCCGGCCACCGCCCTGGCCCTCGCGATCACCTTCGTCCTGCGCTTCGCCGGGACCGAAGCGCTGGTGTACCTCCCTCGCCGCCGTCGTCCAAGGAGAAGCACCCCATGAACCTCGCCACCGTCCTCTCCCGGCGCAGACCGGCGGCCCTGCTGGCCGTCGGCGCCCTCACCACGGGCCTGCTCCTCACCGCGCCGCAACCCGCCTCCGCCGCCAACCTGATCACGAACCCCGGCTTCGAGACCCCCGGCACCGGCGACATGCCGTACTGCTGGGAGAAGTCCGGCTGGGGCGACAACGACTTCACGTTCACCACCACCTCCGACGCCCGCACCGGCGACAGCGCGATGAAGGTCGAGCTGACCCGCCGCACCGACGGCGACCGCAAGGCGCTGATCACCGAGTCCGCCGACTGCGCGCCCGTGGTGACGCCGGGCAAGCAGTACGACCTGGGCCTCTGGTACAAGACGACCACCCCGGACGCGTCCATCACCCTCTTCCGGCACGACACCACGGCCGGCTGGCAGTACTGGACCGACCTCAAGACGCTGGACATGCAGCCCGACACCTGGACCGAGGCGACCGTCCGTACCCCCGAGGTCCCCGAGGGCACCGACCGCATCTCCTGGGGCGTCTCCGTCTACGGCACCGGCGCGGCCACCACCGACGACTACACGATGGAGCAGGTCGCCGACCCCGTCCCGGAGCCGGACTGCACCAGCTCACCGGCCGACTGCGCCGACGGCGAGTGGGAGGTGCTGGCCACCGAGAACCCGGTCCGCTCCATGCACTCGGTGGTGCTCCACAACGGCAAGGTGCTGCTGATCGCCGGGTCCGGCAACGACCCCGAGCTGTTCGAGGCGGGCACCTTCACCTCCGCCGTCTACGACCCGGAGGACGGCACCTACACGGTCATCCCCACCCCGGACGACATGTTCTGCGCGGGCCACGTGCAGCTCCAGGACGGCCGGGTCCTGGTGATGAGCGGCAACAAGGGCTACCCGTCCGACGACGGCACCATCGGCTACCAGGGCTACAAGGACTCCTACATCTTCGACCCGGAGACGGAGACCTACACGAAGACCAACGACATGAACGACGGCCACTGGTACCCGTCGGCGACCATCCTCGGCAACGGCGACGTGATCAGCTTCGGCGGACTGCGGGAGGACTCCACCGGCTCGGTCACCGCCGAGCTGTGGTCGGACGCCGAACAGCGGTGGCTGCCGACCTGGCAGGTCAACCAGACCTGGTCGTACTGGGGCCTGTACCCGTCGATGATCCTCATGCAGGACGGGCGCCTCTTCTACTCCGGCAGCCACGTCTTCGGCAACAACATCCCGGGCACCGGCTCCGCGATCTACGACTACGAGGCCAACACCATCACCCAGGTGCCGGGCCTGCGGAACAAGGACGAGCGCGACCAGTCCGCCAGCGTGCTGCTGCCCCCGGCGCAGGACCAGAAGGTCCTCACCCTCGGCGGCGGCAACATCGACACCAACCCGGACGCCAACCGGCTGACCGACATCATCGACCTCAAGCAGCCCGACCCCGCCTACGTGGCCGGCCCGCCGATCCCGCAGGGCACCGTCGACCTCGGCAACGGCCGCGTCCCGCAGACCGGTGACCAGGGCAAGATGTACGTCTCCGCGGTCCTGCTGCCCGACGGCACGGTGCTGGAGACCGGCGGCGCCCTGCACAACCGGGCCGACCCGGTGTACGAGACGTCGATCTTCGACCCGGCGACGGAGACCTTCGACCCGGTGGCCGCCGACCCGGAGGCCCGCGGCTACCACTCCTCGGCGTTCCTGCTGCCCGACGGCCGGGTCATGACCACCGGCGACAACCCGGGCGACGGCTCCTGGAACCACAACGTGTCGATCTACAGCCCGCCCTACCTCTTCAAGGGCGAACGCCCGGTGATCACCTCGCTGATCGACACCGAGTGGACCTACGGCGACACCCAGCGGATCACCGTCGACCGGCCGATCGCCAAGGCCGAGCTGATCCGCCCGGCGGCCGTGACCCACTCCTCCGACCCCAACCAGCGGTTCGTGGACCTGCCGCTGTCGGTGGACGGTGACGACCCCACGACCGTCGACCTGAACGTGACGAGCAACCCCAACCTGGCCCCGCCCGGCTGGTACATGCTGTTCGCCGTCGACGCCAACGGGGTCCCGTCGGTGGCGAAGTGGGTGCACCTCCAGGGCCCGCCCGCCCTCACCGCCCAGGACGCCCACGCCCACGCGCACGTCCACGACTTCGCCGACGCCCCGCGGGGCAAGGTCACCGGCCCCCGCACGAAGCGCGCCGCCGAACCGGTCGCCCCGACCGTCTCCGGCTGCGACCGCCACTACGGCTCGGCCAACGTCTGCGTGCCCACCACCTTCCCGGCGGACGTCGAGCCCACCACGGCCGCCCGCTGCGACTGGCTGAAGGAGCACGACTACGGCCGGCTGAAGGTCAACGGCAAGGACGACCCGCTGAAGCTGGACCGCGACCGGGACGGCATCGCCTGCGGCAAGGGGGACTACCGGCACCGCCGCTGAGGAACCGCCGAGGAGCCGCTGAACGACGGCGGGGGCGCACGGACCACCACGGTCCGTGCGCCCCCGCCCGCGTCGCGTGCCGGCCGCACCTCACCCGCGCTCGGCGTGGAAGGCGACCGCCCGGTCCACGATGGCCTCCAGCTGCTCGTGGTGCGCGCCCTTCCAGTACGCCCGCCCGCACTGGGCGCACTGTGCGAACACGTCGTAGGTGCGGTGCGTCCCGCCCTTGAGCTGGTCGGCGACCTGCTCCTTCGTCGCCGAGCGCAGCAGCCCGTTGCAGGCGGTGCACCGGGTCCACGGCCGCAGCTCGGGCCGGAACCGGTCGAGCACGTACTCCAGCTGCTCCTCGGGCCGGGTGCTGTAGACGAACGCGCCCGCCCACAGCTCCCGGCGGCGCAGCAGCCCCCGGTCGCGGCTGAGCATCACCCGCTGCTCGGCGGCGGAGCGGGCGGCCAGCGCGGGATCCCCGATGTCGGTGGACTCGTACGCGGTGTCCACGCCCAGCAGCCGCATCCGCCGCGCCAGCGTGCCGAGGTGCACGTCGAGCAGGAACCGCAGCGGCGCGCCCGGCACCCGCTGGGGGTGCTCGACGGCGTGCACGGTCACCGACTCGCCCGCGCCGGGCAGATGGGAGACGGGCACCTCACGGCCGTCCACGAGCAGGGTGCCGACCTCGGTGAGCGGCACCCCGAGGGACTCGACGACGTGGCCCAGGCCGCTGACACCGTCGGTGCCGGTCCGCACGGTGCCGGTGTCCCGGGCCTGGGGGACGAAGACGAGCAGTTGCGGGGCGAACTCGACGCGGATCTCGGGACCGTTCACCCGGCAAGGATGACACGGCGACCGGTCGCGTCCTCAGGATTTCCCGGCGGGCAGTCCGCGCGCGAGGACGTCGAGGGTCCGGTCGACGAGGTCGCCGAAGTCCTCCCGCGGTGCGTGTTCGGCCCAGTACTTCGAGGCCTCCAGCAGGCCGCCGAGCAGGGCCATCGTGTACACGCGCACCTCCAGGCCGTCCGGGTCCAGGCCGGTGCGCTGCGCGATCGCCCGGCCGAGCAGGTGTCCGGTGGCCGACATGCTCTCCAGCAGCCGGGACCGCACGGCCGGCACCTCGCGCATCAGCCGCGCCCGCAGCTCGGTCACCTCCGGCTCCTCGGCCATGGCGACCTCGATGCCCCGGCGCACCACGTACCGGACGGACTCCAGCCAGGGCTCGTCGGCGGGCCGCGCGGTGAGTTCGGCGAGCAGCGGCTCGTCGTACTCGTCGGTGAGGACGATGTCCTCCTTGACCGGGAAGTAGCGGAAGACGGTGGACGGCGACACGTCGGCCCGCGCGGCGATCTGCTCGACCGTGGTGGCCTCGTATCCCTGCTCCTCGATGAGCGCGTAGGCCGCCGCGCGGATCGCCTGCCGGGTCCTGATCTTCTTCCGCTCGCGCAGCCCGGGGGGCTGCGGACCGGTGGGGGTGAGGGGGGATCGTGCGGCCGTCATGAAGGTCATTGTCGGGCATCGGGCTCCTCGGCGGCCACGTCCGGGTCCGCGGCGGACTGCGTTCCTGCCCGGCGCGGCGGGGTGCCGGGCAGGAACGCCGCCGTGAGGAGAGCCGTCAGCAGGGCGGCGATGCCGCACACCGTCAGGACGGTGGACATGCCGTCGGCGTAGGCGGCGTCGGCGGAGCGGGCGAGGGCGGGCAGGCCGAGCCGTTCGGCCACCGCGTGGGCTCCGCTGAGGGAGGCGCGGGCGGCGTCGGCGGCGGGCCCGGCCAGGCCGCCGGTGTCCAGGCGGCGGGCGTAGACGTCGGCGACGAGACTGCCCAGCAGGGCGATGCCGACGGCGCCGCCCACCTGGCGCAGCGTCATCAGCAGCCCGGAGCCGCTGCCGGCCCGGTCGGCGGGGACGCCGCCGAGTGCCGCGTCCATCGCCGGCACCATCGCGAGGCCGAAGCCGAGGCCCGCGAGGGTCAGCCACAGCGCGATGAACCCGTAGCCGGACCCGGGCCCGGTGCGGGCGCCGAGCAGGGCGGCGAAGCACAGCACGGTCAGGCCGGCGGTGACCACGGGCCGAAGGCCCAGGCGCCGCACGAGGGAGGTGCTCACGCGGGCGGAGACCAGCAGGCCGCCCATCATGGGCAGCAGCCGGAGTCCGGTGCCGAACGCGTCGGCGCCGCCGGTCTCCTGGAAGCGGGCGGGCAGGACGAACAGCAGCCCGGCGAACACGAACGTGCCCAGCGTCGCGGCCAGCACGTTGAACAGGAACACGCGGCGGCCCAGCAGGCCCAGGTCGAGCAGGGGCCGCTCGGCCCGCCGCTCCCGCAGCACGAGCGCGGTCAGCAGCACGGCGGCCAGTGCGAACGCGCCGAGCACCCAGCCGCCGCCCCAGCCGCGCGAGGGTCCCTCGATGATGCCGAACACCAGGGCGCCCAGCCCCAGTGCGCTGTACGCGGTGGACAGCGCGTCGACGCGCGGCGACGCGGGGTCGCGCGACTCGGGCAGCAGGAACAGGCAGGCGGCGATGCCGACGGCGGCCATGGGGATGTTGATCAGGAAGACCGACCCCCACCAGTAGTGGTCCAGGAGCAGTCCGCCGACGAGCGGCCCGAGCGGCATTCCGGCGGCCATGGAGGCGGTGACGGCCGCCACCGCCTTGCCCCGCTCCTCCTCGCCGAACATCGACGGCAGCACGGACAGCCCGAGCGGGATGACCAGCGCGGCCCCGAGGCCCATCACGGAGCGGGCGGCGACGACGAGCTCCGGCGCGTCGGTGAGGGCCCCGAACAGGGACCCGGCGAGGAAGAGGACGAGGCCCGTGACCAGCATCCGGCGGCGTCCGTAGCGGTCGCCGAGGAGTCCGGCGGGCAGCATCAGCGCCGCGAAGACGACGACGTAGGCGTCGACGATCCACTGGAGCTGACCCGTACTCGCCCCCAGGTCGGCGGCCATGGTCGGCAGCGCCACGTTGAGGATCGTCAGGTCGAAACCGAGGGTGAGCATGCTCGCGACCAACGCGCCGAGCGCCAGCCAGCGCCGGGGGTCGGTGCCGTGGGCGGGGGCGCCCGAAGTGACAGTGGCCATGAAGTGAGAGTAACTGTCATAAGAGTGTGGCTGTCAATATCGCGGGAGCGGGCACGAGAAAGCCGCGGCGTCGGTCTCGACGCCGCGGCTTGCGGAGAGTGTGCGGAGGGCCGGGCTCCCGGGCGGTCCGGCGGGAGCCGGCTAGTACGCCACCAGGGAGATGCCCACGTAGTGGGCGATGAAGGCGGCCAGGGTGAAGGAGTGGAAGACCTCGTGGAAGCCGAACCAGCGCGGTGAGGGGTTGGGGCGCTTGATGCCGTAGATGACCCCGCCCGCGCTGTAGAGCAGGCCGCCGACGACGACCAGGACCAGGACGGCGACGCCGCCGGCCCGCAGGAAGTCGGGGAGGTAGAACACGGCGGCCCAGCCCATGGCGATGTAGCACGGGGTGTAGAGCCAGCGGGGCGCCCCCACCCAGAACACCCGGAAGAGGATCCCCGCGGCGGCCGCGGCCCAGATGCCCCACAGCAGCCACTGCCCCTTGGCGTCCGGCAGCAGCAGGATCGTGAGCGGGGTGTAGGTGCCGGCGATGATCAGGAAGATGTTGGCGTGGTCCAGGCGGCGCAGGACGCCGTCCATGCGCGGACTCCAGTCGCCCCGGTGGTACAGCGCGCTGACGCCGAACAGCAGGCAGGCGGTCAGGGCGTAGATCCCGCAGGCGATGCGGCCCCGGGTCGAGTCCGCCAGCGCGGTGAGCGTGAGGCCGGCGACCAGAACGGCGGGGAACATGCCGAGGTGCAGCCAGCCGCGGAGCTTCGGTTTGACCGGGTGCGGCAGGGAAAGGGTCACCGGTCCACGGCCGGTGGAGGTCTCACGGTGTGCGTCGGGGACGAACGCTGTCATGGCCTCATCGTACCTACGCGACCGTAAGTTACGGATGAGTGCGAGGTCCGGGCCGACGGGAAGTGGCCATCGTCTCACGCCTTCCGGGGTGGGCGACAGCCCCGGACATCGTCACGGCGGGCAGCCCCGGACATCGTCACGCAAAGAATGCGCAAGGTGTCCTCAATGGGTACGTAAAGAGCCACGGAAAACCGTGGTCATCGTCACGTTGCTCACCTGTGCGCCCCTCTGGACAGATGGGCGCTCGCATCGCATGATCATATGAGTGCGGTCGGTACCGGATGAGCGCCACCCACCGTGAAGCATCCGGGCCGCAGCCCCCACGGGGCCTCCAACCCAAAAACCCTCATTTAGGAGCAATCGTGGCGCGCGACATCGCGGCTCCCAGCGTCCCCACCACCCACCAGGGACTGATCTCCTGGGTCAACGAGATCGCAGAACTGACGCAGCCCGACGCCGTCGTCTGGTGCGACGGCTCGGAGGCCGAGTACGACCGGCTGTGCGAGGAACTCGTCGCCAAGGGCACCTTCAAGAAGCTGGATCCGATCAAGCGCCCCAACTCCTACTACGCGGCCTCCGACCCCACCGACGTCGCCCGCGTCGAGGACCGGACGTTCATCTGCTCCGAGAAGGAGGAGGACGCCGGCCCCACCAACCACTGGAAGGCCCCCGCCGAGATGCGGGAGATCTTCACCGGCGACCAGGGGCTGTTCCGCGGCTCGATGAAGGGCCGCACCATGTACGTGGTGCCCTTCTGCATGGGCCCCCTCGGCTCGCCGCTCTCGGCCATCGGCGTCGAGATCACCGACTCCGCGTACGTTGCCGTCTCCATGCGCACCATGACCCGCATGGGACAGCCCGTCCTGGACGAGCTCGGCGACGAGGGCTTCTTCGTCAAGGCCGTGCACTCCGTCGGCGCCCCCCTCGCGGAGGGCGAGCAGGACGTCCCCTGGCCGTGCAGCAGCACCAAGTACATCTCGCACTTCCCCGAGGACCGGGAGATCTGGTCCTACGGCTCCGGCTACGGCGGCAACGCCCTGCTCGGCAAGAAGTGCTACGCCCTGCGCATCGCCTCCGTCATGGCCCGCGACGAGGGCTGGCTCGCCGAGCACATGCTCATCCTCAAGCTGACCCCGCCGCGCGGCGAGTCCAAGTACGTCGCCGCCGCCTTCCCGAGCGCCTGCGGCAAGACCAACCTCGCCATGCTGGAGCCGACCATCCCCGGCTGGACGGTCGAGACCATCGGCGACGACATCGCCTGGATGCGCTTCGGTGAGGACGGCCGCCTCTACGCCATCAACCCCGAGGCCGGCTTCTTCGGCGTCGCCCCCGGCACCGGCGAGCACACCAACGCCAACGCCATGAAGACCCTCTGGGGCAACTCCGTCTTCACCAACGTCGCCCTCACCGACGACGGTGACGTGTGGTGGGAGGGCATGACCGAGGAGGTCCCGGCCCACCTCACCGACTGGAAGGGCAACGACTGGACGCCCGAGTCGGGCACCCCGGCCGCCCACCCCAACGCCCGCTTCACCACCCCGGCCGCGCAGTGCCCGATCATCGCGCCCGAGTGGGAGGACCCCAAGGGCGTGCCGATCTCCGCGATCCTCTTCGGCGGACGCCGCGCCACCGCCGTCCCCCTCGTCACGGAGTCCTTCGACTGGAACCACGGCGTCTTCCTCGGCGCCAACGTCGCCAGCGAGAAGACCGCCGCCGCCGAGGGCAAGGTCGGCGAACTGCGCCGCGACCCCTTCGCCATGCTGCCGTTCTGCGGCTACAACATGGGCGACTACATGGCCCACTGGATCGAGGTCGGCGCCGACAAGGACCAGTCGAAGCTGCCCAAGATCTACTACGTCAACTGGTTCCGCAAGAACGACGAGGGCACGTTCGTCTGGCCCGGATTCGGCGAGAACTCCCGCGTCCTGAAGTGGATCGTGGACCGCCTGGACGGCAAGGCCGAGGGCGTCGAGACCCCCATCGGCATCCTGCCGACCAAGGACGCCCTCGACACCGACGGCCTCGACCTCTCCGACAGCGACCTGGAGTTCCTCCTCACCGTCGACAAGGAGGTCTGGCGCGAGGAGGCCGCCCTGGTCCCCGAGCACCTCAACACCTTCGGCGACCACACCCCCAAGGAGCTGTGGGACCAGTACCGCGCGCTGGTGCAGCGCCTGGGCTGAGCCCTCGCCCCATGAACCCCGCGGCCGGTCGGTACTCGGTTTGAGGATGCCCTGACCAGCGATCGTCACGCCACGACCGGCCGCGGAACCGACCGGCGGGGCCCCGCACAACGGCGTGCGGGGTACCGGACCCGCCGCCGCTCCCCGTCAGCCCCGACGGGAACGGCGGCGGCGGGACCACCCCCGCCCCCTGCGGCACGGCCCGCCCCGCGGGCTTTCACGAACGTGCCGATGGATGACCGAGCGCTCCGGCCGACGGACCCCGTCGCCCGGAGCGCTCGGCCGTTGCCCCGTCCTGGCCGTCAACGCCGTCCTCGCTGTTCTCCCCGTCCTTGCCGTCCTGGCCGTCCTCCCCGTCCTCGCCGTCCTCGGCGTCCGAGGCGAAGAGTTCGCACCACACCGTCTTGCACCCCGGCTCCCGGTCCACCCCCCACCGCACGGCCAGCGCGTCCAGCAGCACCAGCCCCCGGCCCGACTCCGCCTCGGCACCCGGCGCCCCGCACAGCACGGGCAGCGCCCCCGGCTCCGGATCCGTCACCCCCACCCGGACCCGCCCGCCGTCCCGCCACACCCGCACCGTCACGGGCACCCCCTCCCCGACATGCCGGACCACATTGGTCACCAGCTCACTCACACAGAGCCGGACATCGATCCCGTACGCCCGCAGCGCGCCCCGCAGCCGCGGCACGGCCGCCGGAGTCGCGAGCAACTCCAGCGTCAGCGGCGGTCCCACGAAGCGGTCGGTGGCCAGGGAGTCGGTGGCCAGGGAGTGGTGGTCGTGCATGAGGTTCACACCTTCCAGTGCGCTGTGTGACGAACCGCTCACACTCTGCCGCCGCGCCGTCTAGCGTGACAGGGCTCCGGACTCCCCACCCCCGACAGGGGAAGCACCGGGCACCGCGCGGCAACGGCACTCCCAGGACGGTGAACGATGGGGCAACGCAAGGACATCGACGGCTCGACCGGCGTCCCGACCTTCTACGGCAGCGAGTTGCGCTGGAAACGCGAGGAAGCGGGCCTGACCCTCCAGCAGTTGGTCGAGGGCAGCTTCTACGGCCCCAGCCACCTCAGCGAGATCGAACGCGGCACCCGCCGCATGCCCGCCGAACTCGCCGAACACGTCGACCGCGTCCTCGGCACGGACGGCTTCTTCACCCGGCGGTGCGAGGACGTACGGCGGGCGAAGCGGAAGGGGCACGCGAGCTACTTCGAGCGGGTGCTGGATGCGGAGAAGCACGCGAAGACGATCGAGGAGTGGTGTCCGACCCTGGTGCCGGGTCTGCTTCAGACAGAGGCGTATGCACGTTCCGTCGTGCGGGCGACACACCCGCTGGCGTCTGATGAGGACGTGGACGAAAAGGTGACCGCACGCCTCGCTCGCGCCCATCTCTTCCAGGACAACCACAAGACGCCGGTGTACTGGGTGATCTTGTCCGAGTCCGTGCTGCGCCAGCCGATTCTGGCTTCCGAACGGGCGGCGGAACAGTGGACGCACATCGTCGAACTGGCACGCCGTCACCGAATCGTTCCCCAAATCCTGCCGTGGAACTGCGGTGCTCATCCCTTCATGCTGGGCACTGCGAAGATCATGACGTTCCCTGATGCGCCACCGCTGGTCTACACGGAGGCACTGCACAGCGGGGACACCATCGACGATCCAGCTCTCGTGGAGGAGTACCGCAGGTCGTACGATCTGCTGAGGGCCGCCGCACTGCCTCCGAAGGCGTCCCTCGCCCTGATGGAGAAGGCGGCTGAGGATGACCGAAATGGCAAGCACCGGGATTGACTTGAGCGCCGCGATCTGGCGCAGGAGCACCTACAGCAACGGATCTGGCGGGGACTGCGTCGAGGTGGCCGAGGCGTTCCCCGGTGCCGCCCGCTGGCGCAAGAGCAGCCACAGCAACGGGGACGGCGGCGACTGCCTCGAAGTCTGCGACGCCCACACCGGCGTCGTCCCCGTCCGGGACTCCAAGGTCCCGCACGGCCCCGTGCTGACGGTCACGGCGTCGGCGTGGACGTCGTTCGTCACGTCCCTCAAGCCGACCCCCGGGGCGTGACACAGCCGCTCGGCGCCGAGCTCTTCGACGCCGACCGGCTGACCCTGGTCGAGGCCCCGGCACCCGGTCTGTCGCCGTCGGACCGGCGGGCCATGGACGACGCCTGGGAGACGGCAGTCCGGGCCAACCCCACCCTGTTCGACGGACCGGTGGTCGGCTGCACTGCCCTGGAACGCGACGAGCCGCACGGCATCGCCCTGACGTGGGTCCGGGCGACGTACCGCTCCTACGCACTGCGTCGGACACCCGGAGCGGTCGTGCGGCTGCCGTCCCTGTTCGCCGCAGTGGCCCAACCGTCGGACGACGGACGGCTCCTGGTCGGCCGGATGGCCCCGTGGACCACCTCACCGGGCCGCTGGCAGCTCCCCGGCGGCGCCGTCGAGCCACCGCCGGACGGTGAGGAACTGACCGAGAGTGCCCTGCGCGAGCACGCGGCCCGCGAACTGGTCGAGGAGACCGGAATCGCGGTTCCGGGCAACCGCCTGACGCTCTGGCAGGTCACACGGGGAGAGAACGGCAGCGTCGGCGTCCTCTACAAGGCGCCGCCCGGACCGGCGGCTTGGCTGCGTGACCGCTTCGACACCCTCACGACGTCCGAGCGCGCCCTCGGCCGCGCCCCGGAACTGGACCGCATCGCCCTCGTACGTTCCCCCGCCGACCTGCCACGCCTCACAGGCCCACACGTGCCGTACCTGCGCCTTGTCCTCTCTCGGCATGCCCACCGAGCGGGGCCCGCGCAGGGGTGATGACTTGGTAAGGAGAGCGGCTTCATGGCAACTCCCCACTGGCTGGGCGACCCGCCCGCACAGCGGGACCCATTGACCGGCTGGGCGCTGGCCCGGCTCGCCTCGGCGGTCGCCGAGGACGTGAGGCTGGACGCGGCCGTCGACGTCACGTCCACGGCCCGGGCCGTCGAGGCGGACCTCGGCGGGCCGTTCGGCGCTCGGGCGGCCGGCAGCCCCGCGACCGGACGGTCCGGCGAGGCGCGGACGTTCCGCCTCACGGGCCTCTCGACGCGCGCCCTGCGCGAGGAGGACGCGGGCGAGCCGTGGGCGGTGCTCTTCGACCCCGCCCGTCTGATCCGGGGCATCGGCACGGTGACCGGTGCCCGGCGCGACGGGGACGGCATCGAACTCGCCCTGACACCCCACCCGTTGTTCGCCGACCCTGCCGATGACTGGCTGCCGCCCGGTGCCCGCAGCCTGGTGGTGCGACTCGACCCGGCGACCGGCCTGCTCCGCTCCGCCGTGCTCCACGACGACCAGGGCACCCTGGTCACGGCCCGCGTCCGCGAGGTGCACATCGACGAGGTGCGGTCGGAGGAAGGGGCGGGGCAGGTCCCGGCGCGGATGGCCAGGACCCTGGTGGAGCCGGCCCGGCTGACGGCCGAGGTCACCGTCGAGACGGACCCGCACGAGGACCTGTCCTTCACCCTCGAACCGTCGGCGCCGCCGTCGGCCCGGTCCTGGACGGTCACGGTCGGCCGGGAGACCGTGAGGATGTCGGGCGACTACGCCCCGGACCGCACCGGTCCGCTCGCCGCGCGGCTGGCCGAACTGCTGGCACCGGCCCGCATCGTCTCCCACCTGACCCACGCCACGCCCGGCCCCGGCACCTCCGTCCGGAGCGGGGTCCGCCCCCTCCGCACGTTCCCGTTCAGCGCCTGGGCCCCGGACGACGGTCTGACGTGCACCTTCGCCGTCGACCCGGACACGGGCGTCCTCCTGCACGCGGAGGCGACGGCGTCCGGCCACTCGGTCTTCCACCACATGGTCACCGGGGTGCGCGCCCAGGCGGGGCGGTGAACGCAGTCCCGCACAGCCGCCTTCTCGAGGATGCGCGTGAAGCCACCCGTAACCAGGGACCTGCCCCTTCGTTTTAGAGGCGTACCTCTAAGAGATACGTCTCTAAAAGAGAGGAAGCGCCATGGCCCGTTCCGCCCCGCGCAGCCTGCCGAGACCCCCGGACATGTTCGACCGGGAGTGGGAGTGGAGCGAGCTGACCGCCTTCGCGACCGCCGAGGGTGCCGGGCCCCGGCTCGGCGTGGTGTCGGGCCGTCGGCGTCAGGGCAAGAGCTTCCTGCTCCAGGCGCTGGCCGACGCCACCGACGGCTTCTACTACGCGGCGGTGGAGGCATCGGCCGCCGAGTCCCTGCGGCTGCTGGGGGAGGCGATCGCACGCTTCACCGGCGCCGCGGTCCCCCCGAGGCCGGAGAGCTGGGAACAGGCGCTGGCGCTGCTCTTCGGGCTGGCGAAGGACCGGCCGGTGCCCGTCGTGATCGACGAGTTCCCCTACCTGGTGCAGAACGCGCCCGCCCTCCCCTCCCAGTTGCAGGCCGCCCTGGGCGTCCGCTCCGAGCGGCACGGCCGGGAGCGCCCCCGGATCCTGCTCTGCGGGAGCGCGATGTCGTTCATGGGCGGCCTGCTCTCCGGAGCGTCACCGCTCTACGGCAGGGCGGGCCTCGACCTGGTCGTGCACTCGCTCGGCTACCGGGAGGCGGCCGACTTCTGGGGCATCCGGGATCCGCAGCTGGCCGTTCTCGTGCACGCCATCGTCGGCGGAACACCCGCGTACCGCAGGGAGTTCGTCGACGACGACGTGCCGGACGGGCCCGACGACTTCGACGCCTGGGTCTGCCGGACCGTACTCAACCCGGCACGCCCCCTCCACGGCGAGGCCCCCTACCTCCTGGCCGCCGAGCCGGACCTGCGGAACCGGTCGCTCTACCACTCGGTCCTGGCAGCGGTGGCGAGCGGCAACAGCACCAGCGGCGGCATCGCGAGCGCGGTCGGCCGCAAGGCCACGGACATCTCCCTGCCGCTGACCGTCCTGAAGAACTGCGGTCTGCTGACCTCCGAGCCGGACGCGTTCCGCGCCAACCGCGCCACCTACCACGTCGCCGAGCCCCTCATCACCTTCCACCACGCCGTCGTACGCCCGGAGACGGCCTTGCTGTCCCGTCGCCGTGGACCCGCCACCATGTGGGAACACAGCCGTCCGACGTTCCTCAGCAAGGTCGTCGGTCCCCACTTCGAGCGGTTGTGCCGGGAATGGGTCGAGTGGCACGCGGAGGCCGCGACCTTCGGGGGCATGCCCATCCAGGTCTCGGCCGGGACCGTCGCCGACCCCGCGAACCGGACCACCCTGGAGGCCGACGTGGTGGTGCACGGAGCGGTGGGCCAGGACCAGGGCATCCTGCTCTCCGTCGGTGAGGCGAAGTGGCACAAGGTGATGCACCTCGGCCACCTTCACCGTCTGCGCCGCATCCTGGAGTTGCTGGAAGCGCGAGGCGTGGACACCAGCCGCGCCCGCCCCGCCTGCTACAGCGGCGCGGGCTTCGCCCCGGAACTGCGCGACGCCGAGAAGCGGGGCGAGGTCGTCCTGGTCGACCTGCACCGGCTCTATCACGGAGTCTGATCCCGAGTCCCGGTGGCACCCGCCTACTCGTCCGTGCCGCGCCCCCCGTTCCGCTGTGGCCTGCGGAAGGACAGGGCCAGACCGGTGCCGAAGAGGACGGCCGCGCATCCCGCGGCGAAGGGAGCCGTGCCCTCGTGGAGGGGCCAGGCCCACCAGGCGGACCGGCTGCCGCCCCGCCCGCCCAGCGACACCACGGCGAAGGGCAGGACGGTGGTCAGCGCGAGGGCCAGTCTCGGCGTGGAGAGCCGGCGCAACACCAGGGCGCAGCCCAGGTATCCGGCGGTGTTCCGGGCGACGGCGACTCCGTCGGGCACGAACACCGAGGCCAGGAGCAGCACCGCCACCACCGACGTCATCAGGCAGGCGTCCAGCCGGCGCACCGGCCGGACCGCCACGGACTCCGACGCCTGATCGGCACGCGCCTGACCGTGCAGCATGATCAGTACGGGCAGGAGCGGCACGAGGTAGCGGAAGGGCAGCCCACTCGTCAGGGAACCCGCCAGGGAGGGCACGGGCACCTCGGCGGCCGGTGCCGCCGTCGCGACCCCGACGACGACGGCCAGGGCGCCGAGCAGGGCGGGAGCGGAACGGACCCGCAACCACCAGTTCACCGGGAACCGCCCCGGTAGGCCGTGGCCGCCAACCGCGGCTGGAGGTCGCAACGCGTGAGCGTGGCGCGGTTCGTGCGGTACCACCGGGCCTGGGCCGCTGCCGGGAGTCTCCGTACGTCCTGCACGAGGGACAGCGCCTTGCCTCCGTCGTCGACCCGGCCCGCGACCCCCTCGGGGTCGCCTCCCGCGGTCAGCTCCAGCCACATCGCCACCGGGGCGTAGGCATCCTCCCCGGGCCACGGCTGCCGTGCGGCGCACTCCGGTGCCGGGTCCGGCATCATGCCGCTCACCAACGTCGTGATCACGTCCTCCCGCGTCGGCTCGGCGAAGGCGGACGTGTACGTCCTCGGCAACGTGACTCCCGCCTCCTTCAGGCGACCGGCGGCGTCCGCGACCCACGGACGGAACCTGTCGCCGTCCTCGCTCTGCTCCGGCCAGAGGCACACGCGCACCGGCTCCCCGGCACAACCGAGCAGACTCGTGTCCCGGCTCCTGGTGGGGTCGTATCCCAGGGGCGTGACCATGGGTACGGCGACGGTGAGGGCCGCGGCCACCGGCAGCAACGCCGTGAGCTTCACGGGACGGGTGCGGGCGGCGATCACGATCACCGCTGCCAGGAGGATCCCGGTGGCCACCAGACCGGGGGCGACCAGGGCACGGGCATCGAGGGTCCGCGCGTAGCTCCACCCCTCGTTGAGATTCGTCCCGTTGAGCTGACGAAGCCAGAGCGGCTCCATGGCGACGGGGTAGCTGAGCCACAGGAAGGCCGCCACCGCGACCACGGGGGCGGCCAGGGTCCGGGGCAGCAGCAGGCCCGCGGCGTAGCCGGCCAGGGTGTAGGCCGTCACCAGGAGTCCGAACAGCGCCAGCACCCGGAGATCCGGCCGTCCGGGTCCGCCGACGGCGCGTTCGGCTACGCACGCCAACGCCACCAGTCCGCAGAGGAGTCCGGCCATCCACACCGTACGGAGCTGGGACAACGCCACGGCGAGGCGCGAGCGGGCGGGGGCGCCCCCGTCGACCAGCCCGGAACGCCGGATCCGGGCGGCCTCCCAGGCACCGGCGGCGGCGCACAGGGTGAGCGGGACGATGCCGACGACGGCGATGTGCGCCGTGGCCGCTTCCCAGGAGCCCTTCGGCGCCGTGAGGAGGGCATCGGGCTGACGGGCGTAGATCCACATCCAGACGCAGGCGGGGAGCAGCCCCCACACCGCCCCGGATGTCCGCAGAAGTGCGCGCCAGGGCATGCTCACGCCTCCCCGCGCACGAATCCGGCGTACGCCGCCTCCGCGAGCCTGCCGGGCGCGACGCCGGGCGGGGCGGTGGCGAGGAAGGCGTCGACCGGGCCCTGGAAGCGCACCGCGCCCCGGTCCAGGACCACGACCGAGTCGAAGATCTCCGCCAGGTCCTCGGTCTGGTGGGTGGAGACGACGAAGCTGGTGGTTCCGGCGAGTTCACCGATGAGGTCCCGGAACACCCCGCGCTGGTGCGGGTCGAGGCCCGCGGTCGGCTCGTCCATCAGCACGACGCGCGCACCGTGCACGAGCGTCTGCGCGATGCCGAGCCTGCGGAGCTGCCCACCGGACAACTGCCGCCCGGTCCGCGCGCCGAGGTCGGCGAGGCCGACGCGGTCGAGCGCGGGCGCCGCGGCGTCCCAGGCCGCCCGGCGCGACATGCCCTTGAGCCAGCCGGCGTAGGCCACCTGCTCACGGAGCTTCAGCCCCGCCACCGGCTTCACCTGCTGCGGCAGCCAGCCGACCCGACTGCGGTACTTTTTGCGGGACTTGGCGGAGCCGGGGACCAGCCCGTTCAGGCTGACGTGTCCCGCGCGGGGCCTGACCGCCGTGGCCGCGATGCCCAGGAGGGTCGATTTGCCGGCGCCGTTGGGGCCGAGCAGGACCGTGCAGCCCCGGTCGAAGGTGAGCGACAGCTCGTCGAGTACGTGAACGCCCCGCCGGTACCCGAAGGTGCAGCGGGATATTTCCAGAGTCATGCGGCCTCGTGCGGGAGAACCGGGGCCCCTTGCCGAGGCGCCCGGCAGAGGGGTCGGTCGTCGGCATCGCAGTCCGGAACCCGGTCGCGGGGCGGTGCCTGCCGTGTGATCGCACGGCGCACCGGACCGGCGATGCCCGGTCTGGAACCCGCCCAATGGGTCCAGGCCGGGCATCACTATTGATCATTTTCTAACCGCCTGCAACCCGCCCATAATCGGACTTGTTGACTCCGCAACGGAAGTCCCGACTTCGCCGCGTCGGCAGTGGGGAGTCCGTCCGTCCACGGGTCTGCCCGCGCCCCTGTCCCCGCGGGACGTGCATGGCGCCCGGTCCGCGCGTCGCTGCGGGTGCGCGCGGACCGGGGCCGTTCTGGGGAGCCCCGGGGTGGGGCTCAGCGGGACGCGAGTTCGCGCGGCTGGAGGGCGGCGCTGTGGGCGTCCATGCGTTCGGCGGCCAGGATGGCGGCCGCCGTGTCGGCGCGTGAGGCGGCCACGACCAGGGCGCGGCCCGCGAGGGCGTGGGCCCGGCGGTGCAGGGCCGTCGCGTCGGGTTCGCGGCTCTGGGTGGTCGCCGACGCGCGGGCCGGCTTGCGTCCTCCCCGCAGGCGGGTGACCTGGTCCGCCAGCCGTTCGGCCGCGGTGTCCAGGTCGCCCGAAGGGGCCACCACGCGCAGCTCGTCGGTGACGGCGAGCAGCGAGCCGAGGTGACCCGCGAGCTGGATGTCCAGCTCTTCCTCGCGGGAGCGGCGCGGGACGTCCTGGGAGGTGCCGGCCATCGTGCTGTGGACCGACTTGCCACGGATCGGTTCGTACATGGATGGCCTCCTGAGTGCTAACAGGAAACCATCCTAGCTTGGATTCAGTCTAAAGTTGAGTCGTTCACAAAAGAGGACGCGATCGGGCACGCAGGGTGAGTGCGATGGTCAGCGCTGGCTGTATCCGTCCAGGAAGCGACCGATCCGGCCCATCGCGTCCTCCAGGTCGGTGGCCGAGGGGAGGGTCACGACCCGGAAGTGGTCCGGCTCCGGCCAGTTGAAGCCGGTGCCCTGGACGACCATGATCTTCTCGCTGCGCAGCAGGTCCAGGACCATCTGCCGGTCGTCCTCGATCTTGAAGACCTTGGGGTCGAGCCGCGGGAAGAGGTACAGGGCGCCCTTCGGCTTGACGCAGGTCACACCCGGGATCCGGGTGAGCAGGTTGTAGGCGATGTCCCGCTGTTCGCGCAGCCGGCCGCCGGGCAGGACCAGGTCGTTGATCGTCTGCCGGCCGCTGAGCGCGGCGACCACGCCGTGCTGGCCCGGCATGTTCGCGCACAGGCGCATGTTCGCCAGGACCGTCAGGCCCTCGATGTAGGAGTCGGCGTGTGCGCGGGGGCCCGAGATCGACATCCAGCCCACGCGGTAGCCGGCCACCCGGTACGCCTTCGACATGCCGTTGAAGGTGAGGGTGAGCAGGTCGGGGGCGACGGCGGCGGTCGGGGTGTGGGTGGCCTCGTCGTAGAGGATCTTGTCGTAGATCTCGTCCGAGCAGACCAGCAGGTTGTGGCGGCGGGCGATGTCGGTGAGGCCCTTGATCATGGCCTCGTCGTAGACCGCGCCCGTGGGGTTGTTCGGGTTGATGATCACCAGTGCCTTGGTGCGGTCGGTGATCTTGCGCTCCACGTCGGCGAGGTCCGGCATCCAGTCGGACTGCTCGTCGCAACGGTAGTGCACCGCCGTGCCGCCGGAGAGCGAGACGGCGGCCGTCCACAGCGGGTAGTCAGGCGCGGGCACCAGGACCTCGTCGCCGTCGTCCAGCAGGCCCTGCATCGCCATCACGATCAGCTCGGACACGCCGTTGCCGATGAAGACGTGCTCGACGTCGGTCTCGATGCCGAGGGTCTGGTTGTGCATGACGACCGCGCGCCGTGCGGCCAGCAGGCCCTTCGCGTCGCCGTAGCCGTGGGCCGTCGAGACGTTGCGGAGGATGTCCTCCAGGATCTCGGGCGGGCACTCGAAGCCGAAGGCGGCCGGGTTCCCGGTGTTCAGCTTGAGGATGCGGTGACCGGCAGCTTCCAGCCGCATCGCCTCCTCGAGCACCGGGCCCCGGATTTCGTAACAGACGTTGGCGAGCTTGGTCGACTGGATCACCTGCATGCAGGGAGCTTACGGCCCTCTCGTGCCGTTCGGTCCGTGTTTTCCGCCACGTGAGACGCGTCGGTTCGGGTGGTTATGTCCTCCGGGTTCCGCTCCGGCCGTCCCTCGCCTCCCTCGTGGGTTCCGTTCCGACTGCTCCTCTGTGGGTCCCACTCCGCCCTCTCTCGCGGGTCGTGCGCGGCCCGTCCTCACCGGCCACGCACGATCCCTCCGTGTGCTGTCACCGGTCCCGCCCGTGACGGTCGCCACCTCCGCCCCCGTCCCGGGCACGCTGATCCGGCCGCGGGGGGACGCGCCCTTGTCCCCCCGCTCCTCCGCAATGAGAATGCCCATGACAATTCTGTGGGTGTCCGGAGGATTCCGGGCGCCCAAGTCACCTGAGGGGACCCCCACATGAGACAACCTCTCGTCGTCGCTCTCGCCGCCCTGGCCCTGGCCGGCGTCGGCGCGACCCCCGCGGTCGCCGCCGGGCCCGCCCCCACGGCCCCGGACACGACCGCGGCCACGGACGCCGGCGGCACCACGCTCCTCGACGTCGTCGACGGTGCCGCCGCGACCGTGACGGACACCGTGTCCGGCCTCACAGCGCCCCGGGCGAACGCCGTGAACTTCGCCGGGACCGTCGCGCTCAGCAACTGCTCCGGCTCCGTCGTCCGCATGCCGGACTCCGCCGCCGACGACCCCGCGCTCGTCCTCACCAACGGCCACTGCCTGGAGAGCGGCTTCCCGGCGCCCGGCCAGGTCCTGGTCGACCGGCCCTCCAGCCGCACCTTCGGCCTGCTCAACGCCTCCGGCTCCCGGGTCGCCACCCTGCGCGCCGAGCGGCTGGTCTACGCGACGATGACCGACACCGACGCGGCGATCTACCGCCTCAACCGCACCTACGGGCAGATCCGGAGCGCGTACGGCATCGACGCGCTCACCCTGAACGACACCCGCCCGACGGCCGGGACCGCGATCAGCGTCGTCTCCGGGTACTGGAAGCGGATCTACAACTGTTCCGTCGACGGCTTCGTGCACCGCATGAAGGAGGGCGACTGGACCTGGAAGGACTCGGTCCGCTACACCCCCTCCTGCAACACCATCGGCGGGACCTCCGGCTCGCCGGTCGTCGACGCCGCCACCGGCAGGGTCGTCGCCGTCAACAACACCGGCAACGAGGACGGGCAGCGCTGCACGGTGAACAACCCCTGCGAGATCGACGAGCAGGGCCGGGTCACCGTCCGCCAGGGCATCAACTACGCCCAGCAGACCTACTGGTTCCCCGGCTGCTTCGGCGCGGACAGCAAGCTGGAGCTGAACGCGAGCGGCTGCGTGCTGCCCAAGCCGTGACACCGCGGCCGTAGACGCCGTACCGGGCGAGGGGGCGGGCGGTCACCGGGGTGTCCGGCGGACCGCCCGTCCCGCCAGCACGTCGGTGCGCCGGCCGTCCTCGATCACGAACCGTCCGTCCACCAGCACGTACGGGATGCCCGTCGGCAGCGTCCGGGGCTCCTCGAAGGTCGAGCCCGCCCCCACCGTGGCCGGGTCGAACAGCACCAGGTCGGCCCGGTACCCCTCACGGATCAGCCCGCGGTCCGGCAGCCGCAGCCGGGCGGCCGGCCGCCCGGTCAGGTGGGCCACGCACTCCTCCAGCGTCAGCACCCCCAACTCCCGCACGTAGTGCCCGAGATAGCGGGGGAACGTGCCGTAGGCGCGCGGGTGCGGCTTGGCGCCCTGGAGGATGCCGTCGGAGCCGCCGGTGTGCACCCGGTGGCGCATGATCGTCCGTACGTTCTCCTCGTGGCCGACGTGCTGGAGGATCGTCGGCGCCAGCCGGTCCTTCAGCAGCAGCGCGCGGGCCACCGCCCAGGGGCTCTCGCCGCGTTCCCGGGCGGAGCCCAGCACGGTGCGGCCCACGTACTCGCCCAGGGCCGGGTCGCCGACGCCGGAGATCTCGATGGTCTCCCACTCCACGGGCACGCCGTGGCAGCCGTCCGAGCCGGTGACCTCCAGGTGGTGGCGGATCCGCTCCGCCGTCTCCTCGTCCGCGAGCCGGCGCAGCGTCTCCTCCGGTCCGCCCTCGCTCGCCCAGCTCGGCAGCAGCGCCACCAGGGTCGTGCAGCCGGGGGTGTAGGGGTAGGTGTCGAGGGTGATGTCCGCGCCGGCGTCCAGGGCCTCGTCCAGCAGGGCCAGCAGCTGGGGCGCGCGGCCCTTGTTCTCGCCGAAGTTCATCGTGGCGTGCGCCAGGTGCAGCGGGCAGTCCGCCTCCCGGGCCAGCTCCACCATCTCGGCGTACGCGCCGAGCGCGCCGGCGCCGTAACTGCGGTGGTGCGGGCAGTAGTAGCCGCCGTACAGGCCCACCACCCGGCACAGCTCGGTGAGTTCGGCGCCCCGGGCGTACATCCCCGGCGTGTACGTCAGCCCCGAGGACATGCCGACCGCGCCCTGCTCCAGGCCCTCGGCGACCAGGCGCCGCATCCGGTCCAGTTCGGCGGGCGTGGCCTCGCGGTCCTCCCAGCCGACGGCGAGCGCGCGGACCGTGCCCTGCGGGATCAGATAGGCGGCGTTGACCGCGATGCCCCGGTCCAGCCGGTCCAGGTACTCGCCGACGGAACGCCAGTCGAAGTCGACGTCGTCCCCGTCGCCGTTCCAGCCGGCGATCGCCCGGCGCACCTCGCCGAGGGTGCGGTCGTCGACCGGCGCGTACGACAGGCCGTCCTGGCCGAGCACCTCCAGGGTGACGCCCTGCGCGGCCTTGGCGCTGTGGTCCGGGTCGCGCAGCAGCGCCAGATCGCTGTGGGCGTGCATGTCGATGAAGCCGGGGGAGAGGGCCAGGCCCTCGGCGTCGATCTCCCGGCGGGCCTTCGGACGCTGACAGCCCGCGGCGGCTGCCTCCTTGACGATGGAGACGATCCGGCCGCCGTCGACGACCACGTCCGCGCGGTAGGAGTAGTCGCCGGAGCCGTCGACCACCTCCGCGTCCCTGATGACGAGCTCTTCCATGTGCGCGAGCCTCCTAGAAGAACGTGCGGACGTAGTCGACCACCGTGCCGTCGGCCTCCGCCACGGGGATGAGCGCCCACTTGTCGAAGGAGGTGCACGGGTGGGACAACCCGAGTCCCACCCAGTCTCCCACCGCCAGGTCGGCCTCCCCGGAGGTCCGCAGCCAGGCGTGCTGGTCCGACAGGCCGGTCACGGTGATCCCGGTGGCCGGGCGTTCGGCGCCGTCCCGGCGCACCACCTGGGCGAACGGCAGGTCCAGGTCGTACGCGGCGTCCCGCTTGCCCGCGTTGAGGAACGCCTGCCCCGGCGCCGGGCGCGAGACGACCTGCGCCCACAGCCGGAACGCCGGTTCCAGGGCGCCCTCCTCCGGGACCCGGTTGAACGGGGTCAGCCGGCGGTAGTGCCCGTCGTCGTGCGAGACGTACGCGCCCGAGCGCAGCAACTTCAGTACGGGTGCCGACAGTTCGGGGACCTCCGCGCAGACGTCGGCGACCGCGTCGAACCAGGCGCTGCCGCCCGCGCTCACCACGATCTCGTCGAGCCCCGCGAACCGGCCGGCCTGGTCGAAGTCCGCGGCCAGCGACACCAGCCGCCGCAGCCAGGCCCGCACCCGCTCCGGGTCGGCGTCCGGTACCTCGCCCTCGTACCCGGCGACCCCGGCCAGCCGCAGCCCGCGCGAGGCGGCCACGGCGTCGGCGACGGCGGCGCACTCCTCCTCGGTGCGCACGCCCGTCCGGGCGCCCTCCCCGGCGGCCAGTTCGACGACCACGTCCACCGGGCGGGCGGCCCCGGCGAGCGCCGCGTCCATCAGCTCGACGCCGCGCACGGAGTCGACGTAGCAGAGGAAGCGGAACTCGGGGTCGGCGTCCTGCTCGGCGGCGATCCACCGCAGGGCCGCCGCGTCCACCAGCTCGTTGGCCAGGAAGACCCGCCGGACGCCGAACGCCCGCGCCACCCGCACCTGGTGGGGCACGGCCAGCGTGATGCCCCAGGCGCCGTGCTCGATCTGCCGCCGGAACAGCTGCGGGGCCATGGAGGTCTTGCCGTGCGGGGCGAAGGCCAGCCCGTGCCGGGCCGCGTAGGTCTCCATCAGGCGCAGGTTGTGCTCCAGCCGCTCGGCGGACAGGGCGAGCACGGGGGTGGTGAAGCCGCCGGTGAACAGGTTGCGGCGCTGCGCGGCCAGCTCGCCGACGGTCAGGCCGTCCGCGTCCGGCGGGAGGCCCTTGAAGCGGTGGTCGACGCGTTCCTCCCGGAGTCGGGCGAGCGCCTCGGAGCCGGTGCCGGAGACCATCGGAACCTCCCTGATCAGGCGTGTTGCATGTACTGCAACACTCGTTGCGTATATCGCTTACCGCTGTCTAGCATCTCGGCCAAGCGGGGTCAACGGACACCGCCCCGCCCCACCGCCCCGAGGAGCCCCGCCATCGTGACCGCCACCGGAACCGGCAACGCCCCCGGCGCCCAGGAGGCCGTCGGCACCGTCGACGCCCCCCACGGCGCCGACGCCGTCGACACCGTCGACGTGGTCGCGCTCGGCGAGTCCATGGTGGCGTTCCGGCCCGCCCGGCCCGGCCGCCTCGCCGACGTCCCCGCCTTCGACCGGGGCATCGGCGGCGCGGAGTCCAACGTGGCCTGCGTCCTCGCCGCGGCCGGCCACAGCACCCGGTGGGTCGGCCGGGTCGGCGCCGACGGCTTCGGCGACCACCTCCTCGAGGCCATCGGCGCCCACGGCGTCGACGTGTCCCACGTGCGGCGCGACCCGGACCGCCCCACCGGCGTCTACTTCCGCACGGCGGGCGACCGGTCGACCGACGCGCACGAGGTCGCCTACTACCGGGCCGGCTCCGCCGCCTCCGCGATGTCCCCGGACACCGTGGACCCGGCCGCGGTGCGCGCCGGACGGATCCTGCACCTGTCCGGCATCACGGCGGCCCTCTCCGACGGCTGCCGGGACCTGATGCGGGAGCTGACCGCGCGCCGCCCCGGACGGCCCCTGGTCTCCTTCGACGTCAACCACCGCCCCGGCCTGTGGCGCGACGGACACGGCCCCGAGGTGCTGCTGGAACTGGCGCGCGGGGCGGACATCGTCTTCGTGGGCGACGACGAGGCACGCGAGGCATGGGGGCTGCACGGGGCCCGCGCGGTGCGGGAGGCCCTGCCCGAGCCGCGCCTCGTCGTCGTCAAGCAGGGCAGGGGCGGGGCCGTCGCCCTGGACCGGGACCCCGACGGCTGCGCGGACGCCGACGGCACCGCGACCCACGTACCCGCCCTGCACGTCGACGTCGTCGCCGCCGTCGGCGCCGGCGACGCGTTCGCCGCGGGCTTCCTCTCCGCCACCCTGCGGGGCCTGCCCGTACGGGACCGGCTCCGCCACGGGCACCTCACGGCGGCCGCCGCCCTCACCACCCCCGGCGACCTCGCCCCGCCGCCCGCCCGCGCCCTCGCCGACCGCCTCGCCGCCCTGGACGACACCGCGTGGGGGAGACTGCGACTCGGCCCCGGCTGGACCCGAGCCGACGAAGAGGCCGACGAGGAGGTACGCACCCCATGAGCCAGACCGTCGACCGCGCGCTGAGCATCCTGCCGCTGCTCGCGGAGGGACCCGCCGACCTCGGGCAGGTCGCCGACCGCCTCGGCGTCCACAAGTCCACGGCCCTGCGCCTGCTGCGCACCCTCCACGAACACGGGCTCGTCTACCGCCAGTCCGACCAGCGCTACCGCCTCGGCGCCCGCCTGTTCGCCCTCGCCCAGGAGGCGATGGAGAACCTCGACGTCCGCGAGATCGCCCACCCCCACCTCGCCCGCCTCAACGAGCGCTGCGGCCACACCGTGCACCTCGCCGTGTACGAGGAGAACGAGGTCCTCTACATCGACAAGGTGGAGAGCCGCTACCCGGTGCGCATGTACTCGCGGATCGGCAAGCCCGTCGCGATCACCGTCGCCGCCGTCGCCAAACTGCTCCTGGCCGACCTGCCCGAGCACGAGCGGCGCGCCCTCGCGGAGAAGCTCGACTACCCCATGTACACGCCCCGTTCGACACCGAACGCCACCGCGTTCCTCCAGGAACTCGCCACGGTGCGCGAACAGGGCTGGGCCACCGACCTCGGCGGCCACGAGGAGTCCATCAACTGCGTCGCCGCCCCGATCCGCGGGGCCGACGGCCGGGTGGTCGCCGCGATGTCGGTGTCCGCGCCGAACGTCGTCGTCACCGCCGACGAACTCCTCACCCTGCTCCCGCTGGTGCGCCGCACGGCGGACGCCATCAGCGGCGAGTACTCCGGCAGAACTCCAGTGAAGGACACCCCCGTATGACCGAGAAGACCGCGCTCACCCCGCCGACGCACACCACACCGCCCGCGAAGTTCTCCCACGGGGTGCGCAAGGGCAACATCCTGCAGGTCGCCGGTCAGGTCGGCTTCCTGCCGGCCGAGGAGGGCAAGCCCCCGACGCCCGCCGGCCCCACCCTGCGTGAGCAGACCCTCCAGACCCTCGCCAACGTCAAGGCCATCCTCGAAGAGGGCGGCGCGACCTGGGACGACGTGATGATGATCCGCGTCTACCTCACCGACGTCGACCACTTCGCCGAGATGAACGACCTCTACAACACCTACTTCGAGGAGCAGGGCCTCACCCAGCCCCCGGCCGCCCGCACGACCGTCTACGTCGGTCTGCCCGCCGGACTCCTCATCGAGATCGACGCGCTCGCCGTCCTCGGCTGACCCGCGTCCTCCCCCGCCCCCTTCTTCCACCCCACCCCCTCGCAGTCGTCCGGCACGGCGCCCCCGCACACCCCCGCGGACGCCGTGCCGCGATCCCCCCTGCCCGAAAACCCCATGCCCTTATCCAGAGGACCCCCGCATGTCCCACCCGCACCTCCTCCCGCTCGCCGCCCCCGCGGCGGACGGGGCGCCGCCCCACACCGGCGGACTGCTCCTGCTCATCGACGGCACCGCCGGCCTGCTCACGGTCGCCGCCCTCGGCATCGCGCTCCTCCTCTTCCTGATCATCAAGGTCAGACTCCAGCCGTTCGTGGCCCTGCTCGGCGTCTCCATAGCCGTCGGCCTGGCGGCCGGGCTCTCGGTCACCGAACTCTTCGGCACGGTCCAGCGATCGGACGCGGTGTCCACCATCGAGAGCGGCATGGGCGGCATCCTCGGCCACGTCGCGATCATCATCGGCCTGGGCACCATGCTCGGCGCGATCCTCGAAGTCAGCGGCGGCGCCGAGGTGCTGGCGGGCCGGCTGCTCGGCCTGTTCGGCGAGAAGCGCGCCCCCCTCGCCATGGGCCTCACCGGCCTCATCTTCGGCATCCCGGTCTTCTTCGACGTCGGCATCTTCGTCCTCGCCCCGATCGTCTACGCCGCCGCCAAGCGGTCCGGCAAGTCGATCCTGCTGTACTGCCTGCCCCTGCTCGCCGGGCTCTCCGTCACCCACGCCTTCCTGCCCCCGCACCCCGGCCCGGTGGCCGCCGCCGGACTGCTCCAGGTGGACCTCGGCTGGGTCATCCTGATGGGTGTCGTCTGCGGCATCCCCGCCGTGATCGCCGCGTGGGTCTACTCGGCCTGGATCGGCCGGCGCATCTTCGTCGCCGTCCCGCAGGACATGGTGGAGGCCGCCGAGGAGGCCAGGGCGGCCGTCGTCGCCGAACAGCGCGCCTCCGGCGTCGCACCGCGCGAGACGCCGGTGCCGCTCGGCACCGTCCTCGGCATCATCGGCACCCCGCTGCTGCTGATCCTCGCCGCCACCTTCTCCTCGATCGCCCTCGACCCGTCCACCCTGCGCTCGGTCATCGAGTTCTTCGGCCACCCGTTCGTGGCGCTGACCCTCGCCCTGTTCCTCGCCTACTACCTGCTCGGCATCCGGCGCGGCTGGTCCCGCAAGTCCCTGGAGACGGTCTCCACGTCCTCGCTGAAGCCGGTCGGCAACATCCTGCTCGTCGTCGGCGCCGGCGGCGTCTTCGGCGCGGTCCTCAAGGCCAGCGGGGTCGCGCAGGCCCTGTCCGACACCTTCAACGACGTCGGCCTGCCCGTCATCGTGCTGTCGTACCTGATCTCCGTGGTGCTGCGGGTCGCCCAGGGCTCGGCGACCGTCGCCATCGTGACCACGGCGGGCATCGTGGCCCCGCTGCTCGCCGAGGGGAACCACTCGCAGGCGTTCGTGGCCCTCGTCATCATGGCCATCTCCGCCGGCTCCATCTTCGCCTCACACGTCAACGACGGCGGGTTCTGGATGGTGGCCAAGTACTTCGGCATCAGCGAGCGCGACACGCTCAAGACGTGGACGGTCCTGGAGAGCGTGCTCTCGGTGGCCGGGTTCCTGGTCGCGGCCGCCCTCAGCCTCGTCGTTTGAGGCGACGGATCCGCGGGGTCCGTGTAGGCGTCCGATAACGAAGTCGGGGGCTGGCTGTGCCCGGCACAGGTTTGTCGACCATACTGCTCCGCTGTGGAGCAGCAGCGCATTGGTTCGAGCAGCCAGCCCCTGGAAGGCGCCGGATTCGACCCGGCTTTCATCCCCGGGCTCACCGCACCCGTGTCCGGCCGGGAGGAGGACACCCGACCCGGCAAGGACGACCGCCCCGGTGAGCCGGAGGAGTCCAACGGGACGGTGACGTCCGGCAGTTCCTCACCGGAGGCGCCTGATGCGGTCCCGGACCCGGAGGGCGCGCCGCAGGACGCGGCCGAGGAGGACCCGGCCGAGGTCCCGGACGGCCCGGTCTTCGAGGCGTCCGACCGCCGCGCCACCATCGTCGCCGACCACCGGGGCGTCCGGCTGCGGCTGGACGACCAGGAGTGCGAGTTCCGTTGGGACGAGATCGGCGCGGTGGAGACGGAGACCGCCCGCTTCGGCAAGCGCTACACCGTCACCGTCCACACCCCGGACCGGCGCTGGTACCCCATCGAGATCGAGGCCCCGGCCCGCAGCCGGTTCGCCGAGTGGGACACGGAGTTGGACGCGGTCCTCGACGCGTACTTCGACGACGGCGAGGACGCGGACGCGGACGCGGACGCGGACGCTGAGACGGACACGATGACGGACGCCTCGGAGTCCTCCGAGGCGTCCGCCGCCGACGAGTCCGGCGAGGAGGAGTCCGGGGCCGAAGCGTCCGGCCCCGTCCTGACCAAGGAGTCCAAGGACTCCAAGGAGGCAGCGGACTCCAAGGAGCCGACGAAGTCGACCACGTCGGACAAGCCCAAGTAGGGCACCGGAAGCCCCGGGGTCGCTCGCCCCGGGGCTTCGGTCAGCTCAGGGGCTTGAAGCCGCGCAGCCGCAGGCTGTTGCCGACGACGAAGACCGAGGAGAAGGCCATCGCGGCCCCGGCGATCATCGGGTTGAGCAGCCCGGCCGCGGCCAGCGGCAGCGCGGCGACGTTGTAGGCGAAGGCCCAGAACAGGTTGGTCCGGATGGTCCCCAGGGTCCGGCGGGCCAGCCGGATCGCGTCGGCGGCCACCCGCAGGTCGCCGCGGACCAGGGTCAGGTCGCCGGCCTCGATCGCCACGTCGGTGCCGGTACCCATGGCCAGGCCCAGGTCGGCGCGGGCGAGCGCCGCCGCGTCGTTGACCCCGTCGCCGACCATGGCCACCGAGCGGCCCTCCTCCTGGAGCCGCTGGACGACGGCGACCTTGTCCTCGGGCATGACCTCCGCGATCACCTCGTCGATGCCGACCTCGGCCGCCACCGTCCTGGCGACGGCCTCGTTGTCGCCGGTGAGCAGGATCGGCGTCAGACCCAGCGCCCGGAGCCGCGCGACGGCCTCCGCGCTGGTGTCCTTCACCGCGTCGGCGACCTCCAGGACCGCGCGGGCCTCACCGTCCCAGGCGACCGCGATCGCGGTGTGCCCGGCGGCCTCGGCGTCCGCCCTGGCGCGGACCAGCGCCTCGGGCAGCTCCAGGGACCACTCGCGCAGCAGCTTCTCCCGTCCGACCAGGACCGCGTGCCCCTCGACGACGCCCTGCACCCCGAGACCGGGCACGTTGCGGAAGTCCTCGGCGGCGGGCAGGGTGCCGACCCGCTCGGCCGCGCCCGCGGACACGGCCCGGGCGATCGGGTGCTCGGAGGCGTGCTCCAGAGCGCCCGCGAGGCGCAGCACGTCCTTCTCGTCGGTGCCGTCGGCGGTGTGCACGGCCAGCAGGGTCATCCGGCCGGTGGTGACGGTGCCGGTCTTGTCGAGGACGACGGTGTCGACCGCGCGGGTGCTCTCCAGGACCTCCGGGCCCTTGATGAGGATGCCGAGCTGGGCGCCCCGCCCGGTGCCGACCATCAGCGCGGTCGGGGTGGCCAGGCCGAGGGCGCAGGGGCAGGCGATGATCAGGACGGCGACGGCGGCGGTGAAGGCGGCCGTCGCTCCCGCTCCGTTGCCCAGCCAGAAGCCGAGCGTGCCGAGGGACAGCGCGATGACGATCGGGACGAAGACCGCCGAGATGCGGTCCGCGAGCCGCTGGGCGGCGGCCTTGCCGTTCTGGGCGTCCTCGACCAGCTTCGCCATCCGGGCGAGCTGGGTGTCGGCGCCGACCCGGGTGGCCTCGACGACCAGCCGCCCGCCGGCGTTCACGGTGGCGCCGGTGACCGCGTCCCCGACGGTGACCTCGACCGGGACGGACTCGCCGGTCAGCATGGAGGCGTCGACCGCCGAGGTGCCCTCGACCACCGTGCCGTCGGTGGCGATCTTCTCGCCGGGCCGGACCAGGAAGCGGTCGCCGGTGGTCAGCTTGCCGACCGGGATCTGCTCCTCCCGCCCGCCGCGCAGCACGGTGACGTCCTTGGCGCCGAGCTCCATCAGCGCGCGCAGGGCGGCCCCGGCCCGGCGCTTGGAGCGGGCCTCGAAGTAGCGGCCGGCCAGGATGAACGCGGTCACCCCGGCGGCGGCCTCCAGGTAGATGTTGGCGGAGCCGTCGCCGCGGGCGATGGTCAGCTCGAAGGGGTGGGTCATGCCGGGGGTGCCGGCGGTGCCGAAGAAGAGCGCCCACACCGACCACAGGAAGGCGGCCGACACACCGACCGAGACCAGGGTGTCCATGGTGGCCGCGCCGTGCCGCGCGTTGGTGAAGGCGGCGCGGTGGAAGGGCCAGGCGGCGTAGGTGACGACCGGGGCGGCCAGGGTCAGGGACAGCCACTGCCAGTACTCGAACTGCCAGGCCGGGACCATCGCCAGGACGATCACCGGCACGCTCAGCACCACCGCCGTGATCAGCCGCTCCCGCAGCGGCCGCAGCTCGTCCGGAGCGGAGTCGTCCGCCCCGGCGCCGCCGTCGCCCGCCCCCTGGCCGCGCGCCGGTTCCGGGCGGGGCGCGTGGGCGGTGTAGCCGGTGGCCTCCACCGTGGCGATCAGGTCCGCCACGGCGACGTCCCCGCCGTAGCTGACCTTCGCCTTCTCGGTGGCGTAGTTGACGGTGGCGGTGACGCCGTCCATCCGGTTCAGCTTTTTCTCCACGCGGGCGGCGCACGAGGCACAGGTCATGCCGCCGATCGCGAGTTCGACCTCGGCCTGGTCCGGGACGGTGGTGGCCATCGCTGCTGCTCCTGGTGCCGGTTGGGGGCGGTGCCTGTGGTGGGAGTACCCCTTGGGGGTATTCTACTCCCCACTGTATACCCCCTGGGGGTACCGTCCAAGGGGGGCGTCCGCCCCGGGGCGCCTACGCGGCGAAGGCCCCGCCTCGCACGGCGAAGGCCCCTCCGGCCTGCGACGAGTGCCCCGCCGCCCACGACGAGTGCCCCTCCGCTCCCGACGAGGCTCTCCTCGCGCGACGACGGCAGCACGAGGGCCCCTCCTCGGCGCACGAGGAGGGGCCCGGTGTCGGGCGGCGGCCGGTGGGGCGGCGGGTCCGGCGTCAGGCGGCGGCCGGTCGGGCGGCGGCGGGCCCGGGTGCCGCTATCCGCAGTACTGGGCCTCCTTGCCGATCGAGCGGTACATGCAGTCCGCGTTCTCCAGCAGCTGGAGCACCGCGTCCCGGTTGCGGGACGTCTCCCGCTCGATGACCTCGTCGGGCGGGTAGAAGCCGCCGCTCCACGAGGAGCGCGGGTACATCTCGAAGGTGTAGCCGAAGATCTTGTGCGCGCCCCACAGGTAGTCGTCGATCGACCCGTCGGTGATGTACAGGTCGCTGGACTGCTGCGCGGTGTAGCCGTTGCTCGCGGCCATCTTCTGCCCGACGGTCCGGAACGCGGCGTGGTCGTCCGCCGTCATCCCGGTGGTGGTGTCGGAGTAGGTGTAGCCGAACGGCCACAGCACCAGCTCGCTGTAGGTGTGGAAGTCGATCCCGGCCGTGATCTGCTGCTTCCCGCCCACGACCCGGCTGCGCACGAAGTCCGCGACGACCTTCACCTCGGGTGCCGACTCCGGCGCCGAACCCCGGTACGTCTCCGAGGACTTGCTGCCGGATGAGCCGCCGCAGCAGCCCCAGCGGTAGTCCCAGTTGCGGTTCAGGTCCGTTCCGACGGCCGACGAACCGGAGTTCGGCTGCCGGTTCTTGCGCCACGAGCGGTAGGAGCCGGTGGCGATGTCGTACTCGCCGCCGTCCGGGTTGAGGTCCGGGACGATCCAGATCTCGCGGCTGTTCACGAGGTTCGTGATCCGGGAGTCGCTGCCGTAGCCCGCGCCCAGCTCCCGGAGCAGGTACAGGGCCATCTCGACGGTCAGGTGCTCGCGCGCGTGCTGGTGGTGGGTGAACAGCACCTCGGGTTCGTTCTCGTCCGTGGCCACGTTGTCGCTGATCTTGATCGCGACGATGTCCCGGCCCTGGTAGGACTTCCCGATCACCCGCTTGCTCATGATGCCCGGATACGCGGCCAGCCGCTGGTCGATCTCGGCGTTCATCTCCGCGTAGTTGTGGTAGCGGGAGTCCGCCGACGGGAAGTCGTACAGTCGCACGCCGTCCGAGCCGGAGGACCGGTCGGGGGCGGCGCCCAACGGCGTGACGTCGTAGCCCTGCCGGCGCAGGGTGCGGATCTGGTCGGCCCGGCCGGAGACCACCACGGTCTCCTCGTCGGCCTCGTCCACGCTGACGCCGGAGCGCTGGATGGCCGTACGCGTCAGGGGGGTGGTGTGCCGGTGGATCTCGTACTGGCGGATGTCGTCGGCGGAGGGGGTGGCCGACGGGGCCTTCGCGCTGTCGGCCCCGGCCTCGGGCGCCGTGAGCGACAGGGGGGCCGCGAGGGCGAGGGCGATCAGGGCGGCGAGCACGCCGGGGCGTCTGCCGCGGGGGCGAAGTCGCATGAAGTCTCCTCGTGGGAGGTGGGGGTGGTTCATGGCGACGTGCGTGGTGCGGTGGGCTCATGGTCGGGCCATGACATGATCAGGTCAAGAAGGTGGGTGAAAGACGAAGGACCCCGCCCCCCGCTGTGGGCAGGCGCCGCCGACAGGGTGCATCCCGTGGAGACGCCCGCACGCCCCCTTGTCGGCCCCTGCCCCGTCCGCTTTCCTGCGCCCATGGCGGACACCACGGGAAACACGGGGACCCCCCAGGACACCCGAGCGCTCCACGCACCCGACTCCCCACCACGCAGATCCAGTTGGCGCCACATCGGACCCGGCATCGTCGTCGCGGCGACCGGTGTGGGTGCCGGTGACCTGGTGGCCACCCTCATCGCGGGCAGCAACTTCGGCTACACCCTGCTGTGGGCGGCCGTCATCGGCTGCCTGGTCAAGATCTCCCTCGCCGAGGCGGCCGGCCGCTGGCACCTGTCCACCGGCCGCACCCTCTTCGACGGCTGGGCCCAGCTCGGCCGCTGGACCACGTACTTCTTCGGCGTCTACGTCGTCGTCTGGGGCTTCGTCTACGGCGCCGCGGCCATGTCGTCCAGCGCCCTGCCCCTGCAGGCCCTCTTCCCCGGCGTGATGGAGCTGGAGGGCTGGGGCATCGCCTGCGCCCTGGTGGGCCTGGTGTTCGTCTGGTTCAACCGGTACGCCGTCTTCGAGAAGGCCATGACCGTCCTGGTCGGCGTCATGTTCGTGGTGACCGTGTACCTCGCGGTCCGCGTCGCCCCGAACCTCGGCGACGCCTTCGCCGGCCTCCTGCCGGTCCTCCCCGACGCCACCGACTCGGTCCTCAACACCCTCGGCCTGATCGGCGGCGTCGGCGGCACCATCACCCTCGCCGCGTACGGCTACTGGGTCAACGCCAAGGGCTGGACCGACAGCGGCTGGATGAAGGTGATGCGCCTGGACAACCGGGTCGCCTACCTCACCACCGGTGTCTTCGTCGTCGCCATGCTCGTCGTCGGCGCCGAACTCCTGCACTCCGCCGGCATCGCCATCGCCTCGGGCGACCAGGGGCTGATCCAGCTCGGCGACATCCTGGAGGACCGCTACGGCTCCGCGACCGCCACCTTCTTCCTGATCGGCTTCTTCGCCACCTCGTTCACCTCGCTGATCGGCGTGTGGCACGGCGTCAGCCTGATGTTCGCCGACTTCGTGACGCGCGGCCGGAAGCAGGCCGCAGCCTCCCGGGGGGAGGACTTCGCCTCCGGGCGGCCCGAGAGGTCCTGGCCGTTCCGCGCCTACCTGCTGTGGCTGACGTTCCCGCCGATGATCCTGCTCTTCCAGGGCCGGCCCTTCCGCCTGATCATCGTCTACGGCGTGCTGGGCGCGGCCTTCATGCCGTTCCTCGCCCTCACCCTCGTCCGGCTCCTCAACTCCGACCGCACGCCCCGGGAATGGCGCAACGGCCCGCTCAGCAACGTCATGCTCGTCCTCGCCGGCCTGCTCTTCCTGGTCCTCGCCGTGAAGCAGGTTCGGGACCAGCCGTGGGCGGAGTTCTTCTAGAAACCTCAGGACGGGCCGTGCCCGCGCCGAGTCCCGCGCATCACGACGCCGACGCTCGTCCTGGACCACGAGGACGAGCGGTTCCGCCCGCGTGCCCGGGCGGCCCCGGCAGAGGCACGAGGCCCTGCGCGGGGCCGGAGGACCGCCTGAAGCTCACCGCCGCCGACGGCGCCCGGCTGCACTGCTCCGCGATGGCCCCGCGACTGCACGGCGAGGTCGCCTTCGACTGGCTCCGGCGGGTGCTCCGACCGGGCGCGGAAATGCCTCCGGAGCCCCCGGCCGCCAGGTGTGGCGGCCGGGGGCTCCGGCGTCCCTGAGGGGCCGGGGGCCTCAACGGCCCCTGCCTACATCGGGGTTACGGCAGTGCGTGGACGTGCGGGCCGACCGCGTTGGACCAGGCGTTGCCCGCCGTCGCGTCCCAGTTGGTGGACCAGGTCATCGCGCCGCGCAGGCCCGGGTACGTCTTCGACGGCTTGAAGGTGCCGCAGTTCGTGCCCCGGGTCAGGCAGTCGAGGGCGTTGTTGACCACGGTCGGGGAGACGTAGCCGCTGCCCGCTCCCCGGGTGGAGGCCGGGAGGCCGAGGCCCACCTGCGACGGGTCGAGGCCGTTCTCCAGCTGGATGCAGGCCAGCGCGGTCAGGAAGTCGACCGTGCCCTGGTGGTAGACCTTGCCGTCGCAGCCCAGCATGGAACCACTGTTGTAGTACTGCATGTTGACGACCGTGAGGATGTCCTTCACGTTCAGCGCCGTGCGGAAGTAGGCGTTGGACGTCGACTGCATGTCGATGGTCTGCGGCGCCATGGTCAGGATCATCGACGGGCCGGCCTTCGCCGACAGGGCCCGCAGGGCCTGGGTCATGTAGGTGGCGTTGAGGCCGTTCTCCAGGTCGATGTCGACGCCGTCGAAGCCGTACTCCTGCATCACCGCGTACACCGAGTTCGCGAAGTTCGTCGCCGACGTGGAGTCGTTGACCGAGACGGTGCCCTTCTCGCCGCCGACCGAGATGATGACCTTCTTCCCGGCCGCCTGCTTGGCCCGGAGGTCGGCCTTGAACTGGGCCTCGGTGTAGCCGTTCAGGCCGGCCGAGTCCAGGGTGAAGTCGACGGCGCCGGGCGTGCCCGTGGCGTCCGCGAAGGCGACCGCGATGATGTCGTACTGGTCCTGGACGTCGGAGATGCGCTGCACGGCCGCGCCGTTGTCGAAGTTCTGCCAGTAGCCGGTCACCGCGTGCCGGGGCAGGTCACCGCCCCCGCCGCCGTCCTGGTCCTTGGTGCGGGCGGTGACCGCCGCCGACTTCGGGGACTCGCCGGCCGCGTTGTTCGCCGCGACCTGGAACGAGTACGACGTCGAGGGGGCGAGTCCGGTCACCGTCGCCGAGGTGCCCGACACCGCCGTCACCTTCGTGCCGTCGCGGTAGAGGGTGTAGCCGGTCGCGCCGGACACCGTGTTCCAGGCCAGGGAGACCGACGACGCCGTGGTGCCCGAGACGGCCAGCCCGCCGGGGGTGCCCGGGACGGTGGGCTCCGGCTCACCGTCACCGCCGCCGCCCCCGTCGGGTCCGAAGACGGACAGGTCGTCGGCGTAGTAGGGCTGCTGGCCGTACCAGCCGTGGGTGTAGACCGTCACGGAGGTGGTGCCGGAGCCGGTGGTGAAGCGGGTCGAGAGCTGCTTCCAGCTGGAGGAGTCCGGGGTCCAGGTGGACACGTCCGTCGTGCCGGTACCGCTCACGCCCAGGTACGCGTAGCCGCCGCGTACCCAACCACTCAGCTGATACGTCGAGTTCGGCTTGACGGCGACGGTCTGGGAGCAGCGGGCGTTGTCCTGGCCAGCCGGGGTGGCCTTGAGGGCCGCCGTGCCGCCGTGGACGGGGGAGGAGACGGTCGTGCCGCTGTTCGCCGAACAGGTCCAGTTGCTCAGACCCGCCTCGAACCCGGCGTTCCTGGCGTTGTTCACGTCGGCGGCCGACGCCTGGCCCGCGCCCACCCCCGCGAAGGTGAGGGCGAGAGCGGAGACGACGGCTCCGGCCCAGGCGCGTCTGATGCCTCTGCCGCCTCTGATGCCTTTACTGCGTCCGGTGCTGCGTGGGGCGCGGTCCACTGGGGCCTCCGGTGGGGAGTGAGGGAGTCGGGGGAGTCGAAGGTGTCAGGGGGAGATCGGGGAGGAGTAAGGGTCGGTGGGGGGAGTGGGAGAGGGGAGGACGGGGGAAGTCCCGGTGAGGAAGCGACGGAGAAGCGGGAGCGGGGCGAGGGAGGACGGAGGAGTGGGGGAGGGAGGCGCGGTGACGGTAACGGTGGCCGTCGTTCGTCCTGGAGCTACAAGTTGGTCCAGACCAATCGGCTTGTCAATGGGTTCGGCGCGACTCGGGACCGCGGAATCCGGTGCGCCGGGGGCGGGTCGCGGCGTCGCGGGCGGGGTACGGATGGGTCCGGGTCGCTTCGGGGTGACGTCGGGCCGGCGGATCCTGGGGCGCGTCCGGGTCGGGTCCGCGACGGGTCCGCGACGGAATGCGCCTCTCCGCGCTCGGACCGGGACCGGCAAGATGCTCAACCTGCCCCGTTTTGGCGCGGCTTGTGCGGCACAAGTTGCCGTTCAGCTGACCAAACGCTGTTCTCCGGTCACAGAGCCGTGGTTACAGTGCTGAGGTAGTCACGCAGTGAAGTCACCAAGGTCCACCGGAGTAACAGCCGTCGGGCCGACGGGCAGGGGGAGAACGGGGAGCTGCGCGTGCCAACCGCCATTGCCGTGACCAGTGCCGACCTGGCGCTGCCGCCACACGACGACCGCACCCTGCCCGCCGTGGTCCTCCGGGACCTCGACACCCGGCCGCTCGACCGGCTCCTGAGCGACGTCCAACTGCTCGTCGAACACCACGGGCACGTCATCGTCGTCTGCCCGCAGGCCGCCCCCGCCCGGGTCCTGCGCCGGCTGCACACCCTGCGCTCCCTGCTGGAGAGCGACCGGATCGCCTTCTTCCGGCCCGACCTGCCACCGCTCGCCGTCGCCGTCCTGGCCCGCCAGTTACGCCAGCTCGCCTCCTGCGACCTCGGCCCCGGAGTGCTCGCCTCCGCCGGCCGCCTCCTCGTCCACTACCTGCACGCCGGGGCCCTGCTCGGCTCGGTCGCCCGCCTGGACCGGGTCCCCGTCAACCTCAAGCAGCACGCCAAGTCCTGGATGCCCGGCACCCAGTTCGCCGTCCTCGCCCACCCGCAGCCCCAGCTCGTCCGCCTTGGCCCGGAAGCCTCCCTGGAGGGACCGGAGTTCGACACCTGGATGGTCACCGCCAAGGGGCAGCTCACCTCCGACTGGGTCACCGGCACCCTCGCCCCCGCGTGGAAGGTGCAGGGACTGCACGAGACGCCGCTGCCCGCCGCCTCCGCCGGCTGGTGGGGGACGGGGAAGCTGGTCGAGTTCTGCACCTTCCTGCCCGACCTGTCCGTGCTCTACCAACTGGTCACCTCCGTGCGGCGCGGCACCTGCCACTGGTGCGGCATCGACGTCATCGGCGACCGCTGCGTGTTCTGCTCGGCCACCCCGCCCGCCCCCGACGGCCCGCCGGGGGGCCACGCCTCCGGGCGCTCCCTCGCCCAGCGGTCATGAACCCCGCCCGCGCCCCCGCCCCGCCCGGGCCGCGCGCCCGTCCGGCCCGAGCCCCGGACCCGGCCCCGCACGGCCGGCCCCACCACCCACCGACCGACCACCGCACCCGGTCCCGACCGACCGCTCACCCCCGATGAGGTTGCACGGTTCATGAACTCCCGTCAGCGCCGCGGCGTGATACTCCTCCTCCTGTCGGTCCTGTGCGCCCTCGGTGCCTTCGCCGGCGTGCTCTCCGTCATCAACGACGTGAAGTCCAAGGTCGGCCCCGAGGTCACCGCCTACCGGCTGAAGTCCGACATCGCGCCCTACACCGCGCTCCGCACGGGCCAGTTCGAGAAGATCCGGATGCCCGAACGGTGGCTGTCCGAGAACGCCGTCACCGACCTCGACGACATCCGCGGCAAGATCGCCGTGACCACGCTGCGCGAGGGCTCCCTGCTGCAGAACGACATGATCGTGAACCAGCCCGCCCTCCAGCCGGGGCAGCAGGAGGTCGCCATCATGATCGACGCGGCGACCGGCGTGGCCGGCAAGATCACGCCGGGCTCCGCGGTCAACGTCTACGCCACCTTCGACGGCGAGCGCGACGGCGCCCCCGCCCAGTCGAAGATCATCGTCACCAACGCCAAGGTCCTCGACGTGGGCCGGATCACCGCCCTGGAACCCGACGAGACGGACCGGCGTCGCCGTCCCACCGACGCCGTCCCCATCACCTTCGCGCTGTCCGCCCTCGACGCCCAGCGCCTCACCTACGCCGAGTCGTTCGCCCAGCGGGTCCGCCTCGCACTGGTCGCCCCCGGCGGCGACACCACCGTCCCCGAGCGGGACCGGACGTACGAACTCGCGAAGGACAAGTGAGAGCCGCATGCCCACGAGGATCCTCCCGGCAGTCGGCGACGCGGACGCGGTCCGTTCCCTCACCACACTGCTCAGCCAGCTCCCGGACGCCGAACCGGTGGCCCCGGTCGTCGACTCCACCCAGCTCGTCGACACCCTCGCGCGGCTGGCCGCCGAGTCCGTCGACGAGCTGCCCGAGGTCGTGGTCGTCCACGAGCGGATCGGCCCCGTCCCCGCCCTGGAGCTGATCCGCGAGGTCGCCCTGCGCTTCCCCGCCGTGGGCGTCATCCTCGTCACCTCCGACGCGAGCCCCGGTCTCTTCCAGGCCGCCATGGACTACGGCGCCCGCGGCCTGGTCGCCCTCCCGATCGGCTACGAGGAACTCGCCAGCCGGGTGCAGGCCGTCGCCCAGTGGTCCACCGGTGTCCGCCGCCACCTCGGCACGGCCGTCGACGTGTTCACCGGCGTCGGCGGACGCGTCGTCACCGTCAGCGGGGCCAAGGGAGGCGTCGGCACCACGCTGACCGCCGTCCAGCTCGCGCTCGCCGCGCAGGCGTCCGGCCGCAGCACCGCCCTGGTCGACCTGGACCTCCAGACCGGCGACGTCGCCTCCTACCTCGACGTCCAGTTCCGCCGCTCCGTCGTCGACCTCGCCGGCATCACCGACATCTCGCCCCGCGTCCTCGCCGACGCCGTCTTCCGCCACGACACCGGCGTCGCCCTGCTGCTCGCCCCCGCCGAGGGAGAACGCGGCGAGGACGTCACCGACCGGGCCGCCCGCCAGATCGTCAGCGCCCTGCGCTCCCGCTACGAGATCGTCGTCATCGACTGCGGCGCCCAGCTCGGCGGCGCGGGCGCCGCCGCCGTCGAGATGGCCGACACCGCGCTCCTCGTCACCACGCCCGACGTGATCGCGGTCCGCGGCGCCAAGCGGGCCGTCCGCATGTGGGACCGGCTGCAGATCCGCAAGGCCGAGGAGACCACCGTGGTCGTCAACCGGCACACCCGCTCCACGGAGATCCAGCCGGCGCTCATCCAGCGGATCACCGGCACCGCGGTCGCCGCCACCGCGGTCCCCGCCCACTTCAAGGAACTCCAGGCCGTCGTGGACGCCGGACGCGTCCACGAACTGGAGGCCAAGAGCGCCGTCAAACAGGCCCTGTGGTCACTGGCCGGCGAACTCGGCCTGGTCAAGGCCACCGAGGGCGCCCACCGGGCGGGCCGGCTGCGCGGCGACCGGGGCGCGGTCGGCCTGCGCCGCCGCAAGGAGCCGGGCGCACCGGGCAGGAAGACATGACCGGGAGACAGGAGGGATGACGATGCGGCACTCACCGCGGGCACGGCACCGCACCGGCCGCCGGACGTCGGACCGGGGACAGGTCACCGTCGAGTTCCTCGGCATGCTGCCCACCATCCTGGTGACGCTGGTGGTGCTGTGGCAGCTCGTCCTGGTCGGCTACACGTTCTCCCTCGCGGGCAACGCCGCCGACGAGGCGGTACGGGCCGCGACCGCGGCCGCCCCCGGCGAGCGCGGCGGGCCCTGCCAGGAGGCCGGGCTGGACAAACTGCCCGCCGCCTGGCGGGGATCGGCGAGCGTGACCTGCGGCGGGGGCGGCGGATTCGTCACCGCCGACGTGCGGCTGAACGTGCCCGTCCTCTTCCCCGGCACGGCCTCCTTCCCCTTCGACGTGACGGGGCACGCCGGAGCCGTCGAGGAGGACACCGGTGACTGACACCGACCTGCCGCGGCGCCGCGGAGCGCACCGCGACCGGGGCCAGGCCGCCCTGGAGTACCTCGGCTTCCTGCCCGTCCTGCTGATCGTCGCGATGGCCGCCGTCCAGCTCGGCCTCATCGCCTACACCGCCCAGCAGGCCGGCACGGCCGCCCGCGCCGGGGCGCGCAGCGCCTCCCTCGACCGGGACGCCCAGACGGCCTGCTCGGCCGCGGTCAGCTCCTGGCTGGCGGACGGCACGGACTGCGGGGGAGGAGGCGGCGGCGGTGACGAGGTCACCGTCACCGCCACGGTCGAGATCCCGTCGATCGTCCCCGGCTGGGACTTCGGCCCCGCCCGCCGCACCGCCACGATGCCGAGGGACCGCTGACGAGCGGGAACGCGCCACCGACCCCCACGAACAGGACGGAGCACCGGCCCCATGAGTCTGCGGGCACGCATCAACTCCCCGGAGGAGACCGGAAACCGGGGCGAGGACGGCCACCTGGTCGCCTCCTACCGGGCCAAGCTCCTGGAGGAGATCGACCTCGCGGAGATGAGCTCGCTGGCCGCCGCCGAACGCCGCGCGCGGCTGGAGCGGGTCCTCGGGCACATCATCAGCCGCGAGGGCCCCGTCCTGTCCACGGTGGAGCGCTCCCAGCTGATCCGCCGCGTCGTCGACGAAGCCCTCGGCCTGGGCATCCTCGAACCCCTTCTCGAGGACGCCTCCATCACCGAGATCATGGTCAACGGCCCCGACGCCGTCTTCGTCGAGCGCGGCGGCCGGGTCGAGCAGCTCCCGCTGCGCTTCGCCTCCCACGACCAGCTGATGCAGACGATCGAACGCATCGTCTCCACCGTCAACCGCCGCGTGGACGAGTCCAACCCCATGGTCGACGCCCGCCTGCCCTCCGGCGAGCGCGTCAACGTCATCATCCCGCCGCTGTCCCTGACCGGCGCCGTCCTCACCATCCGCCGCTTCCCGCGCTCCTTCACCCTGCACGAACTCATCGGCCTCGGCTCGCTCGACGAGCACATGCTGTACCTGCTGGCCGGGCTGGTGCAGGCACGGTTCAACATCATCGTGTCCGGCGCCACCGGCACCGGCAAGACGACCCTCCTCAACGCCCTGTCCGGCCTGATCCCCGAGGGCGAGCGCATCATCACCATCGAGGACTCCGCCGAACTCCAGCTCCAGCAGCCCCACGTCATCCGCCTGGAGTCCCGCCCGCCCAACGTCGAGGGCAAGGGCCGGGTCACCATCCGCGACCTGGTGCGCAACTCGCTGCGCATGCGCCCCGACCGCATCGTCGTCGGCGAGGTCCGCGGCGGCGAGTCCCTCGACATGCTCCAGGCGATGTCCACCGGCCACGACGGCTCCCTCGCCACCGTCCACGCCAACAGCGCCGAGGACGCCCTCACCCGCCTGCAGACCCTCGCCTCCATGTCCGACGTGGAGATCCCCTTCGTGGCCCTGCACGACCAGATCAACAGCGCCGTCGACGTCCTCGTCCAGCTCACCCGCTTCGCCGACGGCGCCCGCCGCATCACCGAGATCGCCCTCCTGGAGAGCCACGGCGGCGAACCGTACCGGCTGGCCACCGTGGCCCGCTTCAACGCGCAGCCGATGACGTCCGACGGCCGCATCCACGGCACCTACGGCCACTACCCGCTCCCGCGCCGCACCGCCGAACGGCTCTACATGGCCGGCCAGCCCCTGCCGCAGGCGTTCGGCGTCGCCCAGTCGCCCGACCAGCTCGCCACCCGAGAAGCCAGGTAGGAACCGCCCCCATGGATCTGCAGAACCTGATCACGCTGACCACCGGCGTCGCCCTGCTGACCTGCGTCCTCGCGGTCGTCGGCGTGCACTCCTACGCGACCGGCCGGGCCCAGCGGCAGGCCCTGGTCGACCGCCTCTCGGCCACCGGACAGATCCCCCTGCCCGGCCGCCGGCGCCACTTCCCCGGCCTCGACCGCCGGCTGCGCCGCACCCGGCCCGGCCGCAAGCTGGAACTGCGCCTGATCGCCACCGGCCTGGACGTCACCCCCGGCGAGTTCACCGCCGCCATGCTCGCCACCGTCGCCGGGCTCTGGCTCGTCGGCCAGGCCACCCTCGCGCCCTTCTTCGGCCCGCTCGCCGGACTCGTCGGCGTCTGGGCCGCCTGGCAGTTCCTCAACTGGCAGCGTCAGAAGCGCATCGAGCGGTTCATCAACCAGCTCCCCGAACTCGCCCGCATCCTCGCCAACGCCACCCAGGCCGGCCTCGCCCTGCGCACCGCCATCGGCATGGCCGCCGAGGAACTGGAGGCCCCCGCCGGCGAGGAACTCGCCAAGGTCGCCGACCAGCTCGCCATGGGCGCCTCCCTGGACGACGCCCTCGGTGAACTCGCCGACCGCCTCCCCTCCCGCGAACTCGTCGTCCTCGTCACCACCCTCGTGCTGTCCAACCGCGCGGGCGGCCAGGTGGTGAGCGCCCTGCGCAACCTCACCGAGACACTGGAGGAACGCAAGGAGACCCGGCGCGAGGTCCGCACCCAGCTCTCCCAGGTGAGCATGACCTCCTACGCCGTTCCCGCCCTCGGCATCGGCTCGTTGTTCCTCATGAACGGCGTGAAGGACGGCGCCCTGGAACGCATGACCGGCTCCCCCGTGGGCCAGACGGCGGTGATCGTCGCCTTCGGGCTGTACGCCGTCGGGTTCCTCCTCATCCGCCGCCTGTCCCGCATCGACGTCTGACCGCCGAAGGAGGCTGACCGACATGGCACTGCTGCTCGCCCTCCTCATGGGCCTCGGCGTCTGGGGCGTCTTCGCCGGCATCCGCATGTACCGCGCCGAGGCCAAACTCCCCGGCGACCTCGTCCTCGCCCTGGAGGTCGGCTCCACCCGCACCGGAGCCGTCGACTCCCTCGTCGACCGCATGGGCATGCGCTACGCCCCCGCCGTGCTGCGCCTCATGGGCCCCAAACAGGTCGCCAAGTACCGCCGGAAGATCGACCTGGCCGGCAACCCCGGCGGCCTCACCATCGACCGCTACGCCGCCCGCCGCGCCGTCTACGGGGCCCTCGGCGTCACCGGCTTCCTCGTCTTCCTGCTGCGCGGCCAGCCCTTCGTGGCGCTGCTGCTGCTCGCCTTCGGCGCGTTCTGGACCGAGGTCGGCATCTGGTCCGCGATCCGCATCCGCAAGGACGTCATCGAACGCACCCTGCCCGACTTCCTCGACGTGCTCGCGGTCGTGGTGAGCGCCGGACTCGGCTTCCGCCAGGCCCTCGACCGTGTCTCCTCCCGCTACGAGGGCCCGTGGGCCGACGAACTGCGCATCACCCTGCGCCAGATGGACCTCGGCATGAGCCGCCGCCAGGCGTTCGCCGAACTGCGCCGCCGCAACGACTCCGAGCAGGTCGCCATGTTCGTCACCGCCCTCCAGCAGGGCGAGGAACTCGGCGCACCCATCGTCGACACCCTGGTGGCCCTCGCCAAGGACATGCGCCGCACCGACGCCCAGAACGCCCGCCGCAAGGCCGCCCGCGCGGTCCCCAAGGCCACCATGATGATCACCACGTTCATGGTCCCGGCCACCATGATCCTTCTCGGCGCCGGCCTGCTCCTCGGCTCCGGCACCGACTTCGGCTCCATCACGGGCGAGTAGGAAGGGTGCCGGTGCCATGACGACGACCAGGGAACGCGCGGCCCGCCTGCGCCGCCGCCCGCGCTCCGCCGAGATCACCACCCCGCCCGCGGGCACGGTCCTCCCCGACCACGCCCGCACCGGCGCCCCCGACGTCCCGGTCACCACGGCGACGCCCCGGGTGCCCGGAGCCGGGGCGGAGGCGGGGACGGTCCGTGGCAGGGGCGGGACCGGGGCGGCTGCCGGCGGGATCGTGCCGGAGGGAGCGGCGGGGGCGGCCCACGACACGGGCCCGCCCGGGGGAACCGCCCGCGCGGCCGAGGGCCCGCTGCCACCCGCCGCTCCCCGAGCGCCGCAGGCGCCGCCCCCCGGCACCGGGGCGGGCCCCGCCCCCACCGTCGACCTGCAGATCAACGCCCTCCAGGCCCTGTGCCGGCAGGTCTTCGGCTTCCGCCTGGCGATGATCGCCCTGGCCGCCCCCGCCGCCCTCCTCAACGCCGGCCCCGGCTGGGGCACCCGCCTCGTCGCCCTCGCCGTCGTCGTCACCTTCATGGCGTCCTACGCCCTCTTCCGCGACTGGGAACGCTTCGGCCCCCTCCTCCTGCGCCACCCCACCCTGCTCGCCCTGGACACCCTCCTCGGCGCCCTCCTGCTGGTCTCCGCGGGACCCGAGTCCACCCTCGCCTACGTCAGCGTCTGCACCCCGCTGCTGGCCGGCCTGATCTACGGCTGGCGCACGGCCGCCGTCTTCGCCTCCCTCCAGGGCGTCGTCCTCCTGCTGGTCCACGCCACCCTCCAGGACACGCCGGCCGAACCGGCGGAGACCCTGCTCCTGCCCGGCCTGTGCGTCGTCGCCGGCGCCGCGGGCTCCTCCCTGCGCCAGCTGCTGCTCCGGTTCGGCGCAGCGACCCGCGCCCTCACCGACATGCAGGCCCGCCTCGCCGTCACCGAGGCCGTCGGCGCGGAACGGGCTCGCCTCGCCCGGGAGATGCACGACTCCGTCGCCAAGACCCTGCACGGCGTCGCCCTCGCCGCCGACGGCCTCACCCGCTCGGCGGACGCCCCCGACGTGGACGCCGCACGGGTGCGGCAGCAGGCGGCACTCGTGGCCCGCTCCGCCCGCCGCGCCGCCGCCGAGTCCCGCGAACTCCTCGCCGACCTGCGCCGCGAGGCCGACCCGGACCAGGGCACCGACGTGCTGTCCGAACTCGCCGCACGCACACACGACTTCCAGGACCGCACCGGACTGACGGCCACCTACCGGGCGACCGGTGACGGCACCGCCCCGCCCGTCCCCCCGGCCGTCGCCCGCCAGCTCCTCACCATCGCCGCCGAGGCCATGGAGAACGCCCACCGTCACGCCGGCGCCACCCGGGTCGAGGTCCTGGCGGGCATCCACGGCGACCTGCTCCGCATCAGCGTCCACGACGACGGTCGCGGCCTCCCGCCCGGCACCGACCTGCAACACCTGCGCCGCTCCGGGCACTTCGGCCTCATCGGCATGGTCGAACGGGCTGCTTCCGTCGGCGCCCGCATCCGCATCGGCCGGGGCACCCGCACCCACGGCACCGAAGTCCGCCTGGACCTGCCCCTGGCCGCCCTGACGACCACGTCCCGGGGGGCGACGACACCATGACCGCGCCGCCCGCGCCGCCCCGCACCCTTCGCCACCCCCGCAGAGGAGGCCGCACCGTGCAGCCGCCGCCCAGCCCCTTCCCCACCGTCCCCCCGCCCCCCGCCCTCCGGGTCGTGGTGGCCGACGACAACCCCGTGGTCCGCGCCGGCCTCACCGCCCTGCTCTCCGGCCGCGACGACATCACCGTCGTCGCGGAGGCCGCCGACGGCCACGAAGCCTGCGAGGCCGCCCGCGAACACCGCCCCGACGTCGTCCTCCTGGACGTCCGCATGCCCGGCGTGGACGGCATCTCCGCCCTGCCGTACCTGGTGGACATCGCGCCGGTCGTGATGCTGACGTACAGCAGGGAGTCGGAGATCGTCCAGGAGGCCCTGCGCCGAGGAGCGGGCGGCTACCTGGTCCACGGCGAGTTCACCGCCGACCAACTGGTCACCGCCGTACACGACATCAGGTCCGGCCGCGCGCACTTCACCCCCACGGCGGCAAGCGCCCTGCTGGCCCAGCTGCGGGAGAGCGGCGGCAGGGGGGACGCGGGCGCGCTGCCGGACCACTTGGGCACGGTAAGTGCGACTGCACACGGGCGGGAGGCCTCGGGCCGCCGCGGTTCCGCACCCCAACATAGGGAGGGCTACCGCCCGTTAAGCAGAGCCGCGTCCTCCTTCCCGCCTACTTCTGCAGAAAACCTTTCGCAACTGCAACCGGATGTGGCACAGTCGACGTCCGGGTGGACAAGCGGCCTCCCGGCCGCCCCCGACAGGTCGAAGTACCAACTGAGCGCCAGGGAGGCGGAGATCATGGACCTCATCGCATCCGGCATGACCAACCAGCAGATCGCCGCCGCCTGCTTCATCAGCGAGAAGACGGTCAAGAACCACATCAACCGCATCTTCGCCAAGCTGCACAGCACCAGCCGCTCCCAGGCCGCCGCCAAGTGGCTGGGCACGGCTCCCGGCTCCGGCCGAGGGGTGGGGTGACCTGCGATGGGGGCAGCCACCACGAGGAACCGACGCCGCGTTTGGGCCCGGGTTTGGGCCCAGGGGCCCTCTGGCGCATCCGGAAATCCGCCGTACGTTGCTCATGTCGAACGCGGCCCCGCCGAGGAGGCCGCCATCGCGTCAGCCGGAGGGGAACAGCATGAGCAACTGGATCAACACCACGGTCACGTACCTCCAGTCCCGCGCGGCCCGCAACGACAAGGGCCAGACCGCGGTGGAGTACCTGGGCATCATCGCGGTGGTCGTGGCGATCGTGCTGGCGATCACGGGGACGGACATCGGTCAGTCGATCTACGACGCGATCACGGAGCAGATCGCGAACGTCACCGGCGGGTGATGCGGCGTTCCAGGCACGGCGACGCAGGGCAGGCCTTCCCCATCTACATCACGGTGGTGGGGGGTCTGCTCTTTCTCGCGTTCGCGTACCTGGCAGTCGGTCAGGCAGCGGCGAATCGGAGTGACGCGCAGACTGCCGCCGACGCAGCCGCACTCGCTGCAGCCCAGGACAGGCGGGACAAGCTTGCGGACGCGTGGACGGCGAATCTGAACGACCCCACGACTTGGCTGGACATTTTCGACGGTGATGCCGGTGTACTCGGACCGTCGTGCGGGCGTGCCTACGAGCTTGCGGCGGCGAACAACGCGACTGTTCAAGATTGCACTCCCGACGGACTCCTGGGATTCACCGTCGAGGTCCAGACGAACCACACCGTGGGGGAGTCCATCGTGCCCGGAACTGAGGACTTCAAGTCGAGTGAGAGGGCCACAGCGGTGATCGAGGCCCGCTGCACGTTCGAGCTGCCGGAGGTCGAGGAGGACCTGCCTTTGCTCACCTGCAAGGGCACACCATGGAAGCTCGACCCGGACGGCCCGGTAGACCTATTGCCGCAGCCTGAAGACCTTTTCGATGTCCACCTGGCCGACTGACAAGCGAACGACGAGTGAATAGGGAAGCAGACGCATGAGCATTCGGTCTACGACGAAGGCCCGCAGGGGGATGGTCGCGCTGACCGTTGCGGCTGGACTGGCACTCGGAGTGGCCGGTTGCGGGGGAGGGGGCGGTGGCGAGGACAGCAAGCCGGAGAAATCCGCGTCCGCTTCCCAGGACCGGGGGTCCGACCCCAGTACGCACGAGACAGCGGAAGGTGAGCCACTCGCGGAGCTGCGAGGGTCGGACGGCTTGCTCCTTCAGATCACCTCTGCTGAGCGGGACGCCGGCGGGTTCCTGACCGTGAACGGCACACTGAAGAACGACGGTGCGAAGAGTGTGGTCGTGCCCGCTGCACTGAGTGGCAATGAGACCGAGATCGTGAGGAACGGCAGGTCTCTCGGCGGAGCAACACTTGTCGACGCAAAGGGAAAAAAGCGCTACTACGTGCTGCGGGACACGGATGGACGTGCACTGACCACTACGGGATTCTCCACCATTAAGGCCGGAGCAAGCCTGTCCGTCTTCATGCAGTTCCCCGCGCCGCCGACGGACACGACCGAAGTCACCTTCCAGATGCCGACGTTCGCCAGCGGCACCATCCAGATTTCTGGGTGATTGGCCATGACACGGACGTATCGTATGCAGCCGAAGGCGGTCCTGGCCTTCGCTACCGTGCTGGCCGCCAGCCACCTCTATGCGGCCGCTCCCGCCGTGGCCGACGACGCCCCCAGCGTCCCTCCGGGCACCGAGGCCACGGCCTCGGCTCCCGTGGAGCTGGACCCCAACGACCCGGACCTGAAGCTCCCCGACGGCGCCACCCTGGCCGCGGCCAAGGTCCTCGACATCAAGCAGGTCGTCGAGGACCAGAGCGGTGACGAGCGTCGCGAGGACACCAACTCCGACGTGAAGTTCGCGCTCCAGGCCGAGGTGCTGTTCCCCAAGGACAGCGCCAAGCTCAGTGCTCGGGCGAAGTCCCGCATCTCCACGATCGCCCAGGAGATCAAGGCGCAGAACGCGACGAAGATCCGCGTCTTCGGCTTCACGGACAACCTCGGTTCGTCCGCGCACGGCGACGTCCTGTCGCGCAAGCGGGCGAACGCCGTGCAGAGCGTGCTCGACCAGGAGCTGAACGACTCGAACGTCACCTACGAGGTGCGCGGTTACGGCGAGCAGTACCCCATCGCCGACAACTCCACCGAGGCCGGCCGCAAGAAAAACCGCCGGGTCGAGGTCTCCTTCCCGCGGGAGGAGAACAAGGCGTCCTAGGTGCCCTGTCGTCACCGGCCGGCGCGGCGGCGGCCCACGCCGCCCGGTCGGGGGCCTGGTGCACAGCATGCCTGGCTCGCCGTGTCGAGTCCCGCCGCTGGACGGTGGTGACACCCCGAACGTTCCGCCCCCGCCGTCACTTTGGGCGTCCCTTTGGGCCCTCGGGCCCATGCCGCCCTGCCTCCCCCTTCCTACGCTCGCCGTGACATGAACGCGACCTTCCTGCGGGGAGGTGAGGGGGAGTGGGCATGGCGTCGGCGGGGGGAGTGACGGGGGCGGGCGGCTTCGGCGGAGCGTCCGGGAGCGGGACCACGGGACCGACCGTGGCGGACGGCGGGCGTCGAGGGCTGCCCAAGCCGCTCGCCACGGCTCTGCTCCTCGTCCACACGCTCTTCGCCCTCACCGTGCTGGGTGGTCTGGGCGTCCTGCTCACCGCGAGCGCCTACGGCCGCCTCGACGGGGGCCTCCTCGCCCTGACCGCCTACGGCGCCGCCCCCGGCGTCCTCGGCTGGTGGCTGGCGCGACGCACCTGGGAGGGCGGGCCGCGTGTCCGGGCGGGCCTGGCCGGGGTGCAGGTCTGGTTGATCCTAGGCGCCGTCGCGAACATCGCCGACGGGTCGTTGAAGGGGTTCGGCCAACTCCTCCTGCCGGTCCTCATCCTGTATTTCCTCTCGCGGCGGGAGAGCCGGGACTGGTACCGCCTCGCCGAACCCGAGCGGGCGGTCCACACCCCCTTCTCCCTGCGCCGGATGATCCGCTGGGGAGGGCGTGACGAGGGACAGACGGCCGTGGAGTACGCGGGCCTGGTCGCGGTCGTCGCCGCGATCATCGCCGCGCTGCTCGTCAGTGGTCTGGGCGGGCAGATCCTGTCCGGCATCCAGGCGGAGATATGCCGGGTCACCGGCACGGCCTGCCCGGCGCCCGGAACCGGCGCGGGCGACGTCACCGCCGGCGACGGCACGACGAACGGCGGCACGACGAACGGCGGCACCGAGGGAGACACAGGCGGAGGCGGCGCCGGAGGAGACAGCACCGGTGGCACAGCCGGCACCGGCGACAGCGGAGCCGGCAGTGCCACCGGCGGGTCAGCAGGCGGCGAAGGCGGCAGCGAAGGCGGCAGCGAGGGCCGCGGCGAAGGCGGCGGCGAGGGCCGCGGCGAAGGCACCGGCGAAGGCACCGGCGAAGGCGGGGGATCCGGCCCCGGCGGAGGCGACGCCGGAACGACGGGAGGCGGCCCAGGCGGCCCAGGCGGCGAAGGCGGCGGAACCGGCTCCGAGGGCACGAGCGGTGCCCCCGGCGGCAGCACGGAGGGGAACACCGGCGGCGCCCCCGGCGGTGAACCCGGTGACGCCTCCGACGGCGGAACCCCGGAAGGCGCTCCCGCCGACCCGTCCACCCCTCCCGTGGACCCGGCCGACCCCGTGGCCGCGCGGGACGAGATCGACGAGCCCCCTTACGAGGAACCGGCCGCCGAGAGCAGCGGTGACGGGGACGGTGACGGGGACGACGAGGGCTGCTTCTCCGGCTTCGGGGCGTTCTTCGGCTGCGCCGGGGACCAGCTCGGCCAGGTCGGCGGGGGCCTCTTCGTCGACGGCATCTGGGGGGACCTGACCGGCATCTGGGACGTCGTCACCAACCCGGTGGAGACGTGGAACGGCCTGATGGACTACGGCAGTTCCCTCGGCAGCGACTGGTGGAGCGACTCGGCCGACGCCCGGGAGAAGTGGGACGACGGCGACTACCTCGGGGCGATCCTCGGCTGGGGCGGGGCCTCGCTGAACACCGGCGGCACCGTCCTGTACGACGCCTTCATCGGCGACGACGTGGCCGACCAGTGGAACAGCGGCAACCACACCCGGGCCGTCACCACCGTCCTGTGGAACGTCGGCTCCGTGTTCATCCCCGGCTACGGGGGAGCCAAGGTCGCCGAGAAGGTCGGGGCGCTCGGCAGGCTCAGCCGTCTCACCGACGACGCGGCCGAAGCCGCCCAGGACGCGCGGCGCGCGGCCGAGGCGGGCGACCTGGACGCCCTGGAGGACGCGGCCCGACGCGCCGACGAGGCCGCCGACGAGGCCGAGGACGCCGCCCGCAGGACGGGCTGCACCATCGCCGCACCCCTTTGCCCCGCCCCGTACGGCGACGCGGATGACGGGGGCCCCGCCGGCGCGGGCCGCCCGGACCCCGGCACCGACTCCCGTCGGCTCGGCGGGCCGGGCACCGGAACCACCGTGCTGGCCGGCGGGCCCGGCACCGGAACCACCGTCCTGGCCGCCGGGCCCGGCACCGGAAGCACCGTGCCGGCCGGGGGCCCCGTCACCGTCGCCGACGCCCCGTACGTCGTCCTGGCCCAGGGCGGGTGCGACGAGGAGGCGAAGGAGGAGGCCCGCCGGGCCCGCGAGCACGCGCGCGAGGCCTACCTCGAACGCAAGCGCGCCGAGGAACCCGGCCGGGCCCAGGAGGCGTTGGCCAACAAGAAGCAGTGGCCCGAGCCCCGGCACGGCGACACCGCCGACCCCCGCAACTACAACCCGCCGGACTGGGCCGCCGACCTGAGTCCCCGGACCTACGGCGACGCCGACGGCGGCGACGGCTTCTGGGCGAGCCGGGACCGCAATCCGGCACCCACCTGGCGGAACGAGTCCTGGCTGCGCTACCAGGAACAGGTCACCGGCACCGAGCGCGGGTACGAGTACGTCGTCCCGCACACCGATCCGGACGTGCCGGACGTGGAGTTCGACGGCTGGGACTCCTCGCGCCAGACCTTCCTGGAGGCGAAGAACGGCTACGACAGCTTCCTCACCGCCGACCGCACCGAACTCACCCCGTCCGGCCGGGAGCGCCTGCTGGCCGAGGCGCGCCGGCAGACCGAGGCGGCGCGCGGCAAGGGCGTCGAGTGGCACTTCTCCAACGAGGAGGTGGCCGACGCGGCCCGGGACGCCTTCGAGGACGCGGGACTGGACATCGAGGTCGTCCACACGCGGCCCGGGCCCGTGGCCGGCGAGCGGAAACCGGGGGCGTTCGACTGACGGGGCAGGCGCGGCGAGCGTCCTAAGGTGGGACCGTCCAGGCGTCCGGGCAGGGATGCCCGGTCCGCTGAGGACGTCCGGTCCGCGGGAGAAGGGGACGGCAGGGTATGCGACGCGTGGTGCGGGGCTTCTGGGGCCCACGGCGGGAGTCCGCGGAGGCGCTCGCCGAACGGTGGAGCACGACCCTGGTCCGGTTCGCCCGGCTCCTCCCCGCCGCCGGCGCCCCGCCCACCGGCGCCCCGCCCACCGGCGCGCCGCCCACCGACGCGCCGCTCCCCGGGGCCCCGGCATCCGGAGTCCCGGCCCCCGCGTCCACGACGGCGCCACCCCGGAGGGCGGCGGCCTCCCTGGGCACCGCCTCCGCCGCACCCCGGCCACCGGCCGCAGGTGCCCCGTTGACGACCTGGCGGACCGTCCCCGCGGCCGGTGACGGCCGCCCCTCCGAGACCGTCCGCCTGCCGGACCCCGCCGACGCCGGTACCGCCGGCGCCGACCCGGCCGGCGATCTCCGGGAGACCCTGTTCCGGGCGGTGCGTGCCGCGCAGGAGGCCGACGGGTGGTCGGCGGCGGACGGCACCTCGCTCCGCCTGCTGGCGGACACCGCGGAGGGCTGGAAGATCGAGCTGGCCGGCCTGGCGGGCGGCACGCCGGAGTTCCTGCTCCAGTCGCTGGTGGCCACTCTGGTCGTGCCGGACGGCGTGCCGCTGCCCGACGCCGGTCTCCTGACCGCCGTCGCCGAGGCGTGGGACCCGGACCACGGGGACGCCGGCGACCGGGCCGTGACCGCAGCCCTCAAGCAGGAGGCGGGCTTCAAGGTCGGCACGCCGTCCGTGGGCCCGGTGACCTACCTCTCCCCGGGGCGCGCCGCCCGCGTCCCGGAGGCGTGGGCGGCGCGGGGCCGGCGGCTGTCCGGCGGCGGCCTGCTCCTGGAGGTCGCGGAGCCCGGGGACACCGCCGAGGTCGTCCGCGCCTACCGCGACCTGAAGGACGCCGGCGCCCTCGAACCGCTGCCCCGCCCGCTGGACAGGCCCGCCCTGTGACGTCCCGCCGCGGCCGGCCCTTCGACCCCGACCGGGCCCGTGCCGACCTGGAAGCACGGCTGGCCCAACCCCTCCCCACGTCCGGCCCGGCGGTCGCGGAGGGCGATCCGGTCACGGGGGAGTGGACGGCGACCCGGGGCGAGGGCTTCCTGGTCGTCCCGCTCTGGCAGGGCGACTGGCTCACGGGTGTGTACGGGCGGGAGTGGAACGCCGCCGAGGAGGCCGCCGAAGCCCGGCTGCGTGCCCTGGTGGCCCGTCTGGACGCCCGCTGGGGCGAACACCGCACCGTGAGCATGCGCCTCCCCCTGCTCCGGCCGGACGCCCCGCTCCCCGAACCCCTGCGGACCCTGGCCGGCCTGGACTGTTACGGCGACCTCACGGTGTGGGGGCCGGTGCCCGCACCGCCGCCGGCCGGCTCCCGCTGGGTCGCGGTCTCCCTCAACCAGTCCGACGGGGACGCCCCGATGGTCCTGGTCGGCGTGGTCAGCGCCCGCCCGGTGACGGAACCCCGGGACGACGCCTGACGCTCCGTCACCGCCCCGGCGCCCTTCACGCTCCATGGGGCCGGAACTGGCGCCCCCTCACGCTCCACGGAACCGAAGAAAATGGCGCACCCTCACGCTCCGCCCGGAACCGAAACCGGCGCCCCCTCACGCTCCCTCCGGTGCGTCGGGCACCACGACGGTCACCCGCGCCCCCGCCCGCAGCCCCCACCGTTCCATGGCACCGGCCTCCGCCTCCAGGACGTGCCGGGCCCGCAGCCGGGGCCGCCCCAGCCGTCCCGGCGGCATGGTGCGGACGGCGAGCACGCGCAGGCGCCGGTCGAGATAGGCCACGTCGATCGGCATGCGCATCCGGAAGGTGTGCACGCTCCCGGCCGGGGACAGCAGCATCGCACCGTCGACCGCCTCCCGCCCCAACAGCCCCCGCGTACGCGCCCGATAAGAGCAGGCCAGCTCCAACGGCACCCGCACCGGCTCCCCCTCCCCCTCCTCCCGCTCCCACCCACGGATCTCCAGCTCGCCCCGCCCGTCCCGCCAACGCCCCACCGCTGCCGCCCTCTCCCCGCTCTCCCACCGCACCGTCCCGGCGGACTCCTGTCCCTCCGCAGGGCCACTCTGCCGAACGGTGCGGGTGCCGGTGGGCGGCCCGCGAAAACCCGTTTGCCCGTTCGTCCCGGTCCGGGTAGGAACGGCCCATGACGACACTCGGCGCGGTGCTCCGCCCCCAGCTGCCCCCCGAACGCCTCCGCTCCGTCGCCCGCGCCGCCGACGAGGCCGGGCTCGACGAACTGTGGCTGTGGGAGGACTGCTTCATGGAGGGCGGTCTCACCAGTGCCGCCGCCACCCTCGCGTGGACGGAGCGGGTGCGGGTCGGCGTCGGGCTGCTGCCGGTGCCGCTGCGGAACGTGGCGCTCACCGCGATGGAGGCGGCCACCCTCCACCGCATGTTCCCCGGGCGGGTGACGCTCGGCGTCGGGCACGGGGTGCAGGACTGGATGGGGCAGGTCGGTGCGCGGGTCGCGTCGCCCCTGACCCTGCTCCGGGAGCATCTCGACGCCCTGCGCGCGCTGTTGCGCGGCGAGCAGGTCACGACCGAGGGGCGGTACGTCCGGCTCGACGGCGTGGCCCTGGACTGGCCGCCGGAGGCCGACGACGTCAGGGTCCTCGCCGGCGGCACCGGACCGCGCACCCTCCGGCTCACCGGGGAGGCCGCCGACGGCACCATCCTCACCGCGAACACCTCCGCCGACGGCGTGCGCCGGGCCCGCCGACTCGTCGACGAGGGGCGCGCGGAGGCCGGACGCGCGGCGGAGCCGCACCGGATCGTGGTGTACCTGCTCACCGCCACCGGCCCCGGGGCCGCCGAGCGGCTGCGCGCCGAACTGGCCGCCGAGGGCGCCGCCCCCGGCGCGGACGTCGGGGTCGCGGGGGACGCCGGTGCGGTGGCGAGGCACGTGCGACGGCTCGCCGAGGCCGGTGCGGACGCGGTGATCCTGCAGCCGACGGCGGACGAACCGGACCCGGAGGGATTCGTGCGGTTCGCGGCACAGGACGTGGCCCGGGAGCTGGCGAACCGGACCAGCGGCACCGCGGACGCACCCGACGCACTCAACGCACCCGACGCACCCGACGCACCCGACGCGGGCTGATCTCGAGTCACCGTCCCAGGAGCCAGGAGCCAGGAGCCAGGAGCCAGGAGCCAGGAGCCAGGAGCCCATCAGCCCTCGCGGATGGTGAGGGGAGGAAGGAAACGATGACCGGGCAACCACCTCGACCGCCCTCACCGAGTACGCCCCCCGAACCGTCACCGGGCCGTGGCACCGGGGAACACGGCCGCTCGTTCGAGGAGTTGGTCACCGAGGGAGCCGCCGTGCCCACCGAGGGCTGGGACTTCTCCTGGTTCGAGGGGAGGGCCACCGAGGCCCGGCCCTCCTGGGGGTACGCGCTGACCCTGGCCGGCCGGCTCGGTCGGGCGCAGGCCGCGCTGGACATCCAGACCGGCGGTGGCGAGGTGCTCGACTTCGCGCTCGCCAACGTCCCGCCCTCCCGTCAGCCTTCCGGCCCGCCCTCCGTCCCACCCGGCGCGACCGGCACCCGGCGTCCCCCTGAGCGGCCCCGGCCCCCGCTCGTCGTCGCCACCGAGGGGGGCCCCCAACGCCGCGCGGGCCACCGCCCTGCTCCGTCCCCGGGGCGTCGCGGTCGTCACCGCGGCCGAGGACGCGCCGCTGCCCTTCGCCGACGGCGCCTTCGACCTCGTCGTCAGCCGCCATCCCGTCGTGCCCCCGTGGACGGAGATCGCACGGGTACTGGAACCCGGGGGGACGTACGTCGCCCAGCACGTCGGCCCCGGTAGTGCCCGGGAGCTGGTGGAGCACTTCCTGGGACCGCAGCCGGACGGACGGAGCAGTGCCCGGCACCCCGACCGGGAGCGGCGCGCCGCCGAGGAGGCCGGACTGGAGGTCGTGGGGCTGCGGGCCGAACGGCTGCGCATGGAGTTCCATGACATCGCGGCCGTCGTGCACTTCCTGCGCAAGGTGGTCTGGATGGTGCCGGACTTCACCGTCGAGGCGTACCGGCCCCGGCTGCGGGAGCTGCACGAGCGGATCGAGGCCGAGGGGACGTTCGTCACCCACAGCAGCCGACATCTCGTGGAGGCCCGCCGGAGGACCTGACACCGCCGGCCGCCGGGTGTCCGCATCGTTATGGACCCGGGCTCGCCTTCCGGTGCCACTGTCACGTACCTTCGGACCTGGTCGTTCGCGTGAGCAAAGCTGCGCGGGGTGGTACCGCGCAGTGGAGGGGGCTGCGCGGTGCCCGGCCGCCCTCCGGCCCCGATCTCCAGCCCCCGGCCTCTGCCCGGCTGCTCCCGCCCCCGTGCCGCCCCCGGCTCTCCTACGCCTTCGGCCCCGGCCCCGGCCCCGTACAGCGCCCGGCCCCGGCCCCGGCCCCGTACAGCGCCCGGCGCCGGCCCGAAGGCACGGCCCGGCGGCATCGGCCCCACCGAACCGTTCCTCCCCTCCCCTTCCCCTCCCTCTCCCTCTTCCTCTCCCCTTCTCTCCTCCCTTGCCCTCCCGGGGACACCCCCCTCCGCTCTCCCGCCTCGCCCGCCCCCCCGTCGGGTCAAGACGGCGTGTCGGGCCGGGTCACCCATCCGGGGGACGGCCGGAAGATTGATGGCGGGGAAGGCCGAAGACGCCACATCCGTCACAGGGACCTCACATCGCCAGCAACTTCCCAGGTGAAGGCACTCTTTCCACAGGAAATCGGCCAGACGAACGGCCTGAATCGCTCATTCCGCGACCACCGGGGCGTCGCCGGATGAATTCGGAGAGTAGTTGTGGCCCGCCGATGGGCGCAGCATCACTTACGAAGGGTTATGGTGGAAACCCCCCCTCGGGCCGGTCCGTCTCCCCCCCAACGGACCGGCCCGTTTTTTTGTGCCCGCCTCCCAGGCCCGGCCGCCCAAACCCCCGTCGGCTCCCCGACCCCCGCCCGCTCCCTGCTGCCGGGCGGTTCCACCCCCAGAAGGTGTCCGGGGCGCACGACCGTGGTTAGAGTCCCCCGCATGTCGAACGAGTACCCGGCTCTGTCCGCCCGGCAGCCCGGCCGCACCGGTGAGGCCGCTCCCCGGCCGTATCCCCCGCAGTACGCGTACGGTCCGCAGCCGCCCGGGGGCATGCCCGCCGCCGTGCGGGCCGCCCAGGTGGTGATCTTCGTGCTCGCCGGGCTCGGGGTGGTGCACAGCTCCCTCGTCGGCGCCTTCTCCGGCGCCGAGGCCGCCGGGCGGGCCTTCGCTCCCTACCTGACGGCCTGGGTGCTGCTCGTCCTGGCCTTCCTGTTCCGGTCCGCGGGGCCCGGTGTCCGGGTCGCCGCGCTGGTGCTCGGTTCGGTGCAGATCGTGCTCGCGCTCGGCGGGGCCGTGCGCGGGACGCCGTTCGGCATCCTGCCCCTCGCGGGTGCCGTCGCCGTCGTGGTCCTGCTCGGCCAGGGCTCGGCGGGGGACTGGTTCCGGCGGCACGGCGCGCGGTGAGTGCGCGGTGAGCCCGCGGTGGCCGGGCAACGGCCGTCCCACCGCGGGCTTTACGGCAGCCCGCCCGCACGGGGGTAGGCTTCGCCCCCTGGGGGACCGCCATACGGACAGGGGCCGCCCGCGACCACGACCGGGTCGCCATGCCGCGGACCCGCGGCGGGGCGCCGCGCCTGTCCGATCCGTACGGAGGGGCTGACGATCACGTGAACCTGCGCGACAAGCTGCGCGGCCTGCTGGTCAGGCTGTACGCGCGCCGGGTGGAAGGCCACCTGGACACCGCTCAGGTGCCCAAGCACATCGGCGTCATCATGGATGGCAACCGCCGGTGGGCCAAGGCCGCGGGGTCCAGCACCGTCCACGGTCACCGCGCGGGTGCCGACAAGATCGAGGAGTTCCTCGGCTGGTGCACCGAGACGGACGTCGAGGTCGTCACCCTCTGGCTGCTGTCGACGGACAACTTCGACCGGCCCGAGGAGGAACTCGTCCCCCTGCTCGGCATCATCGAGGACGTGGTCCGCAGCCTCGCCGCCGACGGCCGCTGGCGGGTGCACCACGTCGGCACCCCCGACCTGCTGCCCTCCGGGATGCAGACCACCCTCAAAGAGGCCCAGCAGGCCACCGCGCACGTCGACGGCATAGTGGTCAACGTCGCCATCGGCTACGGCGGCCGCCAGGAGATCGCCGACGCCGTACGGTCCATGCTGCTGGAGGAGCACGAGAAGGGCACCTCCATGGCGGAACTCGCCGAGGCCGTCGATGTGGACATGATCGGCCGTCACCTTTACACCCGCGCCCAGCCCGACCCGGATCTGGTCATCCGCACCAGCGGCGAGCAGCGCCTGTCCGGCTTCATGCTCTGGCAGACCGCTCACTCGGAGTACTACTTCTGCGAGGTCTTCTGGCCGGCCTTCCGCAAGGTCGACTTCCTGCGCGCGCTGCGCGACTACGCCGCCCGCCACCGGCGTTACGGCGGCTGAGGGACCGCCACGGCCGCCCCGGCGGCGCCCGGCCCGCCGCCTGTTATCGCATCCGGGTCACGCGGTGTCACGGAGAGTTCATGCGCACGCCGTCGTGCGCCGTGGCATGGCGGCGTACGTTCAGGGGCATAAGCCAGACAGGTCGACACCCGAACCACGGGTGTCGGATCTCAGCGGACGGCCCGGGGTCGTCCGCCCGGGAGGCCCTTTGCATCAGCCCCACCGTGCGGTCACGGCACGGACAGAGCAGCCGAGGGCCGGTTCGCGCCCCGCTGCGCGGGGGCGTCGTCGACCGGCCGCGGTGTACGCCCGGCAGGTCACGATCGGCATCGGCCGCCCGGCCCGGCTCCGCTCCGTCGCTCCCCGACCTCATCCGAGGGGGTACGTCCTTCCGTGGTGACCAGCACGAAGCGCCACAAGCCCGACCGGCGCACCTATGTCCTCGACACCAGCGTCCTGCTGGCCGACCCAGGCGCCCTGAACCGCTTCGACGAGCACGAGGTGGTGCTCCCCGTCGTCGTGGTGACGGAACTGGAGGCCAAGCGGCACCATCCCGAACTGGGCTACTTCGCCCGGCAGGCCCTGCGCCTGCTCGACGAGTTCCGGGTGCGCCACGGTCGCCTCGACGCCCCCATCCCCATCGGGGACCTGGGCGGCACCGTACGGGTGGAGCTCAACCACTCGGACCCCAGCGTGCTGCCCAGCGGCTACCGCCTGGGGGACAACGACTCCCGCATCCTCGCGGTCGCCCGCAACCTGCAGGCCGAGGGGTTCGACGTCACGGTCGTGTCGAAGGACCTGCCGCTGAGGATCAAGGCGTCCTCCGTCGGGCTCCTCGCCGAGGAGTACCGCGCCGAACTCGCCGTCACGGACGCCTCCGGCTGGACCGGAATGTCCGAACTGACCCTGCCCGGCGAGCAGGTGGACATCCTCTTCGAGGAGGGGCACGTCTACGTGCCCGAGGCGTCCGACCTGCCCGTGCACACCGGTCTGACCCTCCAGTCCGAGCGCGGCAAGGCGCTCGGCCGGGTGACGCCCGACGGCAACGTGCGTCTGGTGCGGGGGGACCGGGAGGTGTTCGGCATCAAGGGCCGCAGCGCCGAGCAGCGCATCGCGCTCGACCTGCTCCTCGATCCGGACGTCGGCATCGTGTCCCTGGGCGGCCGGGCCGGCACCGGAAAGTCGGCGCTGGCGCTGTGCGCGGGGCTCGAGGCGGTGCTGGAGCGCCGTCAGCACCAGAAGGTGATGGTCTTCCGGCCGCTGTACGCGGTGGGCGGGCAGGAGCTCGGCTACCTGCCCGGCACCGAGGCCGAGAAGATGAGCCCCTGGGCGCAGGCGGTCTTCGACACGCTGTCCGCGGTCACCTCGCGGGAGGTCATCGAGGAGGTCACCGCGCGCGGCATGCTGGAGGTCCTGCCGCTCACCCACATCCGGGGCCGCTCACTGCACGACGCGTTCGTCATCGTCGACGAGGCCCAGTCGCTGGAACGGAACGTGCTGTTGACCGTTCTGTCCCGGATCGGGGCCAATTCGCGGGTCGTGCTGACCCATGACGTGGCCCAGCGGGACAACCTCAGGGTGGGCCGGTACGACGGAGTGGTCGCCGTGGTCGAGAAACTGAAGGGGCATCCGCTCTTCGCCCACGTCACCCTGACCCGGTCCGAAAGGTCCCGGATCGCCGCACTGGTGACCGAAATGCTCGAAGACGGCCAGGTCTGACCGTCATCCACTGAAAAGGGGAGAACGCGCAGGAGTTGACGCCGTCCGGAAAGGCACAGAGCCTAGCCGGGCGGCGTCGGCGTGCGCGGGCTTTTCCGGAAAACGCCTGGGGCGAACGAGGTGTGAGCTTTCACACGTGGCAGGGAATTGCCTGTCGCGGCCGGATTACGGCAGAGTCTCGTTCCTGTCAGGCCCCGCATACGACACATCCGTACCCCCAGCGGTACGGGACACCGACCGAAGCACCGCTTCCAACTGCATAGCGTCGTCGTATGCCGCCCGAGCACCACGCGGCGCTCCCCTCCCGGGGGGTTGCCCACCGGGCCCGCGCCTCCCGTGGCCCGCAGTTGGGGAGGCCAGTGCCAGGGGCACGATCGCGTCCGCGAGGGTCACCGAAGCGGGCGATGCTGGAAGGAAACCGTGTGAGCCGGATCTCGGTCCGGGGATTCGCAGTGGCTTCGGCCACCGCGGTCACCGCTGTCGGAAGCGTCGTCGGCGTTGCCTCGGGCAGCACCGCGCAGAACAACGACGTCGAGGCGACGGCAGCCGGCACCACGCTGCTCGCGGACATCCCCGCGGGCCAGCAGGCCCAGGTACAGACCGCCTCCGTGACGCAGCAGGCCGAAACGATGGCCATCGCCGCGGACACGACCGCCAAGAAGGACGCGGAGGAGGCCGCCCGCAAGGCCGCCGCCAAGACCGCCGTGGCCAAGAAGGAGCAGGCCCAGAAGGCTGCCCAGGCCGCGAAGGAGGCCAAGGAGCGCGAGGCCGAGACCAAGGCCGCCGCCAGCCGCTCCGCGACCCGTGACGCGTCCAGCTTCGCCGCCAAGTCGAGCTACACCGTCGCCGAAGTCCAGGCCATGGCCCGCCAGATGATCCCCGGCGACCAGTTCCAGTGCTTCAGCAACATCGTGACCCGCGAGTCCACCTGGAACTACAAGGCCGTCAACCCCTCCTCGGGCGCGTACGGTCTCGTGCAGGCGCTCCCGGGCTCCAAGATGGCGTCCGCCGGCGCCGACTGGCAGACCAACCCGGCCACCCAGATCAAGTGGGGCCTGAACTACATGAACGAGCGCTACGGCAGCCCCTGCGGCGCCTGGTCGTTCTGGCAGGCCAACCACTGGTACTAGGCCGGTCCTTCCGGCCGCACGACACCGGTACCGGAGGCCCGGCGGGCCTCCACCCCCGGCTCGACCTCGGGAAAGCCCCGCACCGTCCTACGGTGCGGGGCTTTCGCCCTGTAGCGTCTGACCGACGACTCCAGGGGGAGTGGTGGGGAGAAACGGGGGAAGAGGACGGATCATGTCGCGAGTGCCTCGATGGCTCAATCGGGTCGGAGCCGGACTGACGGCGGTCGGCAGACGACTGGACGAACGCCGAGCCGAGGTGGAGCGGGAGGACGAGGGCGTACCCGCCGCCGTCGCCGCCCCCTCCGAGGGACACGTGCCCCCACCGCCCGACTACGCGCCCGCCGTCCCGGCGCGCCCCGACCCGGCGCAGGCCGTGCCCTGGGGCGTGCGGGTGGCCGCCGAGGCCGGCTGGCGGCTGCTGGTGCTCGCGGGCACCGTCTGGGTGCTCATGCGGGTCATCAGCGCCGTCCAGCTGGTGGTGCTGGCCTTCGTCGCCGCCCTGCTCATCACCGCCCTGCTCCAGCCCACGGTGGCGCGGCTGCGTCGCCTCGGGGTGCCGCGCGGACCGGCCACCTCCCTGACGGCGCTGTTCGGCTTCGTCGTCATGGGACTCATCGGCTGGTTCGTGACCTGGCAGGTCATGGAGAACATCGACACCCTGACCAGCCAGATCCAGAGCGGCATCGACGAACTGCGCAACTGGCTGCTGAACAGCCCCTTCCACGTCACCGACAAGCAGATCAACGAGATCGCCAAGAACCTCCGCGACGCGGTCGGCGCCAACAGCGAGCAGATCACCTCGGTGGGGCTGGAGGGCGTGACGGTCGTCGTCGAGGCGCTCACCGGCATCCTGCTGGCCGCGTTCTCCACGCTGTTCCTGCTCTACGACGGCCGCCGCATCTGGGAGTGGACACTGAAGCTGGTCCCGGCCGTCGCCCGCCCCGGTGTCGCCGGCGCCGGCCCGGCCGCCTGGCGGACCCTCACCGCGTACGTGCGCGGCACGGTGATAGTGGCCCTCATCGACGCCATCTTCATCGGCCTCGGCATCTACTTCCTCGACGTGCCGATGGCGGTGCCGCTGGCCGTCTTCATCTTCCTGTTCGCGTTCATCCCGCTGGTCGGCGCGGTCGTCTCGGGCGCCCTGGCGGTGGTTGTCGCGCTCGTCACCCAGGGCGTGTTCACGGCCGTGATGACCCTGGTCGTGGTGCTGGCGGTGCAGCAGATCGAGGGCCACATCCTGCAGCCGTTCATCCTCGGCCGCGCGGTGCGGGTCCACCCGCTCGCCGTGGTGCTGGCCGTGGCCACCGGCGGCATGGTGGCCGGCATCGGGGGCGCGGTGGTCGCCGTCCCGCTGGTCGCGGTCACCAACACGGTCGCCACCTATTTGCGCGCCTACTCCCAGGAGGCGTCGAACCAGCTGGCCCCGCGGCCCCGCGGCGCCACGGCCGTCACCGCGACCGCCGCGGAGGCGTCCGCGGGGGGAGCCTTGCCCCCGCCCCCGCCCCCGCCCGACGCCGGCACCGCCGAGGAGCCGGGCCCGCCGGACTCCCGCGGCGGATAGCGCACCGGACACGGCACGGCAACGGGCCCGGTCACCCCCGAGAGGGTGGCCGGGCCCGCTGCTTCACGCGCCGTCGGGCGCCGGGGTCACTCCGCGAGGACGGCCTCGGCGTCCAGCGTGGCGGCGACCGCCTGGACCACCGCGGCGATCTTGAACGCCTCCTGCACGGCCTCCCGCTCGACGCCGGCCTTGCGCAGCACCTGCTCGTGCGAGTCGAGGCACATGCCGCAGCCGTTGATCGCGGACACCGCGAAGGACCAGAACTCGAAGTCGACCTTGTCGACGCCCGGGTTGCCGATGACGTTCATCCGCAGGCCGGCGCGCAGGGTGCCGTACTCGTGGTCCGACAGCAGGTGCCGGGTGCGGTAGAAGACGTTGTTCATCGCCATCACCGCGGCGGCGGCCTTGGCGGCCGTGTACGCCTCCGGCGACAGGTTCGCCTTCGCCTCCGGCTCCAGCTCGCGCAGCACGATCGGCGAACGCGAGGCGATGGCCGTCGACAGCACCGTGCCCCACAGCTGCTGGGCCGGCAGGTCCGAGTTGCCGATGACCGAACCCAGGTTGAGCTTCAGGTCCTTGGCGTAGTCCGGTATGCGGGACTTCAGGGAATCGAGGGACATGTCAGGTCACTCCCCGGCCAGCAGCGCGACCGGGTCCAGGGTGTCCTCGCCCTTGGTCCAGTTGCACGGGCAGAGCTCGTCGGTCTGCAGGGCGTCCAGGACCCGCAGGACCTCCTTCGGGTTCCGGCCGACGGAACCGGCGGTCACCATGGAGAACTGGATCTCGTTGTTCTGGTCCACGATGAACACGGCGCGCTTGGCGAAGCCGTCCTCGCCCTCGATGCCGAGGTCGCGCATCAGCTCGTGCTTGGAGTCCGCCATCATCGGGAACGGCAGGTCGCGCAGGTCGTCGTGGTCCTTGCGCCAGGCGTGGTGCACGAACTCCGAGTCACCGGAGAAGCCGAGGACCTGGGCGTCGCGGTCGGCGAACTCCTCGTTCAGCTTGCCGAAGGCGGCGATCTCGGTGGGGCACACGAAGGTGAAGTCCTTGGGCCACGCGAACACGATCTTCCACTTGCCCTCGTAGGTCTTGTGGTTGATCGTCTCGAACTCCTTGCCCTTCTCCAGCGAGACGCAGGCGGTCAGTTCGAACTCGGGGAACTTGTCACCGACAGTGAGCACGCGCTCTCCTTGCAGCGAAGAAACACCCGTAATGCGGTGTTTCCCATGGGTTGGACGATCATGATGTTGGCACAGGGTGCATTGATTAGTGAAATAGCTACACTCGGTCGTGTTGATCGGAGGGAGCTATCAGTGACGGTCGGCAACAGGCGCAGACAGCCCAGCCTCGCGCAGCTCAGGGCGTTCGCCGCGGTCGCCGAGCACCTGCACTTCCGGGACGCCGCCGCGGCCATCGGAATGAGCCAACCGGCCCTGTCCGGAGCCGTGTCCGCGCTGGAGGAGACACTGGGTGTCACGCTGATCGAGCGTACGACGCGCAAGGTGCTGCTGTCGCCGGCCGGTGAGCGTCTCGCCGCCCGCGCCAAGGCCGTGCTGGAGGACGTCGGCGCGTTCATCGAGGAGGCCGAGGCGCTGCGGGCACCCTTCACCGGGGCGCTGCGGCTCGGGGTGATCCCGACGGTGGCGCCCTACCTGCTGCCGACGGTCCTGCGGCTGGTCCACGACCGCTATCCGGACCTCGACCTCCAGGTGCACGAGGAGCAGACCGCGCGGCTGCTCGACGGACTCGCCTGCGGGCGCCTGGACCTGCTGCTCCTGGCCGTGCCCCTCGGAGTGCCCGGGGTGACCGAACTCCCCCTCTTCGACGAGGACTTCGTGCTCGTCACACCGCCGGACCACGCACTGGGCGGGCGGCGGGGCATCCCCCGGGAGGTGCTGCGGGAGCTGAAGCTGCTGCTCCTCGACGAGGGGCACTGCCTGCGCGACCAGGCCCTGGAGATCTGCCGGGAGGCCGGACGCGCGGGAGTCCCGGCCACCACGACGGCGGCCGGGCTGTCCACGCTGGTGCAGCTGGTGGCCGGCGGACTCGGCGTCACCCTGCTGCCCCGTACGGCCGTCGACGTGGAGACCAACCGCGCCGGCCGCCTCCTCACCGGCTGCTTCGCCGAACCGGCGCCCACCCGCCGCGTCGCCCTCGTGATGCGCACCGGCACCGCCCGCTCCGCCGAGTACGAGCAGCTGGCGGCGGCACTGCGGGAGGCGCTGGACTCCCTGCCGGTGCGGACGGTGGCCGCCTGAGCACCGGCAGGGACCCGGCCTGCCTCCGGGTGGGCTCCCGGCCGGTGCCCGGACGGTGGCCGTCCGGGCACCGGCCGATCCCCGGCCCTACTCGGTGCGCAGCCCGTCCGGCCGCATCATGCGCAGCAGCGGCGGCAGGCTCAGCAGCGTCACCACCACGACGACGCCCGCACCGATGCCGGTCATCTGCAGGACGCTCGGCCAGTCCACCCGGACGGGCGTCGCGGTCATCCGCAGCAGCACCGCGCCCAGGGTCATGCCGACGGCCGACGCCACCAGCAGGCCCAGGCCGATGGGGATCGCCGTCTGCCACAGCACCGACAGGCTCAGCGTGCGCCGCCGGGTGCCGAAGGCGACCAGGGCCGCCAGCAGCTTGCGGCGTTCGCGCAACTGCTCCAGCTGGGACACCAGCAGGCTCGCCCCGATCAGGACCAGCACGGCCGTGGCGCCGACGAACAGGCCCGTGCGCACGGCGTCGAAGCGCTCGGAACGCTCGGTCGTCGACCAAGAGGTGGGCTGGGCCAGCGGGTCGAGTGCGGCGACCGCGTTGCGCACGTGCTCCCGGGCGTGCGGGACCGAGTCGTCGACGGAGAGGTACACGTGCCCCCTGAGCGTCTCCGCCAGGCCGGCCGTCAGGGCTCCCGGGGTCATCAGGAAGCCGCCGCGCCGGACGCCGGTCGGGTCCTCGACGGAGTCGGCCTCCTTCAGCGGGTCGGGCAGGGTGTAGGCGACGTCGGTCACCTTCCCGTCGGCGGCCTCCGTCTCGGCGTACAGCTTCTGTCCCGGCCTGCTCAGCGGCGCGGTGTCGGTGTCGAACTCGCCGCCCCGCAGCGCGAAGACGTCGCCGTCGGCGCACGAGGGCAGCCTGGCCACCCGGCGCAGGGCCGCGCAGTCGCCGACGGTCGCCTGGGCGCTGCGTTCGGGCTCCTGGCTCCAGGGCCGGTCGCCCAGGTACGTGTCCGACAGCGGGTACACCGCGCGGACGCCCTCGGTGTCCTTCAGCTTCGCCGTGGCCTCGGAGAGGTCCAGGTGCGCGGGCACGTGGAACGCCATCTGGGCCTGGGAGACCTCGAAGCCCGTCTCCCGGGTGTAGTCGTCCTCGACCCCGGCGAACAGCATCTGCAACGCGATCGCACCGGCCACCGCGACCGCGATGCCGTTGACCATGCGGGCCGCCGCCCCGCTGCTGAGCTGCAGGCGGCGCACGGCGAGCTGCCAGGACACACTGCCCGAGCCGAGCCGGCCGACGACCGTCTCCACGATCCACGGCAGCAGCGCCGTGACCCCGACGAGCAGGCAGATGACACCACCGGTGACCAGGTACCCGTTGAAGTCCCCGTTCTCCCGGCCCTGGCCGAGCATGGGCGCCAGCATGCCGAGACCCGCCAGCGGGAGCAGCAGCCGCCACCACAGCCGGCGCCGCGCCGGCCGCGCCGTGCGGACCACGCCCAGCGGTTCGATGACCACACCGCGCAGCGCCAGCAGCGTCACCAGCACGGCGGCGGCCGGCACCGCCACGGCCACCAGCAGCGCCAGCAGCGGGGACGGGTTCAGGTAGCTGGGGAAGACGCTGATCCGGAACAGCTCGACGGACGCCGCGAACTCCCGTCCGGCCAGGAAGAAGACGGTGCCGAACAGCAGGCCGAGCAGGGCCCCGCCGAGCGCCTCGCCGGCGGCCACCCGGCGGGTCATGCCGCCGTCGGAACCGACCAGCCGCAGCGCGGCCAGCCGGCGGTCGCGCCGCTCGCCGCCGAAGCGGACGGCCGCGGCGATGAACACGGCGACCGGCATCAGCAGCACCACGAACACGACCAGCACCAGGAGCATGAGGACCGGGTCCAGTTCCTCCGGTGTCGCGTCGGGGTTGCCGAAGGCCCTGATCCGGCCGGCCGTCCCGTCGTGCACCCGGTCCGGCAGGCCCTCGGCGCCGGCGTAGTAGGCCAGTTCCTGCGAACCGATCAGTCCCTGCTCGCCGATGGTGCCCACGACCTCGTACGGAAGCCGCTCGCGCAGCAGCGCACCGTCGTCCGAGTCGAGGAGTTCCCGCAGGGCGGGGGAGACCATCATCTCGTCGGGTGCGGGGAACCTCGTCAGTCCCGGCGGCAGCGGGGCCTTGTCCCCCTCCGGCTCCAGTATCCGGCCGCGGACGTGCAGCTCGCCGAAGGCCGTGTCGACGTCCGCCGTCATCAGGGTGTCGTCGCCGCGCCCGATCTCCTCACCGTAGGTGTAGTTGAGCCGCGCCTCCTCCCGGCGGTCCCGCTCCGCGAGCGCGCCGGGCAGGGCGGTGGTGAGCAGCAGCAGCGCCACGCCCAGTCCGACGCCGACGGCGGTGAGCAGCGCCCGGATCCAGCCCTCGCGCCCGCCGGCGAAGGCGAACCGCAGGCCCATGCCGAGGTCCCGCGCCCACTGACGGGCGTTCATACGACGCGCTCCATGTCCCGGGACCGGCCGTCGCGCACCACGATCTCGCGGTCGGAGTAGGCGGCGACCCGTGCCTCGTGGGTGACGAGGACGACGGCGGCGTTGGAGGACCGGGCGGCGTCGGTGAGCAGCTCCATGACCCGCTCCCCGTTGAGGGAGTCCAGGGCGCCGGTGGGTTCGTCGGCGAACAGCAGCCGCGGGTCGGTGACCAGCGCCCGTGCCACGGCGACCCGCTGTCCCTGGCCGCCGGACACCTCGCCGGGCCGCTTGGCGCGGACGTCGTCGACCTCCAGGCGTTCCATCCAGGTCAGCGCCGCCCGTTCGGCCGCCTTGCGGGGCGTGCCGTTGAGCCGCAGCGGCAGGGCGACGTTCTCCACGCAGGTGAGTTCCGGGACCAGCTGCCCGAACTGGAAGACGAAGCCGAACTCCGAGCGGCGCAGCGCACTGCGACCGGCGTCGCTCATGGTGCTCAGTTCGCGTCCGTCGTAGGTGATCGACCCGGAGTCGGGGGTGACGATCCCGGCGAGGCAGTGCAGCAGCGTGGACTTGCCCGAGCCGGAGGGCCCCATCACGGCGACGACCTCGCCGGGGTGGATGGAGAAGTCGGCGCCGTCGAGCGCGTTCGTCGGGCCGTAGGCCTTGCGCAGGTCGCGGGCGACGAGCAGGGATCCGGGCGGGCCGGGAGGTGCGAGGGTCACCGGACCACCGCTTCCCGGAGCCGGTCGAGGCGGGCCGCGGTGAGCTCCAGCCACCGCAGGTCCGCCTCCAGGTGGAACAGGGCGTGGTCGCAGATCAGCTGGTCGGCGAGGTCGCCGCCGCGCTTGCGGTCGGTGAGGATGCGCATGCTGCGCAGGTGTTCCGAGCGCTGGGTGTCCAGCACGTCGGAGGCGTCGCGGCTGGTGAGCAGCGCGAGGACGACCTTGGTGTAGAGGGTCGACTGCAGGTAGGGCTCGGGCTTCTCGGGGGTGGCGAGCCACCGCTCGACATCGGTGATGCCGGCCTCGGTGATCGCGTACCGCTTCCGCTCGGGGCCGCCGCCGGCCTCGATGCCGTCGACTTCGACGAGCCCGTTCTTCAGCAGCCGGGACATCGTCGAGTAGACCTGGCCGTAGTGCAGCGGCCGGTCGTGACCGAACTTCTCGTCGAAGGCCCGCTTGAGGTCGTAACCGTGGCGCGGGCCGGACTCCAGGAGTCCCAGGAGGGTGTGACCGATGGACATGACGCGCACTCTACACAGTGTGTATACGCGCTGTGTATACATGCCGTGTGCAGGTGGGGGTGGGGGGTGTTCCGGGCCTGGTGGGGGCCGGTTGTCACGGTTCTGTCACCGGGGCGGGAGTGCGTGGCCCGGACGGGCGTCTACGGCGCCCCGGGGGCCGGTCGGCGCCGCTCGGGGGCCGACCGGACGCGGGCCGCTCCGGCCTCGGGTCGGTCCGGGCCAAATCGACCTGGGTTCGGATCGACCAGGGCCAGGTTCGACCGGGGCTCGGTCGACCAGGGCTCGGGCCGGCCGTGGCTCGAGCCGACCGCGGCTCGGGCCGGTCAGGGTTCGGGCCGGTCCGGCGGTGGTGGCCCGGCCTCCCGGCCGCTGCCCGGCGGGCGGCCCCGGCGGGGGATGGGCCGGGCCTCGCCGGGCAGCCGGCCCGCCTCGGCGAGCGCCCGCCGCAGCAGGAACTCGATCTGGGCGTTGGCCGAGCGGAACTCGTCGTTCGCCCAGCGCGCCAGCGCCTCGTACACCAGGGGGTCCAGCCGCAGCAGCACCTGCTTGCGCTGCTGCGGCCCGCGCCGGGCGGGCCCCCCGCCCGGGGAGTCCCCGCCCGGGAGGTCCGAGGGGCCGGTCACTGGTAGAGGGTCCCGGTGTTGAGGACGGGCTGGGCGGAGCGGTCCCCGCAGAGCACGACCATCAGGTTGGACACCATGGCCGCCTTGCGTTCCGAGTCCAGCTCCACGATGTCCTGCTCGGTGATCCGGTCCAGCGCCATCTCCACCATGCCGACCGCGCCCTCCACGATCTGCCGGCGCGCCGCCACGACCGCGCCCGCCTGCTGCCGCTGGAGCATCGCCGAGGCGATCTCGGGCGCGTAGGCGAGGTGGGTGAAGCGGGACTCGATGATCTGCACGCCGGCCGCCTCCACCCGGGCGCGCAGCTCGACGGCCAGCTTCTCGGTGATCTCCTCGGCGTTGCCGCGCAGCGAGAGGCCGTCCTCCTCGTGGGCGTCGTAGGGGTACTCGATGGCGATGTGCCGGACGGCGGCCTCGGTCTGCGTGGAGACGAACTCGACGTAGTCGTCGACCTCGAAGGTCGCCTGAGCGGTGTCCTCGACGCGCCACACCACCACGGCGGCCAGCTCGATCGGGTTGCCGTAGGCGTCGTTCACCTTCAGTACGGCCGTCTCGTGGTTGCGCACCCGGGTGGAGATCTTGGTGCGCGAGGTGAGGGGGTTGACCCAGCGCAGGCCGTCCTGGCGGATCGTGCCCCGGTACCGGCCGAAGAGCTGGACCACCCGGGCCTCGCCCGGCGCCACCATGTTCAGCCCGCACATCGCGAGGAAGGAGGCGAGGGCGACCAGGATGCCGCCGGTGATCAGCACCGCCTTGCCGGCGACCGCGGTGACCGGGACGGCCGAGACGATCATCGCGGCGCCGACAAGCAGCCCTGCCAGGCCGAGGATCAGGGCGAGTCCGCCCCCGATGCTGTGCGCCGGGACCTCGCGGACGCGGGGCTCGGGCATCTCGGGCGTGTCGGGTGTGCCGGCCGCCGGGACGCGGTCGTCGGGTGCGGTCATGGGATGTCCCCCGTTTCCTCAGGACGCGATGCGCGCGGTGCGGCTAGCGTCTGCCTATCCAAGTGATATCACTTTAACGCGTCCCGACAACCCCGCACAGCCCCCGGACGTCGGTTCCGGTGGGGCGGGTGCTGATTGTCACGTCCTAAACGACCGCATCGGCAGCCTTTGTCACAGCCCCCGGTGTTAGCTTTCTGAGCTGACCCGAGCGGCCGAACCCGTGTGGCTGCATCACACACATGAGCGAAGCGGAGCAGAGGGACCCATGGGACGAGCGGACGAGCGGCGCGCCCGGCAGCGCGGTGGGCGCCGGGCGGCGCCCGGCAGCCGTCGCGGGCCGCGTGCCGGACGCACCGGCATACGCCGCCTCTTCACCTGGAAGAAGCTCCTCGGTACGTTCTTCACCCTCTGCCTGCTCGGCATGGGCGCCTTCATCGTGCTCTACATGATGATCGACATCCCCGAGGGGAACGCCGACGCCAAGCGCCAGAGCAACGTCTACCAGTACAGCGACGGCTCGATCATGGCCCGCGACGGCGAGGTCAACCGCGAGGTCGTCGACCTCGCCCGGATCCCCAAGCCGGTCCAGCGCACCTTCGTCGCCGCCGAGAACAAGACCTTCTACAACGACGCCGGCGTCGACCTCAAGGGCACCGCCCGCGGCCTGGTCAACACCCTCTCCGGCAAGGGCGCCCAGGGTGGCTCGACGATCACCCAGCAGTACGTCAAGAACTACTACCTGACCCAGGACCAGACCGTCTCGCGCAAGCTGAAGGAACTGGTCATCTCGCTGAAGCTGGACCGCGAGAAGTCCAAGGACTACATCCTCGCCGGCTACATCAACACCAGCTACTACGGCCGCAACGCCTACGGCATCCAGGCCGCCGCCCGCGCCTACTACCAGGTCGACGCCGAGGAGCTCACCGTCGCGCAGGGCGCCTACCTCGCCGCGCTGCTCCAGGCGCCCAGCCAGTACGACTGGGCCGTCGCCTCCGAGACCGGCCGCAAACTGGTCACCCAGCGCTGGAACTACGTCCTGGACAACATGGTCGAGCAGGGCTGGCTCGACGCCTCCGAGCGGTCCGGCATGAAGTTCCCGGAGCCGAAGAAGCCCAAGGGCGACCCCGGCATGGCCGGGCAGACCGGCTACCTGGTGCAGGCCGCCAACGCCGCGCTGAAGCGGCAACTGGTCGCCGAGGGCACCGCCGAGGACGCCAAGCAGGCCGACGCCCTGGTCGACGCGGGCGGCTGGACCATCACCCTCAACATCGACAAGAAGAAGCAGAAGGCGCTGGAGAAGGCCGTCAAGACGCAGCTGACCGACGAGCTGGACCCCCAGAAGCGCAAGGTCGACGCGGACATCCAGGCCGGAGCCGTCTCCGTCGACCCGAAGACCGGCGGGGTCGTGGCCATGTACGGCGGCGAGGACTACCTCAAGCACTACTACAACAACGCCACCCGCACCGACTACCAGCCCGCGTCCACCTTCAAGCCGGTGATCCTTGCCGCCGCCCTGGAGGAGGAGGCCACCACGCAGGACGGCACGCCGATCGGGGCGAACACCGTCTACGACGGCACCAGCAAGCGCCAGGTCGTCGACGGGGGCCGCAAGGTCGGCTTCGCACCGGAGAACGAGGACGACGTCGACTACGGCGACATCACCGTGCAGACGGCGATGAACAAGTCCGTCAACTCCGTGTTCGCGCAGATGGGCGTCGACGTCGGCATGCCGAAGGTGATGGAGACCGCCGGCAAGCTGGGCATGGCGGTCGAGGACCTGGAGGCCGTCCCCGCCCAGACCCTGGGCTCCATGGGCGCCAGCCCGCTGCAGATGGCCGGCGTCTACGCCACCCTCGACAACCACGGCAAGAAGACCACCCCGACCGTCCTGAAGAAGGCCGAGCACCGCAGCCGCACCGTCACCCCGCCCGACGCGATCGGCGAGCAGGTCATCGACCGCGAGGCGGCGGACACCGTCACCTCCGTCCTCACCGGCGTGGTCGACGACGGCACCGCCCGCCGCGCGGTGCGCGACAACCCGCTGCGCGGCGGCCAGCAGGTGGCGGGCAAGACCGGCACCTCCGACAACAACAAGTCGGCCTGGTTCGCGGGCTACACCCCCGACCTGGTCACCACGGTCGGCCTGTTCGGGGAGGACGACAAGCCCCCGCACAAGCAGGTCGAGATGTACGGCGCCGGCGGCAACGAGCGCGTCAACGGCGGCGGGTACCCGGCCCGGATCTGGGCGGCGTACACCTTCGGCGTGATGAAGGAGCCCAGCCGGTTCGACCTGCGGACCCGGCAGGGCGCGGCGGTGAAGCCGAGCCGGACGCCGTCGGCCACGCAGTCACCTTCGCAGAGCCCGACGAGCGAGGCCCCCACCACCGAGCCGCCGACCCAGGAGCCGACGACGCAGTCGCCGACCCAGGAGCCGACCACGCAGCCCCCGAGCCAGGACCCGACGACGAAGCCGCCGGGTGGCGGCCCGAGCACCGTCCCGCCGACGATCGGGCTCCCCGACGACCCCGACGACGGGGACCGGGAGCAGTAGCCGGCGGGGCGGCGGAGCGGCGCCCGGCACGACGAGGGGTGCCCCGGTGGACTCACCGGGGCACCCCTCTCGTGTCGCGGGCGCCGTACGTACCGCGCGGGGCCTGTACGGCGCCGGGTCAGGCCGTGTGGTTCAGCTCGAACCAGACCACCTTGCCCGTGCTCAGCCGGGTCGCACCCCACCGCCGGGCCATCCGGTTGACCAGGTACAGGCCGCGCCCGCCCTCGTCCGTGGCGCGGGCCTGCCGCAGGCGGGGCAGCTGGGGCACGTCGTCGCCGACCTCGCAGCGCAGCACGTCGGTCCGCAGCAGGCGCAGCGTGACCGGCCGCGTGGCGTAGCGCACCGCGTTCGTCACGACCTCGCTGACCAGCAGTTCCACCGAATCGGTGAGGTCCTCCATGCCCCAGCGCGACAGCGCGCGCCGGGCCAGCCGGCGGGCCCGGCCGGGCGCCGCGTCCTCCGGCTCCAGGAACCAGTACGCCACGTCGTTCGGGGCGATCCCGTCGAAGCGGGCGGCGAGCAGCGCGATGTCGTCGTCCCGGTCACCCGGGCCGAGCATGTCCAGCACCTCGTCGCACAGCGCCTCCAGCGGCGGCGGGTGGTCCGGCCCGGTCAGCTGCGCGGTCGCGGCGAGCTTGTCGCGCAGCTGGTCGATGCCGGTCCACACGTCCCGCAGCCGGGACTCCACCAGGCCGTCGGTGTACAGCAGCAGCGTCGCCCCGGCGGGCGCGTCCAGCTCCACGGCCTCGAAGTCGACCCCGCCGACCCCGATCGGGGCGCCCGCCGGCACCCGCAGCACCTCCGCCCGGCCGCCCAGGTGCAGCAGGACGGGCGGCGGGTGACCGGCGTTGGCGATGGTGATGCGATGCGCGACCGGGTCGTACACCGCGTACAGGCAGGTCGCCATGCGGTCCACCCCGAGCCGCTGCGCCTGCTCGTCGAGGTGGTGCAGCACCTCCTGCGGCGGCAGGTCCAGCCCGGCCAGGGTCTGCGCGGTGGTCCGCAGCTGGCCCATGATCGCGGCCGAGGTCATGGAGTGGCCCATCACGTCACCGACGACCAGCGCCACCCGGCTGCCGGGCAGCGGGATCGCGTCGTACCAGTCGCCGCCGACCCGCGCCGTCTCCGCGGCGGGCAGATAGCGCGAGGCGAGCCGCACCCCGGTGCAGCGGGGCAGGTGCTCCGGCAGCATGGTGCGCTGCAACTCGTCCGCGATGTACGCCTCGCGCCCGTACAGCACCGCCTTGTCGATGCCGAGCGCGCTGTGCGTGGCGAGCTGGGCGGCGACCAGCAGGTCGTCCGCCTCGAACGGGATGCGCTCCGGGCCGCGCAGGAACAGCGCCGCGCCGATCACCCGCCGCCGTCCGCGCAGCGGCGCGAGGATCGCCCGCTGCCCGTCGGGCACGGCCGACTCGCCCTCCGCGCCCAGCAGTTCGGGCAGCGCCGCCCGGGCCGCCGGGGCGTCCGTGAACACCGGGCGGACCCCGCGCAGCACCTCGGCGAGCGCGCTGCCGGGCCGCACCGTGCACAGTTCCTCGCCGACCGAGTCCAGCTCGGACGGCTCGGGCTGCACCAGCGGCGCGAACCCGGCGCCCTCGGTGTCCCGTTCGGCCGGGATCCGGTCGCTGCGGCGCAGCCGCAGCACCAGCGGGCCGGTGGGCCGCTCGTCCCCGACCGGCAGCGGGTCCCGCAGGTAGACCAGGATCGCGTCGGAGAAGGTCGGCACGGTGGCCCGGCACAGCCCCATCACGATCTCGTCCAGGTCGATGCCGCGGGCGATCCGCCGGGTCGCGGCGCCCACGAACCGCAGCCGGTCGCCGTCCCGCCGCATCGGCGTCGGCTTCCCGGGCGCGATGACCTGACCCGTGCGCCGCTCCGTGCCGTCGGGCGCCTGCACCGCCGTCCGGCCCGGAGCCCCGGCCGGCTGGACGGGGATGCCCTCGGGCACGGGACGCGGCCGGGGTGCGTCGGGGCCGGCGCCCTGCTCGGCGCCCGGCTGGGAGTGCTCACCGACCGGGCCGGCGTCCCGGGCGGCGGCCTCGGGCACGGCGGTGTCCGGGCAGGCCGGCGTCCCGTCCGTGCCGGGGGCCGCCGGAGCGGGTGTTCCGGCCGGCGGCGCGGAGGGCACGGCGCCCGTCGCATCGCCGGCGGCACGGCCCTGTGCCGGTAAGGCGGCCGCCGTGTCCGGCACCCGGGCCGGGTCGGGGGCAGGCGCCGACGCCCCGCGGGGATCCGCGGGGGCGGCGCCCGGCTGCAGGCGCTCGAAGGAGGTCCGCTGCTCCGTCACGCGTGTCGAGTCCGTCCGTCCGGCGCCGGGCGCCATGCGTGCAGTTCGTCCCGCCGGGATGCCGATACCCGGAAAGCCGGTCCCGGGAACGGGATCCCCGTGTGCTCACAAGTCGTTCCCGTGCCGCCGGGCGGCCGTCCCCGGCCCGTACCGGTGTTGCCGTACCCCTCGCTCACGACGTGCCGCCCCTCGGTGACGATCGGTCAAGCCCAGCGCATGATCCGGCGTTTGCCGCCCGATTCCGTGCGGAGGACGATCCTACGGTTCCGGCCCTGGGGCCCAGCAAGGGTCTCACGGGGACACCCGCGCGGGCGTACGGTCCCAGTTCTGTGGCAGCGACGGTACCGCCCAGGACGGATCCGGGCGCCAGTCCTGCCACCCGTCCGAGAACGGCGGCTCCCAGGCGGCGATCGCCGCGAGGGCGTCCCGCCCGGCCGCCCGCACCCGCTCGGCCAGCGCGGCACCGACCAGGCCGTCCCGCTGCGCCTGCGCGAACTCGTCCTCGTCCCGCCAGTGCCAACTGCGGTCCGGGTGCACGGAGATGTCCAGGAAGTGGTCCTCGGAGTCCACCCCGCCCGACCACCGGACGAGCGGGTCCTCCAGGTTCACGTACCAGTTCTTGAACCGCCACCCCGGGTCCCAGAACAGCCACACCGACCAGGGCTTGCCCGGCCGGGCCAGCTTCAGCACCCCGGTCCCCGACCAGCGCCCCCGGGACACCGCGCGCGGCCGGGTGTAGCGGGTGCCCAGCGGCTCCTGGTGCACCGGCGTACCGTCGGCGATCACCGGTTTCACGCACTCCGTGCCGGGCGCCATCCACACGGCGAGCAGGTCCGAGTCGTCGCGTACGACCGTGACGGGGCGCGCGATGTGGATGCGCGCGCCGCCGTTCTCCCGGTAGCGCCACAGGATGTGCGTCCCGGGCGCCCAGAAACCGGTCGAGCCGTCCGCTTCCGTGTGTTCCGTCGTTCCGCCCTGTGTCATGGGCAGATATTAGGTGCCCGGGGCACGTGGTGCCGTGGCCCCCCGCACGGTTCACTCCCGTGCGGCGCACCTCACGGCCGGGTCATGCGCAGCACGTCCAGGGCCTCGTCGAGCTGCTCCGCCGTGAGGTCGCCCCGGTCGACGTACCCGCCCTCCAGCACGACCTCGCGGATGGTCCGCCGCTCGGCCAGCGCCTTCTTGGCCACCTTCGCGGCCTCCTCGTAACCGATGTACTTGTTCAGCGGGGTCACCACCGACGGCGACGACTCCGCGTACTCCCGGGCCCGCTCCCGGTCGGCGACGATGCCGTCGATGGTGCGGTCGGCGAGCAGCCGGGAGGCGTTGGCCAGCAGCCGGATCGACTCCAGCACGTTCTTGGCCATGAGCGGCAGCATCACGTTGAGTTCGAAGTTGCCGGAGGCGCCCGCCGTGGTGACCGTCACGTCGTTGCCGATGACCTGGGCGCACACCATGAGCACGGCCTCCGGGACCACCGGGTTGACCTTGCCCGGCATGATCGACGAACCGGGCTGGAGGTCGGGCAGGGTGATCTCGGCGAGACCCGTGCGCGGGCCGGAGGCCATCCAGCGCAGGTCGTTGGTGATCTTCGTCAGGCCGACGGCGATGGTGCGCAGCTGCCCGCTGGTCTCCACGACGCCGTCCCGGGCGCCCTGCGCCTCGAAGTGGTCGCGCGCCTCGGTCAGCGGCAGCCCGGTGGCGCGGGCCACCTCCTCGATCACGGCGGCGGAGAAGCCGGGCGGGGTGTTGATGCCGGTGCCCACCGCCGTGCCGCCCAGGGGGAGTTCGGCCAGGCGGGGCAGCGAGGCGTTCAGCCGCTCCACGCCGAGGCGGATCTGGGCCGCGTAGCCGCCGAACTCCTGGCCGAGGGTCACGGGCGTGGCGTCCATCAGGTGCGTGCGCCCCGACTTCACCACGTCGGCGAACTCGGCGGCCTTGCGCTCCAGTGACGTGGCCAGGTGTTGCAGGGCGGGGATCAGATCCCGGGTGACGGCGGCGGTGGCGGCGATGTGCAGCGACGACGGGAAGACGTCGTTGGACGACTGCGAGGCGTTGACGTGGTCGTTGGGGTGCACCGGCCGCCCGAGCCGCTCGGTGGCGAGGGTGGCGATGACCTCGTTGGTGTTCATGTTGGACGAGGTCCCCGAGCCGGTCTGGAAGACATCGACCGGGAAGTGCTCGTCCCACCGCCCCTCGGCGACCTCCAGGGCCGCCTCCTGGATGGCGTCGGCGATGTCCTGGTCCAGCACCTTCAGCCCCGCGTTCACCTTGGCCGCGGCGCCCTTGATGCGGGCCAGGGCCTCGATGTGGGCCCGTTCGAGCCGCTGACCGGAGATCGGGAAGTTCTCGACGGCGCGCTGCGTCTGCGCGCGCCACTTGGCCTCGGCGGGGACGCGTACCTCGCCCATGGAGTCGTGCTCGATGCGGAAGTCGTCGCTCATACCCCGTACAGCGTGCGACGGGCCGCCGTTGTTCCGGAACCCGCGCCAATGGGGCCGTACGGGTGGGTGTGCGCGGGGGGCCGGGGCGGGGCGAGGGCGGGCCGGAGGTGGCGGGCAGGCTGATCAGGGAGGGAGGGTCCCGGCGGACGGGTGCAGCACCGAGGTCGGTGGGCCGACCGGGCGCGAGTACACGAATGACCGCATGAGAAGAGGGAGTCGGCAACTTCGTGCGAGCGGGGCCTGCCGGCTGCAGTGGAGGGGACCGGCCCGTCGCAGGTTCCCGATGGACAGAGGGACAGATGGCCAAGCTCCACCGAGTGGGCCTGGCTCAGGAGTTCGACACGGCGGGCGGCAGCAGCGTCCGCCACTGCGATCCCGGCTTCCCCGAAGCCGGACGACGACCCGCTACCGGCTCCCCGAAGCCGGAGGACGACCCGCTACCGGCTCCCGACGACAGAGGGACGGACGCATGAACCCCGGCCGGGAACAGCAACCGGGCCGGGTGACCGGCATGCCGACGGGAAGGGCGGACGGCCGGTGAGCGAGGGGGATCCCTTCCGGGCACCCGAGGCGGACGCACGCGGCACCGAGAGCGGCGGTGGTCGCCGCCCGTGGCTCGTCGCCGGCGTGGCGGCGGGGGTGCTGGTCCTCGCGGGTGCCGTGGTCGCGGCGGGCCTGCTGGTCGGCGCACCGGACGGCCCCGGTGACCGTGAACAGTGGTGAGGCGAGCCACGGGAGCAGGTGGGGCTCGGAGGGGCGTTCAGGCAGGCAGCAGACCCCCGGCGGCGCGCCGGGGGTCCATGAGGCTCCCAGGGGGTCTCAGGCCAGTCCGGGGCCGCGCACCGGGATCGTCGTGAACGTCGGGGCGGGCGCCGGGTCCTGGAAGAAGTCGTTGCCCTTGTCGTCGACGACGATGAACGCCGGGAAGTCCTCCACCTCGATCTTCCAGACCGCCTCCATGCCCAGCTCCTCGTACTCCAGGACCTCGACCTTCTTGATGCAGTCCTGGGCCAGCCGCGCCGCCGGGCCGCCGATCGAGCCGAGGTAGAAGCCGCCGTGCGTGCCGCACGCGTCGGTGACCTGCTTGCTGCGGTTGCCCTTGGCCAGCATCACCTTGGAGCCGCCCGCCGCCTGGAACTGCTCCACGTAGGAGTCCATTCGGCCGGCCGTGGTCGGACCGAAGGAACCCGACGCGTAGCCCTCGGGCGTCTTCGCCGGGCCGGCGTAGTAGACCGGGTGGTCCTTGAGGTACTGCGGCATCTCCTCGCCCGCGTCCAGCCGCTCCTTGATCTTGGCGTGCGCGATGTCGCGCGCCACGACCAGCGGGCCGGTGAGGGACAGCCGGGTCTTGACCGGGTGCCTGGTCAGCTCGGCGAGGATGGCGTCCATCGGCTGGTTGAGGTCGATCCGCACGACCTCGCCCTCGTCCGCCAGCTGCTCCTCCGTGGTCTCCGGCAGGAAGCGCGCCGGGTCCTTCTCCAGCTGCTCCAGGAACACGCCCTCGGCGGTGATCTTCGCGACGGCCTGACGGTCGGCGGAGCAGGACACGGCCAGGGCGACCGGGAGGGACGCGCCGTGCCGGGGCAGGCGGATCACGCGCACGTCGTGGCAGAAGTACTTGCCGCCGAACTGCGCGCCGATGCCGATCCTCTGCGTCAGCTCGAAGACCTTCTCCTCCAGCTCCTTGTCCCGGAAGCCGCTGCCCAGCGGGGTCCCCTCGGTGGGCATGTTGTCCAGGTAGTGCGCGGAGGCGTACTTGGCGGTCTTCAGCGCGTACTCGGCCGAGGTGCCGCCGACGACGATGGCGAGGTGGTACGGCGGGCAGGCGGCCGTGCCGAGCGAACGGATCTTCTCCTCCAGGAACTTCATCATGGAGGTCTCGTTCAGGACGGCCTTGGTCTCCTGGTAGAGGAAGCTCTTGTTGGCGCTGCCGCCGCCCTTGGCCATGAACAGGAACTTGTAGGCGTCGCCGTCCGTCGCGTACAGCTCGATCTGGGCGGGCAGGTTGGAGCCGGTGTTCTTCTCCTCCCACATGGTCAGCGGGGCCATCTGGGAGTAGCGCAGGTTCAGGTTCTTGTACGCGTCGTAGATGCCCCGGGACAGGGCCTCCTCGTCGCGGCCGGACGTCAGGACGTTCTGGCCGCGCTTGCCCATGACGATCGCCGTGCCGGTGTCCTGGCACATGGGCAGCACGCCGGCCGCCGCGATGTTGGCGTTCTTCAGCAGGTCCAGCGCGACGAACTTGTCGTTGGAGCTGGCCTCCGGGTCGTCGATGATGCGGCGGAGCTGGGCGAGGTGGTCGGGCCGCAGGAAGTGCTGGATGTCCTGGATAGCCTCCTCGGCCAGCCTGCGCAGCGCCTCCGGCTCCACCTTGAGGAAGGTCCGCCCGTCGGCCTCGAAGGTGGAGACACCCTCGGAGGTCACCAGCCGGTAGGGGGTGGTGTCCTCTCCCGTGGGGAGCAGATCGGCGTACTCGAACTCAGGCATCTCGCCCATTCCTCACTCGACAGACGGCCGCCCGCCTCCATCGGCGGGCGCCACCAGCGTAGGACGTGCCGCGGGCGGCGCGTCTGTGAGGTTGTCCTCAGTTGTCCGCGCATGACCGGAGGGTCCGCAGGGGTGGGTGCGGGGTGCGTGCGGAGGTGGGTGTGGGGCGGGTGCGGGGTGCGCGCGGAGGCGGGTGCGGGGCGGGTGTAGGGCGAGTGTGGACGGCGGGAGGGCGGCGAGTTCGTCGCGGGGGGTGGTCGCGATCTATCGCGTCTGGGTAGGCTGCTCCGGTGGACCTTCACAAGCACCCCCAGCAGCAGGACCGCACTCCGCAGACCGCCGAGCTGCGGGCCTCGGACGCCGACCGTGACCGCATCGCCGATCTCCTGCGCGACGCCCTCGCGGAGGGCCGGCTGACGCCTGACGAGCACGCCGAGCGGGTGGAGGGCGTGCTGGCCGCGAAGACCGTGCGGGAGCTGGAGGTGTTCGTCCGCGACCTCCCGGCGGGCCGGCCGTCCCGTCCGCACCCGACGGCGCCGAGCAGGCCCACCGCCGGCGCGATCCCGCCCGACCCGGACGACAACGTCGTCGCGGTGTTCAGCGCCGCCGTCCGCAAGGGCCGCTGGCGCGCCGGCCGCCGCATCCACGTGTACGCGGTCTTCGGCAACGTCGAGATCGACCTCAGCGAGGCCCTCTTCGACCACCAGCAGGTCGTGATCAAGGCGTACTCCGTCTTCGGCAACGTCGAGGTCCGGGTGCCGGAGAACGTCTCGCTGCGCGGCACCGGCGGCGGGGTGTTCGGCAACTTCGAGGTGGCCTCGCTCGACGCGGAGGACCCGCAGGCCCCGGCGGTCTACGTGGACGGCTGGGCGGTGCTGGGCAACATCGAGGCGCGGCCCAGGCGCGGCAAGCTGGTGGCGGACATCCTGGACCGCGTACAGCGCTCGGTGGACAAGGGTTTGCGCGGGCGCTCCGACCGTTGACGCCCGCGAACCCGACGGAAACGGACCGGACGGGTCCGGCGGAATCAAGGCACTCACCGGTGAATTCCCGTGCCTGCCACGGCGGTTCGGAACTCAGTGCATAGGCGTGCGTACATCGGGTAAGCCTTGCTGCATCGTGTCTCGCTCGCGAAGCCGTCGTCAGGAGTAGACCGTGCTGCAACCGCCGCATTCGTCCCTGCAGGTAGCCGCCGTCCCGGCCCAGCGGGGGCCCGCGCGAGACAGGGATCAGGACGCGCCCTGGCACACCGAGGCGGTGTGCCGCCGTGACGAGGCCGCGCTGTTCTTCGCCCCGTCGAAAGAGCCCACCGCCGCCCGGCTCTCCCGCGAGGACGCGGCCAAGCGCGTCTGCGCCCGCTGCCCCGTGATGGTCGAGTGCCGTGAACACGCCCTGCTCCAGCCGGAGCCCTACGGCGTCTGGGGCGGCCTGACCGCCGCCGAGCGCCGCGTGGTCCTGGCCCGCCGCCGGCGCCGCGACATGGAACTCCAGGCCACCCGCCAGACCGGCCGCATAGCCGCGGCCGGCTGACCACCGGCCCACAGGAGAAGGGCGCCCTCCCCACCCGGAGGCCGCCCACCCGGCATCGCTCCCCCACGCCGCCCCGATCGTCGGGGTGCCCGCAGCCCGCACACCCCACCCCGCCGGACCAGCAGACGGGGAACCCGGTCGGCCCTCCGCGGTGCCGTGTCCCACGCTGCTTGTTGCCTGGCGGCTGCGTGGGCCGCCTGTCCAGGGGCGCGGGGAACTGCGCACTCAGCACCCCCACGCACCGGCACGGGGCCGACGCCCGCTCAGCCCACCGGGCGGCACGCCCCTGCTTCCGGCCCGGCGGACGGCCGCACAACCGCCCAAGGGGGCGCGGGGAACGGCGCACCGCACCGCACCGCGACGCACCCGCGCCCGCACAAGAACCCCGCGCCCCCGCCCCTCCCGTCCGACCGACGGAGTCACTTCGCCCGGTCGAAGTCCACCGCGCTGTACGCCCGCAGCTTGCTCAGCCGGTGCTCCGAGTCGATCCGGCGCACGGTGCCCGACTTGGAGCGCATCACGATCGAGTCGGTCGTCGCGGTCTCGGAGCGGTACCGCACGCCCCGCAGCAGCTCGCCGTCGGTGATGCCGGTCGCCACGAAGAAGACGTTCTCCCCGGAGACCAGGTCGTCCGTGGTCAGCACCCGGTCCAGGTCGTGCCCGGCGTCGATGGCGCGCTGCCGCTCCTCGTCGTCCTTGGGCCACAGCTTGCCCTGCAGGGTGCCGCCCAGGCACTTCACGGCGCAGGCCGAGATGATGCCCTCCGGGGTGCCGCCCACGCCCAGCAGCAGGTCGATGCCCGTGCCCTCGCGCAGGGCGAGGATGGAGCCCGCCACGTCACCGTCGGAGATCAGCTTGATGCGCGCCCCGGTGTCGCGGATCTCCTTGATGATGCCCTCGTGCCGCGGCCGGTCCAGGATCACCACGGTGACGTCCTCAGGGGTGACCCGCTTCGCCTTGGCCACCCGCCGGATGTTCACGTTCACCGGCGCGTTGATGTCGACGAAGTCGGCCGCCTCCGGCCCGGTGACCAGCTTGTCCATGTAGAACACGGCCGACGGGTCGAACATCGTGCCGCGTTCCGCGGCGGCCAGCACCGCGATGGCGTTCGTCATGCCCTTGGCGGTGAGGGTGGTGCCGTCGATCGGGTCGACGGCGATGTCGCACTCGGGGCCGGTCCCGTCGCCCACGCGCTCCCCGTTGAACAGCATGGGGGCTTCGTCCTTCTCGCCCTCGCCGATGACGACCACGCCGTTCATCGACACGGTGGAGACGAGCGTCCGCATGGCACGCACGGCGGCGCCGTCGGCCCCGTTCTTGTCCCCGCGCCCGACCCAGCGGCCGGCGGCCATCGCCGCGGCTTCGGTGACCCGTACGAGCTCCAGGGCGAGGTTGCGGTCGGGTGCCTCGGAGGGCACATCGAGCTCGGACGGCAAATGATGATGTTCGGTCATCGGAGCGCACCTTTCTGTACGACGACGGCCGGATGAGGGTTCCGGGGCACTCTATCGCCGGGTGAACAGAATGAGCAGGGGCCCCCACGGATGAGCGCGACCGGGACCTGCGACGATGGGGGCGTGTCAGCAGGAAAGAACAGCATGCAGAAGTCGGCCCGGGACATGATCCTTTCCCTGGGTCTCATCGGGCTGGTGGCCGGGTTCGTCTGGCTGTTCATCCCGCACGACGACGGTGAGCCCGACCTCCCGCGGGTGGACTACCGGGTCGACCTGCTCACCGCCCGCCGTGCCGCCGCTTACCCGGTGGCGGCGCCCGTGGGGCTGCCCGACACCTGGAAGGCCACGTCGGTCCGGTTCCGGGGCGACGAGGGCGATGCCTGGCACCTGGGCTACCGCGCCCCGGACGGCGAGTACGTGGCGGTCGAGCAGTCGACCCAGAAGCGCACGCTGTTCATCGAGGACAAGACGCAGAAGGCGGAGCGGACCGACGTCACGCAGGAGATCAACGGCGAGACCTGGGCGCGCTACGAGGGCAGTCAGTACGACGCCCTGGTCCTGGAGCACCCCGACGGTTCGACCACCATCGTGACCGGGACGGCCTCCTTCGGGCAGCTGACGAAGATGGCGAAGGCCCTGCGCACGGAGTGACGCCGGGGAGCCTCGGAAGCTCCCGGTGCGCCGAGGAGGCGGTGCCGGTGGACGGCCGGGGGCCTGCGGACGGGCGGAATCCACGGGCCCGGCGGTGTCCGGCCAGGCTCGGCAGTGGACGACGACAGGGCCCCGACGTGATCAGCGATCAGCGATCAGCGTCGGGGCCCTGTCGTCATACACACGCGCCGCGCGAGGAAGAGGCTGTCGGGCTGTCGGACCGATGGCCCGCTGGGCTGCGGGGCCGGCGCCTCGTGAGGCCACGAAGCCGTGAGGTCATGACCCTGTAAGGCCACGAAGCCGTGAGGTCATGACCCCGTAAGGCCATGAAGTCGTGAGGCCGCGAAGCCGTGAGGCCATGCAGCCCTGAGGCTGCTGGCCGTCATCCGGTCATCCCGTCGCCCAGCCGTCCCGTCGCCCAGCCGTCCCGTCGCCCAGCCGTCCCGTCGTGCCGTGGTCCCGGCGTTCCCGTCGGTTCAGACCGTCGTCACGACCTGCTCGTAGGACAGGCGCGGGCTGCGCGGGAACCAGGCGTCCGGGCCGGGGCGGCCGATGTTGACGACCATCAGCGGGGTGTGGTCGTCGTCCAGGAACTCCTTGCGGATGCCCTCGAAGTCGGCGCCGGTCATCGGGCCGGCCGCCAGACCGGCGGCGCGCACGCCGAGGATGAAGTACCCGGCCTGCAGGGCGGCGTTCAGGGCGGCGGAGCCCTCGCGCACCGGGCGCTCGGAGAAGAGGTCCTTGGCCTGCGGGAAGTGCGGGAACAGCTGGGGCAGCTCCTCGTGGAACTCGTTGTCCGCCGAGAGGATCGCCACCAGCGGGGCCGCGAGGGTCTTGGCGCGGTTGCCGTCCGCCATGTGGCCGGCCAGACGCTCGCGGGCCTCCGCGGAACGGACCAGGGTGACGCGCAGCGGCGACTGGTTCATGGAGGTCGGGCCGTACTTGACCAGGTCGTATATCGCCTGGACCTGCTCGTCGGTCACCGGCTCGTCGGTGAAGGTGTTCGCCGTGCGGGCCTCGCGGAAGAGCAGATCCTGGGCGGCCGGGTCGAGAACGAGAGACATGCGTGAACCTTCGTGGGGAGTACGTGCAGGGGCACGTCGGAACCGTGTGCACTACACGGAAATGCCGACGCACACGACAGTACGCCCGGGAAGTTCAAAGTTCAACCAATGCCCGGAACTCAGTGATCCACTTCACGGCTTCACGTGGTGCGTCCGGGCTCGCCGGCCCCCTCCGACTCCGTCCTCGTTCCCGCCTCCTCCTCGGCCAGTGCCGCGTCCAGCCGGGCGCGCGCGCCCTCCAGCCAGCGCCGGCACACCCGGGCCAGCTCCTCGCCCCGCTCCCACAGCGCGAGGGACTCCTCCAGCGTCGTGCCGCCCGTCTCCAGACGCCGCACCACCTCGATCAGCTCGTCCCGGGCCTGCTCGTACCCGAGGGCGGCCTCACCCGCCGCCGCCTGCTCCGTCTTGCCGCTCATGCGCCCACCGCCGCCGTCCGCTCCGTCTCGCCGCTCATCCGCCCACCCTACGTATCGACCCCTACGGCTCGACCCGAACCGTGAACTCGCCCTCGGACACCCGTGCCCGCAGCTCCTCGCCCGGTGCGACCTCGTCCGGGGCGCGCACCGCGTGCCCGTCCGGACGCTGGAGCACGGCGTACCCCCGCCGCAGGGTCGCCGCGGGGGAGAGGGCGACCACCCGGGCGTGCGTGTGCGTCACTTCCGACTCCGCCCGGTCCAGCTGGTGCCGCAGCGACCGCCGGGCGCGGTCCAGCAACGACGTCACCTCGTCCTCCCGGGCGTCCACCATCCGGTGCGGGTCCTGTATCGACGGCCGGGCCAGCGCGTGCGCCAGCCCGCGTTCCTCCCGGTCCAGCAGCGCGTGCACACACCGCCGTGCGCGGTCCCGGAGCTGCCGTACCCGCTCGGACTCCTCGCCGACGTCCGGCACGACCTTCTTCGCCGCGTCCGTCGGCGTGGAGGCCCGCAGGTCCGCCACGTGGTCCAGGAGCGGGTTGTCCGGTTCGTGTCCGATGGCCGACACCACCGGTGTGCGGCAGGCCGCCACCGCCCGCACCAACTGCTCGTCGGAGAACGGCAGCAGGTCCTCCACGCTGCCCCCGCCCCGCGCCACGATGATCACGTCGACGGCGTCGTCCGCGTCGAGCTCCTTCACCGCCTGCACCACCTGCGGCACCGCGTGCACGCCCTGCACCGGCACGTTGCGCACCTCGAACCGCACGGCCGGCCAGCGGTGCCGCGCGTTCTCCAGCACGTCACGCTCCGCAGCCGACGCCCGCCCGCACACCAGCCCGATCATCTGCGGCAGGAACGGCAGCGGCTTCTTCCGCTCCGGCGCGAACAGCCCCTCCCGCGCCAGCGACTTCTTCAGCTGCTCCAGCCGCGCCAGCAGCTCCCCGACCCCCACCGGCCGGATCTCGGCGGCGCGCAGCGACAACTGCCCGCGCGGGGCGTACCACTCCGGCTTGCAGTGCACCACCACCCGCGCGCCCTCGCTCACCACGTCGGCGACCGCGTCGAACACCTGCCGGTAGCAGGTCACCCCCACCGAGATGTCGTACGACGGATCCCGCAGCGTCAGGAAGACCACCCCCGCGCCCGGCCGCCGGGACAGCTGGGTGATCTGCCCCTCCACCCACACCGCGCCCAGCCGGTCGATCCACCCGCCGATGAGCCGCGACACCTCCCCGACCGGGATGGGAGCTTCCGCAGACGTGTTGACAGCCATGCCGCGAGGGTAGTGCGCGCCACCGACAACGCACCGTGACCGCAGGGCCTCCGAGCCGGGCCCTTACGATGGGAGGCATGACCGCTTCGCCTGGCCGCCGTGTCCTGCTCGCCGCCCCCCGTGGCTACTGCGCGGGTGTGGACCGCGCCGTGATCGCCGTCGAGAAGGCCCTGGAGCAGTACGGGGCCCCCGTCTACGTCCGGCACGAGATCGTGCACAACAAGTACGTCGTGCAGACCCTGGAGAAGAAGGGCGCCATCTTCGTCGAACAGACGGAGGAGGTCCCGCCGGGCAACATCGTGATGTTCTCCGCGCACGGTGTGGCGCCCGTCGTCCACGAGGAGGCCGAACGCGGCCGCCTCGCCACCATCGACGCCACCTGCCCGCTGGTCACCAAGGTCCACAAGGAAGCGGTCCGGTTCGCCCAGGAGGACTACGACATCCTCCTGATCGGTCACGAGGGCCACGAGGAGGTCATCGGCACCTCCGGTGAGGCCCCCGACCACATCCAGCTGGTCGACGGCCCCGAGGACGTCGCCAAGGTCGAGGTCCGCGACCCCTCCAAGGTGGTCTGGCTCTCCCAGACCACGCTCTCCGTCGACGAGACGATGGAGACCGTCGACGCCCTCAAGGACAAGTTCCCCCAGCTGATCTCCCCGCCCAGCGACGACATCTGCTACGCCACCCAGAACCGCCAGCTCGCCGTCAAGCAGATGGGCGCGGACGCCGACCTGGTGATCGTCGTCGGCTCCCGCAACTCCTCCAACTCCAAGCGTCTGGTCGAGGTCGCCCTGCAGGCGGGCGCCCGCGACGCCCACCTGGTGGACTTCGCCGACGAGATCGACGAGAGCTGGCTGGAGGGCGTCACCACCGTCGGCCTCACCTCGGGCGCCTCGGTGCCGGAGGTGCTGGTCGAGCAGGTCCTGGAGTGGCTGGCGCAGCGTGGTTTCGAGGACGTGGAGATCGTCCGGGCCGCTGAGGAGTCCATCGTCTTCTCCCTGCCCAAGGAGCTCCGCCGCGACCTGCGCGAGGAAGCCGCCGCGCTCGTGGCGGAGCGGCGGGCCGCCGCCACCGACGCGGCCGAATGACGACGGTGCCGCGTCATCCGGCCCGGCGCGGCCGGATGACGCGGCACCACCGGCCGCGGTGAGTACCGTGGATCCATGGAGATCTTCGGCGTGGACATCGGCGGATCCGGGATCAAGGGCGCCCCGGTCGACCTGGACAAGGGGGACCTGGCGCAGGAACGCCACAAGGTCCTGACCCCGCACCCGGCCACCCCGGACGCGGTGGCCGACGGCGTCAAGGAGGTCGTCGAGCACTTCGGCTGGACCGGCCCGGTCGGCATCACCTTCCCCGGCGTGGTGGAGGGCGGCACCACAGTGCGCTCCGCGGCCAACGTCGACAAGAGCTGGATCGACACCGACGCCCGCATCCTGTTCGGCAACCGCCTCGGCGGCCTGCCCGTGACGCTGGTCAACGACGCGGACGCGGCCGGGCTCGCCGAGATGCACTTCGGCGCCGGCCGCCACCGCCGGGGCACCGTCATCCTGCTGACCCTCGGCACCGGTATCGGCAGCGCCGTCTTCGTGGACGGCGTCCTGGTCCCCAACACCGAACTCGGCCACCTGGAACTCAACGGCCACGAGGCCGAGAAGCGGGCGTCCAGCAAGGCCAAGGAGGACCACGACCTGTCGTGGGAGAAGTGGGCCCACCGGGTGCAGAAGTACCTGGCCCACGTGGAGATGCTGTTCTCCCCGGAGCTGTTCGTCATCGGCGGCGGCGTGAGCCGCAAGGCCGACAAGTTCCTGCACCACATCAAGGGCATCAGGGCCGAGGTCGTCCCGGCGAGCCTGCAGAACAACGCGGGCATCGTGGGCGCGGCCCTGCGGGCGGCGACGGGCTCGTAGGGCCGGGGGCCGCCGCTCGGGCCGTGCGGGGCCGGGACTGCCCTGGCCTCCCGTGGTGCCCGCCCTCCGGGCCCTCTGGAGCCGGACCCTCAGGGCCCGGACCCTCGGGACCCGGACCCTCAGGGCCCGGAACCTCGCTCGGGAGGTCTTCGTCCGCACGTGGGCGGCGCGCCTGCGGGCCGCCCACGTGCGCGGACGCGGGCGGCCGAGGACGGGCCCGCTCGTGTCCGCGAGCCTTCAGCCGTCCCATCCGTTCACGTCGGTCCGCTCGCTCTGCTCGGTCCGCTCGCCCTGCTCGGGCCGCCCGATCTGCCCTTCCGCTCGTTCCGGTCGCTCGCCCGCTCGGCTGGTTCCGCCCGCTCGGCCGGTTCCACCGCTCCGCTGGTTCAGCTCGCCTCTGTGCGTCAGCCCTGCGACCGGTTGCGCGCGTTCCTCCGCCGGATCATCCGGACCCTGCGGACCAGCGCGATCGTCCCCGCGATCAGGGTCCCCCCGTACAGCCAGCCCGCCTGCGTGGCGAGACCCGTCACCATGCCCATGACGGCTCCGCCGGTGCCGTCGGTGTCCACGAGCGGCACCAGGCCCAGCGCGAACGCGATCGGCACCACCACCGGCGCCGTCAGCAGGTCGCCCCGGCGCACCCACAGCGCCGTCAGCGCGCTCACCGGCAGGAACATCACCCCGTAGGCGGTCTGCGAGGCGAACAGCGCCGCGTCGATCAGGCCCAGCACCAGCATCACCAGGCCGCAGAACAGGCCCCCGCCCAGCCCGGTCAGCCGGGGATCGGGCAGCCGCCGGACCATCGCCGCACCGGGGCGGCGCCCCGCCACCGGTCGCCGCTGAAGCGCCGCCGGGCGGTCCACCGGACGCACCCGCACCTGCGCACCGGCACCGGTCCTGCCCTGCCCCTGCACACGGGGGCGAGCCTGCGCGCCGGGCTTGCCCGGCGCACCCGGCCCGGCCTGACCAGCCGGCTTCCCCTGTGTGCCCGGCCTCCCCTGCCTCGCCGGCTTCCCCTGTGTGCCCGACTTCGCGTGCGGGCCGGGCCTGCTCTGGGGGCCCGGCCGACCCTGGGCGTCCTTGCGCCGCTCCGGGGCGCGGTCGGGTCGTGGCGAGCGCACCACACCGCCGCCCGCCGCCCGTCCCGCCTGTGGGGGGACCGGGGGCCTGGGCGGCTCGTCACGTCGCGGTGCGGGCTGCGGGGGGCGCGTCCTGGGTTGCTCCACCGGACCAACTGTGGTCGGTTTATGTGCCGAATAGCCCGCCTGACACGCCGGGGGCCGCCACTGTCCAGGCGTTCGACGTAGCGCCGGGCCGCGCGCGGGCACGCCGTAGACTGGTGGATCGGCCCACGCAAGCCCAGTCGCCGGGTCCTCGTCACCCTCATCCTCACGTAACGGGAAGTCGCAACGTGTCGCTCACGATCGGAATCGTCGGTCTGCCGAATGTCGGCAAGTCGACCCTGTTCAACGCCCTGACCAAGAACGACGTGCTGGCGGCCAACTACCCGTTCGCCACGATCGAGCCCAACGTCGGCGTGGTCGGTGTCCCCGACGCCCGCCTGGCCGAGCTGGCGAAGATCTTCGGCTCCCAGAAGATCCTCCCGGCCACCGTCGACTTCGTCGACATCGCGGGCATCGTGCGCGGCGCGTCCGAGGGCGAGGGCCTGGGCAACAAGTTCCTCGCGAACATCCGCGAGTCCGACGCGATCTGCCAGGTCATCCGCGCCTTCAAGGACGAGAACGTCGTCCACGTCGACGGCAAGGTCTCGCCCAAGGACGACATCGAGACGATCAACACCGAGCTGATCCTCGCCGACCTCCAGACCATCGAGAAGGTCCTGCCCCGCCTCCAGAAGGAGTCGCGGATCAAGAAGGACATCGCGCCCAAGGTCAAGGCCGTCGAGGAGGCCAAGGACCTCCTGGAGAAGGGCGACACCCTCTTCGCCCACGGCATCGTCCAGGGCAGCGAGCGCGCCGAGCTCCTCCACGACCTGCACCTGCTCACCACCAAGCCCTTCCTCTACGTCTTCAACGTCGACGAGGACGAGCTGACCGACGAGGACTTCAAGAACGAGCAGCGCGCCCTGGTCGCCCCCGCCGAGGCGATCTTCCTCAACGCCAAGCTGGAGGCCGACCTGGCCGAGCTGGACGAGGAGGACGCCATGGAACTCCTGGAGTCCGTCGGCGCCCAGGAGCCCGGCCTGGCCACCCTCGCCCGCGTCGGCTTCAACACCCTCGGCCTGCAGACCTACCTGACCGCCGGCCCCAAGGAATCCCGCGCCTGGACCATCAAGCGCGGCGCCACCGCCCCCGAGGCCGCCGGTGTCATCCACACCGACTTCCAGAAGGGCTTCATCAAGGCCGAGGTCATCTCCTTCGCCGACCTCGTCGAGGCCGGCTCCGTCGCCGAGGCCCGTGCCAAGGGCAAGGCCCGCATGGAGGGCAAGGACTACGTGATGCAGGACGGCGACGTGGTGGAGTTCCGCTTCAACGTGTGATTGATTGCTCACTTTAAGCTAAGGGCTTCGTCAAGCTCGCAGGTGGCAAGGGGTTGGTCTCTTTTGGGGCCGGCCCCTTGCTGTTGCCCGGGCGGGGCGGTGCTGGGATGTCTGCTCCTTCGCCGGGCGTCTGCTCTGGCCATGAGCAGTGAGAGTGGTACGTTATTCGGTACCACTGCCGGAAAGGGTGAGGTCATGTCCATAACTGCGAGCGAAGCCCGCAAGGCTCTCTTTCCGCTGATCAAGAAGGTCAACGACAACCACGAGGCCATCGAGATCGTTTCCAAGCACGGCAATGCCGTGCTCGTCTCGGCCGAGGACTATGCGGCATTGCGTGAGGGCTCGTACCTGCTGCGCTCGCCGGCGAACGCTCGCCGGTTGCTCAAGGCCTACGAGAACGCCCTGGCCAACATCAATGTGGCAGAGCGAGAGCTGATCGACCCCGACTCGCCGGATGCGGCCAGTGAGGGTGCTGAGTGAGGCTCGTCTTCGAAGATCAGGGCTGGGAGGACTACACGTCCTGGCTCAAGAACGACCGCAAGATGCTCGCTCGGATCAACAAGCTCATCGAGGATGTCAAACGCGACCCCTTCACCGGAATCGGTAAGCCCGAGCCGCTCAAGTACCACTTGCCAGGTGCTTGGTCGCGGCGGATCGACGACGAGCATCGCCTGGTCTACCTGGTCACAGACAAGGAGATTGTGATCCTCGCGGCCCGCTATCACTACTGAATTGTCGGTTGTCGTCACTGAGCCAGGCCCCCCGGTCGGGACGGAACAGGCGACGTTGGTGCGGGCGCGGCCGGTCGGCACCGGCACGCGGCAAGAGCCGGGTGGCCCTTGCCGCTGTCCCCGGTCGGTGCACCCCTCGGAGAGCGCGACCGGGCGTCGGCCAAGGCTCTGTTCGCGGCGAAACTGGCACGTACCGTCTGCCGGGCCAAGGGCTGGAGTGGAAGCAAGCCTGCTCCCGCACCACGACACCCCCAGTCCAGCGGACGGAGACCGAACGCAGGTAACTCGCGAGCAGTCGGCTGTTCGTCGCCGTGCCCCAGGCCCGCGGCCTCCTGCGGCTCGGAAGTGTGAGCCCGAGAGGGGCACATGGGGTGCCGATCCGCCGGGAGGCCGTCGTAGGCTGGGACGTTGCTCGCGGCGGCCTCGGCCGCAGGAAGTGGCTACGGCGTGGCGATGATGCCTCCGCCCAGCGCCCCGTGGCGGATGCGCCGAGTGAGCTCGAGCTGATCGCGCAACAGGCGCTCGTGTTCGTCCAACTGAGCCATCGTGCCGGCGATCGCTTGCTGGGTTGCAAGGTCGGGCAGCACCACGGGCAGATCGCCGAGAACGCCGAGGGAGATGGTCTTCATCTTCATGCTCCCCGTGGAGTGGGTTTCCAGCCACGTCCGTGCTTCCGGACCGCGCAGGTACGCGGCGAAGTAGTCCGCGTCGAGTGCAGAAGGGGGACGCAGCACGAAGCAGCCGGTGCCACACACCCATCCGTGTTGCTCCTCGCGGACGACAGCGGCTCGCCCCAGCTCTCCGCGGCGCGCCAGGACGACGTCGCCGCATAGGAGACGGAAGCGCTTCAGTTCCGTGGCTTGTCGCTCGCTGATGTATCGGATGCTTGCCGTGCTGAAGCCGTTCCCCGTCAGGTCTTTGGGCATCACGACGGGAACGCCGTCGGCGGCGTCGACGTAGTGGTCGGCGCGGATGAGGCTGCCCGACGGCCCCGCGAGCAGCAGCCCCGGGGTCAGGGCTTCGAACACCCCCTCCACGGTGCCTTCCACGATGTCCCGGAGCGGAACACGCGGGGTCTCGTTCGCGCTGCGGACCGCCCGCTCGCTCCGGTCGAAGCTCTTGCGGGTCCCGGCGCCAGAAGGTGGGGAGCCACCAGCAGAGCACCGAGCGGTCGTCGGGCCACGGGGCGCGGTCCTCGGCCGTCCAGTCCTCGAAGGAGTCCCGTGTCAGATCGATGGGGCGCCAAGCGGGGGCGAGCGGCTCGTCCTCGGTCGGCGAGCGGACAAACCGGCGGCCGTGCTCGTCGCAGGCGCCGAAGTCCTGGTAGTTACGCTGGGCCTCGATCAGAGAGACCTTGTTCGCGCCGCCGGCCATGGTCGGCCAGCGGAACTGGACCCCGTCGTCCTCCCAGAAGCAGACGGGGCAGATCTCGTACGAGCCGGGCATCGCGTCCAGCACGCGGTGCCCGCAGCACGGGCAGGGGTAGCGGTCGCTCACCTGGGCAGTCTCCTTGCCGGTCCCGCCGGTGCGCCATGGATTTCTCGGCCTCCGCCCGCCCGGCCAGTCCGCAGCCAGTCCGCGGGACACCCGTAAACGGCCGTCGGGAGCCAACGTATGTCAACGAGGAAATCCCAGGTCAGAGCCATGGAGCGTGCTCCGCCGCAGGTCAGGATCGGCTCGCAGACATTCCGCTTCAACGTGTAGCGGGTGATCCGTCGATCTTGATCACCTGGCGGGAGTCTGGACCTCCGGCGCGAAGTACGACAAGTGACCTGGCCGGCGCCCTGGTGGCGATAGGTGTCCATGCGGGGCTGCTGATCGTGCGCTTCGAGGCGTCCGAACCGCTCTTCGGCATCAGGGAGGTCGCCATCGTTCCGGCGGCCTTCGTGATCGCCCGATCGGGCAGCGCTGGGCACGGCGCAAGAAGGCCGGGTGAGGTGAGCCACCGGGCCGATGAACTGCCCGTCCGGGACGCGGTGCGCTCGGACGGGCAGTTCCCGTCGGTCCTCCTGTGGTCGTCGGCCGACGGCCTCGCCGCCGCCTCACGCCACCAGCCGGTACAAGGCGGCCACCCCCAGGAACACCACCGCCGCCAGCGTGCCGCACGTGTAGTGGAGCCGCCCGGTCAGCGTCCACCAGCGCCGCCGCCAGGACAGGACCGTACACACGATCATGGCGCCGGTGGTCGCCAGCGCGACTCCGGTCAGTGCCGGGACCGCCCTCAGCAGTGGCGAGTCGCCCACGATGATCGTGCGGTTGAGGGCGTTCGGGTCGGCGGACAGGAGCAGGAAGCAGACCACCGCCGTGGTGATCAGCGCACCGGTGGCCCACAGCAACAGCCCGGCGGCGCGTGCACCGGGCGGCGTGCCCGGGGAGCGGCGGCGCACAAAAGCGAGCACCGGCAGCGTGAGCACCTGCAGCGCGAGGAACGCCAGCGAGCCGAGCAGCACCTGCTGGTGCAGCACCGGGGAGAGGTACCAGGGCAGCCGCTCGTAGGAGACGGAGGCGTCGGAGGCGACCGACAGGCGCCCGCCGCGGAACGCGATCCGGTCCTGGCCGCCCTTCTCCTGGAACAGCCCCGGGCTCAGTTGCACCCAGTGCCGCTCGCGCACCCCCGGGTCGCGGGAGAGCCCGGTCGTGGTCAGCGTTGCGCCCTCGCCCGCGGTCACCCGGACCGAGCCGATCAGCGCGCTGACCCGGGTCAGCTCCGAGGAACTGGTGCGCGTGGAACGGTACTCGCCCTCGTACGGCGTGACGTCGGCCCGGGAGACGGGGCGGCGGGCGCCGGCGGCGGTGCCGAAGTGGTCGGCGAAGCGGTCCACGACCTGCTGCCCCGCGTAGGCGGCGGAACCGTCCTCGCCGTCGCCGTTGTAGACGACGTACACCGCCGCGTCCCGGTCCGGGAGCAGGGCCAGGTTGCCGTGGAAGCCGGGCAGGTCGCCGTCCTTGACCAGCAGCCGCTGCCCGCCCCGCACGCGCTCCTCCAAGATGTAGCCGAGGCCGGGCAGCCGGTGGTCGTTCCCGAACTGCCGCGTCATCAGGGCCTCGGCCGAGCGTGCCGTCAGCACCGGGCCGCCGCCGTCGAGCAGCGCGCCCAGCAGCCGGCCCATGTCGGCCGCGGTGCTGACCGCGCCCGCGCCGGTCGGGGACCAGTCGCCGTACTGCCCGTCCTGGACCCGCTGGCCCTCGCCGTCCGGCCGGTGACCGCGGGCGAGGTGCGCGGCGATCGTGGGGGAGTGCGGCTGCGCGAAGCTGGTCCGCGTCATGCCGAGCGGACGCAGCACCGAGCGCTCCAGGTACGTGGCGAACGGGGTGTCCGTCACCGTCTCGACCAGGTGACCGGCCAGCGCCACACCGTAGTTGTCGTAGCTGGCGACCTCGCCCGGCGGGCGCACCCGGCGCGGCTGGTGCGCCGCCAGGCTCTCGCCGAGCGGGCGTACGTCCTCGGGCCGGGTGACCGCGCGGCCGATGATGTTGTTGTCGAAGCCCGCCGTGTGGGTGAGGAGATCGCGTACCGTCACGGGGTGCCCCGGATACGTGTCCTCGACCTGAAATGCCGTCAGGTAGCGGTTGACGTCGGCCGTCAGGTCCAATCGGCCGCGTTCGATCTGCTGCAGGACCGCGACGGCGGTGAACAGCTTGGCGTCCGATGCCAGGAAGAAGCCGGTGCGCCGCGGGTCGACGGGGGTTCCGGCCGCCGCGTCGGCGACGCCGTACCCCCGCGTAAGGGCCGGCCGACCGCGCTCCAGGACCACCACCGACGCGCCGGGGATGCGGTACTCGTCGAGCTGCCGGCGCACCAGCGCGTCCACGGCCCCGGCGAGTCCCGACGGCGCGTCGGCGGCCGGGAGCCGGGAAGCGGGAGCGGCCTCCGTCCTGGGCGCTTCCATCCTGGGCGCCGCCGTCGCGGGCGCGGGGCCGGGGCCCGAGCCGGCCGACAGGATCAGCGGCACGCACAGCGGCAGGAGCAGGCGCCGCAGTCGCCGTCGCAGGCGCCGTTCCGCCGGCCGTCGCCGTCGCGGGCGCCCTTCCGGTCGCCGGCGCAGTCGCATCGTCATGCGTCCAGTCAAGGCAGCGCGGCGGACACGGGACAGACACCTCGGTGGCGTCCGGTGGTGTACCTGACTACACCGTCGAGGACGCCAGGTACGTCCCCTGCGCACGGCCTCGCGGGGAGGAAGACTCAAGGGGTCGCCGCGGCAGGGAGCCGTGCACCGAGGGGATGGGGACGACCGTGATGGACCTGGACCTCCGCGCAGGAACGCGCGCCATCGGCAGGGGAGTGCCCGTTCTCGGGCTCGCGCTCGCCGAACTCGTCCTCTTCTGCCTCTTCGTGACGGCGGTCTCGCTCGTCGGTGTCGGCCTGGGAGTCCTGCTCGTCCCGGCCCTCGCCGTCGCCGTACGGGCCGTCGTCAACACCTCCCGCCGGACCGCGGAGAGCTGGTCGGGGCAGGCCATCGAGCAGCCGTACCTGCCCGCCCCCGCCGCCGCGCCGGGGCTCAAGGGCCAGTGGCAGCGCACCCATTGGGTCCTCACCGACCCCGCGACCTGGCGCGACCTGGCCTGGATGCTGGTCAACCCGGTGGCCGGCGTGGTCCTCGCCCTGATGCCCCTGTCGCTCGTCGTGTGCGGGATCGGCGGCCTCCTGATGCCCGCGATCTACCGTCCCATCGCCGACGCCGGCTCCAACTACTACCTGTGGGTGCGGATCGACGATCTGGCCTCCGCCTGGTACTGCGTCGCGCTCGGCGTCGTCGTCCTCGGCGCCGGCCTCGTCACCGGGCCCCCCTTGCTGCGCGCCCACGCCGCCCTGGCCCGCACCCTGCTGGCTCCGAGCCCCACCGCACAGCGCGTGCGCCGGCTCACCGACAGCCGCAGCGACGCCGTCAGCAGCTCGGCGGCCGAACTCCGCCGCATCGAGCGCGACCTGCACGACGGGGCCCAGGCCCGCCTGGTGGCCCTCGGCATGAACCTGGGCGTCGCCGAGCAGCTTCTCAGCAAGGACCCGGAGGCGGTCCGCGCCATCCTGGCCGACACCCGCAAGGCCTCCGCCGACGCCCTCACGGAACTGCGCGACCTCGTCCGGGGCATCCACCCGCCGGTCCTCGCCGACCGCGGCCTCGCCGACGCGGTGCGCGCCCTGGCCATGGACAGCCCGCTCGACGTCACCGTCAACGCCGACCTGCCCGGCCGGCCCGAGGCGCCGGTGGAGTCCGCGATGTACTTCGCGGTCGCCGAGGCCCTGACCAACGCCGCCAAGCACGCCGAGCCGGACACCGTGAGCATCGACCTCTGGTACGAGGGCGGTGCGCTGCGGGGCCAGGTCGTGGACGACGGCCGGGGCGGCGCCGACCCCTCGCGGGGCACCGGCCTGCGCGGCATCGAGCGCCGGCTCGCCGCCTTCGACGGGGTCCTCGCCATCACCAGCAAGCCGGGCGGACCGACCACCCTCACCATGGAGCTGCCGTGCGCGTTGTCCTAGCCGAGGACCTCTTCCTGCTGCGGGACGGCCTCGTCCGCCTCCTGGAGTCCTACGACTTCGAGGTGGTCGCCGCGGTGGACAGCGGGCCCGGACTCCTCCAGGCCCTCCTCGCGCACGAGCCGGACGTCGCCGTCGTCGACGTCCGGCTCCCGCCGTCGTTCACGGACGAGGGCCTGCGGGCCGCCCTGGAGGCCCGGCGCCGGCTCCCCGGCCTGCCGGTCCTGGTCCTGTCCCAGTACGTGGAGCAGCTCTACGCCCGCGAACTCCTCGCCGACGGCACCGGAGGCATCGGCTACCTCCTCAAGGACCGGGTGTTCGACCCCGACGGCTTCGTGGACGCGGTGCGCCGCGTCGCGGCCGGCGGCACCGCGATGGACCCCGACGTCGTCGCCAAGCTCTTCGCCAAGGACCACCACCGAGACGGCCCGCTCTCCCGCCTCACCCCGCGCGAGCGCGAGGTCCTGGGCCTGATGGCGGAGGGGCGCTCGAACGCGGCGATCGCCCAGGAACTGGTGATCACCGAACGCGCGGTCATCAAGCACACGTCGAACATCTTCACCAAGCTGGACCTGCCGCCGTCGGAGGCCGACAACCGACGGGTGCTGGCGGTGCTCGCCTACCTCAAGTGAGGTGCCCTCGGCAGGGTTTCGGCCCGCGCGGCGGCGCGTGACCGCCGTCCGGGCGGCACGGCTGCCGCAGCCCGGTCCTCCGTGTCCGGCGGTCCCTGTCCTCAGCGCCCGGTCGCCCCGTCGATCAGCTCGCGGAGGATGTCCGCGTGACCGGCGTGGCGGCCGGTCTCCTCGATCAGGTGGGTGAGGGCCCATCGGGTGCTGGGTGAGGAGCGTCCGGGGAGGGGCGCGGAGAGGTCGGTGCAGGCGTCGAGCACGGCGTTCGCCCGGTCGACGATCTCCCGGTAGCGGGCGACGACCTCGGCGACGCCGTCCTCCTCGGGGGCACGGAAGGTGGCCTGCCAGTCGGTGACCTTCTCCCCGAGGAACGTCGCGCGTTCCACCCAGGTGAGGTGGTGCAGCAGGCCGAGCAGGTTCGTGCCGGAGGGGACCGCGGCGGTCCGGACCGCGGGTTCGGGGGCGCCGTCGACCTTGGCCGCCATCGACGTCCGGAGGTAGTCCAGGAAGCCGCGCAGGACGTCGGCCTCGGTGTTCGCCGTCCGGGGCGGCGGGGCGTCCCTGCGTCGGCGGTGAGGGGTGGTAGGCGGGGGCATGGAGGTCTCCTTCGCAGGTGCCGTCCGGCGCGGTGCCGTCCGGCGCGGTGCAGGCCGTCCGGCGGGGCGGAACGGATCCGACGGCGGGGCGGGAACGGGTCGGTCGGCGGGGCGGGGCGGGCAGTCCGGAGGTGCGGCATGGATCGGCCGGCGGGGTCGGCGTGGATCGGCCGGTGGGGCGGGAACGGGTCGGTCGGCGGGGCGGGGCGGAGTGGATCGGTCGGCGAGGTGGATGGGGCCGTCCGCGGGTTCCGTCCGGAGGGGCCGTCCGGAGCGGTCGTCCGGAGGGAACGTCCCAAGGGGCCGACCCGAGGGGTCGGCCGGGCCGGACGGTCGCCGGGTCAGCCGGTGCGGCGTACGAGCAGGACGTGGTCGGTGACTTCGGCGGTGTTCCCGTCCGGTCCGGTGGCCGTGCGGCGCGGCGCGTCGGCGCGGTCGACCGTCCAGGTCGCCGGATCCAGGGCCAGGCCGTCCGCGACCTCCGACGGACTCGGGTACCGGACCTCGGGGTCCTGGTCCCACGACCAGGGCGCCGTCGATCCGTGGTCGACGACCAGCAGCCGGCCACCCGGGCGCAGCGCCTGCGCGGCCCGGCGCAGGACGGCGGCCCGGTCGAGGTCGTAGGGGGTGTGCAGGTAGTGGGCGGTCACGAGGTCGAAGCGGCCCGCCGGGAACGACCGGCCCAGGTCGTGGCGCCGGGCGGTGAGCTGTGCGCCCAGGCCGGCCCGCGCCGCGCGCTCCGTGAGCCGCTGCACCGCCACGGCCGACAGGTCGACGGCCGTGACCCGCCACCCGCGTCCCGCGAGCCAGAGGGCGTCGCCGCCGTTGCCGCATCCCAGGTCGAGTGCGTCGCCGGGCGGCAGGTCCGTCGCCGTCTCGACGAGCCGGGCGTTGGGGCGGGGGGAGGCGGTCTGCGGACGGGCCGCGTGGACGCCGTCCCAGAAGGTGACCGCTGCGTCGGTCGCACTCATCGGGCTCCTCATCGGGTCGGGGTGCGCTCTGCCGGTGTGTTCGCCAGTCTCACCCGATGTCCCAGGAACGGCACGGCAACTTGCCGCTTCGGCAAAGCGATCCGATGCGGTGCGGTGACGGCGGGCGGCGCGACCATCGCGGGCAGCCGGCCCCGGCGGGTCTCGCCGGACCGGCCGGAATCCCGCCCCCGGGGCGGGCCGGCTACGGCTTGCGCTCGTCCGTGACCGCGGCGGGCAGCGGTGAGGGGCCACCGTGCGGGGTGCAGACCTCCGCGCCGCCGTCGGCCGGGACCACGCAGGCCCGTACGGCGGCGGGATAGGGCGCCTCGATCATGGGCGAGTAGGTGTCCCGGTCGTAGGAGATGGAGCGCTCGGCCGAGAGCTTCTCCTTCCCCTCGACCCGCGCGGTGTCCCCGACCTCGCCCTCGGTGATGCGCGCCCACGCGGCTCCGCACCGGGGGCTGTAGCGCAGTTCGAGGTACAGGCCGTCCACCCTTTCCGCGGCTGCCGTCCACACCCCGATGTGGCACTCCATGCGCTGGGCGTCCTTGCCGCGGCACTCGAAGCCGGTGCACCGCACGACGGTGCCCTTCGTCTGGGGTTCGCTCTGGCTCACCGGCGGGGAGATGAGCATCCCGCCGAGCAGGCCCGTGGCCATGCCCACCCCGGTGGCGGCTCCGAGCAACAGGCTCCACCGCCGGGGTCTTCGGCGAGCGGCACGGGGCGCGGGCCGCTGCGGCTCCTCTCTTCCGGCCCGGCCGACGGCCAAACCCGGGTCCGGGTCCGGGCCTGGGTCCGGTTCCGGGTCCGCCGTGGGTACCGAGGCGGGCGCTACGGGCGATGTCCCGGTCGTTCCGGTCGCGGGCGGGGTATCGGCGCCCACGCGCTCGGCGGCCACCACGTGCTCCGTCGGCTCCGCGGGCCCGGTGTCCCGCGGGGCCGGCGCCTCGTTCCCGGTGGGCTCGGCGGCCCCGTCCGGCCCGTCCGCCTGCTCGGACCCGGCGGCCTCCGGGCTCCGCACCTCAGGCTGCGCATGCTCGGCGATCTCCAGCATGAGGAGCAGCCGGTCGGGTCTGACGCCCACGGCCCGGGCGAACTCGTGCACGGCCTGCCGGGGCGGCAGCGCCTTGCCGCTGAGGTAGCGGCCCCAGGAGGACTTGCTGTAACTCGTCCGGTTGGCCAGCGTGGCCAGGGTCATCCCGTGGCGGCGGCGCAGGAGCCGCAACTGTTCGGTGAGCAGTTCGGCCTCCCGGGCGGACCCCCCGGCCCGCGAGGTCTCGTCCTGTCCCGCCACCCCGTGTCCTCCCTCGCCTACTCCCGCCCGTCACGGGCGTGTTGACGTGTCCCGCGTCCCATCATGTCCCATCGATTCCCACCGCTCTACCGGCGTCCGTGGCCGATATCCGACCATGTGGGCACCGCGTCGGAACCCCGGCAGCCATCGCCAGCGGACCTGCCGACCGGACCCCACGGCTTCTGGGCCGCACACCGGCCCGGCCGCGGTCCATCCGGTCGGACGGCTGTTCACGGCGGACCAACTCGTCGGGCGAGCGCAGGAGTTCGTCACGGCGTACCGCGTCGGCGGCGTCCTCACGGTGGCCGGACGGTTGCGGGCCGGCAGGCCGCGTGACGCACCACAGTCCTGCGGCGGCACCCACGGGGGAGTGCCGCCGCAGCTCCACCACCGATGGAGGAGAGACCCCGTGCGCCTGCGCGCACTGGTCACCGCTCCCGTCAGGTGCCGTGCCGTGCCGTGCCGTGCTGTGTCGTGTCGTGCCGTGCCGGCGGGTCGGGGAACCGTTGCGGGTCTCCGTCCGCATATGTCGGGGGCGTGGCGGGGCTGTTTCGTTCGTGCAGGGCCCTTGTGCAATTCCTGTGCAACCCTCAATCTTTCGCTGATGCCCGGTTGAAGAAGCCCGCTGTTGACATGCGCCTGTCATTGGCTGGTTCTCTCCGTCACCCCTGCGGGCCGTGCATCGACCGCACCACCCCCCACAGCACGCGCACCACCGACTGAGGAGGAACCCTCACATGGCAGTGATGCGTCATCCCCGGCGAAGACTGGCCACCCTCGGTGCCGCGGCGTCCGCCGCGCTCGTCGTGAGTCTGGTCTCCGCTCTCCCCGCGGGCGCGGCCCCGGCCGCGGCCGAAGGCCGCATCCAGTACGAGGGCGCGGCGAACGCCGTCGCCGGCAGCTACATCGTGACCCTGAAGGCGGACGAGGCCCGCTCCGGCACCGCGGAGGGCCGGGCCGTCGCCAAGAAGCACGGCGCGGAGATCGAGCGGACGTACACCAAGGCCCTGAACGGGTACGAGGTCGAGGCGTCCGAGGCCGAGGCGAAACGTCTCGCCGCCGACCCGGCCGTCGCCTCGGTCGTCCAGAACCGCACCTTCCACGTCACCGGCACCCAGACGAACCCGCCCAGCTGGGGCCTGGACCGGATCGACCAGCAGAACCTGCCGCTCGACAACTCGTACACCTACCCGGACTCGGCCGGTGAGGGCGTCACGGCGTACGTCATCGACACCGGTGTGCGCATCACGCACAGCGACTTCGGCGGACGCGCATCCTACGGCTACGACGCCATCGACAACGACAACACCGCCCAGGACGGCCACGGCCACGGCACCCACGTCGCCGGCACCGTCGCGGGAAGCTCCTACGGCGTGGCCAAGAAGGCCAAGGTCGTCGGCGTGCGGGTGCTGAACAACTCGGGCTCCGGCACCACCGCCCAGGTCGTCGCCGGCATCGACTGGGTCGCGCAGAACGCGGTCAAGCCGGCCGTCGCCAACATGTCGCTCGGCGGCGGCGCGGACAGTGCGCTCGACGCGGCGGTCCGCAACGCCATCGCCTCCGGCATCACCTTCGTCGTCGCGGCCGGCAACGAGTCCACCAACGCCTCGACCAAGTCCCCGGCCCGCGTGACCGAGGCGATCACCGTCGGCGCGACCACCTCCAGCGACGCGCGCGCCAGCTACTCCAACTACGGTTCGGTGCTGGACCTGTTCGCGCCGGGTTCCTCCATCACCTCGGCCTGGAACAGCAGCGACTCCGCGACCAGCACCATCTCCGGCACCTCGATGGCGAGCCCGCACGTCGCCGGCGCCGCGGCCCTGCACCTCGCCGACAACCCCTCGGCCACCCCGGCCCAGGTCTCCTCGGCCCTGACCGCAGCCGCCACCTCCGGCGTCGTCGGCAACCCGGGCAGCGGATCGTCCAACCGCCTGCTGCACGTCGGCGAGGGCGACACCACCCCGCCGCCGCCCCCCGGTGACCGCTTCGAGAACACCACCGGCGTCACCATCGGCGACCGTTCCACCGTCGAGTCCCCGGTGACCGTCTCCGGCATCACCGGCAACGCGCCGAGCGACCTGGCCGTCGAGGTCGACATCAGCCACACGTACATCGGCGACCTCCGGGTCCAGCTGGTCGCCCCGGACGGCTCGGTGTACACGCTGAAGTCCTACGGAACGGGCGGCAGCGCGGACGACATCAGGACCACGTACACCGTGGACGCCTCCTCGGAGACGGCCAACGGCACGTGGAAGCTGCGCGTGAGCGACAACGCGTGGTGGGACACCGGCCGGCTCAACAGCTGGGCCCTGCAGTTCTGATCCAGCGCTGACGGTCCCTCACCCGCGCACGTGAAGGAGCCATGCTCCGGAGCCCGACTCCGGAGCATGGCTCCGCCGCTGTGCCCCGGGGCCGGACGCCCAGCACGTCCGCGCCCTCGACGGACATGTCCCCGTCCTCCACGCCCGGGCGCGGTGGACGCGCCCGGGCCACCTCATCGGTGCCTCCCGCCCCGTCCCCGTCTCCTCGTCGGCCGCGTCCCTGACCGAGTCCTCATCCGTTTGCCCTTGCCTTTCCCCGTCCTCTTCCCCGTTCTCTTCCCCGTTCTCCTGACCGGCCCCGGATGCCCGTCTCCGTTCGCCCTTGGCGGGACGAGGTGTTCGTGATGCCGGAAGGCACCGCGGAGACCCGGGCACCGGCGCCTCCGGCTGCCCGCCTACGCTGCGCGCAGCCGCTCGTCGGCCGGTATCTCCGCAGCGCAGCCGAACCAGGAGCGGTACCCGTGTCCATACCTCCGCCCACCGGGCCCAGACCGCAGCCGTACGACCCGGCGGACCCGCCCGCCGGAGCCGGCGGCCCCGGCCACCGCCCGCTACCCGCGCCCAGCCCGTTCGCCCCACCGGGGTCCCCCGAGCCGCCCCCTGCCTCCGAGCGGTCCCCGTCCGTCGAGCCGCCCGCCGCCCCCACGCCGACCGAGGACGCTGCGCCGACCGATGAGGCTGCGTCGCCCCCTGCTGTCCGCAGCCCCTTCGCCCCGCCCGGAACACCCGAGCCGCCGGCCGGCGACGCCCCGGCCCACCCCGCCCCGTACGGCCCGCCCGGCCACTACGGGACCCCGCACTCCTACGGGACACCACACCCTTACGGGACCTCGGACCCCTACGGGACTCCAGTCCCCTACGGGTATCCGGGCCCCCGGCCGCCCGCCCCGGTCAACGGCTTCGCCGTCGCGTCGCTCTCGTTCGGTCTGCTGATGTTCTGCCTGCCCCTGGTGGGGCTCGTACTCGGGCTGATCGCGCTGTGGCAGATCCCGCGTCGCGGGCAGGGCGGCCGGGGCATGGCGATCACCGGGTCCGTACTGTCCGGTGTGGGGGTGGCCGTGTGGACGCTGCTGTTCGCCACCGGAGCACTCAGCGCTGTGTGGGACGGTTTCCGGGACGGGCTGCGCGACACCACCGTCCACTCCCTCCGCGTCGGCGAGTGCTTCATCGCACCGGACGGGATGGGGGTCTGGTCCTACGCGTCGTACCCGGCGGCCTGCGAGGAGAAGCACCACGGCGAGGTCTTCGCCCGGATCGACCTCCCCGACGGCCCCTACCCGGGCGACGCGGAACTCGGCCGGAGGGCCGTGGCCGAGTGCTACGCCCACCGCTACGCCTACGTCGTGGACGTCTGGACGGTGCCCGACAACGTGGACGTCTACCACGTGTCACCCTCCCGGGAGAGCTGGCGTTACGGAGACCGCGAGATCGTCTGCGCGTTCGGCGACAACGACCCGCAGGCCCTGCTCACCGGTTCGCTGCGCCGGGACAAGAGCACCCTGAACGCAGATCAGATCGTCTTCCTGGAGGCCGAACGCCTCTCCGAGCAGGCCGTGGACCGGTGGCCGGACGGGGATCCCCAGGACAACCTGACCGGGCACCAGAAGTGGGCCGAGGACATCACGGCGGCCCTGGACGAGGAGACCGGCATGCTGCGCGAGCACACCTGGCCCGCCGCTGCCGCGCGGCCGGTGGCCGATTTCGTCGCCGACCTGGAGGAGGCCCGCGCGGCGTGGGCCCGGGCCGCCGAGGCCGAGGACGCGGACACCTACGACGAGCACTACAGCGAGGCGATGGCCCTCCCGGCCCTGGAGAGCGCGATCACCGCGCGCGAAGCTCTGGGGCTGAGCACCGGGTCACCGTCGTAGGCCTCCGGCACCCGGATCACCCCCGAGCGCATGGCACCGAGGTGTGGGCGGGCCGGGAGTGGGGAGAAAGTGCCTGGGTAGAGCGGTCCCCGGGCGTCATTCATCACATCGAGTGATTCTCTGGCCTTTGCTTGCCTGTGCGAACCGCGGGTTGCCACGCTGTTGCTGTCTGTACAACCTGATGGGAGCGGCCCGTGACTTTCGGTGAGCAGCCGGCGTACCTGCGTGTCGCGGGGGATCTCCGCAAGAAGATCGTCGACGGCCGACTGCCGCCCCACACCCGGCTCCCCTCGCAAGCCAGGATCCGCGAGGAGTACGGCGTCTCCGACACGGTGGCGCTGGAGGCGCGCAAGGTGCTGATGGCCGAGGGGCTGGTGGAGGGCCGCTCCGGCTCGGGGACGTACGTGCGGGAGCGGCCGGTGCCCCGCCGGGTCGCCCGCTCCGGCTTCCGGCCCGAACGCGGCGCCACGCCGTTCCGGCAGGAGCAGTCCGACGCGTCCGTGCACGGCACCTGGGAGTCCAGCAGCGAGCAGACCGAGGTGTGCGGCGCGGTCGCCGAGCGGCTCGGCATCCAGCCCGGCGAGCGGGTGATGCGCACCACCTACCTCTTCCGTGAGGCGGGCGAGCCGATGATGCTCTCCACCTCGTGGGAGCCGCTCGCCCTGACCGGCCGGACGCCCGTGATGCTGCCCGAGGAGGGTCCGCTCGGCGGGATGGGCGTGGTCGAGCGCATGCGCGCCATCGACGTGATCGTGGACAACGTCACCGAGGAGGTCGGTGCCCGCCCCGGCCTCGCCGAGGAACTGGTCCTGCTGGGCGGCGTCCCGGGCCACGTCGTGCTCGTCATCCAGCGCACCTACTACGCCTCCGGACGCCCCGTCGAGACGGCCGACGTGGTGATCCCCGCCGACCGCTACCGGGCCGCCTACCACCTCCCGGTGCGGTAGCGGCCGGCGCCACCTCCCGGTGCGGTAGCGGCCGGTGCCCGGCGGGCGTGTCGGGCCGCCGGGTCTCACCTCGCCCGCCCCTTGACCGTCGGCGTGCGTTCCGCCGCGGCGTCCCGCTCCCGCCGATAGAGCCCTGACGCCCCGACGCTCCAATGCCCCGACGTCCTGTCGGGGCGTCGGTCGTCGCGCCGTCGCGCCGTCGCGCCGTCGCGCCGTCGGGCCGTCGTCCCGCGTGGCCGTCACGGACGTCCTGGACAGCCAGCCCGTGGTCCGCCAGACGCCGCCTGCACCCTGACGCCCGCGCCTCCGCCGCCGACGACGTGCCGCCCGCACCCCGCCGGGGCACGGTCCTGGGCGGCGGTGCGAGCCCCCGGACACGCCGTTCACACCCTCCGTGCGCCGCCGCTCCGGCGCACGGAGCGCCGGGCACGTCCCCGGGGGCCGTAGCAATTCGGTCGTTCTCGCTGGTCGTCCGTGGGCCGCGGACGGAGTCCGGCATGGCTCTGACCGGACCTGTCGACGGGGCGCACGGCGCATTCACCACCCTGCGCCCCCTGCGTTCTGGCTGGTTGGGTACCGCTTTGTAAAAAGACGTGTTCGCAGCGTGAAGGTAAGGCGTAGGCTCGGGCATATGCGGATTGCGGTTTCCTTACCGGGCGGATCGCGGGCGGGACGTGGAGGGGCGCGATGAACGACGGCACGGTGACACTTCCCTGGCTCGTCGTGCGCCAGGACGACAACGGCAATCGCTACCGCGTCGGCCGGTACGCGAGCCGGGCCGAGGCCCAGCGGATCGCGGACAGCCTCGACGAGCGCGGCCACGAGCAGCTCTACTGGGTCGAGCGCATCGGCCAGAACGGCCGGACGCCCGACTGACCCACCGGCTGGTCCCGCCCACGGGACCCACCAGGTCCGTCCGGCCGGTCCCCACGGTTTCGTACGGCGCTCCCGTGGGTTCCATCCCCGTCCAGGGCAGTCGGTGACGCCCCGCTCCTCCCGTAGGCTCGCCGCCATGGACGAGCGGATCGTGGTGGCCGGTGCGGCCCTCTGGCACGAGGGGCGGCTCCTCGCCGCCCGCCGAAGCGCTCCCGCCGAGCTGGCCGGGCGCTGGGAGCTCCCGGGCGGCAAGGTCGAGCCCGGGGAGTCCGGCGAGGCGGCCGTCGTACGGGAGTTGCGCGAGGAACTCGGCGTCGACGCCGAGGCCGGGCCGCGCGTCCCGGGGGAGTGGCCGCTGCGCCCGCCCCACGTGCTGCGCGTGTGGACGGCACGGCTGCGCCCCGGATCCCCCGCCCCCGCCCCCCTCCAGGACCACGACGAGCTGCGCTGGCTCGCACCCGCCGACGTCTGGGACGTCGACTGGCTGGACCCGGACGTGCCGGCCGTCCGGGAGGCCCTCGCCCACGTCGGCCACGCCTCGACCCGTACCTGAGCCGACCGCACACGGCGCGCCGCCGCCCCACCGCCCGCCCCGCCCGAGGCCGTATCCACCGTGCCCGCCACACCCGCCGCTGCCGCCGCCCGTCCGTCGCCGACGCATCATCCGGCCCCCGGTCGTCGGCCGGCACCACCGCCGTACCTCATCACCGCCGTACCGGGACCACCGCCGTGCCGGGACGTCCGCCGACGGTACGTGCCCCATTTATCGGGGTATGGACCAGTTATCCCGTGTGACGTCGGGTGAGATCGGACGCGATGGCCGGGAAGTGAGTCCCGTGATCGACATCGAGGGCGACTGTGCCGCGTGGACGTTCCCCGCGGAGCCGGGTGCCGTGCGTGCCGCCCGCGCCGCGGTCCGGACCCGGCTGCGGGCCTGGGACCTGGACGGCGTCGGTGACCTGACCGCGCTGCTGGTCAGCGAACTCGTCACCAACGCCCTGCGCCACGCCTCCGGCCCCATCGGTGTCCGGCTGGTGCGTCCGCGCGGGCCGCACGACGTCCTGCTGGTGGAGGTTTCCGACACCCTGCCGGATCTGCCGCGCGAGTGCGTCCCCCAGCCCGAGGACGAGCACGGCCGGGGTCTCCAACTGGTGGCCTCCACCTCCCGCCGCTGGGGCACCCGGCCCGGCAGCGACGCCACCGGAAAGACCGTCTGGTTCGAACTCGCCGTGCCGTGATGACCTCGCATGCCGTACTGCCAGGTACCCGCCACCAGCCCGCCCGGCCGTGATGGCGGGCGCGGCCTCCGTGCGGCGACGAGTCCGCCGGCCGTGATGACGGGCCCACGGTGTTGCGACGACCCCCGGAACCGAGCGGCCGTGTCGTGATGAACGCCCCCGTGACGCCCCGTCGCACCGGCCGCACCACAGTGGCCCCGTAGCACCGGCCGCACCACAGGGGCAGTCGGCCACGCCACACCACCCCACACCCGCCGGTCGGCCACGCCACACCACCCCACACCCGCCGGTCGGCCACGCCGCACCGCACCACACCCGCCGGTCGGCCACGGCGCGAAGGGGCGCGAGGGGGGTACGGGGGGAGTGCGGCGGCTCGTTGGGAGGGGGCATGCGCCCCCGTCCCGGGGCGAGCGGCCGGTCCGCGTCGGCGACCGTTGCGTGAGAGGGGGTTCGACCGCGTGTCCGCTGGTTAGAAGACTGGGAGTGTTCTCATGGCCCGGACCGAAAAGCAGTGGGACCGAGCTGTGATCGTGAACACCGTGTTGTGCGGCGCCGTAGTGCTGGATACTGCGGGCAGCCGCCCCCGGTGACCGGTGCCGGACGCGGTGAGCTGGAGGGGACGGTTCGCGTGAGCGAGATACCAGCGAAGGCCACGGGGTCCGAGGACCCCTCGGGCGGCGCGAGGGCGGAGGCCGCTGACGGCCTCCTGTCCGGCGACGCCCCGTTCGGCGACCCGATGTGGCAGAGCAGCCCGCCCGGCTCCATGTACGACTACATCAAGGTCGCCTCATTCTCCATCGGGCCCGACGGGCTCGTCGACCAGTGGAGCCTGCGGGCCGAGCAGCTTCTGGGCGTCCCCGCCGAACGCGCCGTCGGCATGGACCCGATCGCCGCGTTCGTCGACCCGGGCCGGCGTGAGCAGGGCCAGCGCAAGATGGCCGAGATCCTGGACGGCCGCGAGTGGACCGGGGTGGTGCCCGTCCGGCTGCCGCACACGGCGGAGGACGGCGACCGCGAGGGCGAGCACGGACGCGAGGGGCTCGCCGAGGTCTACGTGATGCCGACCCGGACCGAGGACGGCCGGAAGGCCGCCGTCTGCATCGTGGTCGACGTCCGCACCCTGCGCAGCATCGAGACCGACCTCGCCGCGTCGCAGGCCATTTTCGGCCAATCTCCGTTCGGCTTCGTGCTGATCGACCCCGACCTGCGGGTGCGCCGCGCCAACCAGCGGTTCGCGTCCATCTTCGGAGGCACCCCGGACGACCACCGCGGCAAGGGCGTCCACGACTACCTGCCGCGCGGTGAGGCGGAGCGGGTCGAGGCCACCCTGCGCCGGGTGCTGGAGACCGGCGAGTCCATCACCGACATGCACGTGACCGGCTACGTCCCCGGCGCCGAGGACCGCCGGCACTGGTCCGTCAACCTCTACCGCGTGCACAGCGGGAGCGGTCGTCCCATCGGCATCGCCTGGCTCGGTATCGACATCACCGCGCGCCGGGCCGCCGCCCGCGAGGCCGCCGCGGCACGGCGCAATCTCGCCCTCCTGAACGAGGCGGGCGCCCGGATCGGGAACTCCCTCGACCTGGAGACCACCGCGCGGGAACTCCTCGACGTCGTCGTCCCCGGCTTCTGCGACCTGGCGACCGTCGACCTCTACCAGGGTCTGCTGGCCGGCGACGAGACCCCGCAGGGCCTGGCCGACGGCAGCGCGGAGGTGCGCCGGGTGGCGTTCGCCAGCGCCGTCTCCGACGCCCCGCTCGGCAGCGCCGGCGAACCGGTGAAGCTGGGCGCCGTGCACCACTACCCCTTCAACTCGCCCTGCGCGGACGCCCTGCGCACCGCCCGCCCGCAGACCGTGCCCGGCGAGGAGGGCGGCCTCGTGCAGTCCACCCTCGCCGTGCCGATGGTCGCGCAGGACACGGTGGTCGGCCTCGCGCAGTTCGCCCGCACCAAGGGCAGCGAGCCGTTCGGCGACCGCGACCGCGACCTCGCCGTGGAACTCGCCGCGCGGGCCGCGGTCTGCATCGACAACGCCCGCCTGTACCGGCGGGAGCACGAACGGGCGTTGATACTCCAGCGCTCCCTGCTCCCGCCCGGCGACCCGGAGGCGTCCGGCCTCGACATCGCCTGCCGGTACCTGCCCGGCAACGTGGCCACCGGCCGGCCCAGCGAGGTCGGCGGCGACTGGTTCGACGTCATCGAACTCCCCGGCCACCGCACCGCGCTGGTCGTCGGCGACGTCATGGGCCGCGGCCTGCGTGCCGCCGTCGCCATGGGCGAACTGCGCACCGCCGTCCGCACCCTGGCCCAGCTCGACATCGAACCGGCCGAGGTGCTCTCCCAGTTGGACGAGATCGCGCGCGGCCTCGGTGCGCCCGGCGGCATCCACCAGGCCACCCGCGCGGCCCGCCGCCCCCGGGAGGCCGACCTCTCCGAGGTGTACCTGGCGACCTGCGTCTACGCCGTCTACGACTCCGTCACCAGACGCTGCACCTTCGCCAACGCCGGCCACCTGCCGCCCGTCCTGGTGGAACCGGGGGAGCCCGCGCTGATGCTGGACGTGCCGCCCGGCATGCCGCTCGGCGTCGGCGGGGAGCCCTTCGAGGAGGTGGAGGTCGAACTGCCCGAAGGCGCCCTGCTCGCTCTCTACACGGATGGACTGGTCGAAAGCCGCGATCACCCCCTGGACGAGGGCCTCCAGGCTTTCGTCGGCGCCCTCAGCGACCCGTCCCCGTCGACCGGCGACCACCCGGCGGCGACGGGGCCGCCCGCGGGCGCCCGGCCCAACCTCGAGGACGTGTGCGACCACGTGCTCAACACCCTCGACACCCACCACGGCGAGGACGACATCGCCCTGCTGATGGCCCGCGTCCAGGGACTGCCCGCCGAGTCCGTCGGCGACTGGACCCTGCCACGCGAACCCCGCAGTGTGGGCCGCGCCCGCGAGCACGCCCGCGCCCAACTGCTCGGCTGGGGCCTGGAACCCCTCGTCGACACCACCGAACTCCTGGTCAGCGAGCTGGTCACCAACGCCCTGCGCTACGGCGAGGGCGAGATCAGACTCCGCCTGCTCCTGGACCGCACCCTGGTCTGCGAGGTCTGGGACTCCGGCCTGGTCCAGCCCCGCCGACGCCGCGCCCGGGACACCGACGAGGGCGGTCGCGGCCTGCAGCTCGTCGGCCTGCTCAGCGCCGCCTGGGGCTCCCGCCGCACACCGCGCGGCAAGACGGTCTGGTTCGAACTGCCGCTCCCCGGAGGGGACACCACCCTGACCGACCCGGCGGAGGCCCTGCTGAGCCTGTTCTGACGCGACGCCCCGGCGGGAGGCCCACAGCCGCAACCGCGGCCTCCCCGGTGATCGTCTTCCCCGGCGACATCAGCCACGCGGGCCCCGGGCCCGCCGGGGAGGGGATGCGCCATGGAGCCGCCGACCGACCACCCGCGCGACCGGCGAGAACCATCCGGGGCCCCGGCCCCCGGGTGCCTGCCGGACCCCACCGGGCCGAAGGCGCGGGCGCGGGACGTGGCACGCCCGGACGACACCGAACCGGAGCCGCCGGACGATCAGACATCGGGCGCGCAGGCACCGGTCGCGCAGACACCACCGGATGCGGAGAGACCGGCGGCAGGGGCGGACGGCGGGTCCGACCCGGGGCCCGCACCGGCTCCGTCCGACCCCGAACCCGTGGCCACCGCCGCTCCCCCCTCGACGCCCACTCCCACGCCCACTCCCGCCGCCGCACGCCGTCGACGCCGTCTGCGCCTGGCCCGGCGCGCCGTTCTCGGCGTGCTGCTGGTGCTGTTCGTCCCGTTGCTCGCCGCGCAGGCGGCCCTGCGGATCAACTACGCCGGGGACCCCGCCGACGGCACGTACACCCGTGACCGGGACGCCATGTGGCTCGGGCACGCCTGGGTCGACGGGCGCAAGAAGGACGCCGACGTCACCGCCCTCGCCCAACGCCTCGAAGGCACCGGGATCCGCGATCTGTACGTCCACTCCGGCCCGCTGGAGCACGACGGCACCCTGCCCGAGTCGGCGTACCCACGGGCCCGTTGGCTGATCGACGCCGTGCACCGCGAGCTGCCCGGCGTCCGGGTCCAGGCCTTCCTCGGGGACGTCCTCGCCAACGGAGGTCCCGACGGCCTCCACCTGGACCGCGCCGCCACCCGCGCCGAGATCGTCCGCAGCGCCGGTCAGGTCTTGGACGCCGGCTACGAGGGCGTCCACCTCGACCTGGAGCCGTTGCACTCCGACGACCGGGACTACCTCTCCCTCCTGGACGACCTGCGCGACGTAACCCGCGCCCAGGAGGCCCAACTCTCCGTGGCCGCCCACCAGATCGACCCGCTCCCGGAACTCCACTCGGTCGTCGGTCTCTGGGCCGACCACCCCAAGTGGTGGTCCCAGAAGTTCTTCGGCCAGGTCGCCCGGCGCGTCGACCAGATCGCCGTGATGTCGTACGACACCGCGCAGCCGCTGGAGGGTACCTACGGCGGGTACGTGGCCCTGCAGACCTCCCTCGCCCTGGAGGTCACCCCGCCCACCACCCACCTGCTGATGGGCCTGCCCTTCTACTACGAGAGCAACTTCAGCCACTGGGGCCACGCCGAGACCGTCGCCGCCGCCGTCCGGGGCGCCCGCCTCGGCCTCTCCCGGACGGACCCCGACCGCGAACTCTTCGGTCTCGCCCCCTACATCGACTTCGCGGCGACGGAGACGAACTGGCAGGAGTACCGGGAGGGCTGGCTGGAACCCGGGGCCGGCCGGAGACCGTAGCACTCCGGCCGCCGAGCGAACCCGCAGCCCGGACAGCAGAGTGCTGCCGGAGGGCTAACGCCTCCTGATCTTCGACCCCAGCCACACCAGCGGGTCGTACGTGCGGTCCGCCGCCCGTTCCTTCATCGGGATGAGCGCGTTGTCCGTGATCCTGATGCCCTCGGGGCAGACTTCCGTGCAGCACTTGGTGATGTTGCAGTAACCCAGGCCGTGGTCGTCCTGGGCCGTGCGCTTGCGGTCCAGGCCGGCCTCCTCGGCCGCGTCCAGCGGGTGCATGTCCAGCTCGGCGATCCGCATCAGGAAGCGGGGGCCGGCGAACGCCTGCTTGTTCTCCTCGTGGTCGCGGACCACGTGGCAGACGTCCTGGCACAGGAAACACTCGATGCACTTGCGGAACTCCTGCGGGCGGTCCACGTCCTCCTGCATCATCCGGTACTCGCCGGGGCCCAGCCCGTCCGGAGGCACGAACGCAGGGACCTGCCGGGCCTTGGCGTAGTTGAAGCCGACGTCCGTCACCAGGTCCCGGATCACCGGGAACGCCCGCAGCGGTGTCACGGTGACGGTCTCGTCCCGGCCGAAGACCGACATGCGGGTCATGCACAGCAGCCGGGGGCGGCCGTTGATCTCCGCCGAGCACGAACCGCACTTGCCGGCCTTGCAGTTCCAGCGCACGGCGAGGTCGGGGGCCTGGGTGGCCTGGAGGCGGTGGATGATGTCGAGGACGACCTCGCCGTCGTTCACCTCGACCGAGAAGTCCTCCAGGGCGCCGCCGTCGACGTCCCCGCGCCACACCTTGAAGCGGGCCTCGTAGCTGCTCACTCGTACAGCTCCTCTTCGGCGAGGTACTTGACCAGCTCCTCCTTCTCGAAGAGGGCGAGCAGGTCCGGGCGGATGGGGTCGGTGGTCTCCCGGGAGAGGGTGATCTGGCCGCGCACCGGGTCGGTCGCCGCGAGGCCACCCGTCGGGTCGGTCAGCCGGCACAGCAGGTTGACGTTGCGCCAGGCGCGCTCCATCGAGGCGTGGTCCTCCCGGGTGTGGCCGCCGCGCGACTCGGTGCGTTCCCGCGCGGCGCGTGCCACGCACTCGCTGACCAGCAGCATGTTCCTGAGGTCCAGCGCGAGGTGCCAGCCCGGGTTGAACTGCCGGTGCCCCTCGACCCCGGCCCGGCGGGCGCGCACCCGCAGCTCGGCCAGCTTCTCCAGGGCCTGGCGCATCTCGTGGTCCCGTCGGATGATGCCGACCAGGTCGTTCATGGTCTGCTGCAGTTCCTGGTGCAGGGTGTAGGGGTTCTCCGGAGGGCCGTCGTCCCCTTCCCCGTCCTCCGACTCGGCGGAGAACGGCCGCAGCGCCTCCGCGGCGGCCGCGTCGATCTGCGCGTCGTCCACCGAGGGGCGCGGACCGCCCCCGCCGCCGTCCCCGGCCGCGTACGCGGCGGCGTGCAGGCCCGCCCGGCGGCCGAACACCAGCAGGTCGGACAGGGAGTTGCCGCCCAGCCGGTTCGACCCGTGCATGCCGCCGGCCACCTCCCCGGCCGCGAACAGCCCCGGCACCCCGCGCGCCGCCGCCGAGTCGGAGTCGACGGCGATGCCGCCCATCACGTAGTGGCAGGTCGGGCCGACCTCCATCGGCTCCGCCGTGATGTCGACGTCCGCCAGCTCCTTGAACTGGTGGTACATCGACGGCAGCCGCCGCTTGATGACCTCGGCCGGCATCCGGGTGGAGACGTCCAGGAACACCCCGCCGTGCGGGGAGCCCCGGCCGGCCTTGACCTCGGCGTTGATGGCGCGGGCCACCTCGTCGCGGGGGAGCAGTTCGGGCGGGCGCCGGTTGTGGTCCGGGTCGTCGTACCAGCGGTCGCCCTCCTCCTCGGACTCGGCGTACTTGTCCTTGAAGACGTCCGGCACGTAGTCGAACATGAACCGCTCGCCCTCGGAGTTGCGCAGCACCCCGCCGTCGCCGCGCACCGACTCGGTGACGAGGATGCCCTTCACCGACGGCGGCCAGACCATGCCCGTCGGGTGGAACTGCACGAACTCCATGTTCAGCAGCGGCGCCCCGGCCAGCAGGGCGAGGGCGTGGCCGTCGCCGGTGTACTCCCAGGAGTTCGACGTGACCTTGAAGGACTTGCCGATGCCGCCGGTGGCGATCACCACGGCGGGGGCCTGGAGCACGAAGAAGCGGCCGGTCTCCCGCTCATAGGCGAACACCCCCGCAACCCGGTCGCCGTCCTTCAGCACCCGGGTGACGGTGCACTCCTGGAAGACCTTCAGCCGGGACTCGTGGTCCCCGGTCTCCCGGTGGTCCTCCTGCTGGAGGGCCACGATCTTCTGCTGGAGGGTGCGGATCAGCTCCAGGCCGGTGCGGTCGCCGACGTGGGCGAGGCGCGGGTACTCGTGGCCGCCGAAGTTGCGCTGCGAGATCCGCCCGTCCCCGGTGCGGTCGAACAGGGCGCCCCAGGTCTCCAGCTCCCACACCCGTTGCGGCGCCTCCTGGGCGTGCAGCTCGGCCATCCGCCACTGGTTGAGGAACTTCCCGCCGCGCATCGTGTCGCGGAAGTGCACCTGCCAGGTGTCGCCGGAGTTGACGTTGCCCATGGCCGCCGCGATGCCGCCCTCGGCCATCACGGTGTGCGCCTTGCCGAACAACGACTTGCAGATCACGGCCGTGCGGGCGCCCCGCTCGCGCGCCTCGATGGCGGCGCGCAGTCCGGCGCCGCCCGCCCCGACCACGACGACGTCCCACTCCTGCCGGTCGACCACGGTCATCCCACAACGCCCCAGTCATCGAGAGCCATCAGAAACCCCGCACCCCCGCGCCCCGCGCCACGCTCCCGGCCACGTCAGAAGAACCGCGGATCGTCGAAGGCGCCGGTCGCGAGGAGGTACACGTACAGGTCGGCGACCGCCACGCTCAGCAGGGACGCCCACGCCAGCTGCATGTGCCGTGCGTTGAGCCGCCCCACCCACTGCCACATCCGGTAGCGCACCGGGTGCCGGGAGAAGTGCTTCAGCTTCCCGCCGACGATGTGCCGGCAGGAGTGGCAGGAGATCGTGTAGAGCCAGATCAGCGCGATGTTGACCAGGAGGACCAGCGTGCCCAGGCCCATGTGACCCCAGGCGTAGTTCTCGTCCCGGAAGGCCAGCACCGTGTCGTAGGTCAGGACGAGGGCGACCAGCAGCGCCGCGTAGAAGAAGTAGCGGTGCAGGTTCTGGAGGATCAGCGGGAAGCGGGTCTCGCCGGTGTACGTGCGGTGCGGTTCGGCCACCGCGCAGGCCGGCGGGGACGCCCAGAACCCCCGGTAGTACGCCTTGCGGTAGTAGTAGCAGGTCAGGCGGAAGCCCAGCGGGAAGATCAGGATGATGATCGCCGGGGAGAGGCCCCACCAGGAGCCGAACAGCTCCCAGTTCGGTCCGCCGCGCATCGGCACGCAGTTCTCCGCCAGGCACGGCGAGTAGAACGGCGAGACGTACGGCGCCGCGTAGTAGTCGGTGTTCGCGAGGGCCCGCCACGTCGAGTAGACGACGAACGCCAGCAGGCCGGCCGCGGTGGCCGCCGGGGCCAGCCACCAGCGGTCGGTCCGCAGGTGCGGCGCGGCGATCGCGGCGCGCGTACCCGTTCGTACGCCGCCGCGGTGGGGAGGGGGTTCGGTCGCGGGAGGTTCCGTACCAGTGGCCACGTGTCCGCTCCGGGAGGGGTCAGGAAGTCGCGGCGGTTGGGGACAGGACTGCGGGGGTCGGGGTCGGGTTCGGGACGGCGGTGGCCGGGCCGGCGGGTGCCGGTCCCGGGGTCGGCCAGCGGTGCGGTGCGGGGCGGGGAGCCGGCGGGCCGGGCGGCCCGCCGGGTCCGCGGTCAGGGCGCGCGCCGGTCGCGTGCGCCCAGTCCCTCGTCGTCGGTGTCGACCCACAGGGACGGGTCGTAGGGGGTGTCGGAGATGGTGACGAGGTCGGGTCGCTTCGCCGTCACGGCCGGACCGGTCGCCGACTCGCGCAGCAGCGCCAGGCTCTCGCGCAGGTGGTTGGTGTCGGCCCGGACGCGGCGCATCTCCAGACCGCCGCTGCCCAGCTGCTTCTCCAGGCGTCCCACGGACCTCAGCAGGTCGTCGAGGCAGCGCTGGACGGATGTCAGTTCATCGTGCACGGACATGACTTGCCCTCACTTCCGCGGGTCCTTCAGGCCCAAGGCGGCAACGTTCATGCGCCTGAGAGTGTTGCGCGTCACACCTTGTGCTGTGAAGGGATGTGCATCGATTGGCCGAGGCGTACGGGTGCACCGGCCGGTGCGTTGCGCCGCACGGGTGGGCTTCCCCGCCGTGGTCGCCGTGTCGCCCTCGGTTGCCGAACCCTTTCCTCTTCAGTGGCGGCATACATCAGATGAGCACCAAATACCGCCAAAAGTGATCGTAACGCCCGCGGCCTTCCGGAGGTACCCAGAGATGTCCCACGACGGCGTCCGCCCGCGCGCGGTACTGCGCTCGGTCACCTTCCTCACCGCCGGCGCACTCGCGGTGACCGCCCTGGCGGGGTGCAGTTCCGACGATCCCGCGGGCAAGCCGCTCGCCGGCGCGGACATCGCCCCCGCGGCCCGCTCCGAGATCACCGACGGCGGCACCCTGCGCTGGGCCGTGGACACCGTCCCCGACACCCTGAACACCTTCCAGTCCGACGCCGACGCCACCACCGCCCGGGTCGCCCAGGCCGTCCTGCCGTCGATGTTCCGCATGGACGCCCAGGGCCGTCCGGAGCGCAACCCCGACTACCTGGAGTCCGCCGAGGTCGTCGAGACCGAGCCCAAGCAGGTCGTGCTGTACAAGCTCAACCAGCAGGCCGTGTGGAGCGACGGCCGCGAGATCGGCGCCGCCGACTTCGCCGCCCAGTGGCGCGCCCTGTCCGGCAAGGACACCGCCTACTGGACCGCGCGGAACGCGGGCTACGACCGCATCGAGAAGATCGAGCGCGGCAAGGGGAACCTGGAGGTCAAGGTCACCTTCAGCCGCGCCTACGCGGACTGGCGGTCACTGTTCACACCCCTGTACCCCAAGGAGGTCATGGGCTCGCCCGACTCCTTCAACGACGGGGCGCGCAAGAAGCTCAAGGTCACCGCCGGTCCCTTCAAGGTCAAGAAGGTCGACGGCAAGAAGGACGAGGTCACCCTGACCCGCAACGCGCGGTGGTGGGGCGACCCGGCCCGGCTCGAGGAGATCGTGCTGCGCGCCGTCCCCCGCGACGAACGGGTGGCCGCGCTCGCCGACGGAAAGATCGACCTGGCGGAGATCGACGCGTCCGCCGCCCGGCGCATCACCGTCAGCGCGCGGTCGAAGGACGGTGCCACCCCTCTGATGGGCCCGGGCCGCGACGCCGCCTCCTCGGCCGAGGCCCTGCACTCCTGGGCCGAGGCGAACGGCTCGGACGAGGACGCCTCGGACGAGGAGGTCACCGCCCGCGAGAAGGCCGTCGCCCGGGCGAAGGAGGAGAAGGCCCTCACCGGCTTCGAGGTGCGCAAGTCACTCGAACCCGCCTACACCCAGCTCGCCCTCAACGGCGCCGAGGGCCCCCTCGCCGACGAGCGGGTCCGCCGGGCGGTGGCCCGCGCCCTGGACCGCAGGGCCCTGGCCGAGGCGGTGCTGAAGCCGCTCGGCCTGCCCGCCGAACCCGTCGGCAGCCACCTCGCCCTGGCCGGCCAGGCCGCCTACGCCGACAACAGCGGCGCCCTCGGCGACCAGGACGCCAAGGAGGCGCGGGCCCTCCTCGCGGACGCCGGCTGGGTGCCGGGCGGCCCGGTGAAGGAGGAGAAGGGGGAGAAGGGGGACAAGGAGAAGGCGGCCGGAGCGGAGGGGAAGAAGGCCGACGGGTCCGGGAAGGACTCCGGGGACGACGGGGACGACGACGGCACGTACATCGTCGGCGAGGACGGCGAGGACGGCGACGAGAAGAAGGAGAAGAAGGAGAAGCAGGGGGAGGGCGAGAAGGACGAGGGGAAGAAGGACGACAAGAAGGACGACGGCGACGACAAGAAGGACGACGGCAAGGCGCCCGCGGAGTCGGAGGGCGGGTCCGGTGAGGACCACCTGGCTCAGGACGGGCCCCAGCTGAAGCAGGGCGCCGCCCCCGGTGCCTACGCGCCCAAGGGCACGGCCGCCCCGGCCAAGGCCGAGACCGCGCCGCTCGCCAAGAACGGCAAGGCGCTCACCCTGCGCTTCGTGCTCCCCTCCGGGCCCGGGTCGGACGTCCTGCGCACCGTGTCCGACCGGATCGGCACCATGCTCGCCCGCGTCGGCATCCGCACGGACGTCACCAAGGTCGACGACGAGAGCTTCTTCCGGGACCACATCGCGTCCGGCCAGTACGACCTCGCCCTCTACTCCTGGCCCGCCACCGCCTACCCCGCCACCGACGCGCGTCCCGTCTACGCCAAGCCCGTCCCGGCCGCGGACGGTTCGCTCAACGTCGAGCAGAACTACACCCGGGTCGGCACCGACCAGGTGGACCAGCTCTTCGACCAGGCGGTCACCACCCTGGACGACGGCGACCGCAGCGCCCTGCTCCGCAAGGCCGACTCCCGCATCTGGGCGGCGGCCGGGTCCATCCCCCTCTACCAGCGCCCGCAGCTCACGGCCGCCCGCAAGGACCTCGTCAACGCCGGCGCCTTCGGATTCCGCACCCCGGTGTACGAGGACATGGGCTTCCTGAAGAAGTCCGCCGGGGGCCCGGCCGGCGAGCGCGCCACCGCCGGCACGGAGTGACGGACCGGAGGGCTCGAGGCACGGCGCCGCCGGCACCTCGGGACGGGAGCCGAAGCGCCGCGCCCCCGGCCGGCGCCCACTCCCTCCCGGCACCGGCTCCCCGCCCTCCGGCCCCGGCCCCGAACCGCGGGTGACAGGCCCCGGAAGCCCGGGTGACGCACGTCCCGCTCCGGCCCCTCGCACGCCCCGTCGGGAAACTGTGCGGCAGGTCACGCCGGGCCGTGGCGCCATGGCGTCGTCGCCGCCCTCGCCGGGGGTCCGCAGTGGCCCGCAGGGGCGGTGGAGCTGCGGGCTTTCCGCTCGCGGGCCCCGCCCGACCCGGCACCGCCGAGGCTCTGATCAGGGGGAGCGGAGGTCCCGGGCGGGACGTTCTGCGCAGGCGGGCCGATGTCGGGCCCGTAACATGGGGAGAGGCCGTGGCGTGTTCAGCCCGGCAGGGTCCGCGCACCACAGCCGTCTGCGCCGGGCCATTCCTCACCATTCCGGGAGTACGCCAACCCATGGCTTTGTCCATCCAGCGTCACGACATCCGCAACGTCGCCATCGTCGCCCACGTCGACCACGGCAAGACCACCATCGTCGACGGCATGCTCAAGCAGGCCGGCGCCTTCGCCGCCCACCAGCTCGACCAGGTCGACGAGCGCATGATGGACTCCGGCGACCTGGAACGTGAGAAGGGCATCACGATCCTCGCCAAGAACACGGCGGTGAAGTACCACCCCAAGGACGGCGGGGACCCGATCACGATCAACATCATCGACACCCCCGGCCACGCCGACTTCGGCGGCGAGGTCGAGCGCGCGCTGTCGATGGTCGACGGTGTCGTGCTGCTCGTGGACTCCTCCGAGGGCCCGCTGCCGCAGACCCGCTTTGTGCTGCGCAAGGCGCTCCAGGCGCGGCTGCCGATCATCCTGTGCATCAACAAGACGGACCGTCCGGACAGCAGGATCGACGAGGTCGTCAACGAGGCCTACGACCTCTTCCTCGACCTGGACGCCGACGAGGAGCAGATCGAGTTCCCGATCGTCTACGCCTGCGGCCGGGACGGCATCGCCTCGCTGACCAAGCCGCAGGACGGCACGGTGCCCACGGACTCCGACTCCCTGGAGCCGTTCTTCTCCACGATCCTCCAGCACATCCCCGCGCCCACCTACGAGGAGGGCGCCCCGCTGCAGGCGCACGTCACCAACCTCGACGCGGACAACTTCCTCGGCCGCATCGCGCTGCTCCGCGTGCACCAGGGCGAGCTGAAGAAGGGCCAGACCGTGGCCTGGATGAAGCGCGACGGCTCCGTGCAGAACGTGCGGATCTCCGAGCTGATGATGACCGAGGCGCTCACCCGCAAGCCCGCCGAGAAGGCCGGCCCCGGTGACATCTGCGCGGTGGCCGGCATCCCGGACATCATGATCGGTGAGACGCTGGCCGACCCGGAGAACCCGGTCCCGCTGCCGCTCATCACGGTGGACGAGCCCGCGATCTCGATGACCATCGGCACCAACACCTCCCCGCTGGTGGGCCGTGGCGGCAGCGGCAAGGGCGCCGACAACAAGGCGGCCGTGAAGGACCGCAAGGTCACCGCCCGTCAGGTCAAGGACCGGCTGGACCGCGAGCTGATCGGCAACGTGTCGCTGCGCGTGCTGGACACCGACCGGCCCGACGCCTGGGAGGTGCAGGGCCGCGGCGAGCTGGCGCTGGCCATCCTGGTCGAGCAGATGCGCCGCGAGGGCTACGAGCTGACCGTCGGCAAGCCGCAGGTCGTCACCAAGGAGGTCGACGGCGCGGTGCACGAGCCCGTCGAGCGGATGACGATCGACGTGCCCGAGGAGCACATGGGCGCGGTCACCCAGGTGATGGGTGTGCGCAAGGGCCGCATGGACAACATGTCGAACCACGGCTCCGGCTGGGTGCGCATGGAGTTCGTGGTGCCCTCCCGCGGCCTGATCGGCTTCCGCACGGAGTTCCTGACGCAGACCCGCGGCACCGGCATCGCCCACTCCATCCACGAGGGCCACGAGCCCTGGTTCGGCACGCTCCAGACCCGCAACAACGGCTCCCTGGTCGCCGACCGGGCCGGTGCGGTCACCGCGTTCGCGATGACCAACCTCCAGGAGCGGGGCGTGCTGTTCGTCGAGCCCGGCACCGAGGTGTACGAGGGCATGATCGTCGGTGAGAACTCCCGCTCCGACGACATGGACGTCAACATCACCAAGGAGAAGAAGCTCACCAACATGCGCTCCTCCACCGCGGACGTGGCCGAGTCCATCGTGCCGCCGCGGAAGCTGTCGCTGGAGCAGTCCCTGGAGTTCTGCCGCGACGACGAGTGCGTCGAGGTGACGCCGGAGTCCATCCGCATCCGCAAGGTGAACCTGGACGCCCGCGAGCGCGCCCGCGCCGCGAGCCGCGCCAAGCACGGCTGATCCGCCTTCAGAGGCCCTGCGGGGCCTTCTCCGGCCGTCCCGGTGCTCGGGGCGGCCGGAGTGCCGTGGCCTCGGCCCGCCGGGGGTGTGCCCGGCGGAATCCCGGCCACGGCCCGGTGGAGGCGTGCCGGGCGGCCCCCCGGCACCGGCGACACGGCATCTCCCCTCTCCCGGAGGCCGTGGCGGCGGCGGACGTGCGCGCGGTGTGCCGCTGTGCGGCGCTGTGCGGGGGGCGTGCCCGTGGACGGCCGCTGCGCGGTCGCCGTCCGGTCCGTCCGGTGCCTTGCGGTCGCGGTCCGGTAGGGCCGGCGTCACCTCCGCGCGGCGGGCGTTGTGACGTGCGCCTCAGCGGTCGGCGGGGGCGGTGCCGAGCCCGCCGGGGTACGGCGATCGGCGAGGTGGGGGAGGGGTAGGGGGAAAACCCTCGATCTGCCCCCGAAACCGGTCCCGAGCGGCCCTTTCGCACTACCCTGCTGCCGGATGGCGCGCCCTGCCGTCGGTACGTCCCGGATCCGTGGCCTCCACGGTCAACGGCCGTACGGGGCAAGCGCGCTGAGCGCACGGCAGCCCGCACGGGCACCCTGCAGCGCGGTCACGTTACCCGCAATCGATTTTTTCCTCCCAGGCGTCCGCATAGCGGACGCCTGGCTCCGATAGATGTGTAACAAGTCCGTTTCGCAGGGATCTTTCACCAAACCCTTTGTCCGGATTTTGGAAGATGTAGGACCGAGCTGTGATCGAACCGAGACCTCGTGGGTGTGGTTCGGTCCTGGCGCATGGCAGATAGTTGGGCGCGTAGAGCTCGGATGAACGGGTCACGCGCTGACGGCGCCGACTCACGAGCGCGGGGGCACCTGACTATCTCCGGCACCGGCGACGGGCGGTGGACGGTGGAGTGTCGTGTGCTCCCCTTTGCGGTGAACCAATGGACTCATGAGGAGGAACCCATGCGCGGTGCCAAGAGCGCCAAGTGGGTCGCGGGTGCGATAGCCGTCGCTCTGGCCGCTACTGCCTGTGGTGGTGGCAGTGGGAGTGACGACGAGGGGCAGAAGAAGCGTTCCGGCCCCGAGGGTTACGTCTCGATCGACGTCGGTGAGCCGCAGAAGCCGCTGATCCCGGCCGACACCAACGAGACCAACGGCTCGTACGTGATCCAGTCCCTGTTCACGCAGCTGCTGGACTTCGACAGCAAGGGCGAGATCGTCTACACGAACGCCGAGTCTGTCGAGACCGAGGACTCGAAGACCTGGACGGTCAAGCTCAAGCAGGGCTGGAAGTTCCACAACGGCGAGGACGTGACGGCCAAGTCGTACGTCGACGCCTGGAACTGGTACGCCAACATCAAGAACAACCAGCAGAACTCCTTCTGGTTCTCGGACATCAAGGGCTACGACGACGTCCACCCGGAGAAGGGTGACCCGAAGGCCGACGCCATGTCCGGTCTGAAGGTCGTGGACGACACCACCTTCACGATCGAGCTGAAGGAGCGCGTCCCCTACTTCAACTACAAGCTGGGCTACTCCACCTTCGCCCCGCTGCCCAAGGTGTTCTTCGACGACCCGAAGGCCTTCGGCCAGAAGCCGGTCGGCAACGGTCCCTACGTCTTCGAGAAGTGGGACCACAAGAAGCTCATCCAGGTCAAGGCCAACAAGGACTACAAGGGTCCGAACAAGGCCAAGAACGAGGGCATCCAGTTCAAGAACTACTCGACCCTCGAGGCCGCCTACCGGGACGTCGTCTCCGGCAACCTGGACATGATCCGTCAGGTCGGCCCGACGGACCTGCCGAAGTACAAGCAGGACCTCGGTGACGGCGCCATCGAGCAGCCGTACGCGGCCATCCAGACGCTGGTCCCCGCGTTCTACACCAAGACGTTCAAGGACATCGACCCCAAGGTCCTCCAGGGCCTGTCGATGGCGATCGACCGTGACACGATCACCAAGACCGTCCTGAACAACACCCGTACGCCGGCGATCAGCTTCACGCCGCCGCAGGTCAAGGGCCACCAGGACCTGGGTACGGACGTGTTCACGTACAACCCGGAGAAGGCCAAGAAGCTCATCAAGGAGGGCGGCGGCGTTCCGGGGAACAAGTTCTCCATCCAGTACAACAGCGACGGCGGCCACAAGGAGTGGGTGACCGCGGTCTGCGAGTCCATCCGCAAGGCCACCGGCGTGGACTGCGTCGGCGACGCGAAGCCGGACTTCCCCACGGACCTCGAGGCCCGTGACAACAACCAGGTGAAGGGCATGTACCGCGGTGGCTGGGTCGCCGACTACCCGGTCAACGTGAACTTCATCAAGGAGCTGTACCACACCAACGCCGAGTCCAACAACGGTCGCTTCTCCGACAAGGAGATCGACGGTCTGATGGCCAAGGGTGACAACGCGGAGTCCCTGGAAGAGGCCGTGAAGGCCTACCAGGAGGTCGAGAAGAAGCTTCTCGAGAAGATGCCCGCGATCCCGCTCTGGTACTACCGGATCAACGGCGGCCACGGCAAGGGAGTCGAGAACGTCAACGTCGACTTCCACGGCGACCTCGAACTGACCGAGGTCACCGTCAAGTAAGGAGGCCGTGGGCCTCACCTCACTCGGCCGTTGCCCGCCGCCGCCGATCCGGCGGCGGCGGGGGCCGGACCGGGGGTCGTTCCTTCACGGACGACCCCTTTCGGCCGTAGCACACCCCTCACGGAGGCACGCATGGGGCGTTATGTCGTACGACGACTGCTCCAGATGATCCCGGTTTTCATCGGGTCAACCCTGTTGATCTTCGCCATGATGTACGCCCTGCCCGGCGACCCCGTCAGAGCGCTCATGGGAGATCAGGCGTACGACCCCGCGGTCGTCGCCAGCATCAAGAAGGACCTCGGGCTCGACCAGCCCCTCTGGCAGCAGTACGCGAACTACCTGGGCGGCCTGGTCCAGGGCGACTTCGGCACGGAGATCGCGAGCCAGCGGCCCATCGCCGACATCATCGCCGACGCGTTCCCGGTCACCATCAGGCTCACGCTGTTCGCGTTCACCTTCACGGTCCTCGTCGGCATCGGCCTCGGTGTCATCGCGGGTCTGCGCCCGGACACCCTCCAGGACCGCGGCCTGCTGACGCTGACGCTGATCCTCATCTCCATGCCGTCCTTCGTGCTGGGCTTCCTGATGCAGTACCTGTTCGCCTTCCAGTGGGGAATCGTCGAACCCAACGTCAACGATTCCGAGAACCTGGGCGAACTCCTCCTGCCCGCGATCGTGCTGGGATCACTGTCACTGGCCTATGTGGCCCGTCTGACACGGACCTCGATGGCGGAGAACCTGCGCGCCGACTACATGCGCACGGCGGTCGCCAAGGGCCTGCCGAAGCGCCGCATCGTCGGCGTCCACCTGATGCGCAACTCGCTCATCCCCGTGGTCACCTTCCTCGGCACCGACATCGGCAACCTGATGACCGGCGCCATCGTCACCGAGGGCATCTTCAACGTGAAGGGTGTCGGCAACGCCATCTACGAGGCGCTGATGCGCCGTGAGGGCGCGACCGTCGTCGGCATCGCCTCGCTGATCGTCCTGGTGTACCTGGCCACCAGCCTGCTCGTCGACCTGCTGTACGCGGTCCTGGACCCGAGGATCCGGTATGCCTGAGAAGACCGCCGAAACCGCGAAGACCCCCGAGGTGCCGGCCACCGCCGCCGCCCCCGTGCCGGCCGCCACCCTGGAGACCGGCCCGGCGCCCGCGAAGGCCCGCAGCCTGTGGTCCGACGCCTGGCACGACCTGCGGCGCCAGCCCATGTTCCTGGTGTCCTCCCTGCTCATCCTGGTGCTCCTGGTGATGGCGATCTGGCCGGGACTGTTCACCAGTGCCTCGCCGCGCGACGCCGACCTCGCCGCCCACTACCTGCAGCCGCCGAACTGGAGCCACTTCTTCGCCGAGGACTGGCTGGGCTACGACGGCCAGGGCCGTTCGATCTACGCACGGATCATCTACGGTGCCCGCGCCTCGATCACGGTCGGTGTCGGCGTCACCATCCTGGTGACCCTGCTCGGCACGCTCATCGGCATGACCGCCGGCTACTTCGGCGGCTGGCTGGACAGCGTGCTGTCCCGCGTCACCGACGTGTTCTTCGGCATCCCGTTCCTGCTGGGCGCCCTGGTCGTCCTCACGTCCTTCGAGAACCGCACCGTCTGGGTGGTGATCATGGCGCTGGCCTTCCTGGGCTGGACCCAGATCGCCCGTGTCGCCCGTGGCGCGGTGCTCACCGTGAAGCAGGCCGACTACGTGGTCGCCGCCAAGGCGCTCGGTGCCTCCACCACGCGCATCATGCTCCGGCACATCCTGCCGAACGCGATCGCGCCGATCATCGTCGTCGCGACCATCGCCCTGGGCGGCTACATCGCGGCCGAGGCCACGCTGTCCTTCCTCGGCGTCGGGCTCGCGGAGCCCACCGTGTCGTGGGGCGTCGACGTGTCCACCGGCCGCGAGCAGCTGCGCAACGCGCCGTTCACGCTGATCATCCCCTCGGTGATGGTCTCGATCACGGTGCTCTCGTTCCTCATGTTCGGCGATGCGGTACGCAACGCCCTCGATCCCAAGCTGCGCTGAGGGAGGCGTACGTGACCATCATCGAAGAAACGGCCGGAACCCCCGCGCCGGACGGGACCGGGGCGGCGGAACGTCCGCTGCTGGAGGTCCGCGACCTGCACGTGGAGTTCCACACCCGGGACGGCGTCGCCAAGGCCGTCAACGGGGTCAACTACTCCGTGAACGCGGGCGAGACGCTCGCCGTGCTCGGCGAGTCGGGCTCCGGCAAGTCCGTGACCGCGCAGGCGGTCATGGGCATCCTCGACATGCCGCCCGGGCGCATCCCCCAGGGCGAGATCTTCTTCCACGGCCAGGACATGCTGAAGATGTCCGAGGACGAGCGGCGGAAGATCCGCGGCCGGAAGATCGCCATGATCTTCCAGGACGCGCTGTCCTCGCTCAACCCCGTGCTCTCGGTGGGCTACCAGCTCGGCGAGATGTTCCGGGTGCACCAGGGCCTGTCCAAGAAGGACGCCAAGCGCCGGGCCATCGAGATGATGGACCGGGTGAAGATCCCGGCCGCCGCGGCGCGGGTGGGCGACTACCCGCACCAGTTCTCCGGCGGTATGCGCCAGCGCATCATGATCGCCATGGCGCTGGCCCTGGAGCCCGACCTGATCATCGCCGACGAGCCGACGACCGCGCTCGACGTGACGGTCCAGGCCCAGGTGATGGACCTGCTGGCGGAACTCCAGCGCGAGTACCACATGGGTCTGATCCTCATCACCCACGACCTCGGCGTGGTCGCCGACGTCGCGGACAAGATCGCGGTGATGTACGCGGGCCGCATCGTGGAGCAGGCCCCGGTGCACGAGCTGTACAAGAGGCCGGCGCACCCCTACACCAAGGGGCTGCTGGACTCGATCCCGCGCCTGGACCAGAAGGGCCAGGAGCTGTACGCGATCAAGGGGCTGCCGCCGAACCTGACGCGCATCCCGAGCGGCTGCGCGTTCAACCCGCGCTGCCCGATGGCGCAGGACGTCTGCACCACGGACGTCCCGCCGCTGCACCCGGTGACCGAGCGGGACGGGACCGAACTGGTCGGCCGTGCCTCGGCGTGCCACTTCTGGAAGGAGACGATCCATGGCTGACCTCAGCAAGAAGGACGGGCCGGTCGACGCCACGCCGAACGTCTCCGAGGTGGATGTCGTCAAGACGGCGAGCGAGGCCGAGGAGGTGGCCGCACTCGACGCCCCGGTGGAGCGCGGTGAGCCGATCCTCCAGGTCCGCAACCTGGTGAAGCACTTCCCGCTCACCCAGGGCATCCTGTTCAAGAAGCAGGTCGGCGCGGTGAAGGCCGTGGACGGCATCTCCTTCGACCTGTACCAGGGCGAGACCCTGGGCATCGTGGGCGAGTCCGGCTGCGGCAAGTCCACGGTGGCCAAGCTGCTGATGAACCTGGAGCGGGCGTCCGCGGGCGAGATCTTCTACAAGGGCCAGGACATCACCAAGCTGTCCGGGCGTGCGCTGAAGGCGGTCCGCCGCAACATCCAGATGGTGTTCCAGGACCCGTACACCTCGCTGAACCCCCGGATGACGGTGGGCGACATCATCGGCGAGACGTTCGAGATCCACCCGGAGGTGGCTCCGAAGGGCGACCGCCGCCGCAAGGTGCAGGACCTGCTGGACGTGGTGGGCCTGAACCCGGAGTACATCAACCGCTACCCGCACCAGTTCTCCGGCGGTCAGCGCCAGCGCATCGGCATCGCCCGCGGCCTGGCCCTGAACCCCGAGATCATCATCTGCGACGAGCCGGTCTCGGCGCTGGACGTGTCGGTGCAGGCACAGGTCATCAACCTGATGGAGGCGCTGCAGGACGAGTTCAACCTGTCCTACCTCTTCATCGCGCACGACCTGTCGATCGTCCGGCACATCTCCGACCGGGTCGGCGTGATGTACCTCGGCAAGATGGCCGAGATCGGTACCGACACGCAGATCTACGACCACCCGACACACCCCTACACCCAGGCGCTGCTGTCGGCGGTCCCGGTGCCCGACCCGGAGGCCCGCGAGGGCCGGGAGCGGATCATCCTCACCGGTGACGTGCCGTCGCCGGCCAACCCGCCCTCGGGCTGCCGCTTCCGCACCCGGTGCTGGAAGGCCCAGGACAAGTGTGCCGAGGAGGTGCCGCTGCTGGCGATCCCCGAGCGCTTCAAGGGCTCGGACTCCCCGGCGGCCCACGAGTCGGCCTGCCACTTCGCCGAGGAGAAGGACGTGGTCCACGCGGCCTGACGTCCCGTGGACGTGGTCCACGCGGCCTGACGTCCCGTCGGCCGGCGTCGCCCGGAACCCGGCACCCCGTCATGGGGTGGCCGGGTTCCGGCGTGTTCGAGACCGTTCGGTCGCTCCCGATACGTACATACGGCTGGAGTCGTCCCCGGACAGGCGCTGCACAAGTGCGTCGCGCACCCTTTGCCCCGATATTGGCCGGTAAAGGATCAGCGCACGACTGCGCACGTACGAGGAGGCACTCCATGCGCGGAGCCACGCACGCCAAATGGGTCGTTTGCGCGGCGGTGGTCGCCCTCGCGGCGACGGCCTGCGGAGGCGGGGACGGCAACGGCGGGGGGAGCGGCGACGCCGGCGCGGTGCTGAGTGCCTCGTGGGGCGACCCGCAGAACCCGCTGGAGCCCGCCAACACCAACGAGGTGCAGGGCGGCAAGGTGCTCGACATGATCTTCCGCGGTCTGAAGCGCTACCACCCGGAGACCGGCGAGGCGCAGAACATGCTGGCCGAGAGCATCGAGACCTCGGACTCGCAGAACTTCACGGTCAAGATCAAGGACGGCTGGACCTTCAGCAACGGCGAGAAGATCACCGCCCAGTCGTTCGTGGACGCCTGGAACTACGGCGCCAGCCTGAAGAACAACCAGCGCAACGCCTACTTCTTCGGCTACATCGAGGGCTACGACGAGGTCCACCCCGAGGACGGCAGCGAGCAGAGCGCCGACACCATGTCGGGGCTGAAGGTCGTCGACGACCGCACCTTCACCGTCAAGCTCAGCCAGAAGTTCTCCACCTTCCCCGACACCCTCGGCTACAACGCCTTCGCCCCGCTGCCCAGGGCGTTCTTCGACGACCACGCCGCCTGGGTCGCCAAGCCGGTCGGCAACGGCCCGTACATGGTCGACTCGTACACCAAGGGCTCGCAGATGTCCCTGCGCAAGTGGGACGACTACCCCGGTGACGACAAGGCGCAGAACGGCGGGGTGGACCTCAAGGTCTACACCGACAACAACACCGCCTACACCGACCTCATCGCCGGCAACCTCGACCTCGTCGACGACGTGCCCGCGGCCCAGCTGAAGAACGTCCAGAACGACCTGGGCGACCGCTACCTCAACACCCCGGCCGGCATCATCCAGACCCTCGCCTTCCCCTTCTACGACCAGGCGTGGGACAAGCCCGGCATGGAGAAGGTGCGCAAGGGCCTTTCCATGGCCATCGACCGCGACCAGATCACCGACACGATCTTCCAGAAGACCCGCACCCCGGCCTCCGACTGGACCTCCCCGGTTCTCGGCGAGGACGGCGGCTTCCAGGACGGACTATGCGGGGACGGCTGCGAGTACAAGCCGGACGAGGCGAAGAAGCTGATCCAGGAGGGCGGCGGGCTGCCCGGCGGCCGGGTCACCATCACCTACAACGCCGACACCGGCTCGCACCGCGAGTGGGTGGACGCGGTGTGCAACTCCATCAACAACGCGCTGGACAACGACCGCGCCTGCACCGGCAACCCGGTCGGCACCTTCGCCGACTTCCGCAACCAGATCACCCAGCAGAAGATGAACGGCCCGTTCCGCGCCGGCTGGCAGATGGACTACCCGCTGATCCAGAACTTCCTCCAGCCGCTCTACTACACCAACGCCTCCTCCAACGACGGCAAGTGGTCCAACGAGGACTTCGACAACCTCGTCGACCAGGCCAACCAGGAGACCGACACCGCCAAGGCCGTCGACCTGTTCAAGCAGGCCGAGGAGGTCGTCCGGGACAACATGGCCGCCATCCCGCTCTGGTACCAGAACGGCAGCGCCGGCTGGTCCGAGCGGCTGTCCGACGTCAAGCTCAACCCCTTCAGCGTCCCGGTGTACGACCAGATCAAGGTGAGCTGAGCCCGGCATGGGACGGTACGTCGTCCGGCGGCTGCTCCAGATGATCCCGGTGTTCATCGGGGCCACGCTGCTGATCTTCCTCATGGTCAACGTCATGGGCGACCCCATCGCCGGACTGTGCGGCGAACGCCGGTGCGACCCGGCGACGGCGGCCCAGCTGCGCAAGGAGTTCGGCCTCGACAAGCCGGTCTGGCAGCAATATGTGACCTATATGGGGAACGTCTTCACCGGCGACTTCGGTACGGCGTTCAACGGCCAGGAGGTCACCGAGCTGATGGGGACCGCCTTCCCGGTCACCATCCGGCTCACCCTGGTCGCGATCTTCTTCGAGATCGTCATCGGCATCACCCTCGGCGTGGTCACCGGACTGCGCCGGGGGCGCCCCGTCGACACCGGCGTCCTGCTGCTCACCCTCGTCGTCATCTCCGTCCCCACCTTCGTCACCGGTCTGCTGCTGCAACTGCTGCTCGGGGTGAAGTGGGGGTGGATCCGGCCGTCGGTCTCCTCCGAGGCACCGCTGGACGAACTGCTGCTGCCCGGCCTGGTGCTGGCCTCGGTGTCCCTCGCCTACGTCACCCGGCTCACCCGCACCTCCATCGCGGAGAACCGGCGCTCCGACTACGTGCGCACCGCCATCGCCAAAGGGCTGCCCCGGCAGCGCGTGATCACCCGGCACCTGCTGCGCAACTCGCTCATCCCGGTGGTCACCTTCATCGGCGCCGACGTCGGCTTCCTGATGGGCGGGGCGATCGTCACCGAGCGGATCTTCAACATCCACGGCGTCGGCTACCAGCTCTACCAGGGCATCCTGCGGCAGAACACCCAGACCGTCGTCGGCTTCGTCACCGTGCTCGTGCTGGTCTTCCTGGTCTGCAATCTCGTCGTCGACCTCCTCTACGCCGTACTCGACCCGAGGATCCGTTATGCCTGACCGCCACCACCATCACGAACCGGAGGACAACGCCGTCACCGACACGGGAATGGGCGGCACCATGGACCTGGGCATGGACGAGGCGGAGACCCTGGAGAAGACCCCGGGCGGCCCGGAGGGCACCGGCCCGCAGGCGAAGCCGCGCTCGCTGTGGTCCGACGCCTGGCGGGACCTGCGGCGCAACCCCGTGTTCATCGTCTCCGCGCTGGTCATCCTGTTTCTGGTCGTCATCTCCCTGTGGCCGTCCCTGATCACCTCCGGCAGCCCGCTGGCGTGCGACCTGGCCCGGGCCCAGGAGGGTTCCCAGGCCGGGCACCCCTTCGGCTTCGACGGCCAGGGCTGCGACGTCTACACCCGGACCGTGTACGGCGCCCGCACCTCCGTCGCCGTCGGCGTGCTCGCCACGCTGGGGGTGGCGATCCTGGGCAGCGTGCTGGGCGCGCTGGCCGGCTTCTTCGGCGGGGTGGGGGACTCGGTGCTGTCCCGCATCACCGACGTCTTCTTCGCCATCCCCGTCGTCCTCGGCGGGCTGGTGCTGCTGTCCGTGATCACCAGCAACACCGTCTGGCCGGTCATCGGCTTCATCGTGCTGCTGGGCTGGCCGCAGCTGTCCCGCATCGCCCGCGGCTCCGTCATCACCGCCAAGCAGAACGACTACGTGCAGGCCGCCCGCGCCCTCGGCGCCTCCAACTCCCGGCTGATCTTCCGGCACATCGCGCCCAACGCGATCGCGCCGGTCATCGTCGTCGCCACCATCGCGCTCGGCACGTACATCGCCCTGGAGGCCACCCTGTCCTACCTCGGCGTCGGGCTGAAGCCGCCCAGCGTCTCCTGGGGCATCGACATCTCGGCCGCCTCCCCCTACATCCGCAACGCCCCGCACGCCCTGCTGTGGCCCTCCGGGGCCCTGGCGATCACCGTCCTGGCGTTCATCATGCTCGGCGACGCGGTGCGCGACGCCCTCGACCCGAAGCTGAGGTGAACCGCCGTCATGCTGCTCGAAGTGCGTGACCTGCACGTGGAGTTCCACACCCGGGACGGGGTCGCGAAGGCCGTCAACGGCGTCAGCTACGGCGTGGACGAGGGCGAGACGCTGGCCGTGCTCGGCGAGTCCGGCTCCGGCAAGTCGGTCACCGCGCAGGCGATCATGGGCATCCTCGACATGCCGCCGGGACGGATCACCGGCGGCCAGGTGCTGTTCCAGGGCCGGGACCTGCTGACACTCAAGGAGGACGAGCGCCGCAAGGTGCGCGGCGCCGAGATGGCGATGGTCTTCCAGGACGCGCTGTCCTCCCTGAACCCGGTGCTCTCGGTCGGCGACCAGCTCGGCGAGATGTTCACCGTGCACCGGGGCATGTCCCGCAAGGACGCCCGCACCAAGGCCGTCGAGCTGATGGAACGGGTGGGCATCCCGGCCGCCCGGGAGCGGGTCCGGCAGTACCCGCACCAGTTCTCCGGCGGGATGCGCCAGCGCATCATGATCGCCATGGCGCTGGCCCTGGAGCCGGCGCTGATCATCGCCGACGAGCCGACCACCGCGCTCGACGTGACGGTCCAGGCCCAGGTGATGGAGCTGCTCGCGGAACTCCAGCGGGAGTACCGGATGGGCCTGATCCTCATCACCCACGACCTCGGCGTGGTCGCCGACGTGGCCGACCGCATCGCGGTGATGTACGCGGGCCGGATCGTCGAGACGGCCCCCGTGCACGACATCTACAAGGCGCCCGCCCACCCCTACACCCGCGGTCTGCTGGACTCCATCCCGCGCCTGGACCAGAAGGGGCAGGAGCTGTACGCCATCAAGGGCCTGCCGCCCAACCTCATGCACATCCCGCCCGGCTGCCCCTTCCACCCCCGCTGCCCGATGGCGCAGGACGTCTGCCGCACCGACGTGCCCCCGCTGTACGACGTCACCGACGCCGACTCCGACCGGGGGAGCGCCTGCCACTTCTGGAGGGAGTGCCTCCATGGCTGAGCCGATTCTGGAGGTCAGCGGCCTGGTCAAGCACTATCCGCTGACCCGGGGCGTGCTGTTCAAGAAGCAGGTCGGCGCCGTGAAGGCGGTCGACGGCGTGGACTTCGCGCTGGGCCGGGGCGAGACGCTGGGCATCGTGGGGGAGTCCGGCAGCGGCAAGTCGACGGTGGCCAAGATGCTGGTCAACCTGGAGCGTCCGACCGCCGGGTCGATCCGCTACAAGGGCGAGGACATCACCCGGCTGTCGGGCCGGGCGCTGAAGGCGGTCCGCCGCAACATCCAGATGGTGTTCCAGGACCCGTACACCTCGCTCAACCCCCGTATGACAGTGGGTGACATCATCGGCGAGCCCTTCGAGATCCACCCGGAGGTGGCGCCCAAGGGCAACCGGCGCAAGAAGGTGCAGGACCTGCTGGACGTCGTCGGCCTGAACCCGGAGTACATCAACCGCTACCCGCACCAGTTCTCCGGCGGTCAGCGCCAGCGCATCGGCATCGCCCGCGGCCTGGCCCTGAACCCCGAGATCATCGTCGCGGACGAACCCGTCTCCGCGCTGGACGTGTCGGTGCAGGCGCAGGTCATCAACCTGATGGACCGGCTCCAGACGGAGTTCGACCTGGCATACATCTTCATCGCGCACGACCTGTCGATCGTCCGGCACATCTCCGACCGGGTCGGCGTGATGTACCTCGGGCGGATCGTCGAGACCGGCACCGACAGCGCGATCTACGACCACCCCACGCACCCCTACACCCAGGCCCTGCTGTCCGCCGTGCCGGTGCCCGACCCGGAGGCCCGGGAGCACCGGGAGCGGATCATCCTCACGGGTGACGTGCCGTCACCGACCAACATCCCGTCGGGGTGCCGGTTCCGCACCCGGTGCTGGAAGGCACGGGAGCGCTGCGCGGTGGAGGTACCGCTGCTGACGGTGCCCGAGGTGTTCCTCGGGGCGAGCGGCCCGGTCGCCCATCCCTCCGCCTGTCACTTCGCGGAGGAGAAGCGGGTGGTGGCGCCGGAGGAGCGTCCGGACGACCGGCGGTAGCGACCGGCGTCCGGCCCGGGGGACTTAGCTGCCTCCGGGCCGGCCGGGGCCGTAACGGGCGCGCAACGCGCAGGACCACACGGCGACATACGGGCGGACGACACTGGGCGGCGTACGGCCGTGCGGGTGCCGTAGACGGGCCGGGACGCCGCCATGTCGTCCCGGCCCGTCGCCGTGCCCGCGCCGCTCCTGCCACGGGACGCCGTGCCGGGCGGCGCGGGCCACGGGCCGGTCCGGCGGTGGGCCGGTGGGCCGGTGGACCGGTGCGCCGGTCCGGGGGTGGGCCCGTCAGCCGGTCCGTCGGTCCGGGGGCGGGGCCCCGTCAGCCGGGCTGCCGGTCCATGCCGAGGGACCGCTTGAGGAAGTCGACCTGCAGCAGCAGCAGGTTCTCCGCCACCTGCTCCTGCGGGGTCATGTGCGTGACGCCGGACAGCGGCAGCACCTCGTGCGGGCGTCCGGCCGCCAGCAGGGCGGAGGACAGCCGCAGGGCGTGGGCGACGACCACGTTGTCGTCGGCCAGGCCGTGCACGATCATCAGCGGGCGGTGCGGGTCCGCCGGGGACGACAGGCCGTCGTCGGTGACCAGCGAGCTGTGCGCGTACACCTCCGGGTGCCCGGCCGGGTCGCCCAGGTAGCGCTCCGTGTAGTGCGTGTCGTACAGCCGCCAGTCGGTCACCGGGGCGCCGGCGATGCCCGCGTGGAAGACGTCGGGCCGGCGCAGGACGGCCAGCGCCGCCAGGTAGCCGCCGTAGGACCAGCCTCGGATCGCCACCCGGGAGAGGTCGAGCGGGTGGGAGTCCGCGAGGGCGTGCAGCGCCTCGATCTGGTCGTCGAGGGTGAGGGTGAAGTCGTGGTGGACGGCCTTCTCCCAGGCGGGGGAGCGGCCCGGGGTGCCCCGCCCGTCGGCCACGACCACCGCGAAGCCCTGGTCGGCGAACCACTGGGAGGTGAGGTGGGGGTTGTGCGCGGCCAGCACGCGGGCCCCGTGCGGGCCGCCGTAGGGGTCCATGAGCACCGGCAGAGGGGTGTCACCGGCGTAGTCCCGAGGCATAAGCACGGCGCACGGAATTCGGCGTGCGCCCCCATGGGTGAGGGTCACCCGGGGGGACAAACCGGGGTCTTCGGCGTACGACGGGACAGTCGCCGTCGGTTTCCCGTCACGCAGGACCCGCACCCGCGCACCCGGCCGGTCGAGGGTCGCCGAGACCAGCACGGTGACCTCGCCGGCGCGCACCGCCGTGTGCACGCCGGGCTCCTGCGAGACGCGCTCCACGCCCAGTTCGTTGACCCGGTACACATGGACCTCGCCGAGGTCCGGCTCGTCCGCCTCGGCGCCCGCCGACGCCGAGACCAGCACGTCGTCGGCGGACACGTCCAGCACCGCGCGTACGTGCAACTGCGGGCCGGTCAGGGGCCGTTCGCCGACCACCAGCCGCCGTGCGCCGCCCTCGTCGGCGATCCGCACCAGCTGCCCGGACGGGCTCCAGCACGGGACGCCGGGGAAAAGATCAAGCCAAACCGGATCTTCGTCGGCGTGCACCATCCGGGTCGCCCCGGAGTCCGGGTCCACGGCCAGGATCAGCTGCGCGCGCTGGTCCCGGGCCTGGACCAGCAGCAGCGGGGCACCCGCCGCTGACCAGTGCACATGCGCCAGATACGGGTAGCGCGCCCGGTCCCAGGAGACCTCGGTGCGCACCCCGTTCAGGTCGAGGACGAACAGGCGTACCTCGGCGTTGGCCGTGCCGGCGGCGGGGTACGCGACCCGGTGCGGCTCCCGTTCCGGGCGGGCCGGGTCGGCGATCCACCACCGGTCCACCGGGGTGTCGTCGGCCCGCGTTACGAGCAGCCGGTCCGAGTCCGGCGACCACCAGAACCCCCGCGAACGCCCCATCTCCTCGGCCGCGATGAACTCCGCGAGGCCGTAGGTGACGTTCTCCCCCTCGGGGGGCGCGAGGGCCCGGTCGTCCGCCCCCTCCGCGCCGACGACCCGCAGGGCTCCGCCGGAGACGTAGGCGACGTGGCGGCCGTCGGGGGAGGGGCGGGGGTCGATCACCGGTCCGGGGACCGGTAGTTCGCGGGTCGTCCCGGCTCGCAGTTCGGCCGTGAACAACCGCCCTGACAAGGCGAAAGAGGCCAACTCCACGGCCGCGTCGGTCGCGTAGCCGACGATGCCGGCCCCACCCTCACGACTGCGTTCGCGCCGGGCCCGCTCCTGCGCCGACAGATGCTCCGACGCGCCCCCGAGGAGGGCGCGCGGGTCGGCCGCCACGCGCTCCCCGGGCTTCCCGGAGCCGGTGGAAGACCCCTCGCCGGGGGTACCGGTGTCCAGCACCCACAAGCCGGTCGCCCGGTCCGTTCCGGAGGCGGAGCGCAGGAACACGACCCGGGAGCCGTCGGGCGCCACGGTGAAGGAACGCGGGGCGCCGAGCGAGAAGCGCTGGGTACGGGCGTGCCGTCGGGGGAAGGAGTCAGCCTCGGTCGTCATGCCCTGACCATATTGGCCATGCGCCCCCTTGTGCGGCCGTGCGCCGACCGATGCGCACGTACGGATAGTTATGATCGTTAGCGCATAGTGGGTATGAACCTGCTGGCACCTCTGTGGATGTATCCGCTCCCGTTCAACTGCCCCCATGCTCCTGCCGTATTCCTACCCCCGCGTCCTGGGATCTTTGGAGGTGAGCCGCCGTGGCACTCTCGATTTCGGCGGTGGTGCTGCTGGCGATCATCGTCTTCCTGCTGATCAAGAAGTCGGGCCTGAAGGCCGGCCATGCGGTGGTCTGCATGCTGCTGGGCTTCTACCTCGCGTCGTCGACCGTGGCGCCCACGATCAGCGAGCTGACGAACAACATCGCGGGCATGATCGGCAGCATCAAATTCTGACCGGCGCTGCCCCCTCGCGTGTTACCCGCCGGTAAGCAATGATGGCGGGACCATCATCCACGCGCGCAGGGCGGAGCCGACGGTGACGACTTCCGAGGACCGGAGCGAGGCACGGCACGAGGGACCGGACGGGACGCGCACCGGCGTGCACGTCTTCCGGGACGACGCGCTCGGCGACCACGACGCGGTCTCCCTCGCCGAGGCGATCCGCCGGGGCGAGGTGAGCGCGGCGGAGGCCGCCCGCGACGCCGCGGCCCGGGTCCGGGACGTCGACGCCCGCCTCCACGCCGTCGAGACGCACCTCGACCTCCCGGCCCGGGGCGCGGAGGCAGGCGGCGCCCTCGCCGGGGTGCCGACCTTCGTCAAGGACAACACCGACTACCAGGGTCTGCCCTCCGGGCACGGCAGCCTCGCCTTCCGGCCCCGGACGGCCGGGCGGCACGCCCCGTTCACCCGGCAGTTCCTGAGCACCGGCCTCACCGTGCTCGGCAAGACCCGGCTGCCCGAGTTCGGCTTCAACGCCAGCACCGAGTACGAAGAGGGCGAGCCCGTCCGCAACCCGTGGCACACCGGCCACTCGGCGGGCGGCTCCTCCGGTGGCAGCGCCGCCCTGGTCGCGGCCGGCGCCGTGCCAATCGCCCACGCCAACGACGGCGGCGGCTCCATCCGCATCCCCGCCGCCTGCTGCGGACTCGTCGGCCTCAAGCCCACCCGCGGCCGGATGGTGGCGAACGCACAGGGCCGCCAACTGCCCATCGACCTCGTCACCGACGGCGTGGTCAGCCGCTCGGTGCGCGACAGCGCCGCCTTCCTCGCGGCGGCCGAACAGCACTGGCGCAACCCCAAGCTGCCGCCCGTCGGCCTCGTCGAGGGCCCCTCCGACCGCCGCCTGCGCGTCGGCCTCCTGGTGGACTCCCCGAACGGCGTCCGCTCCGACGACGACACCAGGACGGCCGTGACGGAGACGGCACAGCGCCTGGAACGCCTCGGCCACACCGTCGAGCCGGTGGAACTGGCCATCGAGCCCACTTTCACCGAGGACTTCCTGACCTACTGGGGCATGCTGTCGTTCCTGATCGGCGTCACCGGCCGACGGATGGGCGACGGCTTCGACCGCCACCGCATGGACGGCCTCAGCCGGGGCCTGCGGGAGATGTACGTCGGCAGGTGGCGCACCACGCCCGGCGTGCTGCGCCGGCTCAAGCGCACCCGCCTCGCCTACGCGGCGGCGTTCCGCGGCCTCGACGTGATCCTCTCCCCGGTCCTCGCCCACACCACCCCGCGGCTCGGCCACCTCAGCCCGGCCGTTCCGTACGACACCCTGATCCAACGGCTCGTCGACTACGTGGCGTTCACCCCGGTCAACAACGTCGTCGGCACCCCGTCGATCTCCGTACCCGCCGACCACGCGACCCCGGACGGCCTCCCCATCGGCGTCATGTTCTCCGGCCGCCCCGGCGCGGAACGCCTGCTGCTGGAGCTGGCGTTCGAGCTGGAGGCCGACCGGCCCTTCCGGGGGATCCGGGACGTGTGAGAGCCCCGGGCGGCGGGCCGTCGCCTCCTGCGTCGGCCGCAGTGCCGGGCAGGGGGCGCGGGATCAGCCCTCGACCGCGAGGGGCGGTTCCCGCGCAAGGTCGTCCGGGCGGAGACCGACCTCGCGCCGCCGGAACCCGACCCCTCGCGTTCCGGTGCCGTCGGCGGCTGAAAGACAAAGAAACGAGAGGGAAAGAACTCCCACCGAGCCCCACCCCGCCCGTCCGTGGCCGCGATCACTCGGGCGGGTGAACATCTCCGCTTCGGCTGGATTTCGTGGCCCCCGAGGCCCGACGCTCAGCACGACGAACACAGCGTCTCCACCACAGACATGAGACGGCCCCCGCCGGGACGGACAATCCCACTGCGAGGGCCTGACCACCGAGGAAGAGGACACCTTCCCGATGGGTAACCAGAACCCTAGCGCGCCCCCGCGCGCCCAGGCCCGCGTTGCGGGCAGTAACCAGCAGAACCGAGTCCACCGCACCACCCGTGGGCTCCAGCACGACAACACCCGCCACACCAGCCGCTTCACGGTGATCGGCAACCATCTCGCCCAGCACCGCCAACTCTCCCTGCTGGCCATCGGGCTCGGTACGCACCTCCAGTCGCTGCCCCAGGGCGCCCCGGCCGACATCAAGACGCTCACCGCCCGCTTCCCCGAGGGGGCCGCACGGATCGCCGCCGCGCTGCGCGAGTTGGAGTGCCACGGCTACCTGCGTCGTGAACGCGTCCGAACTCCCTCCGGTCGCATCGTCAGCCGCACGGTCTCCTGCAATCAGCCCGCGGCGGCCCGGAGCCACCCGGGGCCCTCTCCCCGCACCGCCGACCTGCCGGAGCCGTCGGCAGCCCCGGCGCCGGAAGCGGACGCGTCTCCGCAGCCGCGCCCGCAGCAGCCCTGCGAGGAGCGCGAGTCCCGGACCGCCCGTGAGCCGCGAGCGTCCCGCAGGCCGCTCCCCGCGGTGCCCCGCCCGGAGTGCCACGTGCCCGGCCTGTTCCGGGCGGCGGCCGGCGTCCTCGCGGACCTGCGGCGTCACGACGCGCAGTTGCTCCTCTCCGAGTCCGACACGGCCCACCTGACCCCCGGCGTCGCCGCCTGGCTGGAGCGGGACGTCACCCCCGCCGCCGTACGCCGTGCCCTGACCGCTGACCTGCCGCCCGAGGGCCTGCGGCGGCCCGCCGCCTTCCTGGCGCACCGCCTCGCCGCCCAGCTCCCGCCCCCGGCCCCGTACCGCGAGCGGGCCGCCGCTCCACCGCCCGCGCGGCCGCGGTCGCGCATGCAGAACTGCGACGGCTGCGACCGCGGCTTCCGTGCGGCCGAGCCCGGTCTCTGCCGGGAGTGCCGGGGAGGGCGTACGACGTGATCAGGCGCTCCGGCGCTGACTGGACCCGGTGCCCGCGCCCGGGTCGGCGCCCCCCTGTGAATGCCGTTGCCGTTATATAACCGGAGGCGTATGTTGGAGGTGTGTCCCTGCCCTTCGACGTACTGGCCGACCCCACGCGACGGCGGGTGCTCGGGTTGCTGCTCGGGCGGCCCCGACACGTCGGGGAGATCGCCCACACCCTCGACATGAGCCAGCCGCGCGTGTCCAAGCACCTGCGGGTGCTGCGGGACGCCGGGCTCGTCACCGTACGGGCGGAAGCGCAGCGCCGCTGGTACGAGCTGCGCCCGGAACCGTTGGCGGAACTCGACGCCTGGCTGGAGCCGTATCGCCGACTGTGGACGGAACGCCTGGACGCCCTGGAGCGGCACCTGGACACGATGCCCGATGTTCCCGAGCAACAGCCGCGTCAGGCAACCGAGGAGCAATGACACGATGAGCGCGAGCGGCACCATCACCATCGACGGCCGGCCTGCCCTGCGGTTCGAACGTCACCTGCACCACAGCCGGGAGAAGGTGTGGCGGGCCGTCACCGATCCCGGGCAGCTCAGCCAGTGGTACCCGCTGCGGGTCACGGAGCTGGAGCCGAGGGTCGGGGGCCGGATCGCCTTCGACGACGGCGAGGGCACCGTCTACCCGGCCACCGTCACCCACTTCGACCCGCCGCGGGAGTTCGGCTTCGACGAGCACGACCCGGACGGCAAGGAGCGGGAGTTCGACGACCACGTCAGGATCGAGCTGCGCGAGGAGGGGACCGGGTGCCTCCTCGTGTTCACGCACATCCTGGCCGACCCCTCGATCGCCGACGGCGCCTCCGGAGGCTGGCAGGCGTGCCTGGACGAACTCGCGGCCCGGCTCGACACGGCCTCCGCCTGAGGCGAGCGGCGCCGCCGGGGCGGCCGTGCGCGGTGGCTCGACCTGCCGCCACTGCCGTCACTGCCGCCTCTGCCGCCACTGCCGCCGCTGCCGCCGCTGCCGTCCGGGCGGGCCGAGGTGGCCGAGGTGGTCCGCGTCCGCGCCGGTGCGCGCCGCATTGGCTGCCGGGCACGGTCCGGACAGACTGCCCGCCATGGAGTTGCTGGGGCGGGGCCGGGACGCGGCCGGGGCCAAGCTGTCGGCCGACCCGTACCTGACGCCCGCGGAGACGGTGCGACTGCGGCGTCGCGCCGTCGACCGGTCGGGGGCGTCCGGCCACGGCCACTGACGGCCGGTCCTGCCCGGGTCCGGCCCGTCCTGCCCGGGGCCGGTCGGCGCTGCCCGGTCCTGCCCGGGTCCCGGGCGGCGCACCCGGCCGCTCCTCATAGGGTGGACCCATGACCGCATCGCCCTCTCCCAGCCCCGGGCCGGGGGAACCCCCGGCCGGCTCCGCCCGGCGTCTGCTGCTGGTGCACGCGCACCCGGACGACGAGTCGATCACCAACGGGGCCACCATGGCCCGGTACGCCGCCGAGGGCGCCCACGTCACGCTGGTGACCTGCACGCTCGGGGAGCGGGGCGAGGTCATCCCCGCCGAGCTGGCCCACCTGAGCGGCGCCGCCCTCGGGCAGCACCGGATGGGTGAGCTGCGCGAGGCGACGCGGGCGTTGGGCGTGACGGACGTGCGGCTGCTGGGCGGGGCCGGGCGCTTCAGCGACTCCGGGATGATGGGGCTGCCGGACAACGACGACCCCGGCTGCTTCTGGCAGGCGGACGTCGACCGGGCCGCCGAACTGCTCGCCGAGGTGATCCGCGAGGTGCGCCCCCAGGTCCTGGTCACCTACGACGACAACGGCGGCTACGGGCACCCCGACCACATCCAGGCCCACCGCGTCGCCATGCGGGCCGTGGAGCTCGCGGCGGGGGACGGCGGCTGGACGGTGTCCAAGGTGTACTGGACCCGCACCCCCCGTTCCGTGGCCGAGGAGGCGTTCGCGCGCCTCGCCGACGACCTCCCGGACCTGCCCTTCGACCGGGCGGCCTCCGTGGACGACGTGCCCGGTGTCGTCGACGACGCCCGCGTGACGACCGTGATCGACGGCACCGCCCACGCCGCCGCCAAGGCCGCCGCGATGCGCGCCCACGCCACCCAGATCACCGTCGCCGAACCGTACTTCGTGCTCTCCAACGAACTGGCCCAGCCGCTGTTCACCACCGAGTACTTCGAGTTGGTGCGCGGCGAACGCCCCGGTGCGCCGGAGACCGACCTGTTTGCCGGAATCGGAGCCGGGGAGACCTCATGAGTGACCGCACCACCTCCCTGCTCACCCAGCCGCCGCGCCTCCCGTCCGGCCGTCGGATCGCCGCCCATGTGGGCCTGTTCGTGCTCGGTGCCGTGGTCGCGCTGGCCGGGGCGCTGGTGCAGGCGGGCTGGTTCCCGGCGGGGCTGCTGCTGGCCCTCGCGGGCGAGGCCGGGCTGTGCCTGGGAGCCTCCCGGGCCGTGCGCTCCCGGAGCGGGGGCGTGGTCGCCGCCGCGGGCTGGACGCTCGCCGTCGTCCTGCTCACCACCAGCCGCCCGGAGGGCGACTTCCTGTTCGCCGCGGGAAGCGGGTCCTACCTCTTCCTGCTCGGGGGCATCGCCGTTGCTGTGATCTGCGCCACCCTGGGGCCCGGACGGCAACCGGACGGCGGCCCCGGCCGACTTGCCACATGACGTACTCCTTCGCCGTTTCACGGGCGTGCGGGTCCGGTGCGGGTTTCCCCAGGAGTCGTGGGAAAGCGGCCGGATGCGGCCAGTATGGTGGTGCGCGCCGCCGAGCCTCCCCCGAACTCGGCCTCGCCCGAGCCGGGGGGATCTCCGTCGTGAGGTCGAGACGGGCGGCGGAGCCAACCGGGAGAACCTGCCTTGAGTCGTGAAACTGACACCCCGTCCACCGGGCCCGAAGGGCGCGGAGGAGCCGCCTACCCGTCGGGCACCCCGCCCTACGGGATCCCGGCGATTCCGGACGAGGGCACGGACGCGGGCCGTCCGGCCGCGCGGCCGGAGGAACGCAAGACCGAGACCACGCTGACGACCCGGATCCGGATCAACATCCCCGGATCCCGGCCCATTCCGCCGGTCGTCGTGCGTCAGCCCGTCAAGGACAAGGACACGGACGCCAGGGACACCGAGAACACCGGCGACACGGCGAACGGGTCCGGCGCGGACGGCGGGACGCCGGCCCCGGGACCCGGTGCCTCGGCCGGACCGGCCGAGGGCACCGCCGCACCCGGCGCGCCCGCCCCGCTGCCGACCCGCCCCACGGGCGGCGGCCGGCCGAGCACCCCCAAGACCGAGGACAAGCCCACCAGCGACTGGTTCGCGCCACGCAAGTCCCCGGCCGCGAAGGGCGGTACGGGTTCCGGTCCCGCCAACGGGTCGGCCCCGGCGGGCGGTTCCGGCACGGGCGGCGGCACCCCGAACGGCGTCCCGGGTCCCGGTGCCCGCGCGGGCACCGGACGCCCCGGTGGTGTCGGCGGCGGCACAGTCCCGGGCGGCGCCCCCCGGCCGCAGGGCACGAACGGTTCCGCACCCGGCACCGGCTCCACCAACGGTGCCGGACTCCCCGGCGCGACCGGCGGCCCGGTGGCTCCCGGGCACGGCGGCGGCACCGGCTCCTTCGACGTGACCGAGGCGCTGGCCGGCGGGACGCGTCCGGGTCAGGGCGGCTCCGGCGAACCCGGCCGCGACGACCTGCCGTACTTCCCCGAGGGCGGCCCCTCCGGGCCCACGACCGGACCCGTCACCGGGGTCGGCGGTCCGCTGGGCGGGCCGGGCGGAGCGGACGTCCCCGGGCGGCCCGGAGGCGGCGCGGCCGGACCGGGCGGAGCGGGCGCGCAGGGTCGCGGACCGGGCGCGCAGGGGCAGGGCGGCGTGCCCGGCGGCGGGCTCAGCGACGACACCGCGATCCTCACCCCGCAGATCCAGGCCCCCGAGCCTGGCCCCGGCTACGGCGCCCGCCACGACAACGTCTCCGGGAACACCGTCACCAGCGGCATCCCCGTCGTCCCGGCGAGCGCCGCCTTCGACGCGGACACCCCGGCCGGCGGCCCGCGGACCCACACGCCCCCCAAGCTGCCCGAGCCGGGCCCCGCGCCCGCCGCGAGTTCCGCGAAGCCGGCGAAGAAGAAGGGGCGCAGCAAGCTGGTGCTGCTCGCCGGCGGCCTGGTCTTCCTCGGCGGCGTCGCCTACGGCGCCGGCCTGCTGATGAACCACTCCGACGTGCCCAAGGGCACCACCGTGCTCGGGGTCGACATCGGCGGCGGCACCCGTGACGACGCCGTGCAGAAGCTGGACGCGGCACTCGGCGACCGGCTGAACGAGCCGCTGAAGCTGACCGTCGGCGGCAAGACCGTCGAGCTGGAACCGGACAACGCCGGCCTGCAGTTCGACGCCGACGCCACCGTCGCGGACGCCGCCCGGAGCGACTACAACCCGGTCTCCGTGATCGGCTCCCTGTTCGGCAACCAGCGGACCGTGGACCCCGTCATGCCGGTCGACGAGGAGAAGCTGCACGCCGCCCTGAACGACGTCGGGGGCACGGCCTCGAACACCGACGGCACGATCAAGTTCGTGTCCGGCAAGGCCGTCCCCGTGTACGGCAAGCCCGGCGAGGGCATCGACGTCGACAAGTCGACCGAGGTGGTCTCGGCGGCCTACCGCACCCAGGTGGAGACGGGCGCCTCGTCCCCGGTCACCGTGCCGACGACGACCCGGCAACCCACGGTCAGCAAGGCCGAGGTCGACCGGATGATGAAGGAGTTCGCCGAACCGGCCATGTCGGCCAACGTCACCGTGCAGACTGACGCGGCCCACTCCATCCCGATGAGCCCCGAGAACTCGCTGTGGAAGTTCCTCCGGGTGGAGGCCGTCAACGGCAAGCTGGTCGACAAGCCCGACCTGGGCGCCCTGAAGAAGCTGTACGGCCAGACCTTCGACGGCGTGCTGATCACCCGGGGCAACGGCGAGAAGACGCCCGTCACCCCGCAGGACGTGTACGGGGCGCTGCGCGAGGCGCTGATGAGCAAGACGGACCGCACCGCGGTGATCGAGACCGACCCCAGCTGACGCCTCCCGGCCGGCACCCGACGCCCGACACCCGGCACCTGACACCTGTCAGCCGCCGCCCGCCCTCCGGCGGCCGGCGGCTGACGGCCGTCTCGGGCACCCCCGCCCCCGCCACCCCCCGTCCTGCCGTCCTGCCGTCGTGCCGTCCTGCCGTCGTGTCGTCCGCGGCACGGTATGACATCCGTCATCCGCCGTCCGGGACCCGGGACACTGCCCCTGGGGCGTCCGGCCGGGCCACGATGGTCGTATGAGGACAGCGACAAGAGCCACCGGCAGCTCCCACGGCGGGCCGGGCGCCGGAGCCATGGGCGAGCGCCCGGAGAACCGCAGACAGTGGCTGGTGAAGGCGCTGTGGTCGGGCATCTGGCTGGCCTTTCTCAGCGCACCCGTGATCGACCTCCTGGACGGCGGCCACGGCCCGGCCGCCCAGGTCCTCGGCTGGAGCGGGCTCGTCGTCTTCGTCACCGGCTACCTCACCCTGGTCTTCCGCACCGGCCGCACCGAGCGCAACGGCCCCGTCCTGCTGGTGCTCGCCCTCCTCTGCGCGGAATCCGGTGCCCTGGTCCTGTTCCTGGGCCGGGAGTGGCTGGTGCTGTTCGTCTACGTGGCCATCGCCTCCGGCGCGGCCCTGCCGCTGCGGCTGGCCTGCTGGACCATCCCGGGCGCGTCGGCCCTGATGGCGGGAGCCGCACTCGTCGTCCCGGAGGGCACGGTGTTCCTCCCCGGGCTCCTCGTGCCCGCGCTGCTCGGCGGCTTCGCCATGACTGGCGTGCGCGAACTCGTCCGGACCACGATCGCGCTGCGGGAGGCCCGCGCCACCGTCGCCCAGCTCGCCGCCAACGAGGAGCGCCTGCGGCTCGCCCGTGACCTGCACGACCTGCTCGGCCACTCGCTCTCGCTGATCACGCTCAAGAGCGAACTGGCCGGCCGGATGCTCCCCGGGCAGCCGGAGCTCGCGGCCCGGCAGATCGCCGACATCGAGCAGGTCAGCCGCCAGGCGATGACCGACGTGCGGGAGGCCGTCAGCGGCTACCGGCGGCCCCGGCTGGGCAGCGAGATCGCCGGTGCGCGGATGGCGCTGGCGGCCGCCGGGGTCCACGCCGACCTGCCCGCCGAACCCGGCCTCGCGGACGTCCCCCCGGAGAGCGAGTTCGCCCTGGCCTGGGCGCTGCGGGAGGCCGTCACCAACGTCGTCCGGCACAGCGGGGCCGGCCGCTGCACGGTCGAACTGCTGCGCCGCCGCACGGTGGACGGCCGGCCGGTGCTGGAACTGTCCGTCGAGGACGACGGCACCGGCGGACCGGCCCCGCACGGCGACAGCCGGCACCGCAGTGGCCCCCAGGGCGGCAGCCCGTACGGCAACGGCCTGACCGGCCTCGCCGAGCGGCTGCGCGCCGTCGGGGGCACCCTGGAGGCCGGTCCCGGCGGGCAGGGCTTCCGGCTGGTCGCGCGGGCCCCGCTGGCGGCAGCGGAGCCGGGCGCGGCGGACACGGCGACGGACCGGGGCGTGGGGCCCGGCGCGGAACCGGGCGCGGAGCCAGGCCCGGAGTCCGGCGCGGAGTCCGGCCCGGAGTCCGGTGCGGACCTCGGGGCGGAGTCCGGCGAGGACCCCGCAGGGGAAGGCCCGGGCTCGGGACCGGGACCGGGAGCGGGACCGGGGTCGGGGGAGGGCCCGGGAGCGGGCTCGGGAGCCCGGCCGGAACAGGGCACGGGGGCGGGCTCGGGCGCGGACGTAGGATCCCGCGCATGAGCCGCACGATCAAGGTCCTGCTCGCGGAGGACCAGTCCATGGTCCGCGAGGCCCTGGCCGCCCTGCTGGGCCTGGAGGACGACATCGAGGTCGTCGCGCAGGTCGCCCGCGGCGACGAGGTGCTGGCCGCGGCCCGCGAGCACGCCGTGGACGTCGCCCTGCTGGACATCGAGATGCCCGGCGCGAACGGCATCGAGGCCGCCGCTCTGCTGCACCGCGAACTGCCGGACGTGAAACTGGTCGTCCTCACCACCTTCGGCCGGCCCGGATACCTGCGCGGCGCCATGGAGGCCGGTGCCGACGCCTTCCTGGTCAAGGACGCCCCGGCCGCCCAACTCGCCGCCGCCCTGCGCACCGTGCTGGCCGGGGAACGGGTGATCGACCCGACGCTCGCCGCGGCGGCCCTGGCGGACGGCGCCAACCCCCTCACCGAGCGGGAGCGCGAGGTCCTGCGCGCCGCCGCCGACGGCTCCACCAACGCCGAACTCGCCGGTGCCCTGCACCTGTCCCAGGGCACCGTCCGCAACTACCTCTCCACCGCCATCCAGAAGCTGGCCGTCCGCAACCGCACCGAAGCGGTCCGGGTGGCCCGGGAGAAGGGCTGGCTGTAGCGCGCGCGGGCCGCAGGCAGCGGCGGCCGTGGTGCCGCGGTAGGCGACGGCTGCCCGTCAAGGGGCGTCGTGACGGGCGAACGCTGCCTGCCGGAGCATCAGTTGAGCAGCGCGCGGGCGGCGCGGGCCTGGCCGCGGATACGGTCCGCGGCCGGTTCGTCCACCGCGGCGACCACCTCCGCATACGCCTCCAGCTCCGCCGCGCCGTCCACGAAGGAGCCGCGCTGCACCAGCAGCTGGGCCCGCTCGTAGCGCAGCCGCGCCGGGTGCGAGGGGAGCAGCAGGGACAGGTCGAGGGCCCACAGCGCCACGGCGGACTGCTCGGGCCGGGCCGCCGCCCACGCGCGGATGTTGTTCAGCACGCGCAGCACGACGTCCAGCGGATCGGCCGGGGTCAGCATCGACGGGTCCAGCGAGCCGCCGGTGGTGCCGGCGACCACCAGGTCCGCGTCCGCGCCGGTCATCAGCCGGCCGCCGTCGAACGGGTCGGCGAGCACCGGCGGCCCGTCGTGCCCGAAGCCGACGACGAAGTGACCCGGCAGCGCCACCCCGTACACCGGGGCCCCGGCACGCCGCGCCACCTCCATCCACACCACCGACAGCAGGATCGGCAGCCCGCGCCGCCGCCGCAGGACCTCGTGCAGCAGCGACGACTCCAGGCGGCGGTAGTCGGCCGGGGTGCCGTGGAACCCGCACCGTTCGCCCAGCAGGTCGCGCAGCGCGACCGCCCACGCGCGCGGGCCGCCCGGCCGGTGGGGGAGCAGCCCGGCCAGCCGGTCCAGTTCGATCTGCGCGGCGTCCAGGCCCGGCTCGTCCAGCGCGCCGTCCGCCTCCGCGGCCAGCAGCAGGCAGAGCGTGGCCAGGTCGGGCCGCTCGGACCTGGCCTCCTCGGCGAACCGCCGCCGCACGTCGGCGGAGCGCCCGGGGGAGGGCGGCTGAGGGGACGGGGACGGGGACGGCATGACGGGTTCCTGCCCTCTCACGGAGTTCCGTCACCGGCCGCGGCCGGTGAGTGCGGTGCCGGTTCCGGCGCCCGGTGGTGGTGGTACGCGTGGTGCACGGTGAAGCCGAGCCCGGCGTACAGCTGCCGGGCGGCCGTGTTGTCCTCCTCGACCTGGAGCCAGGCCGCCGACGCCCCCTCGTCGAGGGCCCGCCGGGCCAGCGCGGTCATCACCGCCGTCGCCAGGCCCTGCCTCCGCCGTGCCGGGTCGACCTCCACCGCGGCGAACCCGGCCCACCGGCCGTCCACCACACAGCGCCCGATGGCGGCGGGCGCGTCCGGCCCGTCCCCGGCCGGGGAGGGGGCACCGGGGACGGTGGCGAACCACACCGACGGTCCGCCGCCCAGCACCCTCAGGGCCACCTCGTCGACGCCCTTCCGCCCGTACCGGGCGAGCCACCGGCGGTCCACCGTGCGGGACAGCTCCACGCCGGCCGGGTCCACGGGCAGGTCGGCCAGCGGGGCGAGCGCGCCCACCCACACCTCGGCGGTCACCTCACGGACCCAGCCCCGTCGTTCCAGCTCCGCCGCCAGCAGCTCCTGCGTGCCCTGCGCACCGGTCGCGGTCTGGACGTACGCGGGCAGCCCGCGCCGCGCGTACCAGCGCCGTACGGCGTCCAGGGCCTCGTCCAGCGGCACGCCCGGGTCGCCGAGCGGCAGCACCGAGTTGGCGCGCCGGGTGAAGCCCGCCCGGCGTCCACCGTCCCCGCCCGCCGCGGCCCGCAGTTCCCAGTCACCCAGCCGTTCGCTCTCGACCGGCGGCCACGCCCGCGAGGAGGCCCGCGCCAGTTCCGCGTAGGTGGCGGCCGGCCCCCGACGGCGCGCCGGGGCGGACGGCACCGTCTTGCCGGCGACCAGCACGGATTCCGGGATCCGGACGTTCTCGCCGCCCCTCCGTGTGATCCCCAGCACACCGTCGTCCCATGATGTGAGAACACCTACCGTGTCGGTGAACCTCTCACCCGAGGGACCATGTTCGATCAAGCTCCGTACGGAGACCCGTTTCCCCACGTCAGCGGCGGTGATGCGGACCTCCGGACGGCCGGCCGCGAAGAATTCCACAGGTCGGTCCACCCCTCCTGTTCGGATCATGCCCAGGAACGGAGATACTAGGGGCGGGCATCGACGACGCCGCGCTCCCGCGCGCCAGGCGGCGGAGCCTGAGGAGGCCCGCCAGCGCCCTATCGAGGAGGAACGACAGCGTGACCTACGTCATCGCGCAGCCTTGTGTCGACGTGAAGGACAAGGCGTGCATCGAGGAGTGCCCGGTCGACTGCATCTACGAGGGCCAGCGGTCCTTGTACATCCACCCGGACGAATGCGTCGACTGCGGCGCCTGTGAACCGGTCTGCCCGGTCGAGGCCATCTTCTACGAGGACGACACTCCCGAGGAGTGGAAGGACTACTACAAGGCGAACGTCGAGTTCTTCGACGAGCTCGGATCGCCCGGCGGCGCCAGCAAGCTGGGGCTGATCGAGCGGGACCACCCGGTCATCGCCGCGCTGCCGCCGCAGGCGTAACCCGCCACCTGAGCGGCCCGCACCGACGCGCCGCCTCGGTCCCGTACGGTCCGGCCGCTCCGGCCGCCCGCACGGGACCGAGGCGTCTGCCGGGGCGTCTGCGAGGGCGTTTGCGACGGCGTCTGCAGGGTCGGGGCGCCCGCAGGGCCGAAGCGTCCGCAGGACCGGACCGGAGCAGAGCCGGGCCGCGACCGGCCCCGGAACCTGAGCAGAGCCGGGCCGCGACCGGCCCCTGCACCGGAAACGGGGCCAGGGCGCGACCAGACCCGGAGCAGAGCCGGGCCGCGACCGGACCTGGACCAGAGCCGGGTCAGAACCGGATCAGAACCGGCCAGAAAGTGAGCCCGTACCCGTGTCCGTAGTCTCCGACCGGCTGCCCGCCTTCCCCTGGGACAAGCTGGAGCCCTACAAGGCGACGGCCGCCGCGCATCCGGACGGCATCGTCGACCTGTCCGTCGGCACCCCCGTGGACCCCGTCCCCGAGGCCGTCCAGAAGGCCTTGGTCGCTGCCGCCGACTCCCCCGGCTACCCCACGGTCTGGGGCACCGCCGAGCTGCGCGACGCGATCGTCGGCTGGGCCGGGCGCAGGCTGGGCGCCCGCGGCCTCACCCACCGGCACGTCCTGCCGGTCGTCGGTTCCAAGGAACTGGTCGCCTGGCTCCCCACCCAGCTCGGGCTCGGCCCCGGCGACCGGGTCGCCTTCCCGCGCCTGGCCTACCCGACGTACGAGGTGGGCGCCCGGCTGGCCCGCGCCGACCACGTCGCCTACGACGACCCGACGCGGCTGGACCCGTCCGGACTGAAGCTGCTCTGGCTCAACTCCCCGTCCAACCCGACGGGACGGGTCCTCTCGCGCGAGGAGCTGACCCGGACCGTCGCCTGGGCCCGCGAGCACGGCGTCCTCGTGCTGTCCGACGAGTGCTACCTCGAACTGGGCTGGGACGCCGAGCCGGTGTCCGTGCTGCACCCGGACGTCAACGGCGGTTCCCTCGACGGGATCGTCTCCGTCCACTCCCTGTCCAAGCGGTCCAACCTCGCCGGGTACCGGGCCGCCTTCCTCGCCGGTGACCCGGCGGTCCTCGGGCCGTTGCTCCAGATCCGCAAGCACGGCGGCATGATGACGTCGGCGCCCACCCAGGCCGCCGCCGCGGCGGCCCTGCGCGACGACGAGCACGTACGCGTGCAGCGCGAGCGCTACGCGGCCCGCCGCAGCGCCCTGCGGCAGGCCCTGACCGGCCACGGCTTCCGCATCGAGCACAGCGAGGCGGGCCTGTACCTGTGGGCCACCCGTGGGGAGTCCTGCTGGGACACGGTCGCCCACCTGGCCGGCCGCGGCATCCTGGTGGCCCCCGGCGACTTCTACGGCCCCGCCGGCGAGCGGCACGTCCGGATCGCCGTCACCGCCACGGACGAGCGGGTCCGGGCCGCGGTGGACCGCCTGACGGCCTGACCGGGCGCTGACTCCGCGCTCTGACGTGCGGTGCCCTGGCCTGGTCCTGACCCTGTGCTGACGGTGGCTCCCTGCTCTGGCTCGGACATCGCGCGCTGACGCGCCGCGCGTGGACCGGCCCGGTCCGACGGCCGTGTCCGACAGGGGTGCGAAGCCGGTGTCCGGCCGTGGTGTCCGGAGCCGGTGTCCGACGGGCGCCCGCCGCACCGCAAGGCAGCGCCGCGAGGCCGGACCGTACGGCCGCACCGCGAGGCCGTACTGGAGCGGACCCGGTCAGGGCCCTCACGGGCCCCGGCCCATGACGTCTGACGGGCCCGGGGAGAACTCCCCGGGCCCGTCAGACGTCGGTGGCGCGTAGGCGGCCGCGTCGGCCGTACTCGCCGCGCTCGCGGCTCAGCCGAGCGGCAGGCTCTGCACCGGCAGGGTCTTGGCCGACGGCAGGCCCCGCGAGGTGAGCGAGTCGGTGGGCAGGTCGCCGCCCTCGGTCGCCGCGCCCGCGGTGTCGCCCAGCACGTCCCCGGCGGAGCCGGCCAGGCCGCCGGCCGCCTTCTGCGCGGCGGGGGTGGCCTTCCCGGCGGCCTTCTCGACGGTCTTGCCGCCGGTGTCACCCGCCACCTCGGTCACGGTCTGCGCCGCGCCGTCCAGGGCGGTCACCCCGCCGAGGTCGGGCGCGGCCGGGAGTCCGGGGGCCGCACTGGCGGTACCGGCCGCACCGACCCCGGCGGCCGCTCCGGCGGCGACGAGCAGCGCGGCACGGGCGATCCGACGGGTCAGGGGGAGGGACATGGTGCTCCTTCGAAGGAGAAGAACAGCTCGGACGCCGTGACTACCGCTCGAAGGGCGGGAAGGTTGCGGCGCCTCCCGGTAAAGACTCGGTAACGCGTCGCATTATCGGATCGGGAGGAAAGCGGACGAAGGCCGTCCCGGTGGAGCGGGTGCAGAATCGCTTCGGCCCAGTGACCGCAGGGCCGGCCCCGTGGTCGGCCGTGGCGGCGCGTCCGGCCCCGCACCCGTCAGCACAGGGCACCGTGCATGACCCCTGAGGGTGAGCGCCCGCACTACCGCCCGGTGGTGATCCGCACCCGGTCCGGCCCGTCGGCGGACGTGCCGGAGCCCTTCGCGTCGTCCTGGCGCCACGTGCTGTCCGTGGTCCCGGCCACCCAGACCCGGCCCGCGTAGGAGACCCGCTGTATGCGCAGCTGGGAGGCGTTGGCCACGGCCCAGTGCGCGAGCTGCCAGCCCCGGGTCCCGGCCCGCCGGGAACCGCCGGCCGCTCCGTCCCGCCCGTCGTCGACCGGCAGCGTCAGGGTCCGCCCGTCCGGCTCCACCGTCACGTCCGGGGCGCTCGGGGAGGGCGTGGGCCGCGGCGCGTCGCCAGCCTCCGCACCGGCCGTTCCGTCGGCCTCCGCACCGGCCGGTTCGTCGACCTCCGCGCCCGCCGGCTGGATCAGGTCCCGTCCGAAGTCCCGGGCCAGCGCGGCCTGTACCGCCTCCGTGCCCGACGCCCGCGACGCGCCCGGACGGCCCTCGCAGGTCAAGGTCGCCCCCGACCGCCCGGTCAGCGCGGCGGCCAGCAGGGCCGCGTCCGGCTCGTGCTTGGCGTACGCCTGCGGGAACCCGCTGCGCTGCACCTTCTGCGCGGCCACGGTCAACGGCAGCCGGGTGTAGCCCGGCACCTTCTCCAGGCCCTCGTAGAACTTCTCGGCCGAGTACACCGGGTCCATGATCTCCTCCGGTGTGCCCCAGCCCTGCGACGGCCGTTGCTGGAACAGGCCCAGCGAGTCCCGGTCCCCGTAGTCGATGTTGTACAGGGTCGACTCCTGGAGAGCGGTCGCCAGCGCGATGGTCACGGCCCGCTCGGGCAGGTCGCGCGCGGTGCCCACGGCGGTGATCGTCGCCGCGTTCACCGCCTGCTCCGGCGTGAACTCGTAGGTCGCGCCGTCACCCTTGGCGGACACGACCTTGCACCCGGGCCCGCGCCCGCCCCCCGTGACGTACTGCACCACGAGGTATCCGGCGACCGCGAGCATCACCACGAAGGCCGCCCCGAAGCGGAAGAGGCGGCCCCGACGTCGTCTGGAAGGAAGCGGCGGCTCTGACACGCCTACAAGGTACTGGAGAGTACGCACCCCTGTGCGCCGGGTGTGGACAGTCGTCCGGGACCTGCCGCGTTAGGGTCGGGGCCATGGCCGACACCCCGCTTGACCTCACGCTGGACGCCGCGCGCCTGACCGCGCAGCTCGTCGACTTCCGCTCCGAGAGCGGCCAGGAGAAGCCGCTCGCGGACGCGATCGAGGCCGCCCTGCGCGCGCTGCCCCACCTCACGGTCGACCGGTACGGCAACAACGTCGTGGCCCGCACGCACCTGGGCCGGGCGGAGCGCGTGATCCTCGCCGGGCACATCGACACCGTCCCCATCGCGGACAACGTCCCCTCCCGCCTCGACGAGGACGGGGTCCTGTGGGGCTGCGGCACCTGCGACATGAAGTCCGGCGTCGCCGTCCAACTGCGCATCGCGGCCACCGTCCCGGACCCCAACCGCGACCTCACCTTCGTCTTCTACGACAACGAGGAGGTCGCCGCCGACCTCAACGGCCTCGGGCACGTGGCCGAGGCCCACCCCGACTGGCTGGAGGGCGACTTCGCGGTGCTGCTCGAGCCCTCCGACGGCCAGGTCGAGGGCGGCTGCCAGGGCACCCTGCGGGTCCTGCTGCGGACGGAGGGCGAGCGGGCGCACTCGGCGCGCTCCTGGATGGGCTCCAACGCCATCCACGCCGCCGCCCCGATCCTGGAGCGCCTGGCCGCCTACGAACCCCGGTACTCGGTGATCGACGGCCTGGAGTACCGCGAGGGCCTCAACGCGGTCGGCATCTCCGGCGGCGTGGCCGGCAACGTCATCCCCGACGCGTGCGTGGTCACCGTCAACTTCCGGTACGCCCCGGACCGCACGCCCGAGGAGGCCCTGGCCCACGTGCGCGAGGTCTTCGCGGACTGCGGGGTCGCCGAGTTCACCGTCGACGACCACAGCGGCGCCGCCCGGCCCGGCCTGTCCCACCCGGCCGCCGCCGCGTTCATCGAGGCGGTGGGCGGCACACCGCAGCCGAAGTACGGCTGGACCGACGTCTCCCGCTTCTCGGCGCTCGGCGTCCCGGCGGTCAACTACGGCCCCGGCAACCCCCACTTGGCGCACCGGCGCGACGAACGCGTCGACACCGCCAAGATCCTGGCCGGCGAGGAGCGGCTGCGTTCCTGGCTGACGGCATGATCGGGATCACCCGCGTGTGGTTTACACCGGTGCATTGCGGACATGCTGAGGTCCCCTGTACGTAACCCGCGTAGATCTACGCTGAGGTGGAACAACCTGGCACACGGAGGGAGCGCGCATGATCACTGGCAAGCCGGAGGGCCCGCAGCAGCCACCCGAGGAGCAGCGACTCGGTCCGGTGCTCCGGCGCCGGACGCAGGTGCAGTCGAGCACCACCGACCAGCGGCTGCTGGACGAGCGCGCCCCCAGCGGCTGGGTGCACACCGACCCCTGGCGCGTGCTGCGCATGCAGTCGGAGGTCATCGAGGGCTTCGGCTCCCTCTCCGAGCTCCCGCCCGCCATCAGCGTCTTCGGCTCCGCGCGCACCCCCGAGGACTCCTGGGAGTACGAGACCGGCGTCAAGCTGGGCCGCGGCCTGGTCGAGGCGGGCTTCGCGGTGATCACCGGGGGCGGCCCCGGGGCCATGGAGGCGGCCAACAAGGGCGCCCTGGAGGCGAACGGCGTCTCGGTGGGACTCGGCATCGAGCTGCCCTTCGAGCAGGGTCTGAACCCCTACGTCGACATCGGCCTGAACTTCCGCTACTTCTTCGTCCGCAAGCTGATGTTCGTCAAGTACGCCCAGGGCTTCGTGGTCCTGCCCGGCGGTCTCGGCACGCTGGACGAGTTGTTCGAGGCCCTCACGCTCGTCCAGACGCAGAAGGTCACCCGCTTCCCCATCGTCCTCTTCGGCACCGAGTACTGGGGCGGCCTGGTCGACTGGCTCCGCGGCACGGTCATCGCCCAGGGCAAGGCGGCGGAGAAGGACCTGCTGCTCTTCCACGTCACGGACGACGTGGAGGAGGCGGTGGCGCTGGTCTCCAAGGAGACCGGGGTCTGACGTCGGACCCGCGGAAGCGGCCTGCGGACGAGCCGCTGCGGCCCTGGCGGATCTCCCCGCCCGACGGGCCGAAGCGGGCGGGGGCAGACGGGCGCCCGACAGGCCGAAGCGGGCGGGGCAGACGGGCGGACAGAGGAGCCGTGACAGCCGGGCGATGACAGCGGGCCGCCGGCACGCCCACGGGAGCGCCGGTCCGTCTGCGCGGGACGGACCGGGCATCGGCCGGGGGACCTGGGCCGGCGGGGACGCGGCTGAGGCTCACGGTCGGGCGCGGAGAGCGGCCCGCCCGGGGAGACGGCGAGCCGGGCGGGGACGCGGGGGAGGACCCCCGGGCCGGAACCCGTGGGACGCCCCTCCCGCCCCGCACCGGCCGGGTGTCCGTCCGGCGGTTCCTAGGCCAGTCCCCGCCGGGCCACCGCGGGCTCCCGGTGGCCGGCGATGGAGGCGACCATGTCCAGCACCTGCCGGGTCTCCGCGACCTCGTGCACCCGGTACACCTGCGCCCCCAGCCAGGCCGAGACCGCCGTGGTCGCCAGCGTGCCGAGCAGCCGCTCCTTCACCGGGCGGTCCAGGGTCTCGCCCACGAAGTCCTTGTTGGACAGCGACACCAGGACCGGCCACCCCGTGGCGACCATCTCGCCCAGCCGCCGCGTCGCCTCCAGGCTGTGCCGGGTGTTCTTGCCGAAGTCGTGCCCGGGGTCGATCATCACCGACTCCCGCGGCACCCCCAGACCGACGGCCCGCTCCGCCAGCCCCACGGTCCGCTCCAGGATGTCGGCCATCACGTCGTCGTAGGTCACCCGGTGCGGGCGGGTCCGCGGCTGGGAGCCGCCCGCGTGGGTGCACACCAGCCCGGCGCCGTACCGCGCGGCGACCTCGGCGAGCCGCGGGTCGACGCCGCCCCAGGCGTCGTTGAGCACGTCCGCGCCCGCCTCGCAGACCGCCTCCCCGACCTCGTGCCGCCAGGTGTCCACGCTGATCACGACGTCCGGGAAGCGCCGCCGCACCTCGGCCACGAAACCGACGGTCCGCCGGGCCTCCTCGTCGGCGTCGACCTCCTCGCCCGGCCCCGCCTTCACCCCGCCGACGTCGATGATCGCGGCGCCCTCCGCCACGGCCTGCTCCACGCGGGCCAGGGCCGGCTCGTCGCGGAAGGTCGCCCCCTGGTCGTAGAAGGAGTCCGGGGTCCGGTTCACGATCGCCATGATCACCGGCTCGTGCGGCTCGAATTCCCGCCTGCCCAGCCTGAGCATCCCCTGTGACCTCTCCTCGTGTCCTCGTGCATGCCGGCGCCGACCGCCGATCGCCGGACGGCCTTCCGTCGACCGCCGGACGCCGTCCGGCGACCGCCTGTGGCCCGTCCTGTCAGACTCGCATGGCACGATCGGAGCCACACACCCGACTCCGACAACATCCGACCGTGGGGGCTCCACCGATGGTGATGTTCTTGTTCCTGGTCGTCGCGCTCACCGTCGTGGTCGCCGCGGTGACCCTCGCGGTGGTCGGCGGCGGTGAGAAGGGCCCGCTGCCCGAGGCCGCCCCCGAACGCGTGCGGGACGCCCTGCCGCCGGACCGTCCGGTCAGCCGCGCCGACGTGGACGACCTGCGCATCCCGCTCGCCGCCCGGGGCTACCGCATGGCCGACGTGGACGACGCCCTCGCCCGCCTCGGCGCCGAGATCGCCGAGCGGGACGCCCGGATCGCCGACCTGGAGTCCGCGCTGGCCGGTGCCCGCGCCGCCGCGGCCCACCTGTCCATGGACAAGCCGGCACCCGGCCCGGAGGCCGGGCAGCAGTGAGCGAGTCGGCAGCCCTCACCGGCCCCGACGGCGCCCCGCGCTGTCCCTGGGCCCTGTCCACCCCCGACTACGTCGCCTACCACGACGAGGAGTGGGGCCGCCCGGTCCACGGCGACGACGCCCTGTTCGAACGCCTCAGCCTGGAGGCGTTCCAGTCCGGGCTGTCCTGGATCACCATCCTGCGCCGCCGGCCCGGCTTCCGTGCCGCCTTCGCCGGTTTCGAGATCGCCCGGGTCGCGGAGTTCACCGACGCCGACCGGGAACGCCTCCTCGCGGACACCGGCATCATCCGCAACCGCGCGAAGATCGACGCGACCCTCGCCAACGCGCGGCTGCTGGCCACCTGGGCCCCCGGGGACCTCGACGCCCTCATCTGGTCCCACGCCCCCGACCCGGCGGGCCGCCCGGCGCCACGCACCCTCGCCGACGTCCCGGCCGTCACGCCCGAGTCGACGGCCCTGTCCAAGGCGCTGAAGAAGCAGGGCCTGCGCTTCGTCGGCCCGACGACGGCGTACGCGCTGATGCAGGCGTGCGGCCTGGTCGACGACCACCTGGCCGACTGCGTGGCGAGACGGGACTGAGCCGCCGGGTCCGCCCGGCCGGGCGGGCGGGCCTTGATTCCGGCCGGGCGGGCGGACGGGCCTTGGTTCCGGCCGGGCGGGCGGTGCCGGACCGGCGCCCGTCCCGCCCCGCCGGGCAGCGCGCTGGTCCCGCCCCGCCGGGGCAATGCGCCAGTCCCGCCCCGCCGGGGCAGTGCGCTAACGGCCCAGGTACTTCGGCTTCTCCTTGTTCACGAACGCCTGCACCGCGATCGTGTGGTCCTGGGAGGCGCCCGCACGCGTCTGCAGCTCGTCCTCCTTCTCCAGGGTCTCCGCCAGCGAGTGCCCGAGGCCGTACGCCACCGACTCCTTCAGCGCCGCGTACGCCACCGTCGGCCCCGCGGCGAGGGCCCGGGCCACCTTCTCCGCCTCCTCGCGCAGCTCCGCGGCGGGCACCAGCCGGTTGGCGATGCCCAGGTCGTACGCCTCCTGCGCGGAGATGCTGCGCGGGAAGAGCAGCAGGTCGGTGGCGCGGCCGGGGCCGATCACCCTCGGCAGCGTCCACGAGATGCCGGAGTCCGCGGTCAGGGCGACCCCGGCGAACGAGGTGTTGAACGACGCGGTGTCCGCCACGATCCGGTAGTCCGCCGCGAGGGCGAAGCCGAACCCGGCGCCCGCCGCGACGCCGTTCACCGCCGCGACCACCGGCTTGGGCGCCCCGGCCAGTGCGGTCACGATGGGGTTGTAGTGCTCGCGCACCGTGCTCATCGTCTGCCCGGAACCGGTCTCGCGGTCCTCGGCCAGCAGCCCGATGTGTTCCTTGAGGTCCTGCCCGACGCAGAACGCCCGGTCACCGGCCGCGGTCAGCAGCACGGCCCGCACGGCGTCGTCGTCCGCGGCGGACCGGGCCGCGTCCCGGAGGGCGACCTTCGCCGCGACGTTCAGCGCGTTCATCGCCTCCGGGCGGTTCAGCGTGATCGTCGCGAGTCCGTCGCTCACCTCGTAGAGCACGGTGTCGGCCATGGCGTATCCCCTCCAGCTGGCGGCTCCGGGACGTACCACCGGGTACGTCCCCGTCTGCAGGACAGCATGACGGACATCACCGGGCGGGGACGGCGCCGGTGGTGTGACCTGCGTCAAAGAATCGCGGGGCGTTTTTCTTCCGCGTTCCGGGACGAGGCGGCGCAGTATCGCAGTCACATCCCCGAATTGGGTGGTTTTGCTCGCGCGCGTTGCCCAAGCGATGCCGACCGATGTTGGTCATCGGGTCCTGCGATGCGGGATAATGGCCTGGAAGCAATGTGTTCGATGCCGGTGCGGTGTGTCCTGTCGTTCGTCCAGGACCGCAGATGCCCTTCGTGGGCCGTCGGCTAGACGGTTGAGCTGGGTTTCAGGAAGGGGAACGAGCATGGCGGCCATGAAGCCGCGGACGGGTGATGGCCCGCTCGAGGTGACCAAGGAGGGGCGGGGCATCGTCATGCGCGTTCCGCTCGAAGGCGGCGGTCGACTCGTCGTCGAGCTGACCCCGGACGAGGCCGACGCGCTCGGCGACGCCCTCAAGAAGGTCGTCGGCTGACGCGCAAGCGACCATACCCTTTCAGCCGCCCCGGTGCCGCGCCTGGTACCGGGGCGGCTGTCTGCGCAGGTGGAATGCTGTGCCCGGTGGGTCTTCCGGGGCGTGCGGGACGCAGGGGTGCGGAGCGCGCGGGCGTTACGGGGTGCGAGGCGTACGGGCGGCGCGGGGGTGCGAAGCGGGTGGGCGTCGCGGGCGTTCGGGGGCCGGGCGGCCGTCAGCGCTTCACCGCGCACAGCAGCCCGTCGCCGACGGGCAGCAGGGAGGACACCAGTTCCTGGCTCTCGCGCACGGCCCGCACCAGCTCCCGCAGCCGCAGCACCTCGGTGGGCTGCGGCCCGGAGTCCACCGTCCGGCCGTTCGCGAACACGCCTTCGAAGGCGACCAGGCCCCCGGGGCGCAGCAGACGCAACGATTCAGCGAGATAGTCCTGGTACTCCAGCCGGTCGCCGTCGCAGAAGACCAGGTCGTAGCCGGCGTCCGCGAGGCGCGGGAGGACCTCCAGGGCGCGCCCGGGGATGAAGCGCGACCGGTTCGCGGCGAACCCGGCGTCCCGGAACGCCTGCCGGGCGGACTGCTGGTGCTCGGGCTCCGGGTCGACCGTGGTCAGCACGCCGTCGGGCCGCATGCCGTGCAGCAGATGGATCCCGGAGACACCGCAGCCGGTCCCTATCTCCGCGACCGCCTTGGCCTCCACGGTGGCCGCGAGCAACCGCAGCGCCGCGCCCGTGCCGGGCGACACCGAGCGCAGCCCTGCCTGGCGGGCCCGGTCCCGGGCCCAGTGCAGCGCCTCGTCCTCGGCGACATAGGCGTCGGCGAACGCCCAGCTCGTCTGCCGGTTGGCGGTAATGACCCTCTCCTGTCCCCGTGAATGCCTGGCGAGACTGTATCCGTTGGCGTCGGGAACCCGCAGATGGGACCGGTCGTTCAAAGGGAGAGGACAACACGTGCGGGACGACGGGGGGCGGGCATTGGGCGAGGACGCGGGGCACATGCCGACGGAGCCGCACGAGCCGGACCGCGGCAGATCAAATTCTCGTAAAACCGCTTATCCGGAGCTAACGGGCGAGGTGGCTATGGTAGGGGCTCCACTGGACACCACCAGAGCCGATAGGGGAGGTGCGGCTGTACCTGTGGATCGGGGAGGAGTGCTGAGGCGCTTCCTTGGATCGGCGGGCAGGCCGAAATCCGTGAACGACACCGCTGCCGACCACAGCCGCGCCGGCGACCCGGCCCAGACCGCGAGCTTCACCACCGACGCGGACGGGCAGGCGTGGACTCCGCCCACCTGGGAGGAGATCGTCAGCATGCACAGCGGGCGGGTCTACCGGCTCGCCTACCGTCTGACCGGAAACCAGCACGACGCCGAGGACCTCACGCAGGAGGTCTTCGTCCGCGTCTTCCGCTCCCTGTCGACCTACACGCCCGGCACCTTCGAGGGCTGGCTGCACCGCATCACCACCAACCTCTTCCTGGACATGGTGCGCCGCAAGCAGCGCATCCGCTTCGACTCGCTCGGCGACGACGCGGCCGAGCGGCTGCCCAGCAAGGAACCCACGCCCCAGCAGGTCTTCAACGACGCCCACTTCGACGCGGACGTCCAGCAGGCCCTCGACACCCTGGCACCGGAGTTCCGTGCCGCCGTCGTGCTGTGCGACATCGAGGGACTCTCCTACGAGGAGATCGCCGCCACGCTCGGCGTCAAGCTGGGCACGGTGCGCTCCCGCATCCACCGCGGGCGCTCCCAGCTGCGCAAGGCACTGGCCCACCGCTCGCCGAAGGCGCGCGCGGAGCGCGGCTCCCTGGTGTCCCGTGTTCCCGCCCTGGGAGGAGGGGGCGCGAGCGCGTGAGCGGATCACTGCCCACACCGTCCGAGGGACACCTCGCGGAGCAGCACCTGGGAGACCGACTCTCCGCCCTGGTGGACGGAGAGCTCGGTCACGACGCGCGTGAGCGCGTCCTGGCGCACGTCGCCACCTGCGCCAAGTGCAAGGCGGAGGTGGACGCCCAGCGCCGTCTGAAGAACGTTTTCGCCCAGGCGGCCCCGCCCCCGCCCTCGGAGAGCTTCCTGGCCCGCCTCCAGGGACTGCCCGGCGGCGACCCGGGCGGATCCCCGCTGCTCGGCGGCGGCCCCGGCGTCTTCGACAGCCGGCGGGGCGAGGGATTCGAGTTCGCCTACCGGCCCGCCCGGCCGCACGGCTCCCCGCCGCCGGACGGACCGGCCGGCCGCGGCTTCCGCATCCACGACGTGAGCCGCCACGACACCGACCGGCCCGCCTCCCGCGGACTGCGCTTCGCCTTCGTCGCGGCCGGAGCGGTGTCGCTGGCCGCGATCGCCCTCGGCGGTGTCACGACCAGCATGGTCGCCGACACCGAGGTCCGCGGTGCGGGCAAGGGCAGCAACGTCACACCGACCCGCACGCAGGGCACAGGTGCCGCGACGGTGCCCGAGTCCCAGCGGCGTCGCGGCGCCGCACCCATGACCGGCCAGGGCACGGTGGGGCAGACACCGGCGCCCGTCGCGCCCACCGGGATCTCCGCGCCGCTGCTGCCGGGACTGCCGCCACCGGCGGCCGGCGACCAGACGCTCACCGCGCCGATGATGGCCGGCGCCGCCGCCGTCTCTCCGCTGATACGCCCCCTGCCCCCGCTCCCCCCGTTCACTCCCGCCGGCTGGTCCACGCCTTCCGGCATCCGTCCGCCCACCCTGCTCGACGCTGCCCCGGCACCGGGTCTCGCGTCGGCCCTGCCCCAGGCGTCCGCCTCCAGCAGGGCCCGCTGATCCCCGGGCCGCTCGATGCGCGTGGGCGTACGAACCTGATTGAATCCGGTGGGCGCGCCCAGGCCCACGCGGCCGGGTGCCGGACCGTGCTCCGTCGGCCGCGGCGGTCACGGAACCACGGAGTCGAGGATCTGCGGCCAGCTGCGGGGAGAGCATGAACGAGGGGAAACCGGGCCCACCGGGGGAGCGGGCGGACACGTCCGCCGACATGGCACCGGCGGACACGTCCGGCGCGCACCGGACGCGGGGGGAGCGCGACGGGGGCGACACGCCTGCTCCGGAAGACGCCCAGCGGCCCGCCACGGGAGCGCAGGGCGCCGCCGACACCGCGCGGACGACGCGGGACGGTGCCCCGGCCCGGCCCACCGAGACCGACGGGGACGGCGACTTCGCCCTGGCCCGGCCCGCCGCGCACACCCCCGACGCCGAGGGCGACTACGCCCTCAGCAGCCCGCGGGGCCCCCGGACGCCCGAAGGCCCGGACGGCGCTCACGGACCCGACCGCCCCGGCGAGCCCCGGCGCCCGCACCACCCGGCCCCCGGACGGACCGCGCCCGAGCACCCTGATGGGCGGGAGCCCGGCGCTCCGGCGGTCCCCGGACCCTCGGGCGAATCCGTTCCCGGGTCCTCGGGCGAACCCGTAGCCGGGCCGTTGGGCGAACCCGTTCCCGGGCCGTCCCGCGAGCCGGTGCGCCCCGAGCCCGTCGGCCCGGCGCCGGCGGGCCCCGAGCCGGCAGGCCCCGCTCCGACGGTCGCCGGTCCGTCCACCGGGCCCGTCGGCCGGTCGCCCTCGGTTCCCGGCCCGTCCGGCGAGCCCGTCGGCCCGGTCCCGGCCGGTGAGGAGCGGCCCACCCCGCTGCACGACCCGGACCCCTACAGCACCCCGCCCTACGGCGAGCCGGGCCCCTGGGCCCCCGCGCCTCCCGTCCAGCACCCGGCGACGGTCTCCGCACAGGCCGCACAGGCCGTACCGCACGACATGCCCCCGCCGGGCGCACCGGAGGCCGCCACGCCCCCGCAGGGCACCCCCCTGGGCACGTCGCACGGCACTCCCCGGGTCCCGCCTCCCACGACGCAGGGCGGCGGCCCCGCACCCGACCCCGTGGCGCACGGCGTGCCCGCCCCGGGTGCCCCCGTACCCGGCGCCCCGGTCCACGGCGCGGCCCCGCCCGTGGCCCCGCACCCGGAGGCCGCGGTGCCGCCCCCCGCGCCCGGCACGGTGCCCGGCGGGCCCCCGCACCCGGCGGCGGGTCCGGACACGGCGGCGCCCGCCCCCGCGGCCGACCCCTGGGGCCGCTACGACCCCTGGGCGGCCCCCACGGCACCCGCGCCGCTCCAGATGAGCGGTCCGGCCGAGGACACCGAGAAGAAGCGGCGCCGACTGCGCTCCCGGATCGTCCTCACCCTGGTGCTGGTCTTCGGGCTGCTGTGCGGTCTCGTCGGCGGGATCGTCGGGGCGTACCTGGAGCGCAACGGCGGCGTCGGGGCCGTGGAACTGCCGCAGGCGGACAAGGAGCCCGCCGACCGCGACCCGGACAGCGTCGCCGGGATCGCCTCCCGGGCCCTGCCCAGCGTCGTGACCCTGCACGCCAGCGGGACGGGCGCGGCCGGCACCGGGACCGGGTTCGTGCTCGACGAGCGCGGTCACATCCTCACCAACAACCACGTGGTGGAGCCCGCCGGGCGCGACGGCGAGATCACCGTGACCTTCCACAGCGGCGACACGGCCGACGCCACCGTCATCGGCCGGGACAGCGGGTACGACCTGGCGGTCGTGAAGGTCAAGGGCGTCCGCGGGCTCACCCCGCTGCCGCTCGGCAACTCCGACAACGTGCAGGTCGGCGACCCGGTCGTGGCGATCGGCGCCCCCTTCGACCTGGCCGGGACGGTCACCTCCGGCATCATCAGCGCCCGGGAGCGGCCCATCACCGCCGGCGGTGAGAAGGGCGACGGCAGCGACGTGTCGTACGTCGACGCCCTGCAGACGGACGCGCCCATCAACCCGGGGAACTCCGGCGGCCCCCTCCTCGACGCCGAGGCCCGCGTGATCGGCATCAACTCGGCGATCCGTTCCGCGGGCGGCGGCGGCGACCTCGAGGGCGGCCAGGCGGGCTCGATAGGGCTCGGCTTCGCCATCCCGATCAACCAGGGCAAGCGGGTGGCCGAGGAGCTGATCGACACCGGGAAGGCCACCCACCCGGTGATCGGCATCACCCTCGACATGGAGTTCTCCGGCGACGGTGCCCGCGTCGGCGCCAAGGGCAACGACGGCGGCCCCCCGGTCGTCACCGACGGGCCCGGCGACAAGGCCGGCATCGAGGCGGGCGACGTGATCACCGAGGTCAACGGCCAGCGCGTGCACTCCGGTGAGGAACTCATCGTCAAGACGCGCGCCCACCGTCCCGGGGACCGGCTGGAGCTCACCCTGGAACGCGACGGGGAGGAGCGGACGGTGTCCCTGGTGCTCGGCTCCTCCGGCGGCTGACCGCTCCGTGTCCCGGCGTCCGCACCCCGCGCGGGCGCCGGACGGTACCGGACGGCGGGGGCGGCCGGGTACCGTGGACGCGGCCCGGACCACGGAAGACCACGACGACCACCGAGGGCCGCGGACCGAAGGCATCGCAAGGAGCTTCAGGTGTTCAATGACATAGGCGCGTTCGAGCTGGTGACGCTCATCATCCTCGCTGTGCTCGTGTTCGGCCCGGACAAGCTCCCCAAGGTCATCCAGGACGTGACGCGCACGATCCGGAAGATCCGTGAGTTCTCGGAGAGCGCCAAGCACGACATCCGGGAGGAACTCGGCCCCGAGTTCAAGGACTTCGAGTTCGAGGACCTCAATCCCAAGACGTTCATCCGCAAGCAGCTGGACAACGACGAACTGGGACTCAAGGAGATCCGCAGCGGCTTCGACCTGAAGAAGGAGATGGCCGAGGTCACCGACGCCGTCAACGGCCGCGAGTCCGAGGCGTCCACGTCCTCCGCCGTGCCGGCCGCCCCCGGTTCCTCCGGTTCCACGTCCGGCCGGGTGGACATGTCCAAGAAGCCCGCGCCCCCGCCCGCCGACGACCGTCCGCCCTTCGACGCGGACGCCACCTGATCCCAGGCGTCCCCCGGGATTCCGGGGGCGTCCGGGTCCTGAGCCGCCGGGCCGGCGGGCCGGAGCCCGGCGCACCCGCGCTGTGCCGGGCCGCACCACGCGGGCCGCACCGCATGCGCTGTTCCGTGCCCGCCGGGCGTACGCCCCGGCGTACGTGACGCGTTTCATACTCCGACCGGGCCGCCCACGGCCCGATCCGGTCGTTCGCGCGTCGCACGCGCCGGGTGGTTTCCCGGTCCGCGGCGGCGGGGTGGCTATGCTGCCCCAGTTGTTGCGCGGACCGGACGAGTGCGCCCGAACGGGGGCGGGCCGCCCCGGACCGACGAGAATGAGGAGGCGTCCGGGCAATGGAGACGACGAGTCAGGCCGTCGCACAGGCGCCGGCCGCGGAGAGTGGACCACGACCGGCCACCTCCGCCCGGCGTGCGGCCGACGGCTACGTGAGTGCGACCTTCCCCTGGTACGGCCTGGACGAGGCCTTCACGGGCCGGCGCTGGCTGATGCAGGTGGGCACGGCCGCCGACGGGACGGTCGAGCACGGGGCGATCGGGCACGGTGACGAGCCGTCGGTACGCAGTGAGTACACGGCGGGCCCCGGCCAGGACGCCCGCGAGAAGTTCGCCGTGGTCGTGACCGTGGCCGCCAACCCGGTGCGCCGCAGCGCCGACGGCACCGGTCTGCTGGAGGCCACCTCGGTCTCCTCCGCGGCCTGGCTCGCCGGTGTCGGGCTGCTGTCCTTCACCTGGCCGGGCCAGATGGACCACTCGCTGCGGGACAACTGGCTGGAGCAGCAGACGGAGACCGCCTGGGCGCTCGCCGACGACCTGGACGGGGAGGACTGGTCGACGCTGTCCCTCCCCGTGGACGGTGTGCCGACGCCGTTCCACTACCGGGAGTCCGAGTTCGGCTGGGTGCTCGCCGGGTCCACCCAGGCGGGCGTCCACGTCGGCGCGTACGGCCGGGGCATGAGCGCCTACGGGCTCGGCTTCGCCGAGGTGAAGGACGTGGCCGCCTACGCGGACTGAACCGCGACGCGCCCACTTCCCGCACCGGCACGACCGGTCCGGCGACGTTCGGGTCCGGTCCATGAGACCGGGCCGGACACGACCGGACCGGTGGCGGCGGGTTGGCTTCCGCCACGGCGCGACCGGGTCGCCGCGACCGAACCGATGACGACGGGCCGAGTCACGGAGAGCCCGAGCCACGGAGGGCCCGAGCCACGGAGGGCCAGAGCCGCTGGCGGGTCCTGCCGTCCCGGCCACGCCGACCATGACGGCTCCGGCCCCCGGACGCGACGCGCCGCGCCGAAGGCCGCGGGGGCCGCGGAAGGCGTCCCGCGGCCCCGGAGCGCTCCTAGAACTTGTTCCGGGGCGTGATCCCCAGAGAGAGCCCCGCCAGGCCCCGCTGCCGCCCGCCCAGCTTGCCGGCGATCGAGCGGAGCGCCGCTCCGGCCGGGGACTCCGGGTCGGTCAGCACGACCGGCTTGCCCTCGTCGCCGCCCTCGCGCAGCCGCACGTCGATCGGGATGGCGCCGAGCACCGGGACGTTGGTGCCGGTGGTCCGGGTCAGGCCGTCGGCCACCGACTGGCCGCCGCCGGTGCCGAACACGTCGACCATCTCGTCGCAGTGCGGGCACGGCAGGCCGGACATGTTCTCGACCACGCCGACGATCTTCTGGTGGGTCTGCACCGCGATGGAGCCGGCCCGCTCGGCGACCTCGGCCGCCGCCTGCTGGGGCGTGGTCACGACCAGGATCTCGGCGTTGGGGACCAACTGGGCGACGGAGATCGCGATGTCACCGGTGCCGGGCGGCAGGTCCAGCAGCAGCACGTCCAGGTCGCCCCAGTACACGTCGGCCAGGAACTGCTGGAGCGCGCGGTGCAGCATCGGGCCGCGCCAGACGACCGGCGCGTTGCCCGGGGTGAACATGCCGATCGAGATGACCTTCACGCCGTTCGCCGACGGCGGCATGATCATGTTCTCGACCTGGGTGGGCCGCCCGTCGGCGCCCAGCATCCGCGGCACCGAGTGGCCGTAGATGTCGGCGTCCACGACCCCGACCTTCAGCCCGTCGGCGGCCATCGCCGCCGCCAGGTTCACCGTCACCGACGACTTGCCCACGCCGCCCTTGCCGGAGGCGACGGCGTAGACCCGGGTCAGGCTGCCCGGCTTGGCGAACGGCACCTCGCGCTCGGTCTGGCCGCCGCGCAGCGCCGCCGCCAGCTCCTTGCGCTGCTCGTCGCTCATGACGTCCAGCGTGACGTCGACGCCCGTGACGCCGTCGACCGCGGCGACCGCGTCCGTCACGCGCTGCGTGATGGTGTCCCGCATGGGACAGCCCGAAACCGTCAGGTAGACGGTGACCGCGACCCGCCCGTCGGCGGCGATGTCCACCGATTTGACCATCCCCAGCTCGGTGAGGGGCCGGTTGATCTCGGGGTCGTTCACCGTCGCCAGTGCCTCACGCACCGCGTCTTCCGTAGCCATACGACGATGGTACGGCGCCGGGTACACCCACCGGTAAGCCCGTCAGCGGTCGTCTGCGTCACGTCGGGGCGGCCGTTCCGCCCGAAGTGCCGGAACCGCGCCGTGCTCGCGGTGGCCGTTGCCGCGCCGCTCGTCCAGTTCCTTCACCAGGTCCTGCAGCTCCGAGCGGATCCAGTCCCGGGTGGCGACCTCGCCCAGCCCGATCCGCAGCGCGGCGACCTCCCGGGTCAGGTACTCGGTGTCCGCGATCGACCGCTCGCCCTGCTTGCGGTCCTGCTCCAGGTTGACCCGGTCGCGGTCGTCCTGCCGGTTCTGCGCCAGCAGGATCAACGGGGCCGCGTAGGACGCCTGGAGGGACAGCACCAGGGTGAGGAAGATGAACGGGTACTCGTCGAAGCGCAGCTCCTTGGGCGCCGACACGTTCCACACCACCCACACGACGATGACGACCGTCATCCAGACGATGAACCGCCCGGTGCCCAGGAAGCGCGCGATGCGTTCCGACAGCCGCCCGAACGCCTCCGGGTCGTACTCGGGCAGGATCCGGCGGCGCGGCGGTCGCGGCTGGTCCAGCCGGGGCGTACGGGGCCGCCGTCCGGCAGCCGTGGCCCCGGTGGGCTGACGGTCGCGCAGGGCCTCGCGCTCAGGCGCCATCGGTCACCACCCCGTCCCCGAGGTGGAACTCGTTCTCGCGCCAGTCGTCGGGCAGCATGTGGTCCAGCACGTCGTCCACGGTCACCGCGCCCAGCAGCGAGCCCGCCTCGTCGACCACGGGCGCCGCCACCATGTCGTACGTGGCGAAGAACCCGGCGACCTGCGGCAGCGCCGCGTCCGGTTCCAGCGGTTGCAGGTCGTCGTCGATCATCGAGCCGACGAGGGTGAACGGGGGGTCCCGCAGCAGCCGCTGGAAGTGCACGGTGCCCAGGTACTTGCCGGTCGGCGTCTCCTCCGGCGGCCGGCAGACGTAGACCTGGGCGGCGTGCGCGGGGGACAGGTCGGGGTTGCGGATCCGGGCGAGCGCGTCCGCGACCGTCGCGTCGGGGCGCAGCACGATCGGCTCGGTCGTCATCAGACCGCCCGCGGTGTGCTCCTCGTAGGCCATCAGGCGCCGCATGTCCGCCGCGTCGCCGGGCTGCATCAGGCTCAGCAGCCGCTCCTGCTCGTCCTCGGGCAGCTCGCCCAGCAGGTCGGCCGCGTCGTCCGGGTCCATGGCCTCCAGCACGTCGGCGGCCCGCTCCTCCTTCAGCTTGCCGAGGATCTCGATCTGGTCGTCCTCCGGCAGTTCCTCCAGCACGTCGGCGAGCCGGTCGTCGTCGAGCGCCGCGGCGACCTCGGCCCGGCGCTTGGGGGAGAGGTGGTGCAGGACGTTCGCCAGGTCGGCGGGGCGCAGCTGTTCGAACGTGGCCAGCAGGTTCTCGGCGCCCTGGCCGTGCTCCTCCAGGGAGAACCCGGTCACCGCCGACCACTCGACGGTCAGCGTCTCCCCCTTGCTGCGCCGGAACGCGCCGCCCTTGCGGCCCTTGCGGACGAACACCCGGTCGACCTCCCACTCCCGCCGGGAGGGCAGCTGATGCACCGACAGGTCGAGGACGGTGACCTCCTCGCCGCCGTCCACCAGGGTCACCCTGCGGTCCAGCAGTTCGCCGAAGACCAGCCGCTCGGTGGGCCGCTGCTCGAACCGCCGGACGTTGAGCACGCCGGTGGAGATGATCTGTCCGGACTGCACGGCGGTGACCCGGGTCATGGGCAGGAAGATGCGGCGCCGGGTGGGCAGTTCGACGACCAGGCCGAGCAGCCTCGGCGGGCGCCTGCCGACCCGCAGCATGACGACCAGATCGCGCACGCGCCCCACCTGGTCGCCGTTCGGATCGAAGACGGCGACGTCGGAGAGGTGCGAGACGAAGATCCGGGGGGCGCCCGCTGCCATGGCCGCGGCTCCTTTTCGTGCGGGGTGGTCCTGTGTCGGGTTGTTGCCTGCTGCGTTCGCTGTCCGAATGGCCCGCTCGGGTGGGCTTCAGGCTAGCCCGTCCCGATCGGCGGTGCTCCGGGGGCCGGTCCGGACGGACTGGCTCCACTGGTCTCCCCTGCCCCCGGTACTCTGCGGTACGCCGTTCAGGTCCCCCGTCAGAGAGGCAGCCGCACCTGTGACTCCGATCTCCCCGGGCCGTCCCCGCAGTCGCAGTGCCGTGCTGGCGGGCGCCGTGTGCGCCCTGCTGGTCACCGGGACGGCGCTCACGGGGTGTGCCGAGGACCCGAACGAGGGCACCAACGGGGTCGGCAAGCTGTCCGCCGAGCAGATCCAGCAGCGGACCCGCAAGGCCGCCGACTCGGTGGACACGGTCCGGCTGCACGGCACGGTCGTCAGCAGCGGGCGCAGCTACACGCTCGACATGCGGCTGAAGTCCGAGGGCGGCATCGGGTCGGTCACCTCCGAGGGGCAGACGTTCCGCCTGCTGCGCATCGACGACGAACTGTTCCTGAAGGCGGGCGCCGAGTTCTGGGGCCAGGCGGGCGGCAAGGGCAAGGGCAAGGGCGACGGAGAGGGTGAGGGCGGCGGCGGGTCCGCGGCCGACGCGGCGGCGGCCGAGAAGCTGGCCGCGAAGTACGTGAAGGTCCCCCAGGGCGATCCCGCGTACAAGAAGTTCAACGGCTTCACGGACAAGGACGTCCTCCTCGGCGGTCTGCTCACCCTGCACGGCACCCTGGCCACGGACGGCCACCACGAGCAGGCGGGCGTCCGCACCATCCGGATCACCGGCGACGACGGCGCGGGCGGCACCCTGGACGTGTCCCTGGAGGGCAACCCCTACCCGCTGCGCCTGGAGCGCGCCGGCAAGGCGGGCACGCTCACCTTCTCCGCCTGGGGCACCGACTTCCCCCTCAAGAAGCCGGGCAAGGACGAGACCCTCGACTACGGGCAGCAGTTGCCGGCGTCGTAGCGGCCGGGGCCCTCACCGGGCCGCGCGCCCGGCAGGCCGGTCGTCGCCCGCGCCGGGCCCCCGCGGCGGTCGGCCCGCGCGGGCTCCGGTGCCGGCCGTCCCCGCTGTCGTCACCCTCACGGCGGGGCTGCGGCGGGACCGGCCCGCCGACGGCGCCTACCTCCGCTTGCGCCGTGCCAGCAGCCGGGGCAGGCCCGCGGGGACCGGGCGGCGGGTGGTCGCCGGGGTCGGCCGGGGCGGCTCGGCCAGGGAACCGTCGGGCAGCGGCGCGGTCGCCCCGGTCGGCTCCAGCCGCACGACCCGGCACTCGCGCGCCCAGCGCTCCGGCACCGCCTCGCCGTCGGGGGCGTTCAGCCGCTTGCCCTTCAGCTCCGCGACGGCCTCCGTCCAGGCCTCGGAACCGGGCGGCAGCTCCACCACCGTCGCCGACCAGGAGACCAGCCGGCCGCCCTTGTCCTTGCTGCGGACGGTGACCTGCGCGGGGGCGCCGTCGGCGAGGCCCGGCAGCGGCTGCTCGCCGGGCCCGTCACCCACCAGGCAGGCGGCACCCTCGTGCCACACGTGCCACAGGGCGCGCGCGGGGCCGGTGGGGCCCTCGACCCAGACGAGCCCGGACTTCTTCGTGGCCTCCTCGATGAGGGCCCGGTCGAGCAGCTCGCGTGTCATGGGTGCAGCCTATCCAGCGCCCTCACAGCCAGCCGTTGCGCTTCAGCATGCGGTGGATGCCCAGACAGATCGCCACCGTCACCCCCAGGACCATGGGGTAGCCGTACGTCCACCGGGTCTCCGGCATGTACTCGAAGTTCATCCCGTAGACCCCGCACACCATGGTCGGCACGGCGATGATCGCCGCCCAGGAGGTGATCTTGCGCATGTCCGCGTTCTGCGCCACCGACGCCTGCGCCAGGTTCGCCTGGAGGATGGAGTTCAGCAGCTCGTCGAAGCCGATGACCTGCTCCTGGACCCGGGCCACGTGGTCGGCCACGTCCCGGAAGTACTTCTGGATCTCCGGGTCGATCAGCCGCATCGGCCGCTCGCTGAGCAGCTGCATGGGCCGCAGCAGCGGCGACACCGCCCGCTTGAACTCCAGCACCTCGCGCTTGAGTTGGTAGATCCGCCCGGCGTCCGTACCGCGCGGCACACCCTTGCGGCCCGGCGAGAACACCTCGTTCTCGACCTCGTCGATGTCGTCCTGCACCGCGTCGGCGACCGCGATGTAGCCGTCGACGACGTGGTCGGCGATGGCGTGCAGCACGGCCGAGGGGCCCTTCGCCAGCAGCTCGGGGTCGTCCTGGAGCCGGTGCCGCAGGGCCCGCAGGGAGCCCTGGCCGCCGTGCCGGACCGTGATGAAGAAGTCGCGGCCGGTGAAGCACATGACCTCGCCGGTGGCCACCACCTCGCTGCTGGAGGTGAGCCGGTCGTGGTCGAGGTAGTGGATGGTCTTGAAGACCGTGAAGAGGGAGTCGTCGTAGCGCTCCAGCTTGGGCCGCTGGTGTGCCTGGACGGCGTCCTCCACGGCCAGCGGGTGCAGCCCGAACTCCCCGGCGATGCCCGCGAATTCGGCCTCGGTCGGCTCGTGCAGGCCGATCCACACGAAGCCGCCGTCGCGGCGCACCAGCCGCATCGCGTCCTGCGGGGTCAGCGGTGCCTCGGTCGTCAGGCGGCGGCCGTCCCGGTAGACGGCGCAGTCCACCACGGCGGTGGCCGAGCCGGCGTCCGGGGTGCGGGTGGTGTCGTAGGTGCTGCTGCTCCCCTTGCGCAGCGAGACGCGGGAGGGACGGACCACGGCGCGCAGGTCGCGGATCATCGACATGACGGGCTCCTTCGCGGGCGGGCGACGAAAGGCGCCGCTGCGACGGATGGAACCTCCCGGAATGAGGACGTCCTGACCAGGATTCCCTCCCGGAAAGGCCGGGAAGGATGTTTGGCACGTCCACAAAGCGGGGAGCACCGCACCGTCGGGGGTGGCGGGCTTCGTCGCCGATACAGCTACGGGGGCGGATCAGGCGGAACGAAACGAAGCGCTCTTCCGATGGAGACGCACGTGCGTGAGGTGATGCACCAGGAACGGGCGAAGAACCTCAGTGGGCGGAAGAGCGGGTGATACTGCACGGTCGACTTCGGTCCATGCCAGCACCACCTCCTCCGGCCGGTCCCTCGTGAGGGACGATCCACGATCCCCGCGGGGATGCCCCGCGAACGGGGTGTGTCACATCGGTGCCGGGACGCGATCACGGCGTCGCCGGAGCCTGGGGCCCGGGCGGATTCCCTGCCGTGTGCTGTCCCGAAGCACCGGGCCAGAGTAGCAGCAGGCCGTCATGTCAAGGCGCGGCTTCGCCCGGTACCGGCGAGTTCTATGCTCGCCGCATGGCAGATGTTCTTCCTCTGGTCGAGGCCCGGTTGCGTTCGGCACTGGGTGAGCCGGACGCCCGCGCCGCGGTCACCTTCCTGGGCACGGACCGCATCGAGGTGCTGCGCTTCCAGGAGGGCGACATCGTGCGGTACGCGACGCTCGGCATGTCCGCGCAGCCCATGACCGACCCCACGGCGGTGATCGCCGACCCCGTCAAGGGACCGCGCACCGAGCTGGTGCTCTCCGTGCGGGCCGGTCTCGCGGACACCGACAAGGTGCTCCGGCCGCTCGCGATCCTCGCCGCGTCCCCGCAGGTGGAGGGCGTGGTGGTGGCTCCGGGCGCCTCGCTCGACGTCGGAGAACCCCTGTGGCCGGGCGCTCCCTTCACCTCCGTGCTGGTCGCCGAACCGGGCGGTCTGGTGGAGGACCTGGAGCTCGACGAGCCCCTCGACCCCGTACGGTTCCTGCCGCTGCTGCCGATGACCCCCAACGAGGCCGCCTGGAAGCGGGTGCACGGGGCCCAGGCCCTCCAGGAACGCTGGCTGGAACGGGGCACCGACCTGCGCGACCCGCGCCGGTCCACCGTCGCCCTGGACTGACTCCGCCGTGACCAACCTCACCAACACGCCCTTCTCCCGGCTGAGTTGGTGCGGGTCAGGTGCGCACCGGGGCGACCGGCCGGCGGTCCGGGACGGTCCGGACGGGTGATCGTCCTTGACGGGACGCGGAAGGGGTAGGACCGTTGGGCCCTATGAGGGGCGAACCCAGTTGCCCGAAGTGCGGTGGCCGGGTCAGGGCTCCCGGCCTCTTCTCCGATGCGTGGCAGTGCGACGTGCACGGCACCGTGCACCCGCTCCAGCCTGTGATACCGCCGAGCGTCGAGGCGCTCAACGTCGTCGTCCACCGCACCCGGGTCCCGGTGTGGATGCCGTGGCCCCTGCCCGTGGGCTGGCTCTTCACCGGCGTGGCCTGCGCCGGTGACGACCGCAGCGGGGGCCGCGCCACCGCCGTCGCCTGCACGGGACCCGGGCCGCTCGGGGGCATGGGTGAGCTCGTCCTCGTGGCCGAGGAACTCGGCGTCGGCCTCGGTGCGCGGTACGCCGGCATCGACGGCCCGGATCCGGGGCCGTACCTCAACGTCGACAAGCCCGCGCAGACCAAGGTGCTGGCCGCCGGGCGTCCCACTCCCCTCTGGCACGTCAGCAAGACACCGGACGACCGGGCCGTCTTCGCGGGCGAGGCCCTCGGCCTGTGGTTGTGGGCGGTGGTGTGGCCGGAGCAGTCGGGCCTGCTGATGTACGACGAGCTGGTGCTGGCGGACCTGCGGGACGCCGGAGCCGAGGTGGACCTGGTGCCGTGCGGCGCCCTCACCCCGCGCCTGCTGCAGACGTAGCGGGCGCGGGCCTGTCCGTTCCGGGAGCCCCTCTCCGCCGCAGGGCGACGGAGGGCGGCGGTCGTCACCGGCCGGTGAGGGCCGGTGAGGGCCGATGTCGGCCGGTTATGGGCCGGGGTGGAGCGGGGCGGGGAACAGGGAGCGGGGCCGGGGTGAGGGTGTGTGCGGGTGCGGGTGGGTGCGAGCGGTCGGTGACCCGGTGGACACGAACCGTGGAACTCGGTGCCCTGTAGGGGGCGCGGGCCCGGTTCGGCTGTGACAGGGGCGGCTGAAACTCCGGTTATCCTGAAGCGTCCCCATCCGCCCGTCACCGCTTGGAGTAACGCGTCGTGCGCATCGATCTGCACACCCACTCCACCGCGTCCGACGGTACGGACACCCCGGCCGAGCTGGTGCGCAAGGCCGCCGCGGTCGGTCTGGACGTCATCGCGCTCACCGACCACGACACCACCCGCGGCCACGCCGAGGCCCGTGCCGCGCTGCCCGAGGGGCTCACCCTCGTCACCGGCGCCGAACTCTCCTGCCGCCTCGACGGCGTGAGCATGCACATGCTGGCGTACCTCTTCGACCCGGAGGAACCGCGCCTGCTCGCCGAGCGCGAACTGGTCCGCGACGACCGCGTACCCCGTGCCCGGGGCATGATCGCCAAGCTGAACGAGCTGGGCGTGCCCGTCACCTGGGAGCAGGTGGCGCGCATCGCCGGGGACGGTTCCGTGGGCCGCCCGCACATCGCCACCGCCCTGGTCGAACTGGGCGCGGTGCCGACCGTGAACGACGCCTTCACCCCCGAGTGGCTGGCCGACGGCGGCCGGGCCCACCTGGACAAGCACGAGACCGACCCCTTCGAGGCGCTGCGCCTGGTCAAGGGCGCGGGCGGGGTCGCGGTGTTCGCCCACCCGGCCGCGAGCAAGCGGGGCCGGACCGTCCCGGAGTCGGCCATCGCCGCCCTCGCCGAAGCGGGCCTGGACGGCATCGAAGTCGACCACATGGACCACGACCCCGACACCCGGGCGCGGCTGCGCGGCCTGGCCAAGGAACTGGGGCTGCTGGTGACCGGCTCCAGCGACTACCACGGCAGCCGGAAGACCTGCGTCCTCGGTGAGTTCATGACGGACCCCGAGGTGTACGGCGAGATCACCCGGCGCGCGACCGGAGCCTTCCCCGTGCCGGGAGCCGGCGGGATCTGAGCCCGCCCCTCGCCCCGGCGGTTCCTCGCCGCCGCGTTTCCTCGCGCCCGTCCTCGAGCCGCGTCTCCTTCACCCCGTTCACCCGTACCTCAGCAAGGCAGTCATGTTCGACGTCGCCGTCTTCGGCTCGCTCTTTTTGACCCTGTTCGTCATCATGGATCCCCCCGGGATCACCCCGATCTTCCTCGCGCTGACCGCGGGCCGCACCGGCAAGGTGCAGAAGCGGATGGCCTTCCAGGCCGTCTGCGTGGCCGGCGGGGTGATCGTGCTGTTCGGCCTGGTCGGCCAGCAGATCCTCGACTACCTGCACGTCTCGGTGCCGGCCCTGATGATCGCCGGCGGGCTGTTGCTCCTGCTCATCGCCCTGGACCTGCTCACCGGCAAGACCGACGAGCCCCAGCAGACCAAGGACGTGAACGTCGCCCTGGTGCCGCTGGGCATGCCGCTGCTGGCCGGCCCGGGTGCGATCGTCTCCGTGATCCTGGCCGTGCAGAAGGCCGACAGCACCGCCGCACAGGTGTCGGTGTGGGCGGCGATCCTCGCCATCCACGTCGTGCTCTGGTTCGTGATGCGGTACTCGCTGCTGATCATCCGGATCATCAAGGACGGCGGGGTGGTCCTGGTGACCCGCCTGGCGGGCATGATGCTCTCCGCGATCGCCGTCCAGCAGATCATCAACGGCGTGACCCAGGTCGTCCGGGGCGGCTGACCGCCGGACGGCCGGCCCCGAGCGACCGGTTCGCCTCTCCCGTCCGTCTGCCCCCCTCCGCCTGCCCATTCACCTGCCCCGTTCCTCCGGCCCGGGGCGCGGACGCTCCTCCACACCTCTGGGGACGCGCGAAACCTCCGGGGACGCACGAAGCCCCACCGCGGGGAAGGCACTAAGCCCCACCGCCGGGAAGGCACGAAGCCCCCGTACCCACGTCGTCAGGCGAGGGTACGGGGGCTGCTCGGCATGCGGGGCGGTACGCGGCGCGGGGTACGGCATGCGGGCGGTACGCGTGAGGGGGCCGGGGCGCGGTCCTCCGCCCCTCGACATCCCGACGCACCGTCACGGACCGGGCGGGCGCGCGGGCCCGGTGCGTCCCGGCCCCGAAACGCGGTCACCGGTGACCGAGTCATGGAGTACGACTCCGGCCGGAGCCGCTCGCGCGTTACGACGTCGGTGTGTCGGCCGGGCGGATCCACAGGCGCTGCCCGATGGCGGCCGCCTGCTGAACGATTCCGTTGACGGACGCGGCGTCCACGACGGTCGTGTCCACGGGCAGGCCGTCGACGTCGTCGAGTCGCATGATCTCGAAGCGCAAGAGCTTCTCCCTTCGTCCGGTGATCCTCCTGAGGAGAACTACGCGATGGTCGGTTCGCGAGCCCGGACGGCCCGCGTCCCACCCGTGGACAACTCTCTGCGCCGTGCACCTATTCCCTAGCTAAAGAAAACTTTCAGTCACCTAAGTATTTCGGCGTCGAGCCGTCCGGAGGCGGCCCCACCGCATCGCACCGAGAGCGACGCGGGCTGAGCGCAACGCGCACCGCGAGGGCGGTGCGCCGTGCCGCATGTCACCGAGCACCGCCGCAGGGCGCCGCTGGCCGCCGCAGGTCGTCGTATGCCGTCGTATGCCGTCGGACCCCGACGAGTCGTGTGCCGGCCGGCCGACCGATCGTTCATATCGGTACGCCCGGGACCGATCGGGACCGGTTGTGTTCGCAGCGTGACCGCCGAGACAATGGGAGGCGATGAACGACGACCTCGCGGACCTGACCGCCCGCATCGACCGCACGAACGAGCTGCTGCACCGGATGCTCGCCGAGGTGGCGAAGACGCCCTCCACCCACGCGATCTTCGTCGACGCCGGGTACCTCTACGCGGCGGCCGGGCGGCTGGTGGCCGGCACGGAGGACCGCAGGGCGTTCGACCTCGACGCCGACGGTCTCATCGACGCGCTGATCGACCGGGCTCGCAGCATCTTCGCGGACAGCAGGCTCCTCCGCGTGTACTGGTACGACGGTGCCCGCCGCCGCATCCACACCGCCGAGCAGCAGTCCATCGCCGAACTCCCGGACGTCAAGGTCCGCCTCGGCAACCTCAACGCCAACAACCAGCAGAAGGGCGTCGACTCCCTGATCCGCTCCGACCTGGAGTCGCTGGCCCGGCACCGCGCCATCAGCGACGCGGCCCTGCTCGGGGGCGACGAGGACCTGGTCTCCGCCGTCGAGGCCGCCCAGGGGTACGGCGCCCGGGTCCACCTCTGGGGCGTCGAGGCGCCCGAGGGCCGCAACCAGGCCGAGCCGCTGCTGTGGGAGGTCGACAGCCAGCGCACCTTCGACCTGGACTTCTTCAAGCCCTATGTCTCCCGGCGCACCGTCCCCGTCCACGAACCCCTGGCGGGCCGGCCCACCCGCGACGACGTCCGTTTCGTCGGCGCGCAGATCGCCGCCAAGTGGCTGGTGTCGCGCGGCCGGGAGTCACTCGCCGAACTCCTGCCGGGCCACCCCTACCTGCCGGGCTCCGTCGACCAGGACCTGCTGGTCGAGGCGGAGAGCCTGCTGTCGTACTCACTGCGCGGCCAGGCGGACCTGCGCCGCTCCCTGCGCGACGGCTTCTGGGACCACCTGCAGGGCCAGTACTAGAAGGCAGTACTGGCAGGCAGCCTGCAGCGGGCAGTGCCGGCAGGCCCTCGTGGGGCGGCCGTGCGTCAGTGCAGCGGGTCGCCGCCGGTGTCGCCGACGGCTCCGTCGCTGTCCGGCGTGCCGATGCCGGGTGCCGGGGCGTCGGGGTCCGGTGCGTCGGCACTGCCGGTCGGGTGGCCGCCCGCCGTGCCGGCGCCGGCCCGGTCCCAGAAGTCGGCGAGGGCCCGGGCGGTCGGCAGCGGCCGGTCCACCGTGGGGGAGTGCTCGGCACCGTCGATGACGGTGCGGTGGGCGCCGAGCCGGACGGCCATCGCGTCGAGGTCCGGGACCGGCCAGGTGTCGTCGCGGGCGCCCGACAGGACGTGGAACGGCAGAGGCACGGCCGCCAGTTCGTCCACCCGGTCCGGCTCGGTGCACAACTGGCGCCCGGTGGCCAGGAGTTGGGCGGGCCTGGTGCCGAGCCAGCGGCGCCGCAACTGCTCCGGGCCGCCGATGCCCCGCGCGGGGCCTCCGACCTCCTCCGGCGGCCCCATGGCCAGGATCGCCTCCCAGCACTCCGCCATCGACATCACCGCCAGGGCGTCCCGCAGCAGCTTCACCCGCTGTTCCTGGGAGACGGAGATGCGTCCCGCCCCCGACGCGATCAGCGTGAGCGAACGGAAGGGGGAGGCGTCCAGCAGCACGGCGGCCCGGGCGATCTGGCCCCCGAGGGAGTGCCCCACCAGGTGCACGGGCGTCCCGAGCGCCGCCGCCTGGGCGAGGACGTCACGGGCCAGCTCGACCTGGGCGTAGGCGGCTTCGTCGTCCTCCGGGCCGTCCGACTCGTACTGACCGCGCCCGTCCACGGCGACCGTGCGGTAGCCGCGCGCGGCGAGGGGTGCGTGCACCAGCCGGAAGTCCTCCTTGCTCCCGGTGAACCCGGGCAGCATCAGGACGACGCCCTTCGGTTCCGTCCTGCCGTCAGCCGGCATGTCGACGACGGCGAACTCGCCGCGTGCGGTGCGCAGTCGATGGCACCGGGCGGCTGCGGGCGGGGCGGACGCGGAGGGGCGCGGGGGAACGGGGCGACTGGTCACGGCTGAAGGGTAGCGGGCGGTGCCCCGGGCGGCCGGGGCACCGCCCGGGCACCGTCCGGACGCGGACAGGCCGACGGCCCGGCCCCCGTGAGGGGAACCGGGCCGTCGGCGGGTGCTCGGCTCAGCCGTCCGCGGGCTCGGCGGCAGCCGTGGCCTTGCGGGTCCGGCGGGTCCGGGGCTTGGTCTCCGCCGTGGCGTCGGCCTCGGGGGCGGCGGTGGCCGCCTTCCGGGTGCGGCGCGGCTTGGTCTCGGCGGCGGCCTCGGGCTCCTGCGCCGACTGCGCCGGGATGTCGGCGACGGCCGGCTCGGCGGTCTTGCGGGTCCGGCGGGTCCGCGGCTTGGTCTCGGCTGCGGCGTCGGTCTCCGGGGCGGCGGTGGCCGCCTTGCGGGTGCGACGCGGCTTGGTCTCAGCTGCGGCCTCCGTCTCGGCCGTGCCGTCGGCCGTCTCGGCCTTCGCGGCGGCCTTGCGGGTCCGGCGCGGCTTGGCCGGTGCGGCGTCCTGCGCCTGCGCCTCGTCGGTCACCTCGGGGACCTCGGTGGCGGTCTCGGCCTTCGCGACGGCCTTGCGGGTGCGGCGCGGCTTCGCGGCCGGCTCGGTGACCTCGACGGTCCCCTCCGCCGTGTCCACGGCGGTGGTGGCGGACTCGGTGGACGGCGCGGACCGAGCGGCATCAGCCGTCGCCGTCCTGCGCGTACGAGTGCGGCGCGGGGCGGCGGCCGGAGCCTCCGGCTCGTCGGCCACGGGGGTCACCGCGGCCTCGGCCTGCTCGGCCACCGGCGCGTCGGCCGTGGGGGCCGCCTGCTCGGTGGCGGCCGTCTCGGCGGACCTGCGGGTCCGGCGGCGGCGCGGCTTCGCGGGTGCCTCGGCGGCCTCGTCGGCGGGGGCCGCGCCCTCCGCCGTGGCGACCGCGCCCTGCGCGGCGTCCTCGGGACCCTCGACGGGGACGGATGCGGTGGCAGCCGTCGTGGCCGGGGCCGCGTCCGAGGTCACACCGCCGCGCGTACGGCGACGGCGCCGGGGCGTGCGCGGGGCGGTCTCCGCCTCACCGGTTTCCTCGGCGGACGGTGCGGTCGCGGGCTGCGGTGCCGACTCGTCCAGCGGTGCACCGCCACGCGTACGGCGACGGCGGCGCGGCGTGCGGGCCGGGCGCTCCTGCTCGGCGGACCGGGAACCACCCCGGTCACCGCGCTCGCCCCGGCCACCGCGACCGCGCGGCCCACGGCCGCCCGGCTCGCCCAGGTCCTCCAGCTCCTCCGCGTCGAGCCCGGCGCGGGTGCGCTCCGAACGCGGCAGTATGCCCTTGGTCCCCTCGGGGATGCCGAGGTCCGTGTACAGGTGGGGGGAGGTGGAGTACGTCTCCTGGGGATCACCGAGTCCCAGGTCCAGCGCCTTGTTGATCAGCTGCCAGCGGGGGATGTCGTCCCAGTCGACGAGGGTGATCGCCGTACCCTTCGCGCCCGCCCGGCCGGTACGGCCGATGCGGTGCAGGTACGTCTTCTCGTCCTCGGGCGTCTGGTAGTTGATGACGTGCGTCACGCCCTCGACGTCGATGCCGCGGGCGGCGACGTCGGTGCAGACGAGCACGTCCACCTTGCCGTTGCGGAACGCGCGCAGCGCCTGCTCGCGCGCGCCCTGGCCGAGGTCGCCGTGGACCGCGCCGGAGGCGAAGCCGCGCTGCTTGAGCTGGTCGGCGAGGTCGGCGGCGGTCCGCTTGGTGCGGCAGAAGACCATGACCAGGCCACGGCCCTCGGCCTGCAGTATCCGCGCGACCATCTCGGGCTTGTCCATGTTGTGCGCCCGGTACACGAACTGCTTGGTGTTCGCGACCGTCGCGCCCTCGTCGTCCGGCGCGGTGGCACGGATGTGCGTGGGCTGCGACATGTAGCGGCGGGCCAGGCCGATGACCGCGCCCGGCATGGTGGCCGAGAACAGCATCGTCTGGCGCCGGACCGGCAGCAGGTTGATGATCTTCTCGACGTCGGGCAGGAAGCCCAGGTCGAGCATCTCGTCGGCCTCGTCGAGCACGAGGGCCCGGACGTGCTTCAGGTTCAGCTTCTTCTGCCCGGCGAGGTCGAGCAGCCGTCCCGGGGTGCCGACGACCACGTCGACGCCCTGCTTGAGGGCCTCCACCTGGGGCTCGTAGGCGCGACCGCCGTAGATCGCGGTGACGCGCACGTTGCGCACCTTGCCGGCGGTCAGCAGGTCGTTGGTCACCTGGGTGCACAGCTCGCGCGTCGGGACGACGACGAGGGCCTGCGGCGCGTCGGTGAGGTCCTCGGGCTTCGCGCGGCCCGCCTCCACGTCGGCGGGGACGGTGACCCGCTCGAGGAGCGGGAGGCCGAAGCCGAGCGTCTTGCCGGTGCCGGTCTTCGCCTGGCCGATGACGTCGGTGCCCGAAAGGGCGACGGGGAGCGTCATCTCCTGGATGGGGAAGGGGGTGATGATGCCGACGGCCTCAAGGGCCTCGGCGGTCTCGGAAAGGATCCCGAGCTCTCGGAACGTCGTAGTCAGGGTGCTGCCTCTTCTGTGTACGCGGTGCGAGGCGAGCGCGGGGGTCGCGAAGGGACCGTGCGGGGACGTCGGCGGCCATACGGCTGATGCCGTGGACACGGGACCACTGCCAACGCTCTAGCGCTCGAACCGCTGAGGGTTCCCTCCGATCGTCGTACGCAACGTGCCGTACGGTCAGGGAGGCCTGTCGGGTCGGAGCCGATCGGGCCACCGACCGGGCATCCTCATACATGCGGCCTGGAGAGCACGTCGAAGTCCTCAGCAGGCGCATTACCACCATACCCCGGAATCGCGCACACGCCATGGCCGATTTGGTCACGTAGTCGTCGTCACACTGATCGACCGGGCCTCTCCCGGGCACGTCGAGCGGGTTATTGTGCGCTTCATGACGAGCCCTGACAAGCCTGACAACGCCTCGGACACCGCCCCCGCCCACACCGGGGTCGCCGCTCTCGACTGGGCTGCCGCGTCCGCCGAACCGCAGTACCGCGCCGCCGTCGTGGACCTGCTCGGTGCGCTGGCGTACGGGGAGCTCGCGGCGTTCGAGCGGCTCGCGGAGGACGCCCACCTGGCGCCCACCCTGGACGACAAGGCGGAGCTGGCGAAGATGGCGTCGGCAGAGTTCCACCACTTCGAGCGGCTGCGGGACCGGCTCGCCGAGATCGGTGAGGACCCGACCCTCGCCATGGAGCCCTTCGTCGCCGCCTACGACGGCTTCCACAAGCAGACCGCGCCCTCCGACTGGCTGGAAGGTCTGGTCAAGGCCTACGTCGGCGATTCCATCGCCAGTGACTTCTACCGCGAGGTCGCCGCCCGTCTCGACTCCGACACCCGCGCCCTGGTGCTGGCCGTGCTGGACGACACCGGGCACGGCGGGTTCGCTGTGGAGAAGGTGCGCGCCGCGATCGACGCCGACCCGCGGGTGGGTGGGCGGCTGGCCCTGTGGGCCCGTCGGCTGATGGGCGAGGCCCTGTCGCAGTCGCAGCGCGTGGTGGCCGACCGGGACGCCCTGTCGACGATGCTGGTGGGCGGCGTCGCGGACGGCTTCGACCTCGCCGAGGTCGGCAAGATGTTCTCCCGGATCACCGAGGCCCACACCAAACGGATGGCGGCGCTGGGCCTGGCGGCCTGACCGGCCGGGCTTCGGCAGCGGGCGGTACGACGGCGGCCCCGCACGCGGTCCTGCGGTGCCTGCCGGGTCAAGCAGTGCCTGTCGGGTCGGGTGGTGCCTGTCGGGTCAGGTGGTGCTTCCGGGTCCGACGGTGTCTCCCGGTCGGGCAGTGTCTCCGGGGCGGGCAGTGCCTTCCGGTCAGGCGGTCGCGGAGCGGCGCCCGAGCCCGCCCGCGGGACGGAGCAGCAGCGACAGGGAGGCCACGGAGACGATCACTGCCCCGAGCAGGATCGCCGGCAGGCCTCCCGCGTCCAGCGCACTGTGCGTCACGAAGGCGCCGAACAGGGCGCCGGCCACGCCCGTGGGCAGAACCATCGCGGGGGAGGGCAGACGGTGCGGCAGACGGCGGGTGGCCGCCCAGGCCAGAGCCAGGCCGAGGATCGCGGAGCTGATCGCTTCCAAGAGCATGTCGGGGGTCCCTCCCACATGGCCGGCCCGTGCACGTCGGTCGTCTCCCGTCTTACCCCTGACCTGCGAAATCCAATCCTGTGCCGGGCACCGTCCGGACCCCGTCACCGTGCGGGCGACACGTCGAACGGCCGTGCGGGAGGATCTTGGGTGGCCGGGGCGGTGGGAGCGGCGGGGCGGTGGAAGCGGAGGCTCCGGGCCCTGCCCCGCCTCCGGAGAGCGCGTTACCCCAGCCGGGAACGGCCAAAGGCCGGGTGAGGCGAAAGCGCCCGAACGGCGCACCGCGGCCCGTGCCTCGAGGGCTGGCCCGGCGTCGGCGGTTGAGCCAGACCCGGCGGCTGGCCCGGTCCCGGCGGCTGCCCCGATCCCGCCGACTGGCCCGGTCCCGGCGGCTGCCCCGGCCTCGGCTGCGGAGCCGCGTCGGCGAAGGCCCCGCCCGGCCGACACGGCCGACCACAGCGGCAGCGGGTCCACGACGCAGCCGCGTTGCCGGATCACCACGGCAAGGCGTCCCCGGCACAGCCGCGTCGCCGGATCACCACGGCAGCGGGTCCACGGCACAGCCGATGCCGCCCGCCACCGCGGGCGCCGCCCCCGGAACGCACGAGAGGGCCCGGAGGTACGGAACCTCCGGGCCCTCTCGCGGTGCGTTGCCTCCGGTGCGCGGCCGGACGAACCGGCCGCTCCTCGGCTACAGCGCGCCGAAGCCCACCTTGCGCGGGGCCGGCTCGCCGATCTCGACATAGGCGAGGCGGTCCGCCGGGACGAGCAGCTTGCGGCCGTGCTCGTCCGTCAGGCTGAGCAGCTGGGACTTCCCGGCCAGCGCATCGGCCACCACGCGCTCGACCTCCTCGGCGCTCTGACCGCTCTCCAGAACGATCTCGCGGGGCGCGTGCTGCACGCCGATCTTGACCTCCACGGCTATGTCCCTCCGACGGTCGGTGAGTGCGCGACCTTCCGCGCCGTACCTGCACACATTAGCCCGGTGAGGGGACGCCCATGCCGCGCCCGGCCACGCCAGGAGCGAACACCGGAGGGGAACACACGCCCGCCGCGCCCGGAGCGTCGCGACCCCCTACTGCTGCTCGCTGCCGTGCAGCGGGAATCCCGCGATCCCCCGCCAGGCCAGCGAGGCCAGCAGCTGCACCGCCTGGTCGCGCGGCACGCTGCGGTCGCTGTGCAGCCAGGAGCGCGCCACCACCTGGGCGAGACCGCCGAGCCCCGAGGCGAGCAGCATCGACTCGTCCCGCGACAGCCCGGTGTCCTCGGCGATGACCTCGCAGATCGCCTCGGCGCACTCGTTGGTCACCTTGTCGACCCGCTCGCGCACGGCGGGCTCGTTCGTCAGATCCGACTCGAAGACCAGGCGGAACGCGCCGCCGTCGTCCTCCACGTACGCGAAGTAGGCGTCCATGGTCGCCCGTACGCGCTGCTTGTTGTCGGTCGTCGAGGCGAGAGCGCCCCGTACGGACTGGATCAGCGCCTCGCAGTGCTGGTCCAGCAGGGCCAGATACAGGTCCAGCTTGCCCGGGAAGTGCTGGTAGAGCACCGGCTTGCTGACCCCGGCCCGCTCGGCGATGTCGTCCATCGCGGCCGCGTGGTAGCCCTGTGCGACGAAAACCTCCTGGGCGGCGCCCAGCAACTGGTTCCGTCGGGCCCGGCGCGGCAGGCGGGTGCCCCTCGGGCGTACCGCCTCTGTCTGCTCGATGGCTGTCACGCCGCCTCCCATTGTCGTCCACATGCGGTGTGAGCCGCGCCGCCATCGTACTTTTCGGTAACCGTGGTGTGCGCGGTGAGCGTGCAGAATTTCACGGACCGGACGGCGGTGAAAGGGCCGCGGACGGTTTCGGAGCACGCCGGAGCGGGCAGGATACGCCTTCATTTCCGTACCTGCCCCGTCGGCGGGACCCACCGTTCGACGGCATCCTCCTCCGAGACCCTGTCACCGGTAGTCGTCCTCGTCCAGGGCGACGACCCTGGCCTGCTCCACGAGATCCGCCTCGTTGGCGCGGCTGCGGTCGACCTCGGCGAGCGGGTCGTCCTCGTCCGTGTGGATCTCCGTCAGCTGGTCCGCCACGTCGGCGCGGGGGGCCTCGACCCCCAGTTCCTCGTCGTCGGGCACGGTCTCCGTCTCGTCCTCGACGAAGGTCTCGGGATCGGTGGGATCAATGGCCATGGCTGGGCTCCCTTCCTCCTGCTGCTGGTCCTGCGCATGTCCCTGGGGATAGAACAGGGGGCCACATGCGGGTGCCCTCTCTACGAGCGTAGGAGACTCCCGATTCCCCTGCCATGCGGTCCGCGATCGTGAGGTGACACAGCGCGCACGGTGCGGGAGAGGGCGTACGGTGCGGGAGGGGTCGTGACGGGCCCCACGCCGATGCCGGTCGGGGACCGGCCGTCGGTGCGGGAGGAGCAGGCGCCGGTGCGGCGGCCCGCCCGCTGTGAGGGCGAACACATGATCTGCCGTGTGATCGTCTCGTAACATTGCCGCATGTCTTCGCCCGAGCTGCCCTCCGTGCCACCCGCCGACGTGCTGTCCGACGCGGCCGCCGTCAGGGTCGCCGAAGGCGAGCACCTCAGGTCCGTCGAACTGCCCGGCATCACCCTCTCCGTCCGGTCCCGCGCCACCGCACGCGCGGACCTGCCGCCCGCTCTGTACGTGCACGGGCTCGGCGGCTCCTCGCAGAACTGGTCGGCGCTGATGCCCCTGCTCGACGACGTGGTCGCCGGCGAGGCCGTCGACCTCCCCGGCTTCGGACACTCCCCGCCCCCGGACGACGGCAACTACTCCATCACCGCGCACGCACGCGCGGTGATCCGCTACCTCGACAGCTCCGGCCGCGGTGCGGTGCACCTCTTCGGCAACTCGCTCGGCGGTGCGGTCGCCACCCGCGTCGCCGCCGCCCGCCCCGACCTGGTCCGCACGCTCACCCTGGTGTCCCCGGCCCTGCCGGAGCTCCGCGTGCAGCGCACCGCCGTGCCGACCGGCCTGCTCGCCGTGCCCGGCGTCGCGCAGCTGTTCACCCGCCTCACCCGTGAGTGGACCGCCGAACAACGGGTGCGCGGCGTGATGGCCCTCTGCTACGGCGACCCCGGACGCGTCTCGCCCGAGGGTTTCCGGCACGCGGTACAGGAGATGGAGCGGCGGCAGGAACTGCCGTACTTCTGGGACGCCATGGCGCGCTCCGCGCGGGGCCTCGTCAACGCCTACACCCTCGGTGGCCAGCACGGACTGTGGCGCCAGGCCGAGCGGGTGCTCGCGCCGACGCTCCTGGTCTACGGCGGCCGGGACCAGCTCGTCGGCTTCCGCATGGCCCGCCGGGCGACCCGCGCCTTCCGGGGCTCCCGGCTGGTGACGCTCCCGGACGCGGGGCACGTGGCGATGATGGAATACCCCACGACAGTGGCCGCGGCGTTCCGTGAACTCCTCGCGGATGCAACGGATTCGGCGGCCGAGGGGCATACTGTGCAGCCGGGCGCGAAGCGCGCCCCGGGCTCGGCCGCCGGCTCCCGCGCGGACGAGTCCGCCGAAGGCGGGGCGACCGCCGAGAACCTGAGGGGCTGAGGCGCGACGTGGGACGCCACAGCCGTCGTGGACCCGCACCCAAGGCCACCGCACCCAAGAACACCGCACCCGAGGCCGCCACTCCGCAGGCCGGCACCGCCGCGTCCGCGCGGGACGGACGGCCTTCGCCGGGCGGCACACCGGGGGCCGACCGCAGCCGCCGGCCGCAGCCGCCGTCCCTGCCGCAGTCGCCGGAGTGGTCGGGGCCGGCAGGACAGGAACGGGAGTGGTCGGGGCCGGAAGGACAGCTTCGTCCGGGACGGCCGTCGGGCGGAACGCCCGGGCAGGGCGTCCCGTACGGCACCCCGGTCCACGGCGTCCCCGCGTACCCGCACCGGACGTCGGGCCCCGTGCCGGACCAGGGGCAGCACCGTGCCCCGGGATATCCGCAGGGGCACGGACCGCCCCCGGCGCACGGCATGCCGGGCAGGCACACGACCCCGCCGTACGGCGCCCGGCCGCAGGGGTTCCCCGACCGGGGCACCCCGCCGCCGGGCGTGCGGACGTACCCGGACGGGCCCCCCGCGCAAGGGACGCCCCGAATGCCCGACGGGACACCGGCGCACGGCGTTCCGCACCTCCCGGACGGGACCCCGGCGCACGGCGTTCCGCACCTCCCGGACGGGACCCCGGCGCACGGCGTTCCACACCTCCCGGACGGCACTCCGGCGCACGGCTTCCCCCGGCTGCCGGACGGGACCCCGGCACACGGTGTCCCCCGGGCCCGGGGCGGACATCCCGAGCAGCGGGAGACCGGGGGCGGCTGGGGCCAGTGGGGGAGCACCGCGGCTGCCGCGCCGACCACGACCGGCCACGGCACGGGAGCCGGGACGGCCGCCCCTCTGCCGCGGCCACGCCAGGCGCCCCCCGGGCGGGGCCCCCGCCAGGACTACCTCGACGCCTTCGACGGCGACGGCGACCTCTTCACCCCGCGCACACCGCCCGCCGCAGCCGCTCCCGCCACGGCGCCGCCCGCGCCGCCGCGCCCCTCGGACCCGTACGCCTCGGTCACGGAGTGGCCCGGGGACCCCGGTGCTCCGGAGGTCGCCGGCGCCCCGGACGACGCCGGCAGCGGTCCGCTCCCGGACGAGTCCGCACAGGCCAAGGGCTCCAAGGGGCGGGCGTTCACCGGGATCGCCGCGGCGGCCGTCACCACCGTGCTCGCCGTCGTCGTGGCCGGGCAGGTCGCCGAGGGCGGCGACGCCTCCGGAGTGCAGGCCCGGGCCGCCACCGACGAGCAGCGCGACATCAGGGAACCCGCCTCGCGCGGTGACGACCGGGAGACCCCGGCCGACGCCGCGTCGCCCGACCCCCGTCCGGCGACCTACGAGGAGAAGATGGGCGTCACCTACCCGCTCAAGGCCGACCTCGACGGCTCCGGGAAGTTCGACGCGATCCCCGGCATCGCCAAGGGGACGGGCAAGGGGCAGCGGATCACCTACCGGGTGGACGTGGAGCAGGGGCTCGGGCTCGACGGCGACCTGTTCGCCGAAGCGGTGCAGAAGACGCTGAACGACGACCGCAGCTGGGCCCACAACGGCGCCCGCACCTTCGAACGGATCCACTCGGGCCGCCCGGACTTCGTGATCACCCTCGCCAGTCCCGGCACGACCGCCGAATGGTGCGCCAAGTCGGGCCTGGACACCACCGTCGACAACGTCTCCTGCGACTCGGCGGCCACCGAACGGGTCATGATCAACGCCTACCGGTGGGCCCAGGGCGCGGAGCCGTACGGCGACAAGATCCACGCCTACCGGCAGATGCTCATAAACCACGAGATCGGCCACCGGCTCGGATACGGGCACGTCACCTGCGACAAGGACGGGGACCTGGCTCCCGTCATGCAGCAGCAGACGAAGTTCGTCGACCCCGACGGGATCGACTGCCGGCCCAACCCCTGGCCCTACCCCAACAGCTGACGGCCCGTCGGGCGTCGCCGGGCGGGGCCGTGCGGGGCCGTGCGGGGCCGGGACCGGCGCGCGCACCACCCCGCCGGCGTGCATCGCTCCGTTCGATGCGCACCGCCCCGTCCGGTGTGGGGCCCCGCGGGTGATGTGACGGGGCGCCGCTCGCGATGCCGTGGGCCGATCATGTGACGACCGGTGTTCGGCTGATCTCTTAGCGCGACCAAACGTCTCGCGCACCGGAAAGTTACGACCGTTCACCCCTTCTGATGGTGCGACGGACAACCGTCCATCGCACCACCGCCTGGTCCGCATACGTTCGTCCCGCTGCGAGCCGTCGGGTCAACGGCGGCTCCCTACACGGGAGATCGGGGGTGCACTCGTGCGCATCGGACTGCTGACGGAAGGTGGCTTTCCGTATCTGGGCGGTGACGCCGGGCTCTGGTGCGACCGCCTGGTGCGCGGACTCGCGCACCACGAGTTCGACGTCTACGCGTTCAGCCGCACTGAGGCCCAGGAGGACGCGGGCTGGGCTCCTCTGCCGCCGCAGGTCGCGCGGGTACGGACGGCGCCGCTGTGGGCGGCCGAGAGTGACGGGGTGGTGTACGGACGCCGTGCACGCCGGCGCTTCCTGGAGCACTACGGCGAGCTGGCCGCCGTCCTGTGCGCCCCGGACCGCGCCCCCCGCGACGCGCACACCGCGGCGCCCGCCCCGGCACGCGCCGTCGCGCGCGCCGCCGGGGACGGATTCCCTCGGCCCGGTGACGGTCACGGTGGCACGAGCTCGGACGCGGCCCCGACGACACCGGGCGGACCCCTTGCCGCACCGGAGGCGGACCGTTTCGCCAACGCGCTGTACGGCCTCGCCTCACTCGCCCGTGAGGAAGGCGGACTGGTCTCCGCCCTGCGGTCCGAGCCGGCCGTGCGCGCCCTGGAGCGCGCCTGTCGCGCGCCGGGCGCGGGGCAGGCCGCGCGCGAGGCCCGCGTGCCGGACCTGCTCGCGGTCGCCGCCCACCTGGAACGCGCCCTGCGCCCCCTCTCGCTCGACTGGTACGGCACGGACGGCCTCGGCGCCGTCGACCTGTGCCACGCGACCTCCGGCGGCCCGGCCGCGCTGCCCGGGCTCCTCGCCCACCACCTCTTCGGCGTCCCGCTGCTGGTCACCGAGTACGGCGTACGGCTGCGGACGCACTACCTGACCCTCCCGGAGGCCTCCCCGGCGGTGCGGTCGCTGCTGGCCGCCTTCCACGGGCGGCTCGCGGCCGAGACCTACCGGTGCGCCACGTTCGTCACCCCCGGCAACACCCACGCCCGCCGCTGGCAGGAGCGCTGCGGGGCCGACCGGGCCAAGCTGCGCACCGTGTACCCGGGCATGGACGCGGCGCCCTTCGCCGAGGCGGGGGAGTCCCCCGAGTGCGCCGACCCGCACACCCTGGTCTGGACCGGACGCATCGAACCGGCCAAGGACCTCGTCTCCCTGCTGCACGCCTTCGCCGAGGTGCGCAGGCAGCGGCCCGGGACCCGGCTGCGGATCATCGGTGCCCCGCAGGGCAAGGAGGGCACGGCCTACCTCGCCCACTGCGGGGCCCTGGCCGCCCACCTGTTCCCCGACGAGGCCGACGGACCGCACGCCGTGGGGGACAACCCGGTGTCCTTCGAGGAGATCGGCGGCCCCGATCTGCCCACCGCGGCCGACGCCTACGCCGCCGGCGCCGTCACCGTGCTGTCCAGCGTCGTCGAGGGCTTCCCGGCCGGCCTCGTCGAGGCCATGCTCTGCGGGCGGGCGACGGTCTCCACGGACGTCGGCGCGGTCGTCGAGGTGATCGGCGGCACCGGCCTCGTCGTACCGCCGCGCAACCCGAGAGCGCTCGCCGAGGCGTGCGTCTCCCTGCTGCGCGACCCCGCGCGCCGCCTGCGCCTCGGAGCCGCCGCCCGCGCCCGTGCACTGGAGTTGTTCACCGTCGAGCAGAACATCGCCGCCTTCCACGGGCTGTATCTGGAGACCGTCGCCCGCACGCCCCTGCGCAGGGCCCGTCTCGACGGCACCGGCGACCTCCAGCCGTTCGCCGTCCCGGCCGAGGCGCACGTCCCCGGCCACTGGACGACCACCCGCGCCACGCCCACGTGGGCACGTCCCACCGCGTCGGCCGGGGCGACCGCGACGGAGGGTGCCCGATGACCGGCCTGCCCGATCTCAGGGAACTCGGAGACTCCGGCGAACGGCGGGAAGCAGCCGACGACGCCGCCGCCGCCCGCGCCCACGGCCTCGACACCGCTTACCGCTTCGACGCCGCCGACGGCTCGGACGCCGCAAGCGGCCCCGTCACCGCCCACGGTTCCGACGCGTCCCCCCGCCGCGGTGCCTCCCCGCGCCCGGACGGTGTTCCCGGCGTGCCGTCCGGCGAGCGCACGGCCCGGCGGAGGCCCGGAGCGGGACAGCGGGGCGGCGCCGACCCGGTCAAGGCACTCCTGCACCGCCACCGCGAACTGTGCGAACGCGCCGTCGACCCGCTGGAGATCGCCGCCGGCCTGGAGGCGCACGGCATCACCGACCGGACCGCCGCCCGTTTCCGGCACCGGGACGTCTTCTCCCTCGCCGAGGAACTGTTCGCCCGCGTCCCCCGGGACGGCGACACCGCGCGCCCGGCCGCGCCCCCGCCCCCGCCGGCCCGGGCCGACTGGATCGTCCGGGCCCTCCTGCCCGGCCTCCTCTGCATCGCGACCCTGCTCGCCCTGCACCACACCGACGGCCGGACCGGCCTGCTCGTGGCCGCGGCCGGCGCCCTCGCCGTCGCCGCGGCCGTCCGGGCCGCCCTGCGCCGCGGCCCCCTGAGCAGGCCCGTGCGCACCCCGGCCACCGGCCTGACCGGCTGGACCTACTGGCTCATCGGCTACGCGCTGCTGGGCGACGGGCTGCTCCAGGTCGCCATCACGGGAGGCCCCGACGGCCCGCCCGCACCCGGCGGCGACTGGCCGCTGACCGCCGCTCCCGTGCTGGCCCTCGCCCTGGCCTGTGCCCCCGCCGCCTGGACCGCCCACCTCTTCACCCGCGGGGCCCGGCGCAAACTCACCGCGAGCCGCGGACTGGAGGACTTCGCCACTTCCGTGCGCCCCCTGCTGTTCGGCACCGTCGCCCTGTTCCTGTGCTCCCTGGCCGCCCTCCTCGTCCTCTGCGCCCTCGCGCTGGACGAGCCGCTCGCGCTCCCCGGGGCCCTCGCCACGGGCGCCCTCCTCCAGCTGGCCCGCCTCCTCGCCGTCCACGGCTTCACCCGTGGCCCGAGGACGCTGCTCGCCTGCGCGGCCACCGCCCAGGCCCTCGCCCTCACGACCGTCTTCGCCGCCCGCCTCCCCGGCCTGACCGCGCTGTCCGCTCCCGTGGAGACCCTGGTCGCGACGTGGCACCCCGCCGTCCCCACCCTCAGCTGCGGTGTCGCGGCCCTGGTGCTGCTGACCCACGCGGCCCGCCGGCTCACCCGGGCGTCCGCCCACTGCCGTACGGAGCACGCGCGATGACCGGCCGGACCCCGTCACCCGACCGCCGGGCCGCCGAGCGGGCGGGCACGTCGCCGTCCGCGGCCGGCCGCGCGGCCACGGGGCGCGCGGCTCGACCCGGTGCGCCCCGGCGCCCGGTCGCTCCCGCCCGGTGGGCGTCCGGGCCGTGCCGCCGCGGCGCGCCCGCCTCACGACCGTCACCCCCCTCCCCGTCCCGCCCCCACCACGGACGGCCCTCAGCCCGGCCGGGCACGACCCCACCGCGGTCGTCCCGCATCCTCGAAGGAGAACCCACATGATCACCCGCCCAGCAGCCTCGGTCGTCGAGGGAGCCGCCCGATGAGAGTCCTGCTGATCGGAGCCAACGGTTACCTCGGCCGCTTCGTCGCCGACCGCCTGCTCGCCGACCCGGCCGTGCAGCTCACCGCCCTGGGCCGCGGTGACGACGCCGACGTCCGCTTCGACCTCGCCACCGGAAGCCCCGGCGCCCTCACCCGGTTCCTCGACGCCGTCCACCCCGGTGTCGTCATCAACTGCGCGGGCGCCACCCGTGGCGGCGCCCGCGAACTCACCCGGCACAACACCGTCGCCGTCGCCACCGTCTGCGAGGCCCTGCGGCGCAGCGGCTGCGGCGCCCGGCTCGTCCAGATCGGCTGCAGCGCGGAGTACGGTCCCAGCCAGCCCGGCTCCTCCACCGCGGAGGACGCCGTCCCGCGCCCCGGGGGCCCCTACGGCGTGAGCAAACTGGCCGCCACCGAACTCGTCCTCGGTTCCGGCCTGGACGCGGTGGTGCTCCGGGTCTTCTCACCCGCCGGGCCCGGCACCCCCGCCGGGTCCCCGCTCGGCCGCCTCGCCGAAGCCATGCGCCGCGCCATGCAGTCCGGTGACGGCGAGCTGAAACTCGGGGGCCTGGCCGCCCAGCGCGACTTCGTCGACGTCCGCGACGTGGCCCGGGCCGTGCACGCCGCCTCGCTGTCCGCGGCCCAGGGCGTCATCAACATCGGCTCCGGCCGTGCGGTCCGGCTGCGCGACGCCGCCGCCGTGCTGGCCCGGGTCGCCGGCTACGGCGGCGCGCTGCACGAACTCGACGGATCCCACACCCCGCACCTGCGGCCCGCCATCGGCCACCCCCGCGCCGAGACCGACCACCCCCACGTGCCCCCGGTGGCCGCCCCGTACCCGGACGGCTGCGGCAGCTGGCAGCAGGCCGACGTGCGCACCGCACGGGACCGGCTCGGCTGGCGGCCCCGCATCAACCTCGAGGAGTCCCTGGCCGACATCTGGATGGAGGCGGCATGCCGTATCTGACCCGGCCCCGGTCGGAGCCCGCCCGGACGGACGTGGGCGACGGCTTCGGCGTCCCCGGGCTGGCCCACCCCCTCCTCGCCTCCGCCGAGTGGGCCCATGTGGCCCGGCCCGGCACCCCGCTCCACTGGGTCGTCCTCGACGTGGCCGACGGGCCCGGCGTGCAGCCCGACCCGAGCTGCCTGGAGGCCGTCGGCCGCCTGCGCAACAGCGGGGTGCGCGTCCTCGGTCACCTGGACACGGCCCACGGCTCCCGCGGTCTGCGTGAGGTGCTCGCGGACGCCCACCGCTTCGCCGACTGGTACCGGGTCGACGGCTTCCTCCTGGACCGCTGCCCGGCCGACCACTTCGCCCTCCCCGCGGTGCGGCGGACGGTCACCGCGCTCCGGGCCGTCCGTGACGAGGCTCACATCGTCCTGGGGCACGGCATCCATCCCCACCCGGGATACGCGGACTGCGCCGACCAGCTGGTCACCTTCTCCGGCCCGTGGAGCGACTACCGCTGGTCCCAGGTGGCGGAGTGGACCGCCGTGTACCCGCCCGAGCGGTTCTGCCACTTCGTGCACGGCGTGCCCCGCCCGCACCTGGAGGAGGCGCTGCGGATCGCCCGTTGGCAGGGCGCGGCCACCATCTACTTCACCGACCGGGTGGAGCGCGACGCCCACGGCGACCCCTGGGCGTGTCTGCCCGGCTACTGGGACGATCTCGTCTCGCGGGTCGGGACGGGTGTCTCGGAATGAAAAAGGGCGTGGCACTGTTACGAGGAGAACAACCGTAGTGATAGACCGACCAACGGAGTCCCCGTGTCGCTGCCACCCCTGGTCGAGCCGGCCCCCGAGCTCACCGTAGACGAGGTCCGCAGGTACTCCCGCCACCTGATCATCCCCGACGTGGGGATGGACGGGCAGAAGCGGCTCAAGAACAGCAAGGTGCTCTTCGTGGGCGCCGGCGGGCTGGGCTCGCCGGGGCTGATGTACCTGGCCGCCGCGGGCGTCGGAACGCTCGGCATCGTGGAGTTCGACGAGGTCGACGAGTCGAACCTGCAGCGCCAGGTGATCCACAGCCAGGCCGACATCGGCCGCCCCAAGGCGGAGTCCGCCCGCGACTCGATCAAGGGCATCAACCCCTACGTGAACGTGGTGCTCCACCAGGAGCGGCTCGAGTCCGACAACGTGAAGGACATCTTCAGCCAGTACGACCTCATCGTCGACGGCACGGACAACTTCGCGACCCGTTACCTGGTCAACGACGCCTGCGTACTGCTGAACAAGCCGTACGTCTGGGGCTCGATCTACCGTTTCGACGGGCAGGCCTCCGTCTTCTGGTCCGAGCACGGTCCCTGCTACCGCTGCCTCTACCCGGAGCCCCCGCCCCCCGGCATGGTCCCGTCCTGCGCCGAGGGCGGCGTGCTCGGCGTGCTCTGCGCGTCGATCGGCTCCATCCAGGCCAACGAGGCCATCAAGCTCCTCGCCGGCATCGGTGAGCCGCTGGTCGGCCGCCTGATGATCTACGACGCCCTGGAGATGCAGTACCGCCAGGTCAAGGTCCGCAAGGACCCCGACTGCGCGATCTGCGGCGACAACCCCACCGTCACGGAACTCATCGACTACGAGGCCTTCTGCGGCGTCGTCTCCGAGGAGGCCCAGGCGGCAGCGGCCGACTCCACCATCACTCCCAAGCAGCTCAAGGAGTGGATCGACGACGGCGAGAAGCTCGAACTGATCGACGTCCGCGAGCCGAACGAGTTCGAGATCGTCTCCATCCCGGGCGCCCGCCTGATCCCGAAGAACGAGTTCCTCATGGGCAACGCCCTGGAGAGCCTCCCGCAGGACAAGAAGATCGTCTTGAACTGCAAGACGGGCGTCCGCAGTGCGGAAGTCCTCGCGGTCCTCAAGTCCGCGGGCTTCGCCGACGCGGTCCACGTCGGCGGCGGCGTCATCGGCTGGGTCAACCAGATCGAACCGGAGAAGCCGGTCTACTGATCACCGGTCCGGCCGACCAGCGCGACTGAAGAAGCCCACGGCTCCGACCCGCTCGGGGCCGTGGGTTTCTGTCGTCGCGTCTGCCGGCGTCGTGCGGGGGCGGTTCCAGTCGGGCGGGCGAGGCCCGCAGGGTTTCGCGGGTGACCGTCTCGCTCCGACCGCCCGTGGGACCACGTCCAGCGGCGTGGTGCGCCGTGGTGCGCCGTTTATGGCCCCTCCGACGCTGCCGCCCCGTCAGGAGCAGACCTTGCCGTCCTCGGGGGTCTTGCCCTCCAGGAAGAAGGTGTCGACCGCGGAGTCCACGCACGCGCTGCCGCTGCCGTAGGCGCCGTGGCCCTCGCCCTTCCAGGTGAGGAGGACGCCGACGTCCTTGCCGAGTTCGTCGGCCATCCTGCGGGCGCCCTCGTACGGGGTGGCGGGGTCACCCGTGTTGCCGATGACCAGGATCGGATCCGCGCCGGGAGCGCTGACCTCCGGGGTGTCGGACTGACCGGGGACCGGCCACTCGTGGCACCAGGCGGCCACGTCCCAGCCCAGTCGCGGGCCGAACACGGGAGATATCTCCTCGAACTCCGGCAGCAGCGCCTTCACCTCCGACGCGGACGGCCGCTGCTTGCTGTCCAGGCACTGGATGACCCGCTGCGAGTGGGTCATGGTGCCGTACCGGCCCGACGGGTCCCGCTCGTTGTAACCGTCGGCCAGCGCGAGCAGTGCGGTGCCGTCCCCCTTCCGGGCGGCCTCGAGGGCGAGGGTCAGCGTCGGCCAGCCCTCCTTGGTGTAGAGCGGCAGCACGATGCCGGTCAGCGCGAGGGACTCGGTCAGCTTCCGGTTGCCCGACGTCGTCGGGAGCGGCTCGGCGTCGAGCCGCTCCAGCAGGTCGGCTATCTCGCGGGAGCCCTGCTCGGGGTCCTTGCCGGTGGACTTCAGGTAGTTGCCGAGGGCGCGCTGGAAGCCGAGGGTCTGGTTCTTCGCGTGGCCGACGGCGTCGGCCGTCGGGTCGACCACCGCGTCCAGCGTCAGGCGGCCCACCTTCTGCGGGAACAAGTGGGCGTACACGCCGCCGAGTTGGGTGCCGTAGGAGATGCCCAGGTAGTTGAGCTTCTCGTCGCCGAGGGCCTGGCGGATGCGGTCCAGGTCGCGGGCGGTGTCGGTGGTCGAGACGTGGGACAGCAGCTTGCCGGCCGACTTCTCGCAGCCCTGGCCGAAGTCCGCGGCGTCGGTGAGGAACGTCCTCTCCTCGGCCGTGGTGTCCGGGGTGGTGTCCACCTTCGCCTCGGCGGCCTGGATGTCCTGGTCGCTGCGGCAGCGGACGCCCTGGCTGGCGGCCACCCCGCGGGGATCCCAGCTGACCAGGTCGTAGCGTTCGCGGAGCTTGGCGGCGGCGCCGGCGTAGGACGGCAGCATCGACACGCCCGACCCGCCGGGGCCACCGAAGTTGAACAGCAGCGATCCGAGGCGGTCGTCACCGGTGGCCCTGGCACGGATCAGTGCCAGCCCGATCGTCCCGCCGTCGGGTTCCGACCAGTCCAGGGGGACCTTCAGGGTCGCGCACTGCCACTCCTTGCCGGGAGCCGGTTCGTCTCCGGACGCCTTGCAGGCTCCCCAGTCCAGCGCCGACGCGCCCCGGCCGTCGTCCTCGGCGCCGCGGTCACCGGAGTCGCTGCCGGTGCAGCCCGCGGTCAGGAGCCCGGCGGCGACCACCAGGGCCGTCCACCGTACGAAGCGCGTCATCGGACACATCCCCCCTCATCGGCCGTCCGCACCGTCCCGCGGATGGCGGTCAGGCCATCGTAGGCGGAACGGACCCTGCGCCGCCGACCCTGTGGAAAACCTTGTGACCTGCGCTTTCTCGGTCTTCTTCTCCGTCTCCGTCCCCGTGTCCGTCCCTGTCCCCTGTCCCCGCCCCCCGCCCCCCGTCCCCCGTCCCCCGTCCCGAGTCCCCTTTCTCCTTCTCCTCTTCCTCTTCCTTCTTCTTCGTGCGGGGTGGTTGCACCGGAAGGAACGTGGGGCTCCAGGAGATCAGGAGCAGACCGTTCCGCTGTCCGGCACCTTCCCCGAGAGGAGATAGCCGTCCACCGCCGCCCGGACGCACCTGTTCTTGCTGTTGTACGCACCGTGCCCCTCCCCCCGGTAGGTCAGCTCCACGCCCACCCCGTCGCCCAGGGCCTGCGCCATCCTGCGGGCGCCCTCGTAGGGCGTGGCCGGGTCGCCGGTGTTGCCGATGACCAGGATCGGCGCGGAGCCGGGCGCGCTCACGTCGGGATGGTCGGCCGCACCGGGCACCGCCCAGTCGGTGCAGCTCAGCATCCCCCAGGCCAGGGTTTCGCCGAACAGCGGCGAGGCCCTGCGGAACTCGGGCAGGCTGCGCTCCACGTCCGCGGTGTCGTACCGGGGCTTGTCGTCGGCGCAATTGATGGAGACGTTGGCCGCGACGAGGTTGCTGTACTCGCCGTTCTCGTTGCGGCCGTTCATCGAGTCGGCGAGCAGCATCAGAATCGTTCCGTCACCGTCGTAGGCCTGCTCCAGGCCGTCCGTCAGGAACTCCCAGAAGTCCCGCGAGTACAGGGCCTGCAGGATGCCGCCGGTCGCCATCGACTGGGTCAGCTCGCGCGGGAAGACGCCCGGGATCGGCCTGCGGTCCAACTGCGCCAGGAACCGGGCGATGCGGTCCTTCACGTCCTGCGCGCTGTCGCCGACGGGGCACTCCTCGGTCTGCGAGACGCAGTTCTCGGCGTAGTTGTCCAGCGCCCGTTGGAAGCCCCGGGCCTGGCCGAGCGAGCCCTGTTCCGGGTCCTGCGTGGGGTCGACGACCGCGTCGAACACGGCACGTCCCACCCGCTTCGGGAACAGGTGGGCGTACACGCCGCCCAGTTCGGTGCCGTAGGAGATGCCGAAGTAGTGGAGCTTGTCGTCGCCGAGGACCTGGCGCATCAGGTCGAGATCGCGGGCGGTCTGGGTGGTGCGCACGTGGGGCAGGATCCGCTCGGAGTTCTTCTCGCAGGCGGCGTTGAACTCCTTGGTGCCGTTCAGAAGTTCGGTGCGTTCCCGCTGGTCGTCGGGGGTCGCGTCCTGCTCGAAGTGGGCGTCGAGCTGTTCGTCGTCCTCACAGCGGACCGGTGCGCTGCGGCCGACCCCCCGGGGGTCGAAGCTGACGAGGTCGTAGCGGGTGCGCAGGGTCGCGTAGTCCGGACCGAAGGAGGGCAGGGCGGTGACGCCGGAGCCGCCCGGACCGCCGAAGTTGAAGATCAGCGAACCGATCCGCTCGTTCTCCGGGCCGTCGGCGCGGGCGCGGATCAGCTCGATGCCGATGGTGTCGCCGTCGGGGTCGCCCCAGTCCAGCGGTGCCTTCATGGTGGCGCACTGCCAGGTTCCGCCGTTCGGCAGGGGAGAGGGGGCCGGGCCGCCGCCCTGGGCCTCGGAGGGGGCCGGGCAGTCCTTCCAGCCGAGTTCCTGCTCCGTCAGGTCCTCCTTCTCGGCGTCGTCACCGCAGCCCGCCAGCAGGGCGGGCAGCAGCACGACGGAGACGGACAGGGCGGCTGCACGCAGGCGGAAGGGCTTGGGCATGCCTCCATCCTGCGGTCGCGCGCGACGGGCCGCGCGAGGGCGGGTGCCGTACGAGGGAGCCGGACGGCCCGGCCGGCCGCGGGCGGTGCCGTGCCCACCGAGCCGTTTCCACCGCGCTGTGCCCACCGAGGGGTGTCCACCGAGCCGTTCCCACCGCGCCGTGCCGACCCGGCCGTGCCGACCGCGCGGGGCCGCTCACGACGTGCCGACCTTGGCCGTGCCGACCCTGGCCGTGCCGCCCGGCCCGCCCCAGGCAGGGCCGGCCGCTACAGCGCTTCCTTGCGGGTGAGGTGGTTGAAGGCCAGCCAGCCGGGCAGGACGGGCAGCCACAGGGTGAGCAGCCGGTACAGCAGCACCGCCGGCGCGGCGACCTCCTTGGGCAGCCCGATCGCGATGAGGCCGACCGTGAGGGTCGCCTCGACGGCGCCCACACCGCCCGGTGTCGGGGCCGCCGAGCCCAGTGCGTTGCCGGCCAGGAACACCACGGCCACGCCCGCGATGCTGATCGACGTCGTCTCGTCGCCGAACGCGCGGATGGAGGCGTCCAGGCACATCACGAAGCAGCCGGTCAGCAGGAGCATGCCGCCGATGCCGGTGACCAGCTTCTGCGGGCGCTGCAGCACGTCCAGCATGCGCGGGACGACCCCCGCGAACAGCGACCGGACCCGGGTGAGCACGAACTTCCGCAGGAACGGCACCGACGTCACGACCAGCACCAGCACCGCGACCGTCAGCAGACCGGCGATCACCGTGCGGGACGGCGAGAGGGACGGCGTCTTCTCGGTACCCGTCAGATAGCCGAAGGCGAGCAGCATCAAAATGTGGCAGCCGAGTCCGAACAGCTGGGACGCCCCGACACTCGCCACCGCGAGCCCCGGCCGCACGCCCGCGCGCTGAAGGAACCGGGTGTTCAGCGCGACCCCGCCCACCGCCGCCGGGGCGACGATCTTCACGAAGGACCCGGCGACCTGGGCCGCCACCGTCCGCAGGAAGGGCACCCGCTCTGGCACGAACCCCAGCAGCGCCAGGGCGGCGGCGAAGTAGCTGGCCGCCGAGAACAGCACCGCCGCGGCCACCCAGCCCCACTGCGCGTTGGAGATCAACGGACCGAACTCGATGTGGGTGAGCTGCGTCAGCAGGAAGTACGCGCCGATCGCCCCGGCGATGAAGCTGATCAGCGTGCGCGGGCGGACCCGCTCCAGGCGGGCCGGCTCCACCGGCGCCTGCGGCCTGATCCGCAGCACCTCGTGCCGGATCTGGGTGAGCAGGTCCTCCTCGCGCGCCTCTTCCAGGGCGTCGTCGATGGCCCGCTTCTCGGCCCGCTGCTCCGCCCGCACGGCCTTCTTGTCCAGCCGCTCCGTCCGGTCCGGGCGTTCGGCGGCGTCCGGGGCGTCGGTGGCCCCGGCCTGCTCCGCGCGGAGCAGCTTGGCCTGCCGGGAGGCCTCCAGGACGGCCTCACGCTCGCGTTCCGCCCGCTCCCGGGCCAGGCGGCGCAGGGTGGCCCGGGTGGAGCGGCTCAGCGCGATGGGCTGCAGCATCGGCAGGCAGTCGGCCACCGCGTCGGGCCCGAGCACGCTCACCGCGGAGGCCACCGCCCGTTCCGCGCCCACCCGCAGGCCGAGCGTCACCAGGAGCTGGGAGGTGTCCATGCGCAGCAGCAGGTCACCGGCGGCGATCTCACCGGCCCGCATGTCGGTGAGGATGACGGTGCCGGAACGATCCACCAGGATCGCGTCCCCCACCAGGCGGCGGTGGGCGATGCGGCGGGACTGCAGCGCCCGCACCTGGTGCCAGGTGTCGCGCAGCAGCGCGTCGGTGATCTCCTCGTCGGCCAGCGAGTCCAGGGTGCGTCCGCCGCTGTGCTCGTAGACGAGCATGACCGCGTCGGGGCCCAGCTCGGAGGTCGCGATCAGCTTGGGGGCGTTGGCGCCGGCGGCGATGGCCGCGTACGCGAGCAGCGCCTCCTGTTCCAGGGCCTGGCGTAGCGACTGCAGGCTCCGGCGGGTGGCGAAGCCGCGCAGCGTCAGGTTGCGCCACGCCCGGTAGAAGAAGCCCTGGGCCTGCTGTTCGCGGTCCACGACCGTCACGTCCAGCGGTGGACCGTCCTCCAGGGTGACGAAGTACCTGCGGCCACGGTCACCGGTCTCGGCGGCGTCGGGCGCCTCCACGCGGGACGCGGTCACCGGGCGGAACCCGACGGTCCGCAGGCCCGCCATGAGGTTCCGCCCGGTGGGGCGGACGTTCGGCGAGCCGACCGCGTAGAGGGTGCCGTAGGCGACGCTCCACCCGATCAGGACGGTCAGGATGATCGAGAACGGTGTGGTGTAGCCGGTGACGAGCATGGAGAACGCATCGAGCAGCAGCACGACCCAGAGCACCGCGCGCCAGCGGGGTCTGCGGGACATGCCCACGGCCGTCATGTACGCGATCACCGGGGCGAGGTAGCCGTGCACCGGATCGGTCAGCGCGTGGATGTCGCCGGGGGAGGGCTGGGTGAGTGCCTCCTGGATCGAGGCGGGCGCCGCCTGGGCGACCCACAGGTCGGTCGCGAGGGTCACCCCGTGCGCGAGCACGGCGGCGAGCACGCCGTCGGCGATGCGCAGCCCGTCGCGTTTGATCAGCCGTTCGATGGCGAAGGCCACCGGAACCAGCAGGATGGCGATGCTGGAGGCCAGGCCCGCGACCTTGATGAGCAGGTCGGGCGCCTGTCCGGTGCCCTTGTTGATGTCCTGTTCCAGGCCCGAGGTGGTGCCGTGGGCGAACGCGGCGATCGCCAGCAGCACCACCACGGCGAGCACGCCCACCAGCAGCCGCATGAGGTCCGACGGGCGGTGCACGCGCGCGGGCAGCAGGGGCTCGTCGCCCTCCACCTCGTCCACGTGCACCGTGTCGGAGGCGGGGTCGTCGACGGACCCCGTACGGCGGGGGGACGGGCGGTCCGCGGCCGTGCGGGGGGCCGGGCCGGGCGCGCCCGTGGTGCCGGGCGCATCGGGTACGTCGGGCGCATCGGATACGCCGGATACATCGGGTGCGTCGGGTTCGGTGGCTCCGTGCGGGGAGGCGGGGCCGGGCACGTCGGCCCCGTCGCCGTCGGCCCCGTCCTGGGCGGCCGGGGTCCTACGGGTCCGGGTGCCGTTGTCCTGGCGGTCCGGGGTCCCCCGCCCGCGGGCGTCCGAGCCGTCCGAGCCGTCCGGGCCGTCAGGGCGATCCGGGCCGTCGGCGCTGTCCGGGCCGCTCGGGCCGTCCGTGCTGTCCGGGCCCCTCCGGCCGTCCGTGCTGTCCGGGCGCGACGAAGCGCCAGGGGTGCCTTCCGCGTCCCCGGGGTGCGCACCCTGCTGCTTCATCGTCTCTTCTTGGTCTCGTATCACCAGTCACCGCCCGCACGATGGTGGCATGCCGAACCGGCACAAGGGGCAATCAGGGTCCATGTGCGGGGTCGCACAGTCTGCCCGAAAGGGATTCTCCGGGCGAGGTGTGGGCACCCTCGGGGACCCCTTCCGTTGTCGGTGGGGTGGTGCAGGATGGGCGGGATGAGTGAGCAGAGCCTTCCGTCCGGTGCCGGCCCGGAGACCGCCGGTGCCCTGCCGGAGTACGCCGAGCGGGTGCTCGACGTGGCGGATCTCATTCCCCCGGGGCGGGTGATGACGTACGGGGACGTGGCCGAATGGCTGGGGGAGGGCGGCCCGCGGCAGGTCGGCCGGGTGATGTCCCTCTACGGAGGAGCCGTCCCGTGGTGGCGGGTGGTGCGGGCCGACGGGGTCCTCCTGCCCGGTCACGCGCTGCGCGCCCTCGACCACTACCGCGAGGAGGGCACCCCCCTCAAGGAGGCGGGCCGGGCCGCGGAGGACCACCTGCCGCGTATCGACATGCGGCGCGCGCGGTGGGACGGGGGCGGCCGTGCGGAGGGTCACACCTGACAGCTTCGGCCATGCGGCGGCCCGCGGTGGGGCAGGTGATCCGTACGGGGGAAGAGGGGCACGCCCGTGGCATGACGTACGTTCGAGATCTGAGGGGCCCACGGGACGGCGGTGCCGGGAGGGAACAACCGGAAGCTCTGCTTCCGGACGTCTCGTCGGCGTAGCGTCGGCTGCACCCGTCCCCCTCACCCCGCGACCACCGCCCTCCCCGCGCGGCGGACCGCCCACCAGAACACCCACCAGGACCGGCGAACCACGTGAGCTCCTCTTCCTCCACCAGCGGCCTGTCGCACCCCCGGGTGCGCCGGGGGAACCGTGGCGCCTATCGACTGCTCCGTACCCCGCCGCCCCGCTCCCACCCCCCTCGACTGGACGCCGCCCAGCGCTCCGTGGTTGAGCACAGCACCGGACCGCTGCTCGTTCTCGCAGGTCCCGGCACCGGGAAGACCACCACGCTCGTCGAGTCCGTGGCCGAGCGCGTCGCCCGGGGCGGGGACCCCGAGCGCATCCTCGTGCTGACGTTCAGCCGCAAGGCGGCCGTCGAACTCCGCGACCGCATGGCCCTGCGCATGGGCGCCGCGAACGCCCCGCAGGCGACCACCTTCCACTCCTACTGCTACGCCCTGGTCCGCGCCCACCAGGACCACGACCTGTTCGTCGAACCGCTGCGCCTGCTTTCCGGCCCCGAGCAGGACGTCACCGTCCGTGAACTGCTCGCCGGCCAGGTCGACCTCGAACGGCTCGGCCTCTCCCACGTGCGCTGGCCGGACGAACTGCGCGCCTGCCTGACCACACGGGGCTTCGCCGACGAGGTCCGCGCGGTGCTCGCCCGCAGCCGGGAACTCGGCCTCGGCCCCGACGCCCTGGACGCCTTCGCCCGCCGCATCGGCCGCCCCGACTGGCGCGCCGCCTCCGCCTTCCTCGCCGAGTACCTGGACGTCCTCGACCTCCAGGGAGTACTCGACTACGCCGAGCTGGTCCACCGCGCCGTGCTGCTCGCCCGCCGCCCCGAGGTGACCGCGCGGCTCGCCGCGCAGTACGACGCTGTGTACGTCGACGAGTACCAGGACACCGACCCCGCCCAGGTACGGCTGCTGCGCGCCCTCGCCGGCGACGGCCGCACCCTCGTCGCGCTCGGTGACCCCGACCAGTCGATCTACGCCTTCCGGGGCGCGGACGTGAACGGCATCCTGGAGTTCCCCCACGCCTTCCCCCGTGCCGACGGCCGCCCCGCCCCGGTCGAGGTGCTGGGCACCTCCCGCCGTTCCGGAGCGGCCCTGCTCGCCGCCACCCGGCTGGTGACCCGGCGGATGCCGCTGCCCCGCCTGCCCGCCGAGAAGGTCCGTGCCCACCGGGAACTGACCCCCGTGCGGGAGGGCGGCCGGGTGGAGGTGTACACCTACCCGACGTCCGGCACGGAGCTGGACAACATCGCCGACATCCTGCGCCGGGCCCACCTGGAGGACGGCGTCCCCTGGGCCGAGATGGCCGTCCTGGTGCGCGCCGGAGCCCGCACCATCCCGGCGGTCCGCCGCGCCCTCACCTCGGCCGGCGTGCCCGTGGACGTCGACGGCAACGACGTACCGCTGCGCCACGAGCCCGCGGTGGCCCCCCTGCTGACGGCCCTGCGCGCGGTGGCGACGGCAGAGGCGGGGGCTGGGGCGGTCCCGGAGGCGGGTCACCGCACAGACCCCGAGACGGACCAGGGGGGCGGCCACGGGGCGGCCCCCGAGGCGGGCGCGGACCATGGGGCCGACCCCGAGGCGGCCCCCGAGGGGAGCCCGGGGGCAGACCCCGAGGCGGACCAAGGGGCAGACCCCGAGGCGGGCACCGTCGACGCCGTGTCCGGCACGGTGACCGGAGGCGCCGACGCCTGCTGGCTCGACACCGAGACGGCGCTCACCCTGCTCGCCTCCCCCCTCGCCGGCATGGACGCCGCCGACCTGCGGCGCCTCGGCCGGGCCCTGCGCGAGGAGGAGCGGGCGGCGGGCAACCCCCTGCCGCCGCCGTCCGACGTCCTCCTCACCCGAGCGCTCGCCGAACCGGAACGCCTGGCCGTCCACGACCCGCTGTACGCCCGCGGCGCCCAGCGGCTCGGCGCGCTGCTGCGCACCGCCCGCGAACGGCTGGCGCGCGGGGGCACCGCCGAGGAGACCCTGTGGGATCTCTGGGACGGCACCCCGTGGCCGCAGCGGCTGGAGCGCGCCGCCCGGCGCGGCGGCGCGGCCGGACGGAACGCGGACCGGGACCTCGACGCCGTGTGCGCCCTGTTCGCGACCGCCGCCCGCGCGGAGGAACGCACCGGCGGCCGGGGCGCCCTGAACTTCCTGGAGGAACTCGAGGCCGAGGACATCGCCGCCGACACCCTCACCCGCCGCGCCGTGCGCCCCGACGCCGTACGGCTGATGACCGCGCACCGTTCCAAGGGCCTGGAATGGCGCCTGGTCGTGCTGGCCGGCGTCCAGGAGGGCCTGTGGCCCGACCTGCGCCGCCGGGGCTCCCTCCTGGAGGCCGACCGCATCGGCCGCGACGGACTCGCCGAACCCCTCACGCCGGGCGCCCTGCTCACCGAGGAGCGCCGGCTGTTCTACGTGGCCGCCACCCGCGCGCGGGAACGGCTCGTCGTCACCGCCGTCAAGGCCCCCGCGGACGACGGCGACCAGCCCTCCCGCTTCCTGACCGAACTCGGCGTCGAACCCAAGGACGTCACCGGGCGCCCGCGACGCCCCCTGTCCGTGGCGGCGCTCGTCGCGGAGCTGCGCGCCACCACCGTCGACCCCCGGGTCTCCGACGGCCTGCGCGAAGCCGCCGCACACCGCCTGGCCCGGCTCGCCGCCCTCGCCGACGAGGACGGACGGCCCCTGGTGCCGTCCGCGCACCCCTACCGCTGGTGGGGCATGTTCGACCCCACCGAGTCCAAGGTGCCGCTGCGTCGGCGCGACCAGCCCGTCGTGCTCTCCGGCAGCGCCCTCGACCAGCTCGCCCACACCTGCACCCTGCAGTGGTTCCTCGGCCGTGAGGTCAAGGCCGACGCCCCCGCCACCGTCGCGCAGGGCTTCGGCAACGTGGTGCACGTCCTGGCCGACGAGGTGGCGTCCGGGCACACCCCCGCCGACCTGGCCGTGCTCATGGAGCGCCTGGACTCCGTGTGGAACGCGCTGGCCTTCGACGCGCCGTGGAAGTCGGCCCAGGAGAAGGAGAACGCGCGCGCCGCGCTGGAACGCTTCCTGCGGTGGCACGTGATGGACCGCACCGGCCGCACCCCGGTGGCCAGCGAGCACGACTTCGACGTCACCCTCGAAGCCGGCGACCACCAGGTCCGTATCCGGGGCCAGATGGACCGGGTCGAGGCCGATGGGGAGGGCCGCGCCTACGTCGTCGACTTCAAGACCGGCAAGCAGGCACCCAGCGGCAAGGAGGTGGAGCGCCACCCCCAGCTCGCCGTGTACCAGCTCGCCGTCCGTGAGGGCGCCGTCGACGAGCTCTTCGACGGTACGCGCCCCGAGCCGGGCGGCGCCGAACTGGTCCACCTCCGACAGGGCGCGGCCCGCAAGGACGGCGGCGAGACCCTTCCCAAGGTGCAGGCACAGGAGCCGCTGACCGGCGAGTGGGTCGGCGAACTGCTGGCCACCGCCGCCGGCAAGGTCCTCGACGAGAGGTTCGCCCCCACCACCGGCCAGCACTGCACCCACTGCGCCTTCCGGGCGTCGTGCAGCGCCCGCCCCGAAGGGCGGCACGTGGTGGAGTGAGGCCGGGTGACGCGTCCCGGCGAGCGATGCGCCCCCGAAGCGGCCGCGTGGGGTGTCGCCGGTGGGGCGGTGTGCGGTGGTGCGGGCGGCCGGTGTGGCCCCGAGAGGCCCGCGCAGGGGCCATTCCTGGCGGGTCGCCGGTGGGGCGTCGTACGGCGGTGTGTGCGGCCGGTGTGGCGCCACGCGTTCGTGTGACGCTTCGCACCACCCGCCCCGACCTGCGGTTTCGCCGAGGCGCGGAGGTGGAGGGGGCGTCGCTGTCGGTGCCCGCCGTTAGCCTTCGCGTGTGCCCGCTCGCATCACCGATCCCGAACAGCTCAAGGAGCTCCTCGGCATCCCGTTCACGCCGGAGCAGACGGCCTGCATCACCGCGCCGCCCGCCCCGCAGGTGATCGTGGCCGGAGCCGGGTCGGGCAAGACGACGGTGATGGCGGCCCGCGTCGTCTGGCTGGTCGGCACCGGCCAGGTCGCCCCCGAGCAGGTGCTCGGCCTCACCTTCACCAACAAGGCGGCCGGCGAGCTCGCCGAACGCGTGCGCAAGGCGCTGATCAAGGCCGGGGTCACCGATCCCGACCGGATCGACCCGGACGACCCGCCCGGCGAACCGGTGATCTCCACCTATCACGCCTTCGCCGGACGGCTGCTGACCGACCACGGCCTGCGCATCGGCCTCGAACCGACCTCCCGCCTCCTCGCCGACGCCACCCGCTACCAGCTCGCCGCCCGCGTCCTGCGGGAGGCCCCCGGCCCCTACCCCGCGCTCACCCGCTCCTTCGCCGACCTGGTCGCCGACCTCCTCACCCTCGACGGAGAGCTCTCCGAGCACCTCGTGCGTCCCGAGGACCTGCGGGCCCACGACACGGACCTGCTGCGCACCCTGGAGGGCGCCCGGCTCAGCAACGACGACCTGCGCAAGGTCCCCGAGGCCGCCGCCGCCCGCCGCGAACTGGCCGACCTCGTCCAGCGCTACCGGGCCGCCAAGCGCGAACGCGACCTGCTCGACTTCGGCGACCAGATCGCGCTGTCCGCCCGGCTCGCGACGGTCCCCGACGTGGGCCGCGCCCTGCGCGAGGAGTTCCGGGTCGTCCTCCTCGACGAGTACCAGGACACCTCCGTCGCCCAGCGTGTCCTGCTGGCGGGCCTCTTCGGCGGGGGGACCGGACACCCGGTGACCGCCGTCGGCGACCCCTGCCAGGCCATCTACGGCTGGCGCGGCGCCTCCGTCGCCAACCTCGACGACTTCCCCGAGCACTTCGCCCGCCCCGACGGCCGTCCCGCCACCCGGCAGTCGCTCAGCGAGAACCGCCGCAGCGGCGGCCGCCTGCTGGACCTGGCCAACGGACTGGCCGCGCCGCTGCGCGCGATGCACGCGGGCGTCGAAGCCCTCCGCCCCGCCCCCGGCGCCGAACGCGACGGCACCGTGCGCTGCGCGCTGCTGCCCACCCACGCCGAGGAGATCGACTGGATCGCCGACTCCCTGGCCCACCTCGTGCGCACCGGCACGGCGCCCGGGGAGATCGCCGTGCTGTGCCGCACCGCGGCCGACTTCGCCGAGATCCAGGGCGCCCTCGTCGCCCGGGACGTCCCCGTCGAGGTCGTCGGCCTGTCCGGCCTGCTGCACCTCCCCGAGATCGCCGACCTGGTCGCCGTCTGCGAGGTACTCCAGGACCCCGGGGCCAACGCCTCCCTCGTGCGGCTGCTCACCGGTCCGCGCTGGCGCATCGGCCCGCGCGACCTCGCCCTGCTCGGCCGCCGCGCCCGGCACCTGGTCACCCACGCGCGCGCGAGCGACGACGACCCCGACCGCCGGCTCGCGGAGGCGGTCGAGGGCGTCGACCCGTCCGAGGTGATCTCTCTCGCCGACGCCCTCGACACGTTCCTCGAAACCCCGATGGACGGCCACGGCGACGACGACGGTCTGCCCTTCTCCGCCGACGCCCGCGTGCGCTTCGCCCGCCTGGCCACCGAACTGCGCGACCTGCGCCGTTCGCTGGCCGACCCCCTGATGGACGTCCTGCACCGCGTCCTCGCCGTCACCGGTCTGGAGGTCGAACTGTCGGCCTCCCCGCACGCCCTCGCCGCCCGCCGCCGCGAGACCCTCTCCAACTTCCTCGACATCGCCGCCTCCTTCGCCGCCGGCGACGGCGAGGCCACCCTGCTCGCCTTCCTGGGCTTCCTGCGCACCGCCGCGCAGTACGAGAAGGGCCTGGACAACGCCCTGCCCGGCGGCGAGAACACCGTGAAGGTGCTCACCGCCCACAAGTCCAAGGGCCTGGAGTGGGACGTGGTGGCGGTGCCCGGCCTCGTCCGGGGCACCTTCCCCAGCAGCCGGGGCCGCGAGAAGTGGACCGCCCAGGGCAAGGTGCTCCCGCACGCGCTGCGCGGCGACGCCGACACCCTGCCCGACGTCCCGTCCTTCAACGCGCGGGGCCTGAAGGCCTTTCACGAGGCCATGAAGGACCACCAGCACACCGAGGAACTGCGCCTCGGCTACGTCACCCTGACCCGCCCCCGCTCGCTGCTCCTCGGCTCCGGGCACTGGTGGGGGCCCAGCCAGAAGCGGCCACGCGGCCCCTCCGAGTTCCTGCTCGCCCTGTACGAACACTGCGTCGCCGGCCACGGCGAGATCGAGGCGTGGGCGGAGGAGCCGGCCGAGGACGAGGAGAACCCGGCCCTCCAGCGGCCCGACGACGACCAGATCTGGCCCCTGCCCCTCGACAGCGCCGCCCTCTCCCGGCGCCGCGCCGCCGCCGACACCGTCCTCGCCCACCTCCAGGCACTCGCCGCCGACGAGGACGGCGACACCCCGGACGTCCCCGGCCCGACCGATGCGTACGACGACCCCGACTGGCCGTCACCACCCGCCGAGGAGGAACTCCTTCCGGACGACGAGGGCCCCGGGGGCCCCTTCCCCGAGGACGCCTTCCCGGAAGACCCCTTCCACGCGGACGCCTTCCCTGAGGACCCGGACGCTTTCCTCGAGGACGACCCCTTCCTCGGCGACCCGTTCTCCGACGATGACCCCCTCCGGGACGACCCTCACCCGGACGGCCCCGCCCCGGACGCCCCCGCCCCGGACGCCCCGGCCTCCGGCGGGAGCGGTCGCCACGCCGCCGAGGGCTCCGGCAGCCCGGCGGCCGGCCACGCCCCCCTCCCCGACGGGAGCCCCGCCCCGGCCGACGGCCCCGCCGCCCGCCCGACCCTTCCCCACCAGGCGACCGGCCCCCGCAGCACCGGCCCCCGCACCGACGGCCCGGGCGACCCCCGCCGGGCGCCTCGCCTCACCCCCGAGGAAGCCCGCACGGTGGCCTCATGGGACCGTGACCTCGACGCCCTCACCGGGGAGCTGCTGCGCGCCCGCGACCGGGTCACCGAGGTGGTCCTGCCCCCCTCGCTCACCGCTTCCGAGGTGCAGCGCCTGGCGGCCGACCCGGACGGCTTCGCCCGCGAGCTCGCCCGGCCCATGCCCCGCCCGCCGCAGCCCGCCGCCCGCCGGGGCACCCGCTTCCACGCCTGGGTCGAAGCACGCTTCGAGGCCCTCACCCTGCCCCTGCTCGACCCCGACGACCTGCCGGGCGCCGACGACACCGACATCGCCGACGAACAGGACCTGCAGGCCCTCAAGGACGCCTTCGAGCGCACCGAGTACGCCCACCGCACGCCGTACCGCGTCGAGGCGCCCTTCCAGCTGACGCTCGCCGGGCGGGTCGTCCGCGGCCGCATCGACGCCGTCTACCGGGAGGACGACGGCGAGCGGGTGACGTACGAGATCGTCGACTGGAAGACCGGCCGTGGCCGCGACGCCGACCCGCTCCAGCTCGCCGTGTACCGCCTCGCCTGGGCCGAGCAGCAGGGAGTCCCCCCGGAGTCCGTCACCGCCGCGTTCCTGTACGTCCGCACCGGCGAGGTCGTCCGCCCCGACCCCCTCCCCGGCCGTGCCGCACTGGAACGGCTCCTCGGCGCGGACCCGTCCGGTGAGATACCGCACTCCGAGGACGCCGGCGCGGGCCGTTAGGCTCGTGACCATGAGCCAGCCCGTTGACAGTGCCGTCGACGCCGTCCGTACCTACATCGAGGACCACCGCGCCGCCTTCCTCGACGACCTCGTCGAGTGGCTGCGCATCCCCTCGGTGTCGGCCCAGCCCGACCACGCGCCGGACGTGCATCGCAGCGCCGCCTGGCTCGCCGACGCCCTCCGGCGGACCGGCTTCCCGGTCACCGAGGTGTGGCAGACCCCCGGCGCCCCGGCCGTCTACGCCGAGTGGCCGTCCGACGACCCCGCCGCCCCCACGGTCCTGGTCTACGGCCACCACGACGTGCAGCCCGCCGCCCGGGAGGACGGCTGGGACAGCGAACCGTTCGAGCCCGTCGTCCGCGGCAACCGCCTGTACGCGCGCGGAGCCGCCGACGACAAGGGCCAGGTCTTCTTCCACACCCTCGGCGTGCGGGCCCACCTCGCGACCACGGGCCGCACCAGCCCCGCCGTCCACCTCAAGCTGCTCGTCGAGGGCGAGGAGGAGTCCGGCTCCCCGCACTTCCGGGCCCTCGTCGAGGAGCACGCCGACCGCCTCGCCGCGGACGCCGTCGTCGTCTCCGACACCGGCATGTGGTCCGAGGACACCCCCACCGTGTGCACGGGGATGCGGGGCCTCGCCGAGTGCGAGATCCGTCTGCACGGCCCCGACCAGGACATCCATTCCGGCTCCTTCGGCGGCGCCGTCCCCAACCCGGCCACCGCCGTGGCCCGGCTGGTGGCCGCCCTGCACGACGACCGGGGGCGCGTCGCGGTCCCCGGCTTCTACGACGGCATCGTCGACCTCACCGACCGCGAGCGGGAGCTCTTCGCCGAGCTGCCCTTCGACGAACGCCAGTGGCTGGCCACCGCCAGGTCCCGCGCCACCCACGGCGAGGCCGGCTACACCACCCTGGAACGCGTCTGGGCCCGCCCCACCGCCGAGGTCAACGGCATCGGCGGCGGCTACCAGGGCGACGGCAGCAAGACGATCATCCCGTCGTCGGCCATGGTCAAGCTGTCGTTCCGCCTCGTCGCCGGGCAGGACCCCGACCACGTCGAGAAGGCCGTCCGCGCGTGGGTGGCCGGCCAGGTGCCCGACGGCATCCGCGGCGACGTGGTGTTCCGCCCCGCGACCCGCCCCTGTCTGACCCCGCTCGACCACCCCGCCCTCCGGTCCGTCGTCCGTTCCATGGGGCGGGCCTTCGACCGCCCGGTGCGCTTCACCCGCGAGGGCGGTTCCGGCCCCGCCGCCGACCTCCAGGACGTCCTCGGCGCGCCGGTGCTCTTCCTCGGCATCTCCGTGCCGTCCGACGGCTGGCACGCACCCAACGAGAAGGTCGAACTCGATCTGCTCCTCAAGGGCGTCGAGACCACCGCGTACCTGTGGGGCGACCTGGCCGAGCACTGGCGGCACGATCCCTGACCCGACCGTGCCGTCCGGTCCGGCCGCCCGCGCGGGGCACACTGGAAGGACCCCGTTGCCGCGTGCCGCCGGACCGGCCCCCGCCCGCCGCACGCCCGCACGACCGCCCGCGACCCGATCCGTTCCACCGGGGGAGTTGGAAGCACCCGTGACCACCTGGACCGACCACACCGCCGACCGCCCCGTCTCCCTCACGGCCCCCAGCGGCATCGACCGCGCCGCCCACCACCGCCTCGACGAGGCGTGGCTCGCGGCGGCGTGGAGCCACCCGTCGACGCGCTGCTTCGTGGTCTCCGGCGGCCAGGTCCTCATCGACGAGACGCCCGACGGGCGGACCGAACTCGTCATGACTCCCTCCTTCGAGGCACCGCTCACGGAGGCACACCGCTACTTCCTGGGCATCGACCAGGACGGCGTCAGCTACTTCGCCCTGCAGAAGGACTCCCTGCCCGGCCGCATGGACGACTCCGCCCGCCCGGCGGGTCTGCGCGAGGCGGGGCTGCTGCTGTCCCCGCGCGACGCCGGACTGATGGTGCACGCCGTCGCACTGGAGAACTGGCAACGCCTGCACCGGTTCTGCTCCCGCTGCGGCGAACGCACCGTCATCGCCGCAGCCGGCCACATCCGCCGCTGCCCCGCCTGCGGCGCCGAGCACTACCCGCGCACCGACCCGGCCGTGATCATGGCCGTGATCGACCGGGACGACCGCATCCTCCTCGGCCGCCAGGTCCACTGGCCGGAAGGCCGCTTCTCGACCCTGGCCGGGTTCGTGGAACCGGGCGAGTCCATCGAGCAGTCGGTGCGGCGCGAGGTCCACGAGGAGGTCGGCATCGACATCGGCGAGGTCGAGTACCTCGCCAGCCAGCCTTGGCCCTTCCCGTCCAGCCTGATGCTCGGCTTCGTCGCCCGCGCCACCACCACCCGCATCGAGGTGGACGGCGACGAGATCCACGAGGCCCGCTGGTTCTCCCGTGACGAACTCGACGCCGCGTTCACCTCCGGAGAGGTCCTGCCGCCCTACGGCATCTCCATCGCGGCCCGCCTGATCGAACGCTGGTACGGCAAGCCCCTCCCCACCCGCACCTTCTTCTGACGTCGGGCACCGAACGCGCGCAGGCGGTCCGGGGGAGGGGGGTGGCGTCGAGGCTGCACGAAGTCCCGGACCGAGGTGGCTCGGGGACCTCTTGGGAGCCACCCCCCTTGGCCGCGCTGCCCCCGTACGGTGGCAGCAACCGACCCGACACCCCGCAGCCTACGCACGGGCACTGACAACGCACCGGTGGCCCGGCCGGCCTGGCCCCGGGGCGGCTTCCACGCCCCCTGCCCGTCCCGGCAGCACTGAGCTCCCCCCGGTCGCCCTGACCGGAGGGAGCTCAGTCCTTGAGGAGTGTCAGACCGCGAGGGCCTGCTTGACCTGGGCCAGGCTCGGGTTCGTCATCACGACCTCCTCGCCGCCGCCCGACGGCACCACCCGCACCGTCGGAACCGTCTGGTTGCCGCCGTTCGCCTTCTCGACGAACGCGGCCGACTCCGGGTCCTGCTCGATGTTGATCTCGGTGTACGCGATGCCCTCGCGGTCCATCTGGCCCTTCAGCCGGCGGCAGTAGCCGCACCACGTGGTGCTGTACATCGTCACAGTGCCCGGCATGTCGTTCGTTCTCCTTCGGCGGCTCGGGTAAGTGCCTGTCCACCGGGGAACGTACGCCGGTGCGCGGCCATTCCCGGCGGGCGGGGCCCCGGTCAACCCCGAGACGGGGCCGGAGACGCCCGCCGGTCCACGGAGCGACCCCGATCCACACAGTTCGAGCGACCTCGACCACACAGGCCCGAGGGGCCCGACCACACGAGCCCGAGGGACGCCGACCGCGCGAGCCGGGGCGGCACCGGCCGCCCGAGCCGCAGTGACGGTCGCATGATCCGGAGTCGCGCCGACCGCAGGGTCCCCAGCGGCGCCGGCCGCGGGAGCCCCCGTGGCACCGGCCGCATTAGTACGACTGCAAGGGGGTGCCTGTGGACAACCTGCTCACCCGTCTCCGGTGACCTGGCAGCATGGCTGTGTGACAGCAGCAACGCACTCCCCCCTCTTCCCGCAGGTACCGGACACGGCCGACGCGGTGCTCGAAGGGCTCGACCCCGAGCAGCGCGAGGTGGCCACCTCGCTGCACGGCCCGGTGTGCGTGCTGGCGGGCGCGGGCACCGGCAAGACCCGGGCGATCACCCACCGGATCGCCTACGGGGTGCGCGCCGGGATCCTCCAGCCGTCCAGCGTGCTGGCCGTCACCTTCACCAACCGTGCCGCGGGGGAGATGCGCGGCCGGCTCCGGCAGCTCGGCGCGGTCGGCGTCCAGGCCCGCACCTTCCACTCGGCGGCACTGAGGCAGCTCCAGTACTTCTGGCCGAAAGCGATCGGCGGTTCGCTGCCCCGGCTCGTCGACCGCAAGGTCCAACTGGTCGCCGACGCGGCCGCCGCCTGCCGCATCCGGCTCGACCGGGGGGAACTGCGGGACGTCACCGCCGAGATCGAGTGGGCGAAGGTCACCCAGACCGTCCCCGCTGACTATCCGCTCGCTGTCGCGAAGGTCTCGCGGGACGCGCCGCGCGACCCGGCGGAGATCGCCCAGCTGTACGCCGCCTACGAGGAGCTCAAGCGGGAGCGCGTCGTCATCGACTTCGAGGACGTGCTGCTGCTCACCGTCGCCGTGCTCCAGGACCGGCAGGACGTGGCCGAACAGGTGCGCGCCCAGTACCAGCACTTCGTCGTCGACGAGTACCAGGACGTCAGCCCGCTCCAGCAGCGGCTGCTGGAACTGTGGCTCGGCGACCGGGACAGCCTGTGCGTGGTCGGCGACGCCAGCCAGACGATCTACTCGTTCACGGGTGCGACGCCGGACCACCTCCTCGACTTCCGTACCCGGCACCCCGGCGCGACCGTGGTCAAGCTGGTCCGCGACTACCGCTCCACCCCGCAGGTCGTCCGGCTCGCCAACGGTCTGCTCGCCCAGGCGAGCGGCCGAGCCGCCGACCACCGGCTGGAACTCGTCTCCCAGCGGGCGGGCGGACCCGAGCCGGTCTTCACCGAGTACGGGGACGAGCCCGCCGAGGCCGAGGGGACCGCGCGCCGGGTCCGCGAGCTGATCGACGCGGGGGTCCCGGCGAGCGAGATCGCCGTACTCTTCCGCACCAACGCCCAGTCCGAGACGTACGAGCAGGCCCTCGCCGACGCCGGGGTGCCGTATCAGCTGCGCGGCGCCGAGCGGTTCTTCGACCGCCCCGAGGTGCGCCGGGCGATCGCCGCCCTGCGCGCCGCCGCCCGCTTCGGGGGGAACGACGCCCTGCTCGACGACGCGCCCGACCTGCCGTCCCAGGTGCGCGCCGTGCTGTCGGGGGAGGGCTGGACGGCGCAGCCGCCGGCCGGTTCGGGAGCGGTGCGGGAGCGCTGGGAGTCGCTGGCCGCGCTGGTGCACCTCGCCCAGGACTTTCTGGCCGCGCGGAGCGGCGCCACCCTCGCCGACCTGATCACCGAGCTGGACGAACGGGCCGGCGCGCAGCACGCCCCGACCGTGCAGGGCGTCACCCTGGCCTCCCTGCACGCGGCCAAGGGCCTGGAGTGGGACGCGGTGTTCCTCGTCGGCGTGGCCGAGGGCATGATGCCGATCACCTACGCGAGGACGGACGAGCAGGTCGAGGAGGAACGCCGGCTCCTCTACGTCGGTGTCACCCGCGCCCGGGAGCGCCTCCACCTGTCCTGGTCGCTCTCCCGTTCCCCGGGCGGACGCCCCAACCGGCGGCCCAGCCGCTTCCTGGACGGGCTGCGTCCCGGATCGGGCACCGGCCCCGGCCGTGCGGGCACGGCCGGCGCGGGCGGCGTGGAGCGCGGCTTCCCGGGCTCGAGGCCGGGTGCCGGGCCGGCGGGTGCCGCACAGCCGGCGCGGGGACGCAGGCAGCGCAGCCCCGCGCGCTGCCGGGTCTGCGGACGCACCCTCACCGACGGGGGCGAGCTGAAGCTGCTGCGGTGCGAGGAGTGCCCCTCGGACATGGACGAGGGACTCTACGAGCGCCTGCGGGAGTGGCGCGCGGAGCAGGCGCGGCGCAGCGGGCAGCCCGCCTTCTGCGTCTTCACGGACAAGACGCTGATGGCGATCGCCGAGTCCGATCCCGCGGACGAGCACGAGCTGGCCCGCATCCCGGGCGTCGGCATGCGCAAGCTGGGCCGCTACGGCGCCGACGTACTGGCCATCTGCGCAGGCCGCGAGGTCGCCGGGGGCAAAGATCAGGACTGATCCCAACTCGTCGAAAAAATAGTTTGCGCATGCCCCGGGAATCCCCCTAGGTTCTTAGGCACGGGAACGGAGGCCTTCTCGGAGGCCCTCATCCCGTGCTCTACTTGTCCATCTGAAGGACCGGCTCACCCCGGTCCCCGACGCGCCGAGAGGAGGCGAGCCCAGTGATCAGCATCAACAGCAGCTCCGTCGTCAAACTGACCGATCGTCCGGCCGTCTCCGTGTGCATGCTCGGCGCCTCGATCCAGGGCACCGGTGTGTCCGGCCTCGCCGCCGCACGCCCGGCGTCCTCCATCGCTCCCGCGGGCCTTGCCGTCCGTGAGCGCGACGTGCGACCGACCGAGGCACTGGAAGCAGTAGTGGCACAGGCCGAGGCCTATGCCTTTGCGGCAGCCGGTGCCGGATTCCGGAAGCAGACGACGCAGCACCACCTGATGTGGGCCTTCCGTGGGCCAGAACCCTGGAGTGATCCAGCCTGATGTATCAGGCCGGCGCCTTCAGGGCCGCGGAACCCCACCCGGGATCCGCGGCCCTTCTGTTTGTCCACGAACGTGGACGACACCGCTGAAGGCGCCTCGGGGCAGAGAGCACCACCCGGTACCAGCCGCCCTACCGGCCGACCGGCCGGAAACGACCAGACGAGGACAACGAACCGTGCAACTCGAAGCGCACGCCCCGTCCGTACCGCCGTCCGACACGATCCCCAAGCCTGGCTCCACGGAGGACCCGACCTTGACTCCGCTCACCGCGCTCACCGCGCTCGACGACGCCATCGAGAACCTCGGCGTGCCCGTCCCGTGCCGTTCCTACGACCCGGAGGTCTTCTTCGCCGAGTCCCCCGCGGACGTCGAGTACGCCAAGTCCCTCTGCCGTACCTGCCCGCTGGTCGAGGCGTGCCTCGCCGGCGCCAAGGAGCGGCGTGAGCCGTGGGGCGTCTGGGGTGGCGAGCTGTTCGTCCAGGGCGTCGTCGTCGCCCGGAAGCGGCCGCGTGGCCGTCCGCGCAAGAACCCGGTCACGGCATGAACACCCCGGGAACGATCGACCGCCCCCTCACGCACGACCCCCAGAAGCAGGCCCCGATGATCCCGTCCGCTCACGAGCCCTCCGGCTCCGCGACCGAAGACTTCACCACCAGGGGCGCGAACGACTCGCGCCAGAACAGGACCCGAGAGATGCAACTCATCCCCGAAGCCATGGCTCGTGCCCATATGCGCGAGCGGCTCGACGAGGCGCAGCGCGAGCGCCAGGCCGTACGCCTGGTGGCCGCGCGCCGCATGCAGCGCCGTGCCGAGCGCGCCTCCCGGCGCGCCCGCCGGGCGCTCGCCATGGCGGTCATGCAGTGACCGACGCCTCGTGAGCCGGGTCTCCCGCCACCGGGAGACCCACCCTCTTCCGCGGGGGCCGGTCCGTACCGAACGGACCGGCCCCCGCGCCGCGTCGTGCCCGCCCGGTGCGTGGCCGCGTCCCGCCGTGTGCCGGGCGGACGGTGAGGCGCGGGTTACGGTCGACGGATGACGAGTCGTCCCGAGGGCACCGCGGACGACGGCTCCGCGGCGGACCCGTCGAAGGCTCTGGTGTGCTCCCGCTGTGGGACCGTCGCCGAGACGCCGTCGGCGACCTGGACGCTGTCCGTGGAGGCCGGCGCCCGGCGGCACTACTGCGAGGCCTGCGCACGGGAGAACCTCAGGGCGATCGAGGGGCGCCTGGACGCGGAGTGGTGGTGAGACGGGGTGCCTCGGGTGGGGCGCCTGTTGTTCCGCCCCCACCCTCGGCGTGACGCGGGCCGCCTCTCACGCCTCGACGGCCGGCGCCTCCGGCACCGGGTCCTCGGGGAGGAACCCCGGCAGCCACTCCTCCAGTTCGTCCCGCAGCCGCACCGTCGCGCCGAGCTGGCACAGCACCCCGATCGTGCTCAGCGTCACCCGGTGGATCAGCAGGTACGCCGGGGGCAGGTTCAGCCTGCTGGCCAGCTGGTGGGCGGGGGAGCGGGGGTCGGCGATGCGGGCGGCCTGGGTGCGCATCCAGCCGCGGGTGAAGGCGAACGCGTCGGCCTGCGCCGGTTCGATGATCGGGAGCAGGTAGTCCAGGACCGCGTCCGGGTCCAGCTCGATGGACTCCTTCACGAAGCCCTCGGCGCACAGCATCGTGTAGACGGCCTCGGCCTCGCCGTCCAGCGTCATGCGCAGCGCCTCGCCGATGATGGGGGGCAGCCCGCCGGGCAGGCGGTCGACGGTGCCGAAGTCCAGTACCCCCAGCCGCCAGTCGTCCTCGCCCTCGGGGCCGCCGGGCAGCAGACGGAAGTTGCCCGGGTGCGGATCGGCGTGCAGCAGACCGGTGCGCGCCGGACCGGAGAACAGGAAGCGGGCCAGGAGTTGGCCGGCGCGGTCGCGCTGCTCCTCGGTCCCGTCCGAGATGACCTCCGACAGCGGGATGCCGTCCATCCACTCGGTGACCAGCACCTGCTCGCCCTGGTGCACCACGTTCGGGACGACGACGTCGGGGTCGTCGGTGAACTCCTCGGCGTGGGCCCGCTGCGCCTGGGCCTCCAGGCCGTAGTCCAGCTCCTCCGAGACCCGGTCCTTGAGTTCCGTGATCAGGGGCTTGACGTCCATGCCCGGGACCAGGGGGCCCAGCAGCCGCGCGAAACGGCTCAACTGGTTGAGGTCGGACAGCAGGGCCTCGCCGGCGCCCGGGTACTGCACCTTGACCGCGACCTCGCGGCCGTCGTGCCACACGCCCCGGTGGACCTGGCCGATCGACGCGGCGGCGGACGGCTTGTCCTCGAACTCCAGGAACAGCTCGCGCCAGCCCTCGCCGAGCCGCTCCTCCAGCACCGCGTGCACGGTACGGGTCGGCATCGGGGGCGCCGCTTCCTGCAGCTTGGTGAGCGCGGCCCGGTAGGGTCCCGCCACCTCCTCGGGCAGCGCGGACTCGAAGACCGAGAGGGCCTGGCCGAACTTCATCGCCCCGCCCTTGAGTTCGCCGAGGACCTTGAACAGCTGGTCGGCGGTGCGCTGCTGGAGTTCCCGGCCGACGAGCTCCGCGGACTCGCCCACGATCCGCTTGCCGAGCCCCCAGGTCGCCCGTCCGGCGATGCCGAGCGGGAGCGCGGCCAGCTTGGCGGTCCGGGTGACCGCCTTCCGGGGAAGTTCAGACATGCGCCCTCCAAGTCCCTGCCGACCGCTGGGCGCCCACCTGGCGGCGTGGCTCCTCGGACGGTCCTTGCCTGCCCATTGTTGCGCGTGCCCGACCCTTGCCGGAGGGGTGTTCCCGCTCACCTTTCGCCGCGGCTCCGCACGGACACGCGGCGTGGGCCCGGACCGGGCGGTGCTGCCAGTGCAGCGCCGGTGCGGTCACCTCCCACCGGGCGCCCGCACTCGTCGGGATCCGGCCGTCGAGGAAGGCCAGCGCGTGGGCCGCGGCCAGCCCGGCCACCGTGACCGCCAGGGCCAGGTCGCAGGCCCCGGCACGGCGCCGGCCGCCCGACCGCCACTGGGCGGCCAGGCGCGGCCAGGCCGGGTCGCGGTCGACGCGGTCCTGCTGGAGGCACCCCGCGCAGCCCGTGTCGCCGGGCAGCACCAGGGGCCCGACCACCCCGGTGCCCTCCACCACCCCGGCGTACAGATGGGGAGTACCGGAGGCCAGCAGGGGTTCGGCGGTCGACGGGTGCGGGGCGTGCACGGCGACGTCGTCGCGCGGGGCGAGCACGACCAGGCCGAAGCCGGGACCGTCCGGCCCGGTCCGGGCACGGGCGGGGCGCCGCGGGGAGCGCTCGGGTGCCGCCCGCCGGGCCGCACGGCGGGCGGCCTCGTCCCGGCGGTCCCCGACGGCCTCGGCGGGCAGCCCGCCGGGGGCGACGTCCCACGGTTCGACGCGTCCGGCGTCGCGCACGTCCACCTCGCCGACACCGGCCGCCGACAGCAACGACGCCAGGACGGCGCCCACCCGGCCCGCGCCCCGCACCTGCACCCGCGTCTCCCGGCGGGCGGCGAGGACCCGCAGCGCGTCCCCGGGGGCGGAGGTGGTGACCGTGAGGGCGGCCAGGTCGGGGCGGAGCCGGTCCAGGACCTCCGGCTTGCCGCGCAGCGCCTCGGCGCCCGCACCGCCGCCCGTGGCGTCGTCGAGCAGGCCGGCCCGGGAGAGTCTGCGCACCAGTCGGTCCGCGTGGCCGTCGGGCAGATCCATGCGCCGCCCCTCCTCGCGCAGCAGCTCCAGGCCGCGGGTGCCGTTGAGCAGCTCCAGGAAGCCGCCCGTCGCCGTGTCGACCGGACCGAGCGTCAGCGCGTGCGTCGGCGTCATGCCGAACTGCACGGTGTCGAGGTCACGCCAGCCGCGCCTGAGCGCGGGCTTCACCATCGGATGCATCGCTGGCCCCCCGTGAGCGGTTCTGGGTGTCGCCGGATCCGTGGGTGGTCCGGCAGGCGGTGCCAGCATGCCCGGCGGGGGCCGGGTGGTGCCGAAAGTTGTCCACAGGCTGCGGAAATCGTCGTACTAATCGCGCGCTTGGCGGGGTGAGCGACATTGACGCCTCCCGGAGCCGGGACTTCCCCGGGTGCAGCGGGTAACGTCGGGGCGTGCCCGCCGACCCACTGCAACGCGCCGGAACGCCACAGCGCAGCACGAAGAGCCAGCCGACGAACGGCTCAGGGGCGAGCGCGATCGAGGTCCGCAGGAGCGCCCGCCGACGCAGAACCGTCTCCGCGTACCGCGAGGGCGATCGCACCGTCGTGCTCATCCCCGCCCGGATGTCCGAGGCCGAGGAGAAGCGCTGGGTGAACGTCATGCTCGACAAGCTGGCCGCCCAGGAGAGCCGGCGCACGCTCGGCGACGCCGAGCTGGCCGAGCGCGCCGAGCGGCTGTCGGCGCAGTACTTCGACGGCCGGGCCCGGCCCGCGAGCGTGCGCTGGGTCACCAACCAGAACACCCGCTGGGGTTCGTGCACCCCGGCCGAGGGCAGCATCCGGCTGTCGCACCGCCTGCAGGGCATGCCCGAGTACGTCATCGACTACGTGCTGTGCCACGAGCTGGCGCACCTGCTCGTGCCCGGGCACGGCCCGAGGTTCTGGCGGCTGCTGGAGGCGTATCCGAGGACCGAGCGGGCCCGGGGCTACCTCGAGGGCGTGGCCGCCGCCGAACGCCTGCCCCACGTGTCGGACGCGCAGGGCGAGTAAGGACGCACCCCGCGTGAGCGCCCCCGGCGGGCGTCCGCGTGCGTTGTGTACCGGGTCTGTACCGACATCGTCCGATGTCGGCGATTGCCGTTAGCCTGGCGCGACGCACTCACACTCGGGATGGGGGACGGTCGTACGCATGGCCAGGGAATTCCAACGCGGCCACAAGGCCAGGATCAGTGACCTCACGGCGGGCACGGATCTGTACGTAGGCGTGCAGATCTCCGGCCCCGGGCTGACCTTCGACATCAGCTGCTTCGGTCTGGACGCCGAGGAGCGGCTGTCGGACGACCGGTACTTCATCTTCTACAACCAGCCGAAGTCCCCCGAGGAGTCCATCCAGCTGCTCGGTGCGCAGGCGGGCGACACGGAGTCCTTCCGGGTCACCCTCGACCGGATCCCGCAGCAGATCAGGAAGCTGTCCTTCACGGCGACCCTCGACGGCGCCGGCCAGATGTCGCAGGTCGGCCCGGGATACATCCGGATCGTGGCGGGCGGCGAGGAAGTGGCCCGCTATCCGTTCAGCGGGTCGGAGTTCTCCACCGAGCGGGCCGTGATGCTCGGTGACTTCTACTTCAAGGACGTCTGGCGGTTCGCCGCCGTCGGCCAGGGCTTCGACGGCGGTCTCGACGCCCTGCTGAAGAACTTCGGCGGCGAGGTCGCCGAGGAGGAGCCCGCCGCCGCACCGCAGCCCGAGCCGCAGGCCGGGGGCGCACCCGGCTTCGCCCCGCCCGCGCAGGCCGCCGCCCCGCCCGCCTTCGGCGTCCCCGCCGGCGGCCCGGCCCCGGCAGCCCCGGCCCCGCAGCCCGCGCAGGGCTTCGCGCCGCCGCCCGGTGCCACCCCGCCGCCGGCCCCCGCGCCCGCCGGGCCACCGCCCTCGGTGCACGCCGCGCCGACGATCGTCGCCCCGCTGCACACCCCGCCCGGCGGGTCGCAGGTGCCGCCGCCCCCGCCCCCGGCGCCCGCACCGCAGCAGCCGTTCGGTCAGCCCGGTCCCGGCCAGGCCGCGCCGCTCCCCCCGGGGTACGCCGCCCCGCCGCAGGCCCCGCAGGCGCCCGCCCCGCCGCCCGGCTACGGGCAGCCCACGCCCCCGCCGGGCTACGGCCAGCAACCGCCGCCCGGTCAGGTGCCGGGTCAGCAGCCCCCCTTCGGTACCCAGCAGGCTCCCGCGGGCGCCCCGCAGACCCCGGGTGTGCTCGGCGCGCTGCAGCTGTTCAAGGAGACCCCCACCGGACAGCGGTGGACCCCGCAGAACAAGAAGCTCATCCGCGTCGACCTCGGCATGGGCGGCCAGCCCGTGCTGGCCCGCCAGGGCAGCATGGTGCTGTACCAGGGCAAGGTCGACTTCAGCTACAAGGGCGCCGGCTTCACCGGACGCGTCGTCGGCAACGCCACCGGCCAGGAGATGCAGCTGATGCGCTGCACCGGCCAGGGCCAGGTGTTCTTCGCCGAGGACGCCACGATGCTGCACCCGATCGAGCTCCAGGGCGATGCCGTATGCGTCTCCGCGGAGAACGTCCTCGCCTTCGACGAGGGCCTCCAGTACGAGGTCCGCCGCATCGAGGGGCACGGCATCCCGGGCGGCGCCCTGTTCACCATGCAGTTCCAGGGCACCGGCACCCTCGTCGTCAAGACGCACGGCGTGCCCGTGGTCCTGCCGGTCACGCCCACCACGTTCGCCGACTGCAACGCCGTGGTCGCCTGGTCGGCCGCCTCCCAGGTGGTCGTCTCCAGCCAGGTGAGGATGCGCCGCAACTCCTACCCCGGGGACACGGGGGAGAGCGTCAACCTCCAGTTCCGGGGCGCTCCCGGCAACTTCATCGTCGTCCAGCCGTACGAGATCTAAGGAGCCCGTCATGAACCAGCCACCCGCGGGCTTCGCCCCCGCGCCCGTCGGCGCCCGCATGGAGAACCACGGCAACCACATGCTGAAGGTCGCCATGCAGTCCGGCCACGACCTCTTCGCCCGCGTGGGCTCCATGGTCGCCTACGAGGGTTTCGTCCAGTACGAGCCCAACCCGCCGGCCGTCCGCCAGATCGCCAAGGACTGGCTGACCGGGGAGGGCGCCCCCCTGATGAAGTGCTCCGGTGACGGACTGCTCTACCTGGCCGACTACGGCGCCGACGTCGTCGTGATCAACCTCAACGGAGACGGCATCTCGGTCAACGCGACCAACCTGCTCGCCTTCGACGCGCACCTCGCCTGGGGCGTGGAACGGGTCAAGGGCCTGGCGAAGTTCGCCGGCCAGGGCCTGTGGAACACCAAGATCTCCGGGCAGGGCTGGGTCGCCCTGACCTCCCGCGGCAAGCCGATCGTCGTCGACTGCGGCGGCGGGGAGGACGAGACGTACGTCGACCCGGACGCCCTGGTCGCCTGGTCCCCGAACCTCAAGGTGAAGGGCAAGCGCAGCTTCCGCGCCCAGTCGTTGATCGGCCGCGGCAGCGGCGAGGCCTACCAGATGGCCTTCTCCGGTCAGGGCATCGTCGTCGTCCAGCCCAGTGAGGACAGCACCGACCGTCTCCGGGTCCGGGGCTGAGGGGGAGCAACCACACCATGCAGAGCCCGCTTTTCGCCTACAACGACCAACCGACCCAGGACCGCTGGAGCCTGCAGAACAAGCACATGCTGCGGGTCGCCCTGGAGGGCCACGACGACGTGCTCGCCCGCAAGGGCTCCATGGTCGCCTACCAGGGCCTGATCGAGTTCGACGCCGAGTACCAGAGCCGCGGTCAGGCCCGGTCCCGCGCCCACACCGGTGAGGGCCTCGACCTGATGCGCTGTCACGGTCAGGGCACCGTCTACCTCGCCAACCTCGCCCAGCACATCCATGTCATGGACGTGGACCAGGAGGGACTGACGGTCGACAGCAGCTACGTGCTGGCGATGGACTCCGCGCTGCACCACGAGGTGATCGCGGTCGACAGCCAGTACGGCATCTCCGGCTCCGGCAAGTACCAGCTCAACATCACCGGCCGGGGCCGGGTCGCCCTGATGACCTCCGGCATGCCGCTGGTGATGCAGGTGACACCCGACAAGTACGTCAACTGCGACGCCGACGCGATCGTGGCCTGGTCCACCGCCCTGCGCGTGCAGATGCAGGCCCAGACGCACTCGTCCGGGGTCTGGCGGCGCCGGGGCAGCACCGGTGAGGGCTGGGAACTCAGCTTCATGGGCAGCGGCTTCGTCCTCGTCCAGCCCAGCGAACTGCTGCCGCCGCAGAACGCCCGGATCGGCTCGGGCCTCGCCGCCCAGTACGGCATGGGCCAGCAGGGCGCCCGCGGGCACAACCAGGGCAACGTCTGGAGCTGACGGACCGGGCACCGCGCCGCGGCAACGGCACCACGGAAGAGGGGGCGACCGCCCGGGCGGTCGCCCCCTCATCCGTGCGGTCGGCGCTCAGACGCCGAGCCGCGCACGGGCCGCCCCGACCAGACGGACGACGGAGGCGTCGGCCACCTCCGCCACCGCGTCGTAGGGGAACCAGCGCAGGTCCAGCGACTCGTCGCTGATCGCCTCGACCGCGCCGGACGGCGGCAGGGCCGCGTACTGGACGTCGAGGTGCCAGGCGCAGGGCGTCTCGTGGCGGTCCAGCCGCACGGGACCGCCGGGCAGCAGGGTCAGCCCCGTGATGCCGGACTCCTCGGTGCCCTCCCGCAGCGCGGCGGCGGCCAGCGTGGTGTCCTCGGGCTCGCAGTGGCCGCCCATCTGCAGCCACATCCGCAGCTTCCGGTGCAGAGTCAGCAGCACCCTCCCCCGCTCCGGGTCGATCACCAGGGCGCTCGCCGTCACATGGCCGTCCCGGCACGCCTTCCACATGCCGTCCGGGTGGGCGGCGAGGTGGTCGAGGTAGGCGTCGCGCAGTTCCGTCTGGTCCTCGTAGTCCTTGAGCACGAGGACCGCGTCGTCGTGGAGGGTCACTCGCCGCCGTCGCCCTTGCGCCCGTCCTCGCCGTCGGTCCGGTCCGTGCCCTCGGCCTCCCCGGCGCCGCCGTCCTTCTTGCGCAGGTCGGGCTTGCCGGCCGCCTCGCCGAGCATCTTGTCGAGCTCGGAGAAGTCGATGTGCTCGCGGTGCACGAAGCCGTCCGGGTCGTCCAGGTCCGTCGCCGTCGGCAGCATGTCCGGGTGGGCCCACAGTGCGTCCCGGCCGTCGACCCCGCGCGCGTCCGTGAGCGACGCCCACAGGCGCGAGGCGTCCCGCAGGCGGCGCGGACGCAGCTCCAGACCGATCAGCGTGGCGAAGGTCTGTTCCGCGGGACCACCGGAGGCGCGCCGGCGGCGCAGCGTCTCGCGCAGCGCGTCGGCCGACGACAGCCGGGGCTTCGCCGCCGCGTGCACCACCGCGTCCACCCAGCCCTCGACGAGGGCCAGCGCCGTCTCCAGCCGGGCCAGGGCGGCCTTCTGCTCGGGCGTGTCCTCGGGCTGGAACATGCCCTGCTGGAGGGCCTCCTGCAGCTGCTCGGGGTTCTCCGGGTCGAACTGGCCGACCACGTCCTCCAGCTTGCCGGTGTCGACCTTGATGCCGCGCGCGTAGCCGTCGACCGCGCCGAACAGGTGCGAACGCAGCCACGGCACGTGCGCGAACAGGCGCTGGTGGGCGGCCTCGCGCAGCGCGAGGTACAGCCGCACCTCGTCCTCGGCCACGCCGAGGTCCTTGCCGAAGCCGGCGATGTTCAGCGGCAGCAGCGCGGCCTTGCCGGCCGGGCCGAGCGGCAGCCCGATGTCGGACGAGCCGACCACCTCACCGGCCAGCACACCGACGGCCTGCCCGATCTGCGTGCCGAACATGGCGCCGCCCATCGAGCGCATCATGCCGATCAGCGGGCCAGCCATGGCCTGCATCTCCTCCGGCAGGACGTCGCCCATGGCGTTCCCGACGCGCTCGGCGACCGGGTCCACCAGCTCGCGCCACGCGGGCAGGGTCGCCTCGACCCACTCTGCGCGGCTCCACGCCACCGCGGAGGCCGCGCCCGACGGCAGCGACGTGGCGTCGTCGAGCCAGAGGTCGGCCAGGCGCAGCGCGTCGTCGACGGCCTTCCGCTCGGCCGGCCCGACGCTGGCGTCCTTCGTGCCGTCCGACGTGCCCTGCGCGACGGTCTGGCGGGCGATCTGCTTGGCCATGTCCCAGTTCACCGGGCCGCCCTCGTAGGAGAGCATCTGGCCGAGCTGCTGGAAGGCGGCGCCCAGGTCGGTGGGGTTCAGCGAACCGAACATCGCGGCGAACGGATTGTCCGCCCCGGGGCCGCCAAAACCGCCTGCTCCGGGCATGCCGAAGCCGAACGGGTTGGCCGGGCCCTGACCACCGCCGCTCTGCGGGTCCTTCTTCTTGCCCTCGTCGCCGTCGTCCGGCTCCTCCGGCGGAAGGCCGAATCCGAATGGGGTGTCACTCACGGGATTCCTCGGCTGGTAGGGCCGCCGGTTCTTTCCGGCGGCACGGCTGCCCGACAACACCACCCAGCGTAGACACCCGAGGCGGATCGGGCCTCGGTGCTTCGCCGACAGACCGCCTGCGGCAGGATGGAGCCACCTGGTACGTACGCATCACTGGCGCCCGTACTGAAGACAACCGCTGGAGACGCCTGGTGAGTTCCCCAGATCCGCAGGTTCGCGCAGCGCGAAACCGGTCCGACCGTCCCGCCCGGGGGCCCGTGGTCGCCGTCACCGGTGCCGCGTCCGGGGTCGGCGCGCTGCTCACCGAGCGGCTGGCCGCCTCCGAGGACATCAAGCAGGTCCTCGCCATCGACGAGCGGCGCGGCGCGTGCGAGGACGCGCAGTGGCACATCCTCGACGTGCGGGACCCGGCCATCGCCGAGAAGCTGCGCGGCGCCGACGTGGTGGTCCACCTGGCCCTCGACCTGGACCTGGAGACCGACGCGGCCGCCCGGACGGCCTACAACGTCCGGGGCACCCAGACGGTCCTGACCGCCGCCGCGGCCAGCGGGGTGCGGCGCGTGGTGCTGTGCACCTCCGCGATGGTCTACGGCGCGCTGCCGGACAACGAGCTGCCCCTGTCGGAGGACGCCGAACTGAAGGCCACCGCCGAGGCCACCGGCGTGGGCGACCTGCTGGAGATCGAGCGGCTGGCGCGCCGGGCCCCCCGCGCCCACCCCGGGCTCAACGTCACCGTGGTCCGCCCCGCCGTGCTGGTCGGCGGGGGCACCGACACCGCGCTGACCCGGTACTTCGAGTCGCCCCGGCTGCTGGTGGTCGCCGGGTCCCGGCCCGCGTGGCAGTTCTGCCACGTCGAGGACCTGTGCAGCGCGCTGGAGTACGCGGTCGTGGAGAAGGCCGAGGGGGAACTCGCCGTCGGGTGCGACGGCTGGCTGGAGCAGGAGGAGGTCGAGGAGCTCAGCGGGATCCGCCGGATGGAACTGCCGTCCGCGGTCGCGCTCGGCGCCGCGGCCCGGCTGCACCGCATCGGCCTCACCCCGTCCCCGGCCGGGGACCTGGCCTACACGATGTACCCGTGGGTGGTGAGCGGCAGCCGCCTGCACGCGGCGGGCTGGCGCCCCTCGTACACCAACGAGGAGGTGCTGGAGGAACTGCTCGGGGAGGTCTCCGGCCGGCACACGGTGGCCGGACGGCGGCTGGGCCGCAAGGACGCCACGGCGGCAGGCGCCGCGGGCGCCACGGTGGCCCTGCTGGGCGCCGCCGCGGTGGTGCGCCGCGCCCGCAAGGCACGGCGCCGCATCTGATCGCGGCGTCCCGGGCGCGGCGGACGGCCCCGCCCCGCGCCTCGGGCGCCGCCTGCGACCTGCGGGGGGTCGCCCGCCGGGCAGAGGGGAGCCGCCGCCCACCTCTCGGGCACATCGACTCGGCCCGCGGTGCCGTGACGGTCCGCTCGCCCGTGTTCCGCGTGCGATGCCGTGGCGCCGCCCCGCGCGGGCCCGGTCGTACGGACACCCCGTCTGTAGGAGGCTCCAAACGACGCGCGCGGCTGCCGGAGGAGAACGCACTTCCGTGCCGCGGCGGGCGTGCGGCACGATGGGGCACATGGCATCCACGCACGACCATCCGGGTGAACGGGCTGCACAGGACCCGGTCCAGCTGATCGGCATCCGGGACACTCCGCTCTCGGTCGACGAGGTCCTGCGGGCCGTCGGAGACGACGCCGCGGGCGGCACGGCCCTGTTCGTCGGGACGGTGCGCAACCACGACGGCGGAGCGGACGTCGCCGAGCTGAGCTACTCGTGCCACCCGAGCGCCGAGGCGGAGATGCGGCGGATCGCGGAAAAGGTCGCCGCCGATTACCCCGTTCGGGCGGTGGCGGCCGTCCACCGGGTGGGTGATCTCGCGATCGGGGACCTCGCCGTCGTCGTCGGCGTGTCGTGCCCGCACCGGGGCGAGGCGTTCGAGGCGTGCCGAAGGCTCATCGACGACCTCAAGCACGAGGTGCCGATCTGGAAGCACCAGCGGTTCTCGGACGGCACGGAGGAGTGGGTCGGGGCCTGCTGACCGCCCGCCCCGGTCCCCCTGCCCCCTTCCCGGCTTCCGGTCGCCCGTCCGGCCGGTGCGGCCCGCGCGGCCCGTGCGGTCCGTCCGGCCCGTGCGGTCCCATCCGTCGCGTCTCCGTCGGCCGCCGCGCGTCCCGTCGCCGGAACGTCCCCTTCCTGCCGCCGGGTCCCCCGGGCAACCGACCCGCCACCGCCCATCCGCGTCAGCCGGTCCCGGCCCTTGCACATCGGACAGCGGGTCCCCGTCGGCCGGCCCCGGCCCTTGCGCGTCAACCGTTCCCGGCCCTTCCGCGTCGGGCGCTCCCCGTCGTCCCCCCGTCTCCCTTCCCCCGTCGGCCGAGCCCGCTCGTCGACCTGGCGCGGGCCTCCGTTTGCCGCAGGCACCTCCGGTTGCGTAACCGGACCCCTGACGTGAGCGTTGTCACTGCGGATGGTTAATCTGCTGATCAGTTGGTGTTGCGGACGCTCATGGGGTTGGGAGGTCGGCATGGCGGTGCTCGCCTGGTTGCTGATTCCGCTGGTGGCCGCGATCGGTGCCGGATTGTGGGGCAGCTGGGCCGGCCGGACGCGCAAGGCGCGCAGCGACGGGCCGGAACTCATCGGGTACGCCCGCTTCCGCGAGGCGATGGAGAAGTCCCGGACGGGCGGCTGAGACACGGGAAGGCGCAGGTCCCGGCGATGACACCACAGGGCCGCCCGTCCGGGCGGCCCTGACGGTGCGCCGACAGGCACGTCCCGTACTGTCGACCCATGCCACGCCGCACCGCGACGATGCTCGCCTCCACCCTGATGCTGATCGCGCTCCTGTGCGCGGGAGTCTTCATCCCCGTGCCGTACGCGGAGATGTCGCCGGGGCCGACGGTGAACACCCTCGGCGAGCACGACGGTGAACCGGTGCTGCAGATCGCCGGGCGGAAGACCTACCCGACCGACGGTCACCTCAACATGACCACGGTGCGGGTCACCAGCGCCGACTACCGGATGAACCTGGTCGAGGCCGTTTACGGATGGCTGGCGCACGACAACAAGGTCGTGCCGCACGACACCCTCTACCCGGACGGCAAGACGGAGGAGGAGTCCACCCAGGAGAACGCCGAGGAGTTCAGCCAGTCCCAGGAGAGCGCCAAGGTCGCGGCCCTGAAGGCGCTGGACATCCCGGTGAAGTCCTGGGTGATCGTGTCCACGGTCGTCAAGGGGTCCCCCGCCGAGGGCCGGCTGCACGCCGGTGACGTGATCAAGGCGGTCGACGGCAAGCCGGTCGGGGAGCCGGCCGACGTCGCGGAGCTGGTGACCGAGCACAAGCCGGGGGAGAAGGTCGTCTTCACGATCGTGCCCGCCGCGGAACAGGCCGCCGCCGAGAAGGAGAAGCGGACGCCGAAGAAGACCGAGAAGGTCACGATCACCACGGCGACCTCGGACGACGGCGGCGAGAAGCGCGCCATCGTCGGCATCTCCGCCGGGACCGACCACACCTTCCCGTTCTCCATCGACATCAAGCTGGCCGACGTGGGCGGACCGAGCGCCGGTCTCATGTTCGCGCTCGGCATCTACGACAAGCTCACCCCGGGCAGCCTCACCGGGGGCCGCTTCGTCGCCGGCACGGGCACGATCGACGACAACGGCAGGGTCGGCCCGATCGGCGGCATCCAGATGAAGACCGTCGGCGCGCGCGAGAAGGGCGCCGAGTTCTTCCTCACCCCCGCCGACAACTGCGCGACGGCCGTCAAGGACGTCCCGGGCGGCCTCACCCTGGTCGAGGTGAAGACGATCGACGACGCCCTCGGCGCCCTGGAGGACATCCGCGCCGGCGACACCGCCGGCCTGCCGACCTGCAAGGCCTCCTGACGACGGCACTCCCGGACGCTGAGTCCTGACCCCGGCCTCCTGACCCCGGGTCTGTGACCCCGGCCTCGCGGCCCCGGGCCAGGACCGCCCCCGGCCACCGTGGTCGCCGGGCCCGAGGACCCGGCGGGGCGGGTGGCGGCCGTGGCGCCGGTTACTCCTCGAAGGTCGCCGACAGGGCCTGCGCCAGCCCGGGCACCAGGTCCGCGCCGGTCAGGACCTCCGTGGGGGAGTCCTTCTCGCGCAGCCGCAGCGCCGACTCGCGCGTGCCGTCGCGCAGCACCGCCACCGTCATCCGCACCTCCTGGCGCTCCGGGTGCCCCGCCACCCAGTCCGTCAGCGCGGCCTCGTCCAGGTCCTGCGGGACCTGTGCCTCCGCGGACGGCGGAAGGATCAGGCGCTCCACGGTCAGGGCGCAGCCGGTCACCGCGTCCGGCCAGGCGATGGTGCCGAGGAACTCGTCGAGGGGCTTGCCCGCGGGCAGCTCGTCCTGCTCGATCGGGGTGAGGGCGGTCGGCTCCGGCTCGTCGTCCAGGCCGAGCCGGTCCGCGAGCGAGGGCTGTTCGGCCCGCAGCCGGGCGGTGTCGACGAGGGCGAACAGGCGGGCGGGCTGGTCCCAGCCGAGGCCGGACACGTACTCGTCGATCTCGAGTACGGCCCGGGTGAGCGGGTGCGCCGCCATGGGTGTGTTGGACATGGTCACAATCTTCTCTCGTTCAGGGCCGGAATCGGGAACCGAGTAAAGGGTTAGTAAGTTGCATAGGTGGGGCCCACGTGCAGCGGGTTCCATACAGGGTCCACGGACACGCGGGCCAGACCAATCGACAGCGAACCTTGAGGTGCCTACCTTGGCTTTCCAGATGCCGGACCGCGGCGGAGGCCCGACGGGGCCACGGATGAGAGTGGGCCGTCCGTCCCGGCGGGTCCGGACCCTGCTGATGACACTGGGCGTCCTGGCCGTCCTCGCCATGGTGTTCACCATGTTCGCGGGGTTCTGGACCGACTGGCTGTGGTACCGCTCGGTCGACTACTCGTCGGTCTTCACGACCACCCTGTGGACCAAGATCGGCCTCTTCTTCGTCTTCGGCCTGCTGATGGCCGTGTCGGTCGGGCTCAACATCTGGCTGGCGCACCGGCTGCGGCCGCCGCTCAGCGCCATGTCGATGGAGCAGCAGAACCTCGACCGGTACCGGATGGGCATCGCCCCGTACAAGAAGTGGCTGCTGCTGGGGATCACCGCGCTGGTCGGTCTGATCGCCGGTGCCTCGGCGTCCGGTCAGTGGCGCACCTGGCTGATGTGGATCAACGGTGTGCCGTTCGGTGAGAAGGACCCCCAGTTCAAGCTGGACGTGTCGTTCTACGCCTTCGACCTGCCCTGGTACCGCTTCCTGCTCGGTTTCGGCTTCGCCACGGTCATCCTGTCGGTGATCGCGGCGGCGCTCACCCACTACCTCTACGGCGGGCTGCGCCTCACCAGCCCCGGGGCCCGCGCCACGGCCGCGGCCACCGGCCACCTGTCCGTGCTGATCGGCATCTTCGTGGCCCTGAAGGCGGTCGCCTACTGGCTCGACCGGTACGGGCTGGCGGTGAAGTCCAGCGACTTCAAGGCCACCGACAGCTGGACCGGCCTGCGGTACGTGGACGCCAACGCGTACCTGCCGGCCAAGACGATCCTGTTCTGCATCGCCGTCATCTGCGCGCTGCTGTTCTTCGGCACGCTGTGGCGGCGCACCTGGCAGCTGCCGGTGATCGGCTTCGGCCTGATGGTGCTGTCGGCGATCCTGATCGGCGGCCTGTACCCGGCGATCGTGCAGAAGTTCCAGGTCCAGCCGAACGAGCAGGCCAAGGAAGCGCCGTACGTCGAGAAGAACCTCAAGGCCACGCGTGAGGCCTACGGCATCGACGGCACCCAGGTCACCGACTACCCGGGCACCAGCCAGACGGAGGACAAGACCAAGCTGCGGGACGCCGTCACCGACACGGCGAGCATCCGCATCATGGACCCGAACATCGTCTCGCCGACGTTCCAGCAGCTCCAGCAGATCAGGAACTACTACGCGTTCCCGACCAACCTGGACGTCGACCGGTACTCCAAGGACGGCAAGGACCAGGACACCGTCATCGGTCTGCGCGAGCTGAACTACAACGGCATCCCGAAGCGGAACTGGATCAACGACCACTTCCGCTACACCCACGGCTACGGCGTCGTCGCCGCCGAGGGCACCAGCGCGGACGCCGGCGGCCGCCCGGTCTTCACCGAGTCCGACCTGCCGTCCAAGGGCGACCTGGGGACGTACGAGCAGCGCGTCTACTACGGCGAGCGCACCACGACGTACTCCATCGTCGGCGGTCCCCAGAAGGAGATCGACTACTCCGACGACACCGGTGAGAAGACCTACAGCTACCAGGGCGACAGCGGCGTCAACCTCGCCAACCCGGTCAACCGGGCGGCGTACGCGGTCGCGTTCAGCGAGCCGCAGATCCTCTACTCCGGCGCCATCGGCGACGGGTCGCGGATCCTGTACAACCGCACGCCCAAGGAGCGCGTCGAGGCGATCGCGCCGTGGCTGACCATCGACGGCGACGCCTACCCGGCGGTCGTCGACGGCCGGATCCAGTGGATCGTCGACGCCTACACGACGAGCAACGGCTACCCGTACTCGTCGCGGACGACGCTCGGCGACACCACGGCCGACTCGCTGACCGCCACCAACGACAACCGCGCGGTGGTGGCCCAGCAGAACCAGGTCAACTACATCCGGAACTCGGTGAAGGCGACCGTCGACGCCTACAGCGGCGAGGTCAAGCTCTACCAGTGGGACACCGAGGATCCCGTCCTGAAGACGTGGATGAAGGCGTTCCCGGACACCGTGGAGCCGAAGGGCGAGATCTCCGAGGCACTGATGGCCCACCTGCGGTACCCGCAGGACCTGTTCAAGGTGCAGCGCGAACTGCTCACCCGCTACCACGTGAAGGACGCCACGACGTTCCTCTCCGGCAGCGAGGTGTGGCAGGTGCCGGACGACCCGACCAACAAGACGGGCGAGACGGTTCCGCCGTACTACCTGAGCATGAAGATGCCGGACCAGAAGGAACAGGTCTTCTCGCTCACCACCACGTTCACGCCGAACGGCCGTGACAACCTCAGCGGGTTCATGGCGGTCGACGCGGAAGCGGGCACCGAGGACTACGGCAAGATCAGAATCCTGAAGCTGCCGGCGAGTACGACGGCCGCCGGACCCAAGCAGGTCCAGAGCCAGTTCAACTCGCAGCAGGAGATCGCCGAGTCCATCAGGCTGCTCAGGGGCGGCGACTCCGAGGTGGAGTACGGCAACCTGCTGGCCGTGCCGCTCGACGGCGGACTGCTCTACGTGGAGCCGGTCTACGTCCGCGGTGGCGGACTGAAGTACCCGCTGCTGCGCAAGGTCCTGGTGACCTACGGAGGCCAGACCGCCTTCGAGGACACCCTGGAACAGGCCCTCGACAAGGTCTTCGGTACCGAAGGCGACGCCAGCCAGCCACCGGGCGAGGACGAGGGCGCCGGTGAGGGCGAGGGTACTGGTGAGGACGAGGGCACGAAGCCGCCGCCCGCGTCCGAGGACCCGACGGTCCAGGCGGCGCTCAACGACGCCCAGGAGGCGTTCGAGGCCGGCCAGGAAGCCCTGAAGAAGAACGACTGGGAGGCCTACGGCAAGGCGCAGAAGGAACTCGAGGACGCCCTGCGCCGGGCCGAGGAGGCCCAGTCCGCCGAAGGGGGAGGCGGCGGCGGGGACAGCACTCCGGCCCCCGACGCCAGCCCCAGCGGCTAGCGGCACCCCTCGACCGGTGATCACGCCGGTCAAGGGCCTACCCCGCGCCGTGGTACGGTTCTTTCACAACGGCGCGGGGTGGAGCAGCTCGGTAGCTCGCTGGGCTCATAACCCAGAGGTCGCAGGTTCAAATCCTGTCCCCGCTACTGACGTCGCGAAGTCGGCGACACCGAAGGCCCGGATTCCTCAGGGAATCCGGGCCTTCGTGGTGTGCGAACGCATGTACCGACCCGCCCGACAGCCGCGTCTGCGGCGGGAGTTGAGGCCGTCTGTGTTTGACTTGTCTCTCTGTGGGCATGTCGACAAAACGCTGAAGTGACCTCACTGGCTGCGGTATACCAGGTGTACCCAGGTTGCAGGTGGTGCGACGATGAACGTTATGGGGGACAAGGCAACTCTGTTCGAGACAGGGCGATTTGCGCAGCCCTCCCCTCGCGAGGAGCCGCACGGCGACGCAGGGGAGGCCACCGACGATGCCGCCGAGGAGCTGCGCCACAGACTGGCCGCCGAGGCGGGCGACGTCGAGGCGATGAGCGTGCTCGGCGCCGTGCTGCTGCGCCGCGGCGACCTCGACGGCGCCGAACCCCACCTGCGGGCCGCCACCGCCGCGGGTGACCGCGCCGCCGCCAACAACCTGGGAGTCCTGCTCCACCAGCGGGGCTACCCCGACGAGGCCGCCGGGTGGTGGCGGATCGCCGCCGTCGCCGGCTCCGCCCCCGCCGCGCACGCCCTCGGCCGTCACCACCGGGAGCGCGGGGACGAGCCCGCCGCCGAGTACTGGCTCCGCCAGTCCGCCGAACAGGGCCACGCCCTGGGCGCCTACGCCCTCGCCGACCTCCTGGAGCACCGCGGTGACGCGGTCGGCGCCGAAGAGTGGATGCGGGCCGCCGCCGAACGGGGACACCGGGAGGCCGCCTACCGGCTCGCGCGTTCCCTGGACCGCTCGGGCACGCGGGAGGGCGACGAGGAGCACGGCGCCGTGGACGGCGGTGAGGCCGAGCAGTGGTACCGGCAGGCCGCGGCGCGCGGTCACCGCCGGGCCGCCCTGCACCTCGGGACGATCCTGGAACGCCGCGGCGACCTCAAGGAGGCCGGCCGCTGGTACCTCACGTCCGCCAAGGACGGCGAGGTCCGGGCCGCCTGCGCCCTCGGCTTCCTGCTGCGGGACGCCGGAGACACCGAGAACGCCGCCGTGTGGTGGCTGCGGGCCGCCCAGGAGGGCGACGGCAACGCCGCCAACGCCCTGGGCGCCCTGCACGCCGAACGGGGCGAGACCCAGACCGCCGAGCGCTGGTACCGGGCGGCCATGGACGCCGGTGACGACAACGGTGCCTACAACCTCGGGCTGCTCTGCGCCGAGCAGGGCCGCACCCCGCAGGCCGAGCAGTGGTACCGCCGGGCCGCCTACGCCGGGCACCGGGAGGCCGCGAACGCGCTGGCCATCCTGCTGCTGCGCGCCGGTGACGAGGCCGGCGCGGAGCCGTGGTTCTCCAAGGCGGCGGAGGCCGGGAGCGTCGACGCCGCCTTCAACCTCGGCATCCTGCACGCGGGCCGCGGCGAGGAGCGCGCCGCGCTGCGCTGGTACGAGCGGGCGGCGGCGGCCGGGCACACCGAGGCGGCCCTCCAGGTCGGCATGGCACGGCTGCGGGACGGTGACGAGGGCGAGGCCGAGCGGTTCCTGCGCTGCGCCGCGGGGGGCGGCAGCGCGGAGGCCGCCTACCGGCTCGCCACCCTGCTGGACGCGCGCCGTCCGCCGGAGCCCGCGCACGAGCTGGGGGAACCGGTGCACCGGCGCAGTGAGTGCGAGGAGTGGTACGAGCGCGCGGCCTCCCAGGGGCACCGGCGGGCCCAGGTCCGGGTCGGCATGCTGGCCGCGGCCCGCGGCGACGTCGTCGAGGCGGCTCGCTGGTACCGGGCGGCGGCCGAGGCCGGTTCCCGCAACGGGGCCTTCAACCTGGGCCTGCTGCTGGCCCGGGAGGGCAGCGAGCCGGAGGCGGTGGTCTGGTGGACCCGTGCGGCGGACGCCGGCCACGGGCGCGCGGCGCTGCGGCTCGCCCTGGTCCACGCCCGGCGCGGCGAGCTCGCCGAGGGCCAGCGGTGGGCGGACCGCGCGGCGGCACTGGGCCCGGAGGCGGTCACGGAACGCGCGACCCGGCTGCGCGATGCCCTGGGACAGGAACTGTCCGCGTGACGGGTCGGCGTGACGGTTCGGTGTGACCGGCCGGGCGGTGCCGAGGATGCGGAGCCGTGGGGCGGCCGGACGGACCGGTGCGGACGGTGTCGCAGCGGATGGGTGTCGGCGTGAGCGGTTCCGGCGGTGCGGAGTCGCGGGGCGGAGTCGCGGTGCGGAGCCGCGGGGCGGCCGGACGGGTGCCGGCGGATCCGCGCTGGTCGGGCCGCCACCGCACCGGCCGGGCGGCCGACGGAAGGGATTTGCCTCCGTCGGCTTCCTTGACGTAACGTTGCATTCATCGCCGCGGGGTGGAGCAGCTCGGTAGCTCGCTGGGCTCATAACCCAGAGGTCGCAGGTTCAAATCCTGTCCCCGCTACTGATGATCGAGGGCCGGAATCTGACAGGATTCCGGCCCTCGATCAGTTCGCGGAGACGGCGGCCCGTTGATCCCGCCGCACCGGTCCCGCCACACCCCCGTCTCTCCGCCGTCTCTCCGCGTTGTGCAGGTGGCCTCGCTGTGCGGCTCTCTCCCGTGTGCTGCTACGACGAAGCCCGGCACCGTTCCCGGTGCCGGGCTTTGACTGCGTCACGCGCGGAGCGCGGCGGCGACAGGGGTCAGGCCGCCGCGCAGTTGGGGCAGACGCCCCGGTAGGTCACCTCGACGTCGGAGACGGTGAAACCGAACCGCTCCGAGTCGGGCAGGTCCGAGAGCGGATTGCCGGTCGGATGCACGTCACGGATCGCGCCGCACTGCGCGCACACCAGGTGGTGGTGCGGCCGGTGGGCGTTCGGGTCGTACCGCTTGGCGCGCTTGTCCGTGGCGACCTCGAGCACCTCGCCCAGCGAGACCAGCTCGCCGAGGGTGTTGTAGACGGTCGCCCGGGAGATCTCGGGCAGCTTGGCGACAGCCCTGGCGTGGACCTCGTCGGCCGTCAGATGGACGTGCTCACCGTCGAGGACCTCCGCCACGACGCGGCGCTGCGCGGTCATCCGCCAGCCGCGTCCGCGCAGTCGTTCCAGAAGGTCGCTCATGCGCACCAGCCTAACAGCAGGGGACATCACACCCCGAACGGGTGTGACTTTGGAACCTAGCTTGACCTAGACAATGTCTATTGTAAGGTCGAGTCGTATCCGCGTTCCACACCTCGGGGTCCGCAAACTTCCCTGCAGCGTTCTCCCGGTGGCGGGGCGCGGTCGGTCTCCCCGTCGGCGGTGTCGGCGGGCGGGCGCATGCTTCGGCGAGTGGCTGGAGGCCGCGGTCCCAGGCCCTTCGCGGTCGATCTCCAGCGCTGGACCGCTTGCCGGGGCGGGCCGGACTCCCCGTATGGGGGTCCGGCCCGTTTTTCGTGGGCCGGCGGGGGGTGGCCGCGCCGGGGTGCCGGCCGCTCGGGCGGTCGCGCTGATCAGGCGGGCACCTGGGTGCCGGCGGTGCGCTGCTGTCGCAGGGGTGCCCAGCAGCGGATGATGTCGCGCACCGAGACGATGCCGACGGGTTCGTCCCGTTCCAGGACGATCAGGTGGCGGAAGCCGCCGGCGGACATGGCGTGCGCGGCGTCGTCCAGGGTCCAGGTCGTGGCCGCGAAGACGACGTCGGTGGTGGTGTGGGCGTGGGCGCGCTCGGCGTCGGGGTCCTCGCCGCGGCCCACGGAGTTGAGGATGTCGCGTTCGGTGAGGATGCCGATGCCGGTTCCGTCGGGGTCGAGCACCACGGCCGCTCCGATGCGGCGGGCGGCCATCAGGGCGGCGGCCTGTCGGAGGGTGTGGGCGGGACCGATGGTGAGGACCACGGTGCTCATGGCGTCGCGGACGAGCATGGGGTGGAGCCACCTCCTACCGGAAACCGCGGTGCCGGACGGACGTCGGGTCCGCTCGTGCACGGTTTCACAAGTTCACAAGTGGGTGGACTCTCAGAGTGGCAGGCAAAGAGGTGGTCAACAAGAGGGCGCGTGCGGCCCGGCGGGGGCGCGCACGCCGACCCCGGCGGCTCAGTAGCGCTGGTTGAGATACCCCAGCAGCTCGTCGTGCAGCAGGCCGTTCGACGCGGCCGCGTTGCCGCTGTGCGGGCCGGGCCGGCCGTCGAGCCCGGTGAAGCTGCCGCCCGCCTCCGTCACGACGATCGAGGTGGCGGCCATGTCCCAGAGGGACAGCTCGGGCTCCGCGCACAGGTCGACCGCCCCCTCGGCGACCATCATGTACGGCCAGAAGTCGCCGTACGCCCGCGTGCGCCACACCTCGCGGGTGAGGTCGAGGAAGCCGTCCAGGCGCCCCTGTTCCTCCCAGCCGCTGAGCGAGGAGTACGCGAACGAGGCGTCGGTGAGTCGGGCGACCTGGGAGACGCGGAGCCGGGAGGCCGAGGTCAGGCTGCGACCGGTGAAGGCGCCGTGGCCCCGGGCGGCCCACCAGCGGCGCCCCAGCGCGGGTGCCGAGACCAGGCCGACGACCGGCTGGAACCCGCCCTCCCCGGCTTCCATCAGGGCGATCAGCGTGGCCCAGACGGGGACGCCGCGCACGTAGTTCTTGGTGCCGTCGATCGGGTCGATCACCCAGCGCCGGGGGCCGGTTCCCTCGACGCCGTACTCCTCGCCGAGGACCGCGTCCCTCGGGCGCGCGCGGGCGAGGTGGCCGCGGATGAGTTCTTCCGCCGCCTTGTCCGCCTCGCTCACCGGCGTCATGTCCGGTTTGGTCTCGACCTTGAGGTCGAGGGCCTTGAACCGGTCCATCGTCGCGGCGTCGGCGGCATCCGCGAGGACATGGGCGAGACGCAGATCGTCGAGGTAGTCGGGCATGCAACGAACGGTATCGGCCGAGGAGCGGGTGGGGCCACCGGCCCCCGGGGGAGGAGGGGACGAGGTGCTGCCGGGGCGGGGACGGAGGCGGCGCGCGGGCCGGGCGCGGGCCGCACGCCCGGCCCGCGCGGCGCCCGGGTCCCGGCGCGCGCACCGCCCGGCCGGGCTCCGCGCGCGGACCCTTGACAGTGCCGTCGGCCGCGTCAAACCTGAACCGCAGGGTCGCCCGCTCGCACCGAGGGAGGCGCTGATGCCCGCAGCGCGCGAGTCTCTGCTGGATGCCGCGTACGCCGCGCTCGCGCATCGGCCCTGGTCGGGGGTGCGGATGGTCGACGTGGCCGCCGCTGCCGGGGTCTCCCGGCAGACGCTCTACAACGAGTTCGGCAGCAAGAACGGCCTGGCGCGGGCCCTGGCCCGCCGGGAGGCCGACGCCTATCTCGCCGGGGTGGACCGCGCCCTCACCGCTCACGGTGACCCCCGGGAACGCCTGACGGCCGCCGCCGAGTGGACGGTCGCCGCGGCCCGGGAGAACCCCCTGGTCCGCGCCGTGCTCACCGGCTGCTGGGGAGAGCGACTGCCCGCGCCCGCCAGGACCTCCGGGCCGTCCACCTCGTCCGTCCCGGCCCAGCGCCGTGCCGACGGGCCGCTGCCCTCGCCCGGTGACGTCGTCGCCCTGGTGCGCGACCGGGCCGTCCACGCCCTGGCCGGACCGGGTGCCGGGCACGTCGACACGGCCGACCTGGCGCGGTCCTGCGAACTGGTCGTCCGCCTCGCCCTGTCCTGTGTCACCGCCCCGCCGGGCAACGGCGGCGTCGCCGACCTGGTGCGCGGCGCCCTGCACCGCCGGCCGCCGCCCTGACCCGGCGAGGACGGCACGGCGGTCGAGGCGGTCGAGGCGGTCGCCCGGTCGGGTGGCCGGCCGTCGCGCCGCGGGCCGGAAGGCAGGGCGGGACGCTCGGTGCGCCGATCCGGACGACTGCACTCCGATTCGACGCGGAACGCTCAGTGCGCCGAACCGGACAGCTGCAGTCCGATCACACCCAGGATCACCAGGCTGATCGACACGATCTTCAGGGTCGAGACCAGATCACCCAGGAACACCATGCCGTAGATGGCCGTGCCCGCCGCGCCGATGCCCGTCCACACCGCGTACGCCGGGCCGACGTCGAGCTTCTTCAGTGCGAGGGTGAGCAGTCCGAAACTGCCCAGTGCGAACACGGCGAACGCGATCGTCGGCCACAGCCGGGTGAACCCGTGGGACAGCTTCAGGCACACGGCGAAACCGGTCTCCAGCAGCCCCGCCACCACGACCAGCAGCCACGCCATGTGTCGTCCTCCCGTTGGTCCGTGCCCAGGGACCGCTGCACCGGGTGGGCGGGTTCGATCCCGCTCGTCCGGCTCGCCCCGACTCGGTGTGATTATGCACGTGCCGGGTGGCGGGCGGGTCGCACAACGCGAAGATCAGTCGCCGTCCGTGCGTTCCCGGGACGCCAGCAGCCGGCGCAGCGAGTACAGCCGGGCCGGGTCCGCGTGCCCCTCGGCGACCCAGGCGTCCAGCGCGCAGTCCGGCTCGTCGTGACTGCACGCGCGGGGGCAGCCCTCGGTGCCCGGCTCCAGATCCGGGAAGGCGTGGATGACGCGGGACGGATCGACGTGCGCCAGCCCGAAGGACCGGACCCCGGGGGTGTCGACCACCCACCCCTCCGCTCCCGCCAGCGGCAGCGCCAGCGCGGACGTCGTGGTGTGCCGGCCGCGCCCGGTCACCGCGTTGACGTGACCCGTGATCCGCCGCCGCTCCTCCGGCACCAGGGCATTGACCAGCGTGGTCTTGCCGACCCCGGAGTGCCCGACGAACGCCGTGATCCGGCCCTCCAGCTGCTCCCGGACCCGGTCCACGGCCGCCCCGCTCTCCAGTTCCGCCCGGCTGGTGACCACGTAGGGGATGTCCAGGTCGCCGTACAGCTCCAGCAGCTGGTCGGGCGGGGCCAGGTCGGACTTGGTCAGCACCAGCAGCGGCGACAGGCCGCCGTCGTACGCCGCGACGAGACAGCGGTCGATCAGGCGCGGCCGGGGCTCGGGGTCGGCGAGGGCGGTGACGACGGCCAGCTGGTCGGCGTTGGCGACGACGACCCGCTCGTAGGGGTCGTCGTCGTCCGCGGTGCGCCGCAGCACCGAGGTGCGCTTCTCGATGCGCACGATCCGCGCCAGGGTGTCCTTGCGGCCCGACAGGTCACCGACGATCGCCACCCGGTCACCGACCACGGCCGCTTTGCGCCCCAGCTCGCGGGCCTTCATCGCCATCACGACCCGGCCGTCGACCAGGCAGGTCAGCCGGCCCCGGTCGACGGTCAGGACCAGCCCCTCGGCGGCATCCTCGTGCTTGGGCCGGATGTGGGTGCGCGGCCGGTTGCCCTTGCGGTTCGGGCGGGAGCGGATGTCGTCCTCGTCGGTGTGCTTGCCGTAGCGCCGCATGGTCCTGGAGTCCCTACGCCCCGAGCATCCCGGTCCACAGCTCCGGGAAGTCCGGCAGGGTCTTCGCGGTGGTCGCCACGTTCTCGATCTGCACGCCCTCGACCGCCAGGCCGATGACCGAACCGGCGGTGGCCATGCGGTGGTCCTCGTAGGTGTGGAAGACACCGCCGTGCAGTCGCCGGGGGCGGATGTGCAGGCCGTCGGCGGTCTCCGTGACGTCGCCGCCGAGCTCGTTGATCTCCTTGGTGAGGGCGGCCAGCCGGTCCGTCTCGTGCAGCCGCAGGTGGGCCACGCCGCGCAGGGTGGACGGCGAGTCCGCGAGGGCGGCCACCGCGGCGATGCCCGGCGTCAGCTCGCCCACCTCGCTCAGGTCCACGTCGATGCCGTGGACGCGGCCGGACCCGGTGAACACCAGCCCCTGTCCGGTCAGCTCGCAGGAGCCGCCCATCTCCGTGAAGATCTCCCGCAGCCGGTCGCCGGGCTGGGTGGTGTGCGCCGGCCAGTCCGGGACGACGACCCGCCCGCCGGTCACCAGCGCCGCCGCCAGGAACGGCTGGGCGTTGGACAGGTCCGGCTCGACGGTCAGGTCCCGGCCGAGCAGCGCACCCGGGGTGACCCGCCACACGTTGGGCTCGCCGCCCGCCTCCGGGGTGTCCACCTGGGCGCCGACCGCGCGCAGCATGTCGACCGTCATCCGGATGTGCGGCAGCGACGGCAGCGTGGCCCCGGTGTGGCGCACCTCCACGCCCTGGTTGAAGCGCGGCGCGGACAGCAGCAGCGCGCTGACGAACTGGGAGGACGACGAGGCGTCCACCGGCACCGTGCCGCCGTCGAGGGCGCCGCCGCCGTGCACGGTCAGCGGGAGCGCGCCGCGGCCGTCGTCGTCGATCCGGGCCCCGAGGTGTCGCAGCGCGTCGATGACACCGGTCAGGGGCCGCTCGTAGGAGCGGGGGTCGCCGTCGAAGCGGACGGGACCGTCGGCGAGCGTGGCCACGGGCGGCAGGAACCGCATCACGGTGCCCGCGTTGCCGACGTCGACGGTGGCCGGGCCGCGCAGGCCGGTGGGGACCACCCGCCACGCCTCACCGGTGCCGTCGGGGCCCACGCCCTCCTCGATCTCCACACCCATCGCGCGCAGCGCCTCGGCCATCAGCAGCGTGTCGCGGGAGCGCAGGGGACGGCGCAGCCAGCCCGGCTCGGAGGCGAGGGCGGCGAGGACGAGGGCGCGGTTGGTGACCGACTTGGACCCGGGCACGTGGACCGTCGCGTCGACGGCCCCGCTCGCGTGCGGGGCGGGCCAGAGGGCGGTGTGGGCGGGATTGGGGACCATGCCGCCCACCCTATAAGGAGGCCCGGATCCCGGTACGCCGCTGTCCGGGGGGTGGTCCCCGCCCGGCGGAGCGCGTGCCGGCGACGCCCACGCGTCGCGCGCGCAGCGGCTCACCACCCCAGCAGCCAGCGCCCCCCACCGAGCAGCGAGCACAGCGACACCGCGTGGAAGAGGAAGAACCACAGTCCGGCCGGCACGTGGGTCAGCCGCGACAGCTGGTCGGCGTCCGAGTCGCCCGCGCCGCCCCGGGCCCGCTTGGCCTGGAGCTCGAAGGCCGGACGTACCCCGCCCAGCAGCAGGAACCACACCACCGCGTAGGCGAAGGCCGCCTGCACCTGCGGTCCCGCCAGCCAGGACACCAGGACGAAGGTGCCGCCCGTGACGAGCAGGCTCAGCGCGCCGTAGGCGTTGCGGATCATCACCAGCATGGCCAGCAGCAGGGCGGTGGCCAGCCACAGCAGCAGGGTGATGCGCCCGGCACCGAGCAGGGCCGCGCCGCCGAGCCCCAGGAGCGGGGGAGCGGTGTACCCGGCGGCGGCGGTGAGGATCATGCCGATGCCGTGCGGCTTGCCGCGGCTGACGGTCAGGCCGCTGGTGTCCGAGTGCAGGCGTATCCCGGTGAGCGTGCGGCCGGTGAGCAGGGCGACCAGGCCGTGCCCGCCCTCGTGGGCGATGGTGATGGCGTTGCGGGACAGCCGCCACAGGGCGTGCGGCACCACCACGACCAGTGCGGCGCCCAGGGTGGCGAGCACCACCCACAGGTCGGGGTCGGGCTGGGTGCCGGACACCTCGTCCCAGAGGGAGGTGAACGAGGCTGCCGCGGTGCTGACCGTGCTGAGCGTGCTGACCGTGCTGTCCATGTGTCGGTGAAGGCTCCCTCTGCGCGTGCGGAGTCTGGCAGTGTTGCACGTATGTGCGGACGGTATGCGGCGAGTCGCGGCCCCGAGGACCTCGCGGGCATCTTCGAGATCGAGAAGTGGGAACCTCAGGAGTCCCTGGAGCCCGATTACAACGTGGCGCCCACCAAGGAGGTCCATGCCGTTCTCGACCGTGCCCTGAAGGACGCGGACGACGACCGCCCGGTTCGCCAGCTCCGCACGCTGAAGTGGGGCCTGGTGCCCTCCTGGTCCAAGACGCCCGAGGGCGGCGCCCGGATGATCAACGCCCGCGCGGAGACCGTCCACGAGAAGCCGTCCTACCGCCGCGCGTTCAGCACCCGGCGCTGCATCCTGCCCGCCGACGGCTACTACGAGTGGGTCACCGGCACGCAGGAGCGGGAGCTGGAGGTCGAGGGGAAGAAGAAGCGTCCCCGCAAGCAGCCCTACTTCGTCACCCCGGCCGACGGTTCGGTGTTCGCGATGGCCGGCCTCTACGAGTTCTGGCGGGACCGGACGCTGCCGGACGACCACCCGCGGGCCTGGTGGGTGACCTGCTCCGTGATCACCACCGAGGCGGAGACCGCCCCGCTCGCCGTGGCGCCCGCGGACGGCCCGCGCTCCCTGGCCGACATCCACCCCAGGATGCCGCTGATGCTCACCCCGGACCGCTGGGACGCCTGGCTGGACCCGGCCCGCACCGACGTCGAGGACCTGCGCGCGCTGCTCGCCCCGCCGCCCCCCGGCCTGATGCGCGCCTACCCGGTGCCCACGGCCGTCAGCAACGTCCGCAACAACGGCCCGGAGCTGCTGAAGGAGCTGGAGGCACCGGAAGAGGGCACACTCTTCTGACGTGACCCCCCAGAACCCGCCCGCCCCCCGTACCCCGGAGCCGTCCGCGGCCACCGTCGCCCGGACCGTCCCCACCGACGCCGGGGACGCCCGGATCACCTGGCACCCCGCCCGGGGCACCGCCCGGCTCGTCCTCGCCCTCGGCCACGGCGCCGGCGGCGGCATCGAGGCCCGGGACCTGCGGGCGCTGGCCGCCGCCCTGCCCGCGCACGGCATCACCGTGGCCCTCGTCGAGCAGCCCTGGCGGGTGGCCGGGAAGAAGGTGGCCCCCGCGCCGAGGACCCTGGACACCGGCTGGCGCGGCGTCTGGCCCGCGCTGACGGAGCCGGGCCTGCCGGTCGTCTCCGGGGGGCGGAGCGCCGGCGCCCGGGTGGCCTGCCGCACCGCCGCCGAACTGGGCGCGCGCGCCGTCCTCGCCCTGAGCTTCCCCCTGCACCCGCCGGGGCGGCCGGAGAAGTCCCGCGCCGCCGAACTGCTCGGCGCCGGGGTGCCCACGCTCGTCGTGCAGGGCGGCAACGACCCCTTCGGCCGGCCCGCCGAGTTCCCCGAAGGACCCCACGAGCTGGTGGAGGTGCCGCACGGCGACCACGGCTTCGCCGTCCCCAAGCGGGCGGACCTCACCCAGGACGAGGCGGTGGCGGTCGTCACGGACGCCGTCGCGCGGTGGGCCGGGGGTCTGTGACCCCGCCGCGGGAATGTCCGGGCCCGCGCGGCTGTTGGGACGGACATACGTGCCGGTCATCGGCATCGCCGTCGTAGGAGAGGAAGTCCGCCGCATGGGTTCCACGCTCTGCCCGAACCGCAGTGCACGCGCCGACCTGGACTGGACGGTGCTGCCCGCGGCGCGGACCGCCCCGATTCGGGCGGCGGGCGGACCGGATCGTCGTCTATCCTCCGATTCGGGTGGGACCGGTCCCGGTCCCACGACGACACTCGAGGAGGTGGGTCCGGTTCCCGGTACCGACGCAGGGACCGAACACGGCCAGGAGCAGCCCGAGGGCCGGGGTGGTACGGGCGTTGAGACGACCGCGGAGCGCAGCGCGCGCTTCGAGCGGGACGCGCTCGAGTTCCTCGACCAGATGTACTCCGCCGCGCTGCGCATGACGCGCAACCCCGCGGACGCGGAGGACCTGGTCCAGGAGACGTACGCCAAGGCGTACGCGTCCTTCCACCAGTTCCGCGAAGGCACCAATCTCAAGGCGTGGCTGTACCGGATCCTCACCAACACCTTCATCAACTCGTACCGCAAGAAGCAGCGCGAGCCGCAGCGCAGCGGTGCCGAGGAGATCGAGGACTGGCAGCTCGCGCGCGCCGAGTCGCACATGTCCACGGGGCTGCGCTCCGCCGAGTCGCAGGCGCTGGACCACCTGCCGGACTCGGACGTGAAGGAGGCGCTGCAGGCGATCCCCGAGGAGTTCCGCATCGCGGTCTACCTCGCGGACGTCGAGGGCTTTGCCTACAAGGAGATCGCCGACATCATGGGCACCCCCATCGGTACGGTGATGTCCCGCCTGCACCGTGGCCGCCGCCAGCTGCGCGGCATGCTCGAGGACTACGCCCGCGAGCGGGGGTTGGTCCCGGCCGGCGCCGGAAAGTCGAACGAAGCGAAAGGCTCGGGGTCATGAGCTGCGGAGAGCCGCACGAGACGGATTGCAGCGAAATCCTCGATCATCTCTACGAGTTCCTCGACCGTGAGATGCCGGACGCGGACTGCGTGAAGTTCGAGCACCACTTCGAGGAGTGCTCGCCCTGCCTGGAGAAGTACGGGCTGGAGCAGGCCGTCAAGAAGCTGGTCAAACGGTGCTGCGGGCACGACGAGGTGCCGGGCGACCTGCGGTCCAAGGTCATGGGGCGGATCGAGCTGATCCGTTCCGGACAGGCCGTGCCCGACCAGGACGTCACCGCCTCCTCCCCGGTCAGGCCCCAGGAGTCCTGATCCGCCGCAGTCCGCTGTCGTCCCCCTCCTGACGGCACCGCACCCCGTAAGGGGTGGCGTCGTCACCCGTACGTGCTAATCCGCGGGTTATCGGCCCGCGGGGGCACCTCTCGCCGCCCTAGGCTCCGAAGGCCGACGGCGGCGGGCCGGGTGCGGCGGCACGGTGGGGGAGGGGCTCATGGAAGCGTTACCGGCACGGGCCCGCGCGTACGTCGTGGCGGTGGCCCTGCTCGCCGTGCTCTGCCTCCTGCCGGGCCCCGGGGCCGCCTGGCCGGCGGTCGCCCTGCTCGCCGCGCTCTACGCCGGCTGTGAACACCTCGCCCGCTCGCGCTGCCTCGGCGCCCCCAGCCCGGGCGGCACCTGCTACCCCGTGCTGCTCGCCGGGGCCTTCCTCCTGACGCCGAGCGCCGCGGCCCTGGTCGCGCTGCCCGGCGCCCTGCTCATGCCCGTACCCCGGCCACCGGACCCGCTCCGGCGGATCTGGCGGGCCGCCCAACTGGTGCTCGCCGTCCTGGCCGCGGGCCTGGGCCACCACGCAGCCGGCGGGCCGACCGCGGTCGCCGGCTGCGACGTCCCCCGGGCCCTGGGCGCGGCGGGCGCCGCCGTCCTCGCCTTCTGTCTCGTGCTCACCCTGCTGGACGGCGGCCTGCGGGCGCTGACGGCGGGCGGTCCCCCCGGGCACCCGGGAGGGCCCCGGGGGCCCGCCACATGGTGGCGGCTGTGCTGGCCGCTGCTGGTGCCCGTCACCGTGCACGGGCTGGCCGGACTGATGATGGCCCTGCTCTGGCGCAGCCCCTACGGGCCCGTGGCCGCCCTCCTGGTGCTCCTGCCGATGGGTGTCTCGTGGTGGGCGTTCGCCCAGTACCACCGGGAACGCGCGGCCCACCAGGCGACCATCCGCGCCCTGGTCCAGGCCGTCGACATCAAGGACGGCTACACGCGCGGGCACAGCGAACGCGTCGGCCACGCCTCCATGATGATCGCGCGGGAACTCGGCATGGACGACGAGCGGGTCGAGGTGCTGCGCTTCGCCGGCATCCTGCACGACGTCGGCAAACTGGGTGTCCCCACCCGGCTGCTCACCAAGGACGGGCCGCTCACCCCCGAGGAACGCCGGGTGATCGAGCTGCACCCCGAGTACGGCCACGAGATGGTGCGCGGCATCTCCTTCCTCGGGGAGGCCCGGGAGGCGGTGCTGCACCACCACGAGCGGATGGACGGCACCGGCTACCCCTACGGCCTGACGGCCACTCAGATCCCGGAGTCCGCCCGGGTGGTCGCGGTCGCCGACGCCTTCGACGCGATGACCTCCACCCGCTCCTACAGCAGGGCCCGGCCCGTGCCCGTGGCCCTGGCGGAACTCGAGCGGTGCGCGGGCTCCCACTTCGACCCGCGCATGGTGGCCGCCCTCGTCCGGGTGATCGGCCGGGACGGCTGGCACCCCGCGGTGACCGCCGACGACCACGGCGCCCCCACCGTGCCCGCGCCCGCCGCCCCGGTCACCGGCCGGACCGGGGCGCCGCGGTGACGGCGCCGCCCGCGGCCCGCACGGGCACGCCCGTCACCCGCCGTCCCCTCCTGCCCCCCTTCGTGCACCTGTGCGCCGGACTCCTGGCCGCGGGCTGCTTCGGCTCCGTCCTCTGGCACGGCGTCGAGGACCGGGACGCCCTCCTCTCCTTCACGGTGCTCATCGCCGTCGGCGAGCTCACCCGCCGGGGCGCGCCCCGGATCCGGCAGTCCGCGCCGCTCGCCGCCGCCGGGTCCATGGCCTACGCGCTGCTCGGCGACGCCGGCGGGCGGCCCGGCGGGCACGACGCCGCCCAGGTCGTCACCGTGGTGCTCGCCGCCTCCCTGCTGGGCAGCGTGCCGAACGTCGCCCGGGGGCACGGGCCCGGCGCCGACCGGCTGGCTCGCCGGGTGCTCGCGGTCGGCTTCGTCGCGGTGTGCTTCCAGCCCCTGTACGGCCGGGGCGCGTTCGACGACTGGCAGGGGCCCGCCCAGGCGCTGGTGCTGCTCGCGCTGCCCTGTCTGGCCACGCTCGGCGACGCCGTGCTGGCGGCGGCGCTGGCCCGGTCCCGGACCGGGTGGCCCTTCTGGCCGCTGCTGCGGGACGAGCTGCGGGCCGTCCCCGGCATCGAGGCCGCCGTGATCGCGACGGGCGCGGTGATGGCGCTCGCGGTCGCCGTGGTGGGCCTGTGGGCGCTGCCCGTCTTCTCGGTCCCCCTGCTGCTCGCCCAGCTGTCGCACCGGCGCTACGCCGCCGTCCGGGCCACCTACCGGCAGACCATCGCCTCCCTGGCCCGGGCCACCGAGATCGCGGGCTGCACCCCGGCGGGGCACGCCCGCCGGGTGGCCGCGCTCAGCCGCGCGGTGGGCCGGGACCTCGGCCTGACCGCACCCGAACTGACCCTGCTGGAGTACGCGGCGCTGATGCACGACATCGGCCAGCTGAGCCTCGTCGACCCGGTCCCGGCCGGCGCGACCTCCGCGCTGCCGGTCACCGAGCAGCGCCGGATCGCCCTGCTCGGCGGTGCCGTCGTGCGCCGGACCGGGGTGGACCCCCAGGTCGCCCGGATCGTGGAACAGCAGTGCGACCCGCACCCGGAACAGCCGCTCGCCGCGCGAATCGTCCGGGTGGTGAACGCGTACGAGGAGAAGTCCCGGGCAGGAGGCCCCGGCGGGCCGCTGACGGCACTGGAGGAGCTGAGGTTCGGTGCCGCGGGAGAGTACGCACCGGAGGTCGTCGCCGCCCTGGCCCGGGTGCTGGCGCGGAACACGGAGGTGGGGCGTGAACACGGGGACGGAGCGTGGTGAGGGCCACGGACGGGACTGTCTGACCCGGTACGAGGCTGGGTAACCCATGGGTAATGAGCGCCCTTCCGGCCGTACGTGGTTGGATGCGAAGAGGAGAGGGTCAGGGGGCGCGGAAAGGCACAGCCGGCCCACCGCACGGAACTGGCAGGCGGGAATCGTGAGGATCTTCGGCAAGGGACGGAACCGGCCCTCCGCCTCCTGGCGGCAGGCCACGGACCGGGCGTTCACCCTCATCGGCGACGGCCGGTACGAGGACGCCGGCGCACTGCTGACCCGTGCCGCCGACCTGGAACCCTGGCTGTCGGAGTCCTGGTTCAACCTCGCGCTGCTGCACAAGTTCCGGCACGACTGGGAGCAGGCGCGGGCCGCCGGGCTGCGGGCCGTGGCCCTGCTCGACCGGGACACCGGGGCTCCCGACTGGTGGAACGTCGGTATCGCCGCCACCGCCCTGCAGGACTGGCCGCTGGCCCGCCGTGCCTGGCAGGCCTACGGGCTGAGGATGCCCGGCTCGCCCACCGACTCCGGCGAGCCGCTCGGCATGGACCTCGGCAGCGCCGCGGTGCGGCTGTCCCCGGAAGGGGAGGCCGAGGTGGTGTGGGGGCGCAGGCTCGACCCGGCCCGCATCGAGGTGCTGTCCATCCCGCTGCCGTCCTCCGGCCGCCGCTGGGGCGAGGTCGTCCTGCACGACGGCGTGCCGCACGGCGAGCGCAGCACGGCCGCCGGGCACACCTACCCGGTGTTCGACGAGATCGAGTTGTGGGCGCCCTCGCCGGTGCCGACCTGGGTGGTGCTGCTGGAGGCCGAGACGGAGGCCGACCGGGACGCCCTGGAGGCGCTGGCCGCGGACGCCGGGTTCGCCGCCGAGGACTGGTCCTCGTCGGTGCGGCTGCTGTGCCGGATGTGTTCCGAGTCCCGGATGCCCTCCGACGAGGGCGAGGGCGAGCACCTGGACCCGCACGACCACAGCGAGCCGGGACACCCCGGCCCCCTGGGGCACCGCACCGACGGGCAGTTGTGGGTGCCCGAGCGGGAGTGCGGCGTGGCCGCGCCGGCGGCCCTGGTGCGCGGGCTGCTGGACGGGTGGGTCGCGGACAGCCCGGACTCCCGTGACTGGCGGGACCTCGAAGAGGTCTGCTGAGCGCACGCCCGCCCCCGGTGGGGCGGACCCGGGGGTTCCCCGCGCCCCCGGCAGGCGCGCTCCCCGTACCCTGTAGCAGCATCCCAGCCCGGTTTTTCCAGGAAGGCACACGTCGGTCATGGCTCAGCAGGACACCGATCAGCAGCACGCGGGCGTGCTCCCCGTGGACGACGAGGGGTTCGTCATCGACACGGAGGACTGCGAGGAGCGCGAGGCCGCCCACCGCGAGCGCGGCACCTCGCGTCCGATCACCGTGGTCGGCAACCCGGTGCTGCACAAGGAGTGCCGGGACGTCACGGAGTTCGACGACGCCCTGCGGCAGCTGGTCGACGACATGTTCGCCAGCCAGCGCACCGCCGAGGGCGTGGGCCTGGCCGCCAACCAGATCGGCGTCGACCTGAAGGTCTTCGTCTACGACTGCCCGGACGACGAGGGCACCCGCCACGTCGGTGTGGTCTGCAACCCGAAGCTGGTCGAACTCCCCGCCGAGCGGCGGCGGCTGGACGACAGCAACGAGGGCTGCCTGTCGGTGCCCACCGCCTACGCGCCGCTGGCCCGCCCCGACTACGCCGAGGTGACCGGCCAGGACGAGTACGGCAACCCGATCAGGGTGCGGGGCACGGGCTACTTCGCGCGCTGCCTGCAGCACGAGACCGACCACCTCTACGGCTACCTCTACATCGACCGGCTGTCCAAGCGGGAACGCAAGGACGCGCTGCGGCAGATGGCCGAGAACGAGCCCCGTTACCCCGTGGTCGCCAACGACTGACCCGCGCGGGCCCGACCGGTCCGCGACCCCTCCTGCCCCGCGCGCACGGCGCCCGGACCCGGTTCACTCCGGGACCGGGCGCCGTTCTCGTCCCCGGCACCCGTTCGCTCCCCAGCGGTCCCTCCTGAACCAGATCAAGACACGCAAGAGGAGGTTCTCGGCACCCTGGGGTGGTGAATGAGGCAAATCCGTTCCCAGAACGGTCAGTTGTGGTGCTGAATAGAGGAACGGGGATATGCACCGGCGCACACCCGGCGGAGGACGGGCGTACGCAACCGGCGGCTGAGAGGGGATTGTTCGTGCATGCTTTGTCACACGGCACCACATCGACACCGACGACCGTAGCGGTTCCACCGGCGCTCTCCCTCCCGGTGATCGAGGCGTCGTTTCCCCGGCAACTCCACCCGTATTGGCCGAAGCTCCAGGAGAACACCCGGGCGTGGCTGCTCGAAAAGCGGCTCATGCCCCCGGACAAGGTGGCGGAATATGCCGACGGTCTGTGCTACACGGACCTCATGGCCGGCTACTACCTCGGCGCCCCCGACGAGGTCATGCAGGCGATAGCGGACTACAGCGCGTGGTTCTTCGTCTGGGACGACCGGCACGACCGCGACATCGTCCACGACCGCCCCGACGCCTGGCGCCGGCTCAAGGAGCGGCTGCACACCGCCCTCGACCGCCCCGGGGACCACCTGGGGCACCACGATCCCCTGGTGGCGGGGCTCGCGGACAGCGTGGGGAGGCTGTTCTCCTTCCTGCCCGCGTCGTGGAACGCCCGGTTCACCCGGCACTTCCACACCGTCATCGAGGCCTACGACCGCGAATTCGAGAACCGGAGGAAAGGCGTCGTCCCGGGTGTCGAGGAGTACCTGGAACTGCGCCGCCTCACCTTCGCGCACTGGATCTGGACCGATCTCCTGGAACCCAGTGCGGGCCTCGAACTCCCGGATTCCGTACGGAAGAACCCGGCCTACCGGAAGGCGGCGCTGCTCAGTCAGGAATTCGCCGCCTGGTACAACGACCTCTGTTCCCTCCCCAAGGAACTCGCAGGGAATGAGGTGCACAATCTCGGCATCAGCCTCGTCACGCACCGGGGAATGACGCTCGAAGAAGCGATAGCCGATCTCAGGCGCCGCATCCTGGAATGCATCGACGGATTCCTGCGGGCGGAGGAAGCGGCATTACGGTTCGCCGACGGTCTCGACGACGGCACCGTGGGCGGAAAGGAAATGAGCGCCGCCGTGCGCGCCTGCCTGGGAAACATGCGGAACTGGTTCAGTTCCGTCTACTGGTTCCACCACGAGTCCGGCCGGTACCGCGTCGACAGCTGGGACGACCGGTCGACGCCCCCGTACGTCAACAACGAAGCGGCAGGTGAGAAATGACCGTCGAGTCGGTGAAACCCGAAACAACGACCCCGGCCGGTCTGCGGGTGCCCCCCGTGGCGGGCGGCGGCATCCCGGGACTCGGCCACGGCTGGAAAATGGTCCGGGATCCCCTGGCCTTCATGGCCCAACTGCGCGACCACGGTGACGTCGTGCGCCTCAAACTGGGGCCCAAGACCGTCTACGCCGTCACCACGCCCGCGCTCACCGGAGCGCTCGCCCTCAGCCCCGACTACATCATCTCCGGGCCGCTCTGGGAGTCCCTGGAGGGCCTGCTCGGCAAGGAGGGCGTGGCCACCGCCAACGGTCCGCTCCACCGCCGCCAGCGGCGCACCATCCAGCCCGCCTTCAAGCTGGACGCCATCCCCGCCTACGGGCCGATCATGGAGGAGGAGGCGCACGCGCTGGCCGAACGGTGGGCGTCGGGCGCCACGATCGACGCCACCTCCGAGTCCTTCCGCGTCGCCGTGCGCGTCGCGGCCCGCTGCCTGCTGCGCGGCCGGTTCATGGACGAGCGGGCGGAACGGCTGTGCATCGCCCTGGCGACCGTCTTCCGCGGCATGTACCGGCGGATGGTCGTCCCGCTCGGCCCGCTCTACCGGCTGCCGCTGCCGGCCAACCGCGAATTCAACCGGGCGCTGGCCGATCTGCATCTCCTGGTCGACGAGATCGTCGCCGAACGCCGTGCATCCGGTCAAAAGCCGGACGATTTGCTGACGGCATTGCTGGAGGCGAAGGACGACAATGGCGACCCCATCGGGGAACAGGAGATCCACGACCAAGTCGTCGCGATACTCACCCCCGGCAGTGAAACGATCGCCTCGACGATCATGTGGCTGCTGGAGTTGCTCGCCGACCACCCGGAGCACGGGGACAAGGTGCGCGACGAAGTGCTCTCCGTCACCGAGGGGCGACCGGTCGCATTCGCGGACGTACGCGGGCTCACGTACACGGCCAATGTCGTCGTCGAGGCGATGCGTTTGCGCCCGGCCGTCTGGATTCTGACCCGGCGCGCGGTCACCGACACCGAACTCGGCGGCTATCACATTCCGGCCGGGGCCGACATCATCTACAGTCCGTACGCGATCCAGCGCGATCCGAAATCGTACGAGCGTCACCTGGAGTTCGACCCCGACCGCTGGCTGCCCGAACGTTCGAAGGACGTTCCGAAATACGCCATGCGACCCTTCAGCCTGGGCAACCGCAAATGCCCGAGCGACCACTTCTCCATGGCCATGCTGACGCTGATCACGGCGGCGGTGGCCACCCGGTTCCGCTTCGAGCAGACGGAGGCGTCCGACCCCGCCACCCGGGTCGGGATCACGCTGCGCCCGAACCGCCTGCTGCTGCGGCCGGTCGAGCGCTGAGGCACCGTCCGGCGGGCGTTCAGGCGGCCTCGGGGCCGCGGAACGTCCGCCGGTAGGCGTGCGGCGTGGTGCCCACGGCCCGCACGAAGTGGTGGCGCAGCGCGGCGGCGGTGCCGAAGCCGGTGCGCCCGGCGATCGCGTCCACCGTGTCGTCGGTCCTCTCCAGCAGTCGCTGCGCGAGCAGCACCCGCTGGCCCAGGACCCAGCGGTAGGGCGTGGTGCCGGTCTCCTGCTGGAACCGGCGGGCGAAGGTCCGCGGCGACATCAGCGCGCGGGCCGCCAGCTGCTCGACGGTGACCTCCTCGTCGAGGTGTTCCTGCAGCCACACCAGCACGTCCGAGACGGTGTCACCGCCGGCGGGCGGCACGGGGCGCTCGATGTACTGGGCCTGGCCGCCGTCGCGGTGCGGCGGCACCACCATGCGCCGGGCGATCCGGTTGGCGACCTCCGAGCCGTGCTCCTTGCGCACCAGGTGCAGGCAGGCGTCGATCCCGGCGGCCGTCCCGGCGGAGGTGATCACCGGACCCTCGTCGACGTAGAGCACGTCCGGTTCCACCGTCAGGTGCGGGTACTGCCGCTTCAGCTCGTCGGCGTGCCGCCAGTGCACCGTGGCGCGGCGTCCGTCGAGCAGTCCTGCCGCGGCGAGGACGAACACCCCCGAGCAGACGCTGGCCACCCGGGCGCCGCGTTCCACCCCGCGGCGCAGCGCGTCGAGCAGTGCGGGCGGGAAGGACCGGGCGTCGAAACCGCGTCCCGCGGGGACCGCGATGAGGTCGGCGCTCTCCAGGCGTTCCAGGCCGTGGTCGACCCGGATCGCGAAGCCCGCTTCGGTGCGCAGCACCGGGCCTTCGGCGGAGGCGACCGCGAAGTCGTAGGCGGGCAGGCCCTCGTCGGTGCGGTCGGTGCCGAAGACCTCGCAGACCACGCCGAGTTCGAAGGGGTTCACGCCGTCGAGGAGGACGACGGCCACATTCCGGAGCATGGCACCAGTCTGCCCCGCGAGTGGCAGTAAATCGAGGGTGTGCGGCAGCCCTGCCACTGTTGGTAAGGACCGTAACCGGCGAGACTGATGTCTATGGATACGACACAGACGCAAGCACTGATCGGAATGCTCTTCGTACTCGGACTGTTCGCGCTGATGATCCTGCCCGCCGTGTTCGGCATCGTGCGCGACCGGCGGATCGACCGCCAGATCCGGCAGGCCGAGACCGCACCCCTGCCCCGCCGCACCCCCGCACTGCGGTCCGTGCCGGCGGACCGGTCCGCCCCGGCGCGGAGCACCTCCCCGCACCACACCACGCGAGCGGCGTGACCCGCGGCGGCACCCCGCCTGAGCGGGGCCGTACGGCCCGCCGGGTACGGCCCGGCGGGCCCCGGGAACCCGTCGTCCGGTCCGCGCCGGACTCGCCGGACCTGCCGGCCCGGCCGCCCGGCCCGGCGCGGACCGGACGACACCGGTGCCGGCCGGGGGACTAGAAGTCCTCGTCCAGGTCGACCGTGCCCTCCACCGCGACCTGGTAGGCGGACGGCCGCCGCTCGAAGAAGTTGGTCAGCTCCTGGACGCCCTGCAGCTCCATGAACGAGAACGGGTTCTCCGAGCCGTACACCGGCGCGAAGCCCAGCCGGGTCAGCCGCTGGTCGGCGACGCACTCCAGGTACTGCCGCATCGACTCGGTGTTCATCCCCGGCAGCCCGTCCCCGCACAGGTCCCGCGCGAACTGCAGCTCCGCCTCCACCGCCTCGCGGAGCATGTCGGTGACCTGCTGCCCCAGCTCCTCGTCGAACAGGTCGGGCTCCTCCTTGCGGACGGTGTCCACCACGTCGAAGGCGAAGGACATGTGCATCGTCTCGTCGCGGAACACCCAGTTGGTCCCGGTCGCCAGACCGTGCAGCAGGCCGCGGCTGCGGAACCAGTACACGTAGGCGAAGGCGCCGTAGAAGAACAGGCCCTCGATGCAGGCTGCGAAGCAGATCAGGTTCAGCAGGAACCGCCGGCGGTCCGCGCGGGTCTCCAGCCGCTCCAGCTTCTCCACCGAGTCCATCCACCGGAAGCAGAACTCGGCCTTCTCCCGGATGGACGGGATGTTCTCCACCGCGGCGAAGGCCGCCGCCCGGTCGTCCGGGTCGGGCAGGTACGTGTCCAGGAGGGTCAGATAGAACTGGACGTGCACCGCCTCCTCGAACAGCTGCCGGGACAGGTACAGCCGGGCCTCGGGGGAGTTGATGTGCTTGTAGAGCGTCAGCACCAGGTTGTTCGCGACGATCGAGTCACCGGTGGCGAAGAACGCCACCAGCCGTCCGATGAGGTGCTGCTCGGACGGGCTGAGCTTCGCCAGGTCGGCCACGTCGGAGTGGAGGTCGACCTCCTCCACGTGCCAGGTGTTCTTGATGGCGTCCCGGTAGCGCTCGTAGAAGTCGGGGTAGCGCATGGGGCGCAGGGTCAGTTCGAAGCCCGGGTCGAGCAGGTTCTGGGTACGGGTGGGGCTGGTCATCACTGGCAGGCCTCGCAGGACTCGGGGTTTTCCAGGGAGCAGGCGACGGCGTCGTCGGGCGCCGCCTGCGGGACGGGCACGGCCGCCGGGGTCTGGGCCCGGGCGGCGCGGGCGATGCGGGTCGCCGGACGCGACCGCAGGTAGTACGTGGTCTTCAGCCCCTGCTTCCAGGCGTACGCGTACATCGAGGACAGCTTCCCGATGGTCGGCGTCTCCAGGAACAGGTTCAGCGACTGCGACTGGTCCAGGAACGGGGTGCGGGCGGCGGCCATGTCGATCAGCGCGCGCTGCGGGATCTCCCACGCCGTGCGGTAGAGCCGGCGCACCTCCTCCGGGATCCAGGCGAAGCCCTGCACCGAGCCGCCCGCCTCGCGCAGCGCCTCCCGCGTGCGCGCGTCCCACACGCCGAGCCGCTTCAGGTCGTCCACCAGGTAGGAGTTGACCTGGAGGAACTCGCCCGACAGCGTCTCGCGCTTGAACAGGTTGGACACCTGCGGCTCGATGCACTCGTAGACGCCCGCGATCGAGGCGATGGTGGCCGTCGGCGCGATCGCCAGCAGCAGCGCGTTGCGCATCCCGGTCCGCGCGATCCGCTCGCGCAGCGCCGCCCACCGCTCGGGCCAGGCCAGGTCGGTCGCGTAGTGGTCGGGGTGCAGCACGCCGCGGGCGGTCCGGGTGTGCTCCCAGGCCGGCAGCGGGCCGTTGCGCTCCGCGAGGTCCGCGGACGTCTCGTAGGCGGCCAGCATGATCCGCTCGGCGATCCGCGTGGAGAGCGCCCGCGCCTCGAGGGAGTCGAAGGGCAGCCGGAGCCGGAAGAACACGTCCTGGAGGCCCATGGCCCCCAGTCCCACCGGGCGCCAGCGGGCGTTGGAGCGCTCCGCCTGCTCGGTCGGGTAGAAGTTGATGTCCACCACCCGGTCCAGGAACGTGACGGCCGTGCGCACGGTCGCGTCCAGCCGCTCCCAGTCCAGGTCGCCCGCCTCCGGGTCGACGAACGCGCCCAGGTTGACCGACCCCAGGTTGCAGACCGCCGTCTCCCCGTCGTCGGTGACCTCCAGGATCTCCGTGCACAGGTTGGAGGAGTGGACGACGTGTCCGGGCGTGACCGTCTGGTTGGCGGTGCGGTTGGCGGCGTCCTTGAAGGTCATCCAGCCGTTGCCGGTCTGCGCCAGGGTGCGCATCATCCGGCCGTACAGCTCCCGGGCGGGCAGCGTCCGGCGGGCCAGGCCCTTCGCCTCGGCGGCGCGGTAGGCGGCGTCGAACTCCTCGCCCCACAGGTCCACCAGCTCCGGCACGTCCACCGGGGAGAACAGCGACCACGGGGCGTCGGCGTCCACCCGGCGCATGAACTCGTCCGGCACCCAGTGCGCCAGGTTCAGGTTGTGCGTCCGGCGGGCGTCCTCACCGGTGTTGTCGCGCAGCTCCAGGAACTCCTCGATGTCCGCGTGCCAGGTCTCCAGGTAGACCGCCGCCGCGCCCTTGCGCCGCCCGCCCTGGTTGACGGCGGCGACCGAGGCGTCCAGCGTCTTCAGGAACGGCACGATGCCGTTGGAGTGCCCGTTGGTGCCGCGGATCAGCGAACCCCGGGCGCGGATGCGGGAGTAGGCCAGGCCGATGCCGCCCGCGTGCTTGGAGAGGCGGGCCACCTGGTGGTAGCGGTCGTAGATCGAGTCCAGCTCGTCCCGCGGGGAGTCCAGCAGGTAGCAGGACGACATCTGCGGGTGCCGCGTACCGGAGTTGAACAGGGTGGGGGAGGAGGGCAGGTAGTCCAGGCGGCTCATCAGCCCGTACAGCGCGCCCACGTCGTCCACCGAGCGGGCGCTGTCGTCCTCGGCGAGCCCGGAGGCGACGCGCAGCAGGAAGTGCTGCGGGGTCTCGACGACCTTGCGGGTGATCGGGTGCCGCAGCAGGTAGCGGCTGTGCAGGGTGCGCAGGCCGAAGTACCCGAAGCGGTCGTCCGCGCCGGTGTCGACCAGCGCGTCCAGCCGCTCGGCGTGCCGCCGGACGAAGCCGGCCGTCCGGTCGGCGACCAGCCCCTCGCGGTGCCCGGTCGCGACGGAGGAGGAGAACGAGGTGACGCCCTGCGAGGCGGCCTCCTCGCGGATGGCGAGGGTCAGCAGCCGGGCGGCGAGGCGGGAGTAGGCGGGGTCCTCGGAGATGAGCCCGGCGGCGGCCTCGGTGGCCAGCTCCCGCAGTTCCGCCTCGTCCGCCCGGGCGGACCGGCCGCGCAGGGCGGCGGCGGCCACCCGGCCGGGGTCGGCGTCCGGGAGGTCGGCGGTCAGACCGGTCAGGGTCCGCAGCAGCGCGGCACCCGGGCCGTCGCCCTCCGGGGGTACGTCGCTGGCTGAGACCGGATCCGCTGGCGCGATGGTCACGTGGGGCTCTCCCTCGCTCGGCACGGGGCCTCGTCGAGGGCAGGGGGCAGCACGGGACGCGCACGGCGTCGTGCGTCCACCGGCCCATTCCGCGAGGCCCGGACGTCGGAGCACCCGGGCCGGACGGCCGGGCGCACTGTCGGCAGGTCCTCGGACTGAAGCCCGTGCGGGAACGCGTGGGGACGCGAACACGCACAAGTACACCGTTGCGGGACAGTTCCGGATTCGCACCGGATTCCCCTGCGGCGACAGCGAGCATGAGCATACATCTTGTGCCGGGCGTTGCGGACAGCCCCATATCTTGTGGCGCGCCAGGTGCCGGAGCGCCCGTGTCAGAGCGTCAGCTCGTAGGACAGCAGCATGATGTCGTCCACGTGCGGGAGCGGGTTCCAGTCCCGGTGCGGGGCGCGGACGAAGCCCAGTCGCTCGTAGATCCGGTGCGCCGCCCGCATGCTGCTCTGGCTCGACAGCACGACCCGCACGCAGCCCTCCAGGGCCCGCGCCCGGTCCACGCACGCCCGCACCAGGGCCTCCCCGGCGCCCCGCCCCCGGGCGGCCCGGTCGACCGCCAGCATCCTGATCTCCGCCTCGCCGGCCCCGGCCAGGTCCGCCATCGGCCCGCCGTACGGCACGAACGTCACCCCGCCCAGCAGCCGGCCGCCGGACGGCGGATCGCCCTCCACGGCGACCAGCACCTCGGCCGCCGCGGCCCGCTTCGCGACGTCCCTCAGTTCGCCCAGGTACGCGTCGCTCTCCCCGAAGTCGAGGAGCCCGTCGTCGAGATAGGCGCGGGCGGTGAGCGCGCCGAGCGTCGCGTACTCGGCGGGCAGGGCGGGGCGGATGGTGATGTCCATGGGGACGAGTCTGCCCCCGGCACGGGGCGGCGGGCCGCCGGTTTTCCGCCGTCGGCCCGCCGCCCCTCGCCCCTCGGGGGCGTCAGTGCGCGCTGCCCGCCGTCGCCGGCGGGAGCTCCACCTGCACGCCCGGGTCGCCCGCGTCCGCCGTGTAGTCCTGCGGCCGCGTCTCGTCGATCCCCTCGGGCGCCTTGAACGCCCGCAGGACGAACGTCAGCACCACCGTCACCACCACGTTGATCACGAACGCGGTGAGGCCGATGTAGCCGATCTCGCCGATGCCCGGGATCTCCTTCGCCGAACCTCCGAAGTGCTTCTGCGTCGGCGACGCCACCCCGTACGCGGCCACCGTGCCGTAGACCATGCCGACCGCCCAGCCGCCGAGCAGCGCCCAGCGGTGGAACCAGCGGGTGAACAGGCCGCCCACCAGCGCCGGGAAGGTCTGCAGGATCCAGATGCCGCCCAGCAGCTGGAAGTTGATCGCCACCGTCTTGTCCATGGTCAGCACGAAGGCCAGCGCACCCACCTTCACCAGCAGCGACACGATCTTGGAGACCTTGGTCTCCTGCGCGGGGGTCGCGTCCGGCCGGATGAAGTCCTTGTAGATGTTGCGGGTGAACAGGTTCGCCGCCGCGATCGACATGATCGCCGCCGGTACCAGCGCGCCGATGCCGATGGCCGCGAAGGCCACGCCCGCGAACCAGGCCGGGAACATGTCCTCGAACAGCTGCGGGATCGCCAGCTGGCCGTTCTGCACGGACACGCCCGCCGCGATCGCCATGAAGCCCAGCAGCGCCAGCATGCCCAGCATGAGCGAGTACAGCGGCAGGATCGTGGTGTTGCGGCGGATCACCTCGCGGCTGCGCGAGGACAGCGTCGCGGTGATCGAATGCGGGTACATGAACAGCGCGAGCGCCGACCCCAGCGCCAGCGTCGCGTACGTCCACTGGCCCGCGTCCCCGGGCACCAGCGCCCCGCGCGGGGCCCCCGTCGCCGGGTTGGTCTCGTCGAAGGCCGCGCCCGCCTTGGCGAAGATCTCGTCGAAGCCGCCCAGCTTGATCGGGATGTAGATGATCGCCACCGCGATGACGAGGTAGATCAGCGTGTCCTTCACGAACGCGATCAGCGCGGGCGCCCGCAGGCCGGACGAGTACGTGTACGCCGCCAGGACGCCGAACGCGATCAGCAGCGGCAGGTCCTTGACGAACCAGTTGGTGTGCTCGCCGCCGCCGATGCCCATCACGTCCAGCACGGCCTGGATGCCGACCAGTTGGAGCGCGATGTACGGCATGGTCGCCAGGATGCCGGTCAGGGCGACCGCCAGCGACAGCCCCTTGGAGCCGAACCGGCCGCGCACGAAGTCCGAGGTCGTCACGTAGCCGTGCTTGTGCGACACCGACCAGAGGCGGGGCAGGAAGGTGAAGATCAGCGGGTACACCAGGATCGTGTACGGCACCGCGAAGAAGCCGGCCGCGCCCGCCGCGTAGATCGCCGCCGGTACGGCCACGAAGGTGTACGCGGTGTACAGGTCCCCGCCGAGCAGGAACCAGGTCACCCAGGTCCCGAACGACCGGCCGCCCAGGCCCCATTCGTCGAGGCTGTGTTCGTTCTCGGCCTTGCGCCAGCGGGCGGCCAGGAAGCCCATGGCCGTGACCAGGACGAAGAAGAAGAGGAAGACGGCGAGTGCCACGCCGTTCACGCCGTCGTTCACCGACCGGCACCGCCCTTCCGGGCGCGGCGGGCGCGCTGGTCACGCTTCCACAGCTGGTACGCGACCATCGTCAGCGCCGTGGACAGCAGGACCCACAGCATCTGGTACCAGTAGAAGAACGGGATGCCGATGAGGACGGGCTCGGTCCTGGCGTACGAGCCGACCCACAGCATCGCCACGAACGGTGCGCTGAGGCAGAGGGCGATGACGACGCGTGCGGGCGTCACCACGGGCTCCGCGGGGGGTGCTTCCGGGACTGCGGATGGTTCTTCCGGGGCTTTCGACATCGGGCTGTTCCGTCCCCTCACTGATCTCCGGCGTCGGTGCGCAGGAATCTAGGGGCGGAGATAACGGAGCCGTAACCCCCGTCGCGGACAGCGGTATCCCAACGCCGCCCAACCGCAAGGCAACAGCAACGGAAATCCTGTCAACCACCCGGTTCTGACGGGTCTGTCCGTGACCCCGACGAGGGACCGCCGGACCCGGCGGGGTTCACTCCTGGGGGCGCTTGAGGCGGGCGACGAACTTGTACCGGTCGCCCCGGTACACCGACCGCACCCACTCCACCGGCTGCCCGTCCCGGTCCCGCGAGTGCCGCGAGAGCATCAGCATCGGCAGGCCCACGTCGGTGCCGAGCAGACCGGCCTCGCGCGGCGTGGCGAGCGAGGTCTCGATGGTCTCCTCGGCCTCCGCGAGGTGGACGTCGTACACCTCCGCCAGGGCGGTGTAGAGGGACGTGTACTTGGCCAGGCTGCGGCGCAGCGCGGGGAAGCGCTTGGCGGACAGGTGGGTGGTCTCGATGGCCATCGGCTCACCGTTGGCCATGCGCAGCCGCTCGATGCGCAGCACCCGCCCGCCGGGCGCGATGTCCAGCAGGCCCGCGAGCCGGTCGTCGGCCGTGATGTAGCCGATGTCCAGCAGCTGCGAGGTCGGCTCCAGGCCCTGCGCGCGCATGTCCTCCGTGTAGGAGGTGAGCTGCAGCGCCTGCGAGACCTTGGGCTTGGCGACGAAGGTGCCCTTGCCCTGGATGCGCTCCAGACGGCCCTCGACCACCAGCTCCTGGAGCGCCTGGCGCACGGTGGTGCGCGAGGTGTCGAACTCCGCGGCCAGGGTGCGCTCGGGCGGGACCGCGGTGCCGGGCGGCGCCGTCTCGGTCATGTCGAGCAGATGCTTCTTCAGCCGGTAGTACTTGGGCACCCGCGCCGTACGGACCGCAGTCCCACCCTCGTTCTCCGCACTGCTGACGTCGGTGCTCATGCTCTGCCTTCCCGGCTACCGGTGCCGAAGCGACCGACATCCCATCGGCCGCGGCTCACATCGTGGCACGGCTCGGGGCGGGGATGTGCCCGCACGGTCCGTGATCCCCTCTGTATACCGCCGGGACCGGATGCTGGTCCAGGCCACCACGGCAGCGCCGGGGGAGCGGTACCACCGGCCGGTGGCTCGGAACCACCGGCGCGTGGCCCGGTGCCACCGGGGTGGGGAACCGGTGCCCGGCCCGGGGAGCGCGGTGACGCCCGCCCGGGCCGGGACGGTGGCTCGGGGCCGGATCAGATGCCCTGCCAGTCCGGCTTGTGGGCGAAGGTGTGCCGGAAGTAGTCGGCGTGCTCCAGCCTGGCCGCCGCCGCCTCGTCGACGACCACCGTGGCGTGCGGGTGCATCTGCAGCGCGGAGGCCGGGCAGACCGCCGCGACCGGGCCCTCCACGGTCGCCGCGACCGCGTCCGCCTTGCCCGCGCCGGTGGCGAGCAGGACCAGGTGGCGGGCTTCCAGGATGGTGCCGATGCCCTGGGTGATGACGTGGTGGGGCACCTGCTCGACGTCCCCGTCGAAGAAGCGCGCGTTGTCCTTGCGGGTCTGCTCGGTCAGCGTCTTGATCCGGGTGCGCGAGACGAGCGAGGAGCAGGGCTCGTTGAAGCCGATGTGCCCGTCCGTCCCGATCCCGAGCAGCTGCAGGTCGACGCCGCCGGCCTCGCCCAGCTGCCGGTCGTAGGCGTCGCACGCGGCCTGCACGTCCTCGGCGGTGCCGTCGGGCCCCATGAACGAGGCGGGGTCGATGCCGAGCGGCTCCAGGACCTCGCGCCGCAGCACCGAGCGGTAGGACTCCGGGTGGTCGGCGGGCAGCCCCACGTACTCGTCCAGCTGGGCGACGCGGGCCCGGGAGGTGTCCACCGCGCCGGAGCGCACCTGGGCCGCGAGCGCCTGGTAGACGGGCAACGGCGTCGAACCGGTGGCCACGCCGAGCAGGGCGTCCGGCTTGCGCCGAAGGAGCTGTGCCATGGCGTCGGCGATGAGTTCGCCGCCGGCCTTGGCGTCCGGAACGATGACAACTTCCACGCTGGGCCTGCCGATCTGAGAGAAGGACTCGACTGGGACGGGACCGCCGGGGATCCCTGGTGGTTTAGACCAATTGGAACTTACCAGGGTACGACGTGACCTCCTCCCGCGCGAACCGGTCCAGGGGCCGGAAACCCGCCGCTCCCGCGTCGCGTCCCGGCTCTTCCCGCGTCCCGCGCCCCGGGCGTGCGAGGCGCACTGCACGCCCGGCGTCCCCGCGGACCCGCCATGCCACGGACTCCCACCGGCCGGCCGGTCCGGCGGCGGGGCGGTACGGGTTAGGCTGCACGGTGGACGCCCGCGGGTGGTGCGCGGCCGTCGCGACGACCGGACACGGCGATCGAACAAACAGTCTCCCGCGCATGGACATGGCGAGTGGTCTAGTCCACAATGGGATGATCGATCACAGCGATCGCCTGGCGGACGATCTCTTGTCAGAACGCCCGACCGCCGGGACGATGCAGAACACCACACGGACTCGCCCTCCCCGCACAGGAGGGCGGATCGAGGATCCGGAGCTCTCTGCCCTGACTGCCCCGGCTCCTCCCACGGCCGACCGGGACCGCACACCCCGCCGGCCGGCAGTGCTCCGGGCTGCGGTGCCGGGAGGGTTGAGGGTCCCTCCCAGGCGCCGCGGCCCGCGGGTGTTTCCGGGGCCCTCCCGCGCCCCCGGGTACGCTCGCCGGGTGCCCTCCATGAACGAACTCGTACGCCAGCACACCGACCTCGACGACACCGACCTCGAGTGGCTCCACCTGCTGGTGTCGGAGTGGCAGCTGCTCTCCGACCTCTCCTTCGCGGACCTGGTCCTGTGGGTCCCCACGCGCGACGGCACCCGCTACGTCTCGGTGGCGCAGATGCGGCCCAACACCGGGCCCACCTCCTACCAGGACGACATGGTCGGCCACCTCGTGCCCCGGGGGCGCCGCCCCATGCTCGACGCGGCCCTCGACGAGGGACGGATCGTGCGCGAGGGCGACCCGGAGTGGCGCGAGGAGGTCCCGGTGCGCGTGGAGTCGATCCCGGTGCGGCGCGAGGGCCGGGTGCTCGGGGTCATCGCCCGCAACACCAACCTGCTGACCGTGCGCACCCCGAGCCGGCTGGAGCTCACCTATCTCCAGAGCGCCTCCGACCTCGCCCAGATGATCGCGGCCGGTGCCTTCCCGTTCGCGAACCAGCAGGTCGACATGGACGCCTCCCCCCGGGTGGGCGACGGGCTGATCCGGCTCGACGCCGACGGCATCGTCCAGTACGCCTCCCCGAACGCCCTCTCCGCCTACCACCGGCTGGGCCTGGCCGCCGACCTCGTCGGCCACCACCTCGGACACACCACCGCCGAGCTGGCCCCCTCCCGCGAACCGGTGGACGAGGCGCTGTCCAAGGTGGCCAGCGGCTGGGCGCCCCGCGAGTTCGAGATCGAGGCGAACGGGGTCATCCAGTTCCGGGCCATCCCGCTCAAGCCCAAGGGCACCCGCATCGGTTCCCTGGTGCTGCTCCGCGACGTCACCGAACTTCGCCGCCGTGAACGGGAACTGATCACCAAGGACGCCACCATCCGGGAGATCCACCACCGGGTGAAGAACAACCTCCAGACGGTGGCCGCGCTGCTGCGGCTCCAGGCCCGCCGGATCGGTTCCGAGCGCGGGCGGGCGGCCCTGGAGGAGGCGGTCCGCCGGGTCGGTTCGATCGCCATCGTGCACGAGACGCTGTCCCAGAACCTGGACGAGCGGGTGGAGTTCGACGAGATCGCCGACCGGGTGCTGGCGATGGTCGCCGAGATCTCCCCGGGCAAGGTGGCCGGCCGGCGCTCCGGCCGGTTCGGGATACTCGACGCCGAGGTCGCCACCCCGCTGTCGATGGTGCTCACCGAGGTCCTGCAGAACGCCCTCGAGCACGGCTTCCGGGAGGGGGAGACCGGGACGGTGGAGGTGTCCGCGGTGCGCGGCGGCACCACCAAGGAGTCGCGCCTGCTGGTCACGGTCCAGGACGACGGGGTCGGCCTGCCCGAGGACTTCGATCCGCACACCGCCGGCAATCTGGGGCTGCAGATCGTACGGACCCTGGTGGAGGGCGAGTTGGGCGGCACCTTCGACATGGTCCCGGCGCCGGAGCGGGGGACCCGGGTGATCCTCGACATCCCGGTGCGCGCGGACAAGTGACCCCGGGGGCGGGGCCGTTCGCCCTGCCTGCTGCCTGCTGCCTGCTGCCTGCTGCCTGCTGCCTCGCAGCCTGGGCCGTTCGCCGTGTCCGCCCGGTCGTCCCGGCCGTTCGCCCTGTCCGCCCCGCCGGCGTCCGCCGCCCACACCTCTTCACTGGGAGCGTCCGCCCCGCCTGCCCCGCCTGCCCCGCCTGCCCCGCGACCGGGGCCGGGCTCGCCCTCCCGTCGTGGGCCGGGGTCGGCCTCGCCCTCTCGTCGTGGGCCGGGGTCGGGTCGTCACGCTCTGTTGTGTCGTGGCGATGGCATGAGGAGCGTCGGCACGACGGAGAGGGCGGGATCCGTCCCCGGGAGCACAGCAAAAAGCCTCGGACCGGGGTACGGTCCGAGGCCAGTGCTCAACTGCGCGCTGCGGCTCGGGGGCGGGAGTTGCGTACGCGCCGTACGCGCCGCCAAGCTCAGGCTGTCAGCAGGGGTGGGATGTCAGGCGGAAGCCTGACGGGCCCGGTTGCGGGCGGCGCGGCGCTTCATTGCGCGGCGCTCGTCCTCGCTGAGTCCACCCCAGACGCCGGAGTCCTGACCGGACTCGAGCGCCCACTGCAGGCACTGCTCGATCACCGGGCAGCGGCGGCAGACGGCCTTGGCTTCCTCGATCTGCAGCAGCGCAGGACCGGTGTTGCCGATGGGGAAGAAGAGCTCGGGGTCTTCTTCGCGGCAAACGGCGTTGTGACGCCAGTCCATGGCTGCTACCTCTCCTTGGTATTACTGCGGGTTGCTTGTGAATGTGAACGCTTTCACGAATCCCTCAACAAGGGAAGGGCCGACCGCCAGGTTCCCTGGCGTAGGTCCTTGGTTTTGGAGAGGGGTTCCGGTGATCTGTGGAGGCCGGTCTTGCGGGCCGTCCCGATCGCCAAGTAGAGACTCGCAAACCTCGGCGGCGGATACAACCCCTTCCGGAAAGTTTTTTTTGATTCTTCGGTGTCGACTAGGTCACAGCCGTACTTCCATGGGGTGGACCCTGGCCTAAACGTTCGAGTGAAAGGACTTTAGCCTTTTCTGCTCACACAATCACACGCAGTGCACGGCGAACGCCTGTGAACGTCACGCTGGTTCGCAGTCCGAGGTGGTCACCATCCATCTGGAGGGGCAGTGGCACCTTCGAATGCAAGGTGAAGCGTGTCAGGTCGTGCCGGGAGACGGCGTGCCGGCCCCGGGGTCCGCGCTCCGGGGACGAAGTGAGCAACTGGGTGCCATACCGGGCAACCGCGGCCGATGACAGGCGGTGCAGGCCGAAGAGGTCGAGGCCGGTATCGAACGAGGCCTTAGGCGACGCGTAGATCGGGCGATTGCCGAGAAACGTCCACGGGGAGGTGTTCGAGACTATGGAGAGCACCAGGTCGGTCACCGGCTCCTCACCGGGTTCCTCCAGGGTGATCACCCCGTGCCGCCGGTGCGGTTCCCCGAACAGCGCGCGCACGACCTGGCGCATGTAGAGGGCGTGGGTGGACTTGCGGCCGCGTTCCCGGTGCTGTTCCACCCGGCCCACGACCCCGGCGTCGAAGCCGAGTCCCGCGTTGAAGGTGAACCAGCGGGAGGGCACGCCCTCGTCGTCCGAGCCGGGCGTCCCGGAGGTCAGCCCCAGCCCCACGGTGCGTTCCCGGCCCTCGCGCAGCGCGTCCAGCAGGGCCCCGGTCGCCTCGACTGGCTGGTTGGGCAGTCCGAGGGCGCGGGCGAAGACGTTCGTGGAGCCGCCGGGGACGACCGCCAGGCCCGGCAGGTGCTCTGGATCGGGACCCGCGTGCAGCAGACCGTTGACGACCTCGTTGACCGTGCCGTCCCCGCCGAGGGCCACCACCAGGTCGGTCTCGCCGCTCTCGGCGGCCTGCCGGCCCAGGTCGCGGGCGTGGCCGCGGTACTCGGTGGTGACGGCGTCCAGCTTCATCTCGCTCGCGAGCGCGTGGATCAGCACATCGCGCGTACGCGCACTCGTGGTGGTTGCCGCCGGGTTGACCACGAGAAGTGCACGCATGGGTTGCAGCGTACCTACTGGGTGGTACTCGGCCCAGGCCGAGGCGGAAATCGGACGGGAGTCCGGAGCCGGACAACCGGGGAGCCGTGTTCACGGCGGGCCCGGGAGCGGGTGCGGGCAGGGAGCCGGACGGGGGCCGACCGGGCCGGGCGGGGCCGGACGGGGGCCCGGGCGTGCGGGCTACCCTTCTGGGGTGAGCAGTGACCAGACCCCCGCCGCCCCCGCCGTCCCGGACGCCGCCGGACCGCGTCCGCGCCGTCTGACCCTCGCCGCCGTGCTCGCCGCCCTGGAGGGCTTCGGACTGCTGGCGGGCGGGATCTGGATGGCCGTGCTCGCCGTCACCGGCGAACCGGACGACCGGCAGCAGGCCGTCACCGGCGGCGTGACGCTCGTCGTGCTCGCGCTGGTGCCGCTGCTCGCGGCCCGCGGGCTCTTCGCCCGCCGCAGCTGGAGCCGCGGCCCGGCCGTCATCACCCAGCTGCTGGCCCTGCCGGTGGCCTACAACCTGCTCCAGGCCGACAGCGTGGCCATCCCGGCGGGCATCGCGCTGGCCGTCGTCGCCGTCGCCGCCCTGGTGCTGCTGATCCACCCCGAGACGACCCGGGCGCTGGACATCCGGGGGCCGGGGAACGCCGGAACATAGCCGCCCGGGCCGGCCGGCCGGTCGGCAGGTCAGGGAGCACCGCCCGTTCCGGTCCGGGTCCCGGCGGCGCGTACTCCCCGGTGCCGGCGGGGGCCCCGGCGGCGCGTACCCCTCGGTGGCCGTCGGGGGTCCCGGCGGCGCGTAGCACTCGGTGGCCGTCCGTCGCCCGGGGCCCGGTCGCCGCCCACTACCGCCAGGACCGCCCGGGGTCAGGGACCCGGGGGCGCTCACTCCTCGACGAGCAGCTTCTCCCGCAGTTGGGCCAGCGTCCGCGCCAGCAGCCGGGAGACGTGCATCTGCGAGATGCCGACCTCCTGCGCGATCTGCGACTGGGTCATGTTCCCGAAGAAGCGCAGCAGCAGGATCCGCTTCTCCCGCGGCGGCAGGTCCTCCAGCAGCGGTTTCAGTGACTCCCGGTACTCGACGCCCTCCAGCGCCTCGTCCTCGGCGCCCAGGGTGTCGGCGACCGCGGGGGACTCGTCGTCGGTGTCGGGGACGTCCAGGGACAGCGTGGAGTAGGCGTTGGCCGACTCCAGGCCCTCCAGGACCTCCTCCTCCGAGATGGCCAGCTTCTCGGCCAGTTCGTGCACCGTGGGGGAGCGGCCGTGCAGCTGTGACAGCTCGGCCGTGGCCGTGGTGAGCGACAGCCGCAGCTCCTGGAGCCGGCGCGGCACGCGCACCGCCCAGCCCTTGTCCCGGAAGTGCCGCTTGATCTCACCGACGACCGTCGGGGTCGCATACGTGGAGAACTCCACCCCGCGGTCCGGGTCGAACCGGTCGACCGACTTGATCAGACCGATGGTGGCGACCTGCGTCAGGTCGTCCAGCGGCTCCCCGCGGTTGCGGAAACGGCGTGCGAGGTGCTCGACGAGCGGCAGGTGCATCCGCACCAGCTGGTTGCGCAGCTCCGCGTACTCGGGGCTGCCGTCCTCCAGCCCGCGCAGTTCGAGGAACATCGCGCGCGCCCCGCTGCGGTCCAGCGGATGGTGCTGGGCCCCGCTCCGTGCGCCCGGAGCGCGCGGCACCCCGTGCGCGGCCGGTGCGGCCGGCGTCTGCCGGGTCTCGCCCTCGGCATGTCGCTCGTGCTCGTTCATCGTCCCGCCCGTCGCCCTTCCCCGAGCGCTCGCCTCGTCCCCCGTCTCCGGCCTCGCGCGGGCGGGGGCGTCCCCGGTCCGCCCGGCCGCGGGCGTTCCCCGTGCGGCACCGTCCGGCCGCCCCTGGTCCGGGGTGCCGGTGTCCGTGCCGTCGTCCTCCGGATGCGGCCGGGCCTGCTCGGGGATGCCGTCGATGCCCGCGGGCATGCGTTCGGCGGGCAGCTCCCGTGTGCCGCGTTCTTCGTCCCGCACCGGCCCGTCCTCGTTCCTCACGCCGGCCCGGGTCCCGCGCCGCGTTGTTTGTAGAGGCTGATCGAAACGGTTCTGTCCTCGTCGACGGCCGAGGAGACCTTGCCCGCCAGGGCGGACAGCACGGTCCAGGCGAAGGTGTCCCGCGAGGGGGCGTGTCCGTCCGTGGTCGGCGCCGACACGGTCACCTCGAGCGAGTCGTCGACCAGCCGGAAGACGCAACTCAGCACCGAGCCCGGCACGGCCTGCTGCAGCAGGATCGCGCAGGCCTCGTCGACCGCGATCCGCAGGTCCTCGATCTCGTCGAGGGTGAAGTCCAAACGGGCCGCGAGGCCGGCCGTGGCCGTACGCAGCACCGACAGGTAGGCCCCCGCGGCCGGCAGCCGGACTTCCACGAAGTCCTGGGTCGCGGGCTCGCCTGCGATCTGGGACACCCTCACCTCCAAGGTGGTACAAGCGTTTCAGGGCCCAGGGGACACCCCCGGGTAACGCGCTACGTGGTTCAGCGTGACGCTATCGCGCTCTCGTCGGTCCTGTCCCCGGGACCCCGACCCTTGCTGTCACTCATAGTAAAACTACGAATACGCTCCGTGGCTAGGGGTCTGCGGCCCCAAATGGGAAGAGCGCGCGCCGCATTGACGTACCCAGACGTCAGACGGTCGAACCGTCCGGCGACGGGACCCGGCCGGTCACACCAGGACGTGATCCACGAAGCACCACCGCCAGTCCTCGTCGGGTTCGTGCGACCGCATCACGGGGTGACCGGTCTCCAGATGGTGGCGGGTCGCGTGCCGGTGCGGTGAGGAGTCGCAGCAGCCGACGTGACCGCAGCTGAGGCACAGGCGCAGCTGGACCGGGTCCGTGCCCTCCCGCAGGCAGTCGGGGCATGTCCCGCTGACCGGAACCGGCTCCGGGTGCGGCAGCGCGTCGACGTGCGTGCACTGTCTCATGATGGCCAGATTACGACGGGTGCGCGGAACGCCGCGTGGGACACCGGGGGTGGCCGGACATGGACGTGATGCCGCTGCTGTTGCTGGTGGCCGGCAGTGCCGCAATCGCCGCGGCCGCCCGGCGCCTGCCCGTACCGGCTCCGCTGCTGCTGGTCGCGGCCGGCCTCGCGGTGAGCTTCGTGCCCGGCGTGCCCGACTACACGCTCGACCCGCACGTCGTGCTGCCGCTCGTCCTGCCCCCGCTGCTGCACACGGCGGCCACCGAGAGCTCCTACCTGGACCTGCGGGCGCAGCTGCGGCCGGTGGCGCTGCTGTCGGTCGGCTACGTGCTCTTCGCGACCCTCGTCGTCGGCTGGGCCCTGTACGAGCTGGTACCGGGCCTGTCGCTGACCGCGGCCCTGGTCTTCGGCGCGGTGGTGGCCCCGCCGGACGCGGTCGCGGCCACGGCGGTGGCCCGCAGGGTCGGGCTGCCGTCCCGGGTCACCACGATCCTCCAGGGCGAGTCCCTGCTCAACGACGCCACCGCCATCACCGCGTTCCGGGTGGCCGTGGCGGCGGCGGCCGGGGAGGGCGCCACCTGGGCCGGCGGCGTCGGCGAGTTCCTGCTGGCGGCGCTCGGCGGCCTCACCGTCGGGCTGGTGCTGATGGTGCCGCTGCACTGGCTGCGCGTCCGGGTCAGGGAGGCGCTGCTGCAGAACACGTTCTCCCTGCTCATCCCGTTCTTCGCCTACGCCGCCGCCGAGCAGGTCCACGCCTCCGGGGTGATCGCCGTCGTGGTCGTGGCCCTCTTCCTGGGACACCGGTCGTGGGAGGTCGACTTCGCGACCCGCCTCCAGGAGGCGGCCGTGTGGAAGATGGTCGCGTTCGTCCTGGAGTCCGCGGTCTTCGCCCTCATCGGCCTGCAACTGCCGGTCGTGCTCCGGGGCATCCACGCCTACCACGGCGGCGACGCCCTCTGGTACGCGCTGGCGGTCTTCGCCGTCGTCGTGGCGGCCCGGTTCGTGTGGGTGTACCCCGCGCTCTGCCTTCCCCCGCTGGTGTCGGCGCGCATCAGGGCCCGGGAGGGGAGTCCCGGCTGGCGCGTGCCCTTCGTCATCTCCTGGGCCGGGATGCGCGGCGTCGTCTCCCTCGCCATCGCCTTCTCCATCCCGCACACCGTCGACGGCGGCGAGTTCCCCCAGCGCGACCTGCTGCTCTTCCTGACCTTCAGCACCGTCATCGGCACCCTGGTGGTCCAGGGGGTCACCCTGCCCCTGGTCATCCGGCTGCTGCGCTTCCCCCGGCGGGACGAGCGGGCGGCGACCCTGGCCGAGGCCAACGCGCAGGCGCAGGCGTCCCGGGCCGCCGAGCAGCGCCTCGACGAGCTCCTCGCCGACGATTGCAACGCACTGCCGGCCCCGCTGGCCGAGCGGCTGCGCGCGGTGCTGGAGCGCCGGCGCGACTCCGTCTGGGAACGCCTGGGGCAGACCCATCCCGTGACCGGGGAGTCCGTGGACGACACCTACCGGCGGCTGTCGCGCGACGTGATCGAGACGGAACGCGAGGTGTTCGTCCGGCTCCGCGACGCGCGGTACATCGACGACGAGATGCTCCGTACGCTGCTGCGCCGCCTGGATCTGGAGGAGGCGGCGGCCTACCGGGAGATGGCGTAGGGCGGGCCGCGCAGCGCCCCGGGGGGTCGAGTGCCCCGTAGCTTCCGGGATCCCGCGCTTCCGGGCGGCTTCGGGGTTCCCGGGCTTCCGGACTCCTGGGCTGGGCTTCCGGACTTCCGGCTCCCGGGAACCGGGACCGGGCCGGGGACGGTGTGGCCGTTCAGGGGAAGGGGCGGCCGGTGATCACGGCGGCGACCGTGCTCCCGCGCGGAAAGGCGCGCTCCGCCGCCAGGACGGCCAGTCCATGAAGCAACTTGGCGACATAGAGACGTTCCACGGGCAGTCCGTGGCGCTGCTCGAAGTCCTGTGCGAACGCGTCGAGCGCCGGTGTGGTCCGGGCGTAGCCCCCGAAGTGGAAGCGCTCGTCGAGGCTCCAGACCCCGCGCGGCCCCCCGAACGCCGCGGTCTGCAACGCCCGCACCTCCCCGGCCAGGAAGCCGCCCCGCAGGACGGGGACCCCCAGCGCGCGTTGCCCCGGGCCCAGTCCGGCGGCCAGCCCGGCCAGGGTGCCGCCGGTGCCGCAGGCCACGGCGGCCACGTCCGCGCGGCCGGCGAGCTCCTCGCCGAGCACCGCGCAGCCGCGCACGGCCGCCGCGTTGCTGCCGCCCTCCGGCACCACCAGGGCGTCCTCGACGCCCACGGCCCGGAGCACGTCGGCCAGGGTGTCCGGCTCGGCCTTGCGGCGGTAGGCAGACCGGTCGACGAAGTGCAGCCGCATGCCGTCCGCCGCGCACCGGGCCAGCGAGGGGTTGAGCGGGCGGTCGGCCAGTTCCTGGCCGCGGACCACGCCGACGGTGCGCAGTCCGAGCAGGCGCCCGGCGGCGGCGGTGGCCCGCAGGTGGTTGGAGTACGCGCCGCCGAAGGTGACCACGGTCCGCCCGGCCGCCGTCGCGAGGTTGGGGGCCAGCTTGCGCCACTTGTTGCCGATCAGGTCCGGGTGGATCAGGTCGTCCCGCTTCAGCAGCAGCCGCACGCCGTGCCGCTCGAACCGCTCGTCCACGACCTCCTGCACGGGCGAGGGCAGCCGCGGCCGCAGGCCGTCCGGCCCGGCCGGGGCGGCGGGGCCGACGGCTCCGGGCAGGTCCGCGCTGGTCACGGCGGCATTCTCCCCCGGTGGGTGAGGGGGTGGCCAGGTGGGGCGGTGGGGGAGCGGCCGAAGAGCGGAAGAGCGGACGGGGCGCCGCCCGGGGACCCTGCGAGCGGGCGACGGCCGGGGTTCCCGACCGGATGCGAGGACCGGGTGCGAGGACCGGATTCCAGGGCTGGGTGTGAGGACCGGGTTTCAGGGACCGGCATCCGCGGAGCGGGCGGGCGGCCGGTCCAGGTCGTCTAGGCCGCTACCGGCCGTCTGCTCGGCACCGCCGACGCGGGCGCCTGGGTGCCAGGACCGGGGTCCCACGGGACGGTCCCTGGGCGGAGGAGTTCCGGGAGACGAGGAGTTCCGGGAGACCCGGTGAGCCGCCGCCGCCCGCGCCGGCCGGGAGTAGCCCCACGCCGGGCTTTCCGATCCCGCCGGCCCCGCGGGCCCCCGGCCGGCGCGGGACCACCGGGGGCGCAGGGTGAGGTGCGGGCACCCGCCGCCCATGGAGGCGACGCGCGCCCGAACCCGCACGCGGGAGGCACCGGACGCCCGGACCCGCACGGGAGGCACCGGGTGCCCGGACCTGCCCGGCGCCCCGACCCGCCCGGAAGGCACCGGGCCCCCGGGCCCGCCCGGAGGGCACCGGGCCGCCCGGGCCCGCCGGGCCGGGGGGCCGGTTCCCGGCCTTCTCGCCCGTCACTTCAGGCGGTCGCCGATCCGTTTCCGCATCGACGCCATGGTGAACCCGCGCGGATCCACCTTCCCCGGCTGCCATTCCAGGTGCCCGATCACCGACCGCTCGTTCCAGCCGTGGTGCCGGCACACCGCCGCGGCGGCTCTCTCGATGGCCTCCAACTGCGCCGCCGGCCACGGGTCCTCGCCGTCGCCGAGGTTCTCGCACTCGAAGCCGTAGAAGTGCCGGTTGCCGTCGGTGTTCCGCTCGTTGTCGGGCGGCAGGGTCTTCTTCTCCGCGATCACCGCGCGCAGGACGTCGTCGTCGCCCAGACCGGCGTGGTTGGCCCTGCCGTAGCCGACCAGGTGCACCCGTCCGTCCTTGGTGATGACCCCGTGGCACAGGGGCCCCGGCAGGCCCGCGTACCCCTTGCGGCACAACTCGACCGTTCTCGCACTGCCCTTGGTGACCGTGTGATGGATCATCACGCCGTGCACCGGCCCCCAGGGGCCCTTGTGGTTGCGGTGGTGATCGCGCCAGTCGCCGACCTCGACGACCGTCAGACCCTCCGCCTCGAGAGCGCGCAGGAACGCGCTCGCGGACATGGGTGGGGCCATGACCGCCCTCCTTAGTGCTGCGCGACGGCCGCCCTTCGCGACCGCCTCGTACGTGTGCTTTACCTGTACGGAGGAAGCGGAACCGTTTGTTCGGTCGGTGTGCGAGCCGATCCGGACAGGGCATCGCCACGACGGCGCCCACAAACGGAATGCCCATGGATGCCCAGCCGCGCGGTGATCCATTCCCGCTCATTCGGGTAATGGCGCGGGCACGTTACGTGAGGAAATCTTGGACGCGCAGATCGACGCCCGGCACCGATGGGCGTGGATCACAACTGGGAGGGCAATTCTCTATGTCGGTAGGCGAAGAGGTCCGCACGGAGCAGAGCAGGCCGCAGCAGAGCCTCGGTACGGCGGCCGCGCGGAACCTGGCCACCACGACCAAGTCCGTGCCGCAGATGCAGGAGATCAGCTCGCGCTGGCTGCTCCGCATGCTGCCGTGGGTGGACGTACAGGGCGGCACGTACCGGGTCAACCGGCGTCTGACATACGCCGTGGGGGACGGCCGGCTGACGTTCGTCAAGACCGGCGACCGCGTCGAGATCATCCCCGCGGAGCTGGGCGAGCTGCCCGCGCTGCGGTCGTTCGAGGAGCAGGAGGTGCTGTCCGAGCTGGCGTCCCGCTGCCGGCAGCGGGAGATCGAGCCGGGCCAGGTCGTCGCCTCGTTCGGCAGCCCGGCGGACGAGGTCTACCTGCTGGCCCACGGCCGGGTCGAGAAGATCGGCACCGGGCCCTACGGAAGCGACGAGTCGCTCGGCATCCTCGCCGACGGCGCCTACTTCGGCGAGCAGGCCCTGCTCGACGACGACGCCATCTGGGAGTACACGGCCCGCACCCTCACCGCGTGCACGGTCCTGGTGCTGCCGCGCGAGGCGTTCGACCAGGTCGCCGAGCGGTCCGAGGCCCTGCGCGAGCACCTCCAGGGGCTCCGTTCCATCCCCGGCCAGCGCACCAACAAGTACGGCGAGAAGGCGATCGAACTGGCCGCCGGCCACACCGGCGAGCCCGACATCCCGCACACCTTCGTCGACTACGAGGCCAGCCCCCGCGAGTACGAACTCAGCGTGGCCCAGACGGTGCTGCGCATCCACACCCGCGTGGCCGACCTCTACAACCAGCCGATGAACCAGACGGAACAGCAGATCCGGCTGACCGTCGAGGCGCTGAAGGAGCGTCAGGAACACGAACTGATCAACAACCGCGACTTCGGTCTGCTCCACAACTGCGAGTACGACCAGCGGATCCAGCCCCACGACGGTGTGCCCGGCCCGGACGACATGGACGAACTGCTCAGCCGCCGGCGCGGTACCAAGATGCTGCTCGCCCATCCGCGGGCGATCGCCGCGTTCGGACGCGAGCTGAACAAGCGGGGCCTGGTGCCCGAGACCGTCGACCTCGGCGGCAACCGCATCCCGACCTGGCGCGGCGTCCCCATCTACCCGTGCAACAAGATCCCGGTGACGGAGGCCCGCACCACCTCGATCATCGCCCTGCGAACGGGCGAGGAGGACCAGGGCGTCATCGGGCTGCGGGCCGCCGGACTGCCCGACGAGATCGAGCCGGGGCTGTCCGTGCGCTACATGGGCATCAACGAACAAGCCATCATCAAGTACCTGGTCACGGCCTACCACTCGGCCGCGGTGCTGGTACCGGACGCGCTCGGGGTCCTGGAGAACGTCGAGATCGGCCGTTGGCGGTGACCGCACCGCAACGCCCGGCCCGCCACCCGTGTTCCCGCCCCTCCGGACGGGTACACCGTGGGAGCGGGAACCCGACCGCGGTACCTGCACCACCCTTCGCTGATCCGCCGAGACCAGGGGTGCGTCCATGACGGAGCTCAGGACGGAGACGGAGTACCGTCCCGCCGACGGGCACGAGGCGATGATGCTGCTGGACCGCGCACGGGGGGAGGTCGACCCGGTGCTGCGGGCCGCGGTCGGCAGCCTCCCCGGCTCGATGCGCCGCATCGCGCGCTACCACTTCGGCTGGGAGCACGCGGACGGTTCACCGGCGGCCGGCGGGGCCGGCAAGGCGATCCGCCCCGCACTGGTGCTCGCCGGGGCCTCGGCCCTCGGCGGGCCCGGCGCGCGGGCGGCCGCGGTCCGGGCCGCGGCGGCGGTGGAACTGGTCCACAACTTCACGTTGCTCCACGACGACGTGATGGACCGGGACGCCACCCGCCGCCACCGGCCGACCGCCTGGACGGTGTTCGGTGACTCCGCCGCGATTCTCGCCGGGGACGCCCTCCAGGCGCTCGCCCTCCGGCTGCTGGCCGAGGACGCGCATCCGGCGGCTCCGGCGGCGGCGGCCCGGCTCGCCCAGTGCGTCATCGAACTGTGCGACGGCCAGCACGCGGACACGGCACTGGAAGGGCGCGCCCCGGAGGACGTCACGCTCGACGAGACGCTCCGCATGGCCGAGGCCAAGACGGGGGCGCTGCTGGGCTGCGCCTGTGCCGTGGGCGCGTTGTACGCCGGAGCGCCGGACGCCGACGTCCGTGCGCTGGACGCGTTCGGCCGGGAGGCCGGGCTCGCCTTCCAGCTCATCGACGACGTGATCGGGATATGGGGCGATCCGCGGCGGACCGGCAAGCCGGCCGGGGCGGATCTCGCGGCCCGCAAGAAGTCGCTGCCCGTGGTCGCCGCGCTGACCTCGGGCGGCTCCGCCGCCGGCGAACTCGCCGCGCTGTACGCGGCCCCGCACGCGGAGGAGGACCTGGAACGGATCACCCTGACCGTGGAACGGGCGGGCGGCCGGGACTGGGCGCAGGCCCAGGCGGCCGACCGGATGGCCCGGGCGATGCAGGAACTGGCCCGGGCGGTACCGGATCCGGAGGCCGCGGGCGGACTGCTGGCCCTGGCCGAGTTCGTGACGCGGCGCACCACCTGACGGATCCCCCGGGACACCCCGGGCGCGTGCGGCGCCCCGGGTGTCCCGGGCGGCCGTCGTACCGAGCCCCGGAGCCCGGGGGCGTGCGGACCCTGACCCGCACGGCCGCCGCGGCCCGGGTCAGGCGGGTCCCGCACTTCCCCACGATGTGCGGGGCCCGCGCCGATTTCCGGCCCCCTGCATGACCTTCGGCCCCACGGGCCACTCCGGGCGTTACGCTCAACCCCCTTACAGGTCACGAGTGTTGACGCGAAGGGGTGGGCATGGGCGTGGCGATCCGGACGGCGAGGGAGCAGGACCGGCAACGGGTGGTCCGGCTGCTGGACGCGGCGTTCCAGGACGACCCGGTGAGCAGTTGGGTGTTCCCCGATGAGGAGTACCGCCGGACGACGCACCACCGTCTGATGGCCGCCTTCACCGACATCGTGATGGCCGACGGCCGGATAGACCTCACCGAGGACGGCTCGGCGTGCGCCCTGTGGCTGCCCGTCCCCGCGGACGACCCCGGGGACGGCCCGGCCGAGGAGGACGACGGACCGGCGTCGGTGCGTGAGGCCGTCGACCCGGACAACGAGCGGGTCGAGCTGATCGGGCGGCTGACGGCGGGCATCCACCCCGGCGGACGGGACCACGCGTACCTGTGGATGATCGGTGTGGCGCCTGACCGGCAGGGCGAGGGCCTCGGCACGGCGCTGATGGCGGCGGCCCTCGACCACTGTGACCGCACCGGCCGGCCGGCCTACCTGGAGGCGAGCAGCGCCCGCAGCCGCCGGCTCTACGAGCGCCTGGGCTTCGAGCCGCTGGGGGAACCCCTCTCCCTCCCCGACGGCCCGTACATGTGGCCCATGTGGCGCGAACCGCGAACCGGCCTGCCCGCGTAGGCGGTCCGGCCTTCCTCGGCGGTACCTGCGTAGCCACGTGCGCGTCCGGCTTCACCGGCGGTTCCGGCGCATCCACGTGCGCGTCCGGCTTCGCCTGCGGTACCGGCGTATCCACGCGGGCCGTTCCTCCGTCGCGCGGTACCGGCATGCCGGCGTGGGCCGTCCTCCCCCCGCGCGGCACCGGCGTGTCAGGCCGTTCGGCGTTCCGGCCGGCACCGGCTTCCGTGGATCGCATGGGCGTGGGCCGGCCGCTCCCCGGTGCCGCGAGTCACCCGCCATGCGTCACTCACCATCCACTACCCGCGCCATGCGGCATCCACCATCCACCACCCACCACCCGCCGTCCGACGGCCTCCCGTGCCCTTCGCGGTTCGGGACCTCCGCACCCGAGGGCGCCCGTGGTCGGGGACGTTCGGCCCTGGCAGCCGACCGTGCGCCGCCGCTTCACTGGTCCCGGCAGCACCGTTCGTCGGCGGCCCGAGGCCCCGGCGGACACCGGCGAGGAAACGACAAGGGGCGGGATGAGCGACGCGGTGCGGGACGACGCGGCGGCGGACGTGCGGATCACGGCGGTCGGGCACGCCGACCTGACACCGGGCACCCTGACCCTGGTGGAGTCCGCCCTGGGCAGCCGCCTCGAACGCCTCGTACGGGGACCGGCGGTGGTGCGGTCCGGTGCCGGGGCCGCCCTGGCGTTCGGCCGGGCGGCGCGAGCCGCGGGGCGCCGCCTGGTCGTGGCGATCCCCAGCCGCGGCGGTGTCCCCGCCATGCCGCCCCCGCGCGACCGGACGGCCACCGGTGAACTGCTCACTCTGGCCGACCGGGTGCGGCTCCTGGACTACGACCCGGCCGACCGGGACGCCTGTGTGTGCGCCGACGAACGCCTGGTGGCGGACAGCCACCTGCTCCTCGCGGTGTGGGACGGCTCCTGCTCCGACGGACGGGACGCGACCGCCCATCTGGTGGCCTACGCCCGTGGCCGGGGCGTACCCGTCGAGGTGGTGTGGCCCCGGGGCGCGGCCCGGGAGCCCGGCCCGGCGACCCCGGTCGGCCCGGCACCGGCCCGGCGGTCCCGGCCCCGCCCGCCGTCCTTCCGGCCCGCCGCCCCCGCCTGCCGTCACCTCACCCAGGGACCTTTGGGCCCCGCCTGAGCCGTAGGGAGGGACTGTTCGGCTCATCCGCTGCTTCCGGCGCCCCGTCGATCATGAGTCCGCCCGAATCCGATGGGGAGGACGACGTCCGGTGGACGAGATACGAACGACGCAGGCGACGAGCGCGGTGGACGAGCGGCCCCGCCCGGTGCCTCAGGGGGAGGCACCGGGGGTGGACGGCGCTCCGGGGACCGAGCGCAGGGCCTCGTGGGTGGACTGGCTGACGACCACCGACCACAAGAGGATCGGCACGCTGTACCTGGTCAGCGCGCTCGGCTTCTTCGTCCTCGGCGGGGTGCTGGCCCTGTTCATGCGCGCCGAACTGGCCCGGCCCGGCCTGCAGATCCTCTCCAACGAGCAGTTCAACCAGGCGTTCACCATGCACGGCTCGATCATGCTGCTGATGTTCGCCATGCCGCTGTTCACCGGCTTCGCCAACTGGATCATGCCGCTGCAGATCGGCGCCCCGGACGTGGCGTTCCCCCGGCTGAACATGCTCGCCTTCTGGCTGTTCCTGTTCGGCTCGCTGATCGCCGCCTCCGCGTTCCTGACGCCGGACGGGGCCGCCAGTTTCGGGTGGTTCCTCTACGCGCCGCTCTCCAACGAGGTCTACTCGCCCGGCATCGGCGCCGACCTGTGGATCATGGGGGTGGCCCTGTCCGGGTTCGGTTCGATCCTGGGCGCGGTCAACTTCATCACCACGATCATCTGCATGCGCGCCCCCGGCCTGACGATGTTCCGCATGCCGATCTTCACCTGGAACGTGCTGCTGACGGCCCTGCTGGTGCTGATGGTGTTCCCGGTCCTCGCGGCGGCCCTGTTCGCGCTCGAGTGCGACCGCCGGTTCGGCAGCCACGTCTTCGACGCGGCGAACGGCGGGGCCCTGCTGTGGCAGCACCTGTTCTGGTTCTTCGGCCACCCCGAGGTGTACATCCTCGCGTTGCCGTTCTTCGGCATCGTCTCCGAGGTGATCCCGGTGTTCGCCCGCAAGCCGATGTTCGGCTACATGGGCCTGATCGGGGCGACGATCGCCATCGCCGGCCTCTCGGTGACCGTGTGGGCGCACCACATGTACACCACGGGTGGGGTGTTGCTGCCCTTCTTCTCGTTCATGACGTTCCTGATCGCGGTGCCGACCGGCGTGAAGTTCTTCAACTGGATCGGCACCCTCTGGAAGGGCAGCCTGTCGTTCGAGACCCCGATGCTGTGGACCCTGGGCTTCCTGACGACCTTCGTGTTCGGCGGCCTGACCGGCGTCATCCTGGCCTCACCGCCCATGGACTTCCACCTGACCGACTCCTACTTCGTCGTCGCGCACTTCCACTACACGGTGTTCGGCACGGTGGTCTTCGCGATGTTCGCCGGATTCCACTTCTGGTGGCCCAAGTTCACCGGGAAGATGCTCGACGAGCGGCTCGGCAAGATCTCCTTCTGGACCCTGACCGTGGGCTTCCACCTGACCTTCCTGGTCCAGCACTGGCTGGGCGCGGAGGGGATGCCGCGCCGCTACTCGGACTACCTCGCCGCCGACGGCTTCACCGCCCTGAACACCCTGTCCACCATCGGGTCGTTCCTGCTCGGCCTGTCGCTGCTGCCGTTCTTCTACAACGTGTGGAAGACCGCCAAGTACGGCAAGCCGGTCGGCGTCGACGACCCGTGGGGCTGGGGCCGGTCGCTGGAGTGGGCCACCTCGTGCCCGCCTCCGCGGCACAACTTCACCTCGCTCCCGCAGATCCGCAGCGAATCCCCGGCGTTCGACCTCCACCACCCGGAGGTCACCGCGGCGGCGACGGCGAGGTGAGCCGTGGCGCACTCCGTTCTCGCCCTGGGCTGTGCCGTGGTGACCGCATCCGGCTGCGTCTGGTACCTGCCGGCCCTCGTCGACCTGCGCGCCGGCCCCGACCGGCCGCCCTCCCGCCGGACCGCCGCCCTCGCCACCCTGACCGGGTGGGCCACGCTCGGCGGCGCCGCCCTGCTGCTCCTGACGGCCACGGCATGGTGGCCGGCGGCCACGGTGACCGCCACCGGGGTCGTGGCCACCGGCGCGCTGCGGCTGTGCGCGGCAGTGCGCCGGGCGGGTGAGGCGCGGGAGGCGGCGGGCCAGTGGGCGCGGCTGGGCCAGGGCCCCCTTCCGCCCGCGCGCCGGCGGACGTCCCGCGCGGTCGTCGCCGCCCTCGTCGCGACGGCCCTGCTCACCGCGGGTACGGTGGTGGCCGTCGGCCTGTCGGCCACCCTGCCGACGGGGCCGGACGGCGGCACGTGGTGGCCGGTGACGGCGACCGCGGTCCCGGCTCTGATCGTCACCCTCCTCCTGACGTCCGCCGTCCGTCACGTCCGGGACGGCGGCAGCCGGGAAGGCCCGGGCGGCAGTGGCAGTGGCAGTGGCAGCGGCAGCGGCTGACGGCGCGGAGCCCTCCCGTACGGCCCGCCGTCCCGCCTGCCGTGCGGGCACCGCCCGTCCCGCCTGCGGTGCGGGCACCGCCGTCCGTCGCGGCGCACTGCTTCCGGACGGCGCGAAGGGGCCCGCCCGCATCGGCGGACGGACCCCTTCGTGAACCCGAGACCCACGAGGCCCCACCGGCCGGACGGGGTCACGACCGACGGCCGGATCAGGCCCTCCTCGGCTCCGTGTTCAGCCAGGAGCGCCACGGCTGCTGCCCCTCTGCCGGTTGGCGATCTTCACGGAGAAGGCGTCGCGGGCTGGCGTGCGGCCCGGGGTGTCCACCTGATCGAGCCCGCGACCGCCGCTCTCAGGACCGCGACCGTCGCTCTCAGGCCCGCGACCGTCGCTCTCAGGCCCGCGACCGCCGGTCTCGGGGTCGCGACCGTCGCTCTCGGGGTCGCCCTCGGCCACGGGAACGCCGTCATCACACCGCGGACCCGCGCCCACCGGTGGCAGGGCGAAGAAGACCGCACCCGGACCGTCAGGGACGCCGTGGTGGGCGGCCCGCGGACCGGGTGCGGACAGGGTGACCAGGCGACCGAAGGAAGCGCAGGTCAGGGGGTATGACCCGAGATCAGGCCTTCTTGGTCTCCCAGAAGATCTTGTCGATCTGGGCGATGTAGTCGAGGGCCTTCTGGCCGGTCGCCGGGTCGGTGGACGCCTTGGCGGCGGACAGCGCCTTCAGGGTGTCGTTGACGAGCTGGTGCAGCTCCGGGTACTTCTCGAAGTGCGGGGGCTTGAAGTAGTCGCTCCACAGCACGGAGACGTGGTGCTTGGCCAGCTCGGCACGCTGCTCCTTGATGACGGTGGCGCGCGCCTGGAAGTGCGGGTCGTCGTTGCCGGCCATCTTCTCCTGGACGGCCTTCACGGACTCCGCCTCGATGCGGGCCTGGGCAGGGTCGTACACGCCGCAGGGCAGGTCGCAGTGGGCGCTGACCTTGACCTTGGGGGCAAACAGGCGGGAAAGCATGGAGCATTCCTTCCTCGTGATCGTCTTCTCACACTGGACATTACTCCGTGGCCGAGGGCTTTTGGCGGGTGCCCCCGCGGGCTTAGGACAAAAGTCCGGGGTGAGACTGGGAGTGATGGAGGAAGAGACCGGGGAGGTGCCGGAGGATGCCGGAGCCGTTGCGGGACGCCGAGCGGTCGGGGGCGCCGCTGCCCTTCGGGGTGGCCGAGGTGACGGGGCCGTCCATGGTCCCCACGCTGCACCACGGGGACCGGCTCCTGGTCCACTACGGGGCGCGGGTCCGGCCGGGTGACGTGGTGGTGCTGCGCCACCCGTTCCAGCAGGACCTGCTGGTCGTCAAGCGGGCCGTCGAACGGCGCGAGGGCGGCTGGTGGGTGCGCGGGGACAACACCTACGCGGGCGGCGACAGCACCGACTACGGGACGGTGCCCGACGAGCTGGTGCTCGGCAGGGTGCGCCTGCGGTACCGGCCGCGCGGGACCGGTCAGCGCTCGCCGCTGGCGCTCGCGGGCTGGGCGCTCTCGGCGGCCCGGCCCGTGCTGTCCGCCCGCGTGCCCTCCAGGCGCTTGCGGGCGCGGTAGGCGGCCACGTTGGCGCGCGTCGCGCAGCGGTCGGAGCAGTAGCGGCGGGAGCGGTTGGTGGAGGTGTCCAGGTAGGCGTTGCGGCACGGCGGAGCCTCGCACAGGCCGAGCCGGTCCACTCCGTACTCCGTGAGGTGGAAGGCCAGGCCCATCGCGGCGATGGCGGCATACCCGGCGGTCGCGTTGGACGGGTGGTCGGCCAGGTGCATGTGCCACAGCGGGCGTCCGTCGTCGTCCCGCACGTCGTGTCCGGAGATCTGCGGGCTGACCGGGAACTCCAGCAGCAGCGAGTTCAGCAGGTCCACGGCGAGGGTCTCGTCGCCGTCGTCCGCCGCCTCGAAGACCGAGCGGAGCCGCCCACGGACGGAGCGGAAGCGGGTCAGGTCGGCCTCGGTCGCGCGGCGGGCCGCGGACTGGTTGGTCCCGAACAGGCCCCGGATCGCGTCGACGGAGGTCAGCGTGTCCTTCCCCCGGGCCGGCTCCTCGGTGTTGACGAGCCGGACGGCGAAATCCGAGTAATAGGCCAGTTCCACTTGTAGTCCTTACGGCGGAGCTCTAGGGTCGTGCCTGCGGTCAGGTAACGGACGATCGTGCCTTCAGGGTATTACGTGACGGATGCGAGGAGGGGCTCGATGACGGACACACCCACCGCCGCCACCGACTGGCGGGCCTGGCAGGAGAGCTGGGACCGGCAGCAGGAGTGGTACATGCCCGACCGTGAGGAGCGGTTCCGGGTCATGCTCGACATGGTGGAGGCCCTCGTCGGCACCTCGCCGCGCGTCCTGGACCTGGCGTGCGGCACCGGCAGCATCACCGCCCGGCTGCTCGACCGGTTCCCCGGAGCCACCAGCACCGGCGTCGACCTCGACCCCGCGCTGCTGGCGATCGCCGAGGGCACCTTCGCAGGCGACGACCGGGTCACCTTCGTCACGGCCGACCTCAAGGACCCCGACTGGCCGGCCGGACTGCCGCACGACACCTACGACGCCGTCCTCACCGCGACCGCCCTCCACTGGCTCCACCGGGAACCCCTCGCCGACCTCTACGGACACCTCGCGGACCTGGTGCGCGACGGCGGCGTCTTCATGAACGCCGACCACATGATCGACGAGACGACGCCCCGGATCAACGCGGCCGAACGTGCCCTGCGGCACGCGCGCATGGATCAGGCCAGGCGGGACGGCGCCCTGGACTGGGCCGAATGGTGGCAGCTCGCCGCGAAGGACCCGGTCCTCGCCGGTCCCACCGCCCGCCGCTTCGAGATCTACGGGGAGCACGCCGAGGGGGACACGCCCTCGGCCGAGTGGCACGCGCGCACCCTGCGGGACAAGGGCTTCACCGAGACCCGCCCGGTGTGGTGCTCGCCCTCGGACACCCTGCTGCTCGCGCTGAAGTGAGCGGCCGGGCCGGCCGGTGAACGCGGAAGGGGCGGTACGGAGATCCGTACCGCCCCTCGCGCCGTGCGCGACCGGCCTCGCCGTCGCGGGCTCCGCATCTGCTGTGCGGGTCTGCGCTCGCCGTGCGGGTCCGCGCTTGCCGTGCGGCGCCGCGGGTCGTGCGCGTCCGTCCGTTCGCGGTCGGTCCTAGAAGACCTTGGACAGGAACGACTTCGTGCGCTCGTGCTGCGGGTCGGTCAGCACGTCCCGCGGGTTGCCGGACTCGACGACCACGCCGCCGTCCATGAAGACCAGGCTGTCGCCCACCTCGCGGGCGAAGCCCATCTCGTGGGTGACCACGACCATGGTCATGCCCGACTCGGCGAGGTCGCGCATGACGTCGAGGACGTCACCCACCAGCTCCGGGTCGAGCGCCGACGTCGGCTCGTCGAACAGCATCAGCTTGGGCTCCATGGCCAGCGCCCGGGCGATGGCCACCCGCTGCTGCTGGCCGCCGGAGAGCTGCGAGGGGTAGTTCCTGGCCTTGTCGCCGAGCCCCACGCGCTCCAGGAGCTGCATCGCGCGCTCCTTGGCCTCCGCCTTGTTGGCGCCCCTGACCTGCACCGGCGCCTCGATGACGTTCTCCAGCGCGGTCATGTGCGGGAACAGGTTGAAGCGCTGGAACACCATGCCGATGTCCCGGCGGTTGAGCGCGACCTCGCTGTCCTTGAGCTCGTAGAGCTTGTCGCCCTTCTGGCGGTAGCCGACCAGCTCGCCGTCGACGTAGAGGCGGCCGGCGTTGATCTTCTCCAGGTGGTTGATGCACCGCAGGAAGGTCGACTTGCCGGAGCCGGAGGGTCCGATGAGGCAGAACACCTCACCGCACTTGACCTCCAGATCGATCCCCTTGAGGACCTCGACGGCGCCGAAGGACTTGTGGACGCCCTCCGCCTTGACCATCGGGACACTCGGGTCCCGCTGGGGCGTCGGCGCGGACGACTGCTTCTTCTGGATCATGCCTGGCCTCCGTTCGGGCGGCCGAGGGACAGCAGGTTCGCCTTGACCTTCTGCAGGGGCGTGGGCGGCAGCTGCCGGGTGGAACCGCGGGCGTAGTGGCGCTCCAGGTAGTACTGGCCGACGCTGAAGACCGACGTCAGCAGCAGGTACCAGGCAGCGGCTAGGAACAGCATCTCGGCCGGGGAACCGGAGGTCTGGCCGATGTCCTGCGCCACGCGGAGCAGTTCGGAGAACTGCACCACGGACACCAGCGAGGTCGTCTTCAGCATGTTGATGACCTCGTTGCCGGTGGGCGGCACGATCACGCGCATGGCCTGCGGGATGACGATCCGGCGCAGGGTCTTCGCGTGGCTCATGCCCAGCGCGTGCGACGCCTCGGTCTGGCCCTCGTCCACCGAGAGCAGACCCGCACGGCAGATCTCCGCCATGTACGCGGCCTCGTTGAGGCCGAGGCCCAGCAGCGCCGTCAGGAGCGGGGTCATGAAGTCCGACCACTCGTCCCGGTAGAACGGCCCGAGGTTGATGTACTCGAACACCAGCCCCAGGTTGAACCAGACGATCAGCTGCACCAGGACCGGCGTACCGCGGAAGAACCAGATGTAGAACCAGGCGATCGCCGACGTCACCGGGTTCCTCGACAGCCGCATGACGGCCAGGATCACGCCGCCGACGATGCCGATCGCCATGGCCAGCACGGTCAGCAACAGGGTGTTGCCGACACCGGCGATGATGCGGTCGTTGAAGAAGTAGTCCGGGATGGCGCCCCAGTTGATCTTGCCCTGGGAGAACGCGTAGACGATGCTGCCCAGCAGGACCAGGGCGATGACGGCGGTGACGTACCGCCCGTAGTGCCGGACCGGAATGGCCTTGATGGCCTCCGGACCGGCCGGGGGCTTCCCGTCCGGTCCCGTCGTCTTGTCGATGTCAACAGTCACGGGTAGTGCCTTTCAGTGCCGCTCGCTCGCGGTCACTTGCCACCGTTGATGGTGGCTTCCTTGATCGCGCCGTCCGTGACGCCCCACTTCTCCAGGATCTTCTGGTACTCGCCGTTCTCGATGATGGCGTCCAGCGCGGCCTTGAGGGCGTCCCGCAGTTCGGTGTTGTTCTTGGCGACCGCGATGCCGTACGGCGCCGCCTCGACCTGCTCGCCGACGATCTGGAAGTCGTTGCCGCCGCCGGAGGTCTTCACGGCGTAGGCCGCCACCGGGAAGTCGGAGGAACCGGCGTCCGCGCCGCCCGCGCGCAGGCGGGTCTGGGCCTGCTGGTCGTTGTCGAAGCGCTCGATGGTGAGCTTCTTGTCGGCGGGGCACTTCTTCGCCTCGGCCTTGGCGAGGTCCTCGGAGACGGTGCCGCGCTGCAGCACGATCTTCTTGCCGCACAGGTCGGACCAGTCCTTGATGCCCTGGTCGTCGCCCTTCTTGGTGTAGATCGACACGCCGGCCGTGAAGTAGTCGACGAAGTCGACGCCCTCACCGACCTTCTTGCCGGTCGCGGGGTCGACACCGTTCTGACGGTCCGCGTTGTCCGTCATCGCGGACATGGCGATGTCGTAGCGCTTGGAGCGCAGACCCGTGATCAGGGTGTCGAAGGTGCCGTTCTCGAACTCGAACGTCACACCGAGCTGCTTGCCCATGGCCGCGGCGATGTCGGGGTCGATGCCGACGACCTTGCCGGAGCTGTCCTTGAACTCGACCGGAGCGTAGGCGATGTCCGACCCGACCTTGATGACGCCCTTGTCGCGGATCGACTGGGGCAGCTCGTCGGCCAGCGGGGCGGTGCTGGTCTTGGTGTCGCCGCTGCTGGAGCCGTTGTCCTTGGTCTGGTCACCGCAGCCGGTGAGAAGCAGTGCGCCTGCGACCGCGATCGCGCCGACCGCGGCAGTCCGGGAGCGCGCGGCGGTGGTACGACGGGTGGTGCTTGCGGTCATGGTGGTTCCTCCGGCGGATGGGTGGAGTGCCGATGGGGTCGAGGCCGTCGCCGATGGGCATCGACGACGCCGCAGGTCGAGAACAACACACGTCTTCGAGTGTCGCGACCCCGTGTGATTACGGCATCTTGCCATTCGGACTGGGCCATTCAGGGGGCCAGCCATGTCAAAATCGGATAACGGGTCACACTCGAACCGCACCACTCCGGTACAACACGGCCGGACAGTCTGCGGGAATCTTTCATTCCGGCCGGAAGATCTTCGGTGCAACGGGAGATCGGGAGGCGGGCCCCGCCTCGTTTGGCGCCCCGCGACCGGTTGCCGCTTGTTTGTCCAGGTCTTGTCCTGAAATCAGTCGATGAATCCCGGCGCCGGTCTGTGACCTTCGCGTTATGGACTCGTCCTCGGTGGCGTCCGTCCGGTAAGAAGGTTCTTTACACCCCTCATCCGGGGCTCAGGGCGCGTGTGCGGCGCGCCCGTCGCGCCCGGCCCGTACGTATCCACCATCGGGCCTTGCGCGGCCCTGCCCACCCCTCACCAGGAGTGGCAAACCCTCAAACCATGAACAATTAAGGGGTAAAACCTAGTGGCAGCGGAGATTGTCAATCCTCGCAGCGACAGCGAAAGCCGGGACGGGCAGAACGAGGAGGGTTCAGGGGCGGAGCCCCTGGAGTCCTTCGACCCGGCGTTCGCGCTGCACCGCGGCGGCAAGATGGCTGTGCAGGCCACCGTGCCGATCCGCGACAAGGACGATCTGTCCCTGGCGTACACGCCCGGCGTCGCGAAGGTGTGCAGCGCGATCGCCGAGCAGCCGGACCTCGTCCACGACTACACCTGGAAGTCGTCCGTCGTCGCCGTCGTGACCGACGGGACGGCCGTGCTCGGGCTCGGCGACATCGGTCCCGAGGCCTCCCTCCCGGTGATGGAGGGCAAGGCGATCCTGTTCAAGCAGTTCGGCGGTGTGGACGCCGTTCCCATCGCACTGAACTGCACCGACGTCGACGAGATCGTCGAGACCGTGGTCCGGATGGCCCCCTCCTTCGGCGGGGTCAACCTGGAGGACATCTCGGCGCCCCGGTGCTTCGAGATCGAGCGCCGGCTGCAGGAGCGCCTGGACATCCCGATCTTCCACGACGACCAGCACGGCACGGCCGTCGTGACGCTGGCGGCCCTGCGCAACGCCGCGCGGCTCAGCGGGCGCCCCCTCGGCGACCTGCGGGCCGTCATCTCGGGCGCCGGCGCGGCGGGTGTCGCGATCGCGAAGATGCTGATCGAGGCCGGCATCGGGGACGTCGCGGTCGCCGACCGCAAGGGCGTCGTCTCCCGGGACCGGGACGACCTCACGCCGATCAAGGCGGAGGTGGCCTCGTTCACCAACAAGGCCGGCATCTCCGGCACGCTGGAGGACGCCCTGGAGGGCGCCGACGTGTTCATCGGCGTGTCCGGCGGCACGGTGGCGGAGCCCGCGGTGGCGTCGATGGCGCAGGGCGCGTTCGTCTTCGCCATGGCCAACCCCAACCCGGAGGTCCACCCGGAGGTCGCGCACAAGTACGCGGCCGTGGTGGCCACCGGGCGCTCGGACTTCCCGAACCAGATCAACAACGTGCTGGCGTTCCCGGGCATCTTCGCCGGGGCCCTGCAGGTGCGCGCCTCGCGCATCACCGAGGGCATGAAGCTCGCGGCCGCCGAGGCGCTGGCGTCGGTGGTCGGTGACGACCTCGCCGCCGACTACGTCATCCCGTCGCCGTTCGACGAGCGGGTCGCGCCCGCCGTGACGGCGGCGGTGGCGGCGGCCGCGCGGGCCGAGGGAGTGGCCCGCCGCTGACGCGCCCCGGCGTGCACGGTCGAGAGAGCGAGATCGGCCCCGTCCCGGGTGGACGGGGCCGATCGCCGTCTCCGGCGGGTGCTCCGGACGGGTGCTCCGGGCGGGTGCCGTCTCTCCGGTCGGCGGCTGGGCCGACCGGGTGGTCCCGGGTCGCGCGCGGCGGGCCGGGGGCGGCTGTGGCGCCGACCGGGGCGCCGGCCGGGGCGCCGGCCCGGACGGCGGCCGGGGCGGGCGCCGGGCGCACCGCCCGGCGGGGCACACGGACCGCACGCCCGGCAGGGCACACGCACCGCACACCCGGCCGCCCCTGTCGGCGCAACAGGGCGTGTCTCACAACGCGGGGCTGTTCCTTCAGTGCCCCGCGGACCCTAGGGTCAAGGTCATGTTCGCTGTCTACGCCGCCCGAATCGACCGCGACCAGCCGCTCTCCGGTCTGGAGTCGGGAGAGCGCCCGGCTCCCGAGGCCCGTCCAGGCTGGAGCACCGTCACGGTCAAGGCCGCCTCCCTCAACCATCACGACCTGTGGTCCCTGCGCGGCGTCGGTCTCACCGACGACAAGCTGCCGATGATCCTCGGCTGCGACGCCGCCGGGATCGACGAGGACGGCAACGAGGTCGTCCTGCACTCGGTGATCGGGCAGACCGGTCACGGGGTGGGCCCGAAGGAGCCCCGGTCGATCCTGACCGAGCGCTACCAGGGAACCTTTGCCGAGCAGGTCGCCGTGCCCACCTGGAACGTGCTGCCCAAGCCCAAGGAGCTCTCCTTCGAGGAGGCCGCCTGTCTGCCCACCGCCTGGCTGACCGCGTACCGGATGCTGTTCACCAACGCCGGGGTCCGGCCCGGTGATTCGGTGCTGGTGCAGGGCGCGGGCGGGGGAGTCGCCACGGCCGCGATCGTGCTCGGCAAGGCCGCCGGGCTGCGGGTCTTCGCCACCAGCCGGGACGAGGCCAAGCGCAAGCGGGCGGTGGAACTGGGTGCGGTGGAGGCGCTGGAGTCCGGTGCGCGGCTCCCGCAGCGGGTGGACGCCGTCATCGAGACCGTGGGTGCCGCGACCTGGTCCCACTCGGTGAAGTCGCTGCGGCCCGGCGGCACCCTGGTGATCTCCGGTGCCACCAGTGGTGACCGGCCCTCCCACGCCGAACTGACCCGGATCTTCTTCCTGGAGCTCAAGGTCGTCGGGTCCACCATGGGCACCAAGGACGAGTTGGAGGACCTGCTCGCGTTCTGCGCCGCCACGGGGGTGCGTCCGGTGATCGACGAGGTCCTGCCCATGGACCGGGCCCGGGAGGGCTTCGAACGCATGGCGTCCGGCGACCAGTTCGGGAAGATCGTGCTCACCGCCCCCTGATCCCCGCACGGAGCCGCCCCGGTGCCGCACTACCGCTCGTCACGGCCGGCCCGGCTCCTCCGGGCCGGCCGTCGGCGTTCTCCGCATCGGCGTGGTGGGATGCCTCCCCGGCTGTCAACTTCGGTTGACATGGCTGAGGTGTCAACGTAAGTTGACAGTATGAGTGAGGCAACCGATCTGGCCGCGCGGGCCGGTGACCGCGATCCGAGGGTGGGGCTGCGGGCCGTCGCCGCGCTGCGTCGCCTGCTGGAGCAACTGGAGGCCGTCCAGGTGCGCAACGCCCGCAACCAGGGCTGGTCGTGGCAGGAGATCGCCGGCGAGCTCGGCGTCAGCAGGCAGGCCGTGCACAAGAAATACGGGAGGCATTGATGTTCGAACGGTTCACGAAGGATGCCCGCGCCGTGGTCAAGGAGGCGGTCCGGCAGAGCGAGGAGGCGGGGGCGTCGGCCGTCACCGCCGAGCACCTCCTGCTCGCCCTGCTGGAGCGGGAGGGCAGCCGGGGTTCCTTCGCGCTGAGCGCTCTCGCGCCGGCGGCGAGCAGGGAGTCGGTGCGGGCGGCGCTGGAGGAGGCGCGACGCCGGGCGGGGCTCACCCAGGCCGAGACGGAAGCCCTCGCCGGGCTGGGGATCGACGTGTCGGAGATCGTGGCCCGGGTGGAGGACGCGCACGGCGTCGGGGCGATGTCCGGTGACCGGCGGGGCCGTGGGCGGCGGTCGGGGCACCGGCCCTTCGCCCGGGACGCCAAGGAGGCCCTCACGGGTGCGCTGCGAGCCGCCACCGCCCACCGCGACCGCGCCATCGGCGACGAGCACCTGCTCCTCGCGCTGACCGCGCGCCCCGGCGTGCCCGCCGAGGTGCTCGCCGACCACGGGGTGACCTACGCGTCCCTGACCCGGGTGCTGTACGGGGGCGGCGAGGCCAAAGCGGGCTGAGGCGGACCGACGGACACGGGCTGACGGACACGGACTGACACCTGCTGATCCGGGCCGGGGCGGGCCGAGGCGGGCGCCCGGCCCCGGCGGGCCGGGCCGCTGCCGTCCCGTCAGCTCCGGGGGCTGCGCAGCAGGGCCCCGATGTGGGCCGCTGCCGTCGAGAGGTGGCGGCGGGTGTCCCGGAGCTGGTCCTCGGTGATCCCGTGGTCGCGGGCCGCGTCGCGGATGTCGTCCCGGAAGCGGTCCAGCAGCCGGTCCAGGTCCCGGCCGGGATCACCGGTGGTCTCCGTCGCCCCCTCGTGGACCCACGGCGGGGTGTAGGTGGCGGGGAAGTCCTCCGGGGTGTCGGAGTACGCCGGCCGGTCCGCCGGCGGAACGTCGCTCTCCTTGCCGAACCCGAAGTCCTTGCCCAGATCCCTGCCGAGGTCCTTGCCGAGGTCGCCCATCTCCTTGGCCAGCTCGGTCAGGCCCTCACGCAGCCCCGTCGGCCAGTCGCCCCGGGAGAAGTGACCCTGCACCTGCTCCTGGACGCGGCGCGCGATGCGCTGCACCTCTTCCTGGGCCTGCTCCCTGGCACGGTCCTGCGCCTCCTTCGCCTGGCGCCGGGCCCGCTGGGCCTCCTCCCGGGCGCGGCGGCTCTCGTCCTTGGCCCGGCGGGCCTGCTCCCGCCACTCCTGCTTGGCGCGGCGCATCTCCTCCTTGGCGGCGCGCCACGCCTCCGAGTCGCCCAGGCCCGGGAAGTCCGCGAACGGGGCGTCCTCCTGGCCGCCCGGGGACGCGCCCTGGCGGGCCTTGTTCGCTGCTGCCCGCACCTCGCGCCGCAGGGCGCCCGCCGCACCCCGGACGTCCGCCTGGATCTCGGCGGCCAGTTCCGCGACCGACTCGCGGATCTCCAGCTCCAGGTCGGCCAGTTCGCCGCTGCGGTCGGCCAGTTCGGCGCGGCCGGCATCCGTGATGGAGTAGACCTTGCGGCCACCCTCGGTGGTGTGGGTGACCAGGCCCTCCGCCTCCAGCTTGGCCAGGCGCGGGTAGACGGTGCCCGCCGAGGGCGCGTACAGCCCCTGGAAGCGTTCCTCGAGGAGGCGGATCACCTCGTAGCCGTGGCGCGGTGCCTCGTCCAGCAGCTTCAGCAGGTAGAGGCGGAGGCGTCCGTGGGCGAAGACGGGGGGCATGTCAGAGCACCTTCTTCTCGGTGGGGCCGTCGGCCGAGCCGTCGGTCGGAGCGTCGCCGGGTGCGGGAGCCGGGGCGTCACCGGCGTCCCCGCCGTCCGGAGGGGCGGCGTCCCCCGGCGCGCCCTCCTCGTCCGCGCCGGGACGCCGCAGCAGGGCGATGGACCCGGAGACGGTGGTGGCCCGCAGCTTGCCCGTGCCCGCGCCGAGCCGCCCGGTGATCTTGTGGGCGCCCCACTGGCCCTGTACCCGCAGGTCGTCGAAGGCGTTGGAGACGGCGCCGCTCGCCGTGTTCGCCTCGACGTCGGCGTCCGCCGGGTCGGGGAGGCGGATCGCGATCTCGCCCGAGACGCTGGTCAGGCCGACGTCGGTGGGGCCGTGGGGATCGAGGTCCACGATCATCGAGCCGCTGACCGAGTCGGCCCGGACGGAGGGGCCCGAGCCCTCGACGACGGTGAGATCGCCGGAGACGGAGTTGAACCGCAGGTCGCCGGTGACGGCCTGGGCCTCCAGGTTGCCGGAGACGGTGTCCGCGCGGACCGGGCCGGAGAGCGAGACCAGGGTCGTGTCGCCCGTGACGCCCTTCACCGCGGCCGGGCCCCGGATGCCCGAGACGACGGCGGAGGCACCGACCACACCCACCTCGATCCGGGCCTGCGCCGGGACCGCCAGGGAGACCACCGCGTGCCGGCGCCGGCCCTTGCGGTCCAGCAGCTTCAGGAAGCCCTTCCAGGGCAGGTCCTCGTACGCCACGGTCAGGGTGCCGCCCTGCTGGGTGACGACCAGGGGCGGTCCCTCGATCTCCGAGACCTGGAGCCGAGCGGAACCTTCCTCGGTGCCCACGACGTTCACCGTTCCGTTGACGATGCGGACGCGGAGCTCACTCACGGGCTCGTCGAAGGTGAGTTTCGCGGGCTCCGCGACGGACCACTCGGACATGGTGGGGCCTCCTGTGTACGCGCCATATCGCGTCTTACGTGATTCACGATATATCGCGCCCTGGGGGAATGCCAAGACACTCGTCCGGGTGATCCGTGGTCGCTGGCCGCTTGGCCGCTTGGCCACTTGATCGCTTGAGCGCTCCGACCGGAGCGGGAAAGGGAGGGAAGCGGCGCCACGCGGTGCGTCGGCGGGCGCGGGCACGGCCGAGCGCGTGTGAGCGCATCCATAGAGGCGCAGCGGCGCAGGCGGCCCAGGTGGCGCAGGTGGCGCAGGCGCAGCGTGCACAGCCGCGCGCGAGCGTTCGTCCAGGCACAGACGGCTCGATCAGGGCGCCCGAGGCCCGTCGACTGGCAGCGCCGGGCGGCGCACCATCAGCCGGTGCGGCACAGCACCCGTCCGAGCAGCGCCGTGAACCCCGTGCGGTACAACACCCACATCCGCGCAGCGCCGTGAACCCGGTGCGGCGCGGCGTAGGTCCGCGCAGCGCACCGACAACCGGCGCGGCGCGCATCGATCGGTGCCCGCCGCGCGGTCCGCGGGCGGGCACCGTAGTTCAGGAGGGCCCAGGGCCCCGCCGTCTACTCGTCGTCCTCGTCGTCCAGCCGGGCCAGCCAGGTGGCCAGGCGCTCCACCGGGACCTCGAAGTCGGGATTCAGGTCGACGAAGGTCCGCAGCTGCTCAGCGAGCCACTCGAAGGAGACCTCCTCCTCGCCGCGCCGCTTCTCCAGTTCCTCGATGCCACGGTCCGTGAAGTACATGAGGACAAGGATAGGACGAGGACGACCAGGAAAAACGGCTGGGCCGCACCCCCCGGAAGGAGGGTGCGGCCCAGCCGTGAAGCGGCCCGTGAGGGCGAGGGACTAGGCCTCGAACACCTCGCGCACCAGCTGCTCCTGCTCGGCCTGGTGGCGCTTGGCGGAGCCCACCGCGGGCGACGAGCTGTGCGGACGCGAGATGCGGCGCAGGCGCTCGTCGTGCGGCACGTCGGCGCCGACGGCCAGGTCGAGGTGGTCGATCAGGTTGAGCGCGATGAACGGCCAGGCACCCTGGTTCGCCGGCTCCTCCTGGGCCCACAGGTACTTCTCGGCGTTCGGGTACTTCTTGATCTCCGCCTGGAGCTCGGCACCCGGCAGCGGGTACAGGCGCTCGATGCGGATGATCGCGGTGTCCGTCGCGCCGCGCTTCTTCCGCTCGGCGTCGAGGTCGTAGTAGACCTTGCCGGAGCAGAAGACGACCTTCTTGACCGTGGCCGGGTCGACGGTGTCGTCGCCGATGACCGGGCGGAACTGGCCCGAGGTGAACTCCTCCGCCTTCGAGGCCGCGGCCTTCAGGCGCAGCATCGACTTCGGGGTGAAGACGACCAGCGGCTTGTGGTGCGGGTTGTGCACCTGCCACCGCAGGAGGTGGAAGTAGTTCGACGGGGACGTCGGCATGGCGACCGTCATGTTGTTCTGCGCGCAGAGCTGCAGGAACCGCTCCGGGCGGGCCGAGGAGTGGTCCGGGCCCTGGCCCTCGTAGCCGTGCGGCAGGAGCAGGACCACGCCGGAGGTCTGGGCCCACTTCTGCTCGGCCGAGGAGATGAACTCGTCCACGACCGTCTGCGCGCCGTTGACGAAGTCGCCGAACTGCGCCTCCCACATCACCAGCGCGTCGGGGCGGGCGAGCGAGTAGCCGTACTCGAAGCCCATCGCCGCGTACTCGGAGAGCAGGGAGTTGTAGACGTTGAGCCGCGCCTGGTCCTCGGAGAGGTACTGCAGCGGCGTGTACTCCTCGCCGGTGCTGCGGTCGATGATGACCGCGTGGCGCTGGCCGAAGGTGCCGCGCTGGGAGTCCTGGCCCGCCAGGCGGACCGGCACGCCCTCCAGGAGCAGCGAACCGATGGCGAGGGTCTCGCCCATGCCCCAGTCGATGGTGCCGTCCTCGACCATCGTGGCCCGGCGCTGCAGCTGCGGCAGCAGGCGCGGGTGCACGGTGATGTGGTCGGGGACGTTGACCTGGGAGGCGGCGATCCGCTTGACGACCTCCGAGGACACCGCGGTGTTCACGGCGACCGGGAACTCGGCCTGCGGGTCGGAGGCGATCTCGGAGGAGGGCTGCGCGGTGGCCTCGCGGACCTCCGTGAAGACCTTCTCCAGCTGGCCCTGGTAGTCCTGCAGCGCCTGCTCGGCCTCTTCCAGGGTGATGTCGCCGCGACCGATGAGCGACTCGGTGTAGAGCTTGCGCACCGAGCGCTTCTTGTCGATCAGGTCGTACATCAGCGGCTGGGTGAAGGCCGGGTTGTCGGACTCGTTGTGACCGCGGCGGCGGTAGCAGATGAGGTCGATCACCACGTCCTTGTTGAACGCCTGGCGGAACTCGAAGGCGAGCCGCGCCACGCGCACGACGGCCTCGGGGTCGTCGCCGTTGACGTGGAAGATCGGGGCCTCGATCATGCGGGCCACGTCCGTCGCGTACATGGAGGAACGCGAGGACTCCGGGGCCGCGGTGAAGCCGACCTGGTTGTTGATGACGATGTGGACCGTGCCGCCGGTGCGGTAGCCGCGCAGCTGCGACATGTTCAGGGTCTCGGCCACGACGCCCTGGCCCGCGAAGGCCGCGTCGCCGTGCAGCGCCACCGGCAGGACCGTGAAGTCCGTGCCGCCCTTGTTGATGATGTCCTGCTTGGCGCGTGCGACGCCCTCCAGGACCGGGTCCACCGCCTCCAGGTGGGAGGGGTTGGCGACCAGGGAGACCTTGATCTGCTCGCCGTCGAGGCCGGTGAAGGTCCCCTCGGCGCCCAGGTGGTACTTCACGTCGCCGGAGCCGTGCATCGACTTCGGGTCGAGGTTGCCCTCGAACTCGCGGAAGATCTGCGCGTAGGACTTGCCGACCACGTTGGCCAGCACGTTCAGCCGGCCGCGGTGGGCCATGCCGATGACGACCTCGTCCAGCCGGGACTCGGCGGCCGAGTCCAGCACCGCGTCCAGCAGCGGGATGACGGACTCGCCGCCCTCCAGGCTGAAGCGCTTCTGGCCGACGTACTTGGTCTGCAGGAACGTCTCGAACGCCTCGGCGGCGTTCAGGCGGCGCAGGATGCGCAGCTGCTCCTCACGCTCCGGCTTGGTGTGCGAGCGCTCGATGCGGTCCTGGATCCACTTGCGCTGCTTGGGGTCCTGGATGTGCATGAACTCGACGCCGGTGGTGCGGCAGTACGAGTCGCGCAGCACGCCGAGGATGTCGCGCAGCTTCATCAGGGTCTTGCCGGCGAAGCCGCCGACCGCGAACTCGCGCTCCAGGTCCCACAGGGTGAGCCCGTGCTCGGTGATGTCCAGGTCGGGGTGCTTGCGCTGGCGGTACTCCAGCGGGTCGGTGTCGGCCATGACGTGGCCGCGGACCCGGTAGGAGTGGATCAGCTCGAAGACCCGGGCGGCCTTGGTGACGTCGTCGTCGTGCGAGGCGTCGATGTCCTTGAGCCAGCGGACCGGCTCGTAGGGGATGCGCAGCGCCTCGAAGATCTCGTCGTAGAAGCCGTTCTCGCCGAGCAGCAGGTTCGCCACGTTGCGCAGGAACTCGCCGGAGGCGGCGCCCTGGATCACCCGGTGGTCGTAGGTCGACGTGAGCGTCATGACCTTGGAGATGCCGAGCTTGTTCAGGGTGTCCTGGCTGGTGCCCTGGAACTCCGCCGGGTAGTCCATCGAGCCGACGCCGAGGATCACCGACTGGCCGGGCATCAGGCGCGGCACGGAGTGGACGGTGCCGAGGCCGCCGGGGTTGGTCAGCGAGACCGTGACGCCGGTGAAGTCGTCCATCGTGAGCTTGTTGTCACGGGCACGTCGGACGATGTCCTCGTAGGCCTGCCAGAACTCGAAGAAGTTCATGGTCTCGGCCTTCTTGATCGCCGCGACGACGAGCTGGCGGTCGCCGTTGGGCTTCACCAGGTCGATGGCGAGACCGAGGTTGATGTGCTCCGGCTTCACCAGGGTCGGCTTGCCGTCCACCCGCGCGAACGAGTAGTTCATCGACGGCATGGCCTTGATCGCCTGCACCATGGCGTAGCCGATGAGGTGCGTGAAGGAGATCTTCCCGCCGCGGGCGCGCTTGAGGTGGTTGTTGATGACGATGCGGTTGTCGAACAGCAGCTTCACCGGCAGCGCGCGCACGGACGTGGCCGTCGGCAGCTCCAGCGAGGCGTCCATGTTCTTGGCCACGGCGGCGGACGGGCCGCGCAGGGTGACCTGCTCGGGCCCCTGCTTCGCGTCGGTGTCCTCGGCGGCCTTGCCGTTCTTGCCGTCCTTCGCTCCGCCGGCGGCGGGCGCCGGCTTGGCCGGGGCGGGCGCGGGCTTCGCGGCGGGGGCGGCCTTCGCCGGGGCGGACGCCTGGGCCGGGGCCTTCGCGGGGGCGGGCGGGGCCGGGGCGGCGGGGGGCTTCGCGGCGGGGGCCTGCGCGGCCGGCTTGGCCGGGGCGGTCGCGTTCGCGCCCTGGGACGCCGCGGCCGTGCTGCTCACCGGGGCCGAGGTCGCGGGCGCGCCCGGCTTGTAGTCCGCGAAGAAGTCCCACCAGGCTCGGTCCACCGAGTTCGGATCCTGGAGGTACTGCTGATAGATCTCGTCGACGAGCCACTCGTTGGCACCGAAGGCCGCCGCGGGGTTCTTCCCGGATTGGTCGGTGTCGGACGTGGGGTTTCCGCCCGGCCGGAGGCTGGGGGAGCTCGAGTTACTGGGGGACTGTGGCGACACGGCGTCAACCGCCCTCTTCCGCTTCACAAGATGATGGACAGCGGGAATCAAGGCTACGCCCCTGAACGCGAGAAGGTCAGGTCGGGCCCGTGCAACGTCGTGGAAGTCACATCAAGGAGGGTGTTTCACCGCGGGAAATGGCGGGAAACAAGCGTGGTTCCGCTTTATCGGCCCTGGTCGGGGGCAGGTCGGCATCGACCCGGCGCACCCCGTGCACGAGCTTGTCCCTGCTCACACGTGTCCGTCAGCGCGAACGCGGGTGGATCATCGGGCTCCGATTCGAACCCTACGTCAACCTCGGGTGGCGGGGGCTCCTGGAAGAGTGACAAGAATCCGGCAACCCCGCTCGGATTCGGCCACCCGGATGCGGCCCCCGTGGAGTTCGACGGCCCAGCGGGCGATCGCCAGACCGAGGCCCGTGCCGCCGTCGCTGCCCGGACCGTGCGGCCGGTTGACGCTGCCCCGGTTGAACCGCTCGAAGACCCGGTGCCACTCGGTGCGCGGGATGCCGGGCCCCTCGTCCAGCACTTCGAGCTCCAGGGACCCGGGCTGTCCGCCGTGCCGGGCCCGCACCGTCACCCGGCCGTGCGGCGGGCTGTGCTTGACCGCGTTGTCGATCAGGTTGGCGACCACCTGGTGGATGCGTTCGGGATCGGCGTGCGCGGTCAGCTCCGGCGGTGAGACGTCCAGGCTCAGGTGCACGTCCGTCCGCGTGTGGCTGCCGGAGCCGGTCGCCATGCCCGCCCGCGCCGAGGCGACCATGTTGGCCTCCTTCAGCACGCCCGACAGGTACGGCCACACCTCGAAGCGGCGCCTCTTCAGCGGGACGACGCCGTTGTCCAGCCGGGACAGGTCCAGCAGCGTCTCCACCAGCCGTCCCAGCCGCTCGGTCTGCTTCAGCGCGGTCCGCATGGTCTCGGGGTCGGCCTCGGTGAGGCCGTCGACGATGTTCTCCAGCACAGCGCGCAGCCCCGCGATGGGGGTGCGCAGCTCGTGCGAGACGTTGGCCACCAGCTCCTTGCGCTGGAGGTCCTGGGCCTCCAGCTCGTCGGCCATGGCGTTGATCGTCTGGGCCAGGTCGCCCAGCTCGTCCCGGCGGTTCTCGCGCACCCTGCGGGTGTAGTCGCCGTGCGAGATGGACCGGGCGACGGCGTTCATGTCGTCCAGCGGCGCGGTGAGCGAGTGGGCCACGAACTGGGTGATGAGCAGCGTCGCGATCATCGAGAACACCGTGATGAAGCGCAGCTCGGTCTTGGTGTGCACGGCGATCACCGACAGGCCGGTGGTGATCAGCACCGAGACGACGACCAGCGCGCCCAGCTTCGTCTTGATCGAGAACGGGCGCACACCGCCCCAGGGCTCCGGGCCCCGCGCTCCTCCGCGTCCGGCCGGCCCGTCGCTCATGGCGTGGGCGTCTCCAGGGCGTAGCCCACGCCGTGCACGGTACGGATGCGCTCGGCGCCGATCTTCCGGCGCAGCGCCTTGATGTGACTGTCCACGGTCCGGGTGCCGGAGGCGTCCGCCCAGTCCCAGACCTCCGCGAGCAGCTGCTCCCGGGAGAGCACCGCGCGCGGGGTGTTCGCCAGGCACACCAGCAGGTCGAACTCCGTGGGCGTCAGGTGGACGTCCTCGCTGCGCACCCGCACCCTGCGCTGTGCGTGGTCGATCTCCAGCTCGCCCATGCGCAGGATGCCGCTGCGCGGGGTGGTGGCCGCCAGGGCGGCCCGCTCCATGCGGCGCAGCAGGACGTGCACGCGGGCCGCCAGCTCCCGCATGGAGAACGGCTTGGTCATGTAGTCGTCGGCGCCCACGCCGAGGCCGACCAGCATGTCCGTCTCGTCGTCGCGCGCGGTCAGCATCAGCACCGGCACCGGCCGCTGGGCCTGGACCCGGCGGCAGACCTCCAGGCCGTCGAAGCCGGGCAGCATGATGTCGAGGATCAGCAGGTCGGGCTGCCATGCCTCCGCCGTGTCGACGGCGGACGGACCGTCACCGGCCGTTTGCACCAGGAATCCCTCGGCGCGCAGGCGGGTCGCGATGGCGTCCACGATCGTCGCGTCGTCCTCGACCACCAGGATCCGGCGCTGCGCGCCGGGGGCCGCCGTGCCGTTGTGGGAGGTCTGTGTCTGCTCCATCGCCCGCCCCTGAAGTGTGCTTTTCCGGAAACCGTGGGGTGAATCCGTGCTCTGCCCATGAGTGCGATCGACGCGGGGAGGACCCGCGTCAGTGCAGCAGCGTACGGGGAGTCGCGGCGGCTTTGCTATCCAGGGCGGACGGCGAGGTGCACGACGTCGGGAACGCCCCGGGCAACGGGGATCTCTTCGGTACGCACCTGCCGGAACCCGGCATTCCGCAAGGTTCCCTCGAATTCCGGAGAGGGCTTGGCGGACCACACCGCGAGCACGCCGTGCGGCCTCAACACCCGCGCGCACGCCGCCAGTCCGGCGGGCGTGTAGAGGCCCTCGTTGTCCTCGGTGACGGTCCAGTCGGGCCCGTTGTCGATGTCGAGGCAGAGCGCGTCGAACGTGTCGGACGTCTCATGGACGTACCCCACCAGGTCCGTCTCCACGATCTCGGTGCGCGGGTCGGCCAGGGCCTCGGCCGACAGGCCGGCCAGCGGGCCGTGGCGGTGCCAGTCGATGATGGCCGGCTCCCGCTCCACCACCGTGATGCCTCCCCACCGCGTCCCGCCGGCGGCGTGGGCGAGCGAGAAGCCGACGCCGAGCCCGCCGATCAGGACGCGTGGCCCCGGCCGCGGCGGACGGCCGGCCCGCGCGTCGGCCGCGTCCAGCGCCTCCAGCGCCGCGTCGACCAGCAGCCGCTCCGAACGGCCGTCGGAGGTGTCCATCAGGAAGCAGCCGTTCGCGATGATCTGGAGCAGGTCCCCGTGACGGCGCAGGACGACCTCGCCGTACGGGCCCTCGCGGCGGTCCAGGACTTCGGGGATGACGTACGGGGTGGACATGCGTTCATCTTGGCAGGCCCCCCCCACGGCGATGATCGCTGACAGCGAACACGGCCCCGGGAACATTCGGCGGCACCCCTGCATTGAGTCGGTAGAACTCAACTTGACTGCCGAAGGGGAGATCATGGCTACTGAGTCCGCATCGCTCGCCCTGCCCGTGCTGCCGCTCGACGACGAGGTCGTGCTGCCCGGGATGGTGGTCCCGCTGGACCTGAGCGACTCCGAGGTGCGCGCCGCCGTGGAAGCGGCCCAGGCCGCCGCCCGGTCGACGCCCGGCAAGCCCCGGGTCCTGCTGGTCCCGCGCCTGGACGGCACCTACGCCGGCACCGGCGTGCTGGGCACGGTCGAGCAGGTCGGACGACTGGCCGACGGCGACCCCGGCGCCCTGATCCGGGGCCGCGACCGCGTCCGCATCGGCGCCGGCACCACCGGACCGGGCGCGGCGCTGTGGGTGGAGGGCACCCGCATCGAGGAGAACGTGCCCGACCCCCTGCCGGGCCAGGTGGCCGAGCTGGTCAAGGAGTACAAGGCGCTGGCCACCGCATGGCTGCGCAAGCGCGGCGCCTGGCAGGTCGTGGACCGGGTCCAGGCCATCGACGACGTCTCCGCGCTCGCCGACAACTCCGGCTACTCCCCCTTCCTCTCCACCGAGCAGAAGGTGGCCCTGCTGGAGACCGCCGACCCGGTGGCCCGGCTGAAGCTGGCCACCCAGCAGCTGCGCGACCACCTCGCCGAGCAGGACGTCGCCGAGTCCATCGCCAAGGACGTCCAGGAGGGCGTCGACAAGCAGCAGCGCGAGTTCCTGCTGCGCCGCCAGCTGGAGGCCGTCCGCAAGGAACTGCGCGAGCTGAACGGCGAGCAGGAGGGCGAGGAGTCCGACGACTACCGCGCCCGCGTGGAGGCCGCCGACCTGCCCGAGAAGGTCCGGGAGGCCGCCCTCAAGGAGGTCGACAAGCTGGAGCGCGCCTCCGACCAGTCGCCCGAGGGCTCCTGGATCCGCACCTGGCTCGACACCGTCCTCGAGATGCCGTGGAACGAGCACACCGAGGACGCGTACGACATCCCGGGCGCCCAGGCGGTCCTCGACGCCGAGCACGCCGGCCTGCAGGACGTGAAGGAGCGCATCACCGAGTACCTGGCGGTCCGCAAGCGGCGCGCCGAGCGCGGACTCGGTGTGGTCGGGGGCCGTCGCGGTGGAGCCGTCCTGGCCCTGGTGGGCCCGCCCGGCGTCGGCAAGACCAGCCTTGGCGAGTCCGTCGCCCACGCCATGGGCCGCACGTTCGTCCGGGTCGCCCTCGGCGGTGTCCGCGACGAGGCGGAGATCCGCGGCCACCGGCGCACCTACGTCGGCGCCCTGCCCGGACGCATCGTGCGGGCGATCAAGGAGGCCGGGTCGATGAACCCGGTCGTGCTGCTCGACGAGATCGACAAGGTGGGCTCCGACTTCCGCGGCGACCCCTCGGCCGCCCTGCTGGAGGTCCTCGACCCGGCGCAGAACCACACCTTCCGGGACCACTACCTGGAGGTCGAGCTGGACCTGTCCGACGTCGTCTTCCTCGCCACCGCCAACGTCCTGGAGGCCATCCCGGAGGCCCTGGCGGACCGCATGGAGATCGTCCGGCTGGACGGCTACACCGAGGACGAGAAGGTCGTCATCGCCCGCGACCACCTGCTCCCGCGTCAGCTGGAGCGCGCCGGGCTGGCCCCCGACGAGGTGACGCTGGAGGAGGGGGCACTGCGCAAGCTGGCCGGCGAGTACACCCGCGAGGCGGGCGTGCGGAATCTGGAGCGGTCCGTCGCCCGGCTGCTGCGCAAGGTGGCCGCCCAGCACGAACTGGGCGAGCGCGAGCTGCCCTTCACCGTCACCGCCGACGACCTGCGCGGTCTGATCGGACGGCCGCACCACGTGCCCGAGTCCGCCCAGGACCCGGCCGAGCGCCGCACCTCCGTGCCGGGCGTGGCGACCGGGCTCGCGGTGACCGGCGCGGGCGGCGACGTGCTCTACGTGGAGGCGTCCCTGGCCGACCCGGAGACGGGCGCCGCCGGGCTGACCCTGACCGGCCAGCTGGGTGACGTGATGAAGGAGTCCGCCCAGATCGCCCTGAGCTACCTGCGCAGCCGAGGCGCCGAGCTGGAGCTGCCGGTGGGCGACCTGAAGGACCGGGGCGCGCACATCCACTTCCCGGCGGGCGCGGTGCCCAAGGACGGCCCGAGCGCCGGCATCACGATGACCACGGCGCTGGCCTCGCTGCTCTCCGGACGGCTGGTCCGCACCGACGTGGCGATGACCGGTGAGGTCTCGCTGACCGGACGGGTGCTGCCGATCGGCGGGGTGAAGCAGAAGCTGCTCGCCGCGCACCGGGCGGGGATCACCACGGTGATCATCCCCAAGCGCAACGAGCCCGACCTGGACGACGTGCCCGAGGAAGTGCTGGACAAGCTGGACGTCCACGCCGTCACCGACGTCCGCCAGGTCCTCGAACTGGCGCTGGCCCCGGCCACCGAGGGCGCCGCGCCGGAGGTTCCGGTCGCCGTGTGACGGCGGTGGCCGGATAGGGGAGGCCCGGGTTTTCGTGAGGGAGGCCCGGGCCTCTCCGTGCGTCCCGGTACCCGTGCGCCCGGCCGCGTGCGGACCGGCCGCGCACCCCCGCGCCCCCCGTGCGGCCGGGGAGCCGGGAGGCGCGCGGGGTCAGCCCTGGGCGAGGGCGCGGACCCGGTCGACGGTGCCGTTGAAGCGGTTGTGGTCGCCGACGGTCGGGCCGGTCGAGGTGTACTGCCACATCGTGTAGGCGCCCCAGCCCGCGGGCAGTTCACCGACCGTGGAGGCGTACCGGGCGATCCACAGCGGGGTCGTCGAGGCGAAGCCGGCGTAGTTGCCGGTGCACTGCTTCCACCAGCTCGTCGCCGTGTAGATCACGGCATGACGGCCGGTGCGCGCCCGGTAGCGGTCCAGGAAGTCGCGGATCCAGCTCACCATCCCGCTCTGCGACTTGCCGTAGCAGGCGTCGCCGTACGGGTTCCACTCGATGTCGAGCGCGCCCGGGAGCGTCCTGCCGTCCGGGCTCCAGCCGCCGCCGCGGTCCACGAAGTAGTCCGCCTGGGCGGCCCCGCTCGCCGTGTCGGGGGTCGCGAAGTGGTAGGTGCCGCGGATCATGCCCACGTCGTAGGAGCCGTTGTACTGCTGCGCGAAGTAGGGGTTGCGGTAGTACGTCCCCTCGGTGGCCTTCACGAAGGCCCACTTCACGCCGCTGTCCCAGAGCGTCTGCCAGGCGACGTCGCCCTGGTGGCTGGAGACGTCCACGCCCTCCGTCTGGGTGGCGCGGTCGGCGGGCGGGGTTCCCGAGCGGCCGTCGTGGGCGACGACGCCCATGCCCATGTGGGCGGACCCGCGCGGGGGAGCGACGGGGCCGGGCTCGTCCGCCCGGGCGGTGTGGGGGAGGGAGAGGAGGGCGAGCAGGGTCGCCGCCGCGACGGTCGTGCGGGGTATGCGGGAGACGCCGGACGGACCGGCGGCGCGCGACGCGCGGGTTCTGCGGAGGGGCATGGACGTGTCTCCGTGGGTCGTGGGCCGGTGGGGGTCGGCCGGGCCCCGGACCGTGACCCGCCTCGCATGGTGTGGGCATGCCACTCGGGCGCCTGATGGAGAGGCCGCGCACGCCGGAACGCGGAGCGGGGGGAAGAGTCCGGGAGCTGCCGTTGGTCTACGCCTGCGAAATACTGGCCAAGCCGCGACCACGTCGCCACTTGGCGCGACACTCACCACCCGCACGACCGAGGCAGGGGCCGACGTGCACGACAACGGAAACGGCGGCGGCGACCGGGCCGCCGCCCCGGCAGCCGGGGACCGGCTGGAACAGCCCGCATTCCTGGCCCTGGAGCGGGAGTTGACGGTGCTGCTGCGGCGCGCCCGGGCCAACCAGGGGGAGATGGCCCGGGAGGTCCACCCCGACCTGGAGCCCTCCGCCTACGGGCTGCTGGTCCGACTGGATGAATGCGGCCGGCAGCGGGCCACCGAACTCGCCGCCTACATCGGCGTCGGCAAGGCCACGATGTCCCGTCAGGTCCACGCGCTCGAGGACCTCGGCCTCGTCACCCGCGAACCCGACCCCGCCGACGGCCGGGCCTGGCTGGTCGCCCTCACCGGGGAGGGACGCGAACGGGTGACCCGGGTCCGCGAGGCCCGCCGCGCCCGCTACGCCGGACGCCTGGCCCACTGGGACTCCACCGAGGTCACGGAACTCGCCCGCCTGCTGAACCGGCTCAACCAGGAGATGGAGAAGTAGCCGCCCCGGCTGCCGCCGGCCGCCCCGGCTGCCGCCGGCCGCCCCGGCTGCCGCCGGCCGCCTCCCGGGTCGCCTCCCCGGGCCGCTCCCGGCCGGCCCGCCGGGGCGGTGCCCGCACGCCGCCCGCGACGACACGGGAGCGCGTCCGGACAGGACGACATCTGAGTGCGTCCGAGACAGGACGACCCCTGAGCGAGTCCGAGACAGGACGACATCTGAGCGCACCCCGGACAGTCGGAGCCGCCCCGCTCACAGTTCCACGAACACCACCGTCGCGTCGTCGTGCGTCTTGCTCCGGCCCAGCAGGACCCGCTCCGTGTCGGCCCGCTCCAGCTCCCGCACCCGGTCCACCAGCGCCCGCGCCCCCTCCTTGCGCACCAGGGCCAGGCAGTCCGCCCAGTCGCCCTCGCCGAACCGCTCCACCCAGCGGGTGGCCCCGTCCGTCAGCGCGGCCAGGGCCCGCACCTCCGCGCGCGGCAGCGACCCGGTCACCGCGCGGGCGGACACCGACGGGTCCGCGGCCGCCGTGAAGAAGCCGCCCTCCCGGTTGCGCACCGTGGCGTCCACCAGCGCGTCCGTCGCCAGCGCCGAACGGGGGAGCAGGGCGAGCCGGTCGTCCAGCAGAGCGGTCACCCCACCCCCGGGCGCCTCCACCAGCAACGCCGAATCCGACAGCACCAGGTACTCGACCTCGCCGGGGGACCAGCGGGCCAGCACCACGGTGGCCTGCGGCGTGCGAGGGTGAGAAAGGTCACAGGTGTCCGCGTGGGCGGCGGCGGTACGGGAGATCGCCCGGGCCAGCAGGTCGGCCAACGGCACACCGGGCAGCGAAACGGTCAGTTCGGACAGGGCCCCGCCCAGGCGCGCCGTGAACCAGGGGACGGAATGGAGACAGCCGGTGCCGTCCGGCGGCGGCGTCACCCCGTCCAGCACCACGAGGGTGCCGCCCTCCCCCGACGCGGGGAGGCCCACACTCGCGAAGTCCTCGTTGGGGCGGCCCGCGTCCCCGGGTTCCGAAACCAGCTCAGTGCGCATCCGGCCAGTCTGCACGACCCCTTCACAACGACCGCGAAGGCCGCCCCTCCTGCCCCGGATCCCCGCGGCGGCGCAGGTCAGGTGCCGGGTTTGGGGCGTAATGCAGACCTCCCCGAACGCGTGGCGGCGAATATTGCCACCGCCCGCCCCGCACGTCCAACCGGCGTGCCGGTCAAGGCCCCTGCGCCGCGCCGCGGAACTTGCCCACCAACTCCCGTCCGATGTTCACTCCTTCGAGTGGCGGGTCAGGTGATGCGCTTTCCCTGTCCTCCCCCGCTGGGAGGGTCGGGCGTTGGCGGTCCTGCCGCCCGGGTGGCGTGGACGGCTCGGTGAGGCGCGGACCCGCCCGTTGACGGAGCGTCACCCGACCCACGGGTACACGAGTCAGGAATGCGAGCACCGGTGCAGAAGACGCGGCCTCGTCGCCCAGGCAAGCAGCCGACCCCGACGGGGGACGCCGAACGGACGCCCACCGTCGGCAAGGGCCGCCCCACCCACGTACGCAACCGGCTCATCGTGGCCGTCGCCGTCGTGGCCGCGGCGATCGCCGGAGCCGGTGCGCCCTCCGTGCTCGCCGCCTCGGCCGAACTCAGCGACGCCCAGGACCTGGTGACCCTCGCCGAGCAGACCCAGGACGCGCTCAGCCTCGCCCACTCCCTGGCCGACGAGCGCGACGAGGTCACCTCCTACATCGCGGCCGGCCGCCCCCGGTCCAAGGCGCCCTCTGAGCAGCACAGCGCCCGCGTCGACCGCCTCGTCGAGGAGGTGCGCGCCGACTCCGACACCTCCGACGCGCTGCGCGACGGCCTCGACGCCGTCGCCGCCGTCCGCAGAGCGGCGCTCACCGGCAAGAGCAGTGCTCTCGAAGCGCACGGCGCCTACTCCGCCGCGATCACCGAACTGCACCGGCTCGCCGAGCGGCTGGCCGACCGGACCCCGCCGCGCGCGGGCTCCGGCGCGCACTCCCTCGCCGACCTCGACACCGCCGTCCAGCAGGCCGCCGCCGCCCGGGGACTGCTGCTCGCCGCCTTCAGCGTGCCGAGCACCACCCAGACCGTCGTCGACCCCCTCACCGGCGCGGCGACCACCACCGCCGTCTCCTCGGAGGCCGACACCAAGCGGCGCGACGCACTGACCGCCGCCGCCATGGAAGCCCGGGTGCGCTCCGACGCCGCCCTCGCCGCCTTCCGCGACACCGCCCCCAAGGCCGCCCGCTCCTCCTACGACGCCACCGTCACCGGCCACGAGGTCAACTCCGCCGAGAAGTACCTCGCCAGGCTCACCGACGCGCCCGCCCTCTCCGACGGCGACCTCTCCACCGACGCCAAGAAGCTCCAGGCCGCGCTCACCGCCCGCGTCGAGACCATGCGCGGCGTGGAGTCCTCCCTCTACGAGAAGCGCAGCAAGGAACTCGCCCAGCTCCGGGACGACGACGTCACCGCCCTGGAGATCCGGGTCGCCGTCCTCGGCGCGCTGATGCTGGTCGCCGTCGCCATCGCCACCGCGATGGCGCGCACCCTCACCCGTCCCCTGTCCGTGCTGCGGCGCGGCAGCGCACGGCTCGCGGAGGCCGAGAACCCGGCCGGCGAGGACCCGATCACCTTCACCGGCCGCAACGACGAGTTCGCCCAGGTGGTCCGTTCTGTCAACGCCCTGCACGCGCATGCCGCCGGGCTCGCCGAGCGCGTGGCCACCCTGGAGGCCGACCGCAAGCACCTCGTCGGCCAGCGCCAGAAGATGGCCGACGCGCGCGAGGAACTGCGCGCCGAACTCGCCGAGTCGGCCGCCCACCTGGAACGCCTGCGCACCAGCATCGGCGGCACCTTCGTCAGCCTCGCCCTGCGCACCCTCGGGCTGGTGGAACGGCAACTGGGCGTCATCGAGTCGCTGGAGGAGCGCGAGGACGACCCGGACCGGCTCGCCACCCTGTTCAAGCTGGACCACTTCGCCACGGTGATGCGCCGGCACAGCGAGAACCTCCTCGTCCTCGCCGGCACCGAGCACGTCCAGCGCACCGCCGGGCCGGTGCCCCTGGTCGACGTGGTGCGCGCCGCCGTCAGCGAGATCGAGCGGTACGAGCGCGTCCGCATCGCCGCGCTGCCGCCGCACGCGCACATCGCCGGGTTCGCCGCCGACGACCTGTCCCACCTGCTGGCCGAGCTGATGGAGAACGCCACCTCGTTCTCCCCGCCCGACCTGCCCGTCGAGATCTCCGGCTGGCTGATGGAGAACGGCGAGGTCATGCTCTCCGTCCAGGACGAGGGCATCGGCATGGCCGCCGACCGGCTGGAGCGGCTCAACGAGCGCCTGACCGCGTTCGACCCGGAGGCCCCCTACGAGCAGGAGGGCGAGGACGGCCTCGGCCTCGGCCTGTACGTCGTCGCCCGGCTGGCCCAGCGGCACGGCCTGCGGGTGAAGCTGCGGGAGCAGAAGCAGGGCGGGATCGCCGCGGTCGTCGTCGTCCCCCAGCCCCTGCTCGCCGCGCCCACCCCGTCCGCCGTACCCGCCACCGGTCCCGTACCGGGCGGCGCGGCGTCCTACGCGCTGCCGGGCGCCGACGCCGAGGCCAACTCCAACGTCCTGCACGGCCGCACCGAGAGCGACGACCCGCTGGTCGACCTCGCGGAGCGGTCCCTGCGCCGGGAGGAAGCCGCGGCGGCCGAGGAGCCGGAGCAGCCCGGACGGCCGGACCCGGCGGACCGGGAGGGCCCGTCCCACGGGGCCGAGGAGCCCCGGGCGGACGACCTCACCGACAACACGGCGGACGACCTCCCCGACGACGCGGCGCGGGACGCGGTGGCGCGTGACGCCGGCCGCCCCGGCCCGGACGCCTCGGAGCGGGTGGACCACGCGGCGGCCGAGGACGCGACCGACCCGGCCGGCTCCGCAGGGCAGGAACCCGGCGAGCAGCGGGCCGCCGGCCACGACGCGGACGCCCCCGGCGAGCCCCACGACGCGGACGCCCCCGCCGCCGCTGCCTCCGACACCCTCCCCGGCGCGGACGCCGAGGAGCCGGACACCCCCGGCGCCGCCGCCCCGGACGCCGACACAGTGAACGCCGACGCGTCCGCCGACACGGCGAGCACCAGAACCTCCGCCGACGCCGACGCCGACGCGCCCGCCCCCGGCGCCCCCGCAGACGCCGACGCGCCCGCCGACCATGCCGGACAGGACGGCCCCGCCCGCCCCGAACCGCCGCAGCGGCCCGCCGAGACCACGATGGAGCTGCTGATCCCGGCCCCGTCGCAGCCGGGCGACGACCGCGCGACCGGACCGGACCACCGAGGCGGCACGCCGGACGCCCTTGACGACGCTCCCGCCGCCTCCCCGGCCGTCCCCGCCCAGCAGACCGGCGCGGGCGCCGACGCCGCGACCCGCACCGACGCCGGGGAGGACACCGAGCACGCCCGGGTGCCCGACGGCCCGGCCGCGGCCGACGAGCCCGGGCCCGAGGCCCCTGAACCGGTCACCGCCAAGGGCCTGCCCAAGCGCACACCCAGGATCACCGCACCCGCCGAGACCCCACGGCCGCGCACCGGCGCCGTGGACGCGGAGGCCCTGCGCCGCCGCCTCGGCGGCTTCCGCCGGGGGGCGGAAGCCGGCTACCGGGACGTCGAGGCGGAGATCAACGAGCAGACGGGGCCCCACCGGGCACCGTCCGCCGCCACCGCACCGCAGGCGGCACGCGCCCGGGACGCCGGGGACACCACCGGCACCACGGCGGCCGCGAACGAAGAAGCCACGGGGGGCACCGTCGAGGAGGCAAGCAGTTGACCGCGCCCAGTACCTTCGGACTGAGCAGTGAGGCCCGCAACCTGCACTGGCTGCTGACCAACCTCGTCGAGGAGGTGCCCGGCATCCTCTCCGTCGCGGTGGTCTCCTCCGACGGACTGCTGCTGCTGTCCTCCGACGCCGACCGGGTCACCGCCGCCCGCGCCGCGCGCGCCGAGACGCGCACCGGCCCCCGCGGCTCCGCAGCCGACCTCGCGACCATCGTCTCCGGCATCGGCAGCCTCACCGTCGGCGCCGCCAAGCTGATGGACTCCGGGCCGGTCAAGCACACCATGGTCGCGATGGACGAGGGCAGCCTGTTCATCATGTCGATCAGCGACGGCTCGCTGCTCGGCGTGCACGGCTCCGCGGACTGCGACATGAGCGTGGTCGCCTACCACATGGCCCTGTTCGTCGGCCGGGCCGGCCACGTCCTGACCCCCGAACTGCGGCACGAACTGCGCCAGTCCCTGGAGACCGAGTCCACCGGGAGCACCCGATGAGCAGTACGTCCAGGAAACAGCTACCGGTCCGCGGCGGCGACCGCAAACCCGCCCGCGTCCGCCCCTACTCACTGACCGGGGGCCGGACCCGTTTCGGCCACGTCCTGCTCGTGGAGACCTTCGTGGCGAGCACGGCCGCCCTGGAGGCCCCCGAGGAGCGTAAGGAACTGACGAGCGGCGGGCTCTCGGCGGTCATGCCGGAGAGCAGGGCCATCGTCGAACTCTGCCGCCGGATGCGGACGGTGGCCGAGATCGCCGCGCTGCTGAGGATGCCGCTCGGCGTGGTCCGCGTCCTGCTCAGCGACCTGGCGGACCAGGGAAAGATCCGTGTCCACGGGACCGGGACCGGCCACGGCACGGGCCGCCCCGACCGCGCGTTGCTGGAAAGGGTGCTGAGTGGACTCCGCCGTCTCTGACGCCGCCCCCGGTGTCTCCCCGCTCGTCGAAGGCGACGAGCCCCTGCTGCCCTGGCAGACCGACCGCACCCGGGCGCCGATCGCCACGAAGATAGTCGTGGCCGGCGGCTTCGGCGTCGGCAAGACCACCCTCGTCACCGCGGTCTCGGAGATCACTCCGCTGCAGACCGAGGCGCTGATGACCGAGGCGAGCGAGGGCACCGACGACCTCACCGCCACGCCGGAGAAGCTCACCACCACGGTGGCCATGGACTTCGGCCGCATCACGCTCGACGACGACCTGGTGCTCTACCTCTTCGGCACCCCCGGCCAGCAGCGCTTCTGGTTCATGTGGGACGACCTGGTGCGCGGCGCGATCGGCGCGGTCGTCCTCGCCGACACCCGGCGGCTGAAGGACTGCTGGCCGGCCCTGGACTACTTCGAGAGCTGCGGACTGCCGTACGTCGTCGCGGTCAACCACTTCGACGGCAGTGAGCGCTTCGAACCGGAGGACGTGCGGGAGGCGTTGACGATCCCCGCGCACATACCCGTCTTGATCATGGACGCGCGCAGCCGGATCTCGGCCATCGAGACCCTGTTGTCCCTCGTGGGCCACGCGCTCGACGAAACCCCCGAGTAGGAGTCACCCCCGTATGCGGAAGATACTCGTCGTCGGAGCCGGCCAGTCCGGTCTCCAGCTCGCCCTCGGCCTCCAGTCGCACGGCTACGACGTCACCCTGATGTCGAACCGGACCGCGGACGAGATACGCACCGGCCGGGTGATGTCGACGCAGTGCATGTTCCACACCGCGCTCCAGCACGAGCGCGACCTCCAGCTGAACTTCTGGGAGTCCCAGGCGCCGAAGATCCGCGGCCTGGGCGTCTCGGTCGCCGCCCCCGGCTCCCACGACCCGGGCCCCACCCAGCGCGCCATCAACTGGCTGGGCATGCTCGACGGCTACGCGCAGTCCGTGGACCAGCGGGTGAAGATGGCCGGCTGGATGGAGACCTTCGCGCAGCGCGGCGGCCAACTGGTCATCCACGGCGTGGCCGTCGGCGACCTCGACTACTTCTCCCGCGCCTACGACCTCGTGCTGGTCTCGGCCGGCAAGGGCGAGCTGGTGCAGATGTTCGGCCGCGACGCCGGACGCTCCCCGTACAGCGAGCCGCAGCGCGCCCTCGCGGTCGCCTACGTGCACGGACTCGCGCCCCGCCCTGAGCACCCGGACACCGAGGCCGTCCGCTGCAACGTGGTGCCCGGCGTCGGCGAGATGTTCATCATGCCGACCCTCACCACCACGGGCCGCGCCGACATCCTGTTCTGGGAGGGCATCCCCGGCGGCCCGCTGGACGCCTTCAGGGACGTCAAGGACCCGGGCGAGCACCTCGCCCTCACCCTGGACCTGATGAAGACGTTCCTCCCCTGGGAGTACGAGCGCACCCCCGGCGTCGAACTCACCGACGCGGGCGGCACCCTCGCCGGCCGCTACGCCCCCACCGTCCGCAACCCCATCGGGCGGCTGCCCAGCGGCGGGACGGTCCTCGGGGTCGCCGACGTGGTCGTCGCCAACGACCCGATCACCGGCCAGGGCTCCAACTCGGCGTCCAAGTGCGCCGCCTCCTACCTCGCCTCCATCCTCGAACACGGCGACAAGCCCTTCGACGAGACCTGGATGCAGCAGACCTTCGACCGCTACTGGGAGACCGCCCGGCACGTCACCAAGTGGACGAACGCGATGCTCGCGCCGCCGCCCGAGCACGTGCTGAACCTGTTCGGCGCGGGCATGCGGTTCCAGGCGGTGGCGGACCGTTTCGTCAACTGCTTCGACGACCCGTCCGACCTGGAGAACTTCTTCTTCGACCCGGACAGGGCGGACGCCTACCTGGCCGAGGTCGCCGGCGCCGCGGCCGGCCCCGCCGGCGCCCCCGCCTCCGCGTAACCCGCGTCGGACCCCTCCGTCGCCCCCTCGGGGAGCTCCGGCGGCTCGTAGTGCCGCAGGGGCTCCCCGCCCGGGTCGGGGCGCACCGCACCCAGCACCGGGTTCGCGGCGATGGGGGAGACCTTCACCCGCGCCCCCGGACGCGGCGCCTGCACCACCATCCCGTCCCCGAGGTACAGGGCGACATGGGTCGCCTCGGGGAAGTACACCACCAGGTCCCCGGGCCGCAGCCGGTCCAGCGGGACGCGCTCCAGCCGCGCCCACTGCTCCTGGCTGGTGCGCGGGACGGGCGCCCCGGCCGCGCCCCACGCCTCGTAGGTCAGCCCCGAGCAGTCGAACGCCTCCGGGCCCTCCGCCCCCCACACGTACGGCTTGCCGACCTGCTCGACGGCGTACCGCACGGCCCGCTCACCCGCCGCGGTCGGGGTGCGCCCGGGTCCGGGGGAGCCCAGCGCTCCGGAGGCGAGGAACTCCTCCTGCCGCTCGGCCGTCCGCGTCCGCTCCAGCTCGGCGAGAGCGGCCAGCTCCTCCGTGCTGAGCGTGGCGAGCAGTTCCTCGACCTCACCGAGCCGTCGACGCACCTCGTCACGCTGCTCGCGGTGCCGCTCGGCGAGGACGAGCTGGTCGTCGAGGGCCTTGCGGGCGCGGCGGGCGAGCGCGGCGGCCCGCTGCTCGCCGGCGGCCAGCCGTCCCACCGTCTCGGTCCGCTCACGCGCCACCCGGCCGATCACGTGCCGCTGTTCCAGCGCGCGCTGCGGGTCACGCGCCAGCAGCAGCCGCAGGTAGGGCGAGAGGTCGGAGCTGTTCTGGTACTGCTGCCGGGCCAGCCGTCCGGCCGCGCCCCGGCTGTCGTGGAGGGTCAGCCGCGCCCGGGCGAGGGCGCGGTCCAGCCGCGCGGTCTCGGCACGCTGCTTCCGCAGCCGCTCCTCGGTCGCGTTGAAGGTCTCGGTGGCCCGGCCGGCCTCCCGGTACAGCCTCTGAAGATCCGTCAGCAGCTCGGCGACCGACCGGCCTTCGGCCCCGGACGCGCCCGTCCCGGCCCCGGTGGCCGCGTCGGACCCGCTCCGCTCCGGCCCGGCGCTCGCACCGCCGGGCGACGGCTCGGGCACGGCCGTCGCGGGCAGCGGAACGAACACCGCTCCGGCGGCCAGCGCCACCGTGCACACCATGCGCAGCAACCTTCCTGACACGTCATCACCTCCGATCCGGGGCGGCTTCTCCGCTCCGCATCGCGAGCATCAGACGGTCCCGCGCGGCCCGCGCGCCGGGTGTGCGCGGTTCGGCGCAACGGGGTCACCCGTGCGCGTCGTCCGGCTTGCCCGGCGGCGTGGCGTCCGGACGGGCGGCCGGCCGTGACCACGGCCAGCGCGGCCGGCCCGCCGACGGGTCCGGATCGGGGTCGTACACGTACTTCCACCCCCGGGCCAGCCCCGTCCGCCCGCTGTGCCCGCGGGGCGTGCGCCGGTAGACCAGCACGGTCTCCGGACCGCCGTCGGGCGCCGGCACGGGGATGCGGTACGTCTTCGGCGGGTGCCCGGTCATGCCCAGCAGCACCGGCAGCACGCGGCCGTCCATGGGGCCGCCCTCGAAGGGGGTGTCTTGACTCTTCACCGGACCAGTGTCCGCCATCCACCGGGCCGGGCCGACGTCCGCCATCACCCGGGCAGGCCGACGTCCGCTGTCCGCCGGGCCTGCCCGGGTCCGTCATGCGCGGGGCCGGTCCGCGCCCGCCGTCCGCCCGGGCACGGCGCAGGTCAGCCGTCGGCCGCCAGCGCCCGGACCAGTTCCTCGGTCTGCGCGTCGCGCCGTCCGGTGACCTCCAGGCCCGCCACGAACTGCTCCACCAGCCAGTCCCTCAGTTCCCCCGCCGGGATCTGCCGGTCCTCGTCCAGCCAGATCAGCGAGGCGGCCTCCACGGCGGTGATCCACATCCGGATCGTCATCCGCAGGCGGGGCCCGGCCGCGTCGATCCCCAGGTGGCTCAGGATGTGCTCGGCGGCGGCCCGGCGCACGCCGTCCACGATCGCGGTGGTCCGGGAGGTCTCCACGACGCTGCCGCCCTGGAGCAGCGCGCTGAACCCCGCGCCGTGCTCGTCCACGAAGGCCAGGTAGCGGTCCAGGGCCCGGGACAGCCGGGGCAGCCGCGGGCCCTCGTGCGGCTCGTCGAAGCAGTGCCGCAGCTCGTCGGCGGCGGACCCGAGGGCCGCCTCGTACAGCTGCTGCTTGCCGCCGGGGAAGTACCGGTAGACCAGGGGCCGCGACACCCCGGCCGCCTCCGCCACGTCGTCCAGGGAGACGTCCTCGGGCGCGCTGTCGGCGAAGAGGGACAGGGCCGCGTCGAGGAGCTGACTGCGGCGCTCCTCGACGCTGAGCCGCCGGTAGGCGGGGGTGGGGGCCTGCGAGGTCATGCCCCGCAGCGTAACCGCCCGGACCTCGGACCGGTGGGGGCGGCCGGAACCGCGGTCCCGGCCGGCGGCCCGCCGTCCGCCGCCTACGCCAGCAGCCCCGACGACTTCCACAGGCGCCGGCCCACGCCGCGCAGCACCCCGATGTCGTCCAGGAAGTCCGTGAGCCGCTTGGACCCCTGCTGCATCACGTCCCGCCGGTGTCCGCTGGCCTTCACCTGGGCGAGGGCCTCGCGCTTGTCGAGGCCGACGTTGGTGTAGACGTCCGGGTTCACGAAGGCGACCGAGAAGACCCGGGCGAACTCGCCGGAGGTGATGCGGGTGAACTCCTGGGACCATTTCGGCGCGGTCACCATCTGGCGCCGCAGCTCCTCACGCGCGTACCGCACGTGACGGGCCTCCTCGACGACGTGGATGCGCGTGACGCCCCGGATCAGCGGCTGCACGCGCTCGTCGGGGAAGGTGAGCCGCTGCATCCAGTCCAGGACCTCCTCGCCGAGCAGGGTGGCCGTGAAGGAGCCCGGGGTGGTGGAGATGGTTTTGAACAGCCGGCCGAGCTGCTGGTGGACGCGGCTGACGGGGTACCAGGGGGTGCCGCCGTGGGTGATCAGCCGGGCGAACATCTTGGAGTGCCGGCACTCGTCCTCGATCTCGGTGAGCGCGTACCGCACGTGGGCGCTCGTCGCGGACTTGTCGTAGATGTGCCGCACCAGCAGCTGCATGAGGATGATCTCGAACCAGATGCCGAGCGAGGCGAGGGCCGCGGCCTCGTGCTGGGACAGCAGGATGCGCTGCTCCTCGCTCATCCGCTTCCACATCGGGGTGTCGTACAGGGACACCAGCTCGGGAGGCCAGAACCACTTGCCCTCCTCGAAGGGCGCCTCCCAGTCCAGCTCCTTGTCCGGGTCGAAGGAGTGCTTGGCGGAAGAGTCGAGCAGCCGCTGGGCGACCTGCTCGCGGTCCTTGAGCAGGCCGAGCGCGTCGCGCAGGCCGTCCAGCGCGTCGGCTTCCGTCAGGGTCGTCATGGCGGTTCCACCTCGTGGGCGTCTCGGGTTACCGGTGGTTCACCCCACTTATGAGACTGCCTGTCAGCAAGGTCGTCAATCCCTCCGGCACGACTTGTTGACGAACGGTCTATCGGGCGGATGCGCTACGAGTTCCACCACCAGTTCTCCACCAGGCTGATCCGCGAGAACCAAGCGGTCGCCGTGGAGGACCTGGCGGTGAAGGTGCTCGCCCGCACGCGCCCGGCCACGTCCGTGCACGACGCCGGATGGTCGGCGTTCGTGAGCATGCTGGAGTACAAGGCCGCCCGGTACGGGCGCGCCTTCCACCGGATCGGCCGCTTCGAGCCCACCGGTCAGGTGTGCTCGCAGTGCGGCGTCAAGGACGGGCCAAGCCGTCGAACGTCCGCGTGTGGACGTGTCGGGCGTGCGGGGCGGTCCTGGACCGGGACATCAACGCGGCGGTCAACGTCGCCGAGGCCGCCGGACCGGCGGTATCAGCCTGTGGAGTGCAGGTGGGACCGGGACTCGTCCCGGCTCCGCGCAGCGAAGCAGGAACCCACCCGACACCGCAGCCTTCAACGGCGCGGTGGGCGGGAATCGCCGTCCTTCAGGGCGGCGAGGATGTCAGTCCAGTTCGTCGGCGCGCCGCTGGAGGCCCTCGGCGAAGGTGTCCCAGTCGGGCCCGACGGACAGGAGGTCGGCGGCGGCTTCCCTCAGCAGCTGTGGGTCGTCGGGGCGTTGCAGACAAGCAAGGCGGTAGGCGAGGTTTCTGGCCCAGGGCGGCAGGGCCGTCCAGTCCTCGGTGAGGACCTCCCGGAGCATGGCGAGGATGTCGTCGGCCGTCGCAAAGGTGAGCTGCTCGACGAAGTCACGGGAGGCTTCGACGACCTGCCGGCTGTCGGCGGCGTCGATCGCACGGCTGAGGTTCCTCGCCGCGGGAGCGGGGTCGGGCATGGTGGGGGTCTCCTGGTGGTTCTCGACCGGTGCGCCCAGGCCTGGGGTGGGGGTCGTGGCGGGGCGGCGACGGGGCCAGACTTAGCAGCCGGTCCCTTCGCCGGCCGGAGGGGTGCGGGCGCGGCCCCGGAGGGTTCTGGGCCGCGCCACCGACCTGTCCGGACAGCACCCCTAGAGCGCCGAGCAGCCCAGCCCCTCCGGCGCCTCGCCCGTCGCCGGTTCCGACGCGCCCGCCGGGAAGGCCGTGCGCAGCGTGAAGGCGTACGGCGTGGGGCCGTGGGCGCGCAGGTGGAGAACGCGTGCCTCCGCCTCCGCCACCGTCGGGCGGTGTCCCGCCGGGACCCACCACAGGGCGACCATCGCCTCCTCGACGCGCTCGAACCACTCGCGGCGCCGGGCGAGCATCTCGCGGTGACGGCCCCGGTACATGAACGCGGTGAGCGCGTCCGTGTCCCGCCACACCGACAGGTTGACGATCATCCACCGGTCCCCGAAGACCGGCACGTCCGTCGCGTTCCCCGCGTCCCCGACCAGGCGCCACACGAAGCCGTCGGCGGCCTCCGCGTCCCCGTTCACCGGGTCCAGCGCGTCGACGAAGTCCTTGAGCCGAGGGGAGTCCAACGGGGCCAGCAGGCGTGCGATGTTCACCTGGGCGAGTTCGTGCACGGCGGTTTCGGTCATGCGGCGGACCGTAAGTCGGCCCGGCGTCCCTCCGGTACCCCCGTCTCGCCCAGTGAGCACATCAAGTGCGTTATGAGGAGGCTGAGTTGAGGACCGCCTCCATCACCGCCCGGGCGACGGGCGCCGCCGTCCCGCCGCCGCTGATCTCCCGCCGGTTCGCCGCCGCGTCCTCCACCACCACCGCCACGGCCACCCGCGCCTGCGCGTCCCGCTCGCCCTGCGCCCAGGCGACGAACCAGGCGTACGGCGTGCCGGAGTTGCCCAGGCCGTGCTGGGCGGTGCCGGTCTTGCCGCCCACCACCGCACCGGGGATCGCGGCGTTGGTGCCGGTGCCCTTCTCGACCACCTCGCGCATCAGCTCCTGCATCCGCCGTGCCGTCGACGGGTGCATCGCCCGCCGCGCCGGCCGCGACCCGGCCGTCGCCACCGTGCTGCCGCCCGCCCGCGTGGACCGCTCCACCAGGTACGGCTGCCGCACCTGCCCGTTGTTGGCGACGGCCGCCGCCACCATCGCCATCTGCAACGGGGTGGCCCGGGTGTTGTACTGGCCGATCGACGACAGGGCGAGCTGGGCCCGGTCCATCGTGGTGTCGAAGGTGCTGCGCGCCACGGAGAAGGGGATCCGCAGGCCCGCGTGGTTGAACCCGAAGCCGTGCGCGGTGGCCGTCATGTGCTCCAGCCCGGTCGTCACCCCCAGCTTCGCGAACACCGTGTTGCAGGACCAGACGAACGCCTCCCGCACCGAGGCGTCCGCGCAGCCGCGGGAGGAGTTCGTCAGGGCCGTCGTCGTCCCCGGCAGCCGGTACGGCTCCGGCGAGTCCGTCGGCGCGTCGAGGTCCGTGACCACACCCGCGTCCAGCGCCGCCGCCGCGGTCACCACCTTGAACGTGGAACCGGGCGGATACGTCTGCCGCACCGCGCGGTTCAGCATCGGCTTGTCCGGATCGGCGTTCAGCCGGGCCCAGGTCTCCCGCGCCTCCGTCCCGTTCCCCGACAGCGGCTGCGGGTCGTACGACGGCACCGACACCAGCGCCAGGATCCGCCCGGTCGACGGCTCCACCGCCGCCACCGCGCCCTTGCGCGAGCGCAGCCCCTCGAACGCGGCCCGCTGCGCCGCCGGGTGGATCGTCGTCTCGACGTGACCGCCCGGGCTGCGGGACCGCGTGAAGTCGTTCCACAGCGGCAGTGGCGCGAGCGCCGGGTCGGTTCCGGACAGCACCCCGTCCTCGGTGTGCTCCAGCAGGGTCGTCCCGTACTCCTGGGAGGCGAAGCCGGTCACCGGGGCGTACAACGGCCCGTCCGTGTACGTCCGTTCGTACCGCAGGTGCTCCCCGGTGTCCCGCGAGCCGGTGACCGCCCGGCCGCCGACGAGGATGTCGCCGCGTGGCTGGTCGTACCGGGCGATGGTCTCCCTGCGGTTGGCCGGGTTGCCGTCGTAGGCGTCCGCCCGCAGCAGCTGGACGCGGGCCGCGTTCACCAGCAGGGCCACCAGCAGCAGCGCGCAGAACAGCGCCGCGCGCCGGATGTACGGCGTCACCCGAGCGCACCTCCCTCGTCCTGACGGCGCGCGGAGTCGCTCAGCCGGACCAGCAGCGCCACGATCGCCCAGTTGGTCACCACCGACGAACCGCCCTGCGCGAGGAACGGCATCGCCATGCCCGTCAGCGGGATCAGCCCCGTCACCCCGCCCGCGATCACGAACACCTGCAGCGCCACGATCGAGGCCAGCCCCACGGCGAGCAGCCGGCCGAAGGGTTCGCGCAGCGCGAGCCCCGCCCGGTAGCCGCGCTCCACCAGCAGGCCGTAGAGCAGGAAGATCGCCGACAGTCCCGCCAGGCCCAGCTCCTCACCGGCCGTCGCGAGGATGAAGTCGGACTTCACCGCGAAGCCGATGAGCACCGAGTGCCCCTGGCCCAGACCGGTGCCGAGCAGCCCGCCCTCGGCGAACGCGAACAGCGACTGCGCGATCTGGTTGGCGCCCTCGCCCGCCTCGATCGACGCGAACGGGCTCCGCCAGGTCTCGATCCTGCGGTGCACGTGCGGCTCCAGCCGGCCCACCGCCAGGGCCCCCAGCGAGGCCAGCAGCAGCCCGACCGCGATCCAGCCGGTGCGGCCGGTGGCGACGTACAGCAGGACCACGAACAGGCCGAAGAACAGCAGCGAGGTCCCGAGGTCGCGTTCCAGCACCAGGACGCCCACGCTCACCAGCCAGACGGCGACGATCGGCCCCAGCACCCGCCCCGTCGGCAGCCGGAGCCCGCCCACCCGGCGTCCGGCGTAGGTGAGGGCGGCACGGTTCGCGGCGAGGTACGCGGCGAAGAACACCGCCAGCAGCACCTTCGCGAACTCGCCGGGCTGGATGGAGAAACCGGCCACCCGGATCCAGATGCGGGCGCCGTTCACCGCCGGGAACAGGATCGGCACCGTCAGCAGCACCAGCGCGGCGGTGACGCAGAGGTACGTGTAGCGCTGGAGCACCCGGTGGTCGCGCAGCACCAGCACCACCGCGATGAACAGCGCGACCCCCAGCGCCGACCAGACCAGCTGGGTCGGGGCCGCCCGGTCGCCCGGCGTCTCCAGGTCGAGCCGGTAGATCAGCACCAGGCCGAGCCCGTTGAGCAGGACGCCGATGGGCAGCAGCAGCGGATCGGCGAGCGGTGCCCGCAGCCGCACCGCCAGATGGGCGACCAGCGCCAGCACGCCGAGCCCGGCGCCGTAACCGGCGGCGCCGGGCGGGACGGTGCCGTGCCGGGCGAGGCCGACCGCGCAGTACCCGTACACCGACAGCAGGACCGCCAGGACGAGCAGGGCGAGTTCGATCCCGCGGCGCCCGGACGGACGGACGGCGGGCGGGGACGGGCCGGCCGTCGCCGGGGTGGTTCCGGCCTTGCTCATGCCCGGAACCTACCCATGGGGGGTGTGCGCGTCCGGCTCATCAGCACCAGCGTGGCGCGGGCCCGATGTTGTCGATGTAGCGTGCGGCTCCCCAGGCCCAGGTGCCGTCCGTGAGGAGGTACCAGAGCGGGTTGCCGTTCACGTTGTCGCCGGGGACCTTGCAGAAGATCGAGACGACCTCACCGCGGTGCGCGTACCGGATGACCTGGGAGCCGCGGGTCGGCGCGCTGCGCAGGGCCAGCCGGTCCGCCGTCACGACACCCCGGTACTCGCCCTGGTCGCCGTGGTGACCGCCGCTCGTCTGGCCCCAGTCGCCCTGGCCGCCGGTGCCGTTGCCGCCCTGCTGGGTGCCCTGACCGCCGGTGCCGTTGCCGTTCTGCTGGCCCCAGGTGTTGTTCCCGCCCTGCTGGTGGGTGCCGCCGCCCTGCTGGCCGGAGCCGCCGTCACCGTTGCCGCCGTTGCCGCCCTGCTGGCTCCACGGGGTCTCGTCGGCGGGGGCGGTGCCGGCGCTCGCGACGGCCGGCGTGACGGCGGTCGCCAGGGCGAGCGCACCGGCCGCGAGCGCTATGGGCAGCCGGCGGGTCGAGGGGGAGCGCAGGGACATGGCGATACCTCCATATGAGGTCGAAAGCATGGAAAGCTGACTTGTCGCCACAGTAGGAGTCACGGAGGGGACCCCGCCCGCCCTGCTGCGCCATCGGAGAAGCCGTCAGGTCACTCCACCGGCGGTCGCGGGCGCCTCCTGAGGCAGGGTCAGCCTGGCCACGGCGCCGCCCTCCGGAGCGTTCGACAGCTCCAGCCGGGCACCGAGCACATCGGCCTGCCCCAGGGCGATGGTCAGGCCCAGCCCGTGCCCCTTCGACCCGCTCTCCGTGCGGAACCGCTGCGGCCCGTGCGCGACCAGGTACTCCGGAAAGCCGTCGCCGTGGTCCCGCACCGTCACCACCGGCCCGTCGACGGTCAGCGTCACCGGCGCCCGTCCGTGCCGGTGCGCGTTGGCGACCAAGTTGCCCAGCACCCGTTCCAGCCGCCGCCGATCGGTCTCCGCGGCGGTGTCCCGCACCACGGCGACGTCCGTGTCCGTCCCCGACCCCCGCGCCACCCGCCGGGCCAGCTCCCCGAGCCACTCGGTGTCCAGCTCCAGCCGCTCCCGGCCGGCGTCCAGCCGGGAGATCTCCAGCAGGTCCTCGGTGAGCGTGCGCAGCGCCGCCACCCTGTCCCGCACCAGCTCCGTCGGCCGGCCCGGCGGCAGCAGCTCGGCGGCCGCGTGCAGGCCGGTCAGCGGGGTGCGCAGCTCGTGCGCCACGTCCGCCGTGAACCGCTGCTCGGCGAGCAGCTTGCCCTGCAGCGACGCCGCCATGGTGTCCAGCGCGGCGGCCACCGCCGCCACCTCGTCCTGCGGCCTGGTGCGGTCCCTGGCCCGCGGGTCCTCCACGCGTGCGTCGAGATCGCCGGCGCTGATCCGCCGCGCGACCCGCGCGGTGGTGTGCAGCCGCCGCGTCACCCGGGTCACCGCGAAGGCGCCCAGCAGCAGCGTGGTGCCGATCGCCAGCCCCGAGGACCACACGATGGCGCTGTCCAGTCCGTCGATCGTGCGCTCGCCCTGGGAGTAGTCGACCCACACCGCCAGCGCCCGTCCGCCGTCCAGCGGCCCGGCCGCCCACATCGCGGGCCGCCCGTCGTGCTCCGCGACCATGGTGCCGCGCTCCCCGGACACCGCCAGCCGCCGCAGCTCGCCCGGCAGCTGAGCCGGGTCCACCCCGGCGTCGCGGCGCGGCGACTCCCCGGCCTGATACGCCTCGGTCGCCTCCGCCAGCCGCCGCAGCGCCAGCTCACGGGCCTGGCCGACGGTCTGGTCGGTCACCTGGACGTGCACCAGGACACCGAGCAGCGCCGCCAGGGCGCAGCACATCACGGTGATGAAGACGGCCGTCTTCAGGGCCAGGGGTCCGGCCCAGCGGGGGAGCGCGCGTCTCACCGAGCGTCCGCCGGGGGCTGCGAGGAGCGGGCCGATGCGAGCCCCCCGGGCTCCGGGGACTCCCGGGGCGCCGAGGACCGCGAGGGTTCCGGGGTCTTCGAGGGGGCCGGGGACGCCGGGGCCGAGGGCCGGGGGGACCGGGAGGACCCCGGGCGGGCCGGCGTGCCCGTGCGCAGCATCTCGTCGTGAGTCAGCAGCATCGCCCGCTGGTCCGGGTCCCAGGTCCACTGGAGCCGGTACTCGTACCCGGCGACCTCGGAGGGCGAACGGATGATCACCGACCGCCGGGCCAGCTCGACCCCGCTCAGGGCGTCGTCGTAGGCCATGATCCTCGTGAGCCGGTTCCGCCCGGCGGTGTAGACGCGCACGGCGGTCAGTTTCTCCGGGAGCAGCCGGAACCCCAGCGTCAGCTCGGGGCGGCTGTCACCGGTGAGGTCGCGGTAGTACGGCTCCAGCACCGGGCAGCCGTCGTCGTCCTGCCGCCCACCGGGTTCCGCGGACTCCGGTCCGCCGACGCAGTCGGCCATCCGGCGGGCCGTCTCCCGGAAGGGCGCCCCGTCGCCCTCGTAGTCCTCCGGGTGAGCGGCGATCTCGGCGCGCACCACCGCGACCGGGTCCACCGCGCGGATGTCGCCGCCGGGGACGGCGACGCCCTCGACCACCTCGGTGTCCACCTCGCCGAGGTCGAACGCCGGGCTCGACGCGGGCGTCAGCTCCGGCCAGAGCCGGGCCGGGCTGATCGCGGTGGGCGTCGCCCCCGCCCCGCGCAGCCTCCCGTCGTCCCCGCAGCCCGCGAGGGCCGCCGTCACCAGCAGGAGACAGGCGGCACGGCGGGCGGCACGCGTACGGCGGCTGGCGGGCACTGCACTCCTGGGTTCGTGGGCCGGTGCGCACACACCTTATTCGCGCGGACGTCCCCATTTGGGTACCGGGTGGCCTGCGGCGCCCGGGGGAGGCCCTGTGCCGAGGGCCGGGGCCCCCGTGCCGGGGGCGCGCCCGGCACGGCAGGCCGCCCGAGCCGCGCGCGGGACTCGCCACGGTCCGGCAGGCCGCCCGAGCCCCGCACGGGGCGCGTCACGGTCCGGCAGGCCGCCCGAGCCCCGCACGGGACTCGCCACGGCGCGGCAGGACGCCCCCTCCGAGCCCGTGCCGGTGCGCCCGGCGGGCAGGCTCCCCGCGCCCGGTGCCGTGGGTACCCGGCCCTCGGCAGGCCGCGCCCGGTCAGCCGGCCGGCTTCTCCGGCAGCCGGACCGTGGCGAGTCCCGCGCGGAGGTAGCCCACGAAGACGTCGTTGTGCAGCGCCCAGGACGAGCGCCGGTCCCGGATCAGCCGGATCGCCTCCTCCGCGGTACCGCCCCGGCGCACCAGGGCGTGCGCGACGACCAGTCCCGAACGGTTGTACCCGTGGAAGCAGCGGACCAGGACTCGTCGTCCCGCGTCCAGCGCCTCGCACGCCGCCTCGGCCATGAGGACGACACCGGCGAGCTGCGTGCCGTCGAGCGGCCCGTCCGGGATCGGCCACACCTGGTGCTCGACCCCCGCGTCGGGGCCGTGGCCGGGGAGCCGCAGCAGCGACTGCACCAGATCGAACTCCTGCCCCACCACCGCGAACTCCAGCCGCCCGGAACCGCCCCGGAACTGGTGCCCGCCCATCCACAGGCCCGGCACGATCTCGTCCCACGGACGGCCCGGTGCCGGTACGTCGGACTGCTTCCACCGGGTACGCAACGGCACCTCCCGTCACCCGCCCGCGAGCGGACCGCCCGGCGGGCCGAACTGCTCCTCACGGTAGCCGGGTTCTTGCCCCCGCAGCACCCCGCCTGGTCCCATGGTCGTGGGGTGATGGTGCATGGAGCGACTGCGCGTCATACCGGTCCGGCAGCACGGCCGGCAGCGGCTGCACGTCTGCCGCCCGGACGGCGGCCACCTCGCCTCCTACGACCCGGAGGAGGGCCGGGTCGACCTGCGGGGCGCCGATCACGAGGAGGCGGTGCTCACCGCCCTGCGGCCGTTCCTCACCGGTCCGGTGTCCGTCGGGCCGCCCCCCGTCCCCCCGCCCGCCGAGCTCGCCCGCCTGTCCCTCCACCCGGACGACGACCTCGCGCCCAACCGCCCCGGCGAGGCGCTGCTGGTCGCCCTCGACCGCGCCCCGCGGCGCGCGCACCGCCGGTTCCGCGTCGACCCGCGCCGCGCGGCCCTCGACGCGGAACGGACGGTGGGGGAGGCCCTGGACCGGCTGGAGGACGCGGGCTGGCACACCCTGCACTCCGTCCCGCTGCCCGGCGGCGACCGGGTCCACCACCTGCTGATCGGCCCCGGCGGCCTCTACGCCGTGCACACCCTGGACGCCCGTCGGCAGCGCGTCTCGGTCGTCGACCCCCGGGTCGCCGTCGGCCGCCGGGAGGCCCGGCCCCTGCTGCACCGGGTCCGCGCCGACGCCTCCCGGGCCTCGTACGCCCTGACGTCCGAGGTCCGGGCGGTGCTGGTGGTGGTGGGGGCCTCCCGGCTCACGGTGCCGGCCGTGCCGCGCGGGGTGCGCGTGCTGGCGGACGGGGACCTGGCCGACCTGGCCCGGCCCGACGGGGTGCTCAAGCCGGCCGACGTCGAGGCCCTGCACACCATGGCCCGCGACCGGTGCACCTGGTTGCGGGTGTAGCGCAACGCGGGCGTCCGGGCGTCCGGGCGCCTTCGCGTCACGCGGGGCACGCCGGTGTTTCGGTGGCTTCGCCGCGCAGGGCTCCCGCGCGGCCGCTGCCGGCGGTGGGCTGCGATGGCGGGCCGGCCGCCCGGCGTGACCTTCCGCCGACGGCCTCCCCGCGCCGGCGACCGACCTCCCTGCGTCGGCTACGGCCCCTCCGTCCCGGCTACGGCCTCTCCGTCCCGGCTACGGCCTCTCCGTCCCCGGCGTCACGGCCCCGGCAGCGGCGCCGCCCCGGCCGGGTCCAGCAGGGGGGCCAGCAGGTCGCCGTGGTCCTGGAGACGGGGCGGGAGGTCCGGGGCGCGGAACGCCAGCAGCTCGGGTGACCGGCACTCCTCGACCTCCTCCCAGGTCACCGGCGCCGACACCAGCGGCTCGGCCCGCGCGCGCAGCGTGTACGGCGTGGCCGTGGTCTTGCGGGCGGCGTTCTGGCTCCAGTCGACGAACACCTTCCCCGGGCGCAGGCTCCGCGTCATCCGGTGCAGCGCCAGCCGGGGCATGGCTTCTTCCGCCTCCACGGCGAGCTGCTTCGCGTACTCCGACACCCGCTCGGACGAGGCGCCCCGGACCGCCGCGAGCAGGTGCAGGCCCTTCGAGCCCGACGTCTTCGCGTACGTCTCGATCCCGTCGGCCGCGAGCCGGTCCCGGAGCCAGAGGGCGACCTCGCAGCAGTCCACGACCGTCGCCGGAGCGCCCGGGTCCAGGTCGAACACGATCCGGTCCGCCTCGGCCGGGTCACCGATGAGCCACTGGTGCGTGTGCAGCTCGGCGACCAGGTTCGCCGCCCACATCAGGCTCGGCAGATCCTGGAGCAGCACCATCCGCGCCGGGCCCTCCGACCGGGGCACTTCGGCGGTGGTGACCCAGTCGGGCGTACCCGGCGGCACGTTCTTGGTGAAGAACACCTGGCCGTCGGGGCCGTCCGGGTACCGCAGGAACGACACCGGCCGGTCCCGCAGATGGGGCAGCAGTACGTCGGCGACGGTCGCGTAGTAGTGCAGGACCTCCGCCTTGGTGAAGCCGGTGGCGGGATACAGCACCTTCTCCAGATTGCTGAGCGCGAGCCGTCGCCCCTCCACCTCGGTGATGGGCGCCATACGATGAGAATCCCACGCAAACCGGGGCAAGAACCCCAGGAGTGATCGGCAACGACCGGAAGGGTGCTCACGTGAGATCCATATGGAACGGCGCGATCTCGTTCGGCCTGGTCAGCATCCCGATCAAGCTGGTGAACGCCACCGAGAGCCACGCGATCTCCTTCCGCCAGATCCACACCGAGGACGGCGGGCGGATCCGCTACCGCAAGTTCTGCGAGCTGGAGGACCGCGAGGTCAGCTCGCAGGAGATCGGCAAGGGGTACGAGGACGCGGACGGCTCGATCATCCCGATCACCGACGAGGACCTGGCCCAGCTGCCGCTCCCCACCGCCCGCACGATCGAGATCGTCGCCTTCGTCCCCGCCGACCGGATCGATCCGCTGCAGATGAGTTCCGCGTACTACCTGCAGGCCAGCGGCGCCCCGGCGGCCAAGCCGTACACCCTGCTGCGCGAGGCGCTGAAACGCAGCAACAAGGTCGCCATCGCCAAGTTCGCGCTGCGGGGGCGGGAGCGGCTGGGCATGCTCCGCGTGGTCGAGGACGCCATCGCCATGCACGGCCTGCTCTGGCCCGACGAGGTGCGTGCGCCCGAGGGAGTGGCCCCCGACAGCGACGTCACGGTCCGCGACAAGGAGCTGGACCTGGCGGACGCCCTGATGGACACCCTCGGCGAGGTGGATCTGGAGGACCTGCACGACGAGTACCGCGAGGCCGTGGAGGAGGTCATCGCCGCGAAGGTGGCCGGCGAGGCCCCGCCGGAGATGCCCCAGCCGGAGGGCGGTGGCAAGGTGCTCGACCTGATGGCGGCCCTGGAGAGCAGCGTCCGCGCCGCCCGGGAGTCCCGCGGGGAGGAGGACGCCGAGGTCAAGCAGCTCCCGCAACGCAAGACGTCCCGCTCGTCGCCCAAGGAGACCGGCGGGAAGAAGTCCACGTCCACGGCGAAGAAGGCCCCGGCGAAGAAGACGGCCTCGTCGTCGTCCTCGTCGAAGTCCGGCGGAGGCGGGGGCGGCAGCGGCAGCGGCGGGAAGTCGGGCTCGCAGACGGGCAGGTCCACGGCCAAGAAGACGTCCTCGGCGAAGAAGACGACCGCGAAGAAGACCCCGGCCAAGAAGACGGCGTCCCGCAAGCGCTCGGCCTGAAGCACCGGCCTGAAGCACCGGGCGGTCCGGTGCCGGGCGGGTCGGTGTGGGGCGAGCTGAGTGTCGGGCGGGCTGGGTGGCGGGTGCGCTGAGCACCGGGTGAGTGGATCGTCGGGCGCGTGTGGTGATCCGCTGGACGACCGCCCGCGTCCGGGACTCACGCACCCTCCGGTTGCCCCTCCGTGTGGAACGGGTCACGCCCGGCCGGACGCCCGGACCGTCGGCCCGTGGGCGCGTGCCCGTCGGGCACTCCTCAGGGCCCCCGTCGTCGCCCACCCGCGCGGCCTGCCGTTTCGCCTGAACTCACCTCCTCCGCAACAGGCTTGCCGCACCGGGCCCGGCCGCCGCTGTCCGCCCGTCGGAACCATGGATCCTGGAAGGCGAGTTCGGCGTCCTCTCAGGCGGGTGTGCTTCGATGAACGCGATCCGTGGGGCTCGTCCGCGGGGCGGGGACACCCGGATCGCACGGGAGGACGAGGTCCGGTGGAGGGCATGACCGAGGACGAGTTCGACGCTTTCTACGCGGCCGCGTTCCCCCGTCTGACCGGGCAGCTCTACGCCTTCACCGGGGACCTGGGCGAGGCCCAGGACGTGGTGCAGGAAGCGTTCGTACGGGCGTGGGACCGGCGCCGGAAACTGGTGGCCGACGAAGCGCCCGAGGCGTGGGTGCGCACGGTGGCCATGCGCCTGGCGGTCAGCCGCTGGCGGCGGGCCAGACGCTGGCTGGAGCTGATGCGCGGCACCCCGCCCCCCGAACCCGCCCCGGGCCCGGGCCCCGAACGCACCGCCTTGGTCGCCGCGTTGCGCTTACTCCCGGAACCGCAGCGCCGGGCCATCGTCCTCCATCATCTGTGCGACTTCAGTGTCGAGCAGGTAGCCTCCGAAACCGGCGCTCCGGTGGGGACGATCAAGGTCCGGCTGTCCCGCGGGCGGGCAGCGCTGGCGAGGCACCTGACGGTGGACGAGGCCGAGGAACCGGCCTGGAGGGAGGGCGGCCGTGTCGGATGAACTCGCCTCGGCCCTGCGGAGGCTGGCAGCCGACCACGAACTCCCGCCCCCCGTCCCCCCGGCCCGTATCCGCTTCCGCGCGGTGCGCCGCGCCCGACGCCGCCGCACCACCGCCGCCGTCGGCATGACGGCCGCGGCGGCCTGTGCCGTCACCGCGCTCGCCTTCACCCTCCACCCCGGAGGCACCGCCACCGCCCACCGCACCCCCGCCGCGGGCTCCCCGGCTCCCGCCCCCGTCGCCACCGCCTCCGCGAGCCCGGCGACCCCCGCCCCGACCACCACCGACGACGACGTCCTCGACCTGCGCCGGCACACCCTCACCGTCGACCACCGCACCATGCGTCTCGACGCCCCGCCGCAGGACACCGCCACCCTCCCGGCCGGAAGCGAACTCACCGTGGCCGCCAAGCACGCGGTCAAGGAACTCCCGGCCGAGGCCGTCGTCAAGGACGGCCTCGGCGTCAAGGTGCTGTACGTGGTGGAACTCCGGGCCGCCGACCGGACGGCCGTCGTCTACGTCGGCGCCCGCGCCGGCGACACTCTCCGCGGGAAGCTCGGCTGGACGGCCCTGAAGCCCACCGACGCGAAGTGGTTCTACGCCCACATCAGGATCGGCGACCGCATCGAGGTGACCTGACGGAGCGGCGACGGCATCCGCGTCGAGGTGACGGACGGAGCGGCGCCACGGCGAACCACTCGCGGCTGGCGGCTGGCGGCTGGCGGCTCGTGGCTCATTGCTCGTGGCTCGCTGCGGGAGCGGAGCGGTCCGCCGTGCGGGCCACGTTCCGTGCGGGCCACGTTCCGTGCGGGCCACGTTCCGTGCGGGCCACGTTTCGTGCGGGCCGCGGGCCGCGGGCCGTGCGGGAGTCCCGAGGACACACGACAGGCTGCCCGGGGAGACGACGAGGCGGCCCGTCTCTCCCGACGGGCCGCCCCTTCCCCCGTACCCGGGACGGCGGGACTGCCGGTCGCCCGGCGGTGCCGCCCCGAACCCCTTCCGGAGCCGGTCAGCCCCAGACGCTCGTGTAGTTGTACTGACGGTGGTACCGCGGGGTCCACAGGCTCGGGTACGGCTCGCTGATGTTCCCGCACCTCCCCAGCTGGATCGCGCCGCGCCGCCCGGTGTCCATCAGGCACTTGCCGCTGGACGCCTCGACGATCTCCCAGTGGTCGTTGCCCTGGTCCACCCAGCGGAAGTGCTGACCCGGCCCCTGGCAGTGACCGATCACGATCGGGGTGCCGTCCGCCTGCGAGGCGTTCTGGGCGCCCAGACAGTACTTGCCGTAGACACCGATGAAGAACAGGCCGGGCGTGGGCGACTGCATGAAGTAGAACCGCTGGTGGAGCTTGCCCTTGCAGTCGAAGCGCTGGACGACCGCCCCCGGGTTCTGCGACGCGCCGCGCACGTCCATGCACTGCCAGGAGTACGAGGCCCGCATCTCGTAGATGGCGGCGTTGTCGATCCAGCCCGTGTAGCGGATCGGCGGATCGGCTGCCGTGGCCATGCCCGGGAACAGCATGACCAGCAGGGACGCCAGAACCGCGAGGATCCCCCCACGGCGCATACATCGAGCCACTGCGCTTCCTCCTTTGCCTGAATTCCGAGCGGTGTGGTGCGCCGGTGCCGTGATCTGATGGCTTGTTGTGTTCAGCACCGGAACGCCCTGAAAGCTAGTGCGTCCGGTCGTCCGGCTGTACCGCCTGTTCAGGGGGGTTGTGTGGGCGGGGAGAGAGTGCCGTGAGCGAGGGTTCCGGGCTCCAGCGGTCCCAGTCGTTCATGATCCTGGCGACCGGCCTCTACCGGGCCAGCCACCTGGTGGTCGGGGTCCTGGCGGTGGCCCAGCACCAGCGGCACAGCCCGCTGTCCTGGGCGGGCGTCACCGTCGCGCTGGCGGTGAGCGTCCTGCTCTTCGCCACCGCCCGCTCCCACGGCTGGTTCACCACCGGGCCGGTCCTCACGGACCTGCTCCTCATCGGCTGCGTCCTGCCGTTCGTCGTGTACGCCGGCGGCGCGCGGCGTCCGGCGGAGGTCGCCTGGGCGATGCTCCTCGGCGGCTCGGCGAGCGCCGCGTCGGCGGTCGCCCTGCGCCGGCTGCCCGCCGTGGCCGGCGCGGTCGCCGCGCTCCTCGCGACGCACGCGGCCGGCTACTGGCTGACCGACGCGGACGTGGCGGTGGTCGTCGCGCATCTCAACGCCGTCGTGGCCTCTGCCGTCATGGCCCGCGTCTTCTGGTGGTATCTGCGCCGCCAGGGCAGCAGGCTGGACGCCGCCACCGCCCAGGCCCTCGCCGCCGAGACGGAACGCGCCCGGTACGCCGAACGCATCGCTCACCACCGGGCGTTGCACGACACGGTCCTCGCCACCCTCACCGCCATCGCCACCGGCCGCGCCGACCCCGCCGCACCCCCGGTCCGCGAACGCTGCGCACGGGAGGCGGCCTACCTGCGCCGCCTGATCCAGCAGCAGACGGAGGACGAGACGACAGCCGGCGCCCCCGCCCGCGCCGGCGTCGACCTCGGCGCGCGAGGAGCCGTGACCGGGGGCCTCGGGGTGACCGGGGAGGGGCCGGCCGTGCGCGCGGAGGGGCCGGCCCTGGGCGGGGGAGAGCAGCGAGATGGGGGAGACAGGGGAGATGAGAGAGCCCGGGAAGGGGCGGCGGCCACGGGTGCCCTGTGCACGGGCGGGACAGCCCAGTCCCTGGCCCGGAGGGACACCGTCCCGGGGAATGCCGCTCCGGGGAACACCGTCCAGGAGGACGCTGCTCGGGCGGACCTGGGCGGAGGGCGACGGAGCGGAGGGCGCCAGGGCGGAGCGGGGGGCGGGTCCCGGGCGGGAGCGACGCAGGCCGCGGAGGGCGTAGCGGCACTCACGGGGAAGAAAGCCGTGGGTCAGGACGCCATGGGCCAGGACACCGTGGGTCAGAAAGCCATGGGCCAGGACGCCGTGGGCAGCCGAACCCCCGGCCGCCAGGCAGGAGTCCCGTTCCCGGCGGCAGCCGCTGCCGCTGCGGAGGCCGTCGAACGGGCGGTGCACTCGGCGGAGTGCCTGGGCCTGCGCGTCACCGCCCAGTACCACGGCCTGAACCGGCTCACGGACCTCCCCACCGACGTCGCGACAGCCCTCGGCGCCGCCCTCACCGAAGCCCTGAACAATGTCCTGCGCCACGCGGGCACCGGGCACGCCTACGTCACGGTCACCGGCACCCGCAACCGCACCGAGGACGGTGGCGGCGGCGTCACGGTGACGGCGGTCGACCGCGGCGTGGGCTTCGACCCGGCGACGGTCACCCAGGGCCTGGGCCTGCGCCACTCGGTCACCGCCCGGATGAACGAGGCGGGCGGTGCCGCCTTCGTCGACAGCGCCCCCGGCGAGGGCACCCGCGTCGAACTGCGGTGGCCGGCATGACGGGCACCATCACCGTGGGCGCCGTGGACGACGACCGGATGCTGCTCGACGGCCTGCGGCTCTGGCTGGCCGACGTGCCAGGCGTCCACCTGGCGGCCACGGCTCCCACCGTCGACGACCTCCTCACCCCCGCCGCCCCCGCCGCCCCGGGACCACCGCACATGGACGTCGTCCTCCTGGACCTCCTCCTGCGCGACGGCTCCAGCCCCGCCGACAACATCCGCCGCCTGCGGGCCGCCGGGCCGCGCGTCCTGGTCATCAGCACCGTGGCCGACCGCGGCCGGATCGTCGCGGCGACCGCCGCCGGAGCGGACGGCTACCTGACCAAGGACCACGACCTGCCCACGCTCGTCGACGCCCTCACCGACATCGTCGCCGGCGGCACCGCCCACTGCCCCGAACTCGCCTTCGCCTGGGCCTACGACGACACACCAGCCCGCCCCGCCCTCTCCCCCAAGGAGCGCCAGGTCCTGGTGGAGTACGCCTCCGGACTCACCCTCAAGGCCACGGCCCGCCGCCTCGGCATCAGCCCGCACACCGCCAAGTACTACCTGGACCGGGTCAAGGACAAGTACCAGCAGGCGGGCCGCCCCACGTACACCAAGACCGACCTGGCCGTCCGGGTGCGCGAGGACGGCTGGGGCGCCGACTGAGCCCGCTCCTTCACGGGACGGCCCCGTCTCGGGACGCGAACCGCCGGCCGGAGCCGACGGCATGACCGTGACCGCAGGCGACCGCCCACCGCCGCCCACGGCCGCCTACTGCCGACCGCCGTCCACCGCCGTCCACGGCCGTCCACACCCCACGCCGGGCGGACCCGGCGGCGGCCGTCGTCCCCCGTCCCGGCTCGTCCCATCCGTCGGTGCGTTTCCGCAGGTCAGACGTTTCCCTGTCCCAGGATGTCCCCAGCCGGGCGCTGGGACGTCGATCGGCCATTAGCGTCCTCCATCGCCCCACCGGCGCAGTGGGGAGGCTCACCCGGTAGAAGCACCGTCCAAGGAGAAGCACATTGCGTTCGTACGCCCGCCGCGCGGCCACCGTCGCCGCTGCCATCGGTCTGGCCGTGTCCGGTTCCGTCCTGACCTCGCCCGCCGCGCAGGCAGCTCCCAAGCTCACCTGGAAGGAGATCGGTTACAAGCAGGAGTTGAAGAAGGACGGCACCCGCGGCTTCCAGCTGTACGACCACCCGAACAACATCGGTGCCATCACATGGGCGGCCGACCCGCTCCTGGGCTCCTGGACCGGTGACACCCTCTACGTCACCGACAAGGAGAGCGACGGCTACTACGTCGTCGGACAGGTCAAGCGGGTCTCGGACGGGAAGATGATCATCAACATCAGCACCCAGGGCAAGCCCGCCCCTTCCAAGGTCAAGAAGACCAAGAACCTCAAGGAAGGCACCAAGATCCAGTTGCGGGCCTGCATCAAGAAGGGCACCAAGAGCTACGGCTGCACCAGCTGGTACTCCGCCAAGGCCTGACCCGCACCGCCGGCTTCAGGCCCGTCCCGGCCCGCCCTGGGCCGGGACCGGCCGCACGAGACAGTGGTCGGCAGGGCCCCGCCGTGAACCCCCGTCCCACCGACTCACCAGCCCACTCGCGGTAGGTGTTCCCCTACCGGGTACCCCACGGTGCCGGCACCCCGGTCCTCGCCCGAGCGTGGCCGCGCACCCGCACCGGGTGCGGTGGCGCCCCCGTGGTCACCAGTACCAGTTCGCCCCCGTCGTGGGGCGCCCCGAACAGCACGGCCTCACGGAGCCGGGGTTCGACGGCACGTGGGTCGGCGGCCACGGGCTCACCGGGACCGGCCACCCGCACGGCGAACACCCGGTCGCAGACCAGCACCGGGTCACTGCCCGCCACATCGTCGGCGGCATACACCCGGACGAGGCCGTCCTCCCCGAGCCGTTCGAGCACCCGCAACGCCGGCACCGGCGCCCGCCGCAGGGCCTCCGCCCGCCGACGCGCCAGCAGTCCCGAGCCCAGCAGCGAGAGCCCGGGCAGCCCGGCGACCAGGACCAACAGCTGCCAGTCGAAGGCGTCGTAGGGCTCGGCCACCAGACGCCGCCACGTCCCGTCCTCCAGCACCGTCACCGTGCCCCCGACGGGGTAGTGCTCCGGGAAGAGCGCGTCGACGGTGACCGTCCTCGTACCGTCGAGACGCACCCGCAGCGACAGGTCGTGCCGCGCGATCACCTCGGCCTCCACGGCGACGGCCGCGTCGGCGCGCCGCTCGTCCGCCCGGATACCGCCGAGACCCATCCCCACCGCCCAGGCGGCCAGGCCGCACAGCGTGGCCCCGACCGCGATCAGGACCGTGCCCCGCCGCAACGGCATCACGGACCCCGGCAGCGGGTGCCGCGCCGCCCCTGCCGCCCGCAGGGCGAGCTCCCGCTGCCGACGCCGGGCTGCCACCCGCTCCCGGGCACCGGCCCAGCACAGCCCGGCGGCCGCGATCACCCCGAGGTTCGCCACCGCCGACGCGGCATCCGCGCCCGGCACTTCCGTCAGCCCCACCGAGACGGCCAGCAGCGGCGCGGCGACCAGCACCACATCCGACCCCCGGGCCGTCCAGTACACGAGCCCCACGGCCAGCCCCAGTTGCGCCATGCCGCCCCAGTCCGGCCCGCACGGCACCGCCTCACTGCACACCGGCACCGGCTCCACGGCGAAGGCCCACACCAGGGAGGCCAGCAGCGCCGCCACCGCCCACACCGGCCGCGCCCACGCAGCGGGCCGAGCCCGCACCCACGCCCACGCGTCCCCGGACGACCAGCCGACCACACCCGCGGGAACCGAAGCCGACGGTATCGGCACAGGACTCTCGATCACGCCTGGAGTATGGCGGAGGCGGCGGAACGGGGCCCGCGTTTTCCTCCAGGCCCCGGCGGCACGCACCGATGCTGCCTCAGCGACAACCGCCGCCCGAAGGCCATGGAGCCCTGGGTCGTCACATCCGCTCGACTTCCGCTTCCGCCCCGCCGTGCCTCACTCCCCGGCCCCGGCCCGGTCGCCGGCAACGGCCGGGGGCGGGGGTCGAGTTCAGGCCTAAGACCCGGGATTGCGCCTCCGGGACGGAGCCCAGCTCCGGACTCGGCGTCACGCGATCGGGCTCTCCGCCGGATCTTCCGTGGACCAGGCGTCAAGGCCCTGCACGCGCACTCCGGCTCTCCGGATCGTCCTCGGCCGGTCCACGCAGACGCCCGTAGAACGCCGGTACCAGCAGGGCGTTGGCCAGGGTGAGACCGGTGGCCACGAGGACCGTGTGAGAGCTGCCGAGCTCGTGGTACAGCCAGCCGCCGATCGCCCCGCCCAAGGAGTCCCCGGCGAGGAAGGCGCTCTGCACCAGCCCGAAGAACACCCCGGCGAGCGCGCCCGGAAAGGCGTTGAGTTGCAGCAACTCCTGGGACACCGTCGCCCCGAGCAGGAAGACACCGCGAACCGCGAGCGCACAGGCGGCCAGCCAGGGACTCACGGACAGAGCCAGGAGAAGCGTCGCCGCCGCGCAGCAGCTCTCCGACACCAGGAACACCGCCAGCGGCGACCGCGAGCGCAGGAACCGCCCGGCGACCGCCGCCGCGACCAGCCGTACGACACTGGCCACGGCCAGCACCACACCCACGAGGGCCACCGGCACACCGCGCTCGGCCAACAGCAGGGGCAGGTAAGGGCTGAGGATGCTGACGTAGAAGCCCATCACCAGACCGAGCCCGACGATGCCCAGCGCCAGCCCCCGGTGCCGCCGGAACACGGTACGGAACCCGGCGTCGCCACTCCCGACCTGCGCCTGCCCCCCATGGCCCGTACGGGACCGGCTCGGCGGAACCAGCAGCAGCCCCGACAGCACACAGCCCGCGGCGAGCAGCAGCACGGTGACGTAGCCGGGGTCACCGGCGCCCACGAACGCGGCGAGCGCCCCGGCGGTGCCCATACCGAGCGCCGTCCCCGCCTGGGTCATGAACTCCCGCCGGGACACCAGGCCGACCCGCTGGTCCTCCGTCGTGTGGTGCAGGATCCAGGTCCGCAGCCCGATGAACACCGACGACGCCCCGGCCCCCGCCACCAGCCCGGACACGACCGCGACCAGCGCACTGTCGTGCACGATCCGCAACGCCATCCCGGCCGCGTACAGAGCGGTCCCCGCCCCCAGGACCGCCCGCGGTCCCCACCGATCCGCGAACCGCCCGATGAACACCGACGTCGTGCCCGCGAGAGCCATCGCCGTATACGAGAGCCCGAAGTTGACGAGGTCGTCGTGCTCCGCGAAGTACAGCGGATGCACCGTTTTCGACAGCCACATCCCCGCGAAGAACACGAAGGTGAACGCCACGACACGACGCCCGCCCGGTACCGTCGCACCACGCCCGGGAGGCGCGTTCCTTCGCCCCCGGCGCGCTCTCGGTACGTCGGACCAGGGCAACCGCCCACCCAAGGCAACCCTCCCTCACTGCGTCGCACTTCAGCCGCTCCCGGACACCTCACGGCGGCTGCGATCCGCTCGACACCTGCGCGGGCGGGCCGGATCGCGTCAGGAGCCGGCACCACGACCCCCTCCTCCCATCAAGCGGAGGGAGTTCCCCGAGCCGCGTGCCGCTCGACCGTCGGCGTCAGGAACCGCCGCCGGCTCACCCGGCAGCCTCCCCGACGGCACGCCGCAGGCCTGCGCCCGGAGAACCGAATCGACCGAGGACAGAAGACGTCGCCGTGCCGTCCCATCTCCCGGGCGGCCCGCGCGCTGCGCAGGTGAACGAGCGTCAGGCACCGCAGCACAGCGCACAAGTGACGCCCCTGTCCGCCCGATCGTGGCGTACGTCACGAGCAGCCAGGGCTGCGATCACAGACGCGCCGCCGGCCAGAGTCCGCACATCGACAGCGACAGCCGCATCACACCTTCTTCCCACGCTGACCAGGAGAAAAGGATGTTGCTCCCCCGGCCCTGTGCGACAGCGCGGCGTCGCCTTCCGGCCCTGAGGGAACGCGAACCGGTCAACCCGTTCTCCGCCCGGCGTGACCTCGCTCTCGCGCGAACCAGGTCATCCTCCCCGCTCCTTGGCGCAGCACGGCGAAGCTGAGGGCGGCACCACTCAGCTCCCGATTGCGTGCAGCAGTCGTGGTCACCGTCGACTGGCTGAGGAGAAGCCCCGCTGCATACGTCCGACACCGCACCACCTCGAGCGCCCGCAGTTCGCTCCACCGGGGTGATTTTCCGCTTTCCTGCCACAACACCACCCATCCAGTGCAATATCCCTTGCAGAGCACTGGGGTGTGGCCGGAAGCACACCCTTGCGGTGGTGCTCGCTCTGGCACGGGAGAACGCACGTGATAGCACTCGGATCCACTCTCACCCTGAAGCACGCCCGTAGCTACGTTCCCAAGCGGGGGGTCACCACATCAGGCGCACAGGACGCCGGGTTCGCCGACGAATGGCACGTGGAAGCCGTTGACCGGCCGCGGCTGACGATCCACGACACACGATGGGACGGCGGCGAACGGGACGTGGTCCTCCAGCAGGTCCCCGTGCTGCCCGAGATGCCCGCCGCCTTGGCCAACCTGCACAGTCGGCACCGGGCCGGAATCACCGCGGTGTCCGATGAACGCCGTAGGATCACGGCCTTTCTGTCCCTGCCACAGCCGGAGGGAAGGCCGCGTCAGAAGCGCGCCCTGACCACGGCCCAGTTGGCCCAGGGGTGCGGCCCCACGCTGCTGTGCCAGTTACTGGGGCGCCCTGGCGTCTCGCTCACTCCGGCCTGCGATCCGACAGATCCACAGGACATCGAACGCTTTCAGCATGCGATCACCTTCGATGACGAGGACCAGGAGACGCCCGTCATCGCCTACGTCCTCACACGGCTCATGCCGACGTTGCGGCACACCGGTTGGGCTGCCGATGAGTGACCGGCGGCTGGACGTGTGCGCACGGCATCGCTTCTCCAGTGGTGGGCGGGGACGCCGGCGAACCGTTTTCCGTACTCCGCACCGAACGCATGGGCAACGGCCCGAGGCGCTGCTGAGCGGCCGAGAACGGCACCGAAACGGTGGTGCACCGGGCCGGCAGGGCGGCTCCACCGACTCCCGTGTCGCTCCCGCCGGTTCCCAGTGGTCGCACGACCATGACGGGTGCGTCATTCGCCCGGGTTTGCACGTAGCCCGCCACCCGTCGTTGAGGGTTCCCAGCCCGATTGCCGGTGCCGGAACAGCCGGAACAGCCGGAACAGTGGGAAGGGAAAGGATGGGCTCGGGCGCCGTGGAGACGGCATCGCCGGCCGGGGGAGGTGACACACCATGAGCGTGGCCGTTGGACCCGGGAACGCCTGCCCCACTGCGCAAGAGGCTCGGGAAGCCTGGGCACGAGAGGCGTACGTGGTCCTCGCGGAAGTAGCGCGCAGTTATCACGCCGTCATCACATACAAGGAGCTCGCACAGGAGATCCAGCAGAGGACCGGAATCCGTACCAAGGCTCTCCTCCAGAATTGGGTCGGTTCCGTCCTGGGCGCGGTGGTGCGTGAAGCGCATCGCCGGGGAGATCCTCCGCTGACTGCTCTGGTGGTCCGCGGCCACGACGGCATGGTGGGCGACGGCTACAAGGAGGTCCTGAAGGTTGCGGGAGAACCGCCGGTGGAAGACGTGCTGGAGCGCGAACAGCACGCTGCCGAGGCCCGTCTCAGGTGCTACAGACACTTCGGGGCGACCCTGCCGGTCGAAGGCGGTGTGCCCGCCCTTGCCCCTAAGTATCAGGCGCTCGTCGAGCGCCGCCGCAAACGTACCGAGAAGCCTTCACCCGTCTGCGGTACGTGTTTCATGCAGCTCCCTTCAACCGGCGTCTGCGACTCGTGCGGCTAGGTTCTGTCCGGCGGATCATTGACGGAGCCAGAGCCGGATCGCAGCGGCGGTGACGGTGCCGTGGAAGACGTAGGCCCTCTTGTCATAACGGGTCGCGACCGCGCGGGAGTTCTTAAGCCGGTTGATGGTCCGCTCGACCTCGTTGCGGCGTCGGTAGTGGTCGCGGTCGAAGCCGGTTGGCCTGCTGCCTGCGCGGCCCCTGCGGTGCCGGTTGGCCCGCTGGTCCTTCGGCTCCGGGATGGTGTGCCGGATGTGGCGTCTTCGCAGGTAGCGGCGGTTTCGGCGGGAGCTGTATGCCTTGTTGCCGCTGACGTGGTCCGGCCTGGTTCGGGGGCGGCCGCCCAGCGGGCGGGGGACCCGAATCCGGTCCAGGACCTCGACCAGTTGCGGAGCGTCGCCCCACTGGCCCGGTGTGAGCAGGAGAGCCATGGGGCGGCAGCCGCCTTCGCCGGCCAGGTGGATCTTGCAGGTCAGGCCGCCCCGGGACCGTCCGAGTCCCTCGTCGGGGCGGTGGTGCCGGGGCGTTGTCCTTTTTTCGGGACTCGTGGCCGGGTCTTGCGGGCGCCGGCCGCGTGCTGATGGGCCCGGCAGGACGTCGAGTCGACACCGATCAGCGACCAGTCGATCCGCCCTGCGAGGTCGGCGTCGGCCTGGACCGACTGCAAAATTCGGTCCCAGGTGCCGTCCGCCGACCAGCGGCGATGCCGTTCGTAGACGGTCTTCCACGAGCCATAGCGTTCCGGCAGGTCACGCCAGGGGACACCGGTCCGGATCCGGAACAGGATCCCGTTGACCACCGTGCGGTGGTCGTTCCACCGGCCGCCCCGGCCACCCGCAGGCGGCAGATGCGGTTCCAACAGCGACCACTCGCGATTCGTCAAATCCCCCCGACCCATGACCGAAGCAACAAGCGACCAGTCAGAAGGTCACATGATCCGCCGGACGGAACCTAGGCCTGGAGCTGGTCTTCTCAGCACCGGTGCGGCTGCGGGCAGCTGAGGCTGTATGAGTGATTACACCACTTTTAGTCGGCCACTCATCCATAATGATCGCCGTCATCCGTATTGGGGCGGCACCTTGAGGGGGTAAAATGTCGGAAATCTACATGGCTCCACGTCCTTGGAGTGGTCGAGCCTTCTCTATGCCGGCGCTTCAGGGCGGTAGCGAAAATCAGATCGCTGTACTCCGCACCCTGTTGTCGGCGCTAGCAGCAGGCGTTGATGTCGACGAACCTATTAAGCTGCCCGGCGAGACCGACGCCCAGGTGCCTTTCTCTTATGTAGGTCAGCGGCTTCAACCTACAGGACTTATCGCACGTACTGGGCAGCGTTCCTGGATCCTGACTGCGGCGGCTGAAGAGTGGCTCCGCACGGACAACGATGGGTACCTTCTCTCGGTACTGCACGCACATATTAAGTTTCTGGGTGAGCTTCTGAGTGAGGCTCGCGACGGCATGGCGCAGTCTGACCTGTTGGCTGTAGCCGAAGAAAAGTACAACTGCTCATGGAATTCTCTCGATCAGATTCGTCGGCGCACAGCTTGGTTGCGTTCCGGAAAATTGGCCACCCTCGATTTCAACTATAAGCTTCACCCAACGGAGGCGGGGCTTGAATGGCTAAGCAGGGTTGACCTCGCGCAGCCTGGCACTTTCAAGAGGAAATCACCGCGATCTACCGCACAGATTACAGAAGTTCCTGCGCCACATCCGCTCGTGGGTGAAGCGCTGGATCAGGTAGATCACAGTGGTCGGAAGCATAATATTGGTTACATTCCGCGGAGTGAGGGTGACGCTTTCGTATCGTTTCGAAAGTTCGTGACTGCCTTGGCTGAAGAAACAAGCCGTCAGGCAGTCGATGAGTTTGCTGCATCAGAGTTCGGCCTCCGCCCCTCTTCGTCAGCAGGGGCTCTGAGCGCACTGAAGAATGCAGGACTCGTCGAGCAAGTTGGCTTCAACCTCTATCGTGCGACGTCGGTTGGCGTTGCCTGCCTGCAGGGATCTACGAACCTAGATTTTTTGCGTGTCATTCACGCTAAGTTTTCCTTCGTGGGTGAAGTGCTAGAAGCCCTTGAAGAGGCTGACACTCCCAGAGATCTAGCAGCTTTGGGCAGACTGCGTTACGGACTGCCAACTGAGTCCGTCCCTGAAGTACGAACCAGGCTTCAAATGCTCAGGTCCTGCGACCTAGTAGAAGAAGTGGGGTGGGGGCGCTACCAGCTCCTTCCACTCGGCCGGGCACTGGCGCTGGAGCTACCACTGGCTACTCCCACGGAACCCGACGAACTCGCCAGCGATCTCCAGGGAGGCAGCCGAAGTGATTTTTCGGGATTGGTTGCCGAACTAGCCGAAAATCTTACTTCTGCATCAGTGGATTCGTCTAGGCCAGAACGGTTCGAAAAGGCAGTGGCCGATGCGTTTTCCTTCCTAGGCTTCGACAGTCAGCTTCTTGGTGGATCGGGCCAAACAGATGTTTTAGTCTCAGCCAAGCTGTCTGGTGACATGGGGTACAGTGCGATCATCGATGCCAAATCGTCTGCCTCGGGAAAGATTGCCGAGACTCAGATTAACTTCGACACCTTGAAGGAGCATCGAGCACATAACACGGCCGATTACGCGCTCATCGTCGGGCCATCCTTCCCAGCTGCTAGGGTCTCCGAGCGCGCTCACAGCCATCACATCGGACTCGTTGAGGTTCAAGAGCTCATCGAGGTTCTGCGCCAGCATGGCACTGCCCCTCTGTCACTTTCGGAGCTCCGCGACTTCATGCAGGGACGCGGCTTGGTGAAAGCCGATGTACTGGAGAAAAAATGGGCACATGAGAAGCGGCTGTATAAGCTGTGTGATCGTGTCATTCGTCAGCTTGAAGCAGAGGCTAAGAATGCAGACGTGGTGACTTCAGGCGCCCTTTCTGCGCACGATCTTTATCTCATCTTGAGATCCGAGGTTGAGTCACCTCCGACTCCTCAGGAGATAGAGGCCGTGTTGTCGTTCCTGTCCTCCTCTCTAGTGCATGCCGTTCGCAAAATAGGTGCGCAATACGCCATTCTGGAGCATCCGCGCGTAACAGCGATGCGTCTGCAGGTCTTGGCATCAAACTTTTCGCCATGTGAGACTGAGTAGCAGCGGCTAGCCCTCGAAAGTGCGTGAGACATCGGGAGAGGGCGGTAGTCAGTAGGGCTGACTACCGCCCTCGTCTGCTGGCATCCACCCTGGTCAGCGCTTCATCGCTGTTGATTCCCAACGAGTGCCCCCGACAGGATTCTTGCCTGCACGCAGCTTCGGTGCCCTCACCGTTGGGGTCAGAGCTTCGTGGTGAGAGTGTCGTCCATGTAGCACGAATAGAACTCGTGGTATTCGCGGTGGTTGTGCAGCGGCGGAAGCCCGGCGGCCAGGCTCATGTACCAAACTGCTTCCACCATCAGGCAGGCCGCCTCATACCACTGCTCGTCTCCGCTGAACTCGATGGAAGATGCCGTGGCCATGGCACGCGCGGCATGACGAGCAGCCATAGCAGAGCGTGTTTTAGGGCCGGAGAGAGAGCTCGCAGTCCGGTAGGTGAAAGGTGTGCGGCCGCGGGTGCGAATGACGTCCGAGCACCACAGTGGATCTGAGCTGATGACGCTGAGCGCTGAACGGGCGAGGCGCCGGCTGTCTTGGACAGTTCCGGCCTTCGGCAGGGAGATGAATGCGGCGTGGTACACCTCCGCATCCGTGTCGAAAGAATGTGTCTCGAACCCTGCACGGTGCAGCGCTGCTTCGGCCGCGGCCCCGCACACAGCGCTCGCCCTCTTGACCTTCGCATAGTCGCTCTCGTAGTAGGCGTTTTCAACCTCGCTGTACGCCTCGTACCAGGCTCCGACCTCCGCGCAGACGTAGGCGACCCTGGTACGGGATGTGGCTGCATCGACAAGGGCGATCCAGCTCGGGGTAGGAGCACACATCTTCAGTGCGTCGGTGTAGCGGAGACCAGTGGCGTACTGGATCTGCCGGGCAAGATTGGCTACGCGGGACTGGCGCTTGGGCATCGTGTTCTCGCAGTCCGGCGGGCTCTGCCCACGCCGTACCCGCCCCGTTGCTCGATGCATTTTCAGTCGAGGGACACGCGGGCCCTCTGGGGCCTTGACCCGTGATCGCCTGCTGCGTGGGAGCTGACGGCGGGTGGCATTACGCGCCTTGCCGTCCGGCAGCGTACCAGTCGGGCTTCCTGTCGGGTCGCCCGTCTGCCAGGCCTTGGCGCATTGGTTATCGACCAGCGCACGGCATCCACTGACCCTCGGGGCGCTGAGCGAGGGGGCGGAAGTGGAGATAGGGGCATGGGAGCAGTAAGGAACGGCGATTGCGGGTGTGTCGGAGGTGTGTCGCGAACGCTGAGAGGCAACGAGAGAGGGCGGAAGTCAGTGAGGCTGACTCCCGCCCTCTTCTGTCGGCATCCGCCCTGGTCAGGTCCCATTTCAACCTTGTGACCGGCGAGTGCCCCCGGCAGGATTCGAACCTGCGCACACGGCTCCGGAGGCCGTTGCTCTATCCCCTGAGCTACGGGGGCGTGTCGGGCGCGGTGATCGCGGCGACGGGTAGAACACTACCAGTTCCCGAGGGGTGGTCATGAACCCCTTTTCGTGAGTCGGCCGGGGTCGGGGCCGGGGTCCCGGTCAGCCTGGTGGGCCGGGTTCGCTCGTGCGGGGCGGAAGTGGGGAAAAGCCGGACGCGGTGGTCGGTGCGGACCTACTCTCGAGTTGTGCCAGGGGCTTCTGGCCGGGTTCTTGTTGTGGACGACAACAAGGTCATCCGGCAGCTGATCAGGGTCAATCTCGAGCTGGAGGGCATCGAGGTCGTGACCGCGGCCGATGGTGCCGAATGTCTCGAAGTCGTCCATCAGGTGCGGCCCGACGCGGTCACCCTTGATGTGGTCATGCCGCGGTTGGACGGCATACGGACCGCGGCGCGGCTGCGGTCGGATCCGCGTACCCGGGATCTTCCGCTGGCCATCGTCAGTGCCTGCAGTCCTCAAGAGGTGGAGAGCGGGCTCGACGTAGGCGTGGACGCCTTCCTCGCCAAGCCCTTCGAGCCGGCCGAGCTCGTGCGCGTCGTGCGGCGGTTGGTCGAGTCGGGCTGGCGTGACGGGGGGCGTCCCGGCGAACGGCCCGGGGTCGACCGGCTCGGGCGGGTTCCCGACGGGGCCGACGGGTCGCAACGCGCTGCCGGGCACGCCTGACCCACCATGGCGGCACTCGCAATGCCCGTCATGCCTTGCCCGCATTCTTGCCTGCATTCCTCATCTTCGAGCTGCTGACTCCTCGCGACGCCCGACGGGCCCCACACGCCTGGGTCGGCGGTGGGCAGCGCCTCGGCGCCGCCGTCTGGGGGAAGCGGACGAGCATGGCCGAGTGGCGGGGGAGTGCGTCCCGGCCCCGGCCGCCGTCCAGTGGCCGACGGCCGGGGGCGCGGCCCCCTCCGGCAAGCCCCCGCACGACCCCCCTGTCCACATGACGGGATCACCGCAAACCGGTTCGCCTACCCACCCCCCTCCTCGCCTACGCTGGTCCCGTGACCCCCGTCGAGCTCTCCCGCACCGTGCTGCGCGCGGTGCGTCGTGCTGTCGAGGAGGGGGAGCTGGAGGTGGCCGTGCCCGAGAGGGTGGTGGTCGCGCCGCCGGGGGGCGGTGGGTGCGGGGACTACGCCACCGGTGTCGCCCTGCAGCTCGCCCGGCCCGCGGGGGAGACGCCTCAGCGGGTCGCCCGCATCCTTCGGGCGCACCTTCTCCGGCAGAGCGGGATCCGTGAGGTCGCCGTCACCGGGCCGGGGTTCCTCAACATCAGCCTGGGCGGTTCGGCCGCCGTCGCCCTCGTCGCCGAGATCCTGGCGGCCGGGGCGCGGTACGGGGAGAGCGACGCCCTCCGCGGGCAGGTCGTGCGGTTGGGCGCGCCGGTGGAAATGCGTGCTGTCGTCCAGGGCGAGGTGCTCGTCCGCGTCCTCCGCTCGCAGGGTGCCGACGCCCGCCTTGTCCACCTCACCCACCTCACTCCCAGGGCGCAGACCTCCCGCCCTGCCGGCTCCTCCGGCCGTGAGGCCGGCGGTGAAGCCGTCCGGCTGCCCCGGGAGTGGAGCGCCGTTCTCGGGGTGCCCAGCGTTCTTCCCGCGCCCGGCGCGGACGTGTCCGCACTCGCCCCCGTGCCCGTGCCCGCCCCCGCCGACGTCCTCGCCCTCGGCCGGGACGCCGCCCGCTGGGCGTTGCTGTATCCCGCCCCGCACGATCGGCCCGTCATGCCCGGCGTGCATCTTCTGCAGCGGGAGAGCAACCCCCTGTTCCGCGTGCGGTACGCCCATGCCCGGGTCCGTGCCCTGCTGCGCAACGCGGCCGACCTGGGGTACGGGTCCGAGCCCGGCGAGGCGGTCAGACAGGCGCCCGCCGAGCGAACCCTCCTCGCGCTCCTCGGCGACCATCCCCGGGTCCTCGCCGCCGTTGCCGCCCAGCGCACGCCCGACCGGCTGGCCCGGCAGCTCGTCGCCGTGGCCGATGCCGTGATGCCGCTGTTGCCGGCCGTGCTGCCGCTCGGGGAGGAGAAACCCTCGGCCGCCCACCGTGCCCGGCTCGCGCTCGCCGAAGCCGCCGGGGCGGTGCTGGCCGGCGGCCTGGACCTGCTCGGCATCGACGCACCCGACCACCTCTGAAAGAGCACGCGAAGAATGAGCCGTTCCGCACACCCCGCCGGGCCCCGCTACGCCGATGTCCTCCCCGAGGGGCACTACTCCGCGCCGCCCGCCGACCTCAACGCCCTCGACCCCAAGGTGTGGGCCGAGACCGTCACCCGCGACGAGGACGGGGTCCTCACCGTCGGCGGGATTCCCGCGACGCGGCTGGCCGAGGAGTTCGGCACGCCCGCCTACATCCTCGACGAGACCGACTTCCGGGCCCGGGCACGGGCCTGGCGCACGGCCTTCGGGGACGACGCCGACGTCTTCTACGCGGGCAAGGCGTTCCTGTCCCGTGCCGTGGTGCGGTGGCTGCACGAGGAGGGGCTGAACCTCGACGTGTGCTCGGGAGGGGAGCTGGCGACCGCCCTGTCGGCCGGGATGCCGGCCGAGCGGATCGCCTTCCACGGCAACAACAAGTCGCCCGAGGAGATCCGCCGTGCCGTGGAGGCCGGGGTGGGGCGGATCGTGCTCGACTCCTTCCAGGAGATCGTGCGGGTCGCGCACATCGCGCAGTCGCTGGGCAGGCGGCAGCGGGTGCAGATCCGGATCACGGTCGGCGTCGAGGCGCACACCCACGAGTTCATCGCCACCGCCCACGAGGACCAGAAGTTCGGCATCCCGCTGGCGGGCGGGCAGGCCGCCGAGGCGGTGCGGCGGGCGTTGCAGCTCGACGGGCTGGAGCTGATCGGGATCCACTCGCACATCGGGTCGCAGATCTTCGACATGTCCGGGTTCGAGGTCGCCGCGCACCGTGTCGTCGGGCTGCTCAAGGACATCCGCGACGAGCACGGGGTCGAACTGCCCGAGATCGACCTCGGCGGCGGTCTCGGCATCGCGTACACGAGCGACGACGACCCGCGGGAGCCGCACGAGATCGCCAAGGCGCTGACCGAGATCGTCACCCGGGAGTGCGAGTCGGCGCGGCTGGCCACCCCGCGGATCTCGGTGGAGCCGGGGCGGGCCGTCGTCGGTCCGACCGCGTTCACGCTGTACGAGGTCGGCACCATCAAGCCGCTGGACGGGTTGCGGACCTACGTGTCCGTCGACGGCGGGATGTCGGACAACATCCGCACCGCGCTCTACGACGCCGAGTACAGCGTCGCCCTGGTCTCCCGCACCTCCGACGCCGAGCCGATGCTGTGCCGGGTCGTGGGCAAGCACTGCGAGAGCGGTGACATCGTGGTGAAGGACGCCTTCCTGCCGGCCGACCTGGCCCCGGGGGACCTGATCGCCGTGCCGGCGACGGGCGCGTACTGCCGGTCGATGGCCAGCAACTACAACCACGTGCTGCGTCCGCCGGTCGTCGCCGTGAACGACGGCGGCGCCCGGGTGATCGTGCGCCGTGAGACGGAGGAGGACCTGCTCCGGCTGGACGTCGGGTAGCCGACGGGGCGGCGCGGCGGAAGATCTCCGGTCTCCCCGGCCGCCAAAATGAAATAGATGTCTCACGATCCGGACATAGGGCAGAAACGTCCGTCCGGTGAGTGAGACTGGTGCAACCGAGACGGTAATCAGGAAACGAGGTCGGATGATGCGTACGCGTCCGCTGAAGGTGGCGCTGCTGGGCTGTGGAGTGGTCGGCTCAGAGGTGGCGCGCATCATGACGACGCACGCCGACGACCTCGCCGCCCGCATCGGCGCCCCGGTGGAACTGGCCGGGGTCGCCGTGCGCCGCCCGGACCGGGTCCGCGAGGGCATCGCGCCCGAGCTGATCACCACCGACGCCACCGCCCTGGTCAAACGCGGCGACCTCGACGTGGTCGTCGAGGTCATCGGCGGGATCGAGCCGGCCCGCTCCCTGATCACCACCGCCTTCGAGCACGGCGCGTCCGTCGTCTCCGCGAACAAGGCGCTGCTCGCCCAGGACGGTGCCGCGCTGCACGCCGCCGCCGAGAAGCACGGCAAGGACCTCTACTACGAGGCCGCCGTCGCCGGTGCCATCCCGCTGATCCGCCCGCTGCGCGAGTCGCTCGCCGGGGACAAGGTCAACCGGGTGCTCGGCATCGTCAACGGCACGACCAACTTCATCCTGGACAAGATGGACACCACCGGCGCCGGGTACCAGGAGGCCCTCGACGAGGCCACCGCGCTCGGGTACGCCGAGGCCGACCCGACCGCCGACGTGGAGGGCTTCGACGCCGCCGCCAAGGCCGCCATCCTGGCCGGGATCGCCTTCCACACGCGGGTGCGCCTCGACGACGTGTACCGCGAGGGCATGACCGAGGTGACCGCCGCGGATTTCGCCTCCGCCAAGGAGATGGGCTGCACCATCAAGCTGCTCGCCATCTGCGAGCGCGCGGCGGACGGGAACTCGGTCACCGCCCGCGTGCATCCGGCCATGATCCCGCTGACGCATCCGCTGGCCTCGGTGCGCGGCGCGTACAACGCGGTCTTCGTGGAGTCGGACGCCGCCGGGCAGTTGATGTTCTACGGCCCCGGCGCTGGCGGTGCGCCGACCGCGTCCGCGGTGCTCGGCGACCTGGTCGCGGTGTGCCGCAACCGGCTCGACGGGGCCACCGGACCGGGCGAGTCCGCTTACGCCGCGCTGCCCGTCTCGCCGATGGGCGAAGTCGTCACGCGGTACCACATCAGCCTGGACGTGGCGGACAAACCGGGTGTTCTCGCCCAGGTCGCCACCGTGTTCGCGGAGCACGGTGTCTCGATCGACACGGTTCGCCAGCAGGGCAAGGACGGAGAGGCGTCCCTCGTCGTCGTCACCCACCGTGCGTCCGACGCGGCCCTCGTCGGGACGGTCGAGGCGCTCCGCAATCTCGACACCGTGCGCGGTGTCGCCAGCATCATGCGGGTTGAAGGAGAGTAGGCAGCAATGACCCACCAGTGGCGCGGAATCATCGAGGAGTACCGGGACCGGCTGCCGGTATCGGACACCACGCCGGTCGTGACGCTCCGCGAGGGCGGTACGCCGCTCGTGCCCGCGCAGGTGCTCTCCGAGCGCACCGGCTGCGAGGTCCACCTCAAGGTCGAGGGCGCCAACCCCACCGGGTCCTTCAAGGACCGCGGCATGACCATGGCCATCTCCAAGGCCAAGGAGGAGGGTGCGAAGGCCGTCATCTGTGCCTCCACCGGCAACACCTCCGCCTCGGCCGCCGCCTACGGGGTGCGCGCCGGCATGGTGTCGGCGGTGCTCGTGCCGCAGGGCAAGATCGCGCTCGGCAAGATGGGCCAGGCGCTGGTGCACGGCGCCAAGATTCTCCAGGTCGACGGCAACTTCGACGACTGCCTCACGCTCGCGCGCGGACTCAGCGACAACTATCCCGTGGCGCTGGTCAATTCGGTCAACCCGGTCCGTATCGAGGGGCAGAAGACCGCCGCGTTCGAGATCGTCGACATGCTCGGCGACGCCCCCGACATCCATGTCCTGCCGGTGGGCAACGCGGGCAACATCACCGCCTACTGGAAGGGATACCGCGAGTACGCCGCCGACGGCGTCTCGACCCGTACCCCGCGCATGTGGGGCTTCCAGGCCTCCGGCAGCGCCCCGATCGTGCGCGGCGAGGTCGTCAAGGACCCGTCGACCATCGCCACCGCCATCCGTATCGGCAACCCGGCCTCGTGGCAGTACGCGCTCGACGCGCGCGACGAGTCCGGTGGCCTGATCGACGAGGTGACGGACCGTGACATCCTGCGCGCCTACCGGCTGTTGGCCTCGCAGGAGGGCGTCTTCGTGGAGCCGGCGTCCGCCGCGTCGGTGGCCGGTCTGCTCAAGGCCGCCGAGCACGGGAAGGTCGACCCGGGGCAGCGCATCGTGTGCACGGTCACCGGCAACGGCCTGAAGGACCCGGACTGGGCCGTCGCGGGCGCCCCGCAGCCGGTCACCGTCCCGGTCGACGCCGCCACGGCGGCGGAACGGCTGGGCCTGGTCTGAGGCGTGCGGCCTCCGGAGGCTTCCCGGCCTCCGGGGCGTGCGGCCTCCGGGACGTGCGGCTTCCGGGCGAACGTTCTGCGGAAGCGCGGGGCGCCCGCCCACCGGCCCGGAGTCTCTGGGTCGGCGCCCCGCCCCGCCTGCGCCCCACCCGAGACCGGGACCGCCCCGCGGGACCGCCCACCCGGCCCCCACATCCCTCGGCAGCGCAGCCCTCGGCAGCCCTCACGCCGGCCGCTCCCGGCCCCGGCCGCACAGGGCGTCGCCGGACAGCCCGCACGCCCCCGCGCACCCCGATCCGTCACGCGTCCCGGCCCCCGGGACAGTCGCTCCCGCACAGGAGTAAATCGGCGCCCACCTGGGAAAGTTCCGGGCAGGGGGCACAGGGGGCTTTCGACACGCATCGTGCGCCTCCCGTGCGCCCTATGTCGACACAGAACCTTCCTTCGATAGGCTGTACAGAACCCGCCCGCCGCATATGCCGCGGTACAGCGTCGTCCCCGTGGTCCGGCCCGTGGCCCGGGACGGCGGGCAAGCGGCCGGCCAGCCCGGTCGGCGGCGTCCCCCCATCGGTTTCCGTACGTCATCGAATGTCATTCGACAGACACGCAGCTCAAGGAGAGTCATCGAGCGATGGCCGGTCCCGCCTTCCGCGCTGCCGCCGTCCGGGTGCGCGTTCCCGCCACCAGCGCCAATCTCGGCCCGGGCTTCGACGCCTTCGGCCTGGCGCTGGGCCTGTACGACGACGTGGTCGTCCGCGTGGCCGACTCGGGACTGCACATCGACATCGCCGGTGAGGGCAGCGAGACCCTCCCGCGCGACGAGAGGCACCTGCTCGTACGCTCCCTGCGCACCGCCTTCGACGTGCTCGGCGGGCAGCCCCGCGGCCTGGAGATCGTGTGCGCCAACCGCATCCCGCACGGCCGCGGTCTCGGCTCCTCCTCGGCCGCCATCTGCGCCGGAATCGTCGCCGCCCGCGCCGTGACCATAGGCGCCGACGCCAAACTGGACGACACCGCGCTGCTCGAACTCGCCACCGAGATGGAGGGCCACCCCGACAACGTCGCGGCCTGCCTGCTCGGCGGCTTCACCCTGTCCTGGATGGACGCCGGCGCCGCCCGCGCGATCAGGATGGACCCGGCCGACTCCATCGTCCCGGTGGTCTTCGTCCCCGGGAAGCCGGTCCTCACCGAAACCGCGCGCGGCCTGCTCCCGCGCACCGTCCCGCACGTCGACGCCGCCGCCAACGCGGGCCGTGCCGCCCTGCTCGTCGAGGCCCTCACCAGGCGCCCCGAGCTGCTGCTGCCCGCCACCGAGGACCGCCTGCACCAGGAGTACCGCGCCCCGGCCATGCCGGACAGCGCCGCACTGGTGGAACGCCTGCGCACGGACGGCGTGCCGGCCGTCATCTCGGGCGCCGGTCCCACCGTCATGGCACTGGCCGACGCGGAGACCGCCGACAAGGTCGAAGCCCTGGCCGGACCCGACTGGGCCGCCAACCGGCTCGACCTGGACCAGCACGGAGCGAGCGTGCTGCCGCTCGCCACCTGACACGGTTGCCGGACAAAGAGAGGGGGAATGTTTGTTGGATCCGGTAGTGTTAACCTCAAGTCTGCACCCGACCCCACCATGGCGAGGTGCCTCGTGTCCCCGTTCGGGACAGACATTCTTCCGGGAGCTCCCCAAGCCACACTGTGTTCTCTGCTACGTACGCGAGTAGTACGTCGTACGCGGACATCGAGGGCCCACCGGGCTCGCTCCGGAACCGGTGCAACCACGCCACGTGTCACCAGGTGCCACGGCTCGAGGTAGCGCCATCACCAGAAATCTCTTCCGCCGCTGAGGCGGACCACCGCCCCGGCACGGTTCTCGGAAGAAGGACCGAAGCCGGACAGCACAACCGGTCGCCGAGCCAGACAGGCCGACGTCCGCTCCAGGGAAGGACCCTTCGTGAGCGACACCACCGATCTGATGGGCGCACGTGTCGAGGAGACCGCTGCCGCGCCCGCCACGGACGCTTCCGCGCCTGCCACCGGTGCCGGCTCCCGGCGGCGCCGCGGTACCGGCCTCGAGGGCATGGTGCTGGCCGAGCTGCAGCAGGTCGCGTCCGGCCTCGGTATCAGGGGCACCGCGCGCATGCGCAAGAGCCAGCTGATCGAGGTCATCAAGGAGGCGCAGGCCGCCGGAGGCAGCGCCCCGGCCAAGGCCGACGCGCCCGCCGAGAGCGAGGCCAAGCCCAAGCGCCGTGCCACCTCCCGTGCCCGTACGGACGACGCCGCCGCCGAGAAGAGCGCGGACGCTCCCGCCGAGGCCCCCGCCGAGAAGGCCGCAGCCGCTGCCCAGCAGCAGATCGACATCCCGGGCCAGCCCTCCCCGAAGGCCGACGCCCCCGCCGAGCAGGCCGCCGCCGAGGCGCCCGCCGAGCGGCGCCGTCGCCGCGCCACCGCCGAGGCCGGCGCCCCCGCCGCGACCGGCACGGTCGCCGCGGACGCGAAGACGGACACCCGTTCCGAGCCCAAGGCCGAGCCGCAGAGCGAGCCGAAGGGCGACGCCCCGGCGCAGCAGCAGGGCCAGCAGAACCAGCAGCAGGGCCAGCAGTCGCAGGGCGACGCCAAGTCGGACGCCGACGGTGGCGAGGCCCGCCGCCGTGACCGCCGGGACCGCGGGCGCGACCGCGGGGACCGTGGCGCGGAGCGCGGCAACGACCGTGGCAACGACCGTGGGGACCGCCGCAACAAGGGCGACGACCAGCAGCAGAACCAGGGCGGCCAGGGTGGCCGTCAGAACCAGAACCAGCAGGGCGGCGGCGGCCGGCAGGACCGGCAGCACGACGACGACGACTTCGAGGGCGGTCGGCGTGGCCGTCGCGGGCGCTACCGCGACCGCCGTGGCCGCCGTGGCCGCGACGACGTGCAGGAGCCGCAGATCAACGAGGACGACGTCCTGATCCCGGTCGCGGGCATCCTGGACATCCTCGACAACTACGCCTTCATCCGCACCTCCGGCTACCTGCCGGGCCCGAACGACGTGTACGTCTCCCTCGCCCAGGTCCGCAAGAACGGCCTGCGCAAGGGCGACCACATCACCGGTGCGGTCCGCCAGCCCAAGGAAGGCGAGCGGCGCGAGAAGTTCAACGCGCTCGTCCGCCTCGACTCCGTCAACGGCATGGCGCCCGAACACGGCCGTGGCCGACCGGAGTTCAACAAGCTCACCCCGCTCTACCCGCAGGACCGGCTCCGCCTGGAGACCGACCCGGGCGTGCTGACCACGCGGATCATCGACCTCGTGTCGCCGATCGGCAAGGGCCAGCGCGGTCTGATCGTGGCCCCGCCGAAGACCGGCAAGACCATGATCATGCAGGCGATCGCCAACGCGATCACCCACAACAACCCCGAGTGCCACCTGATGGTCGTCCTCGTCGACGAGCGTCCGGAAGAGGTCACCGACATGCAGCGGTCGGTGAAGGGCGAGGTCATCTCCTCGACCTTCGACCGTCCGGCCGAGGACCACACCACGGTCGCCGAGCTCGCCATCGAGCGCGCCAAGCGCCTGGTGGAGCTGGGTCACGACGTCGTCGTGCTGCTCGACTCGATCACGCGTCTGGGCCGTGCGTACAACCTCGCCGCCCCGGCCTCCGGCCGCATCCTGTCCGGTGGTGTCGACTCGACCGCCCTGTACCCGCCGAAGCGGTTCTTCGGTGCGGCCCGCAACATCGAGGACGGCGGCTCGCTGACCATCCTCGCCACCGCCCTGGTGGACACCGGGTCCCGCATGGACGAGGTCATCTTCGAGGAGTTCAAGGGCACCGGCAACGCCGAGCTCAAGCTGGACCGCAAGCTCGCCGACAAGCGCATCTTCCCCGCGGTGGACGTCGACGCGTCCGGTACCCGCAAGGAGGAGATCCTGCTGGCGCCCGACGAGCTGGCCATCGTCTGGAAGCTGCGCCGGGTGCTGCACGCCCTGGACCAGCAGCAGGCGGTCGAGCTGCTGCTCGACAAGATGAAGCAGACCAAGTCGAACGCCGAGTTCCTCATGCAGATCCAGAAGACGACGCCGACCCCCGGCAACGGGGACTGACGTCCGACGGGAGCCCTTCCCCGCGCGGGAACGGGCTCCCCGCCGCAACGCACCGAAGTGGCCGTCCTGTTCGCGGGACGGCCACTTCGCGTGCACTCGGACAGGTGTACGATCGCGCTCTTCGGACCGCCGATCATCCTCCGGGCCGGACATCCGACCCCGAGGGGGGACTCGCGTGGGTACATCCATGTCCGGATCCGGCCGTCACAGACGCCGCGCCCGGATCGCTCTGCCCGTTGCCGCCGCCGGCGTCGCCGCGACGGTCGCCGCCGCGCTGCTGACCTCGTCCGCGGGGGCCGCCCCGGCCTTGCCGCGGCCGACCGTCACACCGGCCGCCACCTCACCGTCGCCCGCCGAGCTGACGCGGCGCGTGACCGGCGCCCTGGCCGGGGACGACCTGCCGGGCGAAGGCAGGCTCTCGGCGCTGTCCCGGAGCACCGGCACCGGCTCCCGGGTGGACGCCAAGATCATCGGCGGGAGCACCACCGGCATCAGCACGGCGCCGTGGATGGCCCAGCTCCACTACTACGACGACCGCGGCACCGCCGCCACCACCGACGACATCGGCTTCTTCTGCGGCGGTGCCGTCGTCGCACCGACGAAGATCCTCACCGCCGCGCACTGCGTCAAGGGCCACAACTGGAAGGCCCACGGCGCCGTCGTCACCGGCACCGCCCAACTCCCCTCCGCCGAGGGCGACCTGCACGGCGGCACGGTCAGCGGCGTGTGGCGGCAGTGGCACCACGCGTCGTACAGCGCGCGCACCGTCGACAACGACATCGCCGTGCTCACCCTGCCGTCGCCGGTGCGGGCCACCCCGATCCGGCTCACCACCGCCGGGGACACCGCCTCCTACACCGCCGGCCGCAGCGCCAAGGTCTACGGCTGGGGCCGCATCAGCTCCACCAGCCAGGAGGGCTCGCAGGTCCTGAAGACCGCCACCCTGCCGATCCAGTCCGACGCCACCTGCGCCCGCACGTACGGCACGGACTTCGTCAAGGGCCACATGGTCTGCGCGGGCCCGCCCGCCACCGGCTCGGACGCCGGCACCGCCTCCGCCTGCAACGGCGACTCCGGCGGGCCCCTCGTCGTGAACAACCGGATCGTCGGCGTGGTCTCCTGGGGCGTGAAGGACTGCGTGGAGCGGGGCGCCCACAGCGTCTTCGCCAAGGTGAGCGGCTACGTCGGCGCCACCTACCCGCGGATCGACGACTCCGACCTCAGCGGCGACCACCGGGCCGACCTGTGGCTGCGCAAGGCGTCGAACACCACCGGCTACTCCCGCGACTCCAAGGGCACCTCCTTCGCCGCCCGCAGGAGCTGGGGCAGCTGGAAGGGCGTGAACACCGTCCTGCAGACGGACCTGAACCGGGACGGCCACCAGGACCTGGTGTACCGGCGCAGCAGTGACGGCGACGTCTTCTGGACCCGCTACGTGATCTCCAGCGGCACCTGGTCCACCAAGCGGGTCTTCGACAACTGGAAGTCGCGCACCCGCATCGTCGCCCCGGGCGACGTCACCGGCGACTACCTGCCCGACCTGCTGTCCGTCGACTCCGCCGGCGTGCTGTGGATCTACCCCGGCAAGGGCAACGGCACGTTCGCGAGCCGGGTCGAGGCCGGCACCGGCTGGAACCAGTACGACACGGTGCGCGGTCACGGCGACTTCGACGGCGACGGCCGCACCGACCTGATCGCCCGGACCAAGGGCAAGGGGTACGTGTACCTGTACAAGGGCACCGGCAAGGCCGGCACGGCGGCGTTCGCCGGGCGGGTCAAGGTGCGCACCTGGACCGCGAAGACCTACGACACCCTCGTCACCCCGGGCGACGTCACCGGCGACGGCCGGGCGGACCTGCTGGCCCGGAAGCCGAACGGCACCCTGTACCTGTACCGGGGGACCGGGAAGGCCACCAGCGAGATCTTCGCCACACGCACGTCCGTCGGCACCGATTTCAAGCAGTACGACATCCTCGGCTGACGCCGCAGGTGAGAGCCGGATCCACCGTTCCCGGCGGACCCGGACGTGCCCGGCCGGCCACCGGCCGGGCACAGGGCCCCGTGCAACCCTGTGCCCGGTTTCCCCGTCTTGCGCAGCGAGCGACGATAGGTGTCGTAAGGGTCTTCACCGGCCATGTCCGACACCGAGCGCAGGGGGTACCCGACCGGACACGAGCTGAGGAGCGCATGACGGCCGAGAGCACACCGGGATCCGGCGCGACCGGACCCGGCACACCGGGGGAGCCCGCCGCGGAGGGACCGCGACGACGGGCCGGAGGAAGGCGGCGCAGACCGCGCGGGAAGCGGTCCGGCGTCAGGATCGCCGCGTGGACCGCCGCGGGCGTCGTCGCGCTGGGCGGCACGGGCCTCGGCTACGTCTACGTCACGCTCAACAGCAACCTCAGCAGCGTCGACATCGACCAGGTCCTCGGCACCGACCGGCCCGACAAGGCGGACGACGGCTCCGAGAACATCCTGGTCCTCGGCTCGGACACCCGCGAGGGCGGCAACAAGGACCTCGGGGGCGGCACCGACGACGGAAGCGCCCGCTCGGACACCGCGATGATCGTGCACGTCCACGAGGGCCGCGAGAAGGCCAGCGTGGTCTCGCTGCCCCGGGACACCCTCATCGACCGGCCCGAGTGCACCGACGCCGACGGCGGCACCCACCCCGCCGCCCGCGACGTCATGTTCAACTCCGCGTACTCCACCGGCGGCGCCCCCTGCGCGGTGAAGACCGTCGAGGAGATCACCGACCTGCGCATGGACCACTACCTGGAGGTCGACTTCTCCGGCTTCCAGGAGCTCATCGACGAACTCGGTGGCGTCGAGATCACCACCAGCAGGGCCATCGACGACCCCGACAGCCACCTGGAGCTGGAGGCCGGGACCCACCGGCTCGACGGCGAACAGGCCCTCGGCCTGGTCCGCACCCGGCACGGCGTCGGCGACGGCTCCGACCTGGGCCGCATCCAGCTCCAGCAGGCCTTCGTCAAGGCTTTGGTCCGGCAGGTCAAGGACGTCGGCATCCTCACCAACCCCAAGAAGCTCTACGACCTCGCCGACACCGCCACCCGGGCCGTCACCACCGACTCGGGCCTGGGCTCGGTCAACTCCCTGATCTCCTTCGCCGGCGGTCTGAAGGGCATCGGCCCCGACGACCTGCACATGGTGACCATGCCGGTGCGGTACGACCCCGCCGACCCCAACCGCGTGCTCGTCGAGGAGGACAAGGCACGCCTCGTCTGGAAGGCGCTCAAGGACGACCGGCCGATCCCCGAGGCGGCGACCGAGGACTCGGCGACCGGCGAGGCCGCGGACGTCGTCAGCGCACCGTAGGGCCGGCACGGCGCCCACCCCGCCCGGCGCCCGGCCGCCCCCCGCCCGGGCGCACCCCGCCCGGCGCCCCACCCCGCCCGCCCCGGGCACCGCCGGCCGGCCGGCGACCGGGGAAACACCCGCCCCCGAGGGAACAAAAAACGGTCACCCCCGGTTTTGGGTGAAGGCCCCAGTCCTGGCAGACTGGTCCGTCGGCTCCGGTTCACGCTCCCGCACCCCGTGGTGGCGACCCGGCGCCCTCCCGGAACCTAGGAGACACCTTGAAGCGCGACATCCACCCCGAGTACGTCGAGACCCAGGTCAGCTGCACCTGCGGTGCGTCGTTCACGACCCGCAGCACGATCGAGTCCGGCAACATCCGGGCCGAGGTCTGCTCCGAGTGCCACCCGTTCTACACGGGCAAGCAGAAGATCCTCGACACCGGTGGCCGTGTGGCCCGCTTCGAGGCCCGCTTCGGCAAGGCTTCCGGCTCCAAGAAGTAGCGAGCCGCCATCGCCGGTCCACGGCGGCGTCCCCGGCCGGGGACGCTCCGGGACCGGCGTTTTTGGTCGCCCGCCCCTTCACCCCCGCAGACCGCAGGAGCCCAAGATGTTCGAGGCCGTCGAGGAACTCGTCGCCGAGCACGCCGACCTGGAGAAGAAGCTCGCCGACCCGTCGGTCCACGCCGACCAGGCCAACGCGCGCAAGCTGAACAAGCGCTACGCCGAACTCACCCCGATCGTCGCCACGTACCGCTCCTGGAAGCAGACCGGCGACGACATCGGGACCGCGCGCGAACTGGCCGCCGACGACCCCGACTTCGCCGCCGAGGTCAAGGACCTGGAACAGCAGCGCGAGGAACTCACCGAGAAGCTCCGCCTGCTCCTCGTCCCGCGCGATCCCAGCGACGACAAGGACGTCATCCTGGAGATCAAGGCGGGCGCCGGCGGCGACGAGTCCGCCCTGTTCGCCGGCGATCTGCTGCGCATGTACCTGCGCTACGCCGAGCGCGTGGGCTGGAAGACCGAGATCATCGACGCCACCGAGTCCGAGCTGGGCGGCTACAAGGACGTCCAGGTCGCCGTGAAGGCCCGAGGCCAGGTCGAGCCCGGCCAGGGCGTGTGGGCCCGGCTGAAGTACGAGGGCGGGGTGCACCGCGTGCAGCGGGTGCCCGCCACCGAGTCGCAGGGCCGCATCCACACCTCCGCGGCGGGCGTCCTGGTCACGCCCGAGGCGGAGGAGGTCGACGTGGAGATCAACCCCAACGACCTGCGCATCGACGTCTACCGCTCCTCCGGGCCCGGCGGGCAGTCCGTGAACACCACCGACTCCGCCGTGCGGATCACACACGTCCCGACCGGCGTCGTCGCCTCCTGCCAGAACGAGAAGAGCCAGCTCCAGAACAAGGAGCAGGCCCTGCGCATCCTGCGCTCCCGGCTGCTCGCCATGGCCCAGGAGGAGGCGGAGCGGGAGGCCGCCGACGCCCGGCGCAGCCAGGTCCGCACCGTCGACCGATCCGAGAAGATCCGCACCTACAACTACCCGGAGAACCGCCTCTCCGACCACCGGGTCGGCTTCAAGGCGTACAACCTGGACCAGGTGCTGGACGGCGACCTCGCCGCGGTCATCCAGGCCTGCGTCGACGCGGACTCGGCCGCCAAGCTGGCCGCAGCGTAAGCCCCGTACACCGTCCGGAGGACCCGTGAACCTGCTGCTCGCCGAGGTGGCCCAGGCCACCCAGCGGCTCGCCGACGCCGGCGTGCCCTCGCCGCGTACCGACGCGGAGGAGCTCGCCGCGTTCGTGCACGGCGTCAAGCGCGGCGAGCTGCACCACGTGCCCGACTCCGACTTCGACGCCCGGTACTGGGAGGTCATCGCCCGCCGCGAGGCGCGCGAACCGCTCCAGCACATCACCGGCCACGCCTACTTCCGGTACCTGGAGCTCCAGGTCGGCCCCGGGGTGTTCGTGCCGCGCCCCGAGACCGAGTCCGTCGTCGGCTGGGCCATAGACGCCGTCCGCGCGATGGACGTCGTCGAACCGTGCATCGTCGACCTGTGCACCGGATCGGGCGCCATCGCGCTCGCCCTCGCCCAGGAGGTGCCGCGCTCGCGCGTGCACGCCGTGGAACTGTCCGAGGACGCGCTGCGCTGGACCCGCCGCAACATGGAGGGCTCCAGGGTCGACCTGCGCCAGGGCGACGCCCTGACCGCGTTCCCCGACCTCGACGGCCAGGTCGACCTGGTCATCTCCAACCCGCCGTACATCCCGCTCACCGAGTGGGAGTACGTCGCCCCCGAGGCCCGCGACTACGACCCCGGGCTGGCCCTCTTCTCCGGCGAGGACGGCCTGGACCTGATCCGCGGCCTGGAACGCACCGCCCACCGGCTGCTGCGCCCCGGCGGCGTGGTCGTCGTCGAGCACGCGGACACCCAGGGCGGCCAGGTGCCCTGGATCTTCGCCGAGGACCGCGGCTGGACCGACGCCGCGGACCACCCCGACCTGAACAACCGCCCCCGGTTCGCCACCGCGCGCAAGGCACTGCCGTGAGCGGCCCGCAGACTCCCTTTCCCAGCAGCACGTGTACGAGGAGGCCCGCCCCATGGCCCGGCGATACGACACCAACGACGTGACCGACCGCGCGACCGGTCTGCGGGAGGCCGCATCGGCGGTACGTCGTGGCGAACTCGTGGTGCTGCCCACGGACACCGTCTACGGCATCGGCGCCGACGCCTTCACCGCCGAGGCGGTCGGCGACCTGCTGGAGGCCAAGGGCCGCGGCCGGAACATGCCCACCCCCGTCCTCATCGGCTCCCCGAACACGCTGCACGGGCTCGTCACGGACTTCTCCGAGCAGGCCTGGGAACTCGTCGACGCCTTCTGGCCGGGCGCGCTCACCCTGGTCGCCCGCCACCAGCCGTCCCTCCAGTGGGACCTCGGCGACACCCGCGGCACGGTCGCGGTGCGCATGCCGCTGCACCCCGTCGCCATCGAACTGCTCACCGAGGTCGGCCCGATGGCCGTGTCGTCGGCCAACCTCACCGGCCACCCGGCCCCCGAGAACTGCGACGCCGCCCAGGAGATGCTCGGCGACTCCGTCTCCGTCTACCTCGACGGCGGACCCACCCCCGGCATCGTCCCGTCCTCGATCGTCGACGTCACCCGCCCCGTGCCCGTGCTGCTGCGCGAGGGCGCCCTCTCGCCCGACGAGCTGCGCAAGGTCGTACCAGACCTCGAGGTGGCGAATTGACAGCCCCTGAGGCGGGGCGTGGCATAGGCAACGAGGAACACGGCGCGGAGATCACGTCGACCTTCGGCTTCCCGCGCGACACCTTCCGCATCCTCCACGTCAGCACCGGCAACGTCTGCCGCTCACCCATCACCGAACGGCTGACCCGGCATTTCGTCAGCCAGCGGCTGGGCATCCTGGGCGGCGGCCTGATCGTGGAGAGCGCCGGCACCTGGGGCCACGAGGGCGCGCCCATGGAGACCCACGCGGAGACCGTGCTGGGCGAGTACGGCGCGGACGCCTCCGGCTTCGTCGGCCGCGAACTGCTCGACGAGCACGTCATCCGCGCCGACCTGGTCCTCACCGCGACCCGCGACCACCGCGCCCAGGTCATCTCCATGGGCCACTCGGCGGGTCTGCGCACCTTCACGCTGAAGGAGTTCACCCGCCTGGTCAACGCCATCGACCCCGCGACCCTGCCCCCGCTCGACGACGGCCTGGTCATGCGCGCCCGCGCCCTGGTCCGCGCCGCCGCCGCCCTGCGCGGCTGGCTCCTGGCCCCCACGGCCGAGGCGGACGAGGTCCACGACCCCTACGGGGCGCCCCTGACGTTCTTCCGCTCCATCGGCGACGAGATACACCAGGCCCTGGACCCGGTGGTGACGGCGCTGACGGGGGTGCCGGCGCGGGCCTGACCCCGACGGTCCCGGACGTGACCGGATTCGGCCCGCCGGGCCCCGGGGGGTGACCGCGCTCCCCGGTCCGTGCCGCGCCGCCGCCGTGACCCGTCCGGCCCCCACCGGGTCCGCAGCCGCGCGTCCGTCGAGGTCCCGGCCTACATTGGTGCTACGTCAGCGTCGACGTCCGGGAGCCCCACCATGACGGTCAGCCCTGCCCTCGAAGCCGATCTCCTGCGCCGGCAGGACCCCGAACTCGCCGACATCCTGCGCGGTGAGCGCGAGCGGCAGCGGACCACGCTCCAGCTGAGCGCCGCCGAGAACTTCACGTCCCCGGCCGTGCTGGCCGCGCTCGGCTCCGCCCTGGCCAACAAGTACGCCGAGGGCTACCCGGGGGCCCGGCACCACGGCGGCTGCGCCTACGCCGACGCCGCCGAGCGTCTCGCCGTGGAGCGCGCCAAGGCGCTGTTCGGCGCCGAGCACGCCAACGTCCAGGCGCACTCCGGCTCCTCCGCGGTCCTCGCGGCCTACGCCGCCCTGCTGCGCCCCGGCGACACCGTCCTCGCCCTCGGGCTGCCCCACGGCGGACACCTCACCCACGGGGCGCCGGGCAACTTCTCCGGCCGCTGGTTCCGGTTCGTCGGCTACGGGGTGGACGCCGAGAGCGGCCTCGTCGATCACGACCAGGTGCGTTCCCTCGCCCTCACCCACCGGCCCAAGGCCATCGTGTGCGGCTCCATCGCCTACCCCCGCCACATCGACCACGGCTTCTTCCGGGAGGTCGCCGACGAGGTGGGCGCCCACCTCATCGCCGACGCCGCCCACCCCATCGGCCTGGTCGCCGGGGGAGCGGCGCCGAACCCGGTGCCGTACGCGGACATCGTCTGCGCCACCACCCACAAGGTGCTGCGCGGCCCGCGCGGCGGGATGCTGCTGTGCCGCGCCGAACTGGCCGAGCGCGTGGACCGGGCCGTGTTCCCCTTCACCCAGGGCGGCGCCCAGATGCACACCGTGGCGGCGAAGGCGGTCGCGTTCGGGGAGGCGGCCACCCCGGCGTACACGGTGTACGCGCACCAGACCGTCGCCAACGCGCGGGCGCTGGCCGCGGCCCTGGCCGCCGAGGGCCTCGTCGTCACCACCGGCGGCACGGACACCCACCTGATCACCGCCGACCCGTCCCCCCTCGGCGTCGACGGCCGCACGGCCCGCGGCCGGCTGGAGGCGGCCGGGCTGGTGCTGGAGTGCTGCGCGCTGCCGCACGCCGACGACCGCGGGCTGCGCCTGGGCACGGCGGCAGTCACCACCCAGGGCATGGGGACCCGGGAGATGACCTTCGTGGCCGGGCTGCTGGCGAGCGTGCTGCGCGGCGGGACGGACCCGGCGCGGGCCCGGGAGGACGTACGGGAACTGGCCGCCGCGTTCCCGCCGTACCCGCACTGAGCGCCGGGCCGCCGGGTAGGCGCACGGGATGCACCGTCGAACGTGCAACCATCGTCGCTACCCGGAAGTCCCCACCCATATGCGTGCCTCGCTAGGGTGTGGGGCTGTGATGGCCAGCGAGACCTGTGGGGAAGCCCGTGCGTGAATACCTGCTGACGCTCTGCATCACGGCCGCGGTGACGTACCTGCTGACCGGTCCGGTCCGCAAGTTCGCCATCGTGGCCGGTGCGATGCCGGAGATCAGGGCGCGGGACGTGCACCGGGAGCCGACCCCCCGGCTCGGGGGCATCGCGATGTTCCTCGGACTGTGCGCGGGCCTGCTGGTCGCCGCGCATCTGACCAACCTGAACGAGGTCTTCGAGAAGTCCAACGAACCGCGTGCCCTGCTCTCGGGTGCCGCTCTCATCTGGCTGCTCGGGGTGCTCGACGACAAGTTCGAGATCGACGCCCTGCTGAAGCTGGGCGCCCAGATGATCGCCGCGGGCGTCATGATCCTCCAGGGGCTGACGATCCTCTGGCTGCCGATCCCGGGCATCGGCACGGTGGCCGTCACACCGTGGCAGGGGAACCTGATCACCGTCGCCCTGGTCGTCATCACCATCAACGCGGTCAACTTCGTCGACGGACTCGACGGACTCGCGGCCGGCATGGTGTGCATCGCGGCCACGGCGTTCTTCCTCTACAGCTACCGGCTCTGGTACGGCTACGGCGCCGAGGCGGCCGCGCCGGCCACGCTGTTCTCCGCCGTGCTCATCGGGATGTGCCTCGGCTTCCTGCCGCACAACATGCATCCCGCGCGGATCTTCATGGGGGACTCCGGTTCGATGCTGATCGGGCTGGTGCTCGCGGCGAGCGCGGTGTCCGTCACGGGGCAGCTGGACGTCGAGGCGCTCAACGTCAACCTGGGCGGCGACCGGGAGACCACGCATGCGATGCTCCCCGTCTTCATCCCGCTGCTGATGCCGCTGACGATCATCGCGGTGCCCATGGCCGACCTGATCCTGGCGATCGTGCGGCGCACCTGGCGCGGCCAGTCGCCGTTCGCGGCGGACCGGGGGCACCTGCACCACCGGCTGCTGGAGATCGGCCACTCGCACAGCCGGGCCGTGCTGATCATGTACTTCTGGTCGGCGCTGATCGCCTTCGGGGCGCTCGCCTACTCGGTCAACTCGGCGTCCATGTGGATCGTCCTGGGCGTGGTGCTGCTCAGCGCCATCGGGCTCGTCCTGCTCCTGCTGCCGCGCTTCCGGCCGCGCACCCCGCGCTGGCTGGAGGCCTTCGTCCCGCCGCGCTACCGGCGGCCCCGGGGCGCCCGCCAGGCCGGGCCGGCCGCGCGGGCGCCCGAGGCTCCCAGCGGCGCCCCGACGGCCGCCGGCGCAGCGGAGGACGAGGACCGGGCGCCCGTCGCGGCAGGGGTCGCCGGGGTCAACGGCGCGACCGCCGTGGGACACCGCGCACGCCTGGGCGACCGCCGTACCCCGGCCGACGCCGATGCCCGCTCGGCGCCCACGGCGCGGTGACGGGGCAAGGTAAGAATCCGCCTAGAACATTGCCAATCCGTGGCAGACCGTTGGGGCTCCGTTGGGCCCTTCTTGGGCGTGCGAATCGCCCCAATATCAGGCATCTCGCCCCGACTCCCGTCTCTGACATGCGGATTCACCCGTCTGTGTGACACCAAGCACGCCCGTCGGGTAAAGACTGCATCAAATAGTTTGTGATACCGTTCACGAGTCCCCGGACAGAGCCGCCGGGCCGCAGTGCGACGGCCCGCTCGGTGCGAGGAAATTCCCTCCGGTCCGGGGGACTACGCTCGTCCGTGACGACACCCCCTTGCCATCTGAAAGCGGAGTTGCCGCCATGCCGTCAATCGACGTCCGGATCCTGATCCAGGCTGCCGTGCCCACCGCTGCCGTCGGTGCGGTCGCAGTCGCGATCGGCGCCGCCGTCCAGGGTGGCCAGGGCGCGGTCGGCGGGGTGGTGGGGACGCTGCTCGTGCTCCTGCTCATGGGAGTGGGTCTGTACGTCATGCAGTGGACCGCCAAGTCGCTGCCCCACCTGTTCCAGGCCATGGGGCTGATGATGTACCTGGCGCAGATCCTGCTGATGTTCATCTTCATCGCCCTGTTCAAGGACACGACGCTGTTCCATCCGAAGGTCTTCGCCCTCACCCTGCTCGTCTGCACCCTCACCTGGGTCGCCGCGCAGGCCCGGGCGCACATGAAGGCCAAGTTCCTCTACGTGGAACCGGATTCGACGGTGAGTGAGCAGAAGAAGGAAACGCCGGGGCGTCCGTCGTGAGGCGTAGGGCCGCGATAAAGGCGCATGCGGGACCCTGCTATCGTCCGGTGCCAACTGCGGCATCGCGGGCGCGGGCATCCGAGATGACGCCTGCCGTATCGCGAGGCGTGATGCCCCACTGCCGCCCCCACATTCGTTACACCAGTCCCGTGCCGATCCGCGGCCTCGTGCCGCGCCGACACCACGAGGTTGCCCAATCCATGCGCCACGCCGAAGGAGCCCGCGGTGAGTGCTGACCCGACGCAGGTGCTCGCCTTCGAGACCGACTGCCACATCTTCGACGGCTGTGGCTTCCCGTCTCCCGGGCTGCACTCGTTCGTCTTCGAGCCCCTCTGGGGCGACGGCGACAGCAACCTGTACTTCAACAAAGTGATGTTGCTGGCGCTGATCGGCTCACTCGTCGTGATCGCCTTCTTCTGGGCGGCCTTCCGCCGGCCCAGGGTCGTTCCCGGCAAGCTGCAGATGGTCGCCGAGGCGGGCTACGACTTCGTCCGCCGGGGCGTCGTCTACGAGACCATGGGCAAGCGCGAGGGCGAGAAGTACGTCCCGTTCATCGTCGCCCTGTTCTTCTTCGTGTGGATGATGAACCTCTGGTCGATCATCCCGCTCGCCCAGTTCCCGGTGACCTCGATCATCGCCTACCCGGCGGCGCTCGCCCTGGTCGTCTACGGGGTCTGGGTCGCGCTGACCTTCAAGAAGCACGGCTTCGTCGGCGCCCTGAAGAACTTCACCGGTTACGACAAGTCGCTCGGCGCCGCGCTCCCGGTCGTCATGCTGATCGAGGCCTTCTCGAACCTGCTCGTGCGGCCCTTCACGCACGCCGTGCGACTCTTCGCGAACATGTTCGCGGGTCACATTCTGATCGTGCTGTTCACCATCGCCAGCTGGTACCTGCTGAACGGCATCGGGATCGCCTACGCCGGCGTCTCGTTCGTGATGGTGCTCGTGATGACCGCTTTCGAGCTCTTCATCCAGGCCCTGCAGGCATACGTCTTCGTCCTGCTGGCCTGCACCTACATCCAGGGCGCGCTCGCCGAGCAGCACTGAGCGGCCCCGCTCCACACCCCCAGTCGTCCGGTGGCGCACCCCCACCGGCCCGTGAAGAAAAGGAAGAACTGGCATGTCCCAGACCCTCGCTGCCGTGTCCGGCTCGATCGCTTCCGTCGGTTACGGCATCGCCGCCTTCGGCCCCGGCATCGGCGTCGGCATCATCTTCGGCAAGGGCACCGAAGCCATCGCCCGCCAGCCCGAGGCCGCCGGCCTGATCCGCGCCAACCAGATCCTCGGCTTCGCCTTCTGTGAGGCGCTCGCCCTGATCGGCCTGGTCATGCCGTTCGTCTACGGCACGTGATCATCTGATTCACGACCGCCCCTCTAGACGAAAGGCACTTTGATATGAACGCACTGCTTCATATCGCGGCCGAGGAGCCTCAGAACCCCCTCGTCCCGCCGATCCCCGAGCTCGTCATCGGCCTGCTCGCCTTCGTCATCGTCTTCGGCTTCCTCGCCAAGAAGCTCCTCCCGAACATCAACAAGGTTCTGGAGGAGCGCCGCGAGGCGATCGAGGGCGGGATCGAGAAGGCCGAGGCCGCTCAGACCGAGGCCCAGAGCGTGCTGGAGCAGTACAAGGCCCAGCTCGCCGAGGCCCGGCACGAGGCCGCGCGCCTGCGCCAGGAGGCGCAGGAGCAGGGCGCCACGCTCATCGCCGAGATGCGCGCGGAGGGCCAGCGGCAGCGTGAGGAGATCATCGCCGCCGGTCACACCCAGGTCGAGGCCGACCGTAAGGCCGCGTCCGCGGCCCTGCGCCAGGACATCGGCCGGCTCGCCACCGAACTGGCGGGCAAGCTCGTCGGTGAGTCCCTCGAGGACCACGCCCGGCAGAGCCGTGTGATCGACCGCTTCCTCGACCAGCTCGAGGAGAAGGCCGAGGCAGCACGATGAACGGAGCGAGCCGCGAGGCACTGGCCGCCGCTCGTGAGCGGCTCGACGCGCTGACGGACTCCACGTCCGTGGACGCGGCGCAGCTCGCCGACGAGCTGGCCGCCGTCACCGCGCTGCTCGACCGCGAGGTCAGCTTGCGCCGGGTCCTCACCGACCCGGCGCAGGCCGGCGACGCCAAGGCCGACCTGGTGGGTCGCGTCCTCGGCGGTCAGATCGGCGGCCCGGCCGCCGACCTGGTGGCCGGCACGGTGCGCTCCCGCTGGTCGCAGTCGCGCGACCTGGTGGACGCGCTGGAGGAGCTGGCCAACACGGCCGACTTCACCGCCGCCCAGCAGGCGGGCGTGCTCGACGACGTCGAGGACGAGCTGTTCCGCTTCGGCCGGATCGTCTCGTCCGACACGCAGCTGCGGGCCGCGCTGACCAACCGCGCCGCGAGCGCCTCGGCCAAGGGCGAGCTGATCCGCAGCCTGCTCCACGGCCGGGCCGGGGCCACGACCGAGCGTCTGGTGACGCGCCTTGTCACCGCCCCGCGCGGACGTAGCCTGGAGTCGGGACTCGAGTCCCTGACCAAGCTCGCCGCGGAGCGCCGCAACCGCGCGGTCGCCGTCGTCACCTCGGCGGTCCCGCTGAGCGACACGCAGAAGCGGCGTCTCGGCGCCGCGCTCGCGAAGCTCTACGGCCGTGAGATGCACCTCAACCTCGACGTGGACCCCGAGGTCCTGGGCGGGATCCGGGTGCGCGTCGGCGACGAGCTCATCAACGGCTCGCTCGCCGACCGGCTGGAGGACGCCGCCCGGCGCATGGCGAGCTAGCAGCAAACTCCATAAGCATGACTACGGCCCGGGTTGGGCCGTGCAGAGGATTCACCTCTCATTGGGGGGAGTCCCGACTCGTGGAATACCCCCAAGTGAAACTTCGGGCCCAACAAGGAGAGCAGGGAACTCAGATGGCGGAGCTCACGATCCGGCCGGAGGAGATCCGGGACGCGCTGGAGAATTTCGTCCAGTCGTACAAGCCGGACGCGGCCTCGCGCGAGGAGGTCGGTACGGTCACCCTTGCCGGCGACGGCATCGCAAAGGTCGAGGGTCTTCCGTCGGCCATGGCCAACGAACTGCTGAAGTTCGAGGACGGCACCCTCGGCCTCGCCCTCAACCTCGAGGAGCGCGAGATCGGTGCCATCGTCCTCGGTGAGTTCAGCGGTATCGAGGAGGGGCAGCCGGTCACCCGTACCGGCGAGGTCCTGTCCGTCGCCGTGGGCGAGGGCTACCTGGGTCGTGTGGTCGACCCGCTCGGCAACCCGATCGACGGCCTCGGCGAGATCGAGACCGAGGGCCGCCGCGCCCTCGAACTGCAGGCCCCCACGGTCATGCAGCGCAAGTCGGTGCACGAGCCGATGGAGACCGGCTACAAGGCCGTCGACGCCATGACCCCGATCGGCCGCGGTCAGCGTCAGCTGATCATCGGCGACCGCGGCACGGGCAAGACCGCCCTCGCCGTGGACACGATCATCAACCAGCGCGACAACTGGCGCTCCGGCGACGTGAACAAGCAGGTCCGCTGCATCTACGTCGCCATCGGCCAGAAGGGCTCGACCATCGCGTCGGTCCGCCGCGCGCTGGAGGAGAACGGCGCGCTGGAGTACACGACCATCGTCGCCGCCCCGGCGTCCGACCCGGCCGGCTTCAAGTACCTCGCCCCCTACACCGGCTCGGCCATCGGCCAGCAGTGGATGTACGAGGGCAAGCACGTCCTGATCATCTTCGACGACCTGTCGAAGCAGGCCGACGCCTACCGTGCCGTCTCCCTGCTGCTCCGCCGCCCGCCGGGGCGCGAGGCCTACCCGGGTGACGTCTTCTACCTGCACTCCCGTCTGCTGGAGCGCTGCGCGAAGCTGTCCGACGACATGGGCGCCGGTTCGATGACGGGTCTGCCGATCGTCGAGACCAAGGCCAACGACGTGTCGGCGTTCATTCCGACCAACGTCATCTCCATCACCGACGGCCAGTGCTTCCTGGAGTCGGACCTGTTCAACGCCGGTCAGCGCCCCGCGCTGAACGTCGGTATCTCCGTCTCCCGAGTCGGTGGTTCCGCCCAGCACAAGGCGATGAAGCAGGTCTCCGGCCGTCTGCGCGTGGACCTGGCCCAGTTCCGTGAGCTGGAGGCGTTCGCCGCCTTCGGTTCGGACCTGGACGCCGCGTCGAAGGCGCAGCTGGAGCGCGGTCAGCGCATGGTCGAGCTGCTGAAGCAGGACCAGTACCAGCCGATGGCCACCGAGGACCAGGTCGTCTCCGTCTGGGCCGGCACCACCGGCAAGATGGACGAGGTCCCGGTCTCCGACATCCGCCGCTTCGAGAAGGAGCTGCTGGAGTACCTGCACCGCTCGGAGCAGGGCCTCATGACCTCCATCCGCGAGGGCGGCAAGATGTCGGACGACACCCTGCAGGCCGTGGCCGACGCGATCGCGGACTTCAAGAAGCAGTTCGAGACGAGCGACGGCAAGCTGCTCGGCGAGGACGCCCCGGCCGCTGCCGCCAAGTGACGTAAGGAAGGGACCTGACTCATGGGAGCTCAGCTCCGGGTCTACAAGCGTCGCATCCGATCCGTCACCGCGACCAAGAAGATCACCAAGGCGATGGAGATGATCGCCGCCTCGCGAGTCGTCAAGGCGCAGCGCAAGGTGCGGGCCTCCTCGCCGTACGCGGAGGAACTCACCCGCGCGGTCACGGCGGTCGGCACCGGTTCCGACGCCAAGCACCCGCTGACCACCGAGGCGGAGAACCCGGCCCGCGCCGCGGTCCTGCTCCTCACGAGCGACCGCGGTCTGGCCGGCGCCTTCAACGCCAACGCCATCAAGGCCGCGGAGCAGCTGACCGAGCGCCTGGAGCGCGAGGGCAAGCAGGTCGACACGTACATCGTCGGCCGTCGTGGTCTCGCGCACTACAACTTCCGTGAGCGCAAGGTCACGGAGTCGTTCAGCGGCTTCACCGACGACCCCTCGTACGCGGACGCCAAGAAGGTCGCGGCCCCGCTGATCGAGGCCATCGGGACGGACGCGGAGGACGGCGGCGTGGACGAGCTCCACATCGTCTACACCGAGTTCGTGTCGATGATGACGCAGACGGCGGTCGGCGCCCGGCTGCTTCCGCTGCGTCTCGAAGAGGTCGCCGAGGAGTCGGCGACGAAGGACGAGATCCTTCCGCTGTACGACTTCGAGCCCTCGGCGGAGGATGTCCTCGACGCCCTGCTGCCGCGCTACGTGGAGAGCCGTGTCTACAACGCGCTGCTCCAGTCGGCCGCTTCGAAGCACGCCGCCACGCGGCGCGCGATGAAGTCGGCCACCGACAACGCGGGCGAGCTGATCAACACGCTCTCCCGGCTTGCCAACGCGGCCCGCCAGGCCGAAATCACCCAGGAAATCAGCGAGATCGTCGGTGGCGCCAGTGCACTGGCCGACGCGACCGCGGGGAGTGACAAGTAATGACCACCACTGTTGAGACCGCGACGGCTACGGGCCGCGTCGCCCGGGTCATCGGCCCGGTCGTCGACGTGGAGTTCCCCGTCGACTCGATGCCGGACATCTACAACGCCCTCCACGTCGAGGTCGCCGACCCGGCCAACGCGGGCGAGCTGAAGACGCTGACCCTGGAGGTCGCCCAGCACCTGGGTGACGGCCTGGTCCGCACCATCTCCATGCAGCCCACCGACGGCCTGGTCCGCCAGGCCCCGGTGACGGACACCGGCTCCGCCATCTCCGTCCCGGTCGGCGACTTCACCAAGGGCAAGGTGTTCAACACCCTCGGTGAGGTGCTGAACGTCGACGAGCAGTACGACGGCGAGCGCTGGCCGATCCACCGCAAGGCGCCCAGCTTCGACGAGCTCGAGTCGAAGACCGAGATGTTCGAGACCGGCGTCAAGGTCATCGACCTCCTCACCCCGTACGTCAAGGGTGGAAAGATCGGTCTGTTCGGCGGTGCCGGCGTCGGCAAGACGGTGCTCATCCAGGAGATGATCTACCGCGTCGCCAACAACCACGACGGTGTGTCGGTGTTCGCCGGTGTCGGTGAGCGCACCCGTGAGGGCAACGACCTCATCGACGAGATGAGCGAGTCGGGCGTCATCGACAAGACCGCGCTGGTCTTCGGCCAGATGGACGAGCCGCCGGGGACGCGTCTGCGCGTCGCGCTGGCCGGCCTGACCATGGCCGAGTACTTCCGCGACGTCCAGAAGCAGGACGTGCTGTTCTTCATCGACAACATCTTCCGCTTCACCCAGGCGGGTTCCGAGGTGTCGACCCTGCTCGGCCGCATGCCCTCCGCGGTGGGCTACCAGCCGAACCTGGCCGACGAGATGGGTCTCCTCCAGGAGCGCATCACCTCGACCCGTGGTCACTCGATCACCTCGATGCAGGCGATCTACGTCCCCGCGGACGACCTGACCGACCCGGCCCCGGCCACCACCTTCGCCCACCTCGACGCGACGACGGTGCTCTCCCGTCCGATCTCGGAGAAGGGCATCTACCCGGCCGTGGACCCGCTGGACTCGACGTCCCGCATCCTGGACCCGCGCTACATCGCGCAGGACCACTACGACGCGGCTATGCGCGTGAAGAACATCCTGCAGAAGTACAAGGACCTGCAGGACATCATCGCGATCCTCGGTATCGACGAGCTGGGCGAGGAGGACAAGCTCGTCGTCCACCGTGCCCGTCGCGTGGAGCGCTTCCTGTCCCAGAACACCCACGTCGCCAAGCAGTTCACCGGCGTGGACGGTTCGGACGTGCCGCTGGACGAGTCGATCGCCGCGTTCAACGCGATCTGCGACGGTGAGTACGACCACTTCCCGGAGCAGGCGTTCTTCATGTGCGGTGGCATCGAGGACCTGAAGAAGAACGCGAAGGAGCTGGGCGTCTCCTGACCCCCGCGCCGTGGGTGGGCCCCCGGGCCCACCCCTGAGGGGGCGGGTCCGTCCCGCCCCCTCCTTCACGCCCCTTAGACTTGTAATCGACACCCGGCACGACCGCCGGGTGGTGACCCGAGGAGCCACCTTGGCAGCTGAGCTGCACGTCGCGCTGGTCGCGGCCGACCGAGAGGTCTGGTCCGGGACGGCCACCCTGGTCGTCGCGCGCACCACGTCCGGCGACATCGGCGTCATGGCCGGTCACCAGCCGCTGCTCGGTGTGCTGGAATCGGGCCCCGTGACCATCCGCACCGGCGAGGGGGAGACGGTCGTCGCCGCCGTGCACGGCGGTTTCGTCTCCTTCGCGGACAACAAGCTGTCGCTGCTGGCGGAGTTCGCCGAGCTGGCGGGCGAGATCGACGTCCAGAGCGCGGAGCAGGAACTGGCTCGCGCGAAGGCGGAGGACGACGCCGCGGGCGAGCGCCGCGCGAACGTCCGCCTGCGGACGGCGTCGGCGGCCCGCTGAATCCAGCGCTGTGCGATGACGTGACTCAGCCGCGGCCGGCACCGGAGCGATCCGGAGCCGGTCGCGGCTGAGGCAGATCTGGATGATTTTTCCGTTCCGTTACCTAGGAGACGAGGAGGTCGGTGTCGATGGTCCTCGCTCTGACTGTGTGCGGAATCGTGGTGGTGCTCGTGGTGGCGGGCCTGTTCGTGTTCGGGCTGCGCCGCCGCCTCATCCAGCGCTCCGGCGGGACGTTCGACTGCAGCCTGCGCTGGGACGCGCCCGAGGCCGGTGACTCCGGCGGCAAGGGCTGGGCCTACGGCGTGGCCCGCTACAACGGCGATCGGGTCGAGTGGTTCCGCGTCTTCTCCTACGCGCCCCGCCCGCGCCGCGTCCTGGAACGCTCCGCCATCGAGGTGGCCGGCCGCCGCGTCCCGGAGGGCGAGGAGGAGCTGGCGCTGCTCTCGGACGCGGTGATCCTGGCCTGCCGGCACCGCGGCACCCTCCTGGAGCTCGCGATGAGCGAGGACGCCCTGACCGGGTTCCTCGCCTGGCTGGAAGCGGCCCCGCCGGGACAGAGGGTGAACGTCGCGTAGAGCGACGTTCAGGGACCCTCTGGGTGGGGGTCACCTGGCGCCTCTGCGCCTGTCCCGTGCCTTCTCCGGCCCTCCGGGGGATCCGGGTGCCGCGTGCCTTCGGCGGGCCGAATTGCTCCGCCCGCCCAGAGGCCGGATGCTCCGCCCCTCCGGGAACCGGATGCCCCGCCGCCCGCGGACCGGAGCGGCAGGCGTGAACGCGACCCGGAAGCCCTGGCCCCGCCGCGGCCCTCCGCCCCCACCGGCACGTACCGGCACGCACCGGCCCGCACCGGCTGAGCCGTCGCGGCCCGGCGACCTGCCTCCGGCGCGGAGCCCCCAGTCGGCCCCCACCGGGATGCACGGGGTGGCCCGGCGTGGCCCCGGAGGCACCGCGCCCCCGTCGCCGGGCGTCGCGGCGGCCTCCCGCCGACCCACGAGAACCGCCCCCGGACGCGGTCGTCCGGGGGCGGTTCCGTGCCCGTGGCCCGTGGGCCGGGGCGCAGCGGGTGCTGGTTACTTCAGGCCGCTGTCGATGGCGCTCACGAGTTCGCCGTTCGCGGTGTCACCGCTGAACTCCCAGAAGAACGCGCCTCCCAGGCCCTGGTTCTTGGCCCACGCCATCTTGCTCTTGATGGTGGCGGGGGTGTCGTAGGACCACCAGTTGTTGCCGCAGTGGGCGTACGCGGTGCCGGCGAAGGTGCCGGTGACGGGGCAGGTGTTCTTCAGGACCTTGTAGTCCTCGATGCCCGCCTCGTACGTGCCGGGCGCCGCGCCCGTCGCGGTGCCGCCGGGGGCGGACTGGGTGACGCCGGTCCAGCCGCGGCCGTAGAAGCCGATGCCGAGCAGCAGCTTCTTCGCCGGGACGCCCTTCGCCTTCAGCTTGGCGATCGCGGCGGCCGAGTTGAAGCCCTCCTTCGGGATGCCGTCGAACGAGGTCAGCGGCGAGTGGGGGTTGGTCGGGCCGGTCTTGTCCCAGGCGCCGAAGTAGTCGTACGTCATCACGTTGTACCAGTCGAGGTACTGCGCGGCGCCCCCGTAGTCGGCGGCGTCGATCTTGCCGCCGTCGGAGCCGTCCGCGGTGATGGCGGCGGTGACCAGGTAGTCGTCGCCGAACTCGGCGCGCAGGGCCTGCGAGAGGTTCTTGAAGGCCGCCGGACCGCTGGTGTCACAGGTCAGGCCGCAGGCGTTGGGGTACTCCCAGTCGATGTCGATGCCGTCGAAGACATCGGCCCAGCGCGGGTCCTCCACGACCTGCTTGCAGGACTTGGCGAACGCGGCCGGGTTCTGCGCGGCCTGGCCGAAGCCGCCGGAGTAGGTCCAGCCGCCGAAGGAGTACAGCACCTTGATGTGCGGGTACTTGGCCTTCAGCTGGCGCAGCTGGTTGAAGTTGCCGCGCAGCGGCTGGTCCCAGGCGTCGGCCTGGCCGCTGACGGACTGGTCGGCGGTGTACGCCTTGTCGGTGGCGGCGTAGGCGTCGTCCAGCTTGCACTGGCCGTTCACCACGTTGCCGAAGGCGTAGTTGATGTGGGTGATCTTGGCGGCCGAGCCGGACGTCACCAGGTCCTTGACGTGGTAGTTGCGGCCGTAGACGCCCCACTCGGTGAAGTAGCCGAGGTTGATCTTGTCGCCGGGGGGCGGCGGTTCCTCGGTGTTGCCGGTGGTGCGGACCTTCACCGCGCCGCTGACCGGGCCGGTCTGGTCGGCGGTGTCGCGGGCCTGCACGGTGTAGGAGTAGTCGGTGCCCTTGCTGAGCCCGGTGTCCGTGTAGGTGGTGCCGGTGACCGTGGCGACCTTGGCGCCGTCGCGGAGGACGTCGTAGTTCTTGATGCCCTTGTCGTCGGTCGCCGCCGCCCACGACAGCTTCACCGAAGTGTCGGTGACGTCGGAGGCGGTGGGGGTGCCGGGCGCGGAGGGTGCCTCGTCGCCGGGGACGCTGCCGCCGCCGTCGCAGCTGCCGCCGTTGAGCTTGCAGCCGGAGGGGGAGCCGGAGCCGCTGCCGTTGAAGCCGAAGGAGACGGACGCCCCGGGGGCGAGGGTGCCGTTCCAGCCGAGGTTCTTGGCGGTCCAGTGGTCACCGGAGTTGGTGACGGTGGCGTCCCAGGCCGAGGTCACCTTGGTGCCGGCGGGGAAGTCCCACTCGATGGTCCAGGCGTTGATGGTCGTGGTGCCGGTGTTCTTCACCGTCCACTTGCCCTCGAAGCCGGAGCCCCAGTCCTGGGTCTTGGCGTAGGTGGCGGTGGCGGAGGTGGCGGCCTGGGCGGGTGGTGCGAGGGCGACCATGCCCGACAGGGGGAGCAGCAGGGTCGCGAATCCTGCCGCGGCTCTGTGTCTGAAGCGCATGCTGCGCCTCCTTGTGAGGTCGTGGAGGGGACGTGACTGAGCCATCACGCCCACGGTGCCGCGAGAATAGAAAGGTCTGGACCACGGGTCAATAGGTCTGGACCACCTGGACGGTTTGTCCGCTCCCGCTGCCCTAGATCCCCAACTCCTGCGCGAGCACCGCCGCTTGCACCCTGCTGCGCAGGCCCAGCTTGCCCAGCAGGCGGCTGACGTGCGTCTTCACCGTCGCCTCCGCCATGTCCAGGCGTGCGGCGACGTCCGCGTTGGACATCCCCTCACCCAGGCAGGACAGCACCTCCCGCTCGCGCCGGGTGAGCGTCCGCAGCACCTCCGGATCCACCTCCGGGGCGCGCCGGGCGGGCTTCGCCGCGAACTCGGCGATCAGCCGCCGGGTGACGGCCGGGGCGACGATGCCCTCGCCGCGCGCCACCGTGCGCACCGCGGTGAGCAGGTCCTTGGCGTCGGTGTTCTTCAGCAGGAAACCGGCCGCCCCCGCGCGCAGCGCCCCGAACACGTACTCGTCGAGGTCGAAGGTGGTCAGCACCAGCACGTCGGCCAGCCCCTCGCCGACCACCTCACGGGTCGCCGACACCCCGTCCAGGCGGGGCATCTGGACGTCCATCAGCACCAGGTCCGGGCGCAGTTCACGGGCGAGCGCCACGGCCCGCTCCCCGTCCGCCGCCTCGCCGACCACCTCGATGTCGGGCGCGCTGCGCAGGATGAGGACCAGTCCGGCGCGGACGGCGGACTGGTCCTCGGCGACCAGGACACGGATCATCAGGCATCTCCCGGGGCGGATTCGGTGTCGGTAACGGGCAGGGTGGCGCGGACGGTCCACACCGTGCCGTCCGGGCCGTGAGGGCCGTCCGGGGGGTCCGTGCGGTCCAGGCGGTGGGAGCCGCCCGTGCCGTCCGGGCCCTCGTCGGGACCGGCCTCGAAGGTGCCGCCGAGCAGCTCGGTCCGCTCCCGCATGCCCACCAGACCGGCCCCGGAGCCCGGGACGCGCGGGGCGCCCCGGCCGCCGTGAGGGCTGGTGACCCGGACGTCGAGGACGCCGTCCGCGCAGCGCAGCCGGACCGTCACCCTGCCCGGCCCGGCGTGCTTGAGCGCGTTGGTCAGCGACTCCTGGACGATCCGGTAGGCGGCGAGCTCGACCGGCGCGGGCACGGAGCACGGCTCGGAGTCCAGGACGACGTCCAGGCCGTTGGCGCGGGCGCCCTCCACCAACGCGGCGAGGCCGTCCAGGGTCGGGACGGCCGCGGGCTCGCGCTCGTCACCGCCGTCCCGCAGGATGCCGATCAGGCGCCGCATCTCGGACAGCCCCTGCACGCTGTTCTCCCGGATCACCGTCAGCGCCTCGTGGGAGGTGCGCGGTTCGTCCAGGGAGAGCGCGGCGGTGGAGTGGATGGCGATCGCCGACAGGTGGTTGGCGACCACGTCGTGCAGCTCCCGCGCCATGCGGGCGCGTTCCTGGTTGACGGCCTGGGTGCGGTCCATCTCGGCGAGCAGGGCCGTCTGTTCGGCGCGCAGCCGGGCGGCCTCGGCGGCGTCCCGGTGGTTGCGCACGATCAGACCGGTCGACGCGGGCCCGAAGGACACGGCGGCGACCACCAGCCCGATCAGCAGCGCCTCCGGCACCCGCAACACCGCGTAGGGGATCACGATCGCGGCGACCGTGACGACGCCGGTGATCTTCGGCAGGCGGCGGGCGGTCGCGGGCGTGCCGTAGACCACCGCCGCGTACGCGAGGTCGGTGTACATCACGATCGTGGCGATGCTGCCCTGGGTGACCGTGTCCGCCGCCAGCGCCGCCGTGCCGATGAGCAGGGCGGTCCGCGGGGCGGTGCGGCGCAGCAGTTCGCAGCCGGAGATCACCACGAGCGGCACGAGCAGCGCCCACCGTCCGGCGAAGAGCACCATCGGGTCCGCCGCCTCGCGCAGGCCCAGCCCGAAGCCCCACAGCACCAGGCCCCCGGCGAGACCCCCGAGCGCGATCGACGCGTCGAGGCGGGGAGGTCGGGACAGTCGTGCGGCCATGGCCTCCATCCAACACGGTGGGGGCGCCCGGTGCCCGGTCCGCGGGAAGGGTCCTGGACTGCATCTTTCGATGTACCGCGAGTTCGTCGTCGGCGACGACGTGGGCGGCCGTCCCGTCCGGGAGCCTGGAAGGGTGACGGAGAGGAGCGAGACGTGATCGTCGCCCTGATCGCGGCCTGCGAGATCGGCTTCTGGGTGCTGCTGGCGGCCGGGCTCGCCTGCCGGTACCTGCTGAGGATGCCGCGCACCGGTCTGGCGCTGCTGCTGTGCGAGCCGCTGCTGGAGGTCGTGCTGCTGGTGGTCACCGCCCTCGACCTGAGGAACGGCGCGGAACCGAACTGGACGCACGGCCTGGCCGCGCTCTACATCGGCTACACGGTCGGCCACGGCCACCGGACGGTGAAGTGGCTCGACGGCCACGCCGCCCACCGTCTGGGCGGCGCGCCCCGGCCGCCCGGCCCGCCGAAGTACGGACTGGCCCGCGCCCGGCACGAGACGAAGGTGTGGCTGGGCACGCTGGCCGGTGCCGCCGTGGCGACCGTGCTGCTCCTGCTCGCCATGTGGTACGTGGGCGACCCGGACCGCACCACGTCCCTCCAGGCCTGGATGTCCACCGCCTGGCGGGTGGCCGGCATCCACGGCCTGGTGACCCTGGCGTACTGGGTGTGGCCGAAGAAGGCCCCGGCCGACGACGCCGACGCGGGCGTCGCGGACCGTGAGAGGGCGGGCCGGTGAGGCGGGCGGCCGAGCACTGCGCCACCGGCGCGGGCACGGTGCTCGGGGGCCTGGCCCTGTGGCGCTACACCCAGGGCGTGGAGCTGCCGGTGGTCTCCCTGCCCAAGGTGGGCGTCCTGCTCATGTGCCTCGGCGCCGCCGAGATCCTGCTGGGCCTGTACCGGTTCGCCCGCCGGTAGGGCTCAGCGCTCCCCGCCCGGCACCCACAGCACGTCGCCGGTCTCCTTGTTGGCGATGCGGGCCAGGATGAACAGCAGGTCGGAGAGGCGGTTGAGGTAGGTGGCGGTGAGCGGGTTCATGGTCTCGCCGTGCGCCTCCAGGGCGGCCCAGGTCGAGCGCTCGGCGCGCCGCACGACCGTGCACGCCTGGTGCAGCAGCGCGGCGCCCGCGGTGCCGCCGGGCAGGATGAACGAGCGCAGCTTCTCCAGCTCGTCGTTGAAGCGGTCGCAGTCCGCCTCCAGCCGGTCGACGTAGAACTGCTCGACCCGCAGCGGCGGGTACGCGGGGTCCTCCACCACCGGCGTCGAGAGGTCGGCGCCGACGTCGAACAGGTCGTTCTGCACGCGGGTGAGGACCGTGACGACGTCCTCCCGCAGACCGCCCAGCGCGAGCGCCGTGCCGATCACCGCGTTGGCCTCGTTGGCGTCGGCGTAGGCGGAGATCCGCAGGTCGGTCTTGGGAACCCGGCTCATGTCCCCCAGGTTGGTGGTGCCCTGGTCGCCGGTCCGGGTGTAGATGCGTGTCAGATTGACCATGGGGCCAGCCTAGTTCGGGTGCCGCTCCAGGGGGCCGGTGTGTGCGGGGGGTCACCCGACGTCCGGAGGGCGTTCCGGCCGCGCCGCCGGGGCGCGGCCGGAACGGCAGGGCGTGCGGTGGGGCGCACGCCCGGTACCGGTCAGATGCCGCAGGTGGGCGCCGACCAGTAGGCGGACGGGTCGAAGGCGACGTGGGTGTGGTCGTTGTGGCCGGGGTAGCCCGGGCCGAGGATCTCGGAGAAGCCGTGGACCCGGGCCTGGCGGGCCAGGGTGCACAGGCTGGGCGAGCCGACGAGGTCGGCCGCGTCGCCGTACAGGTGGCGGCTGTTGGAGGCGCCGCCGACGGCGCTGTTGCAGGCGTAGGAGCGGAAGCCGCTGGAGATGGTGATCGGCACGTCACCGAGCTGCCGCCGCATCGCCTCCAGCTTCCACATGGTCTTCAGCGCGTTGGCCTTGGCGGTGGCGGCCGGGACGGCGCCGCCGGACCAGGTGGAGTTGCACTTGTTGAGTTCGGCGTAGCTGAAGTGGGCGGGGGTGCAGTCGGCGTCCTGGAGGGCGTAGATCTTGCTGAAGGTGGCGGGTCCGGCGACGCCGTCGGCGGCCAGGCCGTAGGCGGCCTGGAACTTCTTCACGGCGGCCGCGGTGCGGGCGCCGTACTGGCCGTCGTAGGAGAGGCGTTCGCCCGAGGTGACCCAGCCGGCCACGCGGATCTGCAGCTGTGTCACGTCGCTGCCGGAGGAGCCCTGGGACAGCGTGCGGTTCCAGGTGTAGCACTCGTCGGCGTGCGCGGTGCCCGCGGTGGCGCCCACCCCGAGGACCGTACCCGCCATGAGCATGACAATCGTGAGAAGGGTGCGTGTCGCGCGTCTGAACATTCCGGCCTCCCGACCGTCTCGCTGGGGAGAAGGAGGCGCCGCCGCCGGACGGCCGCCGCCGACCAGCGTGCTCCAGAGTGCTACGCGCGTCAACAACACCACGGTGGAAAGCGCGTACTGACGGCCCGTCAGGGAGCTGGTGGACGCCACCCCCGGCGCCCTCCCCGCGGCCCGCGCAGCCCCGGTCCGGCGGACGTGACCGGTGTCTCACCCCGTGAGACGTGACACGCGTTACTAACCCCCTCCCACGCCCCCTCACGACCGCTAGTGTCCGCCAGTGACGTACAGGAACAGTGTGTGAGCGTTCGAAGGGGAGTCGCACAGTGGCAGGCAAGCTCGCCGTCATCGGGGCCGGTCTCATGGGGTCCGGCATCGCCCAGGTCTCCGCTCAGGCGGGCTGGGACGTCGTCCTGCGCGACGTCACCGACGAAGCGCTCACCCGGGGCACCGACGGGATCAAGGCGTCCTACGACAAGTTCGTGAGCAAGGGCCGGATGGAAGCGGCCGACGCCGAGGCCGCCCTCGCCCGGATCACGCCCACCACCGACCTGGACGCCTGCGCGGACGCGGACGTCGTGGTCGAGGCCGTCTTCGAGAAGCTGGACGTCAAGCACGACATCTTCCGCGCGCTCGACAAGATCGTGCGGGAGGACGCCGTCCTCGCCTCCAATACCTCCGCCATCCCGATCACCAAGATCGCGGCCGTCACCGAGCGCCCGGAGCGCGTCGTCGGCACCCACTTCTTCTCGCCGGTGCCCATGATGCAGCTGTGCGAGCTGGTCCGCGGCTACAAGACCAGCGACGAAACCCTCGCCCGGGCCCGGGAGTTCGCCGAGTCGGTCGGCAAGACCTGCATCGTCGTCAACCGCGACGTGGCCGGCTTCGTGACCACCCGGCTCATCTGCGCCCTGGTCGTCGAGGCCGCGAAGCTGCACGAGTCGGGCGTGGCCAGCGCCGAGGACATCGACCTCGCCTGCAAGCTGGGCTTCGGCCACGCCATGGGGCCCCTGGCCACCGCCGACCTCACCGGTGTCGACATCCTGCTGCACGCCACCGACAACATCTACACCGAGTCCCAGGACGAGAAGTTCGCCGCTCCCGAGCTGATGCGCCGGATGGTTGACGCCGGTGACATCGGCCGCAAGAGCGGGCAGGGCTTCTACGAGCACTGATCTGGTCCCCTCACCCCGGCGCCTTCACTCGCCGGGGTGAATTCGGTATCGGTTCGCTTACAGATAGCAACCTCTGCCCCCTCCACGCAGTCAGAGGGTGCAATACCTCAATCAAAAAGACGCGGAGCACGAAACGCACGCACGGGGAGCGCATATGCACATCAGGGGCGACCACGTCGAGTTGGTCGTCGGGGGCCGCCTCGACGTCCGCAGCGCGGCGGACGCCCGTACGGTCCTGCACTCGGCCGTCGACGACGGAGTCGGCGACCTGGTCCTGGACCTGTCCGAACTGGACTCCTGGGACGCCACCGGACTCGGCGTGATCATGGGGGCCCACCGGAGGGCCGGCCGCTGCGGCCGGCGCCTGGTGCTGCGCGGCGTCCCGCCGCAGATGCAGCGCCTGCTGGTGGCCACCCGGCTGCACCGCATCCTGGCGATCGAGGGGGGCATCGGAGTGGACACGCTCCCGCGCGTGTGAGGCGGCGCGGGTACCCGCCGGGCGACCGGCAGGACCTCCACCCCGGCCCGCCGCCGGCCGAGCCCCGCGGCACACGCACAATCCTCACGAGACCGTGACGTCACGGACGGCGCGGTACCCCGGACTGTCGTACATACTGAGCGAAGGTTTAGGGTCTGGCTGCCCGCTGCCTCGACGAGCCTCGAGCGGGCCCGGACCAGGAGCGACAGCGGGTGTGCGCAAGGCCGGGGAGGGCTTCAGGCACACGACGCTTTTGGGGGGCTAGGACCTATGGACCCGCACCACAGGGGACCCGAGGAGTACGGCCACGACGGCACCGGCCACCCGCCGCGCCAGCGCCCTCCCCGGGAATCCCTCACCTCGGACTTCGGCCAGCCCGCGCTCGCGCGCACCGTGCAGCTGGTCTCCGGTGACTTCCTGCTCACCGTCAACCCCGTCGACGGCAGCGAGATCGAGCCGTGCCCGCCCGCCGAGCGGCCCGCCCGCCCGGTGAAGCGGGACGCCGCCGGCCGCGCCGAGACCGAGCGCGCCGCCCGGCCGCCCGTCCCGCCCGGCCCGTCCCTTCCCGAACCCCCGCTCCTGGCCCGCCAGGACGAACGCGAGCAGCTGGTCCGGCTGCTCGCCCGCGGCCGGTCCGTGCGCCTCACCGGCCCCGGCGGCTCCGGCCGCACCCGGCTGCTCGACATCGTCGCCGACGACTGCGCCGACCTCGCCCCCGACGGCGTCGTCCGCCTCAACGGTCTCGGCCGCAGCGCCGACGACCTGCTCCACGACCTCTTCCACGCGGTGTACGACGCCCCGCTGCACCGTCCGGACCGGGACGAACTGCTCGCCTGCGTCCGGGAGATCGGCGCCGTCGTCGTCCTGGACGACCTGGAGTTCGGCGGCGCGGCCCTCGACGGGCTGCTGGACGCCTGCCCCGAGTGCGCCTTCGTGTTCGGCGCGACCCCCGCCGTGCCCGCCCCGTCCGCCGAGTCGGGCGTCGAGGAGGTCGCCCTGGACGGCCTCGACCGCGCCGCCGGCCTCGACCTGCTCGGGCACGTCGTCGGCCGCAGCCTCACCGAGGACGAGTCCAACTGGGCCGGCGACCTCTGGTTCGAGTCCGAGGGCCTGCCCCTGCGCTTCGTCCAGGCCGGCGCCCTGCTGCGCCAGCGGGACCGGATGCGGGCCGGCGCCGGCGCCGTCGACGAGTTCGGCGTCTTCGAGGACGCCCGGCCCGACGACCTGCCCCCCGAGGCCGCCGCCGACGCCGACGAGGTGCCGCTGCCCGCGCTCGGCGAGGCCGCCGCCCCCGCCCCGCTGCTCGCCTCCCGGCTCAGCGCCTCCGCCCGCGCCACCCTGCGCCTCGCGGTCGCCCTGGACGGCGAACTGCCGCACCAGGCCCACCTGCCCGCCCTGGTGGGCGACACCCACGCCGACGCCGCGCTGGGCGAGCTGGCCGCCTGCGGCCTGGTCTCACCCGCCGGCGCCCGCTACCGGCTCGCCGCCGGAGTGATGGCGCAGCTGCGGGCCGCCGGGTACGCCGACGACCTGGACGTCCAGGTCCGCACCGCCGGGCAGCACTACTCCTGGTGGGCCGGACACCCGTCGGTCACCCCGGAGCGGGTCCGCGCCGAGTCCGACGCGCTGCTCGCCGCGCTCACCGCGCTGGCACCGCTCACGGCCGCCGTCAGCGAGGGTGAGCCGAGCACCGCCGTACTGCTGGCCCGCACCGCGGCGCCCGCCTTCGCCGCCGGACTGCACTGGAGCGCCTGGGAGCGGGCGCTGCGCTCGGGCGCCGAGGCCGCCCGGCTCGCCGGGGACGTGGCGGAGGAGGCGTACTTCCACCACGAGCTCGGCATCCACGCCCTGTGCGCCGGACAGCTCGACCGGGCCCGCACCGAACTGGAGGCGTCCATCGGCCTGCGCGGCGCGCTCGCCGACAAGCGCGGCACGGTCGCCGGCCGCCGCGCCCTTGCCCTCGTCGCCGACCGCTCGGGCACCCCGATGGCCCTTCCGCCGCCCGCGGCGGACGGACCGGCGGAGGTGCGGCCCGAGGAGCCGGCCACGCCCTCGCGCGGCGCACCGGCCGCCTTCCCCGCCCTCCAGCCGCCCGCCGACACCGGCCTGGTCGTCCAGCGCACCGGCGCCACGCCCGTGGCCGCCCCGGTGCCCGCGGCCAAGGCCGGCGGCGGCCTCAAGGGCGTGGCCCGGCGCAACCTGGTGGCGACCGGGGCGGGTGCCCTGCTGGTCGCCGTGCTCGGCACGGTGGTCACCCTCGGCGCGACGTCCGGGAACGACACCGGGACCCCGTCGGAGAACGTCGGCGTGAACCCCTCGGCCAGTCAGGGCGTCGACGACGGCACCCTGGGCGCCGACCCCGCCGGCGAGGACGGTGACACCGGCACCGCCACCAGGCGCCCGACCGACCCCGGCCCCGACGGCACCCTCGGCACCTCGGACGACCCGACGCCCACCGGGAGCGGTTCGCCCCGCCCGTCGGACGACCCCGACGAGTCCGAGGAGCCCGGCGACCCGACGTCGACGAAGAAGCCGTCGTCGTCCGGCCGGCCGCCGTCCTCGACGAAGCCGTCGACCCCCACCAAGCCGGCCGACCCCACCCCGACCACGCCGACGACCCCGCCGAGCGAGACGGAGACGACCCCGCCGCCCACCGACACCGAGGAACCCCCGCCGCCGTCCACCAGCGACAGTGCCAGCGGCGAGGCCCCCTCCTCCCCGGCGGTCTCCAGCAGTTCGGCGAGCGCCCCGCGGAGCAGCGAGGCGGGCACGCCCGACGACCCCGACCCCGTGATCTGACCCGCCGGGCCGGGTCACCCACGCGAACGGGCCGGATCTCCCCGGGAAGGGGGATCCGGCCCGGTGCGTGCGGCGTGGACGCCGACGGTCAGAACAGGCGCAGCTTGTCGTCGTCGATGCCCCGCAGCGCGTCGTAGTCGAGGACCTGGCAGCCGATGCCCCGGTCGGTGGCGAGCACCCGCGCCTGCGGCTTGATCTCCTGGGCGGCGAAGATGCCGCGCACCGGGGCGAGATGGGGATCGCGGTTCAACAGCTCCAGATAGCGGGTGAGTTGCTCCACGCCGTCGATCTCACCGCGCCGCTTGATCTCCACCGCGACCGTCTGTCCGTCGGCGTCCCGGCACAGGATGTCGACGGGGCCGATGGCGGTCATGTACTCGCGCCGGATGAGCGTGTAGCCCTCGCCGAGGGTCTCGATACGGTCGGCGAGCAGCTCCTGAAGGTGTGCTTCCACGCCGTCCTTGATCAGACCGGGGTCCACCCCCAGTTCGTGCGAGGAGTCGTGGAGGATCTCCTCCATCGTGATGATGAGCTTCTCGCCCGCTTTGTTGACGACGGTCCACACCCCCTCCTCCGCTCCGGTCCCCTCCTTCAACGTGCAGGGGGGCGACATCCAGTTCAGGGGCTTGTAGGCCCGGTCGTCGGCGTGGATGGAGACGCTGCCGTCCGCCTTGACCAGGATCAGGCGGGGCGCCGGGGGGAGGTGGGCGGTGAGCCGCCCGGCGTAGTCCACGGAGCAACGGGCGATGACGAGACGCATGGTCGGCAACGCTACTCGACCGGCCCGCCCCGATGCGATTCGCCCGGCGACCGGTCCCGGATTCAAGGACCGCACAGGGCCCGTCAGGCGCATCTGGCACGTCCTGAATCTCCTGGAAACCGCGTGTTCGTCGATGGCCGATTACCGGCCCACAGGTTGTTCCGCATCCGGCTGTTCGCCTGGTGCGGGCCCGATCGGTTGCTTACGGTAGTGAACGGGAGGTCGCGAGACGTGTACGCAGCGTGTCCGATATCGCGAACTCCCTTATCTGTCAGGCAACCCCTGCTCGACGGGGGTGCGAGAGGAGAACCCATGTCGCTCGACGTCTCACCGGCCCTACTCGAACAGGCCGAGCGAGGCGAGGTCGACGAAGCCGCCTTCGTCGACTGCGTCCGGACCTCCCTGCCGTATGCGTGGGAGATGATCAGCTCCCTGGTGGCCCAGCTGAAGGTCGACGGCGGAGTCTTCGCCGACAACCAGACGCCCCCGCCGGACGAGCAGGCACGCGGTCAGCTGCTGCGTGCACTCGCGAGTGACGCGATACGTGGCGCGCTGCAACGGCACTTCGGTGTCCGGCTGGCCTTCCAGAACTGCCACCGGGTGGCGGTGTTCCCGCTCGACTCCTCGGTCGACGAGACGCTGGCGCGCTTCACCTCCATCCGTGGTCAGTTGCTCAACCAGTCACCGGAGCTGCGCGACTGCTGATGTGCCCCCGTCCTTCGCTTGCCGCTCCGTACGCGGGAGGTACGGTCTGTGCCGGGGCGGCAAGCCCCATGGGTTCCCGGCCCGTTCAGGCGAGCCGGGGGAGCACCTCGCCGCCGAGGCGCCGGACGTTCTCCTCGGTCGCGGCGAGGTCGCCGGAGCCCTCGACGAGCAGCGCGAAGCGCGAGATCCCGGTGCGCTCACCGGTGGTGGCGAGCCGGTCGGCGCACTGTCGCGGCGTGCCCACCGGGTGCAGCGCGCAGAGCAGTTCGGTGTACGCCAGCGGGTCGCGCATCTGCCGCCGGCGGCCGTCCACGGTGACATGGGCCTCCAGGCCCTGTCGCAGCCAGCCGGGCATCGCCTTGGTGAGGGTCTCCACCGCGTCCTCGCGCCGGTCGGCGATCTGGCAGACGCCGGCGGAGACATGAGCGGCCTGGTGGATCTCGGCGGCGGAACGGCCGCAGGCGCGGGCGTGCCGCCGCCACAGGCCGACCATCTCGGCTTTCTCCTCGTCCCCGACGTGCATGCCCAGCAGCATGGGCAGGCCGCGCTCGGCGGCCAGGCGCACGCTCGCGGGCGAGGTGCAGGCGACGACGACCTCGGGGCCGTCGCCCGGGGTGAGCGACTCCGACGGCCGCGGGACGACCGGCACTTCGCGGAACCGGAAGCGCTCGCCGTCGGCGCCCACCCGCGGTTCACGCAGCCAGCGCGTCAGCAGATCGAGTGATTCCGGGAACCCCTTCTCGTACGCCTCCAGGCCCGACCCGAACACCTCCAGGTCCACCCACGGCCCACCGCGCCCGACGCCCAGCGAGAAGCGGCCACCGCTGGTGAGGTGGAGCAGGGCGGCCTGTTCGCCGAGCGTCACCGGGTGGGCGGTGGGCAGCACGCTGACCGCCGTACCGACCCGCAGCCGGCGGGTGCGGCCGAGCAGCAGCGCGGCCAGGGTCACCGCCGACGGGCAGGTGCCGTACGGGACGAAGTGGTGCTCGGCCAGCCAGACCGAGTCGAGCCCCGCCTCCTCGGCCACCTCCGCCGAGCGGACCGCGCGGTGCAGTGCCTCTCCTTCTCCCTGCCCGGGGAACTGGGCGGCCAGTACGAAACTTCCAACGCGCATTGCTTTCCTGCTTCCTTGGCTCCGACACGGAGCTCCCCCACACGGCATAACCGTCTGACACGTGCCGAGGACACGGCCGGGCGGGGGATTTTCCGGATTGTCTGCAGAATGGGCTGCCGGGTCGGGGGTCCGGACGCGCGCCCGGAGAGGCGGTCGGTCGTGGGACATGCGCGGGTACCCGGCGGTCCGCCGCGTACGCTGGACGGGTCGCTGCACCCTGTATAGCCCCGTGAGGTGTCCCTTGTCCCCGCGTCGCAACCGACCCAAGGGAGCCGGTTCCGCCGGCCGCAGTGCCGAGGACGACCGCGCCGGCCGCTACGGCGGCTGGCAGTCCGCGGAGAGCTGGCAGGGCGAGGAGTGGAGCGTCCGGCACGTGGCCGGAGCCAGCTCCCGCGGCAAGGCGTACCGCTGCCCCGGCTGCGACCAGTTGATCCCGGACGGGGTGCCGCACCTGGTGGCCTGGCCGGAGCACTCCGGCGTCGACGAGCGGCGGCACTGGCACAAGGCGTGTTGGAACGCGCGCGACCGCCGCGGTACGCGGGTGCAGCGGTCCCGCAACGCGCCGCGGTTCTGACGCTCCCGGCCGTTTCTCCGGCGGCGGAGGCGCACGCGCGGGGGAGAGGCGGATGCCGTACGGCTTGATAGGCAAGTAATTACTTGCCTACGGTGGAGGTGTGGCCGACGACCTCTTCAAAGCCCTCGCCGACCCCACGCGCCGCACCATCCTGGACGAACTCGCGGAGAAGTCCGGCCAGACCCTGTTCGAGATCTGCTCGCGGCTGGCCATGAAGCACGGGCTCGGCATCTCCCGGCAGGGCGTCTCCCAGCACCTGGCCCTGCTGGAGGCGGCGGGCCTCGTGGAGACCCGGCGCGAGGGACGCTACAAGTTCCACGACCTCAACACGGCCCCGCTGCGGCAGATCACCGAGCGGTGGCCCCCCACCGACCCGACCGGACCGGAGAACTCCCCATGAAGATCCATCTGACCAGCGTCTTCGTCGACGACCAGGCCGAGGCCCTGCGCTTCTACACGGAGGTCCTCGGCTTCGTGAAGAAGCACGACATCCCCGTGAGCGGCGAGGACCGGTGGCTGACCGTCGTCTCGCCCGAGGACCCCGACGGCACCGAACTCCTCCTGGAACCCCTCGGCCACCCCGCCGCCCGGACCTACCGGGACGCCCTCGTCGCGGACGGCATCCCGCTCGCCCAGTTCGCGGTCGACGACGTCCACGCGGAGTACGAGCGGCTGCGCGGCCTCGGGGTCCGCTTCACCCAGGAACCGGTCCGGATGGGCCCCGTCACCACCGCCGTCCTCGACGACACCTGCGGCAACCTCGTCCAGATCGCCACCCAGGCGCCGTAGACGGCCCGCTCGGGCTCGGGGTGGGGAGCGGGGCGGGGCGGGGCGGGGCCCGTGCTTTGCCCCGAGGCCTACACGTCCCGGGTGTGCAGCAGGGCGAAGGCGGCGCCGAGGGCCGCGGCCGTCAGACCGGCCATGATCCACAGCGGGTCCCAGCCGGCCGGGCCGGAATCGCTGAGCGAGTTGGAGTAGAAGATGCTCAGCTGGTTCGGGACGGAGTACTGGAAGAGGGCCTGCTGGATGCCCTGGAGCGAGGTCGAGAACATGAACAGGGCGAGCACCAGCGGGGCCAGCAGGACACCGATCATGATGGTGATGGCGCCCGCCGAGTGCCGGATCAGCGAGCCGACGGCCAGCGACAGGGTGCCGAGCAGGGCCAGGAAGAGCGAGATGCCCAGCGTGCCCTTCAGCCATTCCTCGCCGGTGGGGGTCCGGGCGCCGTTGCCCTCCAGCATCGCCACGTGCAGCAGTGCGACGAGCGAGGCGGACACCAGCGTCACCACGAAGGCCACCAGGAAGAAGACCACGGCCTTGGCCGCCAGGACCCGCGCCCGCGCGGGGCAGGCCACCATGGTGGTGCGGATCAGACCGGTGCCGTACTCGGACGCCGTGGTCATCACGCCCAGCGTGATGAGGCACATGCTGCCCACCAGCAGCCCGAACAGGCCGAGGCCGATCGGGCTCTCCCCGTTCAGGTTCGCGTCGGCGGTCAGCACCAGCAGTCCGGCCAGCGCGCCGATGCCGACGACCAGCAGCACGAACACGCCCAGCGTCCACATCGTGGAGCGCACCGACCGGATCTTCGTCCACTCGGCGGCGAGCGCGTGCCCCAGGTGCGTGCGCACCACCGGGATCGGCGACGTGTACCGGGGGAAGGGTGCGTCGGAGCCGGCGTCGGCGGCCGGCGTCCGGTCGCGTGCGGGGTCGTACTGCGGCGCGGTGTCGGGCGTGCTCATCGGGCGTCCTCGGGCTTGGTGAGGTCGGTGGCGGTGGGACCGGCGGACGGGGCGGGGGCACCGGGACCCGCGTCCGGGCCCTGCCGCGTCCCCGCGAACGGCTCCTCGCCCGCCTGGGGCGGCGGCGGCGCGTACCAGCCGGGCTGGCCCTGGCCGGGCACCGGCATCGGCGGCGGGGCGTCCTCGGGCAGCGGCTCCAGGAACCCCTCCCTCTGGTCCGTGGTGGAGCGGTAGTCGACGGCGCCCTGCGTCATGCGCATGTACGCCTCCTCCAGCGACGCCTGGTGCGGCGACAGCTCCCACAGCCGGACGTCGCAGGAGTGGGCGAGGTCACTGATCCGGGGCAGCGGCAGCCCGGTCACGCGCAGCGCGCCGTCCGGCTCGGGCAGCACCCGGCCGCCCGCCTCGGTGAGCGCGGCGGACAGCTTCTCGCGCGCCTGCGGCTCGGTCTCCGGTGTGCGGACGCGGGCGAAGTCGGCGGAGTTGGCCGAGATGAAGTCCTTCACGCTCATGTCGGCCATGAGCTGCCCGCGGCCGATGACGATCAGGTGGTCGGCGGTCAGCGCCATCTCGCTCATCAGGTGGGAGGAGACGAAGACCGTGCGGCCCTCGGCCGCGAGCGCCTTCATCAGGTTCCGCACCCACAGGATGCCCTCGGGGTCGAGACCGTTGACGGGCTCGTCGAACAGCAGCACCTCGGGGTCGCCGAGCAGCGCCGCGGCGATGCCGAGGCGCTGCCCCATGCCCAGGGAGAAGCCCCGGGAGCGCTGCCGGGCCACCTCGTGCAGGCCGACCACGCCCAGCACCTCGTCCACCCGGCGGGCCGGGATGCCCGACAGCTGGGCCAGGCTGAGCAGGTGGTTGCGGGCCGCCCGGCCGCCGTGCACCGCCTTCGCGTCCAGCAGCGCGCCCACCTTGCGGGCCGCGTTGGGCAGACTGCGGTACGGGTGGCCGTCGATGGTGACGTGACCGGCGGTGGGGTTGTCCAGGCCGAGGATCATGCGCATGGTCGTCGACTTGCCCGAACCGTTGGGTCCCAGGAAGCCGGTGACGGCTCCCGGGCGCACCCGGAACGAGAGGTCGTACACGGCGGTCTTCGCGCCGTACCGCTTGGTCAGGCCGACAGCCTCGATCATGCTCCGCACCCATCGAAGGTTCTGGACAGCGGGGCACACGCCCCCGTAAGGGTTAGGAGGATATCGAGACGCTGACGGTTCCGCTCAGCCCGGGACCAAACCGCGCCAGGTCCTCCCGCCCTCCGGGGGCGCCGGTCACCCCTGAGGGCTGGGCCGCCCCACCCCTAGGCGTCACGCTTCTTGAGCACCAGGTAGCCCCCGAGGACCGCCGCCAGCGCCCACAGCGCCATGATGCCGAGACCGCCCCACGGGCCGTACGGGGTGTCGTCGTCGAGCGGGGTCACCACCTGCATGATCCGGCTGCCGGCCTGGTCGGGCAGGAACTGGCCGACCTTCTTGGTGGCGTCGACGGTGCCGAGGATGCTGGAGACCAGGAAGAAGAACGGCATCAGGATGCCCAGCGACAGCATCGGCGAGCGCAGCATCGCGGCCACACCCATCGAGAACAGGGCGATCAGCGCCATGTAGAGGCCGCCGCCGATCACCGCCCGCAGGACCCCCTCGTCCCCGATGGACGCCCGGTGCTCGCCGAGCAGGGCCTGGCCCAGGAAGAAGGCGGCGAAGCTCGTCGCCATGCCGACCACCAGGGCCAGCGCGGTCGCCACACCCAGCTTGCTGAACAGGAACGTGGCCCGCTGCGGCACCGCCGCCAGGGACGTGCGGATCATGCCGGTGCTGTACTCGTTGGACACCACCAGCACGCCGAACACGATCATCGCGAGCTGCCCCAGGCTCATGCCGGCGAAGCTGATGAACGTGGGGTCGAAGGCGATCTGGTCCCGCTCGCTGAGGTTGTCGAACTGGCTCTTGGTCAGCGCCGAGATCAGCATGCCCAGGGCGATGGTGACGACCACCGCCAGGGAGAGCGTCCACACCGTGGACGCCACTGACCGGATCTTGGTCCACTCGGAGCGGACCACCTGTCCTGCCGCCATGGTCAGCCCTTCTTCCAGTCGGCGCCCCACGGCTGCTGCGGCTGCTGCTGCGGCTGCTGCGGGGAGGGGCTCGGGCCGGAGTGCGCGTGGTACTCCACCGATCCCGCGGTCAGTTGCATGAAGGCCTCCTCCAGGGACGCCCGGTGCTGGCTCAGTTCGTGCAGCACGATCTGCTTCTCGGCGGCCAGCTCCCCGATCCGCTCGGACGTGCTGCCGTCCACCTCCAGCACTCCGTCACCGCTCTCCACGGCGGTGATCCCGGCCTGGTGGAAGGCGTCGAGGAGCTGCTCGCGCTGCGGGGTGCGGACCCGGACGTAGGAGCGCGAGTTGTGCTCGATGAAGTCGGCCATCGTCGTGTCGGCGAGCAGCCGGCCCTGGCCGATCACGACGAGGTGGTCGGCGGTCAGCGCCATCTCGCTCATCAGGTGGGAGGAGACGAAGACCGTGCGGCCCTCGGCCGCGAGCGCCTTCATCAGGGTGCGGATCCAGTGGATGCCCTCGGGGTCGAGGCCGTTGACCGGCTCGTCGAACATCAGGATCCGCGGGTCACCGAGGAGCGCGCCGGCGATGCCGAGCCGCTGGCCCATGCCGAGCGAGAAACCTTTCGCCTTCTTCTTCGCCACCGCGGTCAGACCGACCGTGTCCAGCACCTCGTTCACCCGCCGGCGGGGGATGCCGTTGCTCTCGGCCAGGCACAGCAGGTGGTTGAAGGCGGTGCGTCCGCCGTGCAGCGCCTTGGCGTCCAGCAGGGCCCCGACGGCCTTCAACGGATCCTTCAGCTGGTCGTACCGCTTGCCCTCGATCCGGACGTCGCCGGCCGTGGGCCGGTCAAGTCCCAGCACCATCCGCATCGTGGTGGTCTTCCCGGCCCCGTTGGGTCCCAGGAAGCCGGTGACGATGCCGGGTCGTACCGTGAAGGTCAGATTGTTGACCGCCACCTTCTCGCCGTACCGCTTGGTCAGCCCCTCGAGCTCGATCATGTCCGCCACGCTAGAGGGCGACGAAGCCCTCTGCCACCTCCGTGGCAGAGGGCTTCGGGGCAATTCGGCCGTTGTACGCCAGATCGTTACCGGGACTGCTGGGCCGGGACCCCGCGGGAGACCGGCTCGTCCTCCGTGGCGGGCGCGCCCGTGGCGGCCACCGCGGCACCCGTCAGCGTCGCCAGCATCTCGCGGACGTTGGTCAGCTGGGCGTTGATGGAGTCGCGGCGGTTGGTCAGGGCCGCCAGCTCGCGCTCGGATTCCGAACGGATCCGGTCGGCCTTGGCGTTGGCGTCCGCCACGATGTCCTCAGCCTGGCGCTGCGCGGTCTCCACCGTCTGGCGGGCGCGGCGCTCGGCGTCGGTGCGCAGCTTCTCCGCCTCCAGCCGCAGCTGCTCCGCGCGGTGCTCGATCTCGGCGAGCCGCTTCTCGGCCTTGGCCTGACGCGAGGCCAGGTCCCGCTCGGACTGCTCGCGGCGCTTGGCGAGGTTCGTCTCGAAGTCGGCGGCGGCCTGCGCGGCCTTGGCGCGGGTCTCCTCGAAGAGGGCGTCCGCCTCCTCGCGCTTGGACTGCGCGTCCTTCTGCGCCTCCGAGCGCAGCTGGGCCGCCTCGCCCTGGGCCTTCTCGACGATCCGGACGCCCTCGTCCTCCGCCTTGGCCTTGCGCTCCGCGGCGTACGACTCGGCGTCGTTGCGGACCTGCTGGGCGGCCGACTCGGCGAGCTCGCGGTGCTGCTCGGCCGCGCGACGGGCCTCCTCGCGCAGGTCCTTGGCCTCCTCCTCGGCGAGGCGCAGGATCTTCTCGACCCGGGCACCGAGACCGGCGTACGACGGCTCGGCGTCGTTGACCTGGGCCTGGGCGTTCTGGGTCTCGAGGTGGAGCTCCTCGATGCGCTTTTCCAGAGCGGTGATGCGGGCGAGAGCGCTGTCACGGTCGGAGACGAGCTTGGAGATACGTTCGTCCACCTGAGCGCGGTCGTATCCACGCCGCACAAGCTCGAAGCCGTAGGGGGAAGTGTCGCTCATGGGGTTCCTGTCGAATGAGACCGGTGAGGTGATAGGGGGAATCCTAGGCGCCGAAGCGGTGTGTCATCGAGCGGATGCACGTTTGATACGGAGAATGACACCCCTTTTGAGTGGCTGACGGTCCCAGGGCTTGCCAAACCCTGGGGCAAACCCCCGCACCAGGAGGGGATTTGCCCTGTTTGACGGTTCTCGGTGCGTCCACGGTGCGTCCGCGGTGCGTCCGTCGTGCGTCCACGGTCCGTCCGTCGTGCGTCCACGGGGGAGCCGGTACGACCCGGTGCGTTCCCGGTGTGACGCGGTGCGCCTCGGTCGTCCGCGCCTCGGTCGTCCGCGCGCACCTCGGTCGTCCGCGCGTCCCCGGTGCGGCGCCGGTGAGTCCCGGACGCGGTCCCGTCCGTCGCCGGTCCGTCCCCGGTGGCCCGGCGACCGATGCGCGTCCTCCGGTGACCCGGCGCCCGCTGCGAAGTCCCCCGTGGCCCGGCGGGGCCGCTACGCGTCGGAGGACTTGGCACCCGCCCGGGCACCCGCGCCCGCCTTCACACCGCCGTCCTTGCCGCCGCCCGGGGCCTCGAAGGACTCCAGCGCCTCCAGGACGTCCTGCACGCGAGAGATCTCGGCGTTGATGTCCTCGCGGCGCCGCACCAGGACCTCCAGCTCGCGCTTGCCCTCCTCGACCGTGCGCCGCGCCTCACGGATCGCCTCCGCCTTCAGCTCCTCGGCCTCCTTGACCAGCGCGGCCTTCTTCTGCTCCGCCTCCTTCAGCAGGCCCTCGGCCTTCTTCACGGCGGCGATGCGCACCTTGCCGGCCTCCGAGTTCGCCTCCGAGACGATCTCCTTGGCCTTCGCCTCCGCCTTGGCCAACTGCTCCTCGGCGGCCTTGATGAGCGCGTCGCAGCGGTCGCCGGTCGACTTCATCGTCTCGGCCGCCTCACGGCGGGCCCGCTCGTGCAGCTGCTCGATCTCGCCGGTGATCCTCTCGCGCAGCTCCTCGGCCCGCTCCCTGATCTGCGTCGCGTCCCGGCGGGTGCCGGCCAGCAGCTCGTCGGCGTCCGTACGGGCCTTCTCCACCAGCGAGTTGCCCTCGACGGTGGCCTCGGCCACCAGCCGCTCGGCCTCGCTGCGTGCGGCGCCCACCATGGTGTCGGCCTGCTCCTCCGCCTCCGCCGTGGTCTTCTGCGCCTGCTGCTGAGCCTCCGTCAGCAGCTTGTCGGCCTCCGCGGTGGTCTCGGTGATGAGCGTGTCGACCTGCTCGGCCGCCTCCGAACGCTTCCGGTTGGCCTCCTTGCGCGCCTCGTCCAGCGCCCGCTCGGCCTCCTCGCGCGCGGACGCCACGAGCCGTTCGGCCGCCGCCTCGGCGTCCGCCCGCAGGCGCTCCGCCTCGGCCCGCACCCGCTCCGCGTGCTGCTGCGCCGAACCGACCGTCTCGGCCGCCTCCGCCCGCAGCCGCTCCGCGTCGCCGGTGGCGTCCGCGATGAGCTTCTCCGCCTTGGCGACCGATTCGGCCCGCACCCGCTCGGCCTCGGCGGCCGTCTCGGCGCGCAGCCGGTCGGTCTCCGTGATGGTGTCGGCGGTGAGCCGCTCCGCCTCGTTGCTCGCCTCGGTGACGAGGGTGTCCGCCTGCGCCGCCGCCTCCGAGCGGATGCGGTTGGCGTCCTCCCGGGCCTCCGCCCGGGTGCGCGACGCGCTCTGCTCCGCCTCCGCGATGGTGTCCGACGCCTCCGTGCGGATCCGCTGGGCGTGGTCGGCGACCTCGGCCCGGATGCGGTCCGCCTCCGTGATGGCCTCGGACACCGTCCGCTCGGCGAGCGACTTGGCGGCCTCGGTCTCCTCCCGTGCCTCCTGGCGCAGCCGCCCGGCGTCCTCGCTCGCCCGCTCCCGCTCCGCGTAGGCGTCGGAGCGGACCCGGTCGGCCTCCTCCTCGGCCTCCCGACGCGTGCGCTCCGCCGCGTGCTCGGCTGCGCTGCGCAGCCCGGCGATCTCCTCCTGCGCCTGCTCCTGCAGCCCGGCCACGGAGTCCCGCACCTGCTGCGCGTGCTGCTCGGCCGCCGACACCATCTCCGTGGCGCGCCGGTCCGCCTCCTCGACCAGGCGCACGGCCTCGGCCTGCGCCTCCTCGACCCGCTTGCGCGCCGACGCCAGCAGCTCCTCGCTCTGCTCGCGCGCCCGTTCGCGCTCCCGGCCGGCCTCCTCCCGGGCCGCGCCCAGCAGCTCCTCGGCCTCGCGGCGGCGGCGGGCCGCCTCCTCCTGCGCGGCGGCCAGCGTCTCCGACGCCTCCGTGCCCAGCCGCTCGGCCGCGGCCTGCGCCTCGGCCCGCATCCGGTCCGCGCTCTCCTGCGCCTCCGACTTCAGCCGCTCCGCCTCGGACGCGGCCTCCGAGCGCAGCCGCACCGCGACCGCCTCGCCCTCCGCGCGGGACGCCGACGCGTCGGACGCGGCCTCGTCGCGCAGCCGCTCGGCCTCCGCCTCCGCCTGCTGCTGCAGCGTGCGGATCCGTTCGGCGGCCTCCGTGCGCAGCCGCTCGCCCTCCTCGGCCGCCTCCCGGCGGATCCGGGCAGCCTCCTCGCGGGCCTCGCTCAGCGCCTCCTCGGCGGCGGCCAGCCGCTCCTCGGCCTCCGAGCGCAGCCGCTTCAGGTCCTCGGCGGCCTCCGCGTGCCGGGCCGCGACCGCCCGGTCGGCCTCCTCGCGCAGCTCGCGCGCGGCACGCTCGGCGTCCGCCGTGAGCGCCTCGGCCTGCTCGGCGGCCTCCGCACGGTGCCGCTCGGCCTCCTTGCGGGTGCGCTCCAGGGTCTCCTCGGCCTGCCGGCGCAGCGTGGTGGCGCGCTCGATGGCCTCGGTGCGGACCTTCTCGCTGTCCGTCTGCGCCGTCGAGCGCAGCTCGTCCGCGTCGGCCTTCGCCTTGGCCAGCAGCTCCTCGGCGGACTTCGCCGCCTCCTCGATCTGCGCCACGGCCTCCTTGCGGGCCTCCGCGCGGATCTTCTCGCCCTCGGCGACCGCGTCGGCGCGCAGCTGCTCGGCCTCACCGCGCAGCCGGCGGGCCTCCTCCTGCAGCTCGACCGTCTTGGCGCGGTACTCCTTGGTGTCGTCCTTGGCCGCGCCCTTGAGCTGCTCGGAGATGTCCTGCGCCTCGGCGCGCAGCCGGTCCGCCTCGGCCTCGGCCTCCTTGCGGATCCGCTCGGCCTCCTCGGCGGCGGCCCGGGTGGTCCGCTTGGCCTCCTCGGACGCCTTGTCCAGGACCTCCTCGGCGGTCCTGGCCGCCTTCGACAGCTGGGTGGCGGACTCCTCCGCGGTGAGCGTGCGGGCCTTCTCGGCCGCCTCGGCGACGATCTTCTCGGCCTCGGCACGGGCGTCCGCGCGCAGCTGCTCGGCCTCGGCCCGGGCAGCCTCCGCCTCCTTGGTCGCCTCGCCGACCAGCCGCGCGACCTGCTCCTTGGCGGTGCGCGTGCGGGTCTCGTTGGCCGACTCCGCGGAGCTGAGCGCCTTGGCGGCCGACTCCTTGGCCTCGTCGAGCACCTTCTCGGCCTCGGCCCGCGCCTCGCGCAGCGCCGCCTCGGCCTCGGCCATCCGCTCCTCGGCGGCCTTGGCCAGCTCCTGGGCCTCGCGGCGCGCCGTCTCCGACTCGGACGCGGTCGACGTGCGCAGCTGCTCGGCGTGGTCGGTGGCCTCCTGCGCCTGGGTGGAGGCCGCGTTCAGCAGCCGCTCGGCGTCCGCGCGGGCACGGCGCAGCAACTGCTCGGCCTCCGCGCGCGCCGCCTCGGCCTCGCTCTGCAGGCGCTGGCGCGCCTCGTCGGTCAGCCGCTCGGCCTCCGCGCGGGCGGCGGCCATCGCCTGCTCGGCCTCCGCGCGGGACTCCTCCAGCAGGCGCCGGGCCTGCTGCTCGGTCCGGGCGCGCAGCTGCTCCGCCCACGCCACGTTCTCGTTGACGTGCGACTCGACGGTCTGCCGGCGCTCCGCCAGCTCCTGGTCGAGCTGCTGGCGCCGGGTCACGGCCTCCTGGTGCAGCTCCGCCTGGAGCCGGGCCGCCTGCTCGGCGTGCTCCTGGAGGATGCGCTGGGTCTGCGCGCGGGCCTGGCTCAGCTCCCGCTCGGCGTCCGCCCGCAGCTGGTCGGCCTGCAGCTGCGCGTTCCGCAGCAGCTGCTCCGCCTGGTACCCGAGGTCACCGCCGTCGTAGGAGGGGCGGGACATGATGGTGCGCCGCGCCTCGTGCAGCTTGGCGCGCAGCACCTCGACCTGGTAGCCGAGGTCATCGGCGTGCTGGATCGCCTTTTCCCGCTCGGTCTTGAGCCGTTTCATCTCGGCTTCGAACCGAGAGAGGTGGTCGACGTCAGCCGCCGGCTCTCGCTCCTGGCTCTCGTAGCCCCGCACTGCGCGGTCCCATCCGTCCCCTGGTCGCAAGTCTGGCCGAGCCCCGTCCATCCGCCGAACGGGGCCCCCGGGGAATGGTGTCAGATCACTGGGGGAGCATGGGCTGCTGCCCCGGCGCTCGCCCCCCGAAACCCGGACCCCGGTGGTCCTGACGTGCTCGACGGCAGGACCTGGTCACCCTGTCCCGAGCGGCGACCGCACCCAACCCTACCGGCCCCTCTGTACGTGGGTCAGTGCTCAGGTGACTCAACTGGCGCCGAAGTGACCAGTTCTGTCAGTACGCCATGGCAGTCCTTGGGGTGCAGGAAGGTGATGCGTGACCCCATGGAGCCGCGCCGGGGCTCTTCGTACAGAACGCGTACGCCCTTGTCCTTGATGTCGGCCGCGTCCGCGTCCACATCCGCCGTACCGAAAGCGATGTGGTGCACCCCCTCGCCGTTCTTCGCGAGCCACTTGGCGACGGTGGAGTCCTCCCGGGTCGGCTCCAGCAGCTGCAGGTAGGAGGCACCGCCGTCCGAGGTGTCGTTGATCTTGAGCATGGCCTCGCGCACGCCCTGCTCCTCGTTGACCTCCGAGTGGAAGACCTCGAAGCCGTAGGTGGCCCGGTAGAACTCGACGGTCCGGTCCAGGTCGAAGCAGGCGATCCCGATGTGGTCGATTCGCGTCAGCATGGATTCAGTGGAGCGCCCCGCGCGTGGTTACGCAACGTGCGCGCGATCACACCGTAAGCCCGATGACGCGGTCGACCGCACCTCAGTACATTCGAAGTAAACCCTCGTTCACTCCTCGGCTGTGCAGGCCGGTAAGGGGATCGCCGCTCATGTCTTCTGCATCTTCCGCACCGAACGGCACGACGTCCGTCATCGTCGCGGGCGCCCGCACCCCGATGGGGCGGCTGCTCGGCTCGCTGAAGTCGTTCTCCGGAGCCGACCTCGGCGGCTTCGCGATCAAGGCCGCCCTCGACCGTGCGGGGATCGGCGGCGACCAGGTCCAGTACGTGATCATGGGCCAGGTGCTCCAGGCCGGGGCGGGGCAGATCCCGGCGCGCCAGGCGGCCGTGAAGGCCGGCATCCCGATGAACGTCCCGGCGCTCACCATCAACAAGGTGTGCCTCTCCGGCCTCGACGCCATCGCGCTGGCCGACCAGCTGATCCGCGCCGGTGAGTTCGACGTGGTCGTCGCCGGCGGCCAGGAGTCCATGACCAACGCCCCGCACCTGCTGCCGAAGTCCCGCGAGGGCTACAAGTACGGCGCGGTGCAGATGATCGACGCGATGGCCCACGACGGCCTGACCGACTCCTTCGAGAACATCGCCATGGGCGAGTCCACGGAGAAGCACAACACCCGCCTGGGTATCGCCCGCCCCGAGCAGGACGAGATCGCCGCCCTCTCCCACCAGCGCGCCGCCGCCGCCCAGAAGAACGGTGTCTTCGACGCCGAGATCACCCCGGTGGAGATCCCGCAGCGCAAGGGCGACCCGGTCCTGTTCAGCAAGGACGAGGGCATCCGCGGCGACACCACCGCCGAGTCCCTCGGCAAGCTGCGGCCCGCCTTCGCCAAGGACGGCACCATCACCGCCGGCTCCTCCTCGCAGATCTCCGACGGCGCCGCCGCCGTGGTCGTGATGAGCAAGGCCAAGGCCCAGGAGCTCGGCCTGGAGTGGATCGCCGAGATCGGCGCCCACGGCAACGTGGCCGGCCCGGACAACTCGCTGCAGTCGCAGCCGTCGAATGCGATCCGCCACGCCCTGAAGAAGGAGGGCCTGGAGGTCTCCGACCTCGACCTGATCGAGATCAACGAGGCGTTCGCCGCGGTCGCCGTGCAGTCGATGAAGGACCTCGGCGTGTCCACGGAAAAGGTGAACGTCAACGGTGGTGCCATTGCCCTCGGTCACCCGATCGGGATGTCCGGGGCGCGGTTGGTGCTGCACCTGGCGCTGGAGCTGAAGCGGCGCGGCGGCGGCGTCGGCGCGGCGGCGCTGTGCGGCGGTGGCGGCCAGGGCGACGCGCTGATCGTGCGGGTCCCCGGGGCCTGAGCCGGGAAAGTGTCGGGCAGGTCGTCTTTCGTGAACGGAGCTGTGATGCAGGACGTCTCCACTCTGGTGGCCCAGGCCAGGGAGGGCAGGCCGCGGGCCGTGGCCCGGCTGATCTCCCTGGTGGAGGGGGCGTCCCCGCAGCTGAGGGAGGTCATGGCGGCCCTGGCGCCGCTGACCGGCAACGCCTACGTCGTCGGCCTCACCGGCTCGCCCGGGGTCGGCAAGTCGACCTCCACGTCGGCGCTGGTCAGCGCCTACCGCAGGCAGGGCAAGCGGGTCGGTGTCCTGGCCGTCGACCCCTCCTCGCCGTTCTCCGGGGGCGCGCTGCTCGGTGACCGCGTCCGGATGTCGGAGCATGCCTCCGACCCGGGCGTCTACATCCGCTCCATGGCCACCCGCGGCCACCTGGGCGGCCTCGCCTGGGCCGCGCCGCAGGCCATCCGGGTGCTGGACGCGGCGGGCTGCGACGTGGTGCTGGTGGAGACGGTCGGCGTCGGCCAGTCGGAGGTGGAGATCGCCTCCCAGGCCGACACCTCGGTGGTGCTGCTGGCCCCCGGCATGGGCGACGGCATCCAGGCGGCGAAGGCCGGGATCCTGGAGATCGGCGACGTCTACGTGGTCAACAAGGCCGACCGGGACGGCGCGGACGCCACCGCCCGGGAGCTGAACCACATGCTGGGCCTCGGCGAGGCCCGCAAGCCCGGCGACTGGCGCCCGCCGATCGTCAAGACGGTCGCCTCGCGGTCGGAGGGCGTCGACGAGGTCGTCGAGGCGCTGGAGAAGCACCGCGCCTGGATGGAGGAGCGGGGCGTGCTGGCCGAACGCCGGCGGGCCCGGGCCTCCCACGAGGTCGAGACCATCGCGGTGACCGCCCTGCGCCGGCGCATCGGGGACCTGCACGGCGACCGCCGTCTGGGCGCCCTGGCGGACCGCATCACCGCCGGCGAGCTGGACCCGTACCGCGCGGCGGACGAACTGGTCGCCGGCCTGACCGAGGGCTGAGCGGACGGCCGGTCACGGCACACGTGAGGGGCGGTGGTGGGGGTTCCTCCCCACCACCGCCCCTTTCACGTGGCCGCCGGGCGGACGGGTACCGGGCCAGGTGATCACGCGGTCACCGGGTCACGTGGGCGTGGTGCGTCCTCGTCCGGAGGGTGCGTCCGGCCCGGTTCAGTCGTCGTCGGCGTCGTCGGCGTCGTCGTCCGAGCGGTCGGAGGCGTCGTCCCGGTCGGCGGTGACCTTGCCGTTCTTCAGGTCCACGTGCCAGTCCCGCTCGGCGCCGCGGGCGTTCGTGGTCTCGACCTCCCAGGCCCGCTCGTCGTCGTCCTCCAGGTCCACCGAGGTCACCGTGCCCTTGGCGGCGGCGGCCCGTGCGGCGTCCTGGGCGGAGACCGAGGCGCCCTTCAGCGCGGCCCGCACCTCGGCGGTGTCGTCGGCGTCGTCGTCGTCCCGCTCCGAGCCCAGCACCTTGCCGGTGGCCGGGTCGATGCGCACGCTGTACCAGGCGTCGGAGCCGGTCAGCACGTCGACCTCCCAGACCGTCCGGCGGTCGGCGTCCCGATCGTCCTCGTCGTCCAGCTCGGCGGAGACCGCGGTGCCGGGGCGGTGCTTCAGGGCGGCGGCGATGGCGTCGGCCGCGGTCACCTTCCCGGAGGCCGCCCGCGCCTCGTCCCGGTCGTCGTCGCGGTCGTCGTCCCGGTCGTCCCGGTCGTCCCGGTCGTCGTAGCGGTCGTCGTCCCGGGTGTCCGCCTGCCGGGTGGCCGGCACATCGTCCCCCGAGACCGCGATGGCCGCCGCGGTGCCTCCTCCGACGAGGGCCGCGGCCGTGACGACGGCGATCACGATGTTGCGCTTCATGCTGGTTCCTCCCCAGTCGCAATGCTTCACGTCGAGTCGCTCGCTTTGGCGCTGTTCGACGTCCTCAATGTCGCCGATCGACGCTGAGAGGAACCTGAAGCCCCCTGAAGATCTCTTCAGCTTCGCTCTGCGACCCTCGTACGCATGCGCCCACCCGTCCCGCCCGCCATCCCTCACCACCTCGCCGGAGGCGCTCCGCGCCGCCCCACCCGGCTGCTGATCGTCGAGGACGAGAAACGCCTCGCCCTGTCCCTCGCCCGGGGGCTCATGGCCGAGGGCTACGCCGTGGACGTCGTCCACGACGGCACCGAGGGGCTGCACCGGGCCTCCGAGGGCATCCACGACCTGGTGATCCTCGACATCATGCTGCCCGGCCTGAACGGCTACCGGGTCTGCGCCGCGCTGCGCGCCGCCGGCCACGACGTGCCGATCCTGATGCTCACGGCCAAGGACGGCGAGTACGACGAGGCCGAGGGGCTGGACACGGGTGCGGACGACTACCTGACCAAGCCGTTCTCCTACGTCGTCCTCGTCGCCCGCGTGAAGGCGCTGCTGCGCCGCCGCGGGCAGGCCGCCGGTGCCTCCCCGGTGTACGTGCACGGGGACCTGAAGGTGGACACCGCCGCCCGCCGGGTCTTCCTGGGCGAGGACGAGGTGACGCTCACCGCCAAGGAGTTCTCCGTGCTGGAGCAGCTGGTGCTGCGGGCCGGGGAGGTGGTGTCCAAGGCGGACATCCTGGAGCACGTCTGGGACTTCGCCTACGAGGGAGACCCGAACATCGTCGAGGTCTACGTCAGCGCCCTGCGCCGCAAGCTGCGCCCGGGCCTGATCAGGACCGTGCGCGGGGCCGGTTACCGGCTGGAGACCTCGTGATGAACCTGCTGTTCGGATCGGTCCGGGGCCGGGCGACCCTCGGCGCCACCCTGGTGGTCGCCGTGGCCCTCGCCGCCGCCGGCGTGGCCCTGGTCCTGTCGCTGCGCTCCAACCTGATCGGGGAGGCGGGCACCCAGGCGGAGCGCTCCGCGCGCGCGGTGGCGGCCGAGCTGGCCGCCGGGACGCCGTACGACGGCCTGTCGGGGCTGGACGGCGACGACCGTCCCGTGCAGATCGTGGACGAGGACGGGCGGCTCGTCGCCGGGACCCAGGACCTGGAGCGCATCAGCGGCACGACCACCTCCGAGGTGCGTCCGCGGCCCGCCGACGCGCCGCGCGAGGACGACTTCGACGACGACGATGACGACGATGACGACGACGATGACGACGACTCGGCCCGCGGCCGGAACGCCGCTGAGTCCCTGGAGCCCGGCGAGACCGGCCAGGAGGTCACCTTCACCAACGGCTCCGCGACGATCGACGGGGACACGGAGGACTACCGGTACGCGGCCGTCGACGTGCGGACCCCGCGGGGGGAGCGCCTCACCGTCCACGCGGGCGGTCCGCTGGCCGCCGAGCACAGCGCCGTGCGGACGGCGCGCACGGCGCTGCTGATCGGCGTCCCGCTGCTGTCCGGGCTGGTCGCCGTGGTGACCTGGCTGGTCACCGGGCGGGCGCTGCGGCCGGTCGCCGGGATCCGCCGGGAGATGGCCGCGATCACCGCCTCGGAGGACCTCACCCGCCGGGTGCCCGAGCCGGACACGCACGACGAGATCGCCCGGCTCGCCCGCACCACCAACGAGACGCTCGCCGCCCTGGAGGCCGCCGTCGAGCGCCAGCGCCGGTTCGTCGCCGACGCGTCCCACGAGCTGCGCAGCCCGATCGCCTCCCTGCGCACCCAACTGGAGGTGGCCGCCGCCCACCCCGAGCTGCTCGACCTGGACGGCGCGGTGGAGGACACCGTGCGGCTCCAGCACCTGGCCGCCGACCTGCTGCTGCTGGCCCGGCTGGACGCGGGGGAGCGGCCCTCGGACACCCGGGTCGACCTGGCCGCCCTGGTGCGGGAGGAGACGGCGGGACGGACCGGTGTGGTGGTGCCGCGGACCGAGCCTGCCGAGGTGGCCGGCTCGCAGACGCAGCTCGCCCGGGTGCTCACCAACCTGCTGGACAACGGACGCCGGCACGCCCGTGAGACGGTGACCGTGACCGTGCGGCGGGAGGACGGCTGGGCGGTGCTGGCCGTCGCGGACGACGGTGAGGGCGTGCCCGAGGCGGACCGCGAGCGGATCTTCGAACGGTTCGTCCGCCTGGACGCCGCCCGCAGCCGCGACGACGGCGGTGCCGGTCTGGGCCTCGCCATCGCACGGGACGTCGCCGCACGTCACGGCGGAACGCTCACGGTCGGACAGGCGCCGACGGGCGGAGCCCTGTTCGAGCTCCGCCTGCCGCTGGCCGGGGCCTGACGCGGCCCCCGGCTCACGGGCCGCTGGTCACGGAGGCCCGGTCGGAGCCGCTGTGCGACGGCCGCCGCGCCGTCCGGGGGCGGCCCGGGTCAGGGGCGCCCCCGCTGACCGAGGGCCGGGGTCAGGGGCGTCCCCGCTGCCCGCGCAGGTGCTCCGCGATGGGCTTGAGCGCCTTGTCGAGTTCGGTCAGGGATTCGGGGGCGAGCAGGTCGATGAAGTGCCGCCGCACGGACGCCACGTGGTGGGGCGCGACCTTCTGCATGGTCTCCATGCCGTGCTCGGTCAGCACGGCGTACAGACCCCGGCGGTCCGACTCGCAGTTCTCGCGGCGGACCAGGGCCGCGTTCTCCATGCGGGTGATCTGGTGCGAGAGCCGGCTCTTGGACTGCAGGGTGGCGGAGGCGAGGTCGCTCATCCGCATCCGGCGGTCCTCCGACTCGGAGAGGTTCACCAGGATTTCGTAGTCGTTCATCGTCAGGCCGAACGGCTGCAGGTCCTTCTCCAGCTGGTAGGTCAACAGCTTGTTGACTTCCAGATGAGTGCGCCAGGCACACTGCTCCGCATCGCTCAGCCAGCGCGTGGCCGTCTCGGTCTCCATGTATGCAGTCTACCTAAGAAGTTGAAAGGCGAACTAGTAAGGCATTCCGTGTGACTGCGTGCACGCGTTCGATGTCACACTCCGCAGACTACCGTTCACAGCCCGAAGCGACGCTGGAGGTCTCCGAGCTGTCCGGGAAGGCGCGGTCCGCCCGACGCGGGTCCGGACCCACCGGAACCACCGCCTCCGGGCACCCCCGGCTGCGCCGGCGGCGCCCCCGTGGCCTGCTCGGGCATCAGTGTCTCCGAGGACTGCAGCAGCACCGTCCCGGCTCCGACGAACTCGAACTGGTGCTCCTCGCCGGACGCCCCGCCGAGGCCCGTCATCGCACGTAGACCGCCCAGCACGCCGGTCAGGTAGCCGTGGTCGTAGTGGTGGCACGGAGACGGGCAGTCGGCCCAGCCCACCAGCGCCTGCGGGTCCACCCGGACCGGGGGTTCCATGAACACCACCGGACCGTTGGACGCGGCCACGAACTTTCCGGTTCCGATCAGGGTCAGAAATCCAGGCACGATCGATTGCTTCAGCGACAGACTTGGCTGAAAAGCGAGCAAGTTGCCGGAGCGAATGGTCAGGTTGCCGTCCTCCAGGTCATACGAGTTCACGTCGAAGGCCCGGTCGGCGAGCAGCATCTTGCCCGAGCCCTCCGCCACGACCCAGTCGCTCGCGTGCAGTGGCGAATGGAACGCGGTACGGACAAGTCGGTCGAGTCGGCCGTGCCCGATGCCGTTGAACTCGATCGACCCGTAGTAGGCGATCATCTTCCCCTTCTGCAGGAACCACTGGCTCCCGGTGAGCTCCACGCAGAACGTGTAGGGGTCGACGTTGTCGTCGGCCGGCAGGGTCGTCGGGTCGAACACCGTCGGACCGGCGCCCGGGGTGGGGTAGGTGCTCACAGCTTCTCCTCCGAGGCCTGGACGTAGACCGCACCGCTGCCGCTCAGCTCCAGCTGGAACGCCTCGCCGGAGCCGCGGCCCACCATGTCCCGCCAGCCGAGGGCGGTCGACAGCCTGTTGCGGACGTCGCCGTGGTGGGCGACGTACGCCTGCGGGTCCACGTGCACGGGCCGCTGCGGGGTGATCGGGACCTCGATGACCCCGCCGTGGGCCATGACGGCGACGGCGCCGTGGCCCCGCAGGGTGGTGGTGAACAGCCCCTGCCCGGAGACCTGGCCCCGCACCACGCCCATCACGCCGCCCTGCGAGCCGAGGAAGACGGTCCCCTGTTCCAGCGTGCCCTCGAAGGCCAGCAGGCGGTCCGCCTCGACGTAGAGGGTGTCGCCGGAGAGGTCGATCACCTGGATGTGGTGGCCGCCGTGCCCGAACAGCACGGTGCCGCTGCCCTCGACGGTCATCAGCGGCGTCGCCTCGCCCGTGACCCGCCGCCCGATCATCGAGCGCACTCCGCCCTGGCCACCGGTCAGGTTGGGGGTGAAGGAGACGTCCCCCTGGTAGGCGAGCATCGCGCCGCGCTGGCTGAACAGTCTCCGGCCGGGCGTCACGACCGCCCGGATCATCTTGGAGTTGATCTCCTCGAAACCCATGTCACACGTCCCCCGCGATCGTGTTCCGCTCACTCGGCTGCACGTAGACCAGGCCGTCACCCTCGAAGCGGATCTGGAACGCCTCGCCGCCGCCCTCGCCCAGCAGCGTGCGGAAGGTCACACCGGACTGCAGCGACTGCCGCAGGTTCCCCCGGTGCGCCACGTACGCGCCGGGGTCGACCGTCAGCGGGAACCGGGGGCTGACCCGCAGCAGGACCGCCGGCCCGTCCGACATGACCGCCACCTGGCCGTGCCCCTCGACCGTCGTGGTGAACAGCCCGTTGCCCTGCGAGGCTCCGCGCAGCCCGGTGAAGGTGGTCCCGGTGCGCAGGCCGGAGTCCGCCGCAAGCAGGTTGCTCGACTCGACGTAGAGCGTCTCGCCCTGGAGTCCGACGAGGTTGATCTCGGCGGCCCGGTCGGCGAACCAGCAGGTCCCGTTGCCCTTCACCTCCATCACCGTCATCTGCTCACCGGTCAGCCGCCGGGTCACCATGCCCCGGATGCCCTCGCCGCCCCCGGTGAGCTTCTTGAACGTCATCTCGCCGTCGTACGCGACCATCGAGCCGTTCTTCGCCTTCACGGCATCCCCGGTCATGTCGACGGCGAGCACCTTGCTGCTCTGAAGTCGGAACATCGCCACGTCGGTGACCGTAGCCCGACTTCTCCCCTTCCGGACAGGTCCGTGGCTCCCCGGTGGACCCCGTCCGTTGATCGCGGAGGACGTTTGCCAGAATGGACGCACGCTTGTGCGTGCGTTCACAAATCGTCAGACCGTCGACGCCGACGTCTCTCCCATCGAAGGTGACCCGTGGACCTCAAGACCGCCGCCGCCCTCCGCCGACTCCGCCTGGTCTCGGGCCCCGAGGCGATCTCCTTCCTCGTCCTGCTCGTCTGCTCGGTCCTGAAGCGGACCACCGACTTCAACGCCGTCCCGGTCATGGGCGCGATCCACGGCATCCTGGTCGTGCTCTACCTGATCTTCTGGGCCGACGCCTGGAACCGCGCCAAGTGGTCGCTGAAGACGGCCGTCTTCTACTTCCTGATGATGGTCCTGCCCACCGGCGGCTTCTTCGCCGAGCGCCGACTCAAGCGCGAGGCCGAGGACGCGGTCATCGCCTCCCGCGCCCGCACCGAGGGAGTCGTGAGCGCGTGATCGTCGCCTTCTCCGTGACACCGCTCGGGGTCGGCGAGGACGTGGGGGAGTACGTCGCCGACGCCGTGCGGGTGGTCCGCGAGTCCGGGCTGCCGAACCGCACCGACGCCATGTTCACCTCCGTCGAGGGCGAGTGGGACGAGGTGATGGACGTGGTGAAGCGCGCGGTGGCCGCCGTCGAGGCGCGGGCACCGCGGGTCTCCCTCGTCCTCAAGGCGGACATCCGGCCCGGGGTGAGCGACGGGCTGACCTCCAAGGTCGAGACGGTGGAGCGGCACCTGACCGCCCCCGGCGGAGCCGACCGGGCCTGACCCGGCCCGCGGAGCGGCCCGGCTGATCGGGGCCCCGGGGGCTGTTCGATCCCGGCCGAGGAGGGCCCGCCGGTCCGGGCCGGCCCCACCGGCCTGACGTGGCCCGGACCCGCCCGCCGGGGGGCGCGGTCCCGGTCCCGCCCACCCGCGGGTGCCGCCTGGCGGACACCCCCGCCCCGCGCTCAGGGGCTTGCCCCCCGCCGCGGACGCGGTGCCGGACCATCCGCCGCGGACGGTGCCGGACCATCCTTCGGGCCACCGGGCCGACGTCCTCGCACACGGCCACCAGGACACCCGGGCGCGCCGGCGACGCCGGGGCCGCGTCCGCCGGACTGCCGTCCGAGCGCTCGTTCGACGCCGGGGCGAGGCGAGGACGACCGAAGCGCGAGACGGAGCTGACCGCCATATGACCGGCCGATAGGGTCTGCACCGTGCCGAAGCCGCTCAGTCTCTCGTTCGATCCCATCGCCCGCGCCGACGAACTCTGGAAGCAGCGCTGGGGCAGCGTGCCCTCCATGGCCGCGATCACGTCGATCATGCGCGCGCACCAGATCCTGCTGGCCGAGGTCGACGCGGTGGTCAAGCCCTACGGGCTCACCTTCGCGCGCTATGAGGCGCTGGTGCTGCTCACCTTCTCCAAGGCGGGAGAACTGCCGATGTCGAAGATCGGCGAGCGGCTGATGGTGCACCCCACGTCCGTGACGAACACGGTGGACCGCCTGGTCCGCTCGGGCCTGGTCGCCAAGCGTCCCAACCCCAACGACGGCCGGGGCACCCTGGCGGCCATCACCGACAAGGGCCGCGAGGTCGTCGAGTCCGCCACCCGCGACCTGATGGCCATGGACTTCGGCCTGAGCGCCTACGACGCCGAGGAGTGCACGGAACTCTTCGCGATGCTGCGGCCGCTGCGGCTGGCGGCGGGGGACTTCCAGGGGGAGTGAGGCCCGTCAGCTTGTCGAGGGTCCTCACCCGTAGGGATGGGTTCCAGCCCCGGGGAGCTGCAGAAACGCTCGGCCACTCGGCTCGCGTCGGGAAACTGGTGGCCGGCCTTCAAGCGGAAGGCCGGCTTCCACGTCGATCGTCGAGGAGTCCGAGGGTGCGCCTTCGCCATTTCGCCCGCCGTCTGTCCGCTTCCTTCACCGTGCTGGCGCTCTGCGCTCTCGGAAGTCTTGGCGCGGCCGGCCCGGCTCACGCCGGCGCAACGGGGTCCAGCGCCATCGGCACCTTCTCGTACGAGGTGCGGGGCGCGACGGTGACCGTCCCCGTCGGCTGTTTTCTGACCCACTCCATCAGCGGCTCGGGAAAGCGGATCACCAGGCAGATGGCGGGGGCCGACTGCATGGGGCTGGCCGCGACCTTCTCCCGGTTCTGCAACTGGAGGATCGACTTCGCCTACGCCGACACCAACGGGCGGACGTACCTGACCTCTCGGGGGGCCACACATGCCGAGTGTGACGGGGCGCCCCTGCGGCGGGCCGGAGCGCGGACCCTGCCCACGTACGGAAAGGCGTGCGCGAAGCTCCACATCAACGGCAAGCTGCGCGCGACGCAGTGCCACTACATCACCAAGTAACGTGGTGGGGCCGCCGGGGTGGAGGTCAGGCCCCCACGGGAGCGGGGTCGGTGTCCTTGATGATGAGCGGCTCGGCCTCGCGGGTCACGCGCCGCTCGACGAAGAAGGCCGCCGTGGGGACGGTGCCGGCCAGCAGTACCCACAGCTGGCGCCCCACCGGCATCCTCATCTTGTGACCGAGGTCGAAGGCGAAGATCAGGTACAGCACGTAGAGCCAGCCGTGGGCGATGCCGACCACCGACACGAAGCCGTCGAAGCCGCTCATGCCCAGCAGACGCTTGCCGATCACGCCCACGGTCAGCAGGACCAGGAGGACTGCGGTGATGTAGGCCATCACCCGGTAGCGGGTCAGGACGCTCTTCTTCATGGCGTCGAGGGTAGCCGGTGCCGTATCGGGCTCCGTACCCCCGTCCTGGCGTGCACCGCTGTCCTTTACTAGGACGTCCTAGTAAATTTGATGCCATGGACGCTCACGCCATCGAAGAGGGCCGCCGGCGGTGGCAGGCCCGGTACGACAGCGCGCGGAAGCGGGAGGCCGACTTCACCACCCTGTCCGGGGATCCGGTGGAGCCGGTCTACGGGCCCCGGCCGGGCGACACCTACGAGGGGTTCGAGCGGATCGGGTGGCCCGGGGAGTTCCCCTTCACCCGGGGGCTGTACCCGACCGGCTACCGGGGGCGGACCTGGACCATCCGGCAGTTCGCGGGGTTCGGCAACGCCGAGCAGACCAACGAGCGGTACCGGACGATCCTGCGCAACGGCGGGGGCGGGCTGTCCGTCGCCTTCGACATGCCGACCCTGATGGGCCGCGACTCCGACGACCCGCGTTCCCTCGGCGAGGTCGGGCACTGCGGGGTGGCCGTCGACTCCGCGGCCGACATGGAGGTCCTGTTCCGGGACATCCCCCTCGGTGACGTGACGACGTCGATGACCATCAGCGGGCCCGCGGTGCCCGTCTTCTGCATGTACCTGGTCGCCGCCGAGCGGCAGGGCGTCGACCCCGCCGTGCTCAACGGCACGCTCCAGACGGACATCTTCAAGGAGTACATCGCGCAGAAGGAGTGGCTGTTCCCGCCGGAGCCGCACCTGCGGCTGATCGGCGACCTGATGGAGCACTGCGCGGCCGGCATCCCCGCCTACAAGCCGCTGTCCGTCTCCGGCTACCACATCCGCGAGGCCGGTGCGACGGCCGCGCAGGAGCTCGCCTACACGCTCGCGGACGGCTTCGGATACGTGGAGCTGGGGCTCAGCCGCGGGCTGGACGTCGACGTCTTCGCACCCGGGCTGTCCTTCTTCTTCGACGCGCACGTCGACTTCTTCGAGGAGATCGCCAAGTTCCGTGCCGCCCGGCGCATCTGGGCGCGCTGGATGCGGGACGTGTACGGCGCGCGCAGCGAGAAGGCGCAGTGGCTGCGCTTCCACACCCAGACCGCCGGCGTCTCGCTGACCGCCCAGCAGCCGTACAACAACGTCGTGCGCACGGCCGTGGAGGCGCTGGCCGCCGTGCTCGGCGGCACCAACTCGCTGCACACCAACGCCCTCGACGAGACCCTCGCCCTGCCCAGCGAGCAGGCCGCCGAGATCGCCCTGCGCACCCAGCAGGTGCTCATGGAGGAGACCGGCGTCGTCAACGTCGCCGACCCGCTGGGCGGCTCCTGGTACGTCGAGCAGCTCACCGACCGCATCGAGGCCGACGCGGAGAAGATCTTCGAGCAGATCAAGGAGCGTGGCCTGCGGGCCCACCCGGACGGGCAGCACCCGATCGGGCCGGTCACCTCCGGCATCCTGCGCGGCATCGAGGACGGCTGGTTCACCGGCGAGATCGCCGAGTCGGCGTTCCGCTACCAGCAGGCGCTGGAGAAGGGCGACAAGAAGGTCGTCGGCGTCAACGTCCACACCGGGTCCGTCACCGGGGACCTGGAGATCCTGCGGGTCAGCCACGAGGTGGAGCGCGAGCAGGTCCGGCTGCTCGGCGAGCGCAGGGCCGCCCGCGACGACGCACGGGTGCGCGGCGCGCTGGACGCCATGGTCGGGGCGGCCCGCTCCGGCGCGAACATGATCGAACCCATGCTGGACGCCGTACGGGCCGAGGCCACCCTGGGCGAGATCTGCGGGGTGCTCCGGGAGGAGTGGGGCGTCTACACCGAGCCGGCGGGCTTCTAGGGAGCCCCGTCCCGCCCCTTCCACCCCCCACCGGCTGGTTCCGCCTCGGGCCGGTTCCGCCCCGGCCCGTCCCGCCCCGGCCGGTTCCGGCTACGCGGCCGGGGCGGCGGCCAGTCCCGACAGCATGACCCGGGTGAAGGACCGCACCCACTCGCCGTCGGCCGGCGCCGCGCTCACCAGGGTCCGGTGCACCACGGCACCGGCCACCATGTCGAAGATCAGGTCCACCGTGCGGGCGGACTGCTCCGGGTCCGTCTCGGGCGGCAGCTCGCCCCGGGCCTGCGCCCGCGCCCGCCCGGTGCGCACCAATCGTTTCTGCCGCTCCACGATCGAGGAGCGGATCCGCTCGCGCAGCGCCTCGTCCCGGGTGGCCTCGGCGACCACCGCCATCAGCCCGCTGCGGGCCTCCGGGCGGGCCAGGATGGCGGCGAACTGGTGCACCACGCCCTCGATGTCGGCGGCCAGCGAGCCGCGGTCGGGCAGGCACAGCTCGTCGAAGAGTTCCGCGACCGCGTCCACGACCAGTTCGTTCTTGCCCGCCCAGCGGCGGTAGAGGGTGGTCTTCGCGACCCCCGCACGGGCCGCGACGTCCCCCAGGGTGAGCCGCGACCAGCCGAGGTCGACCAGGGCCGCACGCGTGGCGGCCAGGATCGCGGCGTCCGCGTCGGCGCTGCGCGGACGCCCGGTGCGGGCGGCGGGGGTGCGGCTCTGCATGGCACGACCTTAGCCACCGGCCGGTTCCGTGCGTCCGTGAGAGAGATCACCGCGCGGGGCTACTCCACGCCGCCCCCGTACCGTTACGCTACGACCCGTAGCGAAAGCGCGCGCAGACCGGCGCGCCCGAGCGACGACCACCCGGGGCCCCGACGGGCCCCACCGGGCGCGGGGTGGGGACCCGGCGCCCAACAGCACACGTACGCCTGGCTTTCCGGGCGCTTTTCACACGCACGCGCGGTACGGGGGAGGATAGACCCATGCAGCCACGGAACATGTCCATGAGCGGGGTCGTCGACCTCGCCGCGGTGAAGGCGGCCCAGGAGGCCAAGGCGAAGGCGGAGCAGGCGCGCGCCGAAGCGGCCCGGCAGGGCGGCGGGGGTGCCGTCTCCCCGGCCGATCTCGTCATCGACGTCGACGAGGCCGGGTTCGAACGCGACGTCCTGCAGCGGTCCACCGAGGTCCCGGTCGTCATCGACTTCTGGGCCGAGTGGTGCGAGCCCTGCAAGCAGCTCAGCCCCGTCCTGGAGCGGCTCGCCGTCGAGTACGACGGCCGCTTCGTCCTCGCCAAGATCGACGTCGACGCCAACCAGATGCTGATGCAGCAGTTCGGCATCCAGGGCATCCCCGCGGTCTTCGCGGTGGTGGCCGGGCAGGCCCTGCCGCTCTTCCAGGGCGCCGCCGGCGAGGCGCAGATCCGCCAGACCCTCGACCAGCTGGTGCAGGTCGCCGAGCAGCGCTTCGGCCTGACCGGCCTCACCGTCGACCCCGAGGCCGAGCCGGGCGGCGCCACCGCCCCGGCCGCGGCCGAGGTGCCGGCGGGGCCGCACGACGCCCTCCTGGAGGCCGCCGTGCAGGCGCTGGACTCCGGTGACCTGGGCGGTGCCGTCCAGGCGTACCGGAACGTGCTCGCCGAGGACCCCGGCCACCCGGAGGCCAAGCTGGGCCTGGTCCAGGCCGAGCTGCTCCAGCGCGTGCAGGGTCTCGACCCGCAGAAGGTGCGCGCCGAGGCGGCCGAGAAGCCGGGCGACGCCCGGGCGCAGATCGCCGCCGCCGACCTGGACCTGGTGGGCGGTCACGTCGAGGACGCCTTCGGCCGCCTCATCGAGACGGTCGGCCGGACGGCGGGCGACGAGCGGGAGGCGGCGCGCGTGCGCCTGCTGGAGCTGTTCGAGGTCGTCGGCGCGGAGGACCCGCGGGTGACCGCGGCCCGCAGGGCGCTGGCACGCGCCCTGTTCTGAGCGGGCCGGGCCGGGCCGACCGGTCGGTTCGAGCGGTACTGATCGCACCGGTCGCACCGGTCGGACCGGTCGGACCGGTCGGAGAGGCGGGACTGGCCGGTCCGGCCGGGTGCCGGGCCGGCCGATCGACGGGGCACTCGGGCCGGGCGGCTGAATTGTCCGGTTCCGGCCCGTGGTGCCCGAGGGGAAGACTGGCCGACGGGTGTCCGTGCGACCTCGCTTTGCCAAAACTTGGCAATCACACCGGCTGTTACTGCGAGTAAGTCGCGACCTCTGGTCTGTCGGTTTCTGTCCATTGATCAATAGTTTTGTACGCCCCCGCCAGGACACCCAGCGTCGCCGGACGGGACCGCTGGGTCGTCCCACGGTTATCCGGCCGTTACTAGCGAGTAACGAACCCCCTTGTGCGGGCGGCGAGAATGCACCACGATCGGCGACGCTCGGTCCCTTCCCTCCCCCCGGCAGCCGGTCGGGTCAGGGAGATCCTGGGTCCCCACCGAGCAGGGCCGGCGGCCGTCGCCACCGGCCCTTGGACAGGGGGGTCTTCGTCCAGCCGGCGAAGCCTGTCCAGCAGGTTGTGCGTGATGCGTGTCAGGCGCGACCAGTGGTTGTCGCTCGGGGGTGATCGCCGGTGATTCGGGCGCAGTCTGCGCCGCCGAGTGCGGGCGCTCCCCTTCCGAGGACGTAGCACTTCTCCCATCCCTGTCCGGCCGTCCGCCGACTGGCGGCGCGTCAGGACAGGAGATGTACGTCCGAGAAGGAGGAAATATGGAGTCCCAGGTGCGTGGCGGGACCAGATGGAAGCGGTTCGCTGTGGTCATGGTGCCCAGCGTGGCCGCCACGGCAGCGATAGGTGTCGCCCTCGCGCAGGGTGCTCTCGCCGCTTCGTTCAGCGTGTCCGGCCAGTCGTTCAAGGTCACCACGAAGGAGCTCGTCGGTACGGGCTTCTCGCAGTACGGCGCCCTTGACGAGGGGTACACCCTCACCGGCAAGAAGACGGTCCACCCCGTCGCGGTCTCGGCGTTCAAGTCGGCGACCATCAAGAGCCTGTGCCAGTCGGTCGTCACCCCGAACATCCCGGTGCTCGGGAACGTCAGCCTGATCCTGCGCGCCGGTGACGGTGCTCAGCCGGTCGAGGCCGAGAACCTGTACATCGACGTCGCCGACCTCAACGCCGATGCCACGTTCACGAACATCGACATCGGTGTGGCCGCCAAGGACGCCAACAAGGGTCCGGGCATGAAGGGCGGCAACGAGCAGGCCAACCCGTACGGGTTCGCCCAGCAGGCCGACAAGGCCGTCCTGAAGGACGTGAAGCAGACGGCGTGGGCGACCACCGCCGGAACCTTCAAGCTCAGCGGCCTGAAGATGTCGCTCTCGACGGGTGTCAAGGAGTGCTACTAAGCACTCCTTGACGGGCGGGGGAGCCGGTGGCGCCCCCGCCCGTCCACCTTCCCGCCGCGCGTGGTCACGCGCGGCGCACATCACCACCACAGCAATGCCGTACCAGGGAGCTGTTTTCCATGAGCGCCGAGACTCCTGCCGCCACCGGCCAGTTCACCCGCCGAAGGCTGCAGTTCCGCGCCTGGCGGGGCGAACGGCCGTTCTGGGCCGGGTTGTTCGTCCTGCTCGCCGGACTCCCCATCGCCTACTTCCCGTACGCCAACCTCCAGATCGGACACCTGACGCTCGCCATGGCGACCACGGCGGGCGCCGGGTCCCTGATCATCGGCGTGCTGCTCGTCGTCCTCGGCGTCAGCCTCTGGTTCCAGAAGCACGTCCGGGTCTTCGCGGGAGTCGCGGCGATCCTCCTCGGGCTCGTGTCCATCCCCGTGTCCAACTTCGGCGGCTTCCTCATCGGCTTCCTGCTCGCCCTGATCGGCGGAGCGATGGCCGTGGCCTGGGCGCCCGGCGTGCCGCCCGCGGAGCAGCCGCCGGCGGACCACGGGGTCACGGACGGCGCCCCGGAGGCCGCGGCGGACGAGACCACGGCCCTGCCGCCGGTCGAGGGCCCCGCAGCGGTGGGCGAGCCGAACGATCTGTCAGGAACGAGCCCGGGGAACGGGGCGAACGGGAGGCACAGTGCCGGCTGACGAGGCGACCCGCGGGTCCGACGCGGAGAAGTCCCGCGCGAGAACCGGGCCGCGGCACGCGGCACCCAGGAAGCCGCTGTTCACCCGCTTCCACATGCCGGCGGGCAAGGCGATAGCCATCGCGGCGATGCCGACCGCCGTCCTGATGGGCATGGGGTTCACTCCGACGCTCGCGCAGGCGGACGACCAGCCGACCTCCAGGAGCCTGACCGCCGACGAGTTCAAGGACTGTCTGGCGGCCCTGGAGGAGGCCGAGAAGGGCGACCAGGACGACACGGACGAGAAGGACGGCGACGACGCCTCCGCCTCGCCCACGCCGTCCCCCTCGGCGAGCGCCACCGACGCGCCCGCGGAGGACACCGGCGAGCCCGCCGCGTCCTCCGCCGGGGACGGGAAGGGCGCCGACACGGGCGCGCAGAAGGGCCGTGCCTCTTCGCCGGATTCAGGTTCCGACGACAAGGCCGAGCCCGCTCCCGCCCCGTCCGCGAGCGCTGAGGAGACCGGAGGGGCGGCCGGGCCGGAGCCCTCCCCGTCGGAGACCGACCGCAACGTCCTGGAGAAGATCGGCGACGCCCTCAAGGACGCCTTCACCCCCAAGGACAAGGACGAGGAGGCCGAGGAGAGCCCGGCCCCGTCCGCGAGCGGCGACCCGGCCGAGGACCCGGCCGGTGCCGCGAAGGAGACCACGGCGAAGACCGCGGACCCCGCCGCCGGGAAGCCGGACGCGTCCGAGGAGACCGCCGGCGGTCCGGCCGGTGCGGACGAGGGCGCCGGCGGTGCGGCCGAGGAGTCCGGCGAGCCGGAGGAGGAGGCCACCGGGACCCCGGAGGCCGAGGCCACCCCGTCGCCGAGCCCGTCCGAGTCGTCCACCACCGACCTGGCGGACTGCCCGGTCGCCACGGACGCCGAGGGCGGTGTCGACAACACGGTGCCGCTGCCCGACGATCCCTGGTTCCTCAACGCCAGTTCACTGCTGCTGAAGGGCGCCGACTACAAGGGCATCGTCCAGGTGCGCACGGCCGACGGCAGCACCAAGAAGGTGCTGAAGTACGTGGTCTCCGGCGGCACCGACATCGGCGACCTGCACCAGACGGTCGAGGACAAGCAGGCCGGCAAGACCTACCACGTGCAGGCCGCGAAGGGCTCGACGTCCACGATCCGCGACGGCGACACCATCATGTACACGGAGAGCATCTCCGGGAAGCTGCTCGGGCTGATCCCCATCACCTTCGACCCGGAGCACCCGCCGCCGCTGAACATCCCGCTGATCTACTTCACCGACGTGACGGTGCAGCAGGCCGGCCAGTTCGGCGGGACCCTGCACATCCCCGGGCTGCACCAGTTCGTGGACTAGGTGCGCTGTCCGGACAGCACACCCAGGGGGTGCTTCGTCAACATCCCCGTCGTCCGCCCGGAGGGCGGGCCCTGCCGCGGACCCCGCACACGCGCCGACGGCGCCCCCTGGCATCGGGGGGCGCCGTCGGCGTCGTACGGCCGCGTGACGCTCAGGAGGTCGCCTCGCCGAGGTGGTGCACCCGCACCATGTTGGTGGTGCCGGGGACGCCGGGGGGCGAGCCGGCCGTGATGATCACGACGTCGCCCTCGCCGAAGCGGTTGAGCTTGACCAGTTCCTGGTCCACCAGGTCGACCATCTCGTCGGTGCTGTTCACGAACGGCACCACGTGCGGCTCCACGCCCCAGCTGAGCGCGAGCTGGTTGCGGGTGGACTCGTCGGTGGTGAACGCCAGGATCGGCTGCGCGACCCGGTAGCGGCACAGGCGGCGGGCCGTGTCGCCGGACTGCGTGAAGGCCACCAGGCCCTTGCCGCCCAGGAAGTCCGCGATCTCGCAGGCCGCGCGGGCCACCGAACCGCCCTGGGTGCGCGGCTTCTTGCCCGGCACCAGCGGCTGGAGGCCCTTGGACAGCAGCTCCTGCTCGGCAGCCTGGACGATCTTCGACATGGTCCGCACGGTCTCGATCGGGTACGCGCCCACGCTCGACTCGGCGGACAGCATCACCGCGTCCGCGCCGTCCAGGATCGCGTTGGCCACGTCGGACGCCTCGGCGCGGGTCGGGCGGGAGTTGGTGATCATCGACTCCATCATCTGGGTCGCCACGATCACCGGCTTGGCGTTGCGCCGGCAGAGCTCGATCAGGCGCTTCTGCACCATGGGGACCTTCTCGAGCGGGTACTCGACGGCCAGGTCGCCACGGGCGACCATGACGCCGTCGAACGCCATCACGACGTCCTCCATGTTCTCCACCGCCTGCGGCTTCTCCACCTTGGCGATGACGGGGACCCGGCGGCCCTCCTCGTCCATGACCCGGTGCACGTCGGCGACGTCCTTGGCGTCCCGGACGAAGGACAGCGCGACCAGGTCGCAGCCCATCCGCAGCGCGAACCGCAGGTCCTCGATGTCCTTCTCGCTCAGCGCGGGCACGTTCACGGCCGCGCCGGGCAGGTTGATGCCCTTGTGGTCGGAGATGACACCGCCCTCGATGACGATCGTCCGCACCCGGGGGCCCTCGACGTCCAGCACCTTCAGCTCGACGTTGCCGTCGTTGATCAGTACCTGGTCGCCGCGGTTGACGTCGCCCGGCAGGCCCTTGTAGGTGGTTCCGCAGATCGTCCGGTCGCCCGCGACGTCCTCGGTGGTGATGGTGAACTCGTCACCGCGCACCAGCTCGACGGGACCCTCCGCGAAGGTCTCCAGACGGATCTTGGGGCCCTGGAGGTCGGCGAGCACACCGATGGCCCGGCCGGTCTCCTTGGCGGCGGCCCGGACGCGGTCGTACCGGCCCTGGTGCTCGGCGTGGGTGCCGTGGCTGAAGTTGAAGCGGGCCACGTTCATGCCGGCTTCGATCAGGGCGACGAGCTGCTCGTGGGAGTCGACCGCGGGGCCGAGGGTACAGACGATTTTCGAACGGCGCATGGGGCGATCCTATCCGTTTGTTTCGCTCCGGAATATTCCGTCTGGCGGAAAATACAAATGAGAAAGGCGACGCTCAATTGTTCTTTCCGACCAGGGCGTAGGTCTGCGTGGCAATCTCCCTTTCCTCGTCCGTCGGTACCACGGCGACCGCGACCCGCGCACCTTCGGGCGAGATCAGCCGCGCCGCGTCACCGCGCGCCGCGTTCCGCGCGCCGTCGACCGCCAGGCCGAGCCCTTCCAGGCCCCGCACGGCAGCCTCCCGCACCGGGGCCGAGTTCTCACCGACCCCGGCGGTGAAGGCCACCGCGTCCACCCGTCCGAGAACGGCGCAATAGGCACCGATGTACTTCCTCAACCGGTGAATGTAGAGGTCGAACGCCAGCTTCGCCTGTTCGTCGCCCTCGTCGACCCGGCGCCGGATCTCCCGCATGTCGTTGTCCCCGCAGAGCCCGACCAGACCGCTCCGCTTGTTCAGGAGCGTGTCGATCTCGTCGGCGGACATGCCGCCCACCCGCATCAGGTGGAAGATGACGGCCGGGTCCATGTCCCCGGACCGCGTACCCATCACCAGCCCCTCCAGCGGTGTCAGCCCCATGGAGGTGTCGACGCACCTCCCGCCCCGCACCGCCGAGGCGGACGCCCCGTTGCCCAGGTGCAGCACGATCACGTTCACCTCCTCGGGCGCCTTCCCGAGCAGCCGCGCCGTCTCCCTCGAGACGTAGGCGTGCGAGGTGCCGTGGAAGCCGTAGCGGCGCACCCGGTGCTCGTCGGCGGTCTTCACGTCGATCGCGTAGCGGGCCGCCGCCTCCGGCATCGTGGTGTGGAAGGCGGTGTCGAAGACGGCCACCTGCGGCAGGTCGGGGCGCAGGGCGCGCGCGGTGCGGATGCCGGTGAGGTTGGCCGGGTTGTGCAGCGGGGCCACCGGTATGAGCCGCTCGATCTCGGCGCACACGGCGTCGTCGATCAGGGTCGGCTCGGTGAAGCGCAGCCCGCCGTGCACCACCCGGTGCCCGATGGCCACCAGGTCGGGGGAGTCCAGCCCCAGCCCGTCCTCGGCCATCTCCTCGGCCATCGCCTTCAGCGCGGCCTCGTGGTCGGGGATCCGGCCGGCGCGCTCCCGGGGTCCGCCGCCCGACGCGAGCGGCACGTGCCGGACCAGCGAGGTGCGCTCGCCGATGCGCTCGATCAGACCGGTGGCCAGCCGCGCGCCGTCGCTCATGTCGAGGAGCTGGTACTTCACCGACGACGAGCCGGAGTTGAGGACGAGCACCCGGGCCGGACCGGCCGGGCGGGACGCGTCGGTCGGGGCGGTGGGGGACGACGGGTGGGACGGACTCACGGGTGGGACGCCTCTTCGTTGTCGGACGCGTTGTCGGACGCGTTCTGTGCCGAATTCCCGGACGGGGACTGGGCCTGGATCGCCGTGATGGCGACGGTGTTGACGATGTCCTGCACCAGGGCCCCCCGGGACAGGTCGTTGACCGGCTTGCGCAGGCCCTGCAGGACCGGGCCGACGGCGATCGCCCCGGCCGAGCGCTGCACCGCCTTGTAGGTGTTGTTGCCGGTGTTCAGGTCGGGGAAGATCAGCACGCTCGCCTGGCCGGCGACCTCGGAGCCCGGCAGCTTGGTCGCCGCCACCGAGGGCTCCACGGCCGCGTCGTACTGGATCGGCCCCTCGATCTTCAGGTCGGGCCGGCGGGCGCGCACCAGCTCGGTCGCCCGGCGCACCTTGTCGACGTCCGCGCCCGAGCCGGACGTGCCCGTCGAGTACGACAGCATCGCGATCCGCGGCTCCACCCCGAACCGGGCCGCGGTGACCGCCGACTGCACGGCGATGTCGGCGAGCTGCTCCGCGTCCGGGTCCGGGTTGACCGCGCAGTCGCCGTAGACCAGCACCTTGTCGGCCAGGCACATGAAGAAGACCGAGGAGACGATCGAGGCGTCCGGCCGGGTCTTGATGATCTCGAAGGCGGGCCGGATGGTCGCCGCCGTCGAGTGCACCGAGCCGGACACCATGCCGTCGGCCAGACCGTCCTGGACCATCAGGGTGCCGAAGTAGTTCACGTCGGAGACCACGTCGTACGCCAGTTCCTCGGTGACGCCCCGGTGCGCCCGCAGCCCCGCGTACCGGGCGGCGAACGCCTCCCGCAGTTCGGAGACGGCGGGGTCGATCAGCTGCGCGTCACCGAGGTCGATGCCCAGGTCGGCGGCCTTCTTGCGGATGCCGTCCACCGGCCCGAGCAGCGTCAGGTCGCACACCCCGCGGCGCATCAGCACCTCCGCCGCGTGCAGCACCCGCTCCTCGGTGCCCTCCGGCAGCACCACCCGCCGCCGGTCGGAGCGGGCCTGCTCCAGCAGCGAGTGCTCGAACATCATCGGGGTGACCCGGTCGCTGCTGGGCGCGGAGACGCGGCGGCTCAGCTCCCCGGTGTCGGCGTACCGCTCGAACAGGCCGAGCGCGGTCTCCGCCTTGCGCGGGGTGGCCGCGTTGAGCTTGCCCTCCAGGGAGAACAGCTGCTCGGCGGTGGGGAAGCTGTTGCCGGGCACCGACAGCACCGGGGTGCCGGGCGCGAGGCGGGCGGCGAGGGTGAGGATCGCCTCGCCGGGCACCTCGTCGAGGGTGAGCAGGACGCCCGCTATCGGCGGGGTCCCGGCGCTGTGCGCGGCCAGGGCCCCCACCACCAGGTCGGCGCGGTCGCCGGGGGTGATGACCAGGCTGCCGGGGTGCAGCGCGGCGAGCAGGTTGGGCAGCATCGCGCCGCCGAAGACGAAGTGCAGGGCGTCCCGGGACAGCCCGGAGTCGTCGCCGAGGACCACCTCGGCGCCCAGCGTCTGCGCGATCTGGGAGACGGTGGGCGCGGCCAGCGCGGGGTCGTCCGGGACGACGTAGCAGGGCACCGGCAGCCGGGTGGTGAGCCGTTCGGCGATCTCGTCGCGGTCCTCGGGGGCCACCCGGTTGACCACCATGGCGAGCACGTCGCAGCCGAGGGTGTCGTAGGCGCGGTAGGCGTTGCGGGTCTCGGCGCGCACCGACTCGGCGGTCTGCCGGCGCCCGCCGACGACCGGGATCACCGAGGCGCCGAACTCGTTGGCGAGCCGCGCGTTGAGGGACAGCTCGTCCGGGAACTGGGTGTCGGCGTAGTCGGTGCCGAGGACCAGGACGACGTCGTAGTCCCGGGCGACCCGGTGGAAGCGGTCGACGAGCGTCGCCACCAGCTCGTCGGTGCCCCGCTCGGCCTGCAGCGTCGAGGCCTCGTGGTAGTCCATGCCGTAGACGGTCGCCGGGTCCTGGGTGAGCCGGTAGCGGGCCCGCAGCAGTTCGAACAGGCGGTCCGGACCGTCGTGCACCAGGGGACGGAAGACGCCGACCCGGTCGACCTGCCGGGTCAGGAGCTCCATCACTCCCAGTTCGACGACCTGGCGGCCGTCGCCGCGGTCGATGCCGGTCACGTACACGCTGCGGGTCACGCGCGCTCTCCGTTCCGTCGGGTGTCGGCGGTGGTTCCGGGACCGCCCCGGGGCGCCCGGAAACCGGCCGGGCGGCGAACGGGACAGCCCTCCTGACCGTACCCTCGCAGCCCGCCCGGACGCCCTTCCGTCCGCCCGGGCCGGGAGGGGCGGCACCACGGGGAGGACCGGTCCGCCGCGAGGCATGAAACAATCGGGGTTGGCTCACCGGTATCGACAGCGACCAGGAGACACAGCACGATGCGCATCGGAGTTCTCACCGCAGGCGGCGACTGCCCGGGGCTGAACGCAGTGATCCGGTCCGTCGTGCACCGGGCCGTCGACAACTACGGCGACGAGGTCATCGGCTTCGAGGACGGCTACGCCGGTCTCCTCGACGGCCGCTACCGCACCCTCGACCTGAACGCGGTCAGCGGCATCCTGGCCCGCGGCGGCACCATCCTCGGCTCGTCCCGCCTGCAGCGTGACCGGCTCCGCGAGGCGTGCGAGAACGCCTCGGACATGATCCGCGACTTCGGCATCGACGCCCTGATCCCGATCGGCGGCGAGGGCACCCTCACCGCGGCGCGCATGCTGTCGGACGCCGGTCTGCCGGTGGTCGGCGTGCCCAAGACCATCGACAACGACATCTCCTCCACGGACCGCACCTTCGGCTTCGACACCGCCGTCGGCGTCGCCACCGAGGCGATGGACCGCCTGAAGACCACGGCCGAGTCCCACCAGCGCGTGATGGTCGTCGAGGTGATGGGCCGGCACGCGGGCTGGATCGCCCTGGAGTCCGGCATGGCCGCCGGCGCCCACGGCATCTGCCTGCCCGAGCGGGCCTTCGACCCCGGGCAGATCGTCAAGATGGTCGAGGAGCGCTTCGCCCGCGGCAAGAAGTTCGCGGTCATCTGCGTCGCCGAGGGCGCGCACCCCGCCGACGGCACCATGGACTACGGCAAGGGCGAGATCGACCAGTTCGGCCACGAGCGCTTCCAGGGCATCGGTACGGCCCTGGCCCGCGAGCTGGAGCGCCGCCTGGGCAAGGAGGCCAAGCCGGTCATCCTCGGCCACGTGCAGCGCGGCGGTGTGCCGACGGCGTACGACCGGGTGCTCGCGACCCGCTTCGGCTGGCACGCGGTGGAGGCCGCGCACCGGGGCGACTTCGGGCGGATGACGGCGCTGCGCGGTACGGACATCGTGATGGTGCCGCTGGCCGAGGCGGTCACCGAGCTGAAGCGGGTCCCGACGGACCGCATGGACGAGGCCGAGTCGGTCTTCTAGGCGGGCGACGGGCTTCCGGGGCAGGACGGGGCGGCTCCCGCCCCGGGGCGATGCGGGCGACCGGGACCGGAGGGGCCGCGTCGCGGGGGCCGGGACGGCGAGCCCGTCGGCGCGCCGCCCGGTCGGTGTCCCGGTCCGATCGGTACGCCGTCCCGGTCGTGTCGCTGTCCCGGTCCGATCGGTGGTCTGGTCCGACCGGTGGTCCGGTCCGGCCGGTGTGCCGCCCCGGTCGGTGTGCCGCCCCGGTCGGTGTCGCACCGCGGAGGCCGAGTGGCGGAAGGCGTCCGGGCGGCCCGCGCCGGTCAGTCGTACCCGGCCGCCGTCCAGAAGTGCTCGACGATCCGGTCCAGGAACGCGCGGCCCTCCTCGCCCGCGTCACCGCTGCCGCCGCCCCAGCTGAGGGTGGCGGCCATGTGGCCCTGGTACTCCTGGTGCAGGCGCTGGAGCACGCGCTCCAGCACCCGCCGCTCCAGCGGCACGATCCGCGACACCGGCCGCACGTACGCCTGCCAGCGGGTCGTCGCCGCGTTCCGCAGCAGCTCGGCGAGTTTTGTCTCCCGCCCGGTGACCGCGATGTGGTCGGCCAGGGACAGCGAGAGCACCGCGGCGAGCGCGGTGGCCTGCCGCTCCGAGCCGCGCCACTGGCCCGTCTCCTCCATCCGCAGGTACGCGTGGATCTCGTGCCCCACGGCACGGGCCACGTCCTCGGGGGCCAGACCGCGGGCGATGCGGTGCTCGCGCAGGGTGCGCGGACGGCCGATCAGCTCACCCGGAGAACACCACAACACGCCCGCCAAGGCGGTGAGTTCGGTTCCGGACGGCGCGGCGAGCCCGCGCTCCCAGCCGAGGACGAGGTCCGGTGTGACGTGCGGGAGCCCGTAGGAGACGCGCAGGGTGTGGGCGATCTGGGCCGCGTCCATGCCGAGGGCGGAACGCAGGCGGCGGGCGGCGGCGGCGTTGAACGGCGGGGCCTGCCGGGGGTCGGGGTGCGGGAGACGGTGCGGTCGGGCGGTAGGTCGGGGCACGGCCCACAAGCTAGGCCCGGCGGGCGGCGGTGACTACGGTCGGTTCGGCCAGGATCACTCATGGTGCGAAGCTACGGCTACCGGCGGGTCGCCCCGTGGGGCGGACGTCCGCACCGGGTGGCGCCGCGTCCCGCGGGCCGGGTCCGCCCGAGGAGAACCGCAAGCTCATCAGGCATATGCGCGATCTTCGGCGTCGCCGAGGCTCCGCCGGCGGATCGAGCAGCTGTACGGACGCCGGTGCGCGGCTCGTACCCCCGTGCGCCCCGCCGCCCCCACCCGTCCCCGGGACGACGGCCGCCCGGCGGCGCAAACCGAACCCGGCGCGCGGCCGACGGCGTGCGCGCCTTCCGCGAACCGGCGCGCGCCCCGGGTGACACGAGGACCACACCGTCCGGGCTCCCTCCGGGCCGACGCCCGCCCCACCGGTCCAGGCCGGCCGCGTCACCCACCGGTCTAGGCCCGCCGCGTCACCCACCGGTACTGGAGCTCCGGCCTGCCCACCGTGCCGTACTGCGGGCGCCGGGCCGCGTGTCCCGCCTCGACCAGGTGCTCCAGGTACCGGCGGGCGGTGATCCGGGAGATGCCCACCGCCTCCGCGACGCCCGCCGCGGTCATGCCCTCCCCGGCGTCGCGCAGCGCCACCGTGACCCGCTCCAGGGTCGGAGCGCTCAGCCCCTTGGGGAGCGCGGCGGGGCCGGGGGCGCGCAGGACGGCCAGGGCGCGGTCGACCTCGTCCTGGCCGCTGGCCTCGCCCGCCGCCGCGTGGAACTCGGCGTAGCGGACCAGCCGGTCCCGCAGGGTGGCGAAGGTGAACGGTTTCAGCACGTACTGCACCACCCCGAGCGACACGCCCTCGCGCACCACGGCCAGGTCCCGGGCCGAGGTCACCGCGATGACGTCGGCCTGGTGCCCGGCCGCCCGCAGCGAGCGGGCCAGCTGGAGTCCGTGCACGTCCGGCAGGTGCAGGTCGAGCAGCAGCAGGTCGACCGCGGTGCGTTCCAGCGCGCGGCGGGCCTCCCCGCCCGTGTACACCTTGCCGACGGCCACGAAGCCGGGCACCCGGCCGACGTACATCACATGGGCGTCGGCGGCGACCGGATCGTCCTCGACCACGAGCACCCGGATGGGCCGGCCGGTCATGCGCCGCCTCCCGCACCGATCGGCGCCGCACCGTCCGCGGCCGTTCCGTGCCCGGACCGGGCGGCCGTCGCGGCGGTTCCCCGCCCGGGCCGGGCCGCCGGCGCGGCCGGCAGCGGGAGCCGTACCTCGAAGACCGCGCCGCCGTCGTCCGGCGAGGTCACCGCCAGCGATCCGCCGTGGCGCGCCACCGCCTGCCGCACCAGCGCGAGCCCCAGCCCGCGCCCGCCCGGCCCCGCGGGCTTGGTGCTGAAGCCGCGCTGGAACAGCGTCTCGGCGTGCTCCGGGTCGACGCCCGGTCCGGTGTCCCGGACGCTGAGCACCAGCTCCGCGTCCTCGCGTGCCGGCTCCGCGCCCTCCCGGTTCGGCTCCTCGTCCCGCCGGGGCCGTTCCGGGGCCTGCCGGGTCAGCGCCGTGACGGTCACCCGGGGCCGCGTGCCGCCCTGGGCCGCGTCCACGGCGTTGTCGATCAGGTTGCCGAGGATGGTGACCAGGTCCCGGGCGGGCAACGAGTCCGGCAGGAGTCCGTCGTCCAGCCGGCTGTCGTCGGACACCACCAGCTCCACGCCCCGCTCGTTGGCCTGGGCCGTCTTGCCCAGCAGCAGCGCCGCCAGCACCGGCTCGCCGACCGCCGCCACCACCTGGTCGGTGAGCGCCTGCGCCAGCTCCAGCTCGGCGGTCGCGAACTCCATCGCCTCCTCGGCCCGGCCCAGCTCGATCAGCGACACGACCGTGTGCAACCGGTTCGCCGCCTCGTGCGCCTGGGAGCGCAGCGCCCGGGTGAAGCCCCGCTCGGAGTCCAGCTCGCCCATCAGGGACTGCAGTTCGGTGACGTCCCGCAGGGTCACCACCGTGCCGCGCCGCTCCCCGCCGGAGACCGGCGAGGTGTTCACCACCAGGACCCGGTCCTCGGTCAGGTGCACCTCGTCCACCCGTGGCTCCGAGGCGAGCAGCGCTCCCGTCAGGGGAGCGGGCAGCCCCAGCTCCGCGACCGGTCTGCCCACCACGTCCTCCTCGTCGGCCACGCCCAGCAGGACCCGGCCGCCGTCGTTGATCAGCGCGACGCGGTACTGCCCGTCCAGCATCAGCAGGCCCTCGCGCACGGCGTGCAGGGCGGCCTGATGGTAGTCGTGCATGTGGCTCAGTTCGGTCGCGTTCATGCCGTGGGTGTGCCGGCGCAGCCGCGCGTTGATGACGTACGTGCCGATCGCGCCGAGCCCGAGGGCGCCGGACGCGACCACGAGCAGCGCCGTGAGCTGCCCCCGGGCGCGCTGGCTGATCTCCTCCACCCGTATGCCCGCGCTGACCAGGCCTATGATCCGGTCCCCGTCCCGGACGGGGGTGACCGCCCGCACGGACGGGCCGAGCGTACCGGTGTAGGTCTCGGTGAACGTACGGCCCTCCAGGGCGGGGCCGGTGTGGCCGCGGAACGCCAGGCCGATCTCGTCCGGGTCCGGGTGGGTCCAGCGGATGCCCCGCGGGTTCATGATCGTCACGAAGTCGATGTCGGTGTCCCGCACCACCGCCAGCGCGTACGGCTGGAGGGCCGCCGAGGGGTCGGCCGAGCGGATCGCCTCCCGGACGGAGGGCGAGTCGGCGACCGACAGGGCCACCGCCGTGGCCTGGTCGCCCGCCGCCTCCTCGGCCTGGCTGCGGTCGCTGACGAAGCCGAACACCGCGTACCCCACCACCAGGACCGCGATCAGCACGGCCTGCATGGCGAACAGCTGGCCCGCGAGGCTGCGGGGCCGGGGGAGGGGCAGACGCATCCCGTCAGTGTGCCTTCCGGTTCCGCGATGAACTAAATGAACGGAAGGGTGACCGCGCTCACAGGGCGAGACATAGTCACGGCGTTCCCCCGAACTCCATCCCCCGGACGTGAGCCGCACGCCGGTGATGCCGACGACGACGTCAAGGAGGGCCGCCGTGACCAGCACAGCCGATACGGCACCAGCCGCACCCAAGGTCAAGCGGGACCGCACGCACTATCTCTACATCGCGGTGATCATCGCGGTCGCCCTCGGCATCGGCGTGGGCCTGCTCGCCCCGGACTTCGCGGTCGGGCTGAAGCCGATCGGCACCGGCTTCGTGAACCTCATCAAGATGATGATCTCGCCGATCATCTTCTGCACCATCGTGCTGGGCATCGGCTCCGTGCGGAAGGCCGCCAAGGTCGGCGCCGTCGGCGGCATCGCGCTCGGCTACTTCATGGTGATGTCGGTCGTCGCGCTCGCCATCGGCCTGATCGTCGGCAACATCCTCGACCCGGGGACCGGCCTGGCCGTCACCGACGCGGTCAAGGAGACCGGCCACGCGCAGATCGACGCGGAGGCCAAGGACACCACCGAGTTCCTGCTCGGCATCATCCCGGGCACCATCGTGTCCGCGTTCACCTCCGGCGAGGTCCTGCAGACCCTGCTCATCGCCCTGCTCTGCGGCTTCGCGCTGCAGGCCATGGGCAACGCCGGCCGGCCGGTCCTGCGCGGCATCGAGCACATCCAGCGCCTGGTCTTCCGGGTGCTCGCCATGATCATGTGGGCCGCCCCGGTCGGCGCCTTCGGGGCCATGGCGGCCGTGACCGGGTCCGCCGGCCTGGACGCGCTCAAGAGCCTCGCCGTGCTGATGCTCGGCTTCTACGTCACCTGCGTGCTCTTCGTCTTCCTGGTGCTGGGCGCCATGCTCCGGATCGTCGCGGGCCTCAACGTCTGGACCCTCTTCCGCTACCTGGGCCGCGAGTTCCTGCTGATCCTGTCGACCTCGTCCTCCGAGTCGGCCCTGCCGCGGCTCATCGCCAAGATGGAGCACCTGGGCGTCAGCAAGCCGGTGGTCGGCATCACCGTCCCGACCGGCTACTCCTTCAACCTCGACGGCACCATGATCTACATGACCATGGCCTCGCTGTTCATCGCGGACGCGATGGGCACGCCGATGTCGGTCGGCGAGCAGATCCCGCTGCTGCTCTTCCTGCTGGTCGCCTCCAAGGGCGCGGCCGGCGTGACCGGCGCGGGCCTGGCGACGCTGGCCGGCGGTCTGCAGTCGCACAAGCCGGCCCTGGTGGACGGCATCGGCCTCATCGTCGGCATCGACCGCTTCATGAGCGAGGCCCGCGCCCTGACCAACTTCGCCGGCAACGCGGTCGCCACCGTGCTGATCGGCACCTGGACCAAGGAGATCGACAAGGAGCGGGTCCATGAGGTCCTGACCGGCCGGGCACCGTTCGACGAGCGCACCCTGCTGGACGACCACACCGACCACGCCGACGACACCCACGCCGGCGACACCGCCCCGGCCACCGCCCCCGCGGAGCCGGCCGCTGCGGGCGGCGGGAAGGAACTCGCCAAGGCCTGAAGCCACGGCCCGGCGGGACCGCGCGTCCCCTCGGCCTCCCGGGCGGCCGGGCGGTTCCCCCCACCTCCTGCCGCTCAGCCGCCCGGGTTTCCCGGAGGCCCCGCCCGTACCGGGCCTCCACCCGCCGGGCGGCCGGGTCCCGCCCCCGTGGACCCGGCCGCCCGGCCCTTGTCCGGACACGAAAAAACCCCCGGCAATTGCGTCCGGGGGTTTTCGCGGCGTATATTCGATGATTCGCGATTTCGATGAGGGAAATCGCGGCAGAAGTTCAATGAGTGCATTATATCCGGGCGGGAGTTGCATTGTCAAACACCGAATTTCCGGACGATGAATTGCGAGAGGAACAGGAATTCATCGACGGACTGTACGCACGCGTCGACGCCCTCCGCGGTGACGCCGAGGACTCCGTGACGGACGCCCTCGCCCAGGGGAACACCCCCATGCAGGCGCGGCTGGAACGGGACATCCTCGTCGCCGAGCGCTCCGGCCTGCTCGCCGCGCTCAACGCCGTGGACGGCTCCCTCTGCTTCGGCCGCATCGACCTCGGTTCGGGCGACAGCCACCACATCGGCCGCATCGGGCTGCGCGCCGACGACGCCGAGCGCACCCCCGTCCTGATCGACTGGCGCGCGGACGTCGCCCGCCCGTTCTACCTCGCCACCGGCCACACCCCCATGGGACTGAGGCGCCGCCGCCACATCTCCACCGAGGGCCGCGAGGTCACCGCCCTGCACGACGAGATCCTCGACCTGGGCGACGAGACCCGCACCGGCCACGAGGACCCCACCGGCGACGCCGTGCTGCTCGCCGCCCTCGACTCCGCCCGCACCGGCCGCATGGGCGACATCGTCCGCACCATCCAGGCCGACCAGGACCGCATCATCCGCGCCCCGCACCGCGGGGTCATGGTCGTGGAGGGCGGCCCCGGCACCGGCAAGACCGCGGTCGCCCTGCACCGCGCCGCCTACCTCCTCTACGAGCACCGCGAGCTGCTCGCCCGCCGCGCCGTCCTGATCGTCGGCCCCAACCCGGCGTTCCTCGGCTACATCGGGGAGGTACTGCCCAGCCTCGGCGAGACCGGCGTGCTGCTGGCGACCGTGGGCGAGCTGTTCCCCGGCGTGCGGACGACCCGGACCGACACCCCCGAGGCCGCCGCCGTCAAGGGCCGGGCGGAGATGGCCGGCGTCCTCGCCGAGGCGGTCCGCGCCCGGCAGGCGCTGCCGGACCCGGTGATCACCATCGAGCACGACCGCGACGTGCTGATGCTCGACGACGACCTGGTGCGCGTGGCACGGGAACGCACCCGGGCCGCCAAGCTGCCCCACAACGAGGCCCGGGAGCACTTCGAGGGACACATCCTCAACACGCTCACCGACATGGTCGCCGAACGCATCGGCACCGACCCCTACGACGGTTCCAACCTGCTCGACCCCAGCGACGTCACCCAGATCCGCGACGAACTCGCCGAGAACCCGGAGGTCTGGTCCGCCATCGACCTGCTGTGGCCGCGGCTCACCCCGCAACGCCTGGTCGCGGACCTCCTCGCGGCCCCGGAGGACTTCCTGCCCGCCGAGGACGCCGACGCGGTCCGCCGCCCGGTGACCCGGCACTGGACCGTCTCCGACGTGCCGCTGCTCGACGAGGCCGCCGAACTCCTCGGCGAGGACGACCGCCTGGCCCGTGAGCGGGCGGACCGCGAACGGCGGGCGCAGGTCGCCTACGCCCAGGGCGTCCTGGACGTCTCGTACGCCTCCCGGACCTACGAGTTCGAGGACAAGGAGGAGGACGACCCCGACTCCGTCGAGGTGCTGTCCGCGCACGACATCATCGACGCCGAGCGCTTCGCCGAACGCCACGAGGAGGAGGACCACCGCAGCGCCGCCGAACGCGCCGCCGCCGACCGCACCTGGGCCTTCGGGCACATCATCGTCGACGAGGCGCAGGAGCTGTCGCCGATGGCCTGGCGGCTGCTGATGCGACGCAGCCCCACCCGCTCGATGACCCTGGTCGGCGACCCCGCGCAGACCTCGGAGGCGGGCGGCGTCGGCTCCTGGTCGGACATCCTCGCCCCCTACGTGGAGGACCGCTGGGAGCACACCCGGCTCGCCGTCAACTACCGCACCCCGGCCGAGATCATGGACGTCGCCGCGGCCGTGGTCCGCGCCGAGCACCCCGGCTTCGAACCGCCCGGCTCGGTCCGCTCCACCGGCGTCCGGCCCTGGGCCCGGGCGAGCGACGACCTGCCCGGCGCCGTCGCGAAGGCGGTGGGGGAACTCACCCCCGCCGAGGGCCGGCTCGCCGTGATCGCGCCCCGGGACCTGCACCGCGCGCTGGCCGCCCGCCTCGACGGGGTCACCGCCGGCGCCGAGCCGGACCTGACGCACGACGTGGTCCTGCTCGACCCGCGCCAGGCCAAGGGGCTGGAGTTCGACTCGGTGCTCGTGGTGGAGCCCGGCCGCTACGGCACCAGCGACCTGTACGTGGCACTCACCCGGGCCACCCAGCGGCTCGGCGTCCTGCACACCGCGCCGCTGCCGGAACCGCTGGCCGAGGCGCTCGCCCCGCACCCCGCCTGACGCGGGGCCCGGGGGCCGCCCGCCCGGTCACGCCGGGCGCAGCCACACCGTCGCCAGGGGCGGCAGGACCAGCCGGATGCTCGCCGGGTGTCCGTGCCGGCCCTGCGGCTCCGGCTTCACCGGGTCCGGGTTGCCGACGTCGCTCCCGCCGTAGCGGGCGGCGTCGGTGTTCACGGCCTCGTGCCAGGCGGGCACGTCGTCCGGCACCCCGAGCCGGTACGCGGAGCGGACGACCGGGGCGAAGTTGCTGACCGCGAGCAGCGGGGCGCCGTCGGCGTCGTAGCGCAGGAAGGCCAGCACGTTGTCCTCGGCGGCGTCGCCCGTCACCCAGCGGAAGCCTTCGGGCCGGGTGTCGAGGCGCCACAGCGCGGGGGTGTGCCGGTAGACGGTGTTCAGTTCCCGCACCAGGTCCCGCACCCCGCGGTGGTCGGCCTCCGCCCCGTAGTGCGGGTCGAGCAGCCACCAGTCCGGCCCGTGCGCCTCCGACCACTCGGCGCCCTGGGCGAACTCCTGCCCCATGAACAGCAGTTGCTTGCCCGGGTGGGCCCACATGAAGCCCAGGTAGGCGCGCAGGTTGGCGCGCTGCTGCCACCAGTCGCCGGGCATCTTCGACACCAGCGACCGCTTGCCGTGCACCACTTCGTCGTGCGAGATCGGCAGCACGTAGTTCTCGCTGTAGGCGTACACCATCGAGAACGTCATCTCGTGGTGGTGATGCCGGCGGTGCACCGGGTCGTGGCTCATGTAGGCCAGCGAGTCGTGCATCCAGCCCATGTTCCACTTCAGCCCGAAGCCCAGGCCGCCGAAGCCGCTCGGGCCCTGGTGGTGGGTGGCCCGGGTGACGCCGTCCCAGGCGGTCGACTCCTCGGCGATCGTCACCACGCCCGGCACCCTGCGGTACACCGTGGCGTTCATCTCCTGGAGGAACGCCACCGCGTCCAGGTTCTCCCGCCCGCCGTGCTCGTTCGGCGTCCACTGGCCGGGCTCGCGCGAGTAGTCCAGGTAGAGCATCGAGGCGACCGCGTCGACCCGCAGTCCGTCGATGTGGAACTCCTCGCACCAGTACAGGGCGTTGGCCACCAGGAAGTTGCGCACCTCGCGCCGCCCGAAGTCGAACTCCAGGGTTCCCCAGTCGGGGTGCGCGGCCCGCAGCGGATCGGCGTGCTCGTACAGCGGCCGCCCGTCGAACTCGGCCAGCGCCCACTCGTCGCGCGGGAAGTGCGCGGGCACCCAGTCCATCAGCACCCCGATGCCGGCCCGGTGCAGGGCGTCCACCAGGTACTTGAAGTCGTCGGGGGTGCCGAGCCGGGCCGTCGGCGCGTAGAAGCCGGTGACCTGGTAGCCCCAGGAGCCGCCGAAGGGGTGCTCGGCGACCGGCATCAGCTCCACGTGGGTGAAGCCCAGGTCCTTGACGTAGGCGGGGAGCTGCTCGGCCAGCTGCCGGTAGGTCTGCCCCGGCCGCCAGGACGGCAGGTGCACCTCGTACACCGAGAACGGCCGCTCGTGGGCCGGCGCCTGCGCCCGCTGCTCCAGCCACTCGGCGTCGCCCCACACGTACTCCGACGACGTGATCACCGACGAGGTGGCCGGGGGGACCTCGGTCCGGCGGGCCATCGGGTCGGCGCGCAGGGTGCGCGAGCCGTCGGGCCGGGTGATGTCGAACTTGTACAGCTCGCCCTCGCCGATCCCGGGTACGAACAGCTCCCACACCCCGGTGGAGCCCAGGGAGCGCATGGGGAAGGCGGTGGCGTCCCAGAAGTTGAAGGTGCCCGCCACCCGTACGCCGCGCGCGTTGGGCGCCCACACCGAGAAGCGGGTGCCGCGCACGCCCTCGTGCGTCATCGGGTGCGCGCCCAGCACCGTCCACAGCTCCTCGTGCCGGCCCTCACCGATCAGGTGCAGGTCCAGCTCGCCGAGCGTGGGCAGGAACCGGTAGGCGTCCTCGGTCTCGTGGACCGTGTCCGCGTAGCGCACCAACAGGTGGTACGCCGGGACCTCCCGCAGCGGCAGCAGCCCGGAGAAGAACCCCGCGCCGTCGTCGTGCAGGTCCACCCGCAGGCCGCCGGAGACGACCGTGACCGCGTGGGCGTACGGCTTGAACACCCGGAAGACGACCCCGCCGGGCACGGGGTGGGCGCCGAGCACGTCGTGCGGGGCGTGATGCGTGCCGTCCAGCAGCCGCTGCCGGTCCTCGTCGCCGACGGCGGGGGAGACGGCGATCTCCATGTCGGGGGGTACGGGCTGACGGGTGGCGGTGTCCCCGGCCGGTTCCGGCGGGGCATCGGCACCGGACGCTGTCCCGGCGCGACCGCCGGCCGGGATCGCCTCCGGAGGGCTGCCCTTCTCCGCCTGGACCTTCGTCGCCGGGATCTTCTTCGCGGGGGCCTTCCTCGCCGCGGTCTTCTTCGGCCCGGCCTTCCGGGCCTTCTCCGCCGTCTTCTTCGCTGCCGCCGCCGTCCTCTTCTCCGCCCCCGTCTTCTTCGCCGGGCCCTCGGCCGTCGCCGCCGGGGTCTTCTGCTCCGCCGCCTTCACCGTCGCCGCGGCCCGGGCGGCGCCGGCCTTCTTCGTCGTCTCCCGCGCCGCCTTGCCCGCCGGAGCCGGGCCCGCCGCCTTCTTCCCGGCGGTCTTCTTCGCCGCGCTGCCGGTCCCGTCGGTCTTCTTCGCCGCGCTGCCGGTCCCGTCGGTCTTCTTCGCCGCGGACTTCTTCCGCGGTACGGCGGGCGGCGGCACGGCCTGCCGGCCGTCCGGCCGTCCGTCCGGCTGGTCGGGCTGCGGAGCGCTGGGCTCGGGGCGGGGGGTCACGGGCGGAGCCTCCTGGACGAAGGGGGTCAGGTCGGGTCGGCGGCGCCGGAACCGGCGAGCCGGCGCACGGCGGCCATCGGCACGGGCAGCCACTCGGGGCGGTGCCGGGCCTCGTACAGCACCTCGTAAACCGCCTTGTCGGTCTCATAGGCACGCAGCAGCACCGGTTCGGTGCGCGGGTCGCGGCCGGCGGTCTCCGCGTAACCCGTGCAGTAGGCCGCCCGGCAGTGCGCCGCCCAGTCGGGCTGCGGCGGGTCCACGGAGCGGGCCGCGTAGTCGAAGGACCGCAGCATGCCCGCCACGTCCCGCACGGCGGGCTGGGGCATGCGGCGCTCGGCCAGCGGGCGGGCCGGCTCGCCCTCGAAGTCGATCAGCGACCACTCCCCGGCCGGGGACCGCAGGCACTGCCCCAGGTGCAGGTCGCCGTGCACCCGCTGCGCGGTCCACTCGTACCCTTCGGAGGCCAGGTCCTCCAGCGCCGTGAACGCCGACCGCAGCTCCGCCTCGTACGGCCGCAGCGCCGCCACCGCCCGCACCGCCGCCCGCAGCCGCTCGGTCATGCCGTCGACCAGGGACCGCAGCTGGGGGTGGCCCAGGCTGACCGTCGGCAGGGCGCGGGCCAGCGCGGTGTGCACCTCGGCCGTGGCCCGGCCGAGGGCCCGCGCGTCGGCGAGGAAGTCCTCGCCCTTGGCCAGCGCCCGCAGCGCCAGCTCCCAGCCGTCCGTCGCGCCCTGCACGTACGGCTGGAGCACTCCCAGGACGTACGGCTCCGCCGCGGGCGGGCCGGGCGCCCCGGCGTCGGCGTCCGCGAGCAGCCAGGCCGTGGGCGGCGGCACCCGGGTGCCGCCCTCCCGCGCCAGCGCCAGCGGCAGCTCCAGGTCGGGGTTGACGCCGGGCACGACCCGGCGCAGCAGCTTCAGGATGTAGGTGTCCCCGTAGACGACGGAGGAGTTCGACTGCTCGGCGGTCATCAGGCGCGGCACCAGGCCGGACCGGATCTCCTGGCGCGGGTCCCGCTCGAAACGGAGCCCGCCGATCCGTGCCCGGGTGCGCAGAGCCTCCAGGAGCAGTTCGGCGGGCCGGGTGTCGTGCAGGGCCTCGTAGACCGTCCGTCCGGCCAGCGGGCCCCGGGTGACATGACCGATCAGCGCGGGCGCCAGCCGGGGCGGCAGCGCCTCGCGCACGCCTATGAACAACTGGTAGCAGTCACCGGGCTGCTGCTCCTGCCCGCCGTGGCCCGCGGCGAGCGGCTGCTGCGCCCGGACCAGCAGGTGGTACAGCCCCAGCTTGGCGGTGGGCGGCAGCAGCTCGGTGACCGCGACCGGGGTGAAGCCCGTGACGGGGCGCCCCTTGCCCGCGAACCAGCGCTGTCTGGGCAGCCATTCCCTCAGCAGCGGATCGAGTGACGCAAGGAGGCCGGGCGGTGCGCTGACGGTGCGGGTGACGGCTTCCGACATGGCGTCGCGTCCTTTCCCCCTCGTCGGCGGGGCGCTCGGGGCGCCGCCGGTGGGCGGGGTGTTACTGATGCGTGCCCCGGGCGGGGCGGTGGAAACCGCCCCGCCCCGGTTCTACGAGGCGTCCTTGCGGAGCCGGAACCAGTAGAAGCCGTGCCCCCCGAGGGTCATCAGGTACGGCAGTTCCCCGACGGCGGGGAAGCGCACCCCGCCGAACAGCTCGACCGGGTGCCGTCCCTCGAAGGCGCTCAGATCGAGCTCGGTGGGCTGCGCGAAACGGGAGAAGTTGTTGACGCAGAGCACCAGGTCGTCCTCGTACTCGCGCAGGAAGGCGAGGACGGCCGGGTTGGAGGAGGGCAGCTCGGTGTAGGTGCCCAGGCCGAAGGCGGGGTTCTGCTTGCGGATCTCGATCATCCGGCGGGTCCAGTGCAGCAGGGAGGACGGGGACGCCATCGACGCCTCGACGTTCGTGACCTGGTAGCCGTAGACCGGGTCCATGATCGTGGGCAGGTAGAGGCGGCCGGGGTCGGAGGAGGAGAAGCCGGCGTTGCGGTCCGGGGTCCACTGCATGGGCGTGCGCACCGCGTCGCGGTCGCCGAGCCAGATGTTGTCGCCCATGCCGATCTCGTCGCCGTAGTACATGACGGGGGAGCCGGGCAGGGAGAGCAGCAGGGCGGTGAAGAGTTCGATCTGGTTGCGGTCGTTGTCCAGCAGCGGGGCGAGCCGGCGGCGGATGCCGATGTTGGCGCGCATGCGGGGGTCCTTGGCGTACTCGGCCCACATGTAGTCGCGTTCCTCGTCGGTGACCATCTCCAGGGTCAGCTCGTCGTGGTTGCGCAGGAAGATGCCCCACTGGCAGCCGGAGGGGATGGCGGGGGTCTTGGCGAGGATCTCCGAGACGGGGTAGCGGGACTCGCGGCGGACGGCCATGAAGATGCGGGGCATGACGGGGAAGTGGAACGCCATGTGGCACTCGTCGCCGCCGACGGAGTAGTCGCCGAAGTAGTCGACCACGTCCTCGGGCCACTGGTTGGCCTCGGCCAGCAGCACGGTGTCGGGGTACTGCGCGTCGATCTCCTTGCGCACCCGCTTCAGGAACGCGTGGGTCTCCGGAAGGTTCTCGCAGTTGGTGCCCTCCCGCTGGTACAGGTACGGCACCGCGTCCAGCCGGAACCCGTCGATGCCCAGGTCCAGCCAGAACTTCAGCGCGGAGATCATCTCCTCCTGCACCGCCGGGTTCTCGTAGTTCAGGTCCGGCTGGTGGGAGAAGAAGCGGTGCCAGTAGTACTGCTTGCGCACCGGGTCGTAGGTCCAGTTGGACGCCTCGGTGTCGACGAAGATGATGCGCGCGTCCTGGAACTGCTTGTCGTCGTCGGCCCACACGTAGTAGTCCCCGTAGGGGCCGTCGGGATCCTTGCGGGACTCCTGGAACCACGGGTGCTGGTCACTGGTGTGGTTCATGACGAAGTCGATGATGACGCGCATGCCGCGCTGGTGCGCGGAGTCGACGAACTCCACGAAGTCGGCGAGGTCGCCGAACTCGGGCAGCACGGCGGTGTAGTCGGCCACGTCGTAACCGCCGTCGCGCAGCGGCGACTTGAAGAACGGCGGCAGCCACAGGCAGTCCACGCCGAGCCACTGCAGATGGTCGAGCTTGGCGGTCAGGCCCTTCAGGTCGCCGACGCCGTCACCGTTGCTGTCCTGGAAGGAACGGACCAGCACCTCGTAGAAGACGGCGCGTTTGAACCACTCGGGGTCCCGGTCCCCGGCGGGGGTGTCCTCGAAGGTGTCCGGCACGGGTTCGTTGACGATCATGATGTGGGTGACCCTCCCATGTGCGGAGTGGACGGCCGCAGATCCGACGTGTGCTCACCCGGGGTGTCATCCCCGGGCCCCCGGCCGACGACGAGTACATGCGCTCCCCCCGGCCCCAGGCGCACGTAGTTGGCGCTGCCCCAGTGATAGGTCTCACCGGTGAGCTCGTCGCGCACCGGTACCGTCTCGTGCCGGTCGAGGCCGAGACGCGGCATGTCCAACGAGACCGTGGCCTCCTGGGTGTGGTGCGGGTCGAGGTTGGCGACCACCAGAACCGTGTTCGAACCCTTCCGTTTCGAGTATGCGATGACCGGCTCCTGGTCCGCATGGTGGAAGTGCAGGTCCCGCAGCTGGCGCAGGGCCGGGTTCTCCCGGCGGAGGGTGTTGAGTGTGGTGATGAGCGGGGCGATGGTGCGGCCCTCGCGTTCGGCGGCTTCCCAGTCGCGGGGCCTGAGCTGGTACTTCTCGGAGTCGAGGTACTCCTCGCTGCCTTCGCGCAGCGGGGTGTTCTCGCACAGTTCGTAGCCGCTGTAGATGCCCCAGGTCGGGGAGAGGGTGGCGGCGAGGACCGCGCGGACCTCGAAGGCGGGCCGGCCGCCGTGCTGCAGATAGGCGTGCAGGATGTCGGGGGTGTTGGCGAAGAAGTTGGGCCGCATGTAGGAGGCGGCCTCCCCCGACAGTTCGGTCAGGTACTCGGTCAGCTCCTGCTTGCTGTTGCGCCAGGTGAAGTAGGTGTACGACTGCTGGAAGCCGATCTGCGCCAGCGTGTGCATCATCGCCGGCCGGGTGAACGCCTCCGCCAGGAAGATCACGTCCGGGTCGGTGCGGTTGATCTCGCCGATCACCCGCTCCCAGAACACCACCGGCTTGGTGTGCGGATTGTCCACCCGGAAGATCCGCACCCCCACCCCCATCCAGTGCCGCAGCACCCGGCAGGTCTCCGCCACCAGCCCGTCCATGTCCGCGTCGAACGCGACCGGGTAGATGTCCTGGTACTTCTTCGGCGGGTTCTCCGCGTACGCGATCGACCCGTCGGGGCGGTGGTGGAACCACTCCGGATGCTTGTGCACCCACGGATGGTCCGGCGAGCACTGCAACGCGAAGTCCAGCGCCACCTCCATGCCCAGCTCACCGGCGCGCGCCACGAACCGGGCGAAGTCCTCCAGCGTGCCCAGCCGCGGATGCACCGCGTCGTGGCCGCCCTCCGCCGACCCGATCGCCCACGGCACCCCCACATCGTCCGGACCCGCGTCCAGTGTGTTGTTCGGGCCCTTGCGGAACGTCGTCCCGATCGGGTGGATCGGCGGCAGGTACACCACGTCGAAGCCCATCGCCGCGATCGCCGGCAGCCGCCGCGCGGCGGTCTCGAACGTGCCGTGCGGCTCCTGCTCGGTGCCCTCCGAGCGCGGGAAGAACTCGTACCACGACCCGAACAGCGCCCGCTCCCGCTCCACCAGCAACGGCAACGGCTCACTGCTGGTCACCAGCTCCCGCAACGGATACCGCGCCAGCACCGCGTCCACGTCCGGAGTCAGCGCGGCCGCCAGCCGGGCGGACGGCGGACGGCGGTCGTCGCGCAGCGCGTCCACGGCCGTCAGCAGGACCTCCCGCGGCGCGGTGCCCGGCACGTCGGCTGCGGCCCGCTCGTACAGGCGGGCACCCTCCTCCAGCACGAGTTCCGTGTCGATGCCCGCCGGGATCTTGATCTCCGCGTGGTGCCGCCAGGTGGTGACCGGGTCGCCCCACGCCTCGACGGTGTATGTCCACAGCCCCGGCTCCCCGGCGGTGACCTCGGCGCCCCACCGGTCGGTGCCCGGCGCCAGCTCCCGCATCGGGGTGAGGGGCCCGGGGCGGCCCGCCGGGTCCGTCAGGACCACGTTCGCGGCCACCGCGTCGTGCCCCTCACGGAACACGGTGGCCGAGACCTCGAAGGTCTCCCCGGTGACGGCCTTGGCCGGCCGGAGCCCGCCCCGGACCAGCGGGCGCACGTCCAGGACCGGGATGCGGCCCACGGACGTCACGGGGCCGGAGGCGGAGGCGTGACCGGCGAGGGTGTCCGGACCGGCGACGCTCGGCGCCCCCGTCCCGGCGGGCCCGGCGGCCGGCGGCGGACCGTGGTCCGAGGCGTGGACCGGAGGGGATTCCGCGGCCCCCCGCCGTGCGCGGGAGCCGGGCGTCGGGGGCGATGACGAGTGGTGCTTGGCGGGCATGACCGCTCCTGTCCGCGTCAACGTGGGTGGGCGGATGACTGAGGGAAGGCGGGTCCTGCGTGGTGCTCCTGAGGGAGTACCCGCAGGAGCCTTCCCACCCTATTCGGGTGGGCAATCCGGCACTTTGTTAACTACTCGCGCGTATGTCGACACGGCGGAGTCGATTGTTTCGGTACCCCGGCGCCCGGCCCGGCGGGGTACCGGAGGGTGTCCGTGGCCCGGGCCCTCCCCGGCCCTCGTGCCGACGGCCGGGCGCTGCTGCGGGCAGGGGCCCGGCCCGGCCGCCGGAGGGCTCGGCGCACCCGTCCGCCGTCCGGCCGCCGTCCCGCGCCCCGCCCCTCCGACCAGGCACGTCGCCGTCCCCGGAAGGGCGGACCGGGGCGCGTCCGGGTCCCGCGCGACGGCTCCGACGGGCGGCGGACGGCGCCTCCGGGCCGCCCCCGGCCGCTCCGCCCCGGCGGCGGGCGCGGTGCCGCCGGGAGCGGCTGCCGTGACGGAGGAGCCCGGTGGGGGACCCGGACCGGCCGCGGGGCGGTCCCCGGGAAACGGCCGGAATCTTGTCCCCCGGACCAGGTGTCTTCGCACCCGGTCCGACCGGTTCCGTGGCGCCGGGGCGGTGGTCGTGGCGGTCGCCCCCCTCACCCGCCGTCCGGTCATCCGCCCCGCGGGCCTCGGGGCACCGGGCCTCCGGGGCACCGAGCCCCTCGGGTCTCCGCATCACGCCCCCAGGGGCACCGGCCCCCCCGCCGACGCCCCGTGATCGCCGGGCCGCCCGCTCCTCGCCACACGCGGTCCTGCACCCGGCCCGCCCGGGGCTTCGAGCGCCCAGGGCTCCGAGTGCGCAGAGCTCCGAGCGCGCGGGACCAAATATCACAAGAGCGCCCACAGGTGGGGAACCGGCCACATCCGGTATGCGAGGAATCGTTTGTTCTGCCGCGCGGCGCCACCCGCTCGCCCGGCCTCCGGCACGACGGCACCCCGCGCCGGTACTGTCGGCAGGGATGCCGAGACGCACACCGCGTCTGTCACGAACGCGCCGAGGTGGAATGTGAAGGCGATCCGTCGATTCACCGTCCGACCCGTTCTCCCCGAACCCCTCCGGCCCCTCAGCGACCTGGCCCGCAACCTGCGCTGGTCCTGGCACGAAGGGACCCGCGACCTCTTCCGGTCCGTCGACCCGGAACGCTGGGCCGCCGCGGGCTGCGACCCGGTCCGGCTGCTGGGCAGCGTGCCGCCCGCCCGGCTGACCGAACTCGCCGGCGACCCCCACTTCCTCGACCGCCTCACCGCGGTCACCGACGACCTCGACGCCTACCTCACCGGTGACCGCTGGTACCAGTCCCGGACCGAGGACCTGCCCGCCGCCATCGCCTACTTCTCCCCGGAGTTCGGCATCACCGCCGCTCTGCCGCAGTACTCCGGCGGCCTGGGCATCCTCGCCGGGGATCATCTCAAGGCCGCCAGCGACCTCGGCGTGCCGCTGATCGGCGTCGGCCTGCTCTACCGGCACGGCTACTTCCGCCAGTCCCTGTCCCGGGACGGCTGGCAGCAGGAGCACTACCCCGTGCTCGACCCCAACGAGTTGCCGCTGGTCCCGCTCAAGGAACCCGACGGCACCACCGCGCACGTCACCCTCGCCCTGCCCGGCGGGCGCTCGCTGCACGCCCGGATCTGGCTGGCCCAGGTGGGCAGGGTCCCGCTGCTGCTGCTGGACTCCGACGTCGAGGAGAACGCCCCCGGCGAGCGCGGTGTCACCGACCGGCTCTACGGCGGCGGCAGCGAGCACCGGCTGCTCCAGGAGATGCTGCTCGGCATAGGAGGGGTCCGGGCGGTGCGCGCGTACTGCGGGCTCACCGGGCACGCCGCCCCCGAGGTGTTCCACACCAACGAGGGCCACGCCGGCTTCCTCGGCCTGGAGCGCATCGCCGAGCTGGGCGCCGAAGGGCTCGACTTCCCCGCCGCGCTGGAGGCGGTCCGGGCCGGCACCGTGTTCACCACCCACACGCCCGTCCCGGCCGGCATCGACCGCTTCGACCGCGAACTGGTCGCCCGGCACTTCGGCCCCGGCGCCGAACTGCCCGGCATCGACGTCGACCAGGTCCTGCGGCTCGGCATGGAGACGTACCCGGGCGGGGAGGCCAACCTCTTCAACATGGCCGTGATGGGCCTGCGCCTCGCCCAGCGCGCCAACGGCGTCTCCCTGCTGCACGGCCACGTCAGCCGGGAGATGTTCGCCGGGCTGTGGCCCGGCTTCGACCCGGCGGAGGTGCCCATCACCTCCGTCACCAACGGGGTGCACGCCCCCACCTGGGTGGCCCCCGAGGTGTTCCGGCTCGGCGCCCGGAAGATCGGCGAGGAACGGGCCGAGGAGGCCCTGACCGTCGGCGGGTCGGACCGCTGGGACTCGATCGCCGACATCGCCGACCAGGAGATCTGGGAGCTGCGCCGCTCCCTGCGCGAGCTGCTGGTGATGGAGGTCCGCGAGCGGCTGCGCGCCTCGTGGCGGCAGCGCGGGGCCGGTACGGCCGAGCTGGGCTGGATCGACCGGGTGCTCGACCCGGACGTGCTGACCATCGGGTTCGCCCGGCGGGTCCCGTCGTACAAGCGGCTGACGCTGATGCTGCGCGACAAGGACCGGCTGATGGAGCTGCTGCTGCACCCCGAGCGGCCGGTGCAGATCGTCGTCGCGGGCAAGGCGCACCCGGCGGACGAGGGCGGCAAGCGGCTCATCCAGGAACTCGTCCGGTTCGCCGACGACCCGCGGGTGCGGCACCGGATCGTCTTCCTGCCCGACTACGGCATGGCGATGGCGCAGAAGCTCTACCCCGGCTGCGACATCTGGCTGAACAACCCGCTGCGCCCGCTGGAGGCGTGCGGGACGAGCGGGATGAAGGCGGCGCTCAACGGCTGCCTCAACCTCTCGGTGCTGGACGGCTGGTGGGACGAGTGGTTCCAGCCCGACTTCGGCTGGGCCATCCCCACCGCCGACGGCAGCGCCACGGACCCCGACCGGCGGGACGCCATAGAGGCCGCCGCCCTCTACGACCTGCTGGAGCAGCGGGTGACCCCCCGCTTCTACGAGCGGGGCGAGAGCGGGCTGCCCGACCGGTGGCTGGAGATGGTCCGGCACACCCTCAGCTCGCTCGGCCCCAAGGTGCTGGCCGGGCGGATGGTCCGGGAGTACGTGGAGCGCCTCTACGCGCCCGCCGCGACCGCGCAGCGCGCCATGGACCCGGGGACGGCCCGCGAGCTGGCCGCGTGGAAGGCCCGGGTGCGGTCCGCCTGGCACCGGGTGAGCGTCGACCACGTCGAGACCTCCGACACGGAGGCGACCGCCGAACTGGGCACCACGCTCGCCCTGCGGGTGCGGGTGAACCTCGGTGACCTCGGCCCGGACGACGTGGAGGTGCAGGCGGTCTCCGGCCGGGTCGACGAAGCCGACCGCATCACCGACGCGAGCACCGTGCCGCTGAAGCCGTCGGGCTCGCCGGACCAGGAGGGCCGCTGGGTGTACGAGGGCCCGCTGTCCCTGGACCGCACCGGACCCTTCGGCTACACGGTCCGCATCCTGCCCGGGCACCGGCTGCTGGCGTCCGGCGCGGAGATGGGCCTGCTCGCCGTGCCGTCCGAGGACCTGGTGGCGGCGGCGGGTCTGCTGATGAGGTGAGAGGGCCGGGGCGGCGGGGGTTCACTGGTCCTCGACGCCCTCGGTGGCCAGGCGGCGCAGGACGGTTCCGCAGCGGCGCGCGTAGGCGTGCTGGAGGCCGCGCGTCGCCGGGCCGCCGGCCCGGGCGTACCAGGCGGCCGGGCGGCTGAAGGCGGACACGGTCAGCCACACGGTGCCGTCGCCGGTGCGGTCCACCACGAACGACTCCTCGCCGCGCTCCGGGTGGCCGGCCAGGGTGCCGTAGGCCCAGCCAGCCCTGCGGTGTTCCTCCTCGGCCCAGACCACCCGGCACGGGGCCCTGACGACTCCGGCGAGGGTGACGGTGACGTCCACCCCGGGGGCGGCCCGGTCGGCGGCGGCGTCCACCCCGACCCCCATGGCCCGGTGCATCTCCCAGGTGAACAGCGCCCGGGTCGCCTGCTGGAACACCACCTCGCCCTCGCCCAGCCGGGTACGGAGGTGCAGGGGGTGGAAACCCGGTGGGCAGAAGCCCTGTTCACGGGTCTTGCCGACGTGGTCGTAGGTGAAGTCCGCCGAAGACATGGGACCCAAGGGTAGGGCGGCGCCCGCGCCGTGGAGCACGGCGGGGCGCCGCCCGGTGGGCTCGTCCCGGTTTACGGGAAGGTGAGCTTCCAGCTGTTGATGTAGCCGGTGTCGTAGCGTGCCCGGTCCTGTACGCGCAGCTTCCAGGTGCCGTTGGCCGTCTCGGAGGAGGCGTTGACGGTGTAGGTCTCCTGGATGTTGTCGGCCGAGCCGCCGGTGCGGCTGCGCAGCGGGTACACGGAGCCGTCCGGGGCCACCAGGTCGACGACCAGGTCGCCGCTCCAGGTGTGCCTGATGTCCACCGTCACGCCGAGGTTGGACGGGGCGTTCCCGGAGCGTCCGGTGACGGTGACCGAGGAGGTCACCGCGGCGCCGTTGTCCGGGATCGACACGTCGGTGGTGTTCTCGAACGACGTGCCGCCGCCGCCACCGCCGTCACCGGGGCGTGAGCCCACGTTGACGCCCGCCCAGGCGTCCTGCACCGCCTTGTACTCGGCGCTGTCCGTCCCGTACAGCTCGCCGGCCGCCGCCAGGGTGCCGGTGCGGGCGCCGGCGTAGTTGGTGGTGGAGGTGAACTTGGTGGTCAGCGCGCGGAACCAGATCTTCTCCGCCTTGGCGCGGCCGATGCCGGTGACCGGGAGACCGTCGGAGGTGGGCGAGTCGTAGGTCACCCCGTTGATGGTCTTGGTGCCGCTGCCCTCGCTGAGCAGGTAGAAGAAGTGGTTCGCCGGGCCGGAGGAGTAGTGCACGTCGATGCTGCCGATGCCCGAGTACCAGGCGTCCTTGGACTTGCCGTCCCGGCTCGGCCTGTCCATGTAGCGCAGCGGGGTGCCGTCGCCGTTGATGTCGATCTCCTCGCCGATGAGGTAGTCACCGACGTCGGAGGAGTTGTTCGCGTAGAACTCGACGGTCGCGCCGAAGATGTCGCTGGTGGCCTCGTTGAGGCCGCCGGACTCGCCGCTGTAGATCAGGCCCGCGGTGTTCGAGGTGAGGCCGTGGGTCATCTCGTGGGCGGCCACGTCGATCGAGGTGAGCGGGTTGGCGTTGCCCGCGCCGTCGCCGTAGGTCATGCAGAAGCAGCTGTCCGACCAGAAGGCGTTGACGTAGTTGTTGCCGTAGTGGACCCGGGAGTAGGCGCCGACGCCGTCCCCGCGGATTCCGCTGCGGCCGTGCACGTTCTTGTAGTAGTCCCAGGTCAGGGCCGCCCCGTAGTGGGCGTCGGCGGCGGCCGACTCCAGGTTCGAGGGGTTGCCGTTGCCCCAGACGTCGTCGGAGCCGGAGAACAGCGTGCCGGTGCCGGACGTGCCGCGGTTCAGGTTGTACGTCCGGTGGTTGCCGCGCGCGCCGTCGGTGAGGTTGTACGACGACCCCGACTGCGTGGTCGTCAGGTCGACGGTGCCGCTGTAGACGGTGTGGCCGGTGCCGTTGTGCACGGCCTGCCACTCGTACAGCTTCTCGCCGGTGGTGGCGTCGGTGACGACGTGCAGCTCCTGCGGGGTGCCGTCGTGCTGGAGGCCGCCGACGACGGTCTCGTAGGCCACGACCGGCTTGCCGTCGGCCGCCCAGATCACCTTGCGGGGGGCCCGGTCCACGTCGGGGCTCTTGGCCTTCTCGGCCTTCGCGGCGGACAGGGCCTGCTGCTCGGCCTTCGCGGCGGGCACCGCGGTGGCGGTGGTCGCGGGCTTCACCGCGGCCCGGGTGGCCTTGACGACGGTGTCGGCCTCGCCGGCCTCGTCGCCCTGGACGATCAGGTCGCCGCCGAGGACGGGCAGCCCGTCGTAGGTGCGTTCGTAGCGGACGTGCACGGTGCCGTCGCGGTCCTTGAGGACGTCACGGACGACCAGCTTCTCCTTGGCGCCCAGGCCGATCTCCTTGGCGGTCTCCGCCTTGGTGGCGTCGGCCTCGCGGATCAGCTCGGCGCGCTGGGCGGGGGTGAGCCGGACCGACTCCGAGCCCGGCTTCGCCGCGCTCTCGGCGGCGGGGGCCGGCTCCGGCGCGGCGGTGGCCGTGCCGGCCTGGACGGCCGTCGCGACCAGGGCGGCGACCCCGGCGAGTGCGACGGCGGCGGTGCTGCGGGGGGTGCGTCTGTGGGAAGACCTGCTTCTCAACACTGACTCCTTCTGCGCGGCCGCGGGTCGCGCGGCCAGGGGAGACCGGCCGGCGGGTGGGCCGGCCGGGCAGAACAGGGCGGTACGCGGAACCAGGTGTGGTGCTCGGCCGCCGTCCCCGGGCGTCGGCGCGGTGCGGTGGGGTTGCCGGGAAGGGGCCGTGGGAAGAGTGGCAGGTGATCGCGGTTTCTGTCAGGACCGCGTCAAGAGTTTGGCGGAAAACGTTCGCTGGCCGGGAGGTGGAGTCCGTTATGCGGACGTGGTGGGGTTCCGTACCGGGGACCGCCCCGATCGCCTCGCCCTGCCGGGAGCGTCAGGGCGGCGTGGGGCGACCCCGCCGCGGCTGCCACCGGTGCGGTGCGGTGCGCGCCGCGGCGGCCCGACGGCGGCCCGTCGGAACCCGGGGGCCGGCGGACGCCCGGGCTCCTCCGTGCCGCCCTACGCCAGGCTGTCCCGCCAGGCCCGGTGCAGGTCCGCGAAACGGCCCGTGCCGGCGATCAGGTCGGCCGGGGGGCCGTCCTCCACGATGCGGCCGTGCTCCATCACCAGGACCCGGTCGGCGATCTCCACCGTGGACAGCCGGTGGGCGATGACCACCGCCGTGCGGCCGGTCAGCACCGTCGCCATCGCCCGCTGCACCGCGCGCTCGCCGGGGACGTCCAGGGAACTGGTCGCCTCGTCGAGGATCAGCACGGCGGGGTCCGCGAGCAACGCCCGGGCGAACGCCACCAGTTGCCGCTGCCCCGCGGAGATACGGCCGCCGCGCTTGCGGACGTCGGTGTCGTAGCCGTCGGGCAGGGCGGTGATGAAGTCGTGCGCGCCGATCTGTTTGGCGGCCCGCTCGATCTCCTCGCGGGTGGCCTCCGGGCGGCCGATGGCGATGTTCTCGGCGACCGTGCCGGAGAACAGGAACGCCTCCTGCGTCACCATCACCACACCGCGCCGCAGCTCCGGTCCCGCGAGGTCGCGCAGGTCGACGCCGTCCAGCAGGACCCGGCCCTCGGTGGGGTCGTAGAAGCGGGCGAGCAGCTTGGCCAGCGTCGACTTGCCCGCGCCGGTCGAGCCGACGACCGCGACCGTCTGCCCCGCCGGGAGCGTCAGGTCGAAGCGGGGCAGCACCTCGCCGCCCGTGCGGTACGCGAACCGGACGCCGTCGAAGACCACGGTGCGGCCGGGGTGCCCGGAGCGCCGGACCGGGAGCTCGCGGGGCGTGGCCGGTTCGGGCACGGACGGGGTCTGCGCCAGCAGCCCGGCGATCTTCTCCAGCGAGGCCGCGGCCGACTGGTAGGCGTTGAGGAACATGCCCAGCCGGTCGATCGGGTCGTACAGCCGCCGCAGGTAGAGCACCGCCGCCGCCAGGACGCCCAGCGCGAGGGTGCCCTCCGCGACCCGGTACGCGCCCCACAGCACCACCAGCGCGACCGTGGTGTTCGCGGTCACCCGGGAGCCCACCACGTAACGCGCCATCTCCAGCAGCGCGTCGCCGTTGGTGCGCTCGTGGCGCCGGTTCAGCACCCGGAAGTCGGCGTCGTTGGCGGCCTCCCGGCGGAAGGCGCGCACCGGCCGGATGCCGTTCATCGTCTCGACGAACTTCACGATGACCGCGGCGATGGCCGTCGACCGCTTGCGGTACACCCGCGTCGCGCGCCGCCGGTAGGACCGCACCAGCCCGTACAGCGGCAGGAAGGACGCCACCGCGACCGCGCCGAGCCCCAGGTCCAGCCAGAGCAGCAGCACCGAGATGTAGACGCACGACAGGACGACCGTCACCAGCTCCTGGAGCCCCTCCTCCAGCAGCTCCCGCAGCGCCTCCACGTCGGTCGTGGAACGCGAGATGAGCCGGCCGGAGGTGTAGCGCTCGTGGAAGTCGACGCTCAGCGCCTGGGCGTGGCGGAAGATCCGGCCGCGCAGGTCGAGCAGCACCGCCTGGCTCACCCGGGCCGAGGCGGTGATGAAGCCGTACTGCAGCGCGCCCGCCGACGCCGCGCACAGCAGGTAGCCCACGGCCACCGCGATCAGCGGCCCGTGGTCGTCGGCGCGGAACGCGGGCACCGCCCGGTCGATGCCGTACGCCACCAGCAGCGGGCCCGCCTGCACCGCCGCCTGCTGGAGCAGCAGCAGGAACGCGGTGAGCGCGACCCCGCCCCGCAGCGGGGACAGCAGGGACCGCAGCAGGGCCCCGGTGGCGCCCGGGGGCGCCGGCAGGACGTCCCGGTCGAAGGGGTCGCCGGCCTCCCCGGGCGACCGGTCGTCGTCGTCCCGGCCGGGGGCGGGCGCGGTCGTGGCCGCCGTCATCGCGGGTCCTCCTGTCCGCCGGCCGGCTCACCGGCCATCAGGTGGGCGTACTCGGCGTTGGTGCGCAGCAGTTCGTGGTGGGTGCCGACGGCGGTGATCCGGCCGCCGGAGAGCAGCGCGACGCGGTCGGCCAGCAGCACCGTGGACGGCCGGTGGGCGACGATGAGGGCCGTGGTGCCGGCGAGCACCCGGCGCAGGGCGGCCTCCACCGCGGCCTCGGTGTGCACGTCGAGCGCGGACAACGGATCGTCCAGCACCAGGAAGTCGGGCCGGCCCACCACCGCGCGGGCCAGCGCCAGCCGCTGCCGCTGGCCGCCGGACAGGCTCAGGCCCTGCTCGCCGACCTGGGTGTCCACACCCTGCGGCAGCGCGTGCACGAAGTCCGCCTGCGCCACCCCGAGCGCCCGCTCCAGGTCCTCCGGCCCGGCGCCGGAAGCACCGGCGCCCATCAGCACGTTCTCCCCGACGGCGGCCGAGAACAGGGTGGGCTCCTCGAACGCGACGGCGACCCGGGCGCGCAGTTCCTCGCGGGGCATCGCCGTGATGTCCACCCCGTCCAGGGTGATCCGCCCGGAGGTGACCTCGTGCAGCCGGGGGACCAGGGCGGTGAGCGTGGTCTTGCCGCTGCCGGTCGCGCCCACCAGGGCCAGCGACTCGCCGGGACGGATGTGCAGGTCGACCCGGTCCAGCACGGGCGGGGCGTCCGGCGGGGCGTCCGGGTAGCGGAAGGTGACGCCGTCGAAGCGCAGCCCGTCGGCGCGGCGGGGCGCGGCGTCCGGGGCGGCGGGCGCCGTCCGGTCCTCCTCGGGGGCGTCCATCACCTCGAAGTAGCGGGTGGTGGCGGTCGCCGCCTCCTGGCTCATCGCCAGCAGGAACCCGATGGAGTCCACCGGCCAGCGCAGGGCGAGCGCCGTCGACAGGAACGCGACCAGCGTGCCCGCCGACAGGGTGCCGTCGGCCACCCGCATGCAGCCGAGCACCAGGGCGGCGCCGACGGCCAGTTCGGGCAGGGTGACGATGATGCCGAGGATGGTGGCCAGCAGCCGGGCCTTGTGCAGTTCCGTGCCGCGCAGTCGCCCGGCCAGTTCGTGGAAGGCGCGCGCCTGACTGCGGTGCCGTCCGAACCCCTTGATGATGCGGATGCCGAGCACGCTCTCCTCGACCACGGTCGTCAGGTCGCCGACCTGGTCCTGGGCCTTGCGCGACGCCGCCGAGTAGCGCTTCTCGAACACCACGCAGGTCACCATCACCGGCACCGCGGGCACCAGGACGACCAGGCCCAGCGTCCAGTCCTGCGCCAGCATGATGCCCAGGCCGACGAGGATGGTGACGCCGTTGACCAGCAGGAAGGTCAGCGGGAAGGCCAGGAACATGCGCAGCAGCATCAGGTCGGTGGTCGCCCGGGACAGCAGCTGCCCCGACGGCCACCGGTCGTGGAAGGCCACCGGCAGCCGTTGCAGATGCCGGTAGAGGTCCGCCCGCATCCCCGCCTCGACCCCGGACAGCGGCCGGGCCACCAGCCAGCGCCGCAGCCCGAACAGCAGCGCCTCCGCCAGTCCGAGCAGCAGCAGGTACAGCGCGCCGAGCCACACGCCCCCCGGGTCGCGGTCGGCGATCGGACCGTCGACCATCCACTTCAGGACGAGCGGGATCACCAGGCCGATGCAGGAGGCCAGGACCGCGATGAACGCGGCGGTGAACAGCCGCGCCCGCACGGGCCGCACGTACGGCCACAGCCGCAGCAGCGTGCGCACGGTGGAGCGGGGCGGGGCGTCCGGCCTGGAACCGTCGTCCGAGCGGGGTTCGGCAGTGGGGAGTGAGGTGGACATCAGCAGTGAGCCTACGGATCGATGCTGACACTGCCCACCGAGTTTCGGCCCGACAGGGCTCCGTCCGGAGACCTACGACCCGCGGGCCGGCGCGGGAACCCCGGCCCCCAAAAGCCCGCCCGCCCGGGCGGCGTTCGCCCTGGCCCGCCCGCCGTCGCCGGCAGGTCGTACCGTTCCCGTCAACCGATCGGACGATGGCAGCCGAGCGGCACGGCCGATGCGCGCGGGCCCCGGCCGCCGGAAGACTGACCGGCATGTCCGTCATCGAAGTCACCGATCTGCGCAAGACCTACGGAAGCCGGGCCGTGGTCGACGGGGTGTCGTTCACCGTCGAGGAGGGCGAGATCTTCGGGATCCTCGGCCCGAACGGCGCCGGCAAGACCACCACGGTCGAGTGCGTGGAGGGCCTGCGGGTGCCCGACGGGGGACGGGTGCGGGTCACCGGACTCGACCCCGTCGCCGAGCACGACCGGGTCGCCCGCGTCCTCGGCGCCCAGCTCCAGCAGAGCGCGCTGCAGCCCAAGCTCACGGTCCGGGAGGCCCTGGAGCTCTACGCGTCCTTCCACCCGGCCCCCGCCGACTGGCGGCCCCTGACCGAACGCCTCGGGCTGACCGCGCAGCTGGACACCCGCTACGGCAAGCTGTCGGGAGGTCAGCAGCAGCGGCTGTCGATCGCGCTCGCCCTGGTCGGCGACCCCCGGGTGGTGGTGCTGGACGAACTGACCACGGGGCTCGACCCGCGGGCCCGGCGCGACACCTGGCAGCTCATCGAGGACGTCCGCGCCGGCGGGGTCACCGTCCTGCTGGTCACCCACTTCATGGAGGAGGCCCAGCGGCTCTGCGACCGGATCGCCGTCATCGACCGGGGCCGGGTGGCCGCCCTGGACACCCCGGCCGGGCTCATCCGCCGCTCGGCCGGCGCCACCGTCATCAGCTTCACCCCGTCCCGGCCGCTGGACGAGAGCGACCTCGCCGCGCTGCCGGACCTCGCCTCGGCCGAGTACCGCGAGGACCGCGTCACGCTGTCCGGCACCGACGCGACCGTCAACGCGGTCATCACGCTGCTGGCCCGCACCCGCGTCACCGCGCACCAGCTGCGGGTCACCGACGCCACGCTGGACGACGCCTTCCTGGACCTCACCGAGGGCGCGGGCGCCCCCGGCACACCGGGTGCCCCCGGCACACCGGGCGCCCCCGGCACGCCCCGCCCGTCCGACGCCGACCCGTCCGGCCCGACCGAGGAGCTTCCGGCATGACCGCCGCCCTGTTCAACTCCGCCGTCCTGCGCACCGAGGTACGGCTGTTCCGCCGCGAACCCGGCAACCTGTTCTGGATCCTGTTCTTCCCCAGCCTGCTGCTGGGGATCCTCGGTGCCGTCCCCGCCTTCCGCGACCCCGACCCGAACCTCGGAGGGCTGCGGTCCATCGACCTCTACGTCCCCGTCGCCGTCCTTCTGGGCGTCCTCATCGCCGGGCTCCAGGGCATGCCGCAGACCCTCACCGGCTACCGCGAACAGGGCATCCTGCGGCGCATGGCCACCACGCCGGTCCGGGCCACCGCCCTGCTGTCCGCGCAGATGCTGGTGTACGGCGGGAGCGCGCTGGTGTCCGCCCTCCTCGCGCTCACGCTCGGCCGGGTCGTCTACGGCGTGTCCCTGCCCGAGCAGCCCGCCGGCTACCTGCTCGCCCTGCTCCTCGCGGCCTTCGCCTGCCTGGCGTTCGGCGCGCTGATCTGCTCGCTGTCCCGGACGACGAAGATCGCCGCCGCGTTCGGGTCGGCGGCGTTGTTCCCCGCGATGTTCTGCGCGGGCGTCTGGCTGCCGGTGCAGGCCATGCCCGACCTGCTCGCCCGTATCGTCGGCTGGACCCCGTTCGGCGCCGCTTCCGAAGCCCTGAACGACGCCGCCGCCGGGGCCTGGCCGGGCTGGGACCACCTGGGCGTCACGGCCGGCTGGACGGTGCTGCTGACCGCGTTCGCCGCCCGCTGGTTCCGCTGGGAGTGAGCGCGATCCGGATGTCCGACACTGGTGCGATGACGCGGGCAGGGGACGGCGCACGGGCGGGGGACGGCGCGCGGGCGGCCACGCGGCTGGAGCAGCGGTGGGCGCTGTTCCACCGCTGGGGGCCGTACGCGCTGCTCGCCACCGGCACGGTGCTGGCGGCGTCCACCGCCCGGGTCCTCGGCATGACCCGGGCGGAGGTGTACGCCTGCGCCGTGCTCGTCGTCGCGACGCTCGTGCTGCAGCTGTGGTGGGGGCGGGCCTCGCGCGGCCGTGCCACGCCCTCGACCGCGAGCACGGTCTACTTCACCCTGCGGATCGCCCTCAGCTTCGCCCTGACCTGGCTGAACCCGCTGTTCGCCTTCCACGCGGCGATCAACTACTTCGACATCGGGCGACTGCTGCCGCAGCGGCTCGTCGTCCCCGGGCTGCTGGCCGCCGCCGTCACCGTCGCGGGCTCCCAGAGCGGCGGCCTGCCGCCGGACGACGCGACCGGCTGGATGGTCTTCGGCGGCGTCCTCGGCGTCAACGCGGCGCTGCTGCTCGTCTTCTCCCACATCGCCGGCCTGGAGGAGGCCCGCGCCCGCACCCAGGCCGAGACCATCGACGAACTGGAGCGCACCAACACGGCGTTGCAGCAGGCGCTCGACGAGAACGCGGCCCTGCACGCCCAACTGCTGGTCCAGGCACGGGAGGCCGGGGTGGCCGACGAACGGCGCCGGCTGGCCGCCGAGATCCACGACACCCTCGCCCAGGGCCTGACCGGCATCATCGCCCAGCTCCAGGTGGTCACCGGTACCGACGACCCCCGGCTGGCCCGTGAGCACCTGGACCGGGCCGCCGCCCTGGCCCGGCACAGCCTCGGCGAGGCCCGCCGTTCCGTGCACAACCTGTCCCCGGCCGCCCTGGCCGACGACGCCCTGCCGCAGGCACTGGAGAAGACGGTGGCCGAGTGGGAGGAGCGCACCGGCATCCCCGCCCGGTACACCACCACCGGCACCGTCGAGCCGCTCCACGACGAGGTGGCGGCCACCCTGCTGCGGATCGCCCAGGAAGCCCTGTCGAACACCGCCCGGCACGCGGGCGCCACCCGGGTCGGCGTCACCCTCTCCTACATGGGCGACGAGGTCACCCTCGACGTCCGCGACGACGGCCACGGCTTCGACCCGCGGGTCCGCCGCGCCCGTGACGGCAGCGGCGGCTTCGGCCTCGACGGCATGCGGGCCCGCGCCGAACGCATCGCCGGGTCCCTCGGCATCGAGTCCGAACCCGGCCTGGGGACGGCGGTGTCGGCTCGCGTACCGTTGGTCCGCCATGACTGACGCGCCCGCGGAACCCGCCGTCTCCCTGCTGATCGTCGACGACCACCCCGTCGTCCGGGACGGCCTGCGCGGCATGCTCGCCTCGGTGGCCGGCTTCCGCGTGCTCGGCGAGGCGGCCGACGGCGTCGAGGCGCTGGAACGGGCCGCCGCCCTGGACCCGGACGTCATCCTGATGGACCTGCGCATGCCCGGCGGCGGGGGAGTGGAGGCCATCCGCGAGCTGACCCGCCGGGGCGCCCGCGCCCGGGTGCTCGTGCTCACCACCTACGACACCGACTCCGACACCCTCCCCGCCATCGAGGCGGGCGCGACCGGCTACCTGCTCAAGGACGCGCCCCGCGAGGAGCTGTTCGCGGCGGTGCGGGCGGCGGCCGAGGGCCGGACGGTGCTGTCCCCGGCGGTGGCCTCCCGCCTGGTGTCCGCGGTCCGCGCGCCCCGCCCGGCCGGCGGCGAGACGCTGTCCGCGCGGGAGCGGGAGGTGCTCGCCCTGGTCGCCCGGGGCACCTCCAACCGGGAGATCGCCCGGGAACTCTTCATCAGCGAGGCGACCGTGAAGACCCACCTCACGCACCTGTACGCCAAGCTGGGCGTCCGGGACCGCGCGGCGGCCGTGGCGGCGGGCTACGACCGGGGCATCCTGGGCTGACGGCCCGCTTGGACGGCCCGCTTGGACGGCCCGCTTGGACGGCCCGCTTGGACGGCCCGCTTGGACGGCCCGCTTGGACGGCCCGCTTGGACGGCCCAGAGCGGCCCGGAGCGGCCGGGTACCGCCCCCGGCCGGCCCGCGGGCCCGTCCCGTCAGCGCACCCGCAGCAGCAGCACCGTCCGCCCCGGCACCGTAAGGGCCGAGCCCGCCCGGTGCACGGTGTCCGGCGCGGACGCCTGGTCCTCCCGCCCGGTGTCGACGACGACCTCGTACCGCTCGGCCCACGGCGGCCCCGGCAGCACGAAGTCCACCGGCTCGCCCCCGGCGTGCAGCACGGCCAGGAAACTGTCGTCGACGACCGGTGCCCCGTCCTCCCCCCGGCCGGGGATGTCCCGTCCGGAGAGGTACATCCCGAGCGTGGCGGCCGGCGCGTACCAGTCGCCCTCGGTCATCTCCGCGCCGTGTGCCGTGAACCACGCCAGGTCGCGCAGCCCGTCCGCCGAGTGCGGCCGGCCGGAGAAGAAGGCCCGGCGCCGCAGCACCGGGTGCCGGTGGCGCAGCCCGATCAGCCGCGAGGTCAGGTCGAACAGCGCCCGCCACTGCGGGTGCTCCAGCAGTGACCAGTCCACCCAGCCGGTCTCGTTGTCCTGGCAGTAGGCGTTGTTGTTGCCGTGCTGGGTGCGGCCCATTTCGTCCCCGGCCACCAGCATCGGCACGCCCGTGGACAGCAGCAGCGTGGTCAGCAGGTTGCGCAGCTGGCGCCGGCGCAGGGCCAGGACCTGCTCGTCGTCGGTGGGGCCCTCCGCCCCGCAGTTCCAGGACCGGTTGTCGTCCGTGCCGTCCCGGTTGCCCTCGCCGTTCGCCTCGTTGTGCTTGCGGTCGTACGACACCAGGTCGCGCAGCGTGAAACCGTCGTGCGCGGTGACGTAGTTGACCGAGGCGTACGGGCGGCGCCCGCCCCAGGCGTACAGGTCGCTGGAGCCGGACAGCCGGTAGCCCATCTCCCGCACGTCCGGCAGCGCGTGCCGCCAGAAGTCCCGCACGGTGTCGCGGTACCGGTCGTTCCACTCCGTCCACAGCGGCGGGAAGGCGCCCACCTGGTAGCCGCCCGAGCCCACGTCCCACGGCTCGGCGATCAGCTTGACCCGGCGCAGCACCGGGTCCTGGGCGATCACCGCGAGGAAGGGGGAGAGCATGTCGACGTCGTGCATGGAGCGGGCGAGGGCCGCCGCGAGGTCGAAGCGGAAGCCGTCGACGCCCATCTCGGTCACCCAGTACCGCAGCGAGTCCGTGATCAGGCGCAGCACGTGCGGCTGCACGACGTGCAGGGTGTTGCCGCAGCCGGTGTAGTCGGCGTACCGGCGGGCGTCCGGCTGGAGGCGGTAGTAGCCGCGGTTGTCGATGCCCTTCAGGGACAGCGTCGGGCCCAGCTCCCCGGCCTCCGCGGTGTGGTTGTAGACCACGTCCAGGATGACCTCCAGGCCCGCCGCGTGCAGGGCGCGCACCATCCGCTTGAACTCGCCGACCTGCTGCCCGGTGGTGCCGGAGGCCGCGTAGCCGGCGTGCGGGGCGAAGTAGCCGACGGAGTTGTAGCCCCAGTAGTTGCGCAGGCCGCGGCTGAGGAGGTGGTCCTCGTGCGCGAACTGGTGCACCGGCAGCAGCTCCACCGCCGTCACGCCCAGCTTCACCAGGTGCTCGATCGCGGCCGGGTGGGCGAGCCCCGCGTAGGTGCCGCGCAGTTCCTCCGGGACGCCGGGATGCCGCTGGGTGAACCCCTTGACGTGCAGCTCGTAGAGCACCGAGTCCGCCCACGGGGTCTTGGGCCGGCGGTCGTCGGACCAGTCGTCGTCGTCGTGCACCACGACGCCCTTGGGCACGTACGGGGCGGAGTCCCGGTCGTCGCGCACCGTGTCCGCGACATGCTGCTGCGGCCAGTCCCGGACGTGCCCGTACACCTCGGGCGGCAGTGCGAAGTCGCCGTCCACCGCGCGGGCGTACGGGTCGAGCAGCAGCTTCGCCGGGTTCCAGCGGGCCCCCGTCCACGGGTCCCAGCGGCCGTGCACCCGGTAGCCGTAGCGCTGACCCGGCAGCACGCCCGGCACGAAGCCGTGCCAGATGCCGTGCGTCAGCTCGGTCAGCCGGGCCCGGCGCTCCCGGCCGCCTTCGTCGAACAGACACAGTTCGACGCCCTCCGCCCCGCCCGCCCACAGGGCGAAGTTGGTCCCCGCCACCCCGTCCGGGCCCACCCGGAAGCGGGCGCCCAGCGGCGTCGGCCGGCCCGGCCGGACCGGCACCGCCGGCGCGGACGCCACCGGCCGCCCGCCGTTCACGACGACGGCCGGGCGCCCCTCCCCGGTGGCCCGCTGCGCGGCCACCGCCTCCTGCTCGGCTGCGCTGGACACCTGTCAGCCTCCCGCGGCTCGTGGAACGACGGTGGTCACGAGTGCGCGGCCCTCCGGTCGGCTCCGGCCGCGGCTGTCCGGCGCGTCGTTCTCCCCACAGTTCTGCCCAGAGCGTGCCGCGCACTCACGTTTCCCCGCCCGGCGGCATGGTCGTTTCCCGAACGCGCGCCCGGTCGTTGCACAGCGCGTGAGGCACGCACAAGGGCGCGCACGGCGCGCGAGGGCCGCACTGGCCGCCGTACTGACCTGGGCAGGACTGCTGACCGGCACCGTCGGATGCACCGCGGACGGCCCCCTGAGCGGGGCGTTCGGCCCGCCGGCCGCCGAGGACGTCATCCGGGTGACGCCCGACGACGGCAGCTCCGGCGTCCGCCCCGACCGCGAGCTGCGCGTCCGGGTGCCGGAGGGACGGCTGGAGTCGGTGGCGGTGGTGAAGTCCCAGGACGCCCGGAGCTCCCCGGTGCCGGGGCGCCTGTCCGCCGACGGACGCACCTGGCGGCCCGACGGCGAACGCCTGGCGCTCGCCGCCGAGTACACCGTCGACGCGGTCGCCGTGGACGGCAACGGCCGCCGCTCCGCCCGCCGCACCACCTTCACCACCCACGTCCCCGAGGAACGCTTCATCGGCTACGTGGCCCCGGAGAACCGCTCCACCGTCGGCACCGGGATGATCGTCTCCCTGGAGTTCAACCGGAAGATCACCCACCGCGCCGCCGTCGAACGTGCCGTCCGGGTCACCTCCGAGCCGCCCGTCGACATCCGGCCGCACTGGTTCGGCCGCTCCCGGCTCGACTTCCGCCCCGAGCACTACTGGAAGCCCGGCACCCGCGTCACCGTCGAGCTGGGCCTGCGCGACGTGGAGGGCGCCCCGGGCGTGTACGGGCTCCAGCAGCGGACGTTCACCTTCACCGTCGGCCGCAGCCAGGTCTCCCGGGTCGACGCCGCCCGGCACACCATGCAGGTGCGGCGGGACGGCGAACTGCTCGCCACGGTGCCGGTGACGGCGGGAGCGCCGAAGACCACCACCTACAACGGGACGATGGTCATCACCGAGATGCTGGAGGTGACCCGGATGGACAGCCGCACCGTCGGCTTCGGCGGCGAGTACGACATCCCGGACGTACCGCACGCCATCCGGCTCACCGAGTCCGGCACCTTCCTGCACGGCAACTACTGGGCCGACGCGGACGTCTTCGGCTCCACCAACGTCAGCCACGGCTGCATCGGGCTGCGCGACGTCAAGGGCGGCGGGGCGGACACCCCGGCGGGCTGGTTCTTCGACCGCAGCCTCGTCGGTGACGTGGTCGAGGTGGTCAACAGCAAGGACAAGAAGGTGGCGCCCGACAACGGCCTGGGCGGCTGGAACATGGACTGGGAGAAGTGGCGTGCGGGCAGCGCGGTGACGTGACCCCGACGTGACCCCTCCGGCCGGGCCGGGCCGCCTCGGTGACCGGGCGCCGGGGCGGCCCTCGTTGGTCCCAGTCGGACCTGTCGGCCCTCGTCGGTCCCGTCGGTCCCGTCGGTCCGCCGTCGGTCCCGCGTCGGCCTCCAACCCCATTGGTCCCCGCTTCTCGGTCCCGTCGGTCCTCGCTGGTCCCACAGACAGTTGAAGTTGGGACTGAACGGTGACATTCACGCCCCGCCCAACCCCGCTGGCCTGGGGTTACGATGCGCCGGAGGGCGCGAGGGGCGCGCGGGGGTGCGGGTCGGGCCAGGCCCGCCGAGGGGAGAAACAACGTGAACGTGGGGCCGATATCGGGTGCGTCCGTGGGCGCGCGGCGACGGACCGGCAGGCAACTGGCCGCCCTGGCACTCGGGGTGGTGCTGGCGGTCACGGCCTGCGGCGGCGGGGGCGCGGAACCGGGCGCGGGCGACGGCAAGGGCGAGGGCAAGCCCGCCGCCGCGGCCGTCAGCAAGCAGTCCGAGGCCGTGGTGAGCATCGCTCCGGAGGACGGCGCCGAGGACGTGAAGACCACCGGTGCGCTGAAGGTCTCGGCCGCCAAGGGCAAGCTGACGGAGGTCGTCGTCCGGGACGCGGACGGCGGGAAGATCGACGGCGAGTTGTCCGCCGACAAGACCACCTGGACGCCGTCCACCCACCTGGCGGCCGCCACCAAGTACACCGTGCACGCCGTGGCCAAGGACGCCGAGGGCCGTACCGCCGCCGAGGACGCCGACTTCACCACGCTGACGCCGAAGAACACCTTCATCGGCAACTTCACCCCCGAGGACGGCTCCACGGTCGGCGTCGGCATGCCGTTCTCGCTGCGCTTCACCCGGGGCATCACCAACCCCGAGGACGTCGAGAAGGCCATCCGCATCACCACCGAGCCGGCCGTGGAGGTCGCCGGACACTGGTTCGGCAACGACCGCCTCGACTTCCGCCCGGAGCACTACTGGAAGGCCGGCACCAAGGTCACCGTCGACCTCAACCTGGACGGCGTCGAGGGCCGCCCCGGGGTCTACGGCAAGCAGTCGAAGAAGGTCTCCTTCACCATCGGCCGCAGCCAGGTGTCCGTCGTCGACGCCAAGAAGCACACCATGAAGGTGAAGCGGGACGGCAAGGTCATCAAGACCATCCCGGTCACCACCGGCGCCCCCGGCACCGAGACCTGGAACGGCCAGATGGTCATCACCGAGCGGCTCAAGGTGACCCGCATGAACGGCGAGACGGTCGGCTTCGGCGGCGAGTACGACATCAAGGACGTCCCGCACGCCATGCGCCTGAGCACCTCCGGCACCTTCATCCACGGTAACTACTGGGGCGGCGACGCCTTCGGCAACTACAACGCCAGCCACGGCTGCATCGGGCTGCGTGACACCCGCGGCGGCTGGGACAAGAAGGCCCCGGGCGCCTGGTTCTTCGACAACTCGATGATCGGTGACGTGGTCGTCGTCAAGAACTCCAAGGACGCCACCATCGCCCCGGACAACGGCCTCAACGGCTGGAACATGTCCTGGGAGAAGTGGAAGGCGTAGCCTCCCCCGGTCCGCGCGGCCCCGGTGCGAGCCACGGCACCGGGGCCGCGCCGTACCCGCGGAAGGGGCCGCGCCGTGCCCGTACAAGGAGCCGGGAGCGGGCGGGGCTCCGGCGGGCCCCGGAACCCCCGGCCGGTGTGACCGACCGCACCCACCCCGGTCGCCGTTAGTCCCCGTTAACCTGCTGGCATGACCGTACATCTCGAAGTCGCGGACGGCGTCGGCACCCTGCGTCTGGACCGCCCGCCGATGAACGCCCTGGACGTGGCCACGCAGGACCGGCTGAAGGAACTCGCCGAGGAGGCCACGCGCCGCGACGACGTGCGCGCCGTGGTCATCTACGGCGGGGAGAAGGTGTTCGCGGCCGGCGCGGACATCAAGGAGATGCAGGCGATGGACCACACCGCGATGGTCCTGCGCGCCCGCGGGCTGCAGGACTCCTTCACGGCGGTGGCCCGCATCCCCAAGCCGGTGGTCGCCGCGGTCACCGGCTACGCGCTGGGCGGCGGATGCGAGCTCGCCCTGTGCGCGGACTACCGCATCGCCGGGGACAACGCCAAGCTGGGCCAGCCCGAGATCCTGCTCGGGCTCATCCCGGGCGCCGGCGGCACCCAGCGGCTGTCCCGCCTCATCGGGCCGTCCCGCGCCAAGGACCTCATCTTCACGGGCCGTCAGGTCCGGGCAGACGAGGCGCTGACCCTGGGTCTCGTCGACCGGGTGGTGCCCGCCGCCGAGGTCTACGAGCAGGCCCACGCGTGGGCGGCGAAGCTGGCCAAGGGCCCCGCGCTGGCGCTGCGTGCGGCCAAGGAGTCCGTCGACACCGGGCTGGAGACGGACATCGACACCGGCCTCGCCGTCGAGCGGAACTGGTTCGCGGGTCTGTTCGCGACCGAGGACCGTGAGCGCGGCATGCGCAGCTTCGTGGAGGAGGGCCCGGGCAAGGCGAAGTTCGTGTGAAACCTCGTCCCAGGGCTTGCCATTGACGCGATGTCTGATCCGGCCCCCTCGGTGCGGCGGTTTATGGGAGCCTTAAGGCACCCTTAAGCCTGTCGTGACGAGGGGGCCCGTCGATTGTCGAACAGCGAGCCGTTCCCGCAGGCAGGAAGTGGTGGGAACGATCCCCTACTGCCCCTGGCATATGACGGCGGACGATCGCACACAGGGGGCGTACGGGGGGCGTATTCGCCCGTACCGGCTCCTGACGTGCCGTTCGACGGCCATGATGGGGGCATGGCGGGGCTGGAGGGTTTGGGACAGCCGCGGGGAGACGGACGTGCGACGGCGTCACGCTGGTCGCCGACGGTCGAGGACGAACAAGCCCTGCGCGCACTGGAGTTGTACGGCGATCCGACGGAGTCCGAGGTGAAGCTGCCCTCGCTCCCCGAGTCCGCCGCCATCGCCCGCCGGCTCGCCCAGGTGGTCGTCCTGCGTCACTGGGGACTCTCCCCCCGTACCGCCGAGGACGCCGTGTTACTGGTGTCCGAACTCGTCGGCAACGCCGTCCGGCACACCGGCGCCCGCGTCTTCGGGCTCCGGATGTCCCGCCGCCGCGGCCGGTTCCGTGTCGAGGTGCGCGACCCCTCCCGCGGCCTGCCCTGCCTGATGCCGGTGCAGGAGATGGACACCAGCGGACGCGGCCTCTTCCTCGTCGACAAGCTGGCCGACCGCTGGGGCGTGGACCTGCTGCCCCGCGGCAAGACCACCTGGTTCGAGATGCGGGTCACGGAGCGCTGAGCCCCGCCGCCTGCGGCCGGTGCGGCAGGGGTCCCCGCGGGCGCTAATCTGACCTGCGTCATCAGGACTCCGGGGGAGCCCGCGGAGCACCGAGAGAACACGACGAGAGGGGCGGTCCGGTGGCGGACATCGAGGAAGCACGCAGGCAGTTCGAGCGCATCGACACGAACGGGGACGGGTTCATCACCGCCGCCGAGTTCAAGACCGCCCTCGCACAGGGCGGCGACTGGAACGTCACCGAGGAGGTCGCCGAGGCGGTCATCGCCTCCCGCGACCTGAACGGCGACAAGCTCCTGTCGTTCGACGAGTTCTGGGTCCACATCAGCAAGTGAGCCCCGCCGGGGCCCGGACCGCGTGCGTCGCCGCCGCGGACCGGGCCCCGCCGCGCGCCCGGGCCCGGAGCGCGGACCTGGTCCTCGCGGCGGGCTCCGTTCCCCATCCCCGTTCCCCGTCCCTGTTCCCGCCGCGGCCCTCGGCCGGGGCGCTCGCCGCGCCGCCCGGATGGCCGGAAGCAGCCGGTTGCCCGGAATAGCTCCGATGTCCCCGTGGTTGGCAGGGTCCACCGGCGTCCGCGGGGAGGCCGGTGCACATCCACCCGAAGGGCGAGGCGAGGCGGACCATGAAGATCGGCATCATCGGCGCGGGGAACATCGGCGGCAATCTCACCCGGCGGCTCACGGCCCTCGGGCACGACGTGTCCGTCGCCAACTCGCGCGGCCCGCAGACCCTCACCGCCCTCGCCGAGGAGACCGGGGCGACACCGGTCACGGTGGGTGAGGCGGCCCGGGGCGCGGAGATCGTGGTGGTCACCATCCCGGTCAAGGCCGTGCCCCAGCTGCCGTCCGGACTGTTCGACGGGGCGGCCGAGGGCCTGGCCGTCATCGACACCGGCAACTACTACCCGCAGCGCGACGGACGCATCGCGGGCATCGAGGACGACGGTCTGACCGAGAGCCGCTGGGCCGAGCAGCACCTCGGCCACCCGGTGATCAAGGCGTTCAACGGGACCTACGCCCAGGACATCCTGGACCATCACCGCCCCGCCGGCGCCCCCGACCGGATGGCCCTGCCCGTGGCGGGGGACGACGAGGCGGCCAAGCGGAAGGTCCGTGACCTGATCGAGGAGCTCGGCTTCGACACCGTCGACGCCGGCGGACTCGACGAGTCCTGGCGCCAGCAGCCGGGCACCCCGGTCTACGGGCTGCGGGCCGGCGTCGACGACGTGACCGAGGCGCTGGCGAAGGCGTCCCCCGAGCGCGGTCCCGACTTCCGCGGATGACACCGGGCCCGGGCCCGGCCTGCGCGCCGCGCGGAGGTCAGGCCCCCTCGGCCCACTCTCTGAGGGCCGCCTCGTCGGCGAAGTCCGCGACGTTCTGGTCCAGCGGGTCGTCGGTGTACTGGTGGAAGCGCCAGGCGGCCTCGACGCGCGGCTCGCCCGCCCCGACGTAGTCGGCGATCCAGAGGCCGTCGCCCGCCTCGGAGGTGGTGTCGACGTTGAGCCAGAAGTCCCGGTTGCAGTACAGGACGACCCGGTGCCCGGGCCGGAGCTCCTTCACCAGGCGCAGGAACCGGTCCTTCTCGGCGGCGCTCGCCCGGGTGCCGCCGCCGGTGGTCTCCCAGTCGACGGCCAGGAGGTCGCCCTCCTTCAGGGGCGCCTCGTTCACGAAGTGCTCCGCCTGGGCGGTGAGGTCGCCCGGCCAGAGGAAGTGGTAGAAGCCGGTGACCAGACCGGCGTCGCGCGCCCGCTTGGTCTGGTCGGCCAGCTTGGGGTTGGTGTACCGACGGCCCTCCGTCGCCTTGACGAAGACGAAGGACAGGCCGTCGGTGTCGTAGGACGCGGTCTGGTGCGAACTCACGTCGATGCCACGCAGCATGAGGGCTCCCTGACGTGCTTGTGGGGGGACTCGCGGGGAGTGGGGGAGTCGCATGACTCATGCCCCGCCACGGCACCGCCGACCCGCGACGGACGGGAAGTGATCGACGTTGACCGCCTCTGCCCGATGGGGACGCCTCAGCACTCGATGATGTTCACCGCGAGCCCGCCCCGGGCCGTCTCCTTGTACTTGACGGACATGTCCGCGCCGGTCTCCTTCATGGTCTTGATGACCTTGTCCAGGGACACCTTGTGCGAGCCGTCGCCGCGCAGTGCCATGCGGGCCGCCGTGACCGCCTTGACCGCGGCCATGCCGTTGCGCTCGATGCACGGGATCTGGACCAGGCCGCCCACCGGGTCGCAGGTCAGGCCCAGGTTGTGCTCCATGCCGATCTCGGCCGCGTTCTCCACCTGCCACGGCGAGCCGCCCATCACCTCGGCGAGGGCGCCCGCGGCCATGGAGCAGGCGGAGCCCACCTCGCCCTGGCAGCCGACCTCGGCGCCGGAGATGGAGGCGTTCTCCTTGAAGAGCATGCCGATCGCGCCGGCCGCCAGCAGGAAGCGGACGACGCCCTCCTCGTCGGCGCCGGGCACGAAGTTGACGTAGTAGTGCAGCACCGCCGGGATGATGCCGGCCGCGCCGTTCGTCGGAGCCGTGACGACCCGGCCGCCGGCCGCGTTCTCCTCGTTCACGGCCATCGCGTAGAGGGTGATCCACTCCATGGAGAGCGCCTGCGGGTCGCCCTCCGAGCGCAGCTTGCGGGCGGTGTTCGCGGCCCGGCGGCGCACCTTGAGGCCGCCCGGGAGGATGCCCTCGCGGGACATGCCGCGCTCCACGCACGCCTGCATCACGCGCCAGATCTCCAGCAGGCCCTCGCGGATCTCCTCCTCGGTCCGCCAGGCCCGCTCGTTCTCCAGCATCAGCGCGGAGATCGACAGGCCGGTCTCCCGGGTCAGCCGCAGCAGCTCGTCGCCCGTGCGGAACGGGTACTTCAGGACGGTGTCGTCCAGCTTGATGCGGTCCGCGCCGACCGCCTCCTCGTCGACGACGAAGCCGCCGCCCACCGAGTAGTACGTCTTCTCCAGCACCGTCGCGCCCGAGGCGTCGTACGCCCACAGGGACATGCCGTTGGCGTGGTACGGGAGGGCCTTGCGGCGGTGCAGCACCAGGTCGTCGTCGAAGGAGAAGGCGATCTCGTGCTCGCCGAGGAGGCGCAGCCGGCCGCCGTCCTTGATCTTCTCCACCCGCTCGTCGGCCGTCTCCACGTCGACCGTGCGCGGCGAGTCGCCCTCCAGGCCGAGCAGCACCGCCTTGGGCGTGCCGTGGCCGTGTCCCGTGGCACCCAGCGAGCCGTACAGCTCGGCGCGGACCGAGGTCACGGAGTCCAGCAGGCCCTCCTTGCGCAGCCGCCGGACGAACAGGCCGGCCGCGCGCATCGGGCCGACCGTGTGCGAGCTGGACGGGCCGATGCCGATCGAGAACAGGTCGAAGACCGAGATGGCCACGGGAGGACTCCTAGGGGTTCGGCGGACGACGCTGTCCGCCGGCGGTACAGGGGGTGCGTGAGGGGGGGCGTACGACGCGGGGCATCGCGCCCACCGTTTCCAGTGTGCGCGATGCCCCGGACGTTCGTACGAATCAAAGGGTACGAAACTACTTCAGACCGGGGTACAGCGGATGCTTCGCCGCGAGCGCCGTCACCCGGGCCCGCAGCGCCTCGGCGTCGTACTCCGGCTTCAGCGTCTCGGCGATCACGTCCGCGACCTCGGTGAAGTCCTCGGCGGTGAAGCCGCGGGTGGCGAGGGCGGGCGTGCCGATGCGCAGGCCGGAGGTGACCATCGGCGGGCGCGGGTCGTTCGGGATCGCGTTGCGGTTGACGGTGATCCCGACCTCGTGCAGCCGGTCCTCGGCCTGCTGGCCGTCGAGCTCCGAGGCGCGCAGGTCGACCAGGACCAGGTGCACGTCCGTGCCGCCGGACAGCACGTCCACGCCGACGGCCCGGACGTCGTCCTTCACCAGGCGCTCGGCCAGGATCCGGGCGCCCTCCAGGGTGCGGCGCTGGCGGTCCTTGAACTCCTCGGACGCGGCGACCTTGAAGGCGACCGCCTTCGCGGCGACCACGTGCTCCAGGGGGCCGCCCTGCTGGCCGGGGAAGACCGCCGAGTTGATCTTCTTGGCCAGTTCGGCCGTGCTGAGGATCACGCCGCCGCGGGGGCCGCCGAGGGTCTTGTGGGTGGTCGTGGTGACGACGTGGGCGTGCGGCACCGGGTTCGGGTGCAGGCCCGCGGCGACCAGGCCGGCGAAGTGCGCCATGTCGACCATGAGGTAGGCGCCGACCTCGTCCGCGATCCGGCGGAACGCGGCGAAGTCGAGCTGCCGCGGGTAGGCCGACCAGCCCGCCACGATCAGCTTCGGCTTCTTCTCCTTGGCCAGGCGCTCGACCTCGGCCATGTCGACGACCCCGGTGTCGTCCACGTGGTAGGCGACCACGTCGTACAGCTTGCCGGAGAAGTTGATCTTCATGCCGTGGGTCAGGTGCCCGCCGTGCGCCAGGTTCAGGCCCATGATCGTGTCACCGGGCTTGAGCAGCGCGAACATCGCGGCGGCGTTGGCCTGCGCGCCCGAGTGCGGCTGCACGTTGGCGTGCTCGGCGCCGAAGAGCTCCTTGACCCGGTCGATCGCGATCTGCTCGATCACGTCGACGTGCTCGCAGCCGCCGTAGTAGCGGCGGCCCGGGTAGCCCTCGGCGTACTTGTTGGTCAGGACGGTGCCCTGCGCCTCCATGACCGCGACCGGGGCGAAGTTCTCCGAGGCGATCATCTCGAGGGTGGACTGCTGCCGGTGCAGCTCGGCGTCGACCGCGGCGGCCACCGCCGGGTCGAGCTCGTGCAGGGGCGTGTTCAGAAGGGACATGGGGCGTGGACTCCTCAGCCCGCGATGTGGGCGTCGTACTCGGCGGCGGTCAGCAGGTCGGACGGCTCGTCGGTGATGCGCACCTTGAACAGCCAACCGCCCTCGAACGGTGCCGAGTTCACCAGCGACGGGTCGTTCACCACGTCCTCGTTGACCTCGGTGACCTCACCGGTGACCGGGCAGTAGAGGTCGCTGACCGACTTGGTCGACTCCAGCTCGCCGCAGGTCTCGCCCGCGGTCACCGTGTCGCCCACCTCGGGGAGCTGGACGAAGACGACGTCGCCGAGCGCGTTCGCCGCGTGCTCCGTGATGCCGATCGTCGACACGCCGTCCTCGGCGGCCGACAGCCACTCGTGTTCCTTGCTGTAACGCAGCTGCTGGGGGTTGCTCATGGCCTGGATTCTCCTGTACGCGGGGGACTGCTGATGAGGGAGGGACGGCGCCGGACCGGCGTGGTCCGGTACCCCGGGGCGCCGGTACGCACGCGCCGCCGGCCGTCCCGGGTCGCTACGACGGTGTCACTTCTGCCGCTTGTAGAACGGCAGCGCCACGACCTCGTACGGCTCCTGACGGCCACGGATGTCGACGCCGACCCCGGGGGTGCCCGGTGCCGCGTGGGCCGGGTCGACGTAGGCCATCGCGATGGGCTTGCCCAGCGTGGGCGAGGGCGCCCCGGAGGTGACCTCGCCGATCACCTCGTCGCCCTTGACGACCTGGTACCCGGCGCGCGGGACCCGGCGGCCCTCGGCGACGAGGCCGACCAGGACGCGGGGCGGGTTCTGCTCGGCGCGCTCGGCGGCCTCGGCCAGGGCGGCCCGGCCCACGAAGTCGCCCTCCTTCTCGAACTTCACGACCCGGCCGAACCCGGCGTCGAACGGCGTGAGCGAACTGCTCAGTTCGTTGCCGTAGAGCGGCATGCCCGCCTCCAGGCGCAGCGTGTCCCGGCAGGACAGCCCGCACGGGGCCAGGCCGACGCCCTCGCCGGCCTTGGTCAGCGCCTGCCACAGCTCGACGGCGTGCTCCGGCTTCACGAACAGCTCGAAGCCGTCCTCGCCGGTGTAGCCGGTGCGGGCGATCAGCGCGGGCAGGCCGGCCACCGTGCCGGGCAGCCCGGAGTAGTACTTCAGGCCGTCCAGGTCGGCGTCGGTGAGGGAGGCGAGGACGGCGACGGACTCGGGCCCCTGCACGGCGAGCAGCGCGTAGGCGTCACGGTCGTCGCGCACCTCGGCGTCGAACCCGGCCGACCGCTCCACCAGCGCGTCGAGTACCGTCTGCGCGTTGGAGGCGTTGGCGACGACCAGGTACTCCGACTCGCCGAGCCGGTAGACGATCAGGTCGTCCAGGATGCCGCCGTCCTCGGCGCAGATCATCGTGTACCGGGCCCGGCCCTGCCTGACCGTGCCGATGTTGCCGACCAGGGCGTGGTCGAGGAGCGCGAGCGCCTGCGGACCGCTGACGGTGATCTCGCCCATGTGGGAGAGGTCGAACAGGCCGGCCCTGGTGCGGACGGCGATGTGCTCGTCGCGCTCCGAGCCGTAGCGCAGGGGCATGTCCCAGCCGGCGAAGTCGGTCATCGTCGCGCCGAGCGCGCGGTGCACGGCATCCAGCGCGGTACGGCGGAGTTCGGTACTGCTCATCGGTAGGTCTCCCAGTGGCGATGGGGTCCCCCGCGCCGGTGTGACTGCTCGAGCGGATCGAGAGCCCGGGGCCGCAGGACGGCGTGGGGAAGGCGAGGACGATCCTCCCCATCTGTCATCGGAACCTGAGAGGTTCGCCATGACCGCCCGCGAGGGGGGCGGCGTACGGCTTGCACCTTGGGTGGAGCCACCGCGGCAGTCGCGACGGCCCGCTTTTCAGATGTGCCTCGCCCGCGCGGTAACGGGGCCTGAGAGATTCAAGGGAGGGACTTGCTCCTTCGGCGCCCCGGCGTGCCACAAGTGCCGGAGACTCTCCCGCGCGGATTCAAACGGCCGGTATGCAGTTGGCGGGCTCATCATTGCACGCATTCCCGGGGCGCGGCAGGGGGACCCTTTCCAGGGGACGCGCAGGGTGCGCGTCCGGTCACAACGGGCTGTCACCGGCCTGTTGCGGGAAATGGACGGAATCGAGTGACGCCCGGCATTACCTTCTCTTTACAGTCAGCGCGGCGCGGGACTCCGGTACCCGGCCCAGGGGAGGACACACGGTGAACAGGACCACGGCGTACGCCGGCCCGGCGGGCGCCGCACCGCCCGGACAGCCGGCCGCTCCGGCCCGGTCGGCCGCCCCCACCCCGTCGGCCGCTCCGGCCCCCGCGGCCGAGGTGCCCGCACAGCCGGCCGTCCCCTCCGGCGCAGCCGCCGCCGCCCACGGGTCCGCGACCCCGGGCGCCCTGACCGGGGGCGCCCTGACCGGCGGTGCCCTGACGGGGGGCGCCCTGACCGGCGGTGCCCTGACGGGGGGCGCCCCGACCGGCGGTGCCCTCCCGGCGCCCGCCGTCCGTGACCTGCGCGGGCTCGCCGCGCGCGGACCGCACGCGCTGCTGTTCGCGCCGCGGGACATCGTGGTGGTCACCGGGCTGCCCGGCAGCGGCAAGTCCACGCTGATGCGGCGCACGGTGCGCGGCACCCGCGTCGACTCGCAGGACACCCGGGACCGCTGGGACGCCCGGATGCCCGGCTTCCTGCCGTACGCCGTCTACCGGCCCCTGGTCCGCCTGGACCACTACGCCGGCCTGCGCCGCGTGCTGCGCGGCGGCGGGGGCGTCGTGGTGCACGACTGCGGAACCCAGGCGTGGGTGCGCCGCTGGCTGGCCCGCGAGGCCCGCCGCCGGGGAGCGGCCCTGCGCCTGCTCCTCCTCGACGTCACCCCCCGGCAGGCGCTGGAGGGTCAGCGCGCCCGCGGACGCGGTGTCTCGCGGTACGCCTTCCTGCGCCACCGCGCGGCCGTGGGCCGGCTGCTGCGCGCGGTGGAACGGGGCGAACCGCCCGCCGGCTGCGGCTCGGTGGTGCTCCTCGACCGGGACGCCACGGACACGCTGCACCGGATCGGCTTCACGGGCTGAGGCGGCGGGCGGGACGGCCGGTGGTGCGGGCGGGCGGCCCGACGGCCCGGCGGCCCGTCCGGGCCCGGTCTCGCGCCTCTCCGGCGAGCGATCCGGCCTTGCCCGGCACGTGTCCGTCCCCGAGCGTCCGGCCTTGCCCGGCACGTGTCCGTCCCGTCCGGCGAACGTCCGACCCAGCCCTGCCCGGCGGACCACCGTCCGCGCCGGCTTCCGCGCCGTTCATCACCGCCTCCCGCACGGCTCGCCCACCGCCTCCCGTACGGCCTCGCCCACCGTCTCCCGTACAGCCGAACGGCGGCCGTGCGGCAGCGGTTAGCCTTTTCAGCCACAGCAGTGGTTCCAGGCAGGCGGTAGGCACATGGACTTCCCGGCGGGCTTCTCCGCGGACTTCCCGGCACAGGCGTATCCCCACCCGCACGGCGGGTGGCCCGGCAACGAGCTGGAGGAGGTGCTCTCCGCCTCCCTCGGCGTCCCCTCGGCCGGCGGCCGGATCGTCGAGGTCCTCGGCCGCAGCTTCGTCTGGGTGCCCCTGCCCAACGGCGGCGGGCCCGACAGCGGCTCCCTGGACCTGCCCACGATGGAGCTCGACGGGCAGGTGTACGTCCCGGTCTTCAGCTCCGAGGAGCAGTTCCGCCAGGTCGTCGGCTCGCACCTGTCGTTCACCGTCGCGCCCGCGGTGGAGTTCGCCCGCGGTCTGCCTCCGCAGGCGGGCATCGCCGTGAACCCGGGCGGTGTCGTCGGCATCCCCCTGCCGCCCGAGGCGGTGGCGGACCTGTGCCGGGCCGGGCGCAGCGAGCTCGACGGGCCGGGATCCGGCGGCCGGGTGCGGCTGTTCGAGCCCGACTGGCAGGACGACCCCGTCGACTTCCTCGCGGCGGCCGGCGCCGAGTTCGAGGCCCTCGGCGTGGTCCGCACCGCCCGCCGGTGCCTGGCCGCGATCGAGACGGCGGACCCGGTGCTGTTCATCGGCATCGAGCTGACCCGGTGGGACGAGGACCCGCACACCCTGCCCACGGAAGCCCTCGGCCGCGCCCTGGGCCGGGCGCCCGTGCGGTGGCCGGTCAACGTCGTCCTGCTGGACATCGCCCAGGACCCCGTCGGCGAGTGGATGCGCGAGCGCGTCCGGCCCTTCTACCAGCAGCAGTAGCCGGGCCGGAGGCGCACCGGGGCGGGCGGGCACCCGTCGCCCCGGGACCGGCGGCGGCGCGGGCGGCCGTCCGGCCACCGGAACCGGTACCGGTCCGGGTGGCGAGGGGCGGCTTAAGCTAGGTTCATTGGCTCGGGCGAGGCGTTGTACGGAGGGGCGATACAAAGTGAGCGCTGGCACCGCGGCGGCCGGGCAGGTCGAGCACATGCTGCGCCAGGTGACGCCCGGGCGTTACGACGCCTACGAGGCGTTGCTGCGCGCGCTCGCGACCCCCTCCTCCGGTCAGGTCTGGATGCTGCTGTGGCACGGCCAGGCCGGCTCGCCGGACGCCCAGTACGGGAACATGGACGTCGACGGCCACGGCTACGCGCCCTGCGTCACCTCCGCGCAGGAGCTGTCCGCCAGCGGTTGGAACCGCTCCTACGAGGTGGTCGACGGGCTCGACGTCGCCCGTGCCCTGTACCCCGACCGCTACGGTCTCTGGCTCAACCCGCACGCCCCCGGCGGCGGCGTCGGCATCCCCTGGCTGGACCTGCGCCGCATCGCCACCGGCCTCGACCGGCAGCCGGCCGGGCCGCTGCGGCTGTCCGAACCCGCCATCGAGATCCCGCAGTTCTACGCCCTGCTCGCGCAGAACGCGCACCGCACCCCGGCCGTCCGCGCGCTGCGCCGCGCCTGGGTGCAGCCCGCGCTGGGGGCGCCGTACCTCGCCATCGGGCTCGACGTGTACGACACCTCGCCGCCGTCGGTGGACGCGGTGCGCGGCATGATGCAGCAGTCGCTGGGCGCCGTTCCGGACGGCCTGCCGGTGTCCACGGTGGCGATGTCCGACGAGCACGACCCGGTCGCCCTGTGGCTGCGGGTCAACGCCCGGCCGTTCTACGACCGGGAGGCCCACGCCCCCGCCGGCCTGCCGGCCCCTCCGGTCGGCTACGGCCACCCGCCCGCACAGCGTCACTGACCGGGTCGGATCCGCGGCGCACACCCTCGGCGGACGGCTCCGCCGCCCCCGCGGGCCGGCCGGAGCGTCCAGGATGTGGACCGGCGGCCGTGGACGGAACGTCCCCGATGCCCGGACGTCTGCATTCCCGTCGGATGGTCTGGACCTCATGCGCGGCGGCCGGTCGAGCTACCGGCGGTCACCCATCCGTCACCTGCGGTTTCACGCGGAGCGTCGCGCACGCACGGCCGGACGGAGGGTGCTTGACGGCGGGTCCGGAGGGTCCGCGGCGGGCATTCCCGGCAACGGGCGCCTGATGCGTCCCTTATGTCAAGTGTTCAGATCTCAGGTAGGTATCACCGCTATCCGGACTGTTCCTGACTCCCTGCGAACGTGAGTAGTGTTCGGGCGGTCATCTTGCATCCACATAGCGGACCCGGAGTGGCCCCATATGCGCATATCCAAGTCCCGAGCCGCTCGGGTGATCACGGCCGCGGTCGCGGTCGGTCTGATCGCCACGGGCTGCTCCAGCGACCGGGACAGTGACAACGAAGGCAGTGGCGACAAGGACACCTTCGTCTTCGCCGGTGCCGGTGATCCGGGTTCCCTGGACCCTGCCCTGGCCAGTGACGGTGAAACCTTCCGCGTGACCCGGCAGGCCTTCGAGGCCCTGCTGGAGCACGAGTCCGGCGGCAGCGAGCTGGTCGGCGGTCTCGCCGAGAAGTGGTCCAGCAACGAAGAGGGCACCGTCTGGACCTTCGACCTCCGCAAGGGCGTGAAGTTCCACGACGGCGAGGAGTTCAACGCCGCCGCGGTCTGCGCCAACTACGACCACTGGTTCAACTGGACGGGCACGTACCAGTCGAGCGCGGTCTCGTACTACTGGCAGACCATCATGGGCGGGTTCGCGAAGAACGAGGACCCGGAGACGCCCGAGGCGAACTACAAGTCCTGCACCGCGAAGGACGAGCACACCGCCGTCATCGAGGTCAAGAAGCCCTCCGCCAACCTCCCCGGCGGCTTCTCCCTCAACGCCCTCGCGATCCACTCGCCGAAGGCCATCGAGGCGTACAAGAAGCAGGACGCCTCCGCCAAGGGCGACGCCATCACGTACCCGAAGTACAGCCAGGAGGCCGGCACGGTCGCCGGTACCGGCCCGTACAAGATCACGAAGTGGAACAAGGGGAACAAGGAAGTCTCCCTGGAGCGCTTCGACGACTACTGGGGCGAGAAGGCGAAGATCAAGAACCTGGTCTTCCGCACCATCTCCGACGAGCAGACGCGCCGTCAGGCCCTGGAGGCCGGTGACATCGACGGCTACGACCTGGTCGCGCCGGCCGACGTCAAGACCCTCGAGGACAAGGGCTTCGTCGTCCCGACCCGTGGCGTCTTCAACATCTTTTACGTGGGCATGAGCCAGTCGGCGAACCCGGCCCTGAAGAAGAAGGAGGTCCGGCAGGCGATCGCGCAGTCGATCGACAAGGAGAACCTGGTCAAGACCCAGCTGCCCGAGGGCGGCAAGGTGGCCGACCAGTTCATGCCGGACACCGTCGAGGGCTACTCCAAGGACGTCAAGCAGTACCCGTTCGACGTCGACGCGGCGAAGAACCTCCTCAAGAAGGCCGGTGAGGAGAAGCTCGAGATCGAGTTCTGCTACCCGACCGAGGTCACCCGCCCGTACATGCCTGCCCCGCAGGACCTGTTCGAGCTGATGAAGGCCGACCTGGAGAAGGCCGGCATCACCGTCAAGTCGAAGGCCATGAAGTGGGCCCCGGACTACCTGGACGCCACCGAGGCCGGCTCCTGCGCCCTGCACATGCTCGGCTGGACCGGTGACTTCAACGACGGCTACAACTTCATCGGCACCTGGTTCGCCGGGTTCGACAAGCAGTGGGGCTTCAAGGACAAGAAGGTCTTCGACGCCGTGAACGCCGGCTCGAAGCTGGGCAACCACGAGGAGCGCGTGGCCGCGTACACCAAGGCCAACGAGGTCATCATGGACTACCTCCCGGGCGTCCCGATCTCGTCCTCCCCGCCGGCCATCGCCTTCGCCAAGAACGTGAACCCGCCGAACGTCTCCCCGCTGACGCAGGAAGTGTTCGCCGAGGCGTCCTTCAAGTAGGCGCACGCGGTGTGAAGCACCAACGGGGGGTGTCCGCCCGGCCGTCGCAACTCGGCGGCCGGGCGGTTCCGTTCAGTAAGACATCACGCTAGAAAGGGGCATGCGGGGTGCTGCGTCTCGTCGTACGAAGACTGCTCCAGCTCATACCCACGCTGCTCGGCCTGTCGGTACTGCTCTTCCTCTGGCTCGACCGGCTGCCCGGTGGACCCGCCTCAGCGATCCTGGGGGAGAAGGCCACCGAGGCCGAAGTGGCGCGCATCAACCGTGCGCTCGGGCTGGACCAGCCCGTCCACGTCCAGTACTGGCGCTTCCTCAAGCGCATCTTCGAGCTCGACCTGGGCACCTCCACCCAGACCGGCCAGCCGGTGTGGGAGGAGTTCACGCTGCGGTTCCCGGCGACCGTGGAACTCAGCATCGCCGCGATCCTCATCGCCGTGCTCGTCGGCATCCCGCTCGGCTACCTCGCGGCCAAGCGCCGCGGCGGCTGGATCGACGTCGCCTCGGTGTCCACGTCGCTCGTCGGCATCTGCATCCCGGTGTTCTTCCTGGCGATCCTGCTCAGGTCCATCTTCTCCGTCCAGCTGGGCATCTTCCCCGCCTCCGGCCGGCTCACCACCGGGATCAACGCGACCGAGGTCACCGGCTTCGCGGTCCTCGACGGACTGCTCACCGGCGAGTTCGACGCGAGCTGGGACGCCATCTGGCACCTGATCCTGCCCGCGGTCGCCCTGGCCTCCATCCCCCTCGCGGTGATCGTCCGCATGACCCGGGCGAGCGTGCTGGAGGTGCTCGGTGAGGACTACGTGCGGACCGCCGAGTCCAAGGGCCTGGAGAAGCGCGTGGTGCGCGGCCGTCACGTGCTGCGCAACGCGCTGCTGCCGGTGATCACGGCGGTCGGTCTGCTGACCGGCAGCCTCCTGTCCGGTGCGGTGCTCACCGAGTCGGTCTTCGACTTCGGCGGCATCGGCTCGTTCATCCGCACGGCGATCGACGGCCGTGACTACCCCGTGCTCGTCGGGTTCATTCTCTTCATCGCGATGGTCTACGTCATCATCAACCTCCTCGTCGACATCGCGTACAGCCTTATCGACCCGAGAGTGCGGGTGCACTGACGTGACGACCGTGACCAAGAAGGCCGACAAGATCGACCGGCTCGCGGAGCTGATGACGACCAACGAGGTCACCAGCGGCGCCAGCCTGTGGCGCGAGGCGATGCGGCGGCTGCGGGCCAGCAAGATGGCCGCCATCGGCGCGGTGATCATCTCCCTGTTCGTCGTCCTCGCGATCGTCGGACCGTGGGTCGCCCCCCACGCGCCCACCGCCCAGACCTGGCGCGGCGACGTCTTCCCCAACCGCGGCGAGTTCGTCGGCATGCGCGGCGAGAACTGGTTCGGCCTGGACCACCTGGGCCGGGACCTGTTCAGCCGGTGGCTCGTCGGAGCCCGTCAGACCCTGCTCGTCGGTGTCGTGTCGATGCTCATCGGCCTCGTGGTGGGTGCCGTCATCGGCATCTGCTCGGGCGCCGCCGCGACCCTCGGCGGACGCGCCGGGCAGCGGATCGACACGGTGATCATGCGGTTCACCGACATCATGCTGTCGCTGCCCTCGCTGCTGCTGGCCGTCTCCATCGCCGCCGTGATGGGGCAGTCCCTGACCACCGTGATGATCGCCGTCGGTGTCGTGCAGATCCCGATCTTCGCGCGGCTGCTGCGCGGCTCGATGCTGGTGCAGGGCGGCTCCGACTACGTGCTCGCGGCCAAGGCCCTCGGCCTGCGCAAGAAGCGGATCGTCCTCACCCAGATCCTGCCGAACTCGCTGAGCCCGGTCATCGTCCAGGCGACGCTGTCCCTGGCCACCGCGATCATCGAGGCGGCGGCCCTGTCCTACCTCGGCCTCGGCAACCCGGACCCCGCCATCCCGGAATGGGGGGTCATGCTCGCCCAGGCCCAGCGCTTCTTCGACAACGAGCCGATGATGGCGGTCTACCCCGCGCTCGGGATCATCATCACCGCTCTCGGCTTCACCCTGCTCGGCGAGGCCATGCGCGAAGCGCTCGACCCGAAACTGCGAGGCTGAACTCCCATGGCTCTACTCTCAGTCGACGAACTCAGCGTCACCTTCACGGCCAAGGGCCGCAAGGACTCGATCGCGGTCGACGGCGTCTCCTTCGACGTCGACGAAGGCCAGGTCGTCGGTCTCGTCGGTGAGTCCGGCTGCGGCAAGTCCGTGACCTCGCTCGCCCTGATGGGACTCCTGCCCGCCAAGGGCGTCCGGGTGGGCGGCCGGGCCGTCTTCGACGGCCGGGACCTGCTGACCATGTCCGCGCAGGAACGCCGGGACATCCGCGGCAGCCAGCTCGCGATGATCTTCCAGGACCCGCTGTCCTCGCTGAACCCGGTCGTCCCCATCGGCGTCCAGATCACCGAGATCCTCCAGCGCCACCGCGGCCTGAAGGGGGAGGCCGCCCGCAAGGAGGCCGCCCACCTGCTGGACCGGGTCGGCATCCCCGACCCGACCCGGCGGCTCAAGGAGTTCCCGCACCAGCTCTCCGGCGGCATGCGCCAGCGCGCGCTGATCGCGATGGCCGTGGCGTGCGCGCCCCGGATGCTCATCGCGGACGAGCCGACCACCGCCCTCGACGTCACCATCCAGGCGCAGATCCTGGAACTGCTCAAGGAACTGGTCGACCAGGAGGGCACCGCCCTGCTGATGATCACCCACGACCTCGGCGTGGTGGCCGGCCTCTGCGACCAGGTCAACGTGCTCTACGCGGGCCGGGCCGTGGAGTCGGCCGGGCGGCGGGACCTGTTCACGTACCCGACCCACCCGTACGCCCACGGGCTGCTCGGCTCCATCCCGCGGCTCGACGCGCCGCGCGGGGAACCGCTCAACCCCATCCGCGGTTCCATCAACGACCGGATCGCCTGGACCGACGGCTGCGCCTTCGCGCCCCGCTGCGACCGGTACACCATGGAGTGCCTGACCGGCACGCCCGAACTGACCGAACCACGTGCCGCCGGACACCAGGTCCGCTGCGTCAACCCGGTCCTTCCCACGTCCCCGGCGGAGGTCTCGGCATGAGCCTGCTCGAACTCTCGGACGTGAAGGTCCACTTCCCCGTCAAGAAGGGCGTGCTGTTCGACCGCACGGTCGGCCACGTCTACGCCGTCGACGGCGTGTCCCTGAAGGTGGAGGCCGGCCAGACCTACGGCCTCGTCGGCGAGTCCGGCTGCGGCAAGACGACGCTGGGCCGCGGGGTCCTGCGGCTGGTCGACATCACCGACGGCGAGGTCGTCTTCGACGGGACCGACCTGGCGAAGCTGCCGGACGAGGAGATGCGCCGGTACCGCCGACGGCTCCAGATGGTCTTCCAGGACCCGCTGGGCAGCCTCAACCCGCGCCAGAACATCGAGTCGATCCTCAGCGAGGGCATGGCCGCCCACGGGATCGGGGCGAACCAGGCGGAGCGGCGGGAGCGGATCAAGGACGTCCTCGCCAAGGTCGGCCTCCCGGTCAACGCCCTCTCCCGCTACCCGCACGAGTTCTCCGGCGGCCAGCGCCAGCGCATCGGCATCGCGCGGGCCCTCGTCCTGGAACCCGACGTGATCATCTGCGACGAGCCGGTCTCGGCCCTCGACGTGTCGGTGCAGGCCCAGGTGATCAACCTGCTGGAGGAGCTCCAGAAGTCGCTGGGGCTGACCTACGTGGTCATCGCCCACGACCTGGCGGTGGTGCGGCACATCTCCGACGTCATCGGGGTCATGTACCTCGGCTCCCTGGTGGAGGAGGCGCCCAGCGACGCCCTGTACGCCGCGCCCAAGCACCCGTACACCAAGGCCCTGATGTCGGCGGTGCCGCTGCCCGACCCCGAGGCCGAGGACCGTCGCGAGCGGATCCTGCTCCAGGGCGACCTGCCGTCGCCCGCGAACCCGCCGTCGGGGTGCAGGTTCCACACCCGCTGCCCGTGGGCGCAGCCGACGTGCGCGACCGACCGTCCCGCACTCGTGGACGCGGGCGACGGGCACAAGGTGGCCTGCCACTTCGCCGCCGAGATCGAGTCGGGGGAGCTGCAGCCGACCCGGCCGACGGACATCGGCGCCGTCACGCGGACCGACGAGGCGGTGACGGAGCAGCCCGAGGAGGTCGTCGAGGCCCCCGCGGCCCTGCTGCCGGCCGACTCGACGACCAAGCCGGACCCCGGAGCGGTGAAGGAGAAGATGCCCGCCACGGCCGAGCCGTCGGCCGACGCGACCGCCGAGGCCGCGGTGGCCGAGGCGGCCGAGGGCGCCGTGGACCCCGAGGCGTCCGACGGGACCACCGACGCCGAGGGGCCGAAGGACTCCGGGGCGTCGGCGGACAAGAACGGCTGACGGACCACGGGACAGCGACGCGGGGGAGCGCCGGGCGACGAGCCCGGCGCTTCCCTTCGTTCCCGGTCGTTCCCAGGTCGTCCCCGGGTGGTCCCCGGGCGTCCCCGGGCCGGGCCGGTCGCCGGCCCGGCCCGCTCGGTCACGAGGCGGCCGTCGCCCAGGCCGTCCGGCGACGAGCCGGGGACCTGCACGGACCCGGACGGACCCGGCATGGGCCTGGCATGGGCCCGGCAGGGGCCCCGCACGGACACGGCTCGGGTGCCGGCGCGGGTGCCGGGAGCCCGCCCCTGCCACGCGGTGCGGCGGGGGCCACCGGCTGAGCCAGAATGGCCGGGTGCTCCAGCAACTGTTCAGCCCGTCCCTCCTGCACGCGCTCGACCTGATCGGCATCTTCGCCTTCGCGATCTCGGGTGCGCTGCTGGCCGTCCGCAAGAACTTCGACGTCTTCGGCCTGGCCGTGCTCGCCGAGGTCACGGGACTGGGCGGCGGTCTCTTCCGGGACCTGGTGATCGGTGCCGTGCCCCCGGCCGCCTTCACCGACATCGGATACTTCGTCACCCCGCTGATCGCCACCGTGCTGGTGTTCTTCTTCCACCCCCACGTCGAGCGCCTCCAGCGGGGCGTCAACGTCTTCGACGCGGCGGGCCTCGGCCTGTTCTGTGTGGTCGGCACCGTCAAGGCGCACGACTACGGGCTGAACCTGGCCGCCAGCGCGGCCCTGGGCCTGATGACCGCCGTGGGCGGCGGTGTGCTGCGCGACGTCCTCGCCAACGAGGTGCCCTCCCTGCTGCGCTGGGACCGCGACCTGTACGCGGTGCCCGCGATCGTCGGTGCCACGCTGACCGCGGTGTGCATCCGCCTCGACAGCCTGAACCCGGTCACCAGCGCCTCCGCCGCGGTCGCCGCGTTCCTCATCCGGCTGTTGGCCCTGCGGTTCCACTGGCGGGCGCCCCGGGCGTGGCAGCGGCGTTCCTCGGTCCGGGAGGAGTAGCGCCGGACGGGACGGGCTGGGCGCCGAGTTCCTCCGTGAGCCAGCGGAAGGACGGGATCACCTGGGGCCGCCACAGCGCCATCGTGTGGCCGCCCGCGCTGCGCGGCAGCCGCACCACCTGCACGCTCGTCGGTGGCGTCGCCGCACGCGCGAGGGCGGTGGCGTCCTCGTGACCGTCCCCCCGCTGGCCGGAGAGGTAGAGCGAGACCTTCGGCGGCGCGACCGCCTCGCGCAGCAGCCGCAGCGGGTTGTGGGCCTCGCGCAGCACCGGGTCGCGGCCGGTGAGCGCGGTGCGCTCGGCGGCCGGGTCGTTGTAGCCGGACAGGCTCACGGCGGCCCGGTAGCGGTCGGGGTGGGCGAGGGCCAGCTTGGTCGCGCAGTGGCCGCCCGCCGAGTATCCGGCCACCGCCCAGCCGTCGGGCGCCGCCTGGGCGCGGAAGTTGTCCCGGACCATGCGCGGCACGTCGACGCTCAGCCAGCTCTCGGCGTTGACCCGGCCGGGCAGGTTGGCGCAGCCGGTGTCCGCGCCCGGCAGCAGGGAGGTGCGCGCGGCGACCAGGATGAAGGGCGCGATCCGGCCGCTGCGCATCAACGGGAACAGCTGCTCGTGCACGTCCAGGGTGCCGAACCAGGCCTTGGCCGACCCCGGGTAGCCGGGGAGCAGCTGGACCACCGGGAACGCGTGGTCGCGCCAGGCCGGTTCGTCGTACTGCGGAGGCAGCCAGACGTACACCTCGGCCCGCACCCCCGACACCCGTCCGTCGAGCCGGGTGACCCGCACCCCGCCCGCCGCCCGCATGCCCGGTCCGCCGGCCGGGGTGAAGGTCTGGGCCACCTTCGGCAGCCGCTCGACCGCGACCCCGCCGGTGCCGTCGCTCCCGAGGTCGGCGGCCTCCCGCACGTGGTCGCCGGTGCCGAGCAGGTCGGACCAGCTGTCGTAGAGCTGGTTGCTGTTGTTGACCAGGGTGAAGACCAGGGCCACGGCGGTGACCTGGGCGAAGAACAGCATCAGGACCCGGGTCGCGGCCCGCACGGCACGCGGTCCGCCGACCCGGGTCCACAGGGCGAGCGGCAGCGCGAGGGCGAGGGCCGCCAGCACGGCCAGGGTGCACAGGAACGGGATCCCGGTGAGGCTCATGCCCGGATAGAGGGGAGGACGGGCCCGCGGGTTCACCCCAAACCGGTCAGCTCCCGGACATCGCCTCCGATGTCGCCCTTCGGTGACGCCAAAGCTACCGCTTAGTAGGTGACTCTTGTACTGTACAGCCCATGCCAGATGCATCCTCCGCCCCGGCCGCCGTCCGGGCCACGATCGGTGACAGCGAGTTCGACCGCGACACCGCGGTCGTCCGTCGCGCGCCCGGCGTCTACGACATCGACCTGTCCGCCGGCTGGACGATCATCAGTGCCGTCAACGGCGGCTATCTGCTGGCCGTCCTGGGCCGCGCCCTCGCCGACACCCTGCCGCACTCCGACCCGTTCACCATCTCCGCGCACTACCTGACCGCCTCCCAGCCGGGCCCCGCGGTCGTCCGCACGGAGACGGTGCGCACCGGGCGCAGCCTGTCGACCGGGCAGGCGTCCCTGTTCCAGCAGGACGAGCAGGGCCGGGAGGTCGAACGCATCCGCGTCCTCGCCTCCTACGGCGACCTGGACGCCCTGCCGGACGACGTCCGCACGACCGCCGAGCCGCCCGCCATCCCGCCGATGGACCAGTGCTTCGGCCCGGAGGACGGCCCCGCCCCGGTCGAGGGCAGCTCCGCCATCACCGACCGGCTGATGCTCAAGCTGGACCCGTCGACCCTCGGGTGGGCCCTCGGCGCGCCCTCCGGCCGGGGGGAGATGCGCTCCTGGTTCGGCCTGGCCGACGGCCGGGACCAGGACCCGTTGTCGCTGCTCCTCGCGGTGGACGCGCTGCCGCCCACCGCCTTCGAACTCGGGCTCTCCGGCTGGGTGCCCACGGTCGAGCTGACCGCCCACGTCCGCGCCCGTCCCGCCCCGGGCCCGCTGCGGATCTCCGTCACCACCCGCAACCTCGCCGGTGGCTTCCTGGAGGAGGACGCCGAGGTCTGGGACTCCGCCGACCGCCTGGTGGCCCAGTCCCGCCAGCTCGCCCGCGTCCGGCTGGGTTGACGGACCGGCCCGCCCGCGGGCGGACGCCCCTCCACCGAGGGCCGGGACGGATCCGCTCCGTCCCGGCCCTTCGCCGTCGGCGCACGCGCCGGGGCGCGCCCGGTGGCTCCCTGCGCCTGTCGCCGTGTCCCGCCCCCGGCGGTGGCCGCTCTCGTCGCCGGCCTGTGCCGGGCCCCTCTGCCCGCTTCGTCCGCCGGGCCCGCGCGCTCAGCCGCCGGCCCTCACGCGCCCACCGGTGTGTCCAGCCAGTGCCGTCGGCCGATGCCGATCAGCCGCAGGCGGCGGGAGGCCAGGCGGGCCACCCGCTCCCGCTCCTCCGGGGGCGCGTCCAGCGTCTCCAGGAACAGGGACGCCGTGCTCAGCATCAGATCCACGTAGATCTGGGCGAGCATCAGCAGGTCGTCCTCGCCCCACCCCCGCGACACCGGATCCGCTGCCAGCGCCTCGGCCACCTCCTCGGCGAACAGCGCGAGTTGCTCCCGGATCGCCTCACGCACCGGACGGACCCCGCCGTGCCGCTCCCGGGCGATGAAGCGGACGTGGGCGGGGTACCCGTCCACGTGACCGGCGATCAGCTCGACGGCCCGGGTGATGCGTTGCTCGGTGTCGCCGGGGATGGACACCGTGGTCCGGATCATCGGGTGCAGGCCGCCCAGCGCCTCCTCGACCAGCACCACGCCCAGGTCGGCGATGGAGTGGAAGTGCCGGTAGAAGGCGGTCGGGGCGACGCCCACGGCGCGGGTGACCTCACGCAGTCCCAGGCTGCTCAGGCTCTGGTTCTCCAGCAGTTCCAGCGCCGCGTCGAGGAGGGCCCGCCGGGTCCTCTGCTTCTGGGCCTGCCGGGTGCCGGGGGTGTGACTCATGCCATGCAGTCAACAACTGTTCTCCGGGATTGCAAAGTGAGGGCCCCGCTAGACTGGGTAGTCAGTGAACGAGTGTAACTACGACTGTTCACCCAAGTCTTCTGGGGGAAATCGATCATGCTGTTCCTGGTCGCCGCACTCATGCTGCTCGGCGTGGTCCTGGGCACCGTCGCCCACGCGCCGCCGGAGTTCACCGTCGTCGCGGGACTCGCCGTCGCCGTGTGGCTCGGCATCTTCGCCCTGCGCGAGCGCCACGGCCGCCGCGGCTCGGCGCACTGACCGCACGGACCGTGCACCGACCGCGCACGGCGTGTGTGGGGACGCCCCGCGCGCTCCGGCGCGCTCCGCACGGCGACCCCGCACCGCGCCGGCCTCCGACCGTCCGACGTCCCGTCGACCGAGGGAACCGATCACCATGCAGCTCACCGCTCCGGCCACCGACCGCACCGGAATCCGCGACGCCGACGGCATGGCCGTCGCGTCCTTCGTCCTGGGCCTGCTGGGCCTGCTCGTCCTCAACGTCGTCCTCGGGCCGCTCGCCATCGTGCTCGCGAGCCTGGCCCTGTGGCGGGGCACCGCCCGGCGCGGACGCGCCTTCCTCGGCCTCGGGCTCGGCGTCGCCGACCTGCTCGTCCTGCTGGCCTTCATGCAGGCGGACGGCACCGTCTCCTGGAGCCTGTGAGGTGACGGGTGACGGGTGACGGGTGACGGGTGACGGGTGACGGGTGACGGGTGACGCCCGACGCGTGACGGGTCACCGCTGACGGGCTCGCGCGTGACAGGAGCCCGGGGCCCGGTGTGCCGAGCCCGACGGCCGCAGGGCCCGAACGGCCGCGAGGGCGGTCGGCCGGAAGCGCGACGTGGCCCCGGACTCCCGGCCGACCGCGCCCCCGGGTGGCCGTCCGGCGCCCCGTAGAATCGGCCCCACCATGGCATACCTCGACCACGCCGCAACCACCCCGATGCTCCCCGAGGCAGTCGAGGCACTCACCGCGCACCTCGGCGTCACCGGCAACGCCTCCTCCCTCCACGCGGCCGGCCGACGGGCCCGGCGCACGGTCGAGGAGGCCCGGGAGGCCCTCGCCGAGGCCCTCGGCGCCCGGCCCAGTGAGGTGGTTCTCACCTCCGGCGGCACCGAGGCCGACAACCTCGCCGTGAAGGGCCTGTACTGGGCCCGCCGGGACGCGGACCCGGTCCGCACCCGGGTGCTGGCCAGCCCGGTCGAGCACCACGCCGTCCTGGACGCCGTCCACTGGCTCGGCGAGCACGAGGGCGCCACCGTCGAGTACCTGCCCGTCGACCACCACGGCCGGGTGCACCCCGACGCCCTGCGCGAGGCCCTGGCCCGCAACCCCGACGACGTGGCCCTCGCCACCGTCATGTGGGCCAACAACGAGATCGGCACCCTCCAGCCGGTCAGCGAACTCGCCGAGGTCGCCGCCGAGTTCGGCGTACCGCTGCACTCGGACGCGGTCCAGGCGTTCGGCCAGGTACCGGTCGACTTCGGCGGCTCCGGGCTCGCCGCGATGACCGTCTCCGGCCACAAGATCGGCGGCCCCTACGGCATCGGCGCGCTCGTCCTCGGCCGCGACCAGACCCCCGTCCCCGTGCTCCACGGCGGCGGGCAGGAGCGCCACGTCCGCTCCGGCACCCTCGACGTCCCGGCCGTCGCCTCCTTCGCCGTGGCAGGGCGGGTGGCCGCCAAGGAGCAGGAGCGGTTCGCCCGCGAGATCGGCGCCCTGCGCGACGACCTGGTCGCCGCGGTCCGCATGGCCGTCCCGGACGCGATCCTCGGCGGCGACCCCGAGCCCGGGGGACGGCTTCCGGCCAACGCCCACTTCACCTTCCCCGGCTGCGAGGGCGACTCCTTGCTGCTGCTGCTCGACGCCCAGGGCATCGAGTGCTCCACCGGCTCCGCCTGCACGGCCGGCGTCGCCCAGCCCAGCCACGTCCTGCTGGCCACCGGCACCGCCCCCGACCTGGCCCGCGGCACCCTGCGCTTCTCCCTCGGCCACACCTCCACCGAGGCCGACGTACGGGCCCTGGCCGAGGCCATCGGCCCGGCCGTCGAACGCGCCCGCGCCGCGGGACTGTCCTGACCGTCCGCGGGCGGTGCCGGGCCGACCCTCCGGGCGCGCCGCCCGGCCCCGGGGCGGCTGCCTAGGGGGACGCGGAGGCGTCCGGCGTGCTCAGGGACGTGCGCGCGCGGCGCACCAGCTTCATGTACCGGTCCCAGTCCCAGTGCGGGCCCGGATCGGTGTGGTCGGTGCCCGGCACCTCGACGTGCCCGATGATGTGCTCGCGGTCGACGGGTATGTCGTACCGCGCGCAGATCCGGGCCGTCAGCCGCGCCGACGCCTCGTACATCTCGTCGGTGAGGTCCTGCGGCCGGTCCACGAACGCCTCGTGCTCGATGCCGACACTGCGCTCGTTGTAGTCGCGGTTGCCCGCGTGGTACGCCACGTCCAGTTCGCGGATCATCTGCGCCACGCGGCCGTCCTGGCCGACGATGTAGTGGGTGGCCGCCCGGTGTCCCGGGTCCTGGAACGCCTTCACCGCGCTGTCGAAGCTGCCCTGGGTGACGTGGACGACCACCATGTCGATGCCGTAGTCGTCGGGGCGGTCCGCGCGACGCCAGTTCGCCTCCGAGGCGGCGATCCAGCGGGCGTCCGCGAAGTCCACCTCGCCCGGCTTCCGGGGCTTGGCCACCCCCGGGGCACGCCACCACAGCCGGGCCAGCTCGTCCCGCGCCAGCACCGCGGTGCCCGCCGCGGCGGCCACTCCGCCCACGATCAGGGCCCGCCGCCCGATGCGCCGGTCCCCGTCCTCGGATGCTCTTCTCGCCCCCATGCGATCTCCAACGGATACCCGGCGGCCGTGGTTCCCGCGCCCCCGTACCCTGGAGGGGCTATGACTGACACCCCGCAGCGCACCCGCCCCCTCCGCGTCCTGGCCGCCATGTCCGGCGGAGTCGACTCCGCCGTCGCCGCCGCACGCGCCGCCGAAGCGGGTCACGACGTGACCGGCGTCCACCTCGCGCTCTCCGCCAACCCGCAATCGTTCCGCACCGGGGCGCGGGGCTGCTGCACCATCGAGGACTCCCGTGACGCCCGCCGCGCCGCCGACGTCATCGGCATCCCCTTCTACGTGTGGGACCTCGCCGACCGCTTCCGCGAGGACGTCGTCGAGGACTTCGTCGCCGAGTACGAGGCCGGCCGCACCCCCAACCCGTGCCTGCGCTGCAACGAGAAGATCAAGTTCGCCGCGCTGCTGGACAAGGCGCTGGCCCTCGGCTTCGACGCCGTGTGCACCGGCCACTACGCCCAGGTGATCGTCCGCGAGGACGGGACCCGCGAACTGCACCGCGCCTCCGACATGGCCAAGGACCAGTCGTACGTCCTCGGCGTGCTCGACGACCGCCAGCTCGCTCACGCGATGTTCCCGCTCGGTGACACCGTCACCACCAAGGAGGAGATCCGCGCCGAGGCCGAGCGCCGCGGGCTCGCCGTCGCCAAGAAGCCCGACTCGCACGACATCTGCTTCATCGCCGACGGCGACACCCGGGGCTTCCTCGCCGACCGCCTCGGCCGCTCCGAGGGCGACATCGTCGACGAGTCCGGCGCCAAGGTGGGCACCCACGAGGGCGCCTACGGCTTCACCATCGGCCAGCGCAAGGGCCTGCGGATCGGCACCCCCGCCCCCGACGGCAAGCCCCGCTACGTCCTCGACATCTCCCCGGTCGACAACACGGTCACCGTCGGCCCGGCGAACGCGCTCGACGTCACCGCCCTCACCGCGATCCGCCCCCGCTGGTGCGGCGCGGCCCCCGTCGGACCCGGCACCTACACCGCCCAGCTGCGCGCCCACGGCGGAGAGACCGAGGTGACGGCGGAACTCGTCGACGGGGAACTGGAGGTCCGCTTCACCGAGCCGGTCCGCGGCGTCGCCCCCGGCCAGGCGATCGTGCTGTACGACGGCACGCGCGTGGTCGGCTCGGCGACGATCGCCTCGACGGTCCGCGCGACGGAGCGGGCGGCGACGGCCTGACGCACGGGCCGGGAGCGGGCGGGGTTGCTCCGGCAGGAGGCGACGCGCCAAGTGGGGCGGAAAGCAGACCTATCGCGTCCGGCAGGGCGGATGCCCGATGTGCCCGCCGGGGTGGCCTCTCGGTCGCAGACGGACGTTCCTGTGCCGGGTTCCGGCTAGCGTCTGCCGGGGTGGAACATCTCGGACCTGGTCGCAGTGACAAATGAGGTGAACGCTCTCCGGCCGACCGAGAAAAGCCGTCTCGGGTAGACGCTGTCGCGTATTGCTATGCGGGATTCGTCGCATGCCGCGAACTCAATGCATGCGTTGCCGGATGCCTCGGAATACGAGGACTTGAGCCACTTCAACTCGTTCACGGTCGACACCTCTTACAGATCTCCGATGATGTCGAGGACAAAGTCCCTCGATTCCCTCGGATTCAACGCCACTCGCTCGATCAAGTCCAGCCGTGTCCGGAAGTTGGCCAGATGGGTGGGGGAGTCGAAGAAGACCGCACCGATGGGCGAGTCCACCTGCACGGTGTCCAGGTGCGGGTTCGGTGCTGCCGCGTACATCACGGTGTCCCCGGCCATGGGGAAACCTTCTGCTGCGAAGGGGATGACGAGTAGCCGGACGTTGTCGCGTTCGCTCTCTTCGAGCAGGCGGTTCAGTTGGGCCTTCGCGATGTGGCGCCCACCGATGCGCATCCGCAGGGCCGCTTCATGGATATAACCCACATAGGGCACACCCGGACTCCTCGCGATCACACTGTGTCGGCCGATGCGCTGTGCCACCCGGAGTTCGACCTCCAGGCGCGGCAGAGCCGGAACGAACAGGTCGAAGAGGGCCCTTGCGTGGTCCTCCGTCTGGAAGATCCCGGGGATATGGGCGGTCTGGAGCGTTCTGATGCTGGTGGCGTGATGCTCCAGCTCCGCCACATCGAGAAAGTCCGGCGGGATTTTTCCCCGGTACTCGTCCCACCAGCCTTTCGGTCGCCCTCCCGTCATCGCGGCCAGAGCGTCGATCAGTGCGGGGTCGTTGCACTCGTAGATGCTCGCGAGTCGACGCAGCCGATCCTCGCTGATGCCGAACCGGCCTGACTCGATGTTCGAGATCATCGTGCGGTCCACGCCGAGGCGCGTCGCGGCCGCGGGTGCGGCCATCCCCGCAGCCTCGCGCAGCCGCCGCAGTTCGGCGCCGAACCGACGCTGACGGATGCTCGGGTGGTGCCGTGGCGCCATCTACAACTCCTTGCTCGCGCGCACAGTTTGCCGATCCTCGTCAGGGGCGTCCACTCCGGAGAGGCAGTAAAACCCGTTCTGATGAATCAGGTAGCACGCGTTTTAGTCGGCGCGCTAGCGTGTGAGCCACGCCACCCGCATCCCACCCGGCGGAAGCGCACCGCCCGCCCCCTGCCGTCCCGGGCCCGACGGAACGGGTGCGGGGCGGCAGGCCACCGTCGGACATCGCGGACCTGATCCGCGATGTGGCCGGACGCGGGCGGCGCCGTACGGCACGGAGGTGTCGATCACCCCGACGAACCGGGGAACCGACCCGCCGCGCCACGGACAGGACCGCCCACGCACAAGGAGGTGCCGCGTGAACGACGCGGAACCGGAACACCAGCCGACCCCCGAAGCACCCGGCGCGGACGAGTACGCCGTCCCGGCCCCACCCCTCATCCCGTTCACCGAGACGTGGGAGTACGAGCTGCGCTTCCCCCGCGATCCCCGCGGGCCGGCCGTCGCCCGTACGACGCTCAAGGCCGTGCTGGGAGCGCACGGACTGGGCGAGTTCACCGATCGCGCGGAACTCCTCACCTCCGAACTGGCCACCAACGCCGTCCGGTATGCGCCCGGCCCCGCCATCGTGCTGCTGCGCTGGACCAACCCCGTGCTGAGGGTCAGCGTCATGGACACCTGCCCGGTGTTCCCGCTGCCGTCGGCCCCGGACATGCCCGAAGCGGAACGCGGACGTGGTCTGCTGATCCTCGATCTGCTGGCCGACGACTGGGGCGGATGTGCCCTCGGGGAGTCGTTGTACGGGGTGGGCGGCAAAACCGTCTGGTTCGATCTGGTCCTCGGCGGAGGTGACCCACCACCCGGAGGAGGGGCCGGTCACGGTTCCGGACCCCTGCATCCGGGCCCGCCCGTGCTCGCCGCCTGACCGGGCGGCCCACCGGGCCCGCCCGCCCGCCTCGCGACGCCGTGAACGCCGGCTCCGGAGTGTTCACGGCTTCGCCCAAGCGCCGCGCCCGCGGAGAGCGCGCATGCCGGCCCGCGCATCGCGCCGTTCCGCCACCCGGGTGATCACCCGGCGCACCTCGCCGCGCGCCCGTGTCCCCGGCTGCCTCCGCGACGATCTTCCGGGTGTGAAGCCTCGAATGTCCGGCGCCTCGCGCCGCACCCGCACCCTGGCCGTCACCGGCCTCGGTGCCCTGGTACTGCTGTCCTCTCCCGCCGTCCTGCCCGCCGCCCACGCGGGCACGGACGCCTCCGGCCCGGCCTCGCCGGCGGCGCCGCGCCCGGTGACCGTCGGCGAGGCGGTCACGGCCGCTCACCTCGACGCGATCCGCCATGACCCGCGTCGGGCGCGGGAGTTCTTCCGCGGCCTGCCCAAGGGCGGTGACCTGCACAACCACCTGTCGGGCGCGGTCTCCACCGAGTACCTCGTCGAACTGGCCGCCGAGGACGGGCTGTGCGTCGACACCGCGACGATGACCGCCGTCCCGCCCCCGTGCGGTGCAGGAACCCGCCCTGCCGCGGACGCCCGCACGGACCGCGCCTTCCACGACGCCCTCGTGCGCGCCTGGTCCATGCAGGACTTCCCGGCCGACGGCAACGGTCACGACCACTTCTTCGCCACCTTCGGCAGGTTCGGCGAGGTGACCTGGCGGCACCGCGGGAAACTGCTCGCCGAGGTCGCGGACGACATCGCCGAGCAGAACCAGTTCTATCTGGAGACGATGGTGACCCCGGCCTCCGACGGGGCGAAGAAGCTCGCGGCCGAGGTCGGCTGGGACCCGGACCTCGCCCGGCTGCACGGGAAGCTGACCGCCGGGGGCAAGCTGGACCGGCTGGTCACCGAGGCGAAGAAGGAGTCCGACGAGGCCGACGCCGAGTTCCGCACCGCCGCCCGCTGCGACACCGACAGCCCCCGGCCCGGCTGCCGCATCCCGGTCCGCTGGATCTCCCAGGTCTCGCGCGGCAGCGCCCCGGAACGGGTCTTCACGCAGATGGCCCTCGGCATGCGCCTGGCCGAGCGCGACGGGCGGTTCGTCGCCGTCAACCTCGTCCAGCCCGAGGACGCGGAGGTCGCCCTGCGCGACTACAGCCTCCAGATGCGCATGCTGAAGTACCTCCGCGGTGTCTATCCCGGCGCCCATGTCACCCTGCACGCCGGTGAGTTGTGGCCCGGCCTGGTCAAGCCCGCCGACCTCGCGTTCCACATCCGGGAAGCCGTGGAGGTCGCCGGCGCCGACCGCATCGGCCACGGCGTGGATCTGGTCCACGAGGACGACTGGCAGCGCACCGCGCGCACCATGGCCGCCCGCGAGACCGCCGTCGAGGTCCCCTTCACCAGCAACGCCCAGATCCTCGGGGTGCGCGGCGCCGACCACCCCTTCGAGACCTACCGCGCGTACGGCGTGCCCGTCGTCCTGGCCACCGACGACCCCGGCGTCAGCCGCATCGACATCAGCCACGAATACCGGTACGCCGCCGACACGTACGGCCTGTCCTACCCGGAGCTGAAAGACCTGGCGCGGGCCTCCCTGGAGTACGCCTTCCTCCCCGGCGCGAGCCTGTGGCGGGGCAACCCCACCCGGGACGGCTACCGTCCCGTCGCCGCCTGCCGCGGGGTCCGGCTCGGCGATGCGCGCCCCGGCGCGGACTGCCGGCGCCTGCTGACCGCCAGTCCGAAGGCCGCCGCGCAGTGGGAACAGGAGCGGGCCTTCGGCCGCTTCGAGACGGGCATCCGCACCGCCCGCTGAGCCTCGGACGGGCTGGGACGGGCAGTTGCGCACCGCCCGCTGAGCCTCGGCCCGGCCGGGACGGGCCGTCGCGCGCCGAGCGCTGAGCCCCCGTCGGGCGGGGCCGTCGCGTGCCGTCCGCCGCCGCCCCCCGCGGCGGCGGAGCCGGCTGCGCGTCCGCGGGGCGGGGTGGCCGCGCGCCCGCGCGCGGCCTCACCGCACCCCGCCGGGACGGCTCACCGCACCGCCGGGGCGGCTCACCGCCCGAAGAACTCGGCCAGCACCGGCGCCAGCACGTCCGGCTCGACCATGTGCGTCTGCCCCTGGAGCGCGCGGTACGTGCCGCGGGGCACCGTGTCCGCGATCGCCCGCGCGGCCTCGCGCATCCAGGCCGGACTGGCGTCGCCCGCGATCGCCAGCACCGGCACCGGGACCGACGCCAGCAGCTCCCGGGGCACGCCCCCGTCGCCCATCACCGCGTCGTCGTACGCGAGGCTCGGCGCCATCGACTCCATGCCCGCCCACAGGGCGGACTGCCGGGCGCCCTCGATGACCGCCTCGTCCAGGCCGGTCAGCCGCAGGAACAGCTCCACCGCGTCCCCGCGCCTCCCCTCGTCCAGGGCGGCCGTCAGCTGCTCGGTGTACCGGGCCCGCTCCGCCAGGTCCTCCTCCGACAGGGCGTACGGCGTCTCGTACACGGCGACATGACGCACCGGCAGCCCGCTCGCCGCCGCCCGCAGCGCCAGCGCGCCGCCCGACGACACCCCGTACAGCGACGCCTCACCGCCCAGTTCCTCGATCAGCGCCGCCAGGTCCTCGACCTCGCGCTCCACCGCGTACGGCGGGGTGTCGCCGCTCGCGCCCCGGCCCCGGCGGTCGTACACGACCACCCGGAACCGCTCCGACAGGGGAGCCGCCAGCGGCGCCACCGTGCCGCCGGTCGACATCGCGCCGCTGACGAGGACGATCGTGGAACCCCGCCCTGCGCTCTCGTAGGCCAGGGACGTGCCGTCGCGCGAAGTGATGTTCTTGTCCATGTCTCAGCAGACTGCCGCACCGCGCGGTGTTCGTCGGTGAGGCGGGCGGCGCGTCCACCGATCGCCTCGGTTCGACGCGCTCGTACTCCGGGCGGTCCTCGCCCGTCGGGCACCGCGGCCGGCCGCCCCCGTCCCCGGCCGGTCAGCCCCGGTCCACGTCGACCTCGTAGAAGCACAGATGGTCCTTGATCCGTGCGACGCCGGGCTTCGGGTCCGGGTAGGACCACACCAGGTCCGCCTCGTCCGGCACCGACCAGTACGACGCCGTGCCCTTGAACGGGCAGTAGGTGTGCGTCCCGGAGGGGGTCAGCAGGTCCAGCCGCACGTCCTCCGGAGGGATGTAGTAGCGCACGGGGCAGCCCGTCTCGCGCAGCACCAGCGCCCGGTCCGTGCGGGCCAGCTCCCGCCCGCCGTGCACCACGCGCACCTGCCGGTCGCTCTCCTCGATGCTGATGCGATGTCCTGCGGTCACGACGGTCCCTCCTGGAGGATGCGGCGCCGCCGGCCGGACGGCCGGCCCGTTCCGGTTACAGCGCTCGCGGGGCCGCCCGTTCTTCCCGCCCGGGGGGACGGGAGCGCACCGGAAGGGCCGGGCCGTACCGTGGGGCGGTGAACATCTGCGTCTTCCTCTCCGCCGCCGACCTCGACGAGCGCTACACGCGCCCCGCGCGGGAGTTCGCCCGCCTGCTCGGCAAGGGCGGGCACACCCTGGTGTGGGGCGGCTCCGACACAGGGCTGATGAAGGTGGTCGCCGACGGGGTGCAGGAGGCGGGCGGCCGGCTGGTGGGCGTCTCCGTGGACTTCCTGGCCGCCAAGGCCCGCGAGGGCGCCGACGAGATGGTCGTCGCCCCGGATCTCGCGGAGAGGAAGCGGCTGCTGCTGGAGAAGTCCGACGCCGTGGTGATCATGGTGGGCGGCACCGGCACCCTCGACGAGGCGACCGAGATCCTGGAGCTGAAGAAGCACGGCCGCACCGACAAGCCGGTCGTGCTGCTGAACACCGCGGGCTTCTACGACGGCCTGAAGGAGCAGTTCCGCCGGATGGAGACGGAGGGCTTCCTGCCCCGCCCGCTCACCGACCTGGTGTTCTTCGCCGAGGAACCCGTCGGGGCGCTGGCCCACCTGGAGGAGAGCCGGGGCATCCGCTGAGCCGCCCGTGATGCGAGCATGGCGGACATGGCTACCCATGTGATCACCGGAGCGGGCTCCGGCATCGGCGCGGCCGTCGCCCGCCGCCTGCACGCGCGCGGCGACGACCTCGTGCTGCACGCGCGCAGCGCGGGGCGGGCGAAGGAACTCGCCGACGCGTTCCCCGGCGCCCGGACCCTCGTCGGCGACCTCGCCGACCCCGACCGGCTCAGCTGGGCCTTCTCGCACCAGTCGGTCCCCGAGCAGGTCGACTCCCTGCTGCACATCGCCGGCGTCGTCGACCTCGGCCGGGTCGGCGAGCTGACCCCGAAGACCTGGCGGCACCAGCTCGACGTGAACCTGATCGCGCCCGCCGAGCTGACCCGGCACTTCCTGCCCCAGCTCCGCGCGAGCCGCGGGCACGTGATCTTCGTCAACTCGGGGGCCGGTCTCAACGCGCACGCCGAATGGTCCGCCTACGCGGCGTCCAAGCACGGCCTGAAGGCCCTCGCCGACTCCCTGCGGCACGAGGAGCACGCGGCCGGCGTCCGCGTCACCTCCGTCTACCCGGGCCGCACCGCCAGCCCCATGCAGGCCAAGGTGCACCAGCAGGAGGGCAAGGACTACGACCCCGGCCGCTGGATCGACCCCGAGTCGGTCGCCACCACCGTGCTGATGGCCCTCGACCTGCCCCGGGACGCCGAGGTCAACGACCTGACCGTGCGCCCGGGCCGCCCGTAGGGAACCGGTGGCCGGGGGCGCGACCCCGGCCACCGGCCTGCGTACGCTTCTCCCGTGAGCGAAGAAAGCCAGATCAGGTTCGGTCCCGCGACCGGTGTCGGCTCCCTGCCCGGCACCGACGCGCGGGAAGCCGCCAAGACCGCCACCGGGAGCTTCGAGGACTTCCCGCACCTGCCCGAACTGCCCGCCCGTGGCCCGGGCGCCGACATGATCGGCCGGACCGCCGGCATGCTCGTCGAGCTGTACGCGCGGGTCGAGCCCAGCGGCTGGCGGATCGGTGACCGGCCCGGCCGCGACACCCGGCGGGCCCGCTCCTGGCTCGGCGAGGACCTGGACGCGCTGGAGGAGTTCACCCAGGGCCACAGCGGGCCCCTGAAGGTGCAGGCCGTCGGCCCCTGGACGCTCGCCGCCGCCCTGGAGCTGAAGAACGGCGAGGCCGCCCTCTCCGACCCCGGCGCCTGCCGCGACCTCGCCGCCTCCCTGGCCGAAGGCCTGCGCCTCCACCTCGCCGAGGTGCGGCGGCGGGTGCCCGGCGCCCGGCTCGTCCTCCAGCTCGACGAACCGTCCCTGACCGCCGTCCTGCGCGGGCAGGTGCCCACCGCCAGCGGATACCGCACCCACCGCGCCGTGGACCGGCAGACCGTCGAGGCGACCCTCCGGGACGTCGTGGGCGCGCACGACGGCGGGCCCGTGGTGGTGCACTCCTGCGCCCCGGACGTGCCGTTCGCCCTGCTGCGCCGGGCGGGCGTGGCGGGACTGTCCTTCGACGCCTCCCTTCTCACCGAGCGTGACGACGAGGCGATCGGTGAGGCGGTGGAGGACGGCATCCGGCTGCTCGCCGGTGTCGTGCCCGGCACGGACGGCCCGTTGTCGGACCCGGGCGGTAGCGTCGGAGGAGTCAGAACGCTGTGGCGCAGGCTGGGGCTGCGACCGGACCTCCTGGCGGAGGCCGTCACGCTCACCCCGGCGTGCGGACTCGCGGGGGCCTCCCCGCAGTACGCGCGGGCCGCCTACGCCCACTGCGTCCGGGCCGCGAGATCCCTCGCGGACAACCCAGAGTAACGGGAGGACACCCAGTGGCCGGCGACCAGCAGGCGGAGACGACGAGCGTGCCCGCCGAGGCGCGCGAGAAGCACGTACAGCTCGCGGAGCAGATCGAGGAGCACCGCTTCCGGTACTACGTGAACGACGCGCCCGTGATCAGCGACGCCGAGTTCGACCGGCTGCTGCGCGAGCTGGAGGCCCTGGAGGAGCAGCACCCCGAGCTGCGCACCCCCGACTCGCCGACCCAGAAGGTCGCCGGGGCCTACGAGACGGAGTTCACCTCCGTCCAGCACCGCTCGCGCATGCTCTCCCTGGACAACACCTTCAACGACGAGGACCTCGCCGCCTGGACCGAGCGCATCCACCGCGAGCTGGGGGAGCAGGAGTTCCACTTCCTGTGCGAGCTCAAGGTCGACGGGCTCGCCGTCAACCTCACCTACGAGCGGGGCCGCCTCACCCGCGCCGCGACCCGCGGCGACGGCCGCACCGGCGAGGACATCACGCCCAACGTCCGCACCATCGCCGAGATCCCCGACCGGCTCACCGGCGACGAGGTGCCCGAGCTGGTGGAGATCCGCGGCGAGGTCTTCTTCCCCATGGAGAAGTTCCAGGAGCTCAACGCCCGCCTGGTGGCCGCCGGCGACAAGCCCTTCGCCAACCCGCGCAACGCGGCGGCCGGTTCGCTGCGCCAGAAGGACCCGCGCGTGACCGCCAGCCGTCCGCTGCACATGGTGGTCCACGGCATCGGCGCGCTGGAGGGCTTCCCCGGCCGCATGACCCGGCTGTCCGAGGCGTACGACCTGCTGAAGTCCTGGGGCCTGCCCACCTCCCCGCACAACAAGGTGGTCGACGGCATCGAGGGCGTCCGGGAGTTCATCGCGTACTACGGCGAGAACCGCCACTCCGTGGCGCACGAGATCGACGGCGTGGTCGTGAAGCTGGACGAGATCCCGCTCCAGGGCCGCCTCGGCACCACCTCCCGAGCCCCCCGCTGGGCCATCGCGTACAAGTACGCGCCCGAGGAGGTCAACACCAAGCTGATCAACATCCGCGTGGGCGTGGGCCGTACGGGCCGGGTCACGCCCTACGCCCAGGTCGAGCCGGTCACCGTCGCCGGGTCGGAGGTCGAGTTCGCCACCCTGCACAACCAGGACGTCGTCAAGGCCAAGGGCGTCCTCATCGGCGACACCGTGGTGCTGCGCAAGGCCGGTGACGTCATCCCCGAGATCCTCGGCCCGGTCGCCGACCTGCGCGACGGCAGCGAGCGCGAGTTCGTCATGCCGTCCGAGTGCCCCGAGTGCGGCACGCCGCTGAAGGCGATGAAGGAGGGCGACGTCGACCTGCGCTGCCCCAACGCCCGCACCTGCCCCGCCCAGTTGCGCGAGCGGCTGTTCTACCTCGCCGGCCGCAAGGCGCTGGACATCGAGCACTTCGGTTACGTGGCCGCCGCCGCCCTCACCAAGCCGCTGGAGCCCGCCGACCCGCCGCTGCGCGACGAGGGCGACCTGTTCGACCTGACCGTCGAGCAGCTGCTGCCCATCAAGGCGTACGTGCTGGACCAGGACAGCGGGCTGCCCAAGCGGGACCCGAAGACCGGCGAGGAGAAGATCGCCACCGTCTTCGCCAACCAGGAGGGCGCCCCCAAGAAGAACGCGGTGGCGATGCTGGAGAACATCGCGGCCGCCAAGGACCGCCCGCTCGCCCGCATCCTGACCGCCCTGTCGATCCGCCATGTGGGACCGGTCGCGGCGGAGGCGCTGGCCCGCGAGTTCCGTTCCATCGAGCGCATCGAGCAGGCCACCGAGGAGGAGCTGGCCGCCACCCCGGGGGTCGGCGGGATCATCGCCGCCTCGCTCAAGCAGTGGTTCGCCGAGGACTGGCACCGCGAGATCATCCGCAAGTGGAAGGCGGCCGGGGTCCGCATGGCGGACGAGACCTCCGGCGAGGACGAGGGCCCGCGCCCGCTCCAGGGCCTGACGGTGGTGGTGACCGGCACCCTGGAGCGGTTCACCCGCGACGGCGCCAAGGAGGCACTGCAGGACCGGGGCGCCAAGGTGACCGGATCGGTCTCCAAGAAGACGTCCTTCGTGGTCGTCGGCGACAACCCCGGATCGAAGTACGACAAGGCGATGCAGCTGAAGGTTCCGGTTCTGAACGAGGACGGTTTCGAGATCCTCCTCGCCGACGGGCCGGAAGCCGCCGCCGAGGCCGCGCTTTCGGCCGACGGGTAACGGTTGAAGCCCCCCGGATCGGCGCATACCAGATGCATACGGGTGGCCGGGGCGCATTCGGGCAACCGTCGGCGACCGGTGCCCGAGGAAGCCTTCCGCGGCCTACTGTTGGGAGGTGCGCCTGCCGTGCCCAGCTGCGGTCGGGGCATCCCCGTGTTCGAGAAGGGTCCGGGGAAAGGCTTTCCATCGCGGAGCCGCTGAGGGTTGTCGGGCATCGGGCCGCGTGGCGTGGGCACCGCCGGCTGTGAGAGGGACGGGAATGGAACCGACCGAGAGCGCCGCCCCGGGCTCACGGCTGCGCCTGGGCCGGCTGACCGCCGTCCGCCGGCGCGGACGCCCGGACGGGCGGCCCGCGGACCGGCCGGGCACGCGGGAACGCACCGCGGCGGACCCGGCGGACGGACTCGGCCCCGCCCGGCCACAGGCCATCGTCCGGGGCCCCGTCCTGTCCGACACCGACGGCGAACGCCACCTGCCCTGGCCCGCGTTGCCCACGGCGATCGTCGCCGCGGCCGCCTTCGTCCTCGGCGCCGGCTTCCTGTACGCCTTCACCGGCGGCCACGCCCTGTTCCCGTCCGGCACCGTCGGCTGGTCGCTGGCCGTGCTCACCGGCATCATCGTCGGCCACCTGGTCATGCTGGGCCGCTCCCGCTGGTGGGGCGGCACCGGCTCGGGCGCCGCGCTCACCCTCGCCGTGCTGCTGCTCTACGGCTGGGTGCCAGCCGGCATGGTCAGCCTCACCGTCGTCGTGCTGGTCGGCACCGCCCGCCGGGGCCGCTGGCGCCAGGGGGTCCTGCACGGCGCCGTCGACCTCCTCGGGATCGGCGCGGGCGCGCTGGTGCTGGCCGCGTTCGGCTCCGTGCCGTCGGTCGAGAGCCCCTCGGCGCCGGACACCTGGTCGTTCGCCACCGCCTTCGAGGTGGTGCTGGTCGCCGTCGCCTACCTCGCCGTCACCCGCACCCTGTTCTGGTACCTGCACACCCCGCGCGCCGGGCTGCCGACCGTGGCCCGCACCGCCCTGGTCCGGCAGGCCCTGGTCGCCGTCGCCCTGCTCGGGATAGCCCCGCTGATCTGCGTCGTCGCGGACGCCAAACCGCTGCTGCTGCCGCTGTTCGCCATCCCGCTCATCGCGCTCGACTCCACCCTGTGGATCGCCCGCGCCCGCGCGGAGGAACAGCTGCGCGACCCGCTGACCGGCCTGCCGAACCGCCAGTGGCTGCTGGAGCGGATCTGGACCGCCCTGGACGACGCGGAGCGCATCGAGGCCCGCTCCGCCCTCATGCTGATCGACCTCGACCGGTTCCGGTCCGTCAACGACACCCTCGGTCATCTCGCCGGGGACCGGCTGCTGCTGCAGATCGCCGACCGGCTGAGAGCCGCCCTGCCGCGCGGTGCCGAGGCGGCCCGGCTCGGCGGCGACGAGTTCGCCGTGTTACTGCCCGTCGCCGACTCCACCACGTCCGCCACCCGCGTGGCCCGCGGCCTCGTCGCCGCCCTCAGCTCGCCGCTCGACCTCGACGGACTCACCCTCGTCCTGGAGGCCAGCGCGGGCGTCGCCGTCTTCCCGGACCACGCGCTCGACGCGGAGGGCCTGCTGCGGCGGGCGGACGTGGCGATGTACCAGGCCAAGCGGGACCGCACCGGAGTCGAGGTGTACGAGTCCAAGCGCGACTCCAACACCCCCGACCGCCTGGCCCTGCTGGGCGACCTGCGCCGCGCCCTCGACGCCCACGAGGTCCAGCTGCACTACCAGCCCAAAGTCCGCTTCGACGGCCAGGTCTCGGGTCTGGAGGCCCTGGTGCGATGGGTCCACCCGGAGCGCGGCCGGGTCCCCCCGGACGAGTTCATCGCGATCGCCGAGTCCTCCGGACTCATGCCCCACCTCACCGAGTACGTCCTGGAGACCGCCCTCGAGCAGGTCGCCGCCTGGCGCGCCCAGGGCCTGTTCGTGCCCGTCGCGGTCAACGTCTCCCCGCGCGACGTCCACACCCCCGGCTTCGCCGGCTCCGTCGCCGCCCGCCTGGCCCGGCACGGGGTTCCGGCCGGGGCGCTCCAGCTGGAGATCACCGAACACGTCCTGCTGGAGGACCCGCAGCGCGCCGCCGACACCCTCAACGCCCTGACCGGCCACGGCGTGAAGATGTCCCTCGACGACTTCGGCACCGGCTACTCCTCGCTGGTGCACCTGCGGCGGCTGCCGGTCAGCGAACTCAAGATCGACCGTTCCTTCGTGGCCCGGCTCGCCGTCGACAGCGAGGACGCCGAGATCGTGCGCTGCACCATCGACCTCGCCCACTCGCTCGGCCTGCTCGTCGTCGCCGAGGGCGTCGAGGACGACGAGACCTGGGAACGCCTGCGCGACCTGCGCTGCGACGCGGTCCAGGGCTGGCTCGTGGCGGCCGCGATGCCGCCCGACGAGACCACCGCCTGGCTCCTGGCCCGCGGCTCCCGCGGCTGGCAGCGCCCCGCGGCGGCCCTGCCCGCCGCCGCGGGCGACGACTCCGGCCGGGCCGGCTGACCGAGGGCCGCCCGCCCGCGCCCGGACCGTTTCACGGCCACCGCCCCGGGCCCCATAGGATTGGCCGCAAACACACACACTCACCCCAGAGGATCGCTGCATGCCTGGCATCACGCGCGAGGAGGTCGCCCACCTCGCCCGGCTGGCGCGTCTGGAGCTGAAGCCCGAAGAGCTCGACCACTTCGCAGGCCAGCTCGACGACATCATCGGCGCGGTCGCCCGCGTCGGCGAGGTCGCCGACCAAGACGTCCCGCCGACCTCGCACCCGCTCCCGCTGACCAACGTCATGCGGCCGGACGAGATCCGTCCCTCGCTCACCCCCGAGCAGGCGCTGTCCGGCGCCCCGGCCCAGGAGCAGCAGCGTTTCAAGGTGCCGCAGATCCTGGGGGAGGAGTAACCGCCATGAGCGACCACATCATCAGGCTCACCGCGGCCGAGACCGCGGCGAAGATCGCCTCCGGCGAACTCACCGCCGTCGAGGTCACCGAGGCCCACCTGGCCCGCATCGAGGCCGTCGACGAGAAGGTGCACGCCTTCCTGCACGTCGACCGCGAGGGCGCCCTCGCCCAGGCGCGCGCCGTCGACGACAAGCGCGCCCGGGGGGAGAAGCTCGGCCCGCTGGCCGGCGTCCCTCTCGCACTGAAGGACATCTTCACCACCGAGGGCATCCCGACCACCGTCGGCTCCAAGATGCTCGAGGGCTGGATCCCGCCGTACGACGCGACGCTCACCAAGCGACTCAAGGACGCCGACGTCGTCATCCTCGGCAAGACCAACATGGACGAATTCGCCATGGGGTCGTCCACCGAGAACAGCGCCTACGGCCCGACCGGCAACCCCTGGGACCTCACCCGGATCCCCGGCGGCTCCGGCGGCGGCTCCTCCGCCGCGCTCGCCGCGCACATGGCTCCCCTGGCCATCGGCACCGACACCGGCGGCTCCATCCGCCAGCCGGCCGCCGTCACCGGCACCGTCGGCGTCAAGCCGACGTACGGCGCGGTGTCCCGCTACGGCATGGTGGCGTTCTCCTCCTCCCTCGACCAGGGCGGCCCCTGTGCCCGCACGGTCCTGGACGCGGCCCTGCTGCACGAGGTGATCGCCGGCCACGACCCGATGGACTCCACCTCCATCGACGAGCCGGTCCCGCCGGTCGTGGAGGCCGCCCGCAACGGCAGCGTCCAGGGCATGCGCGTGGGCGTCGTCAAGCAGTTCCGCGGCGAGGGCTACCAGGCCGGTGTCGTCCAGCGGTTCGACGAGGCCGTGGAACTCCTCAAGGGCCTCGGCGCCGAGATCGTCGAGCTGGACTGCCCGTCCTTCGACCTCGCGCTCTCGGCGTACTACCTGATCGCGCCCTCCGAGTGCTCCTCCAACCTCGCCCGGTTCGACGGCCTGCGCTACGGCCTGCGCACCGGCGACGACGGCAGCCACTCCGCCGAGGAGGTCACCTCGCTGACCCGCGAGGCGGGCTTCGGCGACGAGGTCAAGCGCCGCATCATGCTCGGCACCTACGCGCTCAGCTCCGGCTACTACGACGCGTACTACGGCAGCGCCCAGAAGGTCCGCACGCTGATCAAGCGGGACTTCGACGCGGCGTTCGAGCAGGTCGACGTGATCGTCTCCCCGACGACCCCGACCACCGCCTTCCCGATCGGCGAGCGCGCCGACGACCCGATGGCGATGTACCTCGCCGACCTGTGCACCATCCCGACCAACCTGGCGGGCAACGCGGCCATGTCGCTGCCCTGCGGCCTCGCACCCGAGGACAACCTGCCGGTCGGACTGCAGATCATCGCCCCGGTCATGAAGGACGACCGCCTCTACAAGGTGGGTGCCGCCGTCGAGGCCGCCTTCGTGGAAAAGTGGGGCCACCCGCTGCTCGAGGAGGCTCCGTCGCTGTGAGTGCACTGACCAAGGCCAAGGGCTTCAAGAAGTCCAGGTCCGGTACGTACCTGTCCATGGCCGCCACCGCGTTCGGCGCGGTCGGCGTCGCCAAGCGCGTCAAGAAGGCCCGGCTGGAGAAGGACACCCTGGTCCTGATCGACGCCACCGTGTCCGCCGCCGCCATCGTCACCGGCCTCGCCATCCTCTACCGCGAGCTGAAGCGGCTGGGCGACGACGACGTCCTGCTGGGCTGAGAGGGAAGTTTCACCGTGACCACCACGACCGACCTGGTGTCGTACGAGGACGCGCTGGCGTCGTACGACCCCGTCATGGGCCTCGAGGTCCATGTCGAACTCGGCACCCGCACCAAGATGTTCTGCGGCTGCGCGACCGCGCTGGGCGCCGAGCCGAACACCCAGACCTGCCCGGTCTGCCTCGGCATGCCCGGCGCGCTCCCGGTCGTCAACGCGACCGGCGTCGAGTCGGCGATCCGGATCGGCCTCGCGCTGCACTGCGAGATCGCCGAATGGTGCCGCTTCGCCCGGAAGAACTACTTCTATCCGGACATGCCGAAGAACTTCCAGACCTCCCAGTACGACGAGCCGATCGCCTTCGACGGCTACCTCGACGTGCAGCTGGAGGACGGGGAGACCTTCCGCGTCGAGATCGAGCGCGCCCACATGGAGGAGGACACCGGCAAGTCGACGCACGTCGGCGGCGCCACCGGCCGCATCCACGGCGCGTCCCACTCCCTGCTCGACTACAACCGGGCCGGCATCCCGCTCATCGAGATCGTCACCAAGCCCATCACCGGCGCCGGTGAGCGCGCCCCCGAGGTCGCGCGGGCCTACGTCCGTGAGCTGCGCGAACTCATCCGGGCGCTCGGCGTGTCCGAGGCCCGCATGGAGATGGGCCAGATGCGCTGCGACGTCAACCTGTCGCTGATGCCGAAGGGCGCCGAGAAGTTCGGCACCCGCAGCGAGACCAAGAACGTCAACTCGCTGCGCTCCGTCGAGCGGGCCGCCCGCTTCGAGATCCAGCGGCACGCGGCCGTGCTGAACTCGGGCGGCACCATCGTCCAGGAGACCCGCCACTTCCACGAGGACACGGGGTCCACGACCTCCGGCCGCGTGAAGGAGGAGGCCGAGGACTACCGGTACTTCCCGGAGCCCGACCTGGTCCCCGTCGCCCCGTCCCGCGAGTGGGTCGAGAAGCTGCGCGCCGAGCTGCCCGAGCTGCCGCTGGTGCGCCGCAACCGGCTCCGCGAGGAGTGGGGGATCTCCGGCACCGACATGCAGGCGATCCTCAACGCCGGCGCGCTGGACCCGATCGTCGCCACCATCGATGCCGGGGCCGACGCGGCCTCCGCCCGCAAGTGGTGGATGGGCGAGCTGGCCCGCGCGGCCAACGAGTCGCAGAAGGCGCTGGACGAGCTGGCGATCACCCCGGCGCAGGTGGCCCGCGTCACCGAGCTGGTGGCCGAGGGCGACCTGAACGACAAGCTGGCCCGCCAGGTCATCGAGGGCGTCCTCGCCGGTGAGGGCACGCCGGACGAGGTCGTCGAGAAGCGCGGGCTGAAGGTCGTCTCCGACGAGGGCGCGCTCACCACCGCCGTCGAGGAGGCCATCGCCGGCAACCAGGCCATCGCGGACAAGATCCGAGGCGGCAAGGTGGCGGCGGCCGGCGCCCTGGTCGGCGCGGTCATGAAGGCCACGCGCGGCCAGGCCGACGCGGCCCGGGTCAAGGAACTGATCCTGGAGAAGCTGGGCGTCTCCGAGGGCTGATCGCCGCCGGCCGACGGTCGCGCACGCGATCCACAGGCGGTCCGCAGGCGGTCCGCAGGCGGTCCGCAGGCGGCCGTCGCGGCGGCCACGGCGGTACGACGAGGGGTGCACCGGTCCGGCCGGTGCACCCCTCGCTCCGTGGTGCACGCGGTGACACGGCGAGCCGCAGCGGCCGGTCGCACGGCCCGCCGACCGGCCCACCGGCGGGTCGCCGGTGGGCCCCGCCGGACCCCGCGGCCGGTGCTCCGACGCCGGCCGCTACGCTCCCTGGCCATGAGTGGACGCGCCGATTCCGACACGCACTCGGACACCCGTCCGGAGCCGGCCGAGACCCACCCGGCCGTCGCGGTACCGGACGACGACCTCTCCCTCACCCCGGAAGCCGACGGGGACGTCCGCCCGGACACCGAGGCGGGTGAGGAGCACGAGGCGGACGACGACCCCGACCCGGGCGAGGACCCCGACCCGGGCGAAGACCCTGACCCGGACGACGACCACGACCCGGACGGCAGCCGGGCACGCCGGGCCCGCTTCGTCGCGGCCGGCACCGGTGCCGTGCTGTCCCTCGCGGGGCTGGCCGCCGCGCTGCTCCGCCTCACCGGCCCCGCCGCCGCGCCGGTCCCGGCCGCGTACGCCGGCGGTGCGGTGATCTGCGTGTTCGCCGCCGTGCTGGGCTCCCGCGGGCGGACCCGGAGGGCACTGTGGCTGCTGATCGCCGGGCTGATGGTGATGGCCCTGGGCGACCAGTTCGACTGACGCCGGGTCCCTTCCCTCCTCGTGGACCCCGCCGGGCCGGCCCGTGCCGCGCACCCGTCCGCCCCCTGGCATGGCGGTGCCGTCGAGGGCCGTGCCGCCGAGCGCCGGATCGCCTACGCGATCCCTCGTCGCCCGGCACGGGCACCGCGCGAACCGTCCCGGCGGGGCGGGGCCGTGTGATCCGGCCCGGCGGCGGTGGCGGTGGCGGTGGCGGTGGCGTGTGATGCGTCCCGCGTTGCTGTGAAGAAGCCCACGAACACGACAAACGATCATTCGCAGGTGCAAGAGTGGCAGGGCATTGCTCATGCGTTCTTTGCGGGCAGTTCCTTCCATGAACGGCTGTTCCCGGTCAAAGATCCACACACAGTCCTTCCGGGAGCACATTCGTGGCAGCCCTCGCACGCTGGTGTGTCCGACGCCGTCTGGTCGTCGTCCTGCTCTGGCTCCTCGCCCTCGGCGGGGTCGCCGCTGGTGCCGCCGTCGCCGGCTCCACCTACTCCAACGACTACGACGTCCCGGGCACCGAGTCGGGCCGGGCCGTCGAGCTGCTGCACGAGGGCTTCCCCCACCTCGGCGGTGACAGCGACACCGTCGTCTGGCACACCGCCTCCGGCAGCGTGCGGGACGCCGCCGTCGAACAGGCCATGACCCGCACCCTCGAACGCGTCGCCGAGTTGCCCGGCGTCGCCGACGTCCGGGGACCCTACGACGACACCGGCGGCGCCGGCCGGATCAGCGAGGACGGCCGCACCGCCTACGCCACCGTGGCCTTCGCCGACCAGGCCAAGGACATCGACGCCGGGGAGGCCGCAGCCGTCGTCGAGACGGCGAAGCAGGCCGAGACGGACGGGCTGCGGGTGGAGCTGAGCGGCAGTGCCGCCGGCCTGACCCAGGCCCCCGAGGGTCATCTCGCGGAGGCGGTCGGTGTGCTCGTGGCCGCCGTCGTGCTGTTCCTCGCCTTCGGCTCCCTCGCCGCCTCCCTGCTGCCCATCGCCACCGCGCTCGTCGGGGTCGGCACCGCCTACGCGGGCATCACCCTGCTCGGCCACGTGATGACCGTCGCGGACTTCGCCCCCATGCTCGGGCTGCTGATCGGGCTCGGCGTCGGCATCGACTACGCGCTGTTCATCGTGACCAGACACCGCCGCGGACTCAAGCGGGGCCTGACCGTCACCGAGGCCGCCGCCGAGGCCGTCGCCACCACCGGCCGCGCGGTGGTGTTCGCGGGCGCCACCGTGTGCATAGCCCTGCTGGGCATGCTGATCCTCCGGCTCAACTTCCTCAACGGCGTCGCCGTCGCGGCCTCCCTCACCGTGGTGCTGACCGTCGCCGCCTCCGTCACCCTGCTGCCCGCCCTGCTGTCGCTCATCGGCATGCGGGCGCTCAGCCGCCGTGAACGCCGCAGGCTCGCCGAGCACGGGCCCCAGCCCGAGCTGCCCACCGGGTGGGCCGCCCGCTGGTCGGCGTTCGTGGAGCGCCATCCCAAGCTGCTCGGCGTCGTCGCCCTCGCCGTCATGGCGGTCCTCGCGCTGCCCACCCTCTCGCTGCACCTGGGCACCTCCGACCAGGGCAACCACCCCAGCACGTCCACCACCCGCCAGGCCTACGACCTCCTCGCCGACAGCTTCGGGCCCGGCGTGAACGGCCCCCTCACCGTCGTCACCGAGGTCGACGGGGCCGAGGACCGGCTGGCCCTCGGCGACCTCGACGCCACCCTGCGCGACACCGAGGGCGTCGCCTCCGTCTCGCCGGTCACCTACGGCCCGTCCGGGGACACCGCGTTCCTCACCGTCGTGCCCGAGTCCTCCCCGCAGGACCAGGCCACCAGCGATCTCGTCGACCGGCTGCGCGACGACGTGCTGCCGCGCGCCGAGGCGGGCACCTCCCTCGACCTGCTGGTCGGCGGCACGACGGCCGGGTACGACGACTTCGCCGACGTCATCGTCGGCAAGCTGCCCGTCTTCGTCGGGGTCGTCGTCGGCCTGGGCTGCCTGTTGCTCCTGCTCGCCTTCCGCTCCATCGGCATCCCGGTCAAGGCCGCCGTGATGAACGTGGCCGCCGTCGCCGGCGCGTTCGGTGTGGTCGTGGCGATCTTCCAGTGGGGCTGGGGCAGCGAACTGCTCGGCCTCGGGCGGGCCGGGCCCATCGAGCCCTTCCTCCCCGTGATCATGGTGTCCGTCCTCTTCGGCCTCTCCATGGACTACCAGGTCTTCCTGATCAGCCGGATGTACGAGGAGTGGCTGGAGACCGGTGACAACCGGCGCGCCGTGCGGGTCGGCCTCGCCGAGACCAGCAGGGTGATCAACTCCGCCGCAGTGATCATGATCGCGGTGTTCCTCGCCTTCGTCCTCAGCGGGGACCGGGTGATCGCCATGTTCGGCATCGCGCTCGCCGCCGCCGTCGCCCTGGACGCCTTCGTCCTGCGCACCCTTCTCGTCCCGGCCCTGATGCACCTGCTCGGCGGCGCCAACTGGTGGCTGCCGCGAGCGCTCGACCGGGTCCTGCCGCGCATCAGCATCGAGCCCCCCGAGGCCCGCGTCGCCCACGCCCGGCTCGCCGCCGCCACGGACGCCGAGGCGGCCCGGGTCCTCAGCGCGGACGCCCACCGGGCCGACGCCGGCGGGTGACCCCCCGCCGGGGGGTGAAGGGGCGCCGGAACGGCCGGCCGTAGGCACCTTACGGACGCCTCTGAGGCACCCCCGTCCCCGTCTAAGGCCCCCGGTGCCGCCGAAGATGCGGCAGTCTCCCGATGTGCCGGACCCCCCTGGGAGACGAGGGTGGAGGCATCGCAGACAGCGAAGCCGACCACCGCACCGTCCCAGGGGGACCGTCATGCTCGAGTACGAGATCCAGAAGCTCCGCCAGCAGGAACTCATCGACTCCGCCGAGGAGCAGCGTCGCGTCCGGGAGGCGGTCCGCGGGCGCCGCGCCGCTCGCCATGCCGACGCACGGGGCACCGGACACGAGAGCCATATCCGCCGCCTCCGCCGCCACCGGTTCGACCGAGCGGCATGAACCCGGAGCCGGGGACCGGCGACCGCGAGGGGGCCGGCCGCCGTCCACCGCGCCCGGCCCTCGCGGACGCCCCGGCCCCCGGGCGGGGCGTCCGCGCCGAGCCCGGTCACCGTGCCGAGTCCGGTCACCGTGCCGAGTCCGGTCACCGTGCCGAGCCCGGTCATCGTGCCGAGCCCGGCCACCGCAGCGGGTCCGGGGGCCCGTCCGCAGCCGCCGGCACCGCTCCGCCGACGCCGGGCATCCCGCCCTCAGGTGCCGACGGGCGGGGGCCGACGGTCTCCGGGGCGGCACCGGCGGCTTCTGCCGTGGGGAAAACCGGTGCCGCGCCGTCGGTGACGCGTGCCATGCTCGGGGCCGTGGAGACCAGGTCCGTCAGTCCCGTGTTCGTCGGCCGCTCGGAAGAACTGGGCGCCTTGCACGAGGCGTTCGGCGGTGCCGCCGCGGGCGAACCGCAGGCCCTGCTCATCGCCGGCGAGGCGGGCGTGGGCAAGACCCGCCTCGTCGAGGAGTTCACCACGACCGCCCGGGCACGGGGGGCCGTCGTCGCGCTCGGCGGCTGCGTCGAGATAGGCGCCGACGGACTGCCCTTCGCCCCCTTCTCCACCGCACTGCGCGGGCTCCGCCGCGAGCTGCCGGCCGAACTCGCCGAGGCCGCCGACGGCCAGGAGGAGGAACTGGCCCGGCTGCTGCCCGAACTCGGCACCGAGGCCGTCCGTGAGGCCCGCCGCGACGAACACGGCATGGCCCGCCTCTTCGAACTCACCGCCCGCCTGCTGGAGCGCGTCGCCGCCGAGCACACCGTGGTCCTCGTCCTGGAGGACCTGCACTGGGCCGACGCCTCCACCCGGCACCTGCTCGCCTACCTGCTGCGCACCCTGCGCACCGGACGCCTCGTCGTCCTGGCCACCTACCGCTCCGACGACATCCACCGCCGCCACCCGCTGCGCCCCCTCCTCGCCGAACTCGACCGGCTCCGTACCGTCCGGCGCCTCGAACTCGGCCGCTTCAGCCGCGACGAGGTGGGGTGCCAGATGGCGGGCATCCTGGCCCGGGAACCCGAAGCCGCCCAGGTGGACGAGGTCTTCGCACGCTCCGACGGCAACGCCTTCTTCGTCGAGGAACTCGCCGTCGCCGGTCCCGCCTGCCGCTGCACCGGGCTCACCGACTCGCTCCGCGACCTCCTGCTGGTGCGTGTGGAAGGACTGCCGGAGAGCGCCCAGCGGGTCGCCCGGATCGTCGCCGAGGGCGGGTCCACCGTCGAGTACCGGCTGCTGGCCGCCGTCGCCCGGCTCGCCGAGGACGACCTGCTGGCGGCCCTGCGCGCCGCGGTGCACAGCAGCATTCTCCTCCCCGCCCCCGACCGCGACGGCTACCGCTTCCGCCACTCCCTGGTCCGCGAGGCGGTCAGCGACGACCTGCTGCCGGGCGAACGCTCCCGCCTCAACCGGCAGTACGCCGAGGCACTGGAGCACGACCCCACGCTGGTGCCCGCCGACGAGCGGGTCACCCGGCTGGCCAGCTACTGGTACCAGGCACGGGACGCCGCCAAGGCCCTCCCCGCCGTGCTCGACGCCTCCGTCGAGGCCCGCCGCCGGCACGCCCACTCCGAACAACTGCGGCTGCTGGAACGGGCGATGGAACTGTGGGACTCCGCCCCCGCCGCCGTCCGCGCCACCCTGCGCCCCGCCGACTACACCGAGGTCTACCCGCCCTGCGGCTGCGACCCGGAGACGACGCCCCTGCGCTACCTCGACCTGATGGCCGAGGCCGCCGTCGCCGGCCGGCTCTGCAGCGAACGCGAGCGGGCCCTGAAGATCACCAAGCGCGCCCTGCGCCTGCTCGACGAGGACCCGGACCCGCTGCGCGCCGCCTGGTTCTGGGTCCAGCGCTCGCGCCTCACCCAGTCCCTCGCCCGCGGCGACGGCTGGAGCGAACTCGGCACCGCCCAGGAACTGGTACGCGGCCTGCCGCCGTCCGAGGTGCACGCCGAAGTGCTCGCCTCCGCCGCCGCCTGGTCGATGCTGCACCGCCCCGGCCCGGACGCCATGGCCGCCGCCGAGCGGGCCGTGGAGTACGCGCGCATGGTCGGCGCCCAGGACATCGAGCTGAACGCCCGGCTCACCCTCGGCGGCCTCATGGTCGACGCGGGCGACGTCGACGCCGGCCTCGCGACGATGCACGAGGTCAAGGACCGGGCCGTCGCCCTGGGGGTGACCCCGGTGGTGGGGCGCAGCCACATCAACCTGCCGTCGGCCCTGGAGGGCGTCGGCCGCTCCCAGGAGGCGGTGGACCTCCTGCGCGACGGCGTCCGCGTCACCCGGGAACTCGGACTGCTGGAATCGGGGGACTGGGTGTGGGGCAACCTGGCCGAGTCCCTGCACTCCCTCGGGCGCTGGGACGAGGCCGCCGAGGCCGCGGGCAACGCCCTGCGCGTGGATCGCGGAGCGCGGCCCCGGGCCGTGGCCCTGATGCGGCTCGCCCACCTCGCACTGGACCGGGGCGACCTCGCCGAGGCGTCCGAGCACCTGACGGCCGCCCGCGCCGCCTCCCTGGGCACCCACGACCCGATGCCCCAGTACGCCCTGCCGCTGCACCGCATCGCCCTGGGCATCGCCGCCGGGGAGGGCCGGCCGGCCGACGCCCGCTCCGAACTGCTCGCCTCCCTCGACGGCGGTTTCCCGCCCGGCACCCAGCGCTACGGCTGGCCCCTGCTGCTCGCCGCCGCCACCGCCGAGGCCGACGCCCACGAGGATCCCGCCACGGAACCCGGCCGTCCGGACGTCCTGGACCGTCTGCGCACGACCGCCCGGACCCTCGCCACCGGGGCGCCCGTGTGGGAGGCGCACGACGCCTGGCTGCGCGCCGAGCTGCGGCGGGCCGAGGGCCGCGCGGCACCGGAGGACTGGAGCCCGGTCGTCGCCGCGCTGGAACGCCTCCAGCGGCCCCACGACCTGGCCCGCGTCCGCTTCCGGCTCGCCGAGGCCCTGCTCGCCTCCGGCGCGGACGACGGCGGACGGGAGCGGGCCACGGAGCTGCTGCGGCTCGCCGCCACCGTGGCCGAGCACCTCGGCGCCCGCCCCCTGGCACGGGCCGTCACCCTGCTGGCGCAACGCGCCCGCCTGGCGCTGCACCCCGTCCCCCGGCAACGCGGTGCCGTGTCCGCCGATCCCGCCGATCCCGCCGACGCCCTGGGTCTCACCGGCCGGGAGCGGGACGTGCTGCGACTGGTGGCCGCCGGGCACACCAACCGCCGCATCGCCGAGACGCTGTTCATCTCGCCCAAGACGGCCAGCGTGCACGTCTCCAACATCCTCGCCAAACTGGGCGTCTCCGGCCGGGGCGAGGCCGCCGCGGTCGCCCACCGCCTGGGCCTGTTCCCGGTGGAGGCCGAGGCGGGATGATGGCGTCACGTCACGCGGCCCTGGAAAGGGGAGCGATGTTCAACGCCCTCGAGGAACTGTTCGCACCCGGTCGCAAGCACACCCGCGATGAACAGAAACGCCTGGAGCTCAGCAGGGTGGACGTCGGCGACGCCGATCCCGGGCGCGGCCCGATAGACCTCGCCTCCGGAAAGGTCGTGGTGCGCCCGCCCGCTTCGGACCACCCGGACGACCAGGCATCCGCCGACGGCCGTGACGCCGACCGCGGCACCGAGGAGGCCCCGGACGAGGACGCCGACGCCGACGCCCACCGGAACGCCGGGGAGGCGGGGGAGGCGGGGGACACCCGTGGCGCCGCCGAGGTCGCCGCCCCGCGCACCCCGGGCACCCCGGGCACCCCGCGCACACCGGGCACCCCGGGCACCCCTGAACCGGACACCTCCGCAGGCTCCTGACCGGCCCGGGCCACCGTCCGCGAACCCCCGGCACCGGGCGCCCTAACTCACCTCCAGCTCCAGGATCCGGTCGTCACCGTCCTTCGGCTGGATCCGCCCGTCGGTGTTGCTGGTGACCAGCCACAGCCGGTTCCCGCCCGCCGGTGCGACCGTGCGGAGCCGCCCGTACTCCTCCTCCAGGAAGGCCTGCGGCTCGGCCGACGTCCCGGTGCCGTCCAGCGGGATGCGCCAGAGCCGCTGACCGCGCAGGCCCGCCATCCAGATCGATCCCTCCGCGTGCGCGATGCCGCTGGGGGAGGCCTCGGCGGTACCCCACTGGTGGACCGGGTCGTGGAAGTCCCCGCCGGACTCGCCCTCCGCCTCCGGCCAGCCGTAGTTGTCGCCCGGCTTGATGGCGTTGAGCTCGTCCCAGGTGTTCTGGCCGAACTCCGAGGCGAACAGGCGCTGCTCGCGGTCCCACGCCAGCCCCTGCACGTTGCGGTGGCCGTAGGAGTACACCGGGGAGTCCGGGAAGGGGTTGCCCGGCGCCGGTTCGCCCTCCGGGGTCACCCGCAGGATCTTGCCGCCCAGGGACTCCTTGTCCTGGGACAGACCGGTCTCGCCCCGCTCGCCCGTGCCCACGTACAGCATCCGGTCCGGGCCGAAGGCGATCCGGCCGCCGTTGTGCACCACGCCCTTGGGGATGCCGCGCAGGACGGTGTCGGGGGCGCCCAGCTGCTGACCGGCCGGCTTCTTCTCGTCGTAGCGCAGGCGGACCACGCGGTTGTCCGACGCCGAGGTGAAGTAGGCGTAGATCATGCGGTCCGCGGCGAACTCGGGGGAGAGCGCGATGCCGAGCAGGCCGCCCTCGCCGGACGGGGCCACCCCCGGCACCTCGCCCAGCTCGGTCTTCTTCCCCGAGTCCGCGTCGACCCGCGTGATCGTCGCCTCGTCCCGGGACGAGACCAGCAGGTCGCCGTCGTCGAGCGGAGCGAGCCCCCACGGGGTGCTCAGGCCCGTGGTGACGGTGCGCAGCACCTTCACCGAGCCCTTCGCCGGCGGGGTCGGGGCGTCGCTGCCCTGCGCGGGGGGCGACTGTCCCGCCGTACGGCTCGGGGAGGCGCTGGTGCCGCCGTCCCCGTCCGGGGCCCCTCCGTCGGATGAGCAGCCGGCCGTCAGCAGGAGCGCGGCGGCGGCCAGTACGGCCGTCACGGCTCGTCGTTGCACGATCTCGTCCCTTCGACGCGGGCAGTTCCTAGAAGTGATACACCGCTCGCGCCCGACAGGTTCCCGGTCCCGCGCGTCCGAACCGCACGAGGCCGTCGGCCGGTCCGTACGACGCGCCTCCCGACCGGTCCGCCCGGCCGGTCCGTACGACGCCCATCCCGGCCGGTCCGCCCGGCAGTGCGACGCGCCTCCCGACCGGTCCGCCCGGCCGTCCCCGCCGCCCCCGGGCCGCTCGCACCGGCCGGCCCCGGGCCGGGCCGGGCCGGGCCGCGAGAGCCGTCGTCGGGCCGTCTCCCCGCGGCGAACGCGCCCGGCCCGCACCGGGGACGGCCCCGGTGCGGGCCAGCAGGACCCGGCAGGACCCGGCGGGTCAGTCCCAGGACCCCTGGGCCGCGGGCAGCCGTGCTATCTCCGCCAGGTCCCGTCCGGTCAGCCGCAGCCCGGCCGCCGCCGCGTTCTCGGTCACCCAGCGCTCCCGCTTGGTGCCCGGCACCGGGATGACCTGCCGTCCCCGCGACAGCACCCACGCCAGCGCCACCTGGGCCGGGGTGACGTCCTCCCCGTGCCGCCGGGCGACACGGCGCAGACCGGCCACGATCGGCTGGTTCGCGGCCATCATCTCGGCGGTGAACCGCGGGTGCCGGGCCCGCAGGTCGTCCGCCTCGAACCCGCCCCCCGGCGTCAGCGTGCCGGTCAGGAAGCCGTTGCCCAGCGGCATCGCGGCCAGGAAGCCCACCCCGCGCGTCTCGCACCACGGCAGCAGCGCGTGCAGCGCCTCCGGCGACCACACCGACAGCTCCGCCTGCACCGCGCTCACCGGGAACACCTGCTGCACCCGCTCCAGCTGGCGGATCGTGCCGTCGTGCAGCCGGGCGCCCGGCCGCCGCCCGGAGCGCGCGCCCACCGCGCACAGCCCCAACGCCCGTACCTTCCCGGCCCGGACGAGCTCGGCCATCGCGCCCCAGGTCTCCTCCACCGGGACCTCCGGGTCCGCGCGGTGCAGCTGGTACAGGTCGATGACATCGGTCTGCAACCGCCGCAGCGACGCGTCGCAGGCCCGTTTCACGTAGCCGGGGCGGCCGTTGGCGACGATGTGCTGGTCGCCCACCAGCAGGCCGACCTTCGTCGACACGAACGCGTCGGCCCGCCGCTCCTTCAACACCCGGCCCAGCAGCAGCTCGTTGGTGAACGGGCCGTACATGTCCGCGGTGTCGAGCAGGGTGGCGCCGAGGTCGAGGGCCCGGTGCACCGCCCTGAGCGACTCCTGGCCGTGCTGCCGCGATGTGCTGTAGCCCCAGCTCATCGGCATGCACCCGAGTCCGACGGCCCCCGCCGAGAGCGCCCCCGCGCCGATCGTCCTGCGCTCCACCTGGTCGTGACCCTCCCTCTGCGAGCCACCAACCTAACCTCTGCCGTTCCACCGGCCTGACATAGCCTCCGGAGCATGACTGCTGACGTGTGGCTCCCCATCCCCCCGCAGGAGATCGACGGCCTTCCCGAAGGGCCGGACTACCACTTCTGGAACGGCGCCGAGGCCTTCCCCGCCGACCCGGCCGACTGCGCCTTCTACGTCGTGCCCTACCTGAAGCCCGCCGGTGTCGGGGTGCGACCGCTGCCGCTGATGCGCTCGGTCCGGGTCGTGCAGACGCTGTCCGCCGGCATCGACCACGTCGAACCGGGGCTGAAGCACCTCGGGCCGGGGGTTCGCCTGTGCAACGCCCGCGGGGTGCACGAGGCCAGCACCGCCGAACTCGCGCTCGCCCTGATCCTCGCCTCGCTGCGCGGACTGCCCGACTACGTGCGCGCCCAGGACAAGGGGGAGTGGCTGAGCGGCTTCCGTCCCGCGCTCGCCGACCGGACCGTCCTCGTCGTGGGGTACGGCTCGATCGGTTCCGCCATCGAGGACCGGCTCGTTCCGTTCGAGGTCGCGCGGGTGGTGCGCGTCGCGCGCTCCGCACGCACCACGGCGCGCGGTCCGGTGCACCCGCTCACCGAACTGCCCTCCCTGCTCCCGGAGGCGGACGTCGTCGTCCTGTCCACACCGCTGACCGCCGACACCCGCCACCTCGTCGACGCCCGCTTCCTGTCCCGGATGAAGGACGGCGCCCTGCTCGTCAACATGGCCCGCGGCCCGGTCGTGGACACCGAGGCCCTGCTCAACGAGGTGCGAACGGGCCGGATCTCCGCCGCCCTCGACGTCACCGATCCCGAACCGCTGCCCGCCGACCACCCCTTGTGGCGGGCACCGGGCGTACTGATCAGTCCGCACGCCGGCGGACCGACGTCCGCGTTCCGGCCGCGGGCGGAGCGTTTGCTCGTGGACCAGTTGCACCGTTTCCTGAACCGGGAGGAGTTGCGGAACGTGATCCTGGAGACAGGGACGGAAAGCGGGTAATCCGCTTCGGGTACCGTCCGCTTCTTCCCGGGAGCACTGGGTACGCATACATCGGGTGATCGTCACGCAGAGTAGAGAGGCTATGTCCCTGAGTGACGAGACTGGTGTATCGTCCCGACAGGGGCTGCGCCACTGACCATCGGCGCCGGGGACGGACTTGCGGACTGTGAGGGGGGCGACGGGCGATGCACGGCCTATGGACGAGCGATCCGACGCGGCGGAGCCGCCGACGGCGACCCTGGCGCGCGACCGCGCGCGACCGCTGTCAGCACAGCGGTCCCCCTCTCCCACCGGGCCGCCCCCCGGGGCGGCGGGGGCCCGGCCCGCGGGCCCCACGCGCCACCGGGAGCCGGTGGCGCACACCCCCGTTGCTCCGGGACCCCCGGGGTCCCGGAGCGGGGCGCACCGGGAGGGAGCGGTGAGCGCGCCGGCCGCCACCTCGACGCCGGAGGCGGCGGAGCGGCAGCAACCGGCCCCCGGGGTGCCGCCGCCGCGCTCCCCGGTGACCGGGCCGCGCCCCGGTCCGGTGCCCCAGCTCGTCCTCGCCCTGGTCTGCGCGGCCTACGCCGTCGGTGCCGCGCTCGGCTGGGGATCGGACGAACTGGCACTGATCATGGGCGACTTCGGGCTCAGCGCCGCGGCCGGAGCGGCGGCCGTCTCCTGTTTCGTGTACGCGCGGGGGCGGAACACCAGCTTCCGGCCCGCCTGGCTGCTGTTCGGACTCTCGTCGACCATGGCCGCCCTGGGCAATCTGGTGTGGGGGTGGTACGAGGTGATCCTCGACCGGCCCGTGCCCAGCCCCAGTTACGCCGACCTGTTCTTCCTCTGCTTCGCCCCGCCCGCCATCGTGGGGCTGCTGGTGCTCGCCAAGCGGCCCGTCACCAAGGCCGGGTGGATCTGCCTCGCCCTGGACGCCTTCCTCATCGGGGGCTCCCTGCTCACCCTGGCGTGGAGCCTGGCCCTCGCCCAGACCGCCCAGGCCGAGGGCGAGAGCGTGGCCCACACCGCGCTGTCCCTCGCGTACCCGCTGCTGGACATCGCCCTCGTCAGCCTGGTGCTCGCGCTGCACTTCCGGCGCTCGGCGGTCAACCGCTCCGCCGTCAACACCGCGATCGGCGCGCTCGCCCTCACCGTGATGTGCGACGCCCTGTTCACCTCGCCGCTGCTGCACCACGCCTACCGCTCGGGGCACCTGCTCGACGCGGGCTGGTTCGCCGGGTCGCTGCTCCTCGCGTACGCGCCCTGGACCGCGCGCCGCGGGGGCCGGTCCGAGGACGCCGGACGGACCCGCGTGGTCCGCGGCCACCTGCCCGCCCAGCGCGGCGGGCCGGCCCCGCAGCCCGCGCCCGCGAGCGACGCCGGCCGGTTCCCGGCGGCCCGGCCCATCGCCGGCTCCCTCGCCGCCCTCACGCCCTACCTCGCGGCGGCCGTGTGCACCCTGGGCATCCTCTACAACGTCCTCAACGGGCGCAGCGTGGACCGGGTGGTCCTCTTCACCGGCGGCACGGTGGTGCTGGCCCTCGTGGTGCGCCAGGGCATCATGCTGCTCGACAACATCACCCTCACCCAGGAACTCGCGCAGGCGGAGAACCACTTCCGCTCCCTGGTGCAGGGCTCCAGCGACGTCATCATGATCGCCGCGCCGAGCGGCATCCTCCGCTACGTCTCCCCGGCCGCCGCGGGCGTCTACGGCCGCTCCGCGGAGGATCTGGTCGGCACCGAACTGGCCCACCTCATCCACCCCGAGGACCTGGGCTGCGTGGTCCACGAGATCCGCCGGTTCCTCGCCGCCGATCCCGCCGAGGAGCCCACCACCCGCATCGAGTGCCGGTTCCGCTCCGGCGGCGGGGAAGGCTGGCTCAACGTGGAGTCGACCGTCAACCGTCATCACGGCGGCCTCATCTTCAACAGCCGCGACGTGACCGAACGGGTACGGCTGCAGGCCCAGCTCCAGCACAACGCCGAGCACGACCCGCTCACCGACCTGCCCAACCGGGCGCTGTTCACCCGGCGCGTCCAGCAGGCGCTGTCCGGCCGCCGGGCCGCGGACCGGGACGCCGTCCTGCGGGGCACCGCCGTCCTCTTCATCGACCTCGACGGTTTCAAGGGCGTCAACGACACCATCGGCCACCAGGCCGGCGACGAACTGCTGGTGCAGGCCGCCCGGAGGCTCCAGGACGCCGTCCGCAAGGGCGACACCGCGGCCCGGCTGGGCGGCGACGAGTTCGCCGCCCTGATCGTCGGGGACGGCGTCCGCGACCACCAGGCCCGCGAACGCCACCTGCTGGAACTCGCCGACCGCCTCAGAGGCACCCTCTCCCAGCCCTACCTCATCGACGGCAACGATGTCCGGGTCAACGCCTCCATCGGCGTCGCCTTCGCCGAACCCGGCCTCGGGGCCGGTGAGCTGCTGCGCAACGCCGACCTGGCCATGTACCGGGCCAAGGCGGGCGGCAAGGGCCGCGTCGAGCTGTACCGGCCCCAGATGCAGCAGGACGTCGTCCGCCGCGCGGAACTGGCCGGCCGGCTGCGCGCCGCCCTGCACGACGGCGAGTTCTCGCTGCTGCATCAGCCGGTGGTGAGCCTGGAGGACGGCCGGATCACGGCGGTCTGCGCGCAGGCGCGCTGGCGCTCCTCGCAGGGCGTCCTCTTCACGCCCGCGGAGTTCCTGCGGGTCGCCGAGGACGGCGAGAAGACCGCCGAGCTGAGCCGTTGGGTCCTTCAGGAGGCCATCGAGCGGGCCTCGGAGCGGCGGGCGACCGGGCTCCGGGTGCCCGTCGCGGTCCGGCTGGGCGCCCACCGCCTGGTGGACCGCTCGGCTCCGCTCGGCCGGATCGAGACCCTGCTCACCCGGTACGGGCTGCCGTCCGGCTCGCTGATCGTCGAGGTGGCCGACACCGACCCGCGGGTGTGCCTGGACGAACTGGAGCGGCGGCTGACCGCCCTGAAGCGGTCCGGTGTCCGCATCGCCCTGGACGGTCTCGGCAGCGGCCACGCCGCGATCGCCGCCCTCAGACGGCTCCCGGTCGACATACTCCGGCTGGACCGCACCCTGGTCGAGGGCGTCGTGGAGTCGGCGCGGCTGCACAAGATCACCGGCGGGCTGCTGCGCATCGCCCGGGACCTCGGCATCGAGTCCGTGGCCGAGGGGGTGGATCTGCCCGAGCAGGTCACCGCCCTGCGCGCGATGGGCTGCACCCACGGACAGGGCATGGCCTTCGCCGGACCGCTGGACGAGTACCGGCTGCGCCGGGCGCTCACCACCGGCCGCTGCCCGGTGCCCGGTGAGCCGGCCGAGCCCGTCTTCGCGGGCGGCTCGGGCGGCGTGTTTCCGGCCGGCATGGCCGCCGTCCTCCATGGTGGGGCGGCCCTCCGCTCACATGATGAGACCCCGGTCCCACCCACTTGACAGTTTGTGCGTGCCGGGGGGAGGGTCAGTTCCATGCGCACCCGAATTCTCGTACTTGGACAGCGCGTCGGCTGACGCTGGGCCCTGAAGGCTCAGCTACCCGCACCGGCGCGCTCCCCTCGCTTGCCTTTTGGCACGAGGGGTTTTTTGTTGCACCAGAGTCGTCGCACAACCCGCGTACACCGCGCAAACCTCGCATAAACCCTCAGCATCGAGAAGAGAATGCCGATGACCGAGCAGGCCACCGGGGCCCACCCGCAGCCGCGGCCCCGATCCGGACAGCCGTCCGCCCCCGAGCAGGTGACGGGCGCGCAGTCCCTCATCCGCTCTCTCGAGGAGGTCGGCGCCGACACGGTATTCGGCATTCCCGGCGGTGCGATCCTTCCGGCCTACGACCCGCTGATGGACTCCACCCGGGTGCGCCACGTCCTGGTCCGGCACGAGCAGGGCGCCGGCCACGCGGCCACCGGCTACGCCCAGGCCACCGGCAAGGTCGGCGTCTGCATGGCGACGTCGGGCCCCGGCGCCACCAACCTGGTCACCCCGATCGCCGACGCGCACATGGACTCGGTGCCCCTGGTCGCGATCACCGGCCAGGTCGCCTCCAAGTCCATCGGCACGGACGCCTTCCAGGAGGCGGACATCGTCGGCATCACCATGCCGATCACCAAGCACAACTTCCTGGTGACCAAGGCCGAGGACATCCCGCGGGTCATCGCGCAGGCCTTCCACATCGCCGCCACCGGCCGCCCCGGCCCGGTGCTGGTCGACATCGCCAAGGACGCCCTCCAGGCCCGCACCACCTTCTCCTGGCCGCCCACCATGGACCTGCCCGGCTACCGGCCCGTCACCAAGCCGCACGCCAAGCAGATCCGGGAGGCCGCCAAGCTGATCACCTCCGCGAAGCGGCCGGTGCTCTACGTCGGCGGCGGGGTCATCAAGGCCCGCGCCACCGCCGAGCTGAAGGTCCTCGCGGAACTCACCGGAGCTCCCGTCACCACCACCCTGATGGGACTCGGCGCATTCCCCGACAGCCACCCGCTGCACGTGGGAATGCCGGGCATGCACGGTGCGGTCACCGCCGTCACCGCGCTGCAGAAGGCCGACCTGATCGTCGCCCTCGGAGCCCGCTTCGACGACCGCGTCACCGGAAGGCTGGACAGCTTCGCCCCGTACGCGAAGATCGTCCACGCCGACATCGACCCGGCCGAGATCGGCAAGAACCGCGCCGCCGACGTGCCGATCGTCGGTGACGCCCGCGAGGTCATCGCCGACCTCGTCCAGGCCGTCCAGAAGGAGCACGCCGACGGCCACCGGGGGGACTGCACCGCCTGGTGGAACGACCTGAACCGCTGGCGTGACACCTACCCCCTGGGCTACGACCTGCCGGAGGACGGCTCGCTCTCCCCGCAGCAGGTCATCGAGCGCATCGGGCAGCTCGCGCCGGAGGGCACGGTGTTCGCGGCGGGCGTCGGCCAGCACCAGATGTGGGCCGCGCACTTCATCGAGTACGAGAAGCCCGCCACCTGGCTGAACTCCGGCGGCGCCGGGACCATGGGCTACGCCGTGCCGGCCGCCATGGGCGCCAAGGCCGGTGTCCCGGACCGCACGGTCTGGGCGATCGACGGCGACGGCTGCTTCCAGATGACCAACCAGGAGCTCACCACCTGCGCCCTGAACAACATCCCGATCAAGGTCGCCGTCATCAACAACGGCGCCCTCGGGATGGTGCGCCAGTGGCAGACCCTGTTCTACAACCAGCGGTACTCCAACACGGTGCTGCACTCCGGTCCCGACGACGTCAACCCCGAGGCCCGCGGGACCCGCGTCCCCGACTTCGTGAAGCTGTCGGAGGCCATGGGCTGCTACGCCATCCGCTGCGAGGACCCGGCCGACCTGGACAAGGTCATCGAGGAGGCCAACTCGATCAACGACCGCCCGGTCGTCGTGGACTTCGTCGTCCACGAGGACGCGATGGTGTGGCCGATGGTCGCCGCCGGCACCTCCAACGACGAGATCATGGCCGCCCGGGACGTCCGCCCCGACTTCGGCGACAACGAGGACGACTGAGAGCCGTCGGGACTCACAAGCAGAGGAAGCAGAACATGTCCAAGCACACGCTCTCCGTCCTGGTGGAGAACACCCCCGGCATCCTGGCCCGGATCGCCGCCCTGTTCTCCCGCCGCGGCTTCAACATCGACTCGCTCGCGGTCGGTGTCACCGAGCACCCCGACATCTCCCGCATCACCATCGTGGTGAGTGTCGAGGAGTTCCCGCTGGAGCAGGTGACCAAGCAGCTCAACAAGCTGGTCAACGTGCTGAAGATCGTCGAGCTGGAGCCCGGCCAGGCGGTCCAGCGCGAACTCGTCCTGGTGAAGGTGCGCGCCGACAACGAGACGCGCTCCCAGATCGTCGAGATCGTCCAGCTGTTCCGCGCCAAGACCGTCGACGTCTCCCCGGACGCCGTCACCATCGAGGCCACCGGCAGCAGCGACAAGCTGTCCGCGATGCTGAAGATGCTGGAGCCCTTCGGCATCAAGGAGCTCGTGCAGTCCGGCACGATCGCGATCGGGCGCGGTGCCCGTTCGATCACGGACCGGTCGCTGCGCGCTCTCGACCGGTCGGCCTGAGACCGGAACGGGCGGCCGACGCGACACGGCCGCCCGTATTCCGAGACTCCGAACCGCCCCTTCCGCCCGCCGTCATACGGTGGGAGCAACACCTGCACTCAAGGAGAGAACCCAAAGTGGCCGAGCTGTTCTACGACGCCGACGCCGACCTGTCCATCATCCAGGGCCGCAAGGTCGCGGTCATCGGTTACGGCAGCCAGGGCCACGCCCACGCCCTGTCGCTGCGAGACTCCGGCGTCGACGTGCGCGTCGGTCTGCACGAGGGCTCCAAGTCCAAGGCCAAGGCCGAGGAGCAGGGCCTGCGCGTGGTGAGCCCCTCCGAGGCCGCCGCCGAGGCCGACGTCATCATGATCCTCGTCCCGGACCCGATCCAGGCCAAGGTCTACGAGGAGACCATCGCCCCGAACCTGAAGGACGGCGACGCGCTGTTCTTCGGCCACGGCTTCAACATCCGCTTCGGCTTCATCAAGCCCCCGGCGGGCGTCGACGTCTGCATGGTCGCCCCCAAGGGCCCCGGCCACCTGGTGCGCCGCCAGTACGAGGAGGGCCGCGGCGTCCCGTGCATCGCGGCCGTCGAGCAGGACGCCTCCGGCAACGCCTTCCAGCTGGCCCTGTCCTACGCCAAGGGCATCGGCGGCACCCGCGCGGGCGTCATCAAGACGACTTTCACCGAGGAGACCGAGACCGACCTCTTCGGTGAGCAGGCCGTCCTGTGCGGTGGCACGGCCGCGCTGGTCAAGGCGGGCTTCGAGACCCTGACCGAGGCCGGCTACCAGCCGGAGATCGCCTACTTCGAGTGCCTGCACGAGCTGAAGCTGATCGTGGACCTCATGTACGAGGGCGGCCTGGAGAAGATGCGCTGGTCGATCTCCGAGACCGCCGAGTGGGGCGACTACGTCACCGGCCCGCGGATCATCACCGACGCCACCAAGGCCGAGATGAAGAAGGTCCTCGCCGAGATCCAGGACGGCACCTTCGCGCAGCAGTGGATGGACGAGTACCACGGCGGCCTGAAGAAGTACAACGAGTACAAGGACCAGGACTCCGAGCACCTGCTGGAGACCACCGGCAAGGAGCTGCGCAAGCTCATGAGCTGGGTCGACGAGGAGGCGTGAGCCTCCCGTCCGGCGGCCGGGGCGGGATGCCCCGGCCGCCGGACGGACCCGGGGTGGCGTCGGTGGTACGGCGTCGCCCCTCCCGTCCGCCACGGACGGGTGATCTTCCGAAGCGCCGTAAGACGACGCCCTCGGCGCCACTACACTGCTGCACTACATACGCGTCAGGCCCACAGCGTCGTGCGTCTTCCACGCGGCTAGCACTTCTTCACCGCCTGCGGCCGTCGGGACGGCCGTCCGCACTGGGACTTGTGAGGACTCACGTGAGCTCGAAACCCGTCGTACTCATCGCTGAAGAGCTGTCGCCCGCCACCGTCGACGCACTCGGTCCGGACTTCGAGATCCGGCACTGCAACGGCGCCGACCGCGCCGAGCTGCTGCCCGCCATCGCCGAGGTCGACGCGATCCTGATCCGCTCGGCCACCAAGGTCGACGCCGAGGCCATCGCCGCCGCGAACCGCCTCAAGGTCGTCGCCCGCGCCGGGGTCGGCCTGGACAACGTCGACGTCGCGGCCGCCACCAAGGCGGGCGTGATGGTGGTCAACGCCCCCACGTCGAACATCGTGACCGCCGCGGAACTCGCCTGCGGTCTGATCGTCGCCACGGCGCGCAACATCCCGCAGGCCAACGCCGCCCTGAAGAACGGCGAGTGGAAGCGGAGCAAGTACACGGGCGTCGAGCTCGCCGAGAAGACCCTCGGCGTCGTCGGCCTCGGCCGGATCGGCGCGCTCGTCGCCCAGCGGATGTCCGCCTTCGGCATGAAGGTCGTCGCCTACGACCCCTACGTGCAGCCCGCGCGGGCCGCCCAGATGGGTGTCAAGGTGCTGTCGCTGGACGAGCTGCTGGAGGTCTCCGACTTCATCACCGTCCACCTGCCGAAGACCCCCGAGACCCTCGGCCTGATCGGCGACGAGGCGCTGCGCAAGGTCAAGCCGAGCGTGCGCGTCATCAACGCCGCGCGCGGCGGCATCGTCGACGAGGAGGCGCTGTACTCGGCGCTCAAGGAGGGCCGGGTCGCCGGCGCGGGCCTGGACGTGTACGCGAAGGAGCCGTGCACCGACTCCCCGCTGTTCGAGTTCGACCAGGTCGTGTGCACCCCGCACCTCGGTGCCTCCACCGACGAGGCGCAGGAGAAGGCGGGCATCGCCGTCGCCCGTTCGGTGCGCCTCGCCCTCGCCGGTGAGCTGGTCCCGGACGCGGTGAACGTCCAGGGCGGTGTCATCGCCGAGGACGTCAAGCCGGGCCTGCCGCTCGCCGAGCGCCTCGGGCGCATCTTCACCGCGCTGGCCGGGGAGGTCGCCGTCCGCCTCGACGTCGAGGTGTACGGGGAGATCACCCAGCACGACGTGAAGGTGCTCGAACTCTCCGCTCTGAAGGGCGTCTTCGAGGACGTCGTCGCCGAGACGGTGTCCTATGTCAACGCGCCGCTGTTCGCCCAGGAGCGCGGGGTCGAGGTCCGTCTGACCACCAGCTCCGAGTCGGCCGACCACCGCAACGTGGTGACCGTGCGCGGCACCCTCGCCGACGGCGAGGAGGTGTCGGTCTCGGGCACGCTGGCCGGTCCCAAGCACGTCCAGAAGATCGTCGCGGTCGGCGAGTACGACGTCGACCTGGCGCTCGCCGACCACATGCTGGTGCTGCGCTACGAGGACCGCCCGGGTGTCGTCGGCACCCTCGGCCGCATCCTCGGCGAGGCGGGTCTGAACATCGCCGGCATGCAGGTCGCCCGTGCCACGGTCGGGGGCGAGGCGCTGGCCGTGCTGACGGTCGACGACACGGTCCCGGCCGGGGTCCTGGCCGAGGCCGCGGCCGAGATCGGGGCGACGTCGGCCCGTTCGGTCAACCTGGTCTGACCCCACCGCGGTGCGGGCCGCGCGCCCGCACCGTCCCTTCCCGACCGCCGAGCGCCGGACGGGCTGAGCCGATCAGCCCGTCCGGCGCTCGACGTGTCCGGATCTCCGGGCACGGGCATGGCCGGCGCGTCGGCGCCCGGCCCGTCCGGCGGCGGCCGGGCGCCGGGATGAGAGCCTCGCCACGTCACGCCGTTCGCACGTTCGTCCAACTTGTATGGTCAGTATGTTGGTAATTTCGTGTGCACTGTGATGTACGTGAAACGGGGGGAAGCGGGGGGAGCGGCCGGCGCTGCGGCCGTGGTCCCCGGTTCTCGTATCTTCGTGCGGTTGCTGAGCCGCCCGCGCGATGTGCGGAGGGAGGGACGGGCATGGCCCGGGTCGGTCGGGGGGACGGACGGCAGGACGGGGAGCGGGGTGACGGCGAGTCGCTGCCGCCCCCGCCCGACGCCACGGTGCAGCTACGGGTCGACCAACTCCGTGCGCCCGCCGACGAGACCATGCAGCTGCGGGTGCCCGAGGGAGGCATACCCGCGAGCGGCATACCCGAGCGGGACCCGGCCGAGCCCCGTCCCTCGCGCCGCGCGCCCCGCAGGTCCGCCTCCTCCCGCACGGGCGCCCTGCGCTCCGCACTCCGTCCCGTCGCCGCCCGGCTCGAGCCGGTCCTCGCGCCGGTGGTCGCCCTGCTCGGCCCCCACCTCCGCCGACTGCGCCCGCACTACCCCCGGCCGGGGCGCACGGGGTGGCGCCGCTGGATCCCCTCCCGGCGGCAGACCCTCGCGGGTCTCCTCGCCTCCTTCGGGCTGAGCACCCTGTTCGTGATGGTCTCCTACGCGGCCACCGACATCCCGGACGACCTCAACACCCACGCCACCCAGCAGGACAACGTCTACTTCTGGTCCGACGGCACCCCGCTCGCCAGGACCGGGTGGGTGCAACGGCAGGCGATGCCGCTGGAGGAGATCCCCGAGGACGTCCGCTGGGCCGTGCTCGCCGCGGAGAACGACAGCTTCTACAGCGATCCGGGCATCTCGGTCAAGGGCATCTCGCGCGCCTTCCTGCGCACGTTCGGCCAGGGCGACACCGAAGGCGGGTCGACCATCACCCAGCAGTACGTGAAGAACGTCTACCTCAACCAGGACCGCACCCTCGGACGCAAGTTCAAGGAGGCGATGATCGCGCTCAAGCTCGACAACGAGATGAGCAAGGACGAGATCCTGGAGGGCTACCTCAACACCAGCTGGTACGGCCGCGGCACCTACGGCATCCAGCGCGCCGCACAGGCCTACTACGGCAAGGAGGTCCAGGACCTCAACGCCAGCGAGGCCGCCCTCCTCGCCTCCCTGCTCAAGGGCGCGGGCCTGTACGACCCGACGCTGAGCTCCGCCAACCGCGACCGGGCGGTGGAGCGCTGGACGTGGATCCTCGACCGGATGGTGACGCTCGGCAAGCTGTCTCCCGAGGAGCGCGCCAAGTACAGCAAATTCCCCGAGCCGCTGAAGCGCAATCCGCTCTACGCCACCGGTGAGCAGAGCGACTACCTCGTCGAACTCGCCTCCCAGTACGTGAAGAAGACCGCCGGCATCTCCGAGCGGGACTTCGACCTCGGCGGCTACCAGATCTACACGACGTTCGACAAGAAGCGCGAGGACCAGCTCACCAAGGCGGTGGTCGAGGCACGGAAGAAGGGCCGCAAGGACCACCCGAAGCCGGCCGCCGACGCCCACTACGGAGCCGCCACGGTGGCCGCCGACGGCAGGATCCTCGCCGTCCACGGCGGCCCGGACCACCGCAAGCAGGGCTACAACGAGTCCAACGCGACCACCGTGCCCGCGGGGTCGGCGTTCCACCCGTTCGTGTACGCGGCGGGCCTGGAACACGGGGTGCGCACGAGCCGCGACGGGCAGCCCACGCCGGTGAGCGGGGAGACGCTCTACAACGGCGACGACCGTGTCCCCGTCACCACGCCCGAAGGCCCGTACTGGGACCGCAGCGGCCGCAAGGTGGCCGCGCGCAACGACGGCGGCAAGTCCTACGGCAAGATCTCGCTGCACCGCGCCCTGGCGCTGTCGGTCAACACCCCGTTCATGCAACTGGGCATGGACACCGGGCTGGCGAAGGTGCGGTCCACCGCCATCGCGGCGGGACTGCTGCCCTCCAGCATGGGCGCCCAGGTGCCCGCACTCGCGAACGGCAGCGCCACGCCCAGCGCCATCCGCATGGCCAGTGGGTACGCCACGTTCGTCGCCGACGGGGTGCACACCGAGCCGTACTCGGTGCGCAAGGTCACCCGCGGGGGCCACCGGATCGGCATCTCCCGGCCCACCACCCGCCGTGCGGTGAGCGCCGACACGGCACGGCAGGTCCAGGCGGCCCTGGCCGAGGGCCATCGCGTCACCCACCCGGGCGGTCCCGCCGAAGCCGCCGGAAAGGTGGGAACCACCGAGGACGACACCGCCGCCTGGTACGTGGGCAACCTGGGCAAGGAGACGACCGCCGTCGTCGTGTACCGCATCGACCTGGCCGAGAGCCTCGAACCGCTCCCGCTCAAGGGGCTCGGGGGCAAGCCCTCCGGCAGTGTCCCGTACGGCATCTGGTCGAAGGCCCTCGGGATCGGTGACTGAGTCACCGGTGCGGCCGCACCGCACCCAGCCGTCCTGTCCGCCAGCCACCCGCCCCTCCGTCTCACAGAGGTCGTGCCACAGATGAAGCAGCCGTCGGGCCGTCGCCGCAAGACCAGAGCACCCCGTCGTCCCGCCCGCCGCCACCTCATCGGGCTGACGGCGGCCCTCGTCGTCGCCTCCCTCGTGGTCGCCTATCTGACGCTCTCCGGCAACGACAGCACCGCCCCCACCGGGTCCGCCAAGGACAAGGCGCCGAGACGGTCCGGCCAGCAGGCGGCCGAGGAACCGGAGTGGGACGGCAAGGTGAAGGTGATCGGCGACGGGTCCACCTCGTACACGGGCCCGCAGAAGAACCGGTACAAGCCCGAACGCCTCAAGCCCGGACAGAAACCGCCCCAGTTCGTGGTCTTCTCGTGGGACGGCGCGCTCCAGGGGGACGACGGCCTCTTCGCGCACTTCCGGCAGACGGCCAAGCAGCACGACGCGCGCATGACCTTCTTCCTCACGGGCATCTACCTCGTGCCCAAGACCAAGCGGCACCTGTACGACCCGCCGCAGCACCCCGCCGGCAGCGCGGCGATCAGCTTCCCCACCGACGAGCACATCCGCACCACCCTGCAGGAGCTCTCCGCCGCCTGGAAGGAGGGCCACGAGATCGGCACCCACTTCAACGGCCACTTCTGCGGGACCAAGGGCGGCGGCGACTGGAGCGTCGACGAGTGGCGCAGCGAGATCGACCAGTTCTACGGCTTCGTGAAGAAGTGGAAGACCAACACCGGCTTCACCGACGTCGACCCCCTGCCCTTCGACGTCGAGAAGGAGGTCACGGGCGGCCGTGCCCCGTGCCTGGAGGGCCAGGCCAATCTGCTGAAGGCGGCCAAGGACTACGGGTGGCGCTACGACGCCAGCTCCGCCGGTGACTTCCAGATCTGGCCGGTGAAGAAGGACGGCATCTGGGACTTCCCGCTGCAGATGCTCCCGTACGAGGGCGGCAAGTACCAGGGCCTGTCCATGGACTTCAACTTCCTCTACAACCAGTCCGACGGGGAGACCGACGGCGACCCGGCCATGTACCCGCAATGGCAGCAGGAGACGGTCCAGACGTACATGGCGGGCTTCGACCGCGTCTACTACGGCAGCCGCGCGCCGCTGTTCATCGGCAACCACTTCGAGGAGTGGAACGGCGGCATCTACATGAAGGCCGTCGAAGAGGTGATCAAGAAGGTCTGCCCCAAGAAGGACGTCGAGTGCGTCACGTTCAAGGAGCTGGCGGACTGGATGGACGTGCAGGATCCGGCCGTCCTGCAGCGGCTGCGGAACCTCGATCCGGCGCAGTCCCCGGACTGGTCCACGGTCGTCAAGTGACCGGGGCGGACGGCGCCCGCGGCCGGAGGTGACGGTCGGGTAACTCCCGTACGGACAAGGGCGCCACCCCCTTCACAGCAGCCACACATGACATGCGAGACTCCGCTTCACACCGGCATCTTCCGCCGGGAAGAGGGGAGTTTCAGTGAAGTCAAGAAAGCTGCGCCGCACACGACGTCGCGCGACCGTCATCACAGCGGCCGCCGTCTCGGCCGTCGCGGGAGCGGCGATGCTTCCCGTCTGGAGCGCCGGCGCCTCCACCCAGGCCGCCCAGCCCGAGGTGGACGCCCGGACCAAGGCCACGTTCCAGCGGTTGGCTGACGCGGTCTTCACCGACCGCACCAATGCCCTGGTCGACCGGCCGGGCAAGAGGAAGAAGCAGATATCCGACGGCTTCTCCGGCCGGGTCGCGCTGTCCTCCGGGACGGCCCGGGCCGAGGGCAAGGCGCTGGACCGGCTCACCGACCGCCGCGCACGGCTCGCGCGGCACGGCGAGAAGTACAGCAAGGCCGACACCAAGGTCACCCTCGACCGCACCCGGGTGAACGGCCGCAAGGCCGTCGTCGCCGTCACCGAGACGACGACGCTGACGTACAAGAAGGTCCGGGGGGACGAGCCGAGGACCACCGGCTTCCAGTCCCAGCACGAACTGACCTTCCAGGCCGACCGGCGGGGCCAGTGGCGCCTGACCGGTATCCGTGAGGCGGCGGACGACCAGCTCGCCGTCAACCAGCCGGACGCGCCGACGGTCGAGACCACGCCGAGCCCGACGCCGTCCACGAAGGCGGCCGCCAACACCATGCCGTCGTCGCCGCGCGCCGAGATCACCCGGCCCGCGCCGGCCGCCCCGAAGGACCTGACGGGCGGTGAGTACGACTACAAGGCCATGGCCGCCTACGCGGAGAAGCACTGGCGGGACTACAACCCGGACTACCCCAGCTTCGACGGACGGGGGGCCGGCGGCGACTGCACCAACTTCGTCAGCCAGGCCCTGAAGGCGGGCGGCTGGAAGCACGTGCCGGGCTACGTGTACGACTACACGCGCTGGTTCGGCAACAACGAGATCCAGTCGCACTCGTTCGTGGGGGTCAACGAGTGGTCGTGGTTCGCCCTGAACTCCGAGCGCGCCACCAGCCTCGCCAACGTGTACCAGATGGACGTCGGTGACGTGCTCCAGGTCGACTTCGACCGCGACGGGTCCAAGGACCACACGATGATCGTGACGCACCGCAGCGCCCAGGGCGTGCCGTACCTGACGTACCACTCGACCAACACGCTGCGCCGGTCGGTCGCGAGCATCATCGCCTCGTACCCGAACGCCGCGTACTACGCCTACCGCACCTGAACGCGGTCGGCGGACACGTACGGAAGGAGGGTCACAGGCGGGCGGACTTGAGGGCCATGTGCAGCAGCAGACGGTCCTCGCCGTCGTCCAGGTCCAGGCCGGTGAGCCGTTCCACGCGGGACAGCCGGTAGTACAGGGTCTGGCGGTGGATGCCCAGCTCGGCGGCGGTCCGCCCGGCCTGGCCCGCGAGGTCGAGGTAGGTCTCGGCGGTGCGGGCCAGCTCCCGGTGGGCGGGGGCCAGCAGCAGCCCGGCCACCGGGTCGTGGGCCGCCCCCGCGGGCAGCGCGGTCAGCAGGCGGTACGGGCCGATCGCGTCCCACCGGGCGACCGGCCCGAGCCGGGGCTCGGCCAGCGCCGCCCGGGCCGCCGCCGAGGCCTCCCGCCAGGCCGTGCCCAGCTCCGCGAGGCCCGTGCGCGGACCGGCGATCCCGGCGGCCACCGGTCCCCGGCCGCCGGGACCGGCCTCACGGGCCCGCTCCAGGAGCCGGCCCGCCGCGGTGGTCGCCGGGGTCAGCACGTCCGTGGCCCGCAGCCGCAGCAGCAGGGCGAGCGCCAGGTCGGAGGCGCCCCGGGGCAGCGTGCACAGCGCCGTCGCCCCCGGCACGGTCCGTACCGACGGCGCGTCCTCGGGATCGGCCGACGGCCAGGGCGCCACACAGACCAGGGTGTGCGGGCCGTCCGCCCGGGGCCCCAGGGCGGTGCGCAGTTCGGCGACGGCCATGTCGTGCTGCCAGTCGCGTTCCGCGGTGAGCACCGCCCGGAGTTCGCGGGTGAGGTCCGCGCCGTGCTGCGCCTCGTCGGCGAGCAGCGCGCCGATCCGCGCGGTCACCCGCATGGCCGCCTCCAGCCGGCGGTCGGAGGGGCCCGGGTCGTCCTCCAGCAGCCAGACGTACCCCAGCACGGCACCCCGATGGCGTACCGGCAGGCAGATGCGTCCGCGGTGCACCCCCGCCTCCGGGGTGCGCGGGATGCGGACCGGGCCGGTGGCGCGGGTGATGCCGAAGCCCTCGAACCAGGCGCGGACGGCGGCCGTGGAACGGCGGGTGAGGATCGACCGGGTGCGCACCGGGTCCAGCGCGGACGGATCCAGGTCCCCCTCGCTGTCGTACACGCCGAAGGCGATCAGCTCGAAGTCCCGGCTCTCCAGGGTCGCCGGCGCGCCGAGCAGCTCGGAGATCTCGTCCACGAGCTCCTGGTAGTCACCCCTGTGTTCCGACGTCACCCGGGCATTGTCGCGCACCCCGGCCCGTCCTTCATACAGATGTCTGAGAACCGCGGCACGGATGCGTGACAGCTGTCGATGGCCGACGATCGGGGGACTCCATAGGTTTCACGGTGGTTCCCCGTGCCGTATCCGGACGAACGGATCGCGGCCGTCTGGTGCATGTGCTTGGGAGGTGCCCCGTGCTGGGTCCCGTGATTCTCGCCGCGTCGCGCAGCGACCGGATGCGTCGGCTGATCTCGGCGGCGCCGGTGACCCGGCAGGTCGTCGACCGGTTCATCCCCGGGGAGACCGTCGACGCGGTGCTGCCCATCGTCGAGGAGCTCACCGGCCGGGGCCTGGAGCTGACGATGGACGTCGTCGGCGAGGACATCACCCGGCCCGAGCAGGCCGAGGCGGCCCGCGACGCCTACCTGGAACTCATCGAACGGCTGGCCCCGCTGGAGCTCGGCGACCGCGTCGAGATGTCCGTCAAGCTGTCCATGTTCGGCCAGTCCCTCCCCGGCGGCCACGACCTGGCGCTCGCCAACGTCCGCCCGGTCGTCGAGGCCGCCGCCGCCATCGGCACCACCGTCACCCTGGACGCCGAGGACCACACCACCCTCGACTCGATGTTCGCCGTCCACGAGGAACTGCGCCGGGACGTCCCGCAGACCGGCTGCGTCATCCAGGCGTACCTGTACCGCACCGAGGAGGACGCGCGCAGGCTCGCCGCGAACGGCAGTCGCGTACGGTTGGTGAAGGGCGCCTACAAGGAGCCCGCCGAGGTCGCCCTCCAGCAGAAGCACGAGATCGACAAGGCGTACGTGCGCATCCTGCGCACCCTGATGAACGGCGACGGGTATCCGATGATCGGGTCCCACGACCCGCGTCTGATCTCCATCGCCCAGGAGCTGGCCCGCACCGCCGGGCGCAAGCCGGACGAGTACGAGTTCCAGATGCTGTACGGCATCCGCAGCGACGAGCACCTGCGGCTGGCCGCGGAGGGACACCGCATGCGCGTCTACACCGCCTACGGCACCGACTGGTACGGCTACTTCATGAGGCGGCTCGCGGAGAAGCCCGCCAACCTGCGGTTCTTCGCGCGCAGCATGATCACCAAGGGCTGACACACACCGCTCAAGTCAAGGAGTTACGGACACCATGGACGCTGTGACCCAGGTCCCCACCCCCGTCAACGAGCCGGTGCGCGGCTACGCCCCCGGCTCTCCCGAGCGGGCCCGGCTGGAGGCGAAGCTGCGGGAGCTGGCGGACAACCCGGTCGACCTGCCCTGCACCATCGGCGGCGAGAAGCGCATGGGCGGCGGCGACCGGTTCGACGTCGTGCAGCCCCACAACCACAAGGCCCGCCTGGGCACCGCCGCCAACGCCACCCGGCAGGACGCCCAGGACGCCATCGACGCGGCCCTGGCCGCCGCGCCCGCCTGGCGCGCGATGTCCTTCGACGACCGCGCGGCGATCATCCTGCGAGCCGCCGAACTGCTCGCCGGCCCCTGGCGCGAGACCATCGCCGCCTCCACCATGCTGGGCCAGTCCAAGACCGCCCAGCAGGCCGAGATCGACAGCCCCTGCGAACTGGTGGACTTCTGGCGCTTCAACGTCCACTACGCGCGCGGCATCCTCGCCGAACAGCCCCCGGCCAACTCGCCGGGCGTGTGGAACCGCCTGGACCACCGCCCGCTGGAGGGCTTCGTCTACGCCATCACCCCGTTCAACTTCTCCGCGATCGCCGCCAACCTGCCGACCGCGCCCGCGCTGATGGGCAACGTCGTGGTGTGGAAGCCCTCCCCGACGCAGACGCACGCCGCCGTGCTGCTGATGCGGCTGCTGGAGGAGGCCGGGCTGCCCAAGGGCGTCATCAACCTCCTCACCGGTGACGGGCTGGAGGTCTCCGAGGTCGCCCTGGAGCACCGGGACCTGGCGGGCATCCACTTCACCGGCTCGACCAGGACCTTCCAGCACCTGTGGAAGACGGTCGGCAACAACATCGAGAAGTACCGCACCTACCCGCGCCTGGTCGGCGAGACCGGCGGCAAGGACTTCGTGGTCGCCCACCCGAGCGCCGACCCGGCGATCCTGAAGACGGCGCTCACCCGCGGCGCCTTCGAGTACCAGGGCCAGAAGTGCTCGGCGACCTCCCGCGCCTACATCCCGGCGTCGATCTGGAACTCCGGCTTCAAGGAGGAGTTCGCGGCCGAGGTCGACGGCATCCGGATGGGTGACGTCACCGACCTGTCCAACTTCATCGGCGCCGTCATCGACGAGCGGTCCTTCGCGAAGAACAAGGCCGCCATCGACCGTGCCGAGGAGGACCCCTCCTGCACGATCGTCGCCGGCGGCTCCTACGACGACTCGGTCGGCTACTTCGTCCGCCCGACCGTCATCGAGTGCACCGACCCGGAGAACGAGGTGTTCCGCACCGAGTACTTCGGCCCGATCCTCGCCGTGCACGTCTACGAGGACGACCGGTACGAGGAGATGCTGACCCAGATGGAGTCGGTCTCCGACTACGCCCTCACCGGCTCGGTCATCGCGAACGACCGCGCGGCGGCGGCGTACACGATGGAGAAGCTGCGCTACGCGGCCGGCAACTTCTACATCAACGACAAGTCGACCGGTGCCGTCGTCGGCCAGCAGCCCTTCGGCGGCGGCCGTGCCTCCGGCACCAACGACAAGGCGGGCGCCCCGCAGAACCTGATGCGCTGGACTCTGACCCGCGCCATCAAGGAGACGCTGGTCCCGCCGACCGACTACCCGTACCCGCACATGGGCTGACGCCCCCTCCGAACGCGAACGGGCCAGGTCACCCCCCGACCTGGCCCGTTCGTGTGCCCGCCCGTGGTGCGGCTCCGCGGCTCCGGTACGGGCCCAGGGGGCGGGCTGCTCCGGGGAGGGCCGTGGACGGCGGCTCCGGCAGGGCGCCCCGGTGCGGCCCGGCGGCGGTGTCCTCCGTCTCCGCCGACCTTCATGGACCGGTAAAAGGCCAGGTCGGAGAGGTGTGACGCAGTCCACCGTCTCAGATAGTAGGAAGCCCAAGTAATTGTGCAGACAGACGCGCGGCGCGCCCTTACTTTTGTAGGAGCCGAACGTCTCGCTCGATCCAGCGAATGGCGGTCGTGAGCCGGACCCCTGTGCAGGTCACCCCCTGCGGTCCCGGGCTCCCCGCCCCTTCCGGCGTCCCTTGACCCTCCGCGCGCCCCGGCGCGCGTCCCGAAGGAGCCGATGACCCATGCCCGAGACGACCACCCGCCGCCGCGTCCGCCACGCCTCCCGCACCGCCGAGTCCGACCGCAAGAACGCGGCCGCCGCCCTGCAGCGCGCCCTCGACCGCCGGGACAACGGCGGTTCGACCGGTCATTGAGCCCGGCCCGTCCTCCATGCGGGTGTCCGGATCTCGGACGGCTCATGTCAGTGCATGGGACGAGGAGTAGGGTGCCCGCATGTCTCGCAGCATCAATCTCGCAGTGATCCCCGGTGACGGCATCGGCCAGGAGGTCGTGACCGAAGGGCTCAAGGTCCTCTCGGCCGTCCTTCCGCAGGATGTGAAGCTGGAGACCAGGGAGTTCGACTTCGGCGCCCGGCGTTACCACGCCACCGGTGAGACCCTCACCGACGCCGACCTGGCCGAACTCCGCAAGCACGACGCCATCCTGCTGGGCGCCATCGGCGACCCCGGCGTCCCCCCCGGCGTCCTGGAGCGGGGCTTCCTGCTCAAGCTGCGGTTCGCCTTCGACCACCACGTCAACCTCCGGCCGAGCAAGCTCCTGCCCGGCGTGGCCACCCCGCTCGCGGGCCAGCCGGAGATCGACTTCGTCGTCGTCCGCGAGGGCACCGAGGGCCCCTACACCGGCAACGGCGGCTCCATCCGCACCGGCACGCCCCACGAGGTCGCCACCGAGGTCTCTGTCAACACGGCCTTCGGTGTCGAGCGCGTGGTCCGCGATGCCTTCGCCCGCGCCCAGGCCCGCCCCCGCAAGAAGCTGACGCTGGTCCACAAGAACAACGTGCTGACCTTCGCCGGCCACCTCTGGACCAACATCTTCACCAAGGTGGCCGAGGAGTACCCCGAGGTCACCACCGAGTACATCCACGTCGACGCCGCGACGATCTACCTCGTCACCGACCCGGCCCGCTTCGACGTCATCGTCACCGACAACCTCTTCGGCGACATCATCACCGACCTCGCCGCGGCCGTCTCCGGCGGCATCGGCGTGGCCGCGAGCGGCAACATCAACCCTTCGGGTGAGTTCCCCTCCATGTTCGAGCCCGTGCACGGCTCGGCCCCCGACATCGCCGGCCAGGGCAAGGCCGACCCCACGGCCACCGTCCTGTCCGTCGCCCTCCTGCTGCGCCACCTCGGCCACGAGACCGAGGCCGCCCGCATCGAGGACGCCGTCTCCGCCGACCTCGCGGAACGCGGTGACCTGCCCGCACGCAGCACCTCCGAGATCGGCGACGCGCTCGCCGTACGGGTAGCCGGCTGACCGGGCGCGCTCTCGAACCCCACACGAAAGCCGCCGGGTCCCTTCCGCGCCCGGCGGCTTCCGCATGTCCCCGCCGGGTGCCACCATCGACCAACGGGCCGCATTCACCCCGTTTCTTCCGCAGCCGCCCACGGGCGATAATCGAACGCGGAGCCGCGGAATGAGGGAATGCTCGGACGTCCTAGTAACGGCCACCGGCCGTACGGGAGTGTGCGCGGCTCGTCACTACAACCGGTGAAGGACAGACGACTCATGACGACGCCCACGATCGAGCTCAAGCCCTCCGCCCATCCGCTCTCGGACGCAGAGCGCGAGGCGATCCTGGCCAACCCCGGATTCGGCCGCCACTTCACCGATCACATGGTGACGATCAAGTGGACGGAAGGGCGCGGCTGGCACGACGGCCAGCTCGTCCCGTACGCGCCGATCCCGCTCGACCCCGCCACCACCGTCCTGCACTACGCGCAGGAGATCTTCGAAGGGCTGAAGGCCTACCGGCACCCCGACGGCTCCGTCGCCACCTTCCGGCCGGAGAAGAACGCCGAGCGCTTCCGGCGTTCCGCCCGCCGCCTGGCCATGCCGGAGCTGCCCGTCGAGACGTTCCTCGAGGCGTGCGACGCGCTGGTCCGCCAGGACAAGGCGTGGGTCCCGGCGCACGGCGGCGAGGAGTCGCTCTACCTGCGCCCGTTCATGATCGCCACCGAGGTCGGGCTCGGGGTCAAGCCCGCCAACGAGTACCTGTTCCTGGTCATCGCCTCCCCGGCCGGCGCCTACTTCCCGGGCGGCGTGAAGCCGGTCTCCATCTGGGTCTCCGAGGACCGCGTCCGCGCCGTCCCCGGCGGCATGGGCGACGCCAAGACCGGCGGCAACTACGCCGCCTCCCTGCTCGCGCAGGCCGAGGCCGCCGCCGAGGGCTGCGACCAGGTCTGCTACCTCGACGCCACGGAGCACACCTGGGTCGAGGAACTGGGCGGCATGAACCTCTACTTCGTGTACGGCGACCGGATCGTCACGCCCACCCTCACCGGCTCCATCCTGGAGGGCGTCACCCGTGACTCCCTGCTGACCGTCGCCCGCGACCTGGGGTACGAGGCCGTGGAGGAGCGCGTCTCCGTCGACCAGTGGCAGCGCGACTCCGAGAACGGCACCCTCACCGAGGTCTTCGCCTGCGGCACCGCCGCCGTCATCACCCCGGTCGGCACCGTGAAGCGGGCCGGCGCCCAGTGGCAGCAGAGCGGCGGCGAGCCCGGCGAGGTCACGCAGCGGCTGCGCCAGGCCCTGCTCGACATCCAGCGCGGCACCGCCGAGGACAAGCACGGCTGGATGCACCGGCTGGGCTGACGCACGGGCGGCGACGAGGCCGGGTGCCGGACCCTTCCGGCACCCGGCCTTCGCCTGTCGCCCCCCGGTCCCCGACCCGCCCTCCGCCCGGGACCGCCCGCATCCTGAGACGGGCGCCGGACGCGGGGACGGAATGTGCCAGACTGCCCCCGTGCTCTCGTTCGCCACGATTATTGGCAGCAGGCGCGCCGGTCCGCAGTGACCGCCACGTACGACACGGTACGGGCGGACACCGTCGTCCTCGACCCGCGCGCAGACCTCTCGCACCCGCGAGGGGTTTTTCTGTTTCCTGGCCCATCCGCAGCCGGGGGACGGGCGTCAGGGACCATGGAGAGACGGTGGAGCCGGTCATTCCGGTAGACCGAGATCGATATCAGGAGCCTTCAGACCATGACCGCAACCAGCCAGCCCGACGACTCGTTCCACGTCTTCGACACCACCCTGCGCGACGGCGCCCAGCGCGAGGGCATCAACCTCACGGTCGCCGACAAGCTGGCCATCGCACGGCACCTGGACGAGTTCGGCGTGGGCTTCATCGAGGGCGGCTGGCCCGGTGCCAACCCGCGTGACACCGAGTTCTTCGCCCGGGCGCGGCAGGAGATCGACTTCACCCACGCCCAGCTGGTCGCCTTCGGCTCCACCCGGCGCGCCGGTACCACCGCGGACAAGGACCCCCAGGTCAGGGCGCTGCTGGAGTCCGGCGCACCCGTGATCACCCTGGTCGCCAAGTCCCACGACCGCCACGTCGAACTCGCCCTGCGCACCACGCTCGACGAGAACGTCGAGATGGTCCGGGACACCGTCGCCCACCTGAAGGCCCAGGGCCGCCGCGTCTTCGTCGACTGCGAGCACTTCTTCGACGGCTACCGCGCCAACCCCGGCTACGCCAAGTCCGTGGTCCGCGCCGCCTCCGAGGCCGGTGCCGACGTGGTCGTCCTGTGCGACACCAACGGCGGCATGCTCCCCGCGCAGATCCAGGCCGTGGTCGCCACCGTGCTCGCCGACACCGGGGCCCGGCTCGGCATCCACGCCCAGGACGACACCGGCTGCGCGGTCGCCAACACCCTCGCCGCGGTCGACGCGGGCGCCACCCACGTGCAGTGCACGGCCAACGGCTACGGCGAGCGGGTCGGCAACGCCAACCTCTTCCCGGTCGTGGCGGCACTGGAGCTGAAGTACGGCAAGAAGGTCCTGCCCGAGGGGCGGCTGCGCGAGATGACCCGCATCTCGCACGCCATCGCCGAGGTCGTCAACCTGACGCCCTCCACCCACCAGCCCTACGTCGGCGTCTCGGCCTTCGCCCACAAGGCCGGCCTGCACGCCTCCGCGATCAAGGTCGACCCGGACCTGTACCAGCACATCGACCCCGAGCGGGTCGGCAACACCATGCGGATGCTGGTCTCCGACATGGCCGGCCGCGCCTCCATCGAGCTCAAGGGCAAGGAACTCGGCATCGACCTCGGCGACGACCGCGACCTGGTCGCCCGGGTCGTGGAGCGGGTCAAGGAGCGCGAGCTGCAGGGCTACACCTACGAGGCGGCCGACGCCAGCTTCGAACTGCTGCTGCGGGCGGAGGCGGAGGGCCGCCCGGTGAAGTACTTCGCCGTGGAGTCCTGGCGCGCGATCGTCGAGAACCGCCCCGACGGCAGCCACGCCAACGAGGCCACCGTCAAACTCTGGGCCAAGAGCGAGCGCATCGTCGCCACGGCCGAGGGCAACGGACCGGTCAACGCCCTGGACCGCGCGCTGCGCGTCGCCCTGGAGAGGATCTACCCCCAGCTCGCCAGGCTGGAGCTGGTCGACTACAAGGTCCGCATCCTGGAGGGCAAGCACGGCACCCAGTCCACGACCCGGGTGCTCATCTCCACGTCCGACGGGGCCGAGGAGTGGTCCACGGTCGGCGTCGCGGACAACGTCATCGCCGCGTCCTGGCAGGCACTGGAGGACGCCTACGCGTACGGCCTGCTGCGCGCGGGTGTGGAACCGGTCGCGTAGGCGGCACCGGGAGCGGACGGCCGGGCGCGTCCGGGGCGGGCGGACGGGCCGAGCGTGTCCGGGGTGTGCGTCCGCCCGCCGGCGTATAGAGCCCGCGGCGTACGGAGCCCGCCCCCCGGCGTATAGAGCCCGCCCCGGCGTACGGCGCCCGCCGCCGGGTGGCGGTGCACCTCGCGGTGCGCGGTCGGCCGCCCGACGGCGGGCACGGCGTCCCGGGTGCCGGGCCGTGGACCGTGCCACGCGAGCGCATCCCCCGGCACGTTCCTGTCGAGCAGATGTCCGTTTTCTGTTCGATTCAGGTAGCTTCGAAAGTATGAAGGTCGCGCTGCCGCGTACTCTGATACGCCTGCTGATCGTCCCGGTGGCCGCCGCACTGGCGGTGCTGCTGGGCACGGCGCCCGGCGCGCAGGCAGCCACCGACCTCTCGGAGGTCGGCCGAGCCCTGCGCGAGAGCCCCGTGTACGTAGCCCCCGGAGCCACCGACATCCTTTCCGCGTCGGATGCCGAGGCCCTGGCCGACAAGATCGAGGACGCGGACAAACCCGTCTTCGTCGCGGTTCTCCCGGCCGACCAGCCGACCGAGAACCTCTTCCGCAACCTGCGCACCGAGACCGGCGTGACCGGCCTCTACGGCGTCCGCCTGGGCGACCGGTTCGACGCGAGGGCGGACAGCGCCGTGGTCAGCCCACGGGGCGTCAGCAACCTGGTCGCCGCCGCACAGGGCGCCGGTGACGCCAAGGCCCAGCTGAACGACTTCGTCGACGACGCGCTGCGCACCATCGACGGCTCGGCGCCCGGCAGCTGGAACGAGGGCGGCCGAGAGGTGCCGGTCGGCGGCCTGATCACGGTCGGCGCCGTACTCGCGGCGGGCGGCGCGGGCGTGTACGCCCTGTCCCGCCGCAACCGGCGCCGCCACGAGGAGGAGCAGCGGGCCGCGCTGGAGAAGCTGCGGGTGGTGGTCGACGAGGACATCACCGCCTTCGGCGAGGAACTCGACCGCCTCGACTTCCACCCCGCGGAAGCCGGCGCCGACGACGCGATGCGCACCGACTACGAGCACGCGCTCGACGCCTACGAGCAGGCGAAGCGGCTGATGGCGGCGGCCCGCAAACCCGAGGACGTCAAGGCGGTCACCCAGGCCGTGGAGGACGGCCGGTTCTCCCTCGCCGTGCTCGCCGCCCGCCGTGAGGGCCGGGAGCTGCCGGCGCGGCGCCCACCGTGCTTCTTCGACCCGCGGCACGGCCCCTCGGTCGCCGACGCCCACTGGACGCCGCCGGGCGGGACGGCGCGTTACGTGCCGGTGTGCGCGGCCGACAAGGCCCGTCTCGACGACGGGCTCGACCCGGCGGTGCGCGAGGTCGACACCGCCGACGGACGGCGTCCCTACTGGGAGGCCGGACCCGCCTACGGCCCGTGGGCCGGCGGCTACTTCGGCGGCGGGCTGCTGCCCGGCCTCCTCGTCGGCACCATGCTCGGCGGCATGATGGCCGGCCCCGCCTACGCGGCCGACTACGGCGCGGGCTACGGCGACTTCGGAGGCTTCGAGGGCGGCGACATGTCCGGTGCCGACTTCGACCCCGGCGACTTCGGCGGGGGATTCGGCGGCGGCGACTTCGGCGGTGGCGGTTTCGGCGGCGGGGACTTCGGCGGAGGTTTCTGACCCGCCCGCTGCCTGGGGCGACTGGGCACCCGGGGCCGGTCCTCTCCGGGGGGAGCCCATCGGCCGACGGGTGTGCGGGGCCACTGAGCGGCGCGCAGGACGAATGCCCCGCTCGCGTCCAGGACGATGCGCCCCCGCGCGGGTGGCGAGGGCCGGCGGGTCGGCGGGCCGTCCTGACCGGCTCGCCCGGCCACGCCGGGTTGCCGGTCGCGGGCCAGGCGGCCGACGGCGCGCGAGGGGCAGGCGTTCCACCACCGTCCGCGGGCGAGGGGGAGGCGTCTCCCCACCGTCCACGGACCGTCGGGGGCCTCGACGTCCAGCCATGGGCGCGGACGGTTGGCGACCCCGCGTATGTCACGCATGGACACAGCCCTTCGAGGCCCCTGCGTCTCAGTCATGGACAACGGCATCCCCCCGCCCACCGGCGCAGACCGTTGAAGGCCCGGCGCGCCCCACCGGCCGAGCCCGGGGGAGGGGGCGCACCGTGACTGTCCGCCCCCCGTCCGCCCCCCGTCCGTGCACTCCCGCCCGCGGTACTCCCGTGTGCCGCCGCCGAGCCCGGTTTGCTGAGCCCGGTCCGCCGTGCCCGGTCCGCCGTGCCCGGTCCCCGCACTCGACCGAGCCGTCCCGGCCGTTCGTCGGATAGGGCGGATACGCGGCCGGCGCCCGGGTCTTCCGTGCCCGACCGTGCCGTACTGCCCCGTCGTCGCACGGTCGGACATGCGGCCGGGCAGCGGGACAGCGGGACAGGGGGAGACCCGGACAGCCGAGCGCCCGCCCTCCGGCACCGGATGCCGTCGGACGGGCGCGCTCAGAGGGTGGCGGGGCGGGGCCGCGCCGCCGGGGGTCAGGCGTTGCGGATCGCCGAGATGTCGAAGTTCAGCTTGATCTTGTCGGAGACGAGGAAGCCACCGGTCTCGAGCGCGGCGTTCCAGGTGAGGCCCCAGTCCGAGCGGGAGATCTCGGCCTTGCCCTCGAAGCCGACGCGCTGGTTGCCGAACGGGTCGGTGGCGGCACCGTTGTACTCGACGTCGATGGTCAGCGGCCGGGTGGTGCCCAGGATCGTCAGGTCGCCCGTGACGCGGTACTCGCCGTCGCCGGCCGCCTCGATCGCGGTGGAGCGGAACGTCATCTTCGGGAACTCGTCCGTCTTGAAGAAGTCGGCGCTCTTGAGGTGGCCGTCACGGTCGGCGCTGCCGGTGTCGATGCTGTCCATCACCACGTCGATCGAGGCCGTGGACTTCGACGGGTCGGAGCCGTCCAGGTGCAGCGTGCCGGTGAACTCCTTGAAGCTGCCCTTGACGTTGGTGACCATGGCGTGCCGGGCGACGAAGCCGATGGTGGTGTGCGAGGGGTCGATCGTGTAGTCACCGGTGAGAGCGGTCAGGTCCGGGCCCACGGCGGTGGCGGTGGCGGTGGCGGTCGCGGCGTCGTCGCTCTTGCGGTTGAAGATACCCACGGTCTTTCTCCTTCTGGGGACGGGTTGAACGGGTCATCCCGTTCAATGTTCAACTAACTCAACAAGACCTACCGTAGACCCATTCCCTTCAAAGTTCAACATCTTCTGGGAGGGTGCCGAAAAGAATCAGCCGGATCGCCCGCATCAGCCGGACCCGGTGTGGCTGCCCGGAACGCTCCGCCGTGGCGCAGGGGACGAGACCCCGTTGCGCAGGTGGGGTCCCTCGCATCGCCCTCCCTGCGGCGACCGGCCGCTGCATGCGTTCGACCGTGGACGGTGCGACCGTGCGACCGTTCGGCCGGTGGAGGTGGTCCGGACGTGCGCGTCTCCCGACGGCTCACCCTCGGCGCGGGTACCCCCCGAACGCGGAGCCCTATGCCTCCCGGCTCGCCGACACCGGCGCCCACCCTCTGCGGCCCGGCACCACGGGCCCGTTCTGCGTCCCGTCCCCGCGAGCGTGCTGGTCCGCCGGACGGAGGGGACCGCTACCCTCTGCGGGAGCGAACCGACCCGAACGGGCGAACCGCGGGAGATCGTCCGGGATCACCCGGTCCGGGGACCCGTACGGGCCGACGACACCGTGGAAATCCTCGCCACCGGACCGCGGCTGCGGCCGCGCGTCACTCCGGGGGAGGTATGCGCCCCCCACCGGTGTGAGCTGACCCTCGTCCGCACGGCTTTGTGTCACCCCTACAAGCGGCACGCCCTCTGAGCAGTCGAAAAGCCTGCACACCGCCGTGGTTCTGTTCAGTGGTACCAGGAAATCGCCGTCGAGACTGTGAGGAGTCGACGGCTCGCAATCACCCGTCGACTTCGTAAGGTCACTACATGACCGTTTTGGACGAGGCGCCGGGTGAGCCGACCGACCTGCCGGAAGAGCCCGCCGACGCGCGTGGCCGGGTGGCCGAACTGCACGAGATCCGTGCCCAGGCACTGGCCGGCCCGAGCGAGAAGGCGACCGCGGCGCAGCACGCCAAGGGCAAGCTGACCGCACGGGAGCGCATCGAACTCCTGCTGGACGCGGGGTCCTTCCGCGAGGTCGAGCAGCTGCGCCGGCACCGGGCGACCGGGTTCGGTCTGGAGGCCAAGAAGCCCTACAGCGACGGTGTCATCACCGGCTGGGGCACGGTCGAGGGCCGCACGGTCTTCGTCTACGCGCACGACTTCCGGATCTTCGGCGGCGCCCTGGGTGAGGCCCACGCCACCAAGATCCACAAGATCATGGACATGGCCATCGCGGCCGGTGCCCCCCTGGTCTCCCTCAACGACGGCGCCGGGGCCCGTATCCAGGAGGGCGTCTCCGCCCTCGCCGGTTACGGCGGCATCTTCCAGCGCAACACCAAGGCGTCGGGCGTCATCCCGCAGATCAGCGTGATGCTCGGCCCGTGCGCGGGCGGCGCGGCCTACAGCCCCGCCCTGACGGACTTCGTGTTCATGGTCCGCGACACCTCGCAGATGTTCATCACCGGCCCCGACGTCGTCAAGGCCGTCACCGGCGAGGAGATCACCCAGAACGGCCTGGGCGGCGCCGACGTGCACGCCGAGACCTCCGGGGTCTGCCACTTCGCGTACGACGACGAGGAGACCTGCATCGCGGAGGTGCGCTACCTCCTGTCGCTCCTCCCGCAGAACAACCGCGAGAACCCGCCGCGCGCCGAGAGCTCCGACGCCGCCGACCGCCGCGGTGACGTCCTGCTCGACCTGGTCCCGGCCGACGGCAACCGGCCCTACGACATGGCCAAGGTCATCGAGGAGATCGTCGACGACGGCGAGTACCTGGAGGTCCACGAGCGCTGGGCGCGCAACATCATCTGCGCGCTGGCCCGGATGGACGGCCAGGTCGTCGGGATCGTCGCCAACCAGCCGCAGACGCTGGCCGGTGTGCTGGACATCGAGGCGTCCGAGAAGGCCGCCCGCTTCGTGCAGATGTGCGACGCCTTCAACATCCCGATCCTCACCTTCCTGGACGTCCCCGGCTTCCTCCCGGGCGTCGACCAGGAGCACGGCGGCATCATCCGCCACGGCGCCAAGCTGCTCTACGCCTACTGCAACGCCACGGTGCCGCGGATCTCGCTGATCCTGCGCAAGGCGTACGGCGGCGCCTACATCGTCATGGACTCCCAGTCCATCGGCGCGGACCTCACCTACGCCTGGCCGACCAACGAGATCGCCGTGATGGGCGCCGAAGGCGCGGCCAACGTCATCTTCCGCCGTCAGATCGCCGACGCCGAGGACCCCGACGCCATGCGCGCCCGCATGGTCAAGGAGTACAAGTCGGAGCTGATGCACCCCTACTACGCGGCCGAGCGGGGCCTGGTCGACGACGTCATCGACCCCGCCGAGACCCGCGAGGTCCTCATCAGGTCCCTGGCGATGCTGCAGTCCAAGCACGCCGACCTGCCGTCCCGCAAGCACGGCAACCCGCCCCAGTAACCGGACGGACCCGCCGCGGCAACCCCGCGGACCCCTCTCCCAGGGAGACTGAGCCCCATGAGCACACCCGACATCCGCGTCGAGAAGGGCCACGCCGAGCCCGAGGAGGTCGCCGCCATCACGGCGATCCTGCTGGCCCGCGCGGCGGCCCGCCCCGCCGAGACCGTCCCGGCCCACCGGGGCCGCGCGAGGGCGGGCTGGCGCCGCCTGGAGCGCGAAGGCGGCTTCCGCGCCCCGCACAGCTGGCGCTGACTCCCGCGGACCCGTCCCGTCCCGGACGCGTCCGCCGCCACCGGCCCCGAGAGGCCCCTCCCGCAGCGTGGGAGGGGCCTCTCGACGTCGTGGTGCGCGGAGCCGTGCGAGAGGGCGGGGCGCGACAGCCGCCCGCGGTCGCCCCGGACCGGCGGGCGCGCGGAGAACCTCAGGGCGCGTGGGTGCGTCAGAAGTGCCGCGGGACGGCGTACGAGGCGAGCGCGGGGATGCTGCGCAACGGACCGAGGCGAGCGCGGGACTCCGCAGGACGGCGTACGAGGCAAGCGCGGGGACACCGCAGGACGGGGTACGTAGGAACGCGGCGATACCGGGGGACCGCACACAACAGCCCCCGGCAGCCCGATGGCCGCGGGGGCGTTGCTCCGGCCGGCACCGACGGGGGCGCCGGGTTCCGCCGGGAGGGCGGTTACCGCAGACGGGCCATCAGCGCGTGCTCGACGAGCGTGATGAGCGTGGACTTGGCGTCCGAGCGGTGGCGGGCGTCGGTGGTGATGATCGGGGTGTCGGGCCCGATCTGCAGCGCCTCGCGGACCTCGTCCGGCTGGTAGGGCTGCTGTCCGTCGAAGCCGTTGAGGGCGATGACGAACGGCAGGCCGCTGTTCTCGAAGTAGTCGACGGCGGGGAAGCAGTCGGCGAGCCGCCTCGTGTCGACGAGGACGACCGCGCCGATGGCGCCGCGCACCAGGTCGTCCCACATGAACCAGAACCGGTCCTGGCCGGGGGTGCCGAACAGGTACAGGATCAGGTCCTGGTCGAGCGTGATGCGCCCGAAGTCCATGGCCACCGTCGTGGTGGTCTTGTCCCCGGTGTGGGTGAGGTCGTCGATGCCTGCGGACGCAGACGTCATGACGGCCTCTGTGCGCAGCGGGTTGATCTCCGAGACGGCGCCGACGAACGTGGTCTTGCCCACGCCGAAGCCGCCCGCCACCACGATCTTCGCGGAGGTGGTGGAGCGGGAAGGACCGCCGCTAGAGCTTGCGAAGTCCACTGAGCACCCTTTCGAGCAGTGTCACGTCTGGCTGGCCGCCGGCGTTCTCGTCGCCGCCGGGCTGATGGATGGCGACCAGTCCCGCCTCCGCCAAGTCGGCGACGAGGATCCTGGCCACGCCGAGAGGGATGGTAAGCAGGGCCGAGATCTCGGCCACCGACTTGATCTCCCGGCAGAGGTTGCAGATCCGCTGATGCTCGGGCAGCTGGCCCTGCATCTGGTGCGGCTGCGCGGTGGTGTGCACCAGTGCCTCGATGGCGAGCTGGTACCGCGGCCTGGTGCGGCCGCCCGTCATGGCGTACGGACGCACCAGGGGACTGTTCGACGCCCCGGAGGGCGCCGGCTCGGGGGCGCGACGCTGCGGCTGCACGGGCTGGATGCGTGGCGAGTGCGGCTGGTCGTACGGCGAAGGACCGGGGCCCTGCGGTGCGTACGGCTGCCGGTGATCGGGGGCGGAAGGGTAGCCGTACCCGCCCTGGGCACCGTCGTTCGGGCCCTGTGCGGGGCCGTACGACCAGTTGCCCGACGAGGAACCGCCTGGGGGTGTTGCCACTTTCTCCTCCTCCGACTGTGCCTGGCATCCATCATGCTGGAGCCGCGTCCCGAAACCTTACGGCCCCGGGACGACAAAGCGCACCGTCCGTCTGTTAGTTGAGAAGGCTCCCTTGGAGCTCCGCACGAAGATCCGGGGTGAGAACGGTACCGGCCCGGTCCACCAGGAGGGCCATCTCGTACCCGATGAGGCCGATGTCCGCCTCCGGGTGTGCCAGGACGGCGAGCGACGAACCGTCGGAGATGGACATGATGAAGAGGAATCCCCGCTCCATCTCCACGACCGTCTGGTTCACGCTGCCACCCTCGAAGATCCGGGAGGCGCCTGCCGTCAGAGACGTCAGACCGGAGGCGACGGCCGCGAGCTGGTCGGCGCGGTCGCGGGGGAAGCCTTCGGACATCGCCAGAAGGAGTCCGTCGGCGGAGACCACCACCGTGTGGGACACCCCCGGGGTGTTGTCCACGAAGTTGGTGATCAACCAGTTCAGGTTCTGTGCCGCCTGGCTCATCGGGCTCACACTAACGCTCCTGGTTGTAGGTGCTGTCAGGACCGAAGCCCTGGCCGTTCGTTTCACTGCCTGCGTTGCGGCCCCGTTGGACACCGCGCCGCAGGTTGCTCAGCCTGCCCCGGACGTCTTCCGGGGCGCGGGAGACCTGGGGGCCTCCCTGAGGAGTGGTTTCGGCGGAGCCCTGGACCAGATTGGCCTTGGGCACCCGCCGCGGCAGACCCGAGGAGGTCACTCCGCCCGCCTTGGGCTTCCGGAGTTGCGAGGCCTGCTGCCAGCGTTCGTCGTTCGCCGAACGCCAGCCGCTGCCGTCGCCGTTGGTCTCCGGAGTGGAGGCCGGCGTCTCCTGGCCCGCGTGCCGCGCGCCGCCCGTGGCGCCGCTCGCGGTCGATCCGCGGCGGGGCAGCCCGGCGTCGGTCAGCTCGTGGGCGTCGGTGGGGGCCGGTCCCGGACGGTCGAAGCCTACGCTGTCCCGCTCACCTGCGTCAGCGGCCTGCGAGGATTCGGATTCCTGGGCACCCGCAGGGTACTGGGCAGGGTAGCCGTTGCGGTAGCCGTCGGCCTGGGGCCAGTCGTCCTCGCGGCGCCGGTCGGCGAAACCGTGGAACGAGTCGGAGGAGGCGCCCGCCGGTCCGCCCGCCGGTCCGCCCGCCGGTCCGCCCGCCGGTCCGCCCGCCGGTCCGTCGGCCGGGGTCTGCTCCGGGATGCCGGGGTCCGCGTAGCCGCCGTCGGACGCGTAGGCGTCGTTCTGCGGGGCGTTGTTCTGCGGGGCGTTGCCGTTCGGCGCGTAGTAGCCGTTGTCGTAGGACTGCTGCTGCCCGTTGCCGTACGCCTGCTGGTCGGAGTTGCCGTACCCCTGCTGGTCGCCGCCGACGTCGTAGGACTGCTGGTCGTACCCGGCCTGCTGCTGCGTGCCGTACCCGGCCGTCGGCTGCCGGCCCCCGTAGCTCTCGTCGAAGGCCTGGGCGGCCTGCGCGCCCTGGTCGTAGCCCTGGCTCTGGTCGTAGCCCTGCGGGCCGGTGAACTCGCCGGTGGCCCGGGCCTCGTCCGCCGGGGCCGCCTCGGACGGCTGCTGGGCCTCCAGGGCCGCGCGGCGGCCCTCGCGCATCAGGGAGCGGCCGACCGGGTCCAGGTCGCGCAGGTCGTCCGGGACCTCGTAGCGGCTGTCGTCGAAGCCCAGCTCCGCGGCGGTGCGCAGCGGCTGCTGGTTGAAGTCCTCACCCTGGTAGTTCTGCTCCGGGATGATCTGCGAGACCGTGAACTCGTCGTGGCCCGCCTGCTCGCCGCCGCCACCGTGGGTGATGGCGTCCGGCAGCATGACCAGCGAGGTGGTTCCGGCCTGTTCGCCCGAGGGGCGCAGCTGGACCCGGATGCCGTGCCGGTCGGACAGCCGGCCGACCACGAACAGGCCCATGCGCTGCGAGATCGCGGCGTCCACGGTCGGCGGGTTGGCCAGCTTGTGGTTGATGTCCGCGAAGTCCTCGGCGGTGAGGCCGATGCCCTTGTCGTGGATCTCGATCATCACGCGGCCGTCGGGGAGACGGGTCGCGGTGACCCGGACCTTGGTCTGCGGCGAGGAGAACGTGGTGGCGTTCTCCAGGAGCTCGGCCAGCAGGTGCACGAGGTCGGTCACGGCGCGGCCGTGGATCTCGGCCTCCGGCACCCCGGACAGCTCGATGCGCTCGTACTGCTCCACCTCGGAGGAGGCGGCGCGGATCACGTCGACCAGCGGGACCGGCTGGTCCCAGCGGCGGCCGGGCTCCTCGCCGGCGAGGACGAGGAGGTTCTCGCCGTTGCGGCGCATACGGGTGGCCAGGTGGTCCAGGCGGAAGAGGTTCTCCAGCTGGTCCGGGTCCGCCTCGTTGTTCTCCAGGTCGGTGAGCAGGGTCAGCTGGCCCTCGATCAGCGACTGGTTGCGGCGCGAGAGGTTGGTGAAGATCGCGTTGATGTTGCCCCGCAGCAGCGCCTGCTCGGAGGCGAGCCGGACCGCCTCGCGGTGGACCTGGTCGAAGGCGCGGGCGACTTCGCCGATCTCGTCCGTGGAGGTGATCGGGATGGGCGCGACGCGGGTGTCCACCCGGCCCGGGTCGGTCCGGGAGAGCTGGTCGACCAGCATCGGCAGGCGCTGCTCGGCGATGCCGAAGGCGGCGTTGCGCAGCTGGCGCATGGAGCGGCTCATCTGGCGGGCCACCATGCCGGCCAGGATGAACGCGGCGAGCAGGGCGATCACGACGGCGGCGCCGGTGATCAGCGCGTCCCGCTTGGCGTCGTCGGCGATGGTCTGGGCCTCGGCCACGGCCTTGTCGACGAGTTCGGACTCGACCTTGCTGTACCCGGAGAACTTGGCGGTGTAGGCACCCATCCAGTTCTTCAGGGTGATGCCGTTCTCCTTGAGCTGGTCCTCCGACAGCGCGCCGGACGCCAGGCCCTGGAGCATGTTGTCGGCGGCGGGCATGGCCGTGTAGGCACCGCCCTGCGTCGAGGAGGACTCGCCGGCGCCGATCGCGGCGCCCTTGTCACCGATGGTCTCGCGCTGCTGTGCCATGATCGCGTCGAGCCGCTCGACGTCTCCCTGCGTGCCGGAGGAGACGAACTCGTTGATCGCGATGCCCTCGAGGTAGCGGTACGACGCGAGGGCGACGCGCTGCTGCTGGCCGACGTCGGGCTTCTGGCTCGGGCGCACCAGCAGGTGCACGCCGATGGAGCGCTGGAGGGAGGCGGCGGCCTTGGCCAGGGAGACGGCGTAGACGGTGCGGCCGTAGCTGGTGACGTTGCCGGTGCCGAGACCGAGTTCGTTGGCGAACTCCATCAGGGAGTGCTGGACCGAGACGTAGCCCTCTTCGGTCTTCACCGGGTCCATGGAGGCGGTGTACGCCTTCTCGCGCAGCGGGGCCAGGCCGGTCTCGTTGGAGCGGAAGAGCTTCATCCGGCGGTCCAGCGCGGCGGTGTTCGGCAGGTCCTCGGCGACCCGGTCGAACTCCTCCTTGGCGGCGTCGGTGGCCGCCCGGAGCTTCTTGACCTGCTCCGTCTCGCCCTTGCCCGACAGCAGGTCGGGGGCGGTGAGGTCACGTTCGTTGAGCAGCGCCTGACCGTAGTCGTCGGCGGCGCGCACGAGGAGCGCGACCTTCTCGGCGTCCTCGGCCTCCTGCCAGGTCTCGATCGAGCTGCTCACCTGGAAGCCGCCCATGACGAGGCCGACCAGCACGGGTATGAGCAGGATCGCGTTCAGCCGGGTGGTCACCCGCCAGTTGCGCGGGGAGAAACGGCCGCTGCTCGGCGGTGGTGCGGCCGCCGCCTCGGTTTCGGGTACGTGGGCGGGCGCCGCTGTGCGCGGCGGCGGGGTGAAGTTGCCCCGGGCCGACGGCTCGGGACCGTTCGTGCTTCGCCTCACTCGACCAACAACCTCTCGGCGGTCGGCACCTCAGTCGTGCCGCTGTGTCTCAGAACCCTGCTCGTCATCGACTACTGGGTACGTCTTTGACTACTGGGCAGTTCAGGCATTCCAGCATGCCGACCTGCGCTCTTCCAAACAGTCGGCGGCAGGGAAGCGGAGTGATGTAAACCCCAGATAAAACGGTCAAACGGAGCGAGCCGCGTCAAAAGGCAGGGCGTTCGTGCGCACAGTGGTACCGCCCGAACGCGTCGCGTATCGACCTCCCGCGATTCCTCTGCCGAAACGTTATGAACACCGGGGCCGGCGGTGTCGAAGGACACGGCCGGCCCCGGTGCTGATACGGCAACTGCCGTATGGATCTTGCTGTTTGATCTACCTGAGGCGGGCCATCAGGGCGTGCTCCACCAGAGTGATCAAGGCACTCTTGGCGTCCGAGCGGTGGCGGGCGTCGGTGGTGATGATCGGGGTGTCGGGCCCGATCTGCAGCGCCTCGCGCACCTCCTCCGGCTGGTACGGCTGCTGTCCGTCGAAGCCGTTGAGGGCGACGACGAACGGCAGGCCGCTGTTCTCGAAGTAGTCGACGGCGGGGAAGCAGTCGGCGAGCCGCCTCGTGTCGACGAGGACGACCGCGCCGATCGCGCCGCGCACCAGGTCGTCCCACATGAACCAGAACCGGTCCTGGCCGGGGGTGCCGAACAGGTACAGGATCAGGTCCTGGTCGAGCGTGATGCGCCCGAAGTCCATGGCCACCGTGGTGGTCGTCTTGTCCCCGGTGTGGGTCAGGTCGTCGATGCCCGCCGAGGCGGACGTCATGACGGCCTCCGTGCGCAGCGGATTGATCTCCGAGACGGCGCCGACGAACGTGGTCTTGCCCACGCCGAAGCCACCCGCCACCACGATCTTCGCGGAGGTCGTGGAACGGCTCTCGGAGACCGCCCCGCCACTAGAGCTTGCGAAGTCCACTGAGCACCCTTTCGAGCAGTGTCACGTCCGGGGCGCCGGTCGTCTCGTCGCCGCCCGGCTGGTGGATGGCGACCAGCCCCGCCTCCGCGAGGTCCGCCACCAGGATCCGGGCGACCCCCAACGGCATGTTCAGCAGCGCCGACACCTCGGCGACGGACTTCACCTCTCGGCACAGGTGGCAGATCCGTTGGTGCTCCGGAAGGAGTCCCATGAGCGCTGCCGGGTCGGCCGTCGTACTGATCAGTGCCTCGATGGCCAGCTGATAGCGCGGCCTGGTCCGGCCGCCGGTCATCGCATACGGACGTACCAGCGGCTGGTCGCCCTCGTCCTCGTACGGCTCCGCGTACGGATCATGAGAGGCGGTGGGCGGGGTCATGAATCCTCCGGGCGGGACAGCAAGTCGGTCGGTCAAGCCGTCTGAACAGGGCCGGTGGGGGGAATGTGGCGGCCGGACGGTGATTTGGTGAGACGGGTGGTGCCGGGGCCGATCAGTGGAGCAGACTTCCCTGTAGTTCGGCGCGCAGGTCCGGGGTCAGAACCGCACCCGCGCGGTCGACCAGCAGCGCCATCTCATAGCCGACGAGGCCGATGTCGCACTCGGGGTGCGCCAGGACGGCCAGGGACGAGCCGTCCGAGACGGACATGAGGAACAGGAATCCTCGCTCCATCTCGACGACCGTCTGGGCCACGTTGCCGCCTTCGAAGATCCGGGAGGCACCGGCCGTCAGGGAGGTCAGTCCCGAGGCGACGGCCGCGAGCTGGTCCGCGCGGTCGCGCGGGAAGCCCTCCGAGAGTGCCAGCAGGAGTCCGTCGGCGGACACGACGACGGTGTGGGACACCCCGGGGGTGTTGTCCACGAAGTTGGTGATCAACCAGTTGAGGTTCTGTGCCGCCTGGCTCATCTGGCTCAACTAACGCTCCTGCTGGTGAGTGGGCCGCGGGAAGCTGCCGGTCTGGGTGGACCCGGCCTGACGCCCCTGTGCGATACCCCGACGAAGATTGGTCAGCCGTCCGCGCACGTCGTCCGGTGCGCGGGAGACCTGCGGACCGCTCTGGTGCGACTGCTGCTGAGCCGTGCCCGGGACGAGGTTCGCCCGGGGCACCCGGCGCGGCAGACCGGAGGTGGTGACGCCACCCGCGGCCGGCTGCCGGACCCGCTCGGCCTGCCGGACCAGCTCGTCGTTGGGCGAGCTGCGCCAGGAGGCCGTGTCGGACCGCTGGGGGCCGGTGGGCCCCTGCGGCTGCTGCTGCGGGGCGGCCGGGGCCGGGCCCGCGCCCTGCTCCGGCTGCTGCCGGCCGGCACCGCGGAACCAGTTGGTCTCCAGGGTGTCGTACAGCGGGGTACGTCCGTCACCGGGGCCGGTCGCCGGGGGCAGCGCCTCCGGCTCGCGGGCCGGCCGCTGCTGCGGGGCCTGCGGACGCGAGGCGCCGAAGCCGCCGCCGTGCGCGCCGTTCACCTGCGGACGTTCGAACTGACCGGTGGCCGCCGGGTCAGCGGCACCCTGCCGCCCCGGCAGGGCGTGACGCCCGGTGTTGCCGCCGCCCTGGCCGGGCGCCGGGAACTGGCCGGTGGAGGCGTTGTCGTAACCCTGCGGGACGGGGAACTGCCCCGTCTGCGCCGGGTCCTGCCGGTGCTGCTGGTCCGAGGGGGCGCCGAAGACGTCGCCGCGGACGAAGGGGTCGCCGCCCTGGGCGCGGTCCGCGCCGGGCTGCTCGAACTGGCCGGGGTGCCGGCCGCCGTCGGCCCCGGGCCCGGCGAACTGGCCGGTGTGCTGCGGGTTCGCGGCGGGTCCGTCGATGCGCGGCATGGCGGCCGTGCGCGTGACGTCCGACTCGTCGTGACCGCGTGGCGCGTCGTGCGCCGGACGCGGGGGCACCTGCGGCTGGGCGTTCTCGTCGCTCCAGCTCGGCACCCGCTGCTGCTGCTGCGGCTCCCCGCCCGGCAGCTCCGGCCGTGCGCCACCGCGCGGCGGCAGCTGCGGCCGACGGCCCCGGTCGGCGTTGTCCTTGCCGCGCTGCGGCGGCACCGGTGCGCGTCCGCCGAAGGCGTCCTGGCCCTGGGCGCCGCCCGGGCCCGCGGCCTGCAGCCCCTGCGGGGCGCCCGGAGCCTGGCCGCCGAAGCCGGCGCCCGCCGGAGCGGGACGGCCCTGCGGCGCGGACGGCGCGCCGCCCTGCTCGAACAGCGACGGTCCGGAGGAGGCCGGCTGGCCCTGCGGTCCGCGCGGGGCGCCCGGAGCACCGGGCCGTCCGCCGCCGTCGCGCGGGGGCAGCGCGGCCCGCGGAGCCTGGCCGGCGCCGAGCCGGCCACCACCGGGCGCACCGGCGCCGAGCGCGGGGCCACCGGACTGGCCGGCCCCGGCGGCACGCCGGGCGGCGGCGGCACCGGCGGCGGCCTGCGCGGCGGCGGGACCGCCCTGGCCCGGCTGACCCGGCTTGCCCTGCGGCTTCTTGCCGCCCTGGGCGACGTCGACGGGCAGCATGACCAGCGCGGTCGTACCGCCGGAGTCGGACGGGCGGAGCTGGATGCGGATGCCGTGGCGCTGCGACAGACGGCCGACCACGAACAGACCCATGCGGCGGGAGACGGAGACGTCCACGGTGGGCGGCGAGGCGAGCCGCTCGTTGATCGCCGCCAGGTCCTCCGGCGACAGACCGATACCGGTGTCGTGGATCTCGATCAGCACCCGCCCGTCGGGCAGCGCGTGACCGGTGACCTTCACCTTGGTCTGCGGGGAGGAGAACGAGGTCGCGTTCTCCAGCAGCTCGGCGAGCAGGTGCACGAGGTCGTTGACGACCCGGCCGGCCACTTCGGTGGTCGGCACCGACGACAGTTCGATGCGCTCGTACTGCTCCACCTCGGAGGCGGCGGCGCGGAGCACGTCGACCAGCGGGACCGGGCGCGTCCACCGGCGGCCCGGCTCCTCACCGGCGAGGACCAGGAGGTTCTCACCGTTCCGGCGCATACGGGTGGCGAGGTGGTCCAGCTTGAACAGCGAGGACAGCTGGTCCGGGTCGGCCTCGCGGGACTCCAGCTCGGAGATCAGCGACAGCTGGCGCTGGATCAGACCCTGGGAGCGGCGCGAGAGGTTGGTGAACATCGCGTTGACGTTGCCCCGCAGCAGGGCCTGCTCGGCGGCGAGGCGGACCGCCTCGCGGTGCACGTCGTCGAAGGCCGCGGCCACGCGGCCGATCTCGTCCCGGGAGTGCACACCGACCGACTCCACGGACGTGTCGACGTCCTGCGGGTCGGACTCGGACAGCTGCTTGACCAGCTCGGGCAGGCGTTCCTGGGCGACCTTGGTCGCGGTGTCCTCCAGGCGCCGCAGCGAGCGGATCATGGAGCGGGCCACCACGAAGGCGCCGACCAGGGAGACGCCGAGGACCAGCAGGATCAGCAGACCGGAGATGATCGCGTCGCGCTCGGTGGCGCTGCGCAGCTCACGGGCCTTCTGCTCCATCTCCTCGAGCAGCGTGTGCTCGATGTTCTTCATCTGCTGGAGCTTGGTGCCGCTGTCGTCGAGCCAGTCGCGGTAGGACCGCTTGTTCATCGACTTCAGGCCGTCGCGGCTGCTGAGCGCGCGGGTGGCGTACTTGTCGGTGGCCTGGATGGTGCTGTTGCCCTCGGTGATGGGCAGGAGCAGCTCCACCGCGTCGGCCTCGCCGTAGACCGCCTTGAAGGAGTCGAGCTCGATCCCCTCGCTCTCCTGCGCCGACTCGCCGTAGAGGCGGTCGTTCTCCGAGAGGTCACCGAAGGTGGTGTTGCTGGCCGGCAGCGCCGCCGCGAGGATCGCGCGCTGGACCGAGGCGTACTCCTTGGCCGCGGAGAAGGACGCGAGCGCGCGGGTGCGCTGGATCATCTCCGGGTTGCTGGTGGCCTCCGCCATGTCCTGGGAGAGGTCGACCAGGTTCTCGATCAGGCGGTGGTACGCCTCGACGGTCTGCGTGGCGTTGCGCTCCTGGCTGTAGGCCGAGTTGCGCGTCTTGTTGAGGTTGCCGAGCTGGGCGACGATCTGCACCAGGCTCTCGCGGACGCCGCTGAGGTTGCCGTCCTCGGTGGTGTCGATCCGCTCGGAACTGTCCAGGAAGTTCCGCATCGCCCGGTCGGTCTTCTCCCGGGTGCCCTTGACGGTGAAGTCGGAGGGCTTGGCGCCGTGCGCCAGCGGGCCGGCGGACTGGTCGCGCTCGTCCTGGAGCTGGGCGGCCAGCTCGGTGGCCTGCTTGGTCATGTCCGTCAGCAGCTTCATGTTGTCGAGCTGCTGGATGTCGTCCATGGACTGGTCGATACGCAGGGCGCCCAGCGAGGTGGCCGCGACCACCGGGAGCGCGAGCAGCGACACCAGTCGGGTGGAGATGCGCCAGTTGCGCAGGGCTATTCGCGGCCCCGGACCCGTCGGTCCCTTCGGCGGCCGCGCCGGGGGCGGGCCCTCCGGTCCGTCGGTCCCGGACGTGCCGGGGCGGTCGCCGCTGTCGCCGGCCGTGGGCCGGCCCGGAATCTGGGCGTGCTGGGGCGAGGAGCTGCCTGGCATGGGGCCAGTCCCGCCGTGCGGCTCCGGCTCCGCCGAAGCGCTGCCATCCCTCTTGAAACGTCCCTGCACTAGCGTCGCAACCTCTGGACCAGGCACCCCTCCGCGTGAACGGCTGGGCACGGTGTCGGCGTCTTGAGGGCGCCCTGAATACGCCCCCGTGGTGGTCGTGAGTGACCGGCGCGGGTTCCCCCATCTCGCCGCCACTCGGCGCGTCGGTGCGCCCCCTGTGCGCCGGCTCGATCCTGCGGCGGTCCGAGGAATTCCAGCACAGTGCAGGATCTCCAACAAGGCCCGTGGACCGAGCCGTGACATACGTGACACCCCGTGAGTGAGGTATCACGAGTAGTGGATCAGTATTCGGGCCGGAACGGACGAAACCCCGCGAGTCGTACGGGGGAGCCGGGTGTCCCAGTCGCCATGATCGGGAGCGGAATGATGGCTTCAGGTGCCGAATGTCCGTTTCGGCGGCGGAAACCGGCCGTCCGGATTGGCTGGAATGTCCGTCCGCCCGTGAGGAAACTCACACGTGGATCATCCCGTCCCGGCGTCATCGGCGGGGAATTGCATGTTTAGCCTGACGCTTTACAGGGATGGCAGAACCGTCAACCCGCGTCCGACCGGGACCATTCGGACCCGGCGGGCGCCCTCGAGCAGAACAGGGTCCAGTAAACAGTGAAGACGACGACGATGTTCCACAAGATCGCCAACCCGCGACGCACGACGCTGGCCCACCTCGACGGCGCCGACGACCTGCAGACGCCGGCCCAGCAGGAACACGCCGTCGAACTCCCGGCCAGGACTGCCAACCCCAAGCGCACCGTCCTCATGGAGATCCCGGTCGCGGCCGCCGCCGCGCACTGACACCGACACCGGTCAGTACGCACGCCGGGTGCCCCTCGTTCAGCGGGGCGCCCGGCGCTCGTGCGTCCGGACCCGGCACCCCGCCGCGTTAGCCTGGAGCGTCAGACTCCAGCCGGCTCAGTCAAGGGGACAGGCATCCCGTGCGCATCGCCAGATTTTCCATCGACGGGAACGTCGCCTTCGGTGCGGTCGAGGGCGACCGGCAGGACGAACTCGTCCTGAACATCATCAAGGGCATCCCGTTCGCCGACTTCGAGCTCTCCGGCACCAGGGTCCCGCTGAACAAGGTCAGGCTGCTGCCCCCGGTGCTGCCCAACAAGGTCGTGGCCTTCGGCCGCAACTACGCCGAGCACGCGAAGGAGATGGGCAACGAGGTCCCCGACGCCCCCTTCGCCTTCCTCAAGCCCGCCACCTCGGTGATCGGCTCCGGCGACGAGATCCAGTACCCCTCCTTCTCCCAGGAGCTGCACCACGAGGCCGAGCTGGCCGTGGTCATCGGGCGGATGTGCCGCGAGGTCCCCCGTGAACGCGTCAAGGACGTCGTGTTCGGCTACACCTGCGCCAACGACGTCACCGCCCGCGACGTCCAGCGGCGCGAGAAGCAGTGGGCCCGCGCCAAGGGCTTCGACACCTCCTGCCCGCTCGGCCCGTGGGTGGAGACCGGCCTGGACCTCGCCGCCGCGGGCGACCTGACCATCCAGCTGACGGTCGACGGCGCCCAGCGCCAGCTCGGCCGCACCAGCGAGATGATCCACTCCATCGAGGACCTGGTCGTCAACATCTCCGAGGCCATGACCCTGCTCCCGGGCGACGTGATCCTCACGGGCACCCCGGCCGGCGTCGGCCCCCTCCACGTCGGCGACGAAGTCGCCGTCACCATCGAAGGCATCGGCACTCTCACCAACAAGGTTGTCAAGCGTGGCTAGCGCACCCGGCTCGTCTCCCGTACGCGTCCGTTTCTGTCCCTCGCCCACCGGTAACCCCCACGTGGGCCTGGTCCGCACCGCCCTGTTCAACTGGGCGTTCGCCAAGCACCACGGCGGCACCCTGGTCTTCCGCATCGAGGACACCGACGCGGCCCGCGACTCCGAGGAGTCCTACACCCAGCTGCTCGACGCGATGCGCTGGCTGGGCTTCGACTGGGACGAGGGCCCCGAGGTCGGCGGCCCCCACGCCCCGTACCGCCAGTCCGAGCGCATGGACGTCTACCGGGACGTCGCGGCGAAGCTGCTGGACGCCGGGCACGCCTACCACTGCTACTGCTCCCAGCAGGAGCTGGACACCCGCCGCGAGGCCGCCCGCGCCGCCGGGAAGCCCTCCGGCTACGACGGCCACTGCCGTGAGCTGACCGACGCGCAGGTCGAGGAGTACCGGGCCCAGGGCCGCGAGCCGATCGTCCGCTTCCGCATGCCGGACGAGGCGATCACCTTCACCGACCTGGTCCGCGGCGAGATCACCTACCTCCCGGAGAACGTCCCGGACTACGGCATCGTGCGCGCCAACGGCGCCCCGCTGTACACCCTGGTCAACCCGGTCGACGACGCCCTGATGGAGATCACCCACGTCCTGCGCGGCGAGGACCTGCTCTCCTCCACCCCCCGCCAGATCGCCCTCTACAAGGCGCTGACGGAACTGGGCATCGCCAAGGAGACCCCGGCCTTCGGTCACCTGCCGTACGTGATGGGCGAGGGCAACAAGAAGCTCTCCAAGCGGGACCCGCAGTCCTCGCTCAACCTCTACCGGGAGCGCGGCTTCCTCCCCGAGGGCCTGCTCAACTACCTCTCCCTGCTCGGCTGGTCGCTCTCCGCCGACCGGGACGTCTTCTCGGTCGAGGAGATGGTCGCGGCCTTCGACGTCACCGACGTGCAGCCCAACCCGGCCCGCTTCGACCTCAAGAAGTGCGAGGCGATCAACGCCGACCACATCCGGATGCTCGACGTGAAGGACTTCGCCGAGCGCTGCCGTCCGTGGCTCCGCGCCCCCTTCGCCCCCTGGGCGCCGGAGGACTTCGACGAGGCCAAGTGGCAGGCCGTCGCCCCGCACGCGCAGACCCGCCTGAAGGTCCTCTCCGAGATCACCGACAACGTCGACTTCCTGTTCCTGCCGGAGCCGGTCTTCGACGAGGCGTCGTGGAACAAGGCGATGAAGGAGGGCTCCGACGCCCTGCTGCGCACCGCCCGGGAGAAGCTGGAGGCCGCCGACTGGACCTCCGCCGAGTCCCTGAAGGAGGCCGTCCTGGCCGCCGGCGAGGCCCACGGCCTCAAGCTCGGCAAGGCCCAGGCGCCCGTCCGCGTCGCCGTCACCGGCCGCACCGTCGGTCTGCCGCTGTTCGAGTCCCTGGAGGTCCTGGGCCGGGAGACCACGCTGGCCAGGATCGACGCGGCGCTGGCGAAGCTCGCCGCGTAACCCACCCGCAGCGCACCGACACGGGGCGGCGGCCGTCACGGCCGCCGCCCCGTGCCGCGCGTGCCCGGGCCCGCGGACCCTAGGCTGGTGGCATGGGGATCCGGGCCGTCGTCTGGGACGTGGACGACACACTCTTCGACTACACCACCGCCGACCGCGAGGGCATGCGCGTCCACCTGGCGGCCGAGGGGCTGCTCGCCGGGTACGGGTCGGCCGAGGAGGCCCTCGTGCGCTGGCGGGAGATCACCGAGGCCCAGTGGGCGCGGTTCGCCGCCGGCGAGGTGGACTTCGTCACGCAGCGGCGCGACCGCACCCGGGTGTTCCTGGGGCGGGAGCTGACCGACGACGAGGCCGACGCCTGGTTCCAGCGCTACGTGAGGCACTACGAGTCCGCCTGGAGCCTCTTCCCGGACGTGCTGCCCGTGCTCGACGCCCTGGCCGCCAGCCACCGCCACGCGGTGCTCTCCAACTCCAGCCAGCACGTCCAGGACCGCAAGCTGCGCGTCCTCGGGGTGCACGACCGCTTCGAGGCCGTCCTGTGCGCCGCCGAGCTGGGCGTCTCCAAGCCGGAGCCGGGCGCCTTCCTGGCGGCGTGCGACGCCCTGGGGCTGCCGCCCGGGGAGGTGGCGTACGTGGGGGACCACCCGGAGATCGACGGCCGCGGGGCCGCCGACGCGGGGCTGCTGTCGGTGTGGATCGACCGCTCCGGCGACCGGGCGAGCGTGGAACCGCCCGAGGGCCCGCGCCGCATCGCCTCCCTGGCCGAACTCCCCGCCGTCCTCGGGGGCCCGGATACTCGTTTTGGAGCCCCGTCCTCCTTCGGGTAATGTTCTTCCTGCGCCGAGGGGCGCCGGTCACCGAGCCGGAACCCCGGGCGCACAGCTAGAACAAGATCCCCTCCGGGGCTTGCGTTCCAGTGGCCTATGGTGTAATTGGCAGCACGACTGATTCTGGTTCAGTTAGTCTTGGTTCGAGTCCAGGTAGGCCAGCTCGCAGAGCTCATCTGCACCGCGGATCACATCCGCAAGCCCCCGTTGTGTAGCGGCCTAGCACGCTGCCCTCTCAAGGCAGTAGCGCCGGTTCGAATCCGGTCGGGGGTACAGATCCATCCCGCGAAGGCAGTCCGGGTAGCTCCCGCTGCCCTCGCGGTGACAACACCCGGCTACGGCCGGGTGGGGATCGCCAGGGCCCCCGTTGTGTAGCGGCCTAGCACGCCGCCCTCTCAAGGCGGTAGCGCCGGTTCGAATCCGGTCGGGGGTACTGACTGGTCTAAACCACATTGGTCTATGGTGTAATTGGCAGCACGACTGATTCTGGTTCAGTTAGTCTTGGTTCGAGTCCAGGTAGACCAGCAGGATCCGCGGCAACGCGTGATCCACGCCCCCGTTGTGTAGCGGCCTAGCACGCCGCCCTCTCAAGGCGGTAGCGCCGGTTCGAATCCGGTCGGGGGTACACGACACGAAAGCCCTCCACCTCGGTGGGGGGCTTTCGCGTGTTCCCGCTCACCCGGCCTCACCGTGCCGGGCCGACACCGCCTCCCGGACCGGCGGTGCGAGCGAGAAGCGCCGACCGGACCGGAACAGCAGCGCACGGCGGAGGCCACGGCCCGCCCCCTCCGGGTCCTGCCCCGGAGGCGCGCACCGGCCCGCGCACGAGCCGTCCTTGGGCCCTCCGGGCACCAACTCCCCGTCGGTGGCACGGGGCGGACGAGAAGCGGGACCGAACGGCAGGCGCGCGGGCTGCCCGGGAGGCCGGGTGCCGTCGCCCGGGGACGCCGGGTGAGCCGGGCACCGCCCGCGGGGCACGACCCGGCGGGACGGGCGCGAGGGCCGGGGAAACGGCGGCGCCGCCGGTGGTGGCCGGCGGCGCGTGGGGCCGGGAGAGGGTCCGCCGCGGCGTTGAGGCGGGCCCGTCCCGGCGATCGGGCGGGGGAGAGGGGTCAGGAGCGGCGCAGCGCCTCGGAGAGGCGGCCGGCGGCGTCGATCACGGCCTGCGCGTGCATGCGCCCCGGGTGCCGGGTCAGGCGCTCGATCGGACCGGAGACGGAGACGGCGGCGACCACGCGGTTGGACGGCCCCCGCACCGGTGCGGAGACGGAGGCGACCCCGGGCTCCCGCTCGCCGATCGACTGGGCCCAGCCGCGGCGCCGCACGCCCGACAGGGCCGTCGCCGTGAAGCGGGCGCCCTGCAGGCCGCGGTGCAGCCGCTCCGGCTCCTCCCAGGCGAGCAGGATCTGCGCGGAGGAGCCGGCCTTCATCGTCAGGGTGGATCCCACCGGCACCGTGTCCCTGAGCCCGGACAGGCGCTCCGCCGCGGCGACGCAGATGCGCATGTCGCCCTGGCGGCGGTAGAGCTGGGCGCTCTCGCCGGTGACGTCCCGCAGGTGGGTCAGCACCGGGCCCGCCGTGGCGAGCAGGCGGTCCTCACCGGCCGCCGCGGCCAGTTCGGCCAGGCGCGGGCCGAGGATGAACCGGCCCTGCATGTCCCGCGCCACCAGACGGTGGTGTTCCAGCGCCACGGCCAGGCGGTGGGCCGTGGGTCGTGCCAGTCCGGTCGCCCCGACCAGTCCCGCGAGGGTGGCCGGGCCGGACTCCAGAGCGCTCAGGACGAGGGCCGCCTTGTCCAGAACGCCGACGCCGCTACTGTTGTCCATGAAACGATACTTGCGTCTCACTCTGTGAAACGCAAGTTCAATTTTCCGTGGAACCCGCCACTCTTGAAACACGGAAGCAACGCGGCCCGTGGACACGAGCGTGGACATCAGGGCCTGGTGGCGGACGCCCGGCTGACAGGGGATACGGGCGCCTCGCCTCCGCACAGATCTCTAGTTGGGCCGGCGCCGAGTGCGTGCCGGCCGGAGGGAAAGCGATGGGTAGGACACTCGCGGAGAAGGTCTGGGACGACCACGTCGTCCGGCGCGCCGAGGGCGAGCCCGATCTCCTCTTCATCGATCTGCACCTGCTGCACGAGGTGACCAGCCCGCAGGCCTTCGACGGTCTCCGCAAGAGCGGCCGCCGGGTGCGCCGCACCGACCTCACCATCGCCACCGAGGACCACAACACCCCGACCCTGGACATCGACAAGCCCATCGCCGACCCGGTCTCCCGGATCCAGCTGGAGACGCTGCGCAAGAACTGCGCCGACTTCGGCGTCCGGCTGCACCCGCTGGGCGACGTCGAGCAGGGCGTGGTGCACGTGGTCGGCCCGCAGCTGGGACTGACCCAGCCCGGCATGACCGTCGTCTGCGGCGACTCGCACACCTCCACCCACGGCGCCTTCGGCGGACTCGCCTTCGGCATCGGCACCTCCCAGGTCGAGCACGTGCTGGCCACCCAGACGCTGCCCATGGCCCGCCCGAAGACCATGGCGATCACGGTCAACGGCGAGCTGCCCGACGGCGTCACCGCCAAGGACCTGATCCTGGCGATCATCGCGAAGATCGGCACCGGCGGCGGTCAGGGCTACGTCCTGGAGTACCGCGGCGAGGCCATCGAGAAGCTGTCGATGGAAGCCCGGATGACCATCTGCAACATGTCGATCGAGGCCGGCGCCCGCGCGGGCATGATCGCCCCCGACGAGACCACCTTCGCCTACCTGGAGGGCCGCCCGCACGCCCCCCAGAGCGAGGACTGGGACGCGGCCGTCGCCTACTGGAAGACGCTGAGGTCCGACGACGACGCCGAGTTCGACGCCGAGGTCGTCATCGAGGCCGCCGAGCTGTCCCCGTTCGTCACCTGGGGCACCAACCCCGGCCAGGGCGCGCCGCTTTCGGCGTCGGTCCCCGACCCTGCTTCGTACGAGGACGCCTCGGAGCGGCTGGCCGCCGAGAAGGCCCTGGAGTACATGGGGTTGGAGGCCGGGCAGCCGCTGCGCTCCATCGGTGTGGACACCGTCTTCGTAGGCTCCTGCACCAACGGCCGCATCGAGGACCTGCGGGCCGCCGCCGAGATCGTCAAGGGCCGCAAAGTCGCCGACGGCGTACGCATGCTGGTCGTCCCCGGCTCCGCGCGGGTCGGTCTGCAGGCCGTCTCGGAGGGCCTGGACGTGGTCTTCAAGGAGGCCGGGGCCGAGTGGCGGCACGCGGGCTGTTCCATGTGCCTGGGCATGAACCCCGACCAGCTCGCCCCCGGTGAGCGCTCCGCCTCCACCTCCAACCGCAACTTCGAGGGCCGGCAGGGCAAGGGGGGCCGCACCCACCTGGTGTCCCCGCAGGTCGCCGCGGCCACCGCGGTCCTCGGTCACCTGGCCTCCCCGGCCGACCTCGCCGACGCCGACGCCCGTACGCCCGCTGGAGTCTGATCAGTCATGGAAGCATTCACCACCCACACCGGCCGGGCCGTCCCGCTGCGCCGCAGCAACGTCGACACCGACCAGATCATCCCCGCCCACTGGCTCAAGAAGGTGACCCGGGACGGGTTCGAGGACGGGCTGTTCGAGGCCTGGCGCAAGGACCCGGAGTTCGTGCTCAACCGCCCCGAGCGGCAGGGCGCCACGGTGCTCGTCGCCGGCCCCGACTTCGGCACCGGCTCCTCGCGCGAGCACGCCGTCTGGGCGCTGCAGAACTACGGCTTCAAGGCCGTGATCTCCTCCCGCTTCGCCGACATCTTCCGCGGCAACTCGCTGAAGAACGGTCTGCTCACCGTGGTCCTGGAGCAGGCGACGGTGGATGCCCTGTGGGAGCTGACCGAGGCCGACCCCACCGCGGAGATCACCGTCGACCTCGAGTCCCGTGAGGTGCGCGCCGAGGGCATCACCGCCGCCTTCGAGCTCGACGAGAACGCCCGCTGGCGGCTGCTGAACGGCCTGGACGACATCTCCATCACCCTGCAGAACGAGGCGGACATCGCCGCGTACGAGGAGCGGCGCCCGTCGTTCAAGCCGCGGACGCTCACGGCCTGACCGCCGGGCCGCGAAGTCCTCGCGGCAGGTCGACTTTCGGCCACCGAAACGCCCGTCCGTACCCCCGATCCCACCGATCGGGGGTACGGACGTTTCTGCTCCCCCGCGCGTCCGCACGCGACCGAGGTGGCCCGCAACTTCCCACGTTATGGCGGTTGTTGCCTGGGTACACGTGTCATGTGCCCGTGACCCCCGCCCGCTCCCGCACGGCTGTCAGCAGCGGCAGTTACCCCCTGCGGGGGCGACAACTCGCCCCAGATGGCACAATCTGTGCATGGAACACGACGGCCAACTCGAGCTCTACGCGGCGGTCGCGGTCCGGCTCAAGGAAGCGCACGCAGGGGTGCGCGCACTGCAAGTCCCGGAGGGCGTACGGATGGCGCTGACCCGGAAACTGCTGGTCATCACGGCCGTGGCCAAGCACGATCTCGCCACTGCGGCAAGGCGTCTGGAGCGGTTCATCGCGGACCTCGACGAGGGTCGATTCCCCGAAGAGGAACGCTGAGCCAGCCGAGACAACCGAGTTCGTTGCGGCACAAGGGTGATAAGCCCGTTTCGTGTTTGATTTGCGGTATATATCTGCCTAACGTGCGAAAACGCTTGAACAGATTCGTTCCGGCGATGTCTCCGAAGGGGAAGACGTGAACAAGGCGCAGCTCGTAGAAGCGATTGCCGACAAGATGGGCGGCCGGCAGCAGGCCGCCGACGCTGTCGACGCGGTACTGGACGCCATCGTCCGCGCCGTGGTGGCGGGAGACCGGGTCTCGGTCACCGGCTTCGGCTCGTTCGAGAAGGTCGACCGTCCGGCCCGCTACGCCCGCAACCCCCAGACGGGCGAGCGGGTTCGGGTCAAGAAGACCTCCGTTCCGCGTTTCCGGGCGGGCCAGGGTTTCAAGGACCTGGTCAGTGGCTCCAAGAAGCTCCCGAAGAACGACATCGCCGTCAAGAAGGCCCCCAAGGGCAGCCTGTCCGGCCCGCCCCCCACGATCTCCAAGGCCGCGGGCAAGAAGGCCGCCGCCAAGAAGGCGACGGGGGCGTCGAAGACCACCGCGGCCCGCAAGACGGCGGCGAAGAAGGCACCCGCCACCAAGACCGCCGCCGCGAAGAAGACCACGGCGAAGAAGGCACCCGCCAAGAAGACGGCGAGCACCGCCAAGACCACCGCGGCGAAGAAGACGGCCGCCAAGAAGGCCCCGGCGAAGAAGGCCACGGCCACGAAGGCGCCCGCCAAGAAGTCGACCGCGCGCAAGACCACCGCCAAGAAGACCACCGCCCGCAAGAAGTAGCCGCGCACGGGCGGCACTCACGCGCCGGGCCGGACTCCGACCGGGGAGTCCGGCCCGCGGCGTGTCCGGGCACCGCCGACGGGCTTCCGGGGGCGACGGGCGTCCGGCGCGACGGGAGTCCAGGTACGACGGGAGTCCGTGACGGGCGTCCGCGGGCGAAGGGTTTCCGCGGGCGGTGATCAGAAGGTGTACAGGGTGACGAGCGTGATCCGCCGGGCGTCGCCGTCGCCCTCCGTCTCGATGCGCACCCGCTGCCCGGGCCGCAGCAGCCGCAGGCCCCCCGCGTCGAACGCCGGGGCGTCGAAGGGCACCGGGGTGCCGTCGTCCAGCAGCACCTGGCCGCTGCGGCTCTCCGGGTCGTAGGTGTACGCCGTCGCCTGCATGCCCGGCAGCCTACTGCCCGGACATCGACAGGCGCGCGGCGGCCGCGGCCGTGCGGGGCCCGGTCCCGAGCGCCAGGGCGGCCCGCAGGTCCGCGCCGGTGTCCACGTCCTGCCGCACGGAGTCCACGCCGCCGGGGCTCAGTTCCACCGCTCCCGACGCCCGGTGCCGGGCCCGGGAGCCGACACCGAAACAGGGCAGCAGTTCCCGCCCGGGGGCGGCGGACAGCAAGGTGGTGCCACTGCCCGCCGCGTCACTGAGGAAAGCCCGCGGAAAAGCGGAGGCGGCATCGAGGACCCGGGACAGTTCCGCCGGCCGCAGAGCCGGGAGATCGGCGTTGAGCGCGGCCACCGCGGCCGCGGGCCGGCGGGCCCGGACCACGTCCGCGCCGTGCGCCAGGGCGGCGTTCAGGCCGTCGCGCGGCTCGTCGGGGACGACGCCCGCACCGAGTGCGGCCAGGGCGCGGCCGGCCGGTCCGTCGTCCGTGACGACCACCACACCCCCGACCGCCGGGCACGCCAGCGCGGCCGCCACCGTGTCCAGGGCGAAGGCCAGGGCGAGATGGGGGCGCAGCCCGTCGTCCGCGGCGTCCGAGAGCCTGCTCTTGGCCCGGGCCAGCGGCTTCACGGGTACCACCAAGGTCCACTGCACGAGTGTTACGTCCCTCTCTTGTCCCGGTCATTGTCCCCCGGCACACCCGGCCCCCGGCCCGCCGGGGCGTACCGTGTTCTCGACAGACCGGCGGCCCGGGGCGACACTTGTGCGGCCCGCCTGGCCCCCGGGACCAGGCTCTAGAGGAAGGTGTCCTTGTGCCGCGCCGCAGAATCGGCTTCTGGTACCGCTTCGCCGCGGTGATCTGCAAACCGCCGCTGGTGGTACTGATCAAGCGCGACTGGCGCGGAATGGAGAACATTCCGGCCGACGGTGGATTTATCACCGCGGTGAACCACAATTCGCACATCGATCCCTTCGCCTACGCGCATTTCCAGTACAACACCGGACGCGTTCCGCGATTCCTCGCGAAGAGCGGGCTTTTCAAGAAGGGATTCGTCGGCGCCGCGATGCGCGGTACCGGCCAGATCCCGGTGTACCGCGAGAGCACGGACGCCCTCAGCGCCTTCCGGGCCGCCATCGACGCCGTGGAGCGGGGCGAGTGCGTCGCCTTCTACCCCGAGGGCACCCTCACCCGTGACCCCGACGGCTGGCCGATGACCGGCAAGACCGGTGCCGCCCGCGTGGCCCTGCAGACCAAGTGCCCGGTCATCCCGGTCGCCCAGTGGGGAGCCAACGAGATCCTGCCGCCGTACGCCAGGAAGCCCCGGCTGCTGCCCCGCAAGACCCACCGCGTCCTGGCCGGTCCGCCGGTCGACCTGGACCGCTTCTACGACCGGGAGATGACCCCGGAACTGCTCAAGGAGGCGACCGAGGCGATCATGGCCGCCATCACCCGCCAGTTGGAGGAGATCCGGGGCGAGAAGGCCCCCGGGACGCCCTACGACCCGCGCCGCGAACGGGTCGAGCAGCGCCGCAGGACCCGGGCGCAGCGGCAGACGCAGAACAAGACGCGGACGCCGGGACGGAACCGGGCGACCGGGGAGCAGGCGGCCGGGGGACGGACGACGGCCGAGCGGACCGCCCCGGACGGCGGCGGCGCCGCGCGTGAGGAAGGGCTGGGCACGTGAGCAAGCCGGTCAAGGCCGCGGTGTTCGGCACCGGATCCTGGGGCACCGCGTTCGGCATGGTCCTCGCCGACGCGGGCTGCGACGTCGTGCTGTGGGGCCGGCGCACCGAACTCGCGGAGGCGGTCAACTCCACCCGCACCAACCCCGACTACCTGCCGGGCGTGGAGCTCCCGAGGAACCTGCGGGCCACCACGGACGCCGCCGAGGCCGCCAAGGACGCCGACTTCACCGTCCTCGCCGTCCCCTCGCAGACCCTGCGCGGCAACCTCGCCGACTGGACGCCGCTGCTCGCGGCCGACACGGTCCTGGTGTCGCTGATGAAGGGCGTCGAACTCGGCTCCGCCATGCGGATGAGCGAGGTCATCGAGGACGTGGCCCGGGTCGGCGCCGACCGCGTCGCCGTCGTCACCGGACCCAACCTGGCCCGCGAGATCGCCGCCCGGATGCCCGCCGCGGCCGTCGTCGCCTGCGCCGACGAGACCGTCGCGCGGCGGCTCCAGACCGCGTGCCACACCCCGTACTTCCGCCCGTACACCAACACCGACGTCATCGGCTGCGAGCTGGGCGGCGCGGTGAAGAACGTGATCGGGCTGGCCGTCGGCATCGCGGACGGCATGGGCCTCGGCGACAACGCCAAGGGCTCGCTCATCACCCGCGGGCTCGCCGAGACCACCCGGCTCGGCGTCGCCCTGGGCGCCGACCCGCTCACCTTCTCGGGCCTGGCGGGCCTGGGCGACCTGGTGGCGACCTGCTCCTCGCCGCTGTCGCGCAACCACACCTTCGGCACCAACCTCGGCAAGGGCATGACCCTGCAGGAGACCATCGCGGTCACCAAGCAGACCGCCGAGGGCGTCAAGTCCTGCGAGTCGGTGCTGGATCTGGCCCGCCGCCACGACGTCGACATGCCGCTCACCGAGACGGTCGTCGGCATCGTGCACGAGGGCAAGCCGCCCGTGGTCGCCCTCAAGGAGCTGATGTCGCGCAGCGCGAAGCCCGAACGACGCTGAGCGACCGCCCGGCCGCACCCGGCCGGGTGCCGGACGGCACGGCCGATTCCGCGGCGTTGCGGGCGCTGTGTCGGGGCACCGCCAACGGGTAGTCTCGTCGCGATATGAGCACCGAGAACCTCCCCCAGAGCCCCGAGCAGCCGCCGCGCAAGCCGCGCGTGGCCGTCGTGTTCGGCGGGCGCAGCTCCGAACACGGGATCTCCGTGGTCACCGCGGGCGCCGTCCTCAAGGCCATCGACCGGACCAAGTACGACGTCCTGCCGATCGGCATCACCCGGGACGGCCGCTGGGCCCTCACCGCCGACGACCCCGAACGCATGGCCATCGTGGACCGCAGGCAGCCCAGCGTGGACCAGCTCGCGGAGTCCGCCGACGGCGGTGTGGTGCTCCCCGTCGACCCGGCGAACCGCGAAGTCGTCTACAGCGAACCGGGCTCGGTGCCCAAGGCGCTCGGCGAGGTCGACGTGGTCTTCCCGGTGCTGCACGGCCCCTACGGGGAGGACGGCACCCTCCAGGGCCTCCTGGAGCTGTCCGGCGTCCCCTACGTGGGCTCCGGGGTGCTCGCCTCGGCCGTCGGCCAGGACAAGGAGTACATGAAGCGGGTGTTCGCCTCGTTCGGCCTCAAGGTCGGCCCCTACGTGGTGATCCGGCCGCGCGAGTGGGAGCGCGACGAACCGGCCGCCCGCAAGAAGATCGTCGACTTCGCCGCCGAGCACGGCTGGCCGGTGTTCGTGAAACCCGCCCGCGCGGGCTCGTCCATCGGCATCACCAAGGTGGACGGCCTCGCCGGTCTGGACGAGGCGATCGCCGAGGCCCAGCGGCACGACCCGAAGATCCTGGTGGAGGCGGCCCTGCACGGCCGCGAGATCGAGTGCGGGGTGCTGGAGTTCGAGGACGGCCCGCGCGCCTCGGTGCCCGCGGAGATCCCGCCGCCCGACGCGCACGCCTACTACGACTTCGAGGCCAAGTACATCGACTCCACGCCCGGTCTGGTGCCCGCCCCGCTGACCGACGAGCAGACCGCCGAGGTGCGCCGGCTCGCTGTCGAGGCGTTCGACGCCGCCGCCTGCGAGGGGCTGGTGCGCGCGGACTTCTTCCTCACCGAGGACGGCGAGTTCGTGATCAACGAGATCAACACCATGCCCGGCTTCACACCGATCTCCATGTACCCGCAGATGTGGCAGGCCACCGGCGTCGGTTACGCGGAGCTGGTGGACCGCCTGGTGCAGGCCGCGCTGCGCCGCTCGACCGGCCTGCGCTGACCCGCGCACGGCGGGCCGCCCGGCCCGCGGCGACCGCGAGCGCCCGGCCCGGTGCTCAGGGGGCGATCCCTTCGGGGATCGCCTTCTTCACGGCCGGGGCCAGGTCGACCAGCACGCCCGTGCCGTCCCGTCCGTCGCTCACCCGCACCTCCACGTAGGCCTCGCGGAGGGCGGTGGTGAACCGGTGCGTGTCCCCGTCCTCCCGCTCCATCAGCCAGTCGACGCCCTCGACCCCGCCCGCGACCGCCTCCGGGTCGTGGCCGCTCGCCACCCGGGGGTCGGTCATCTTCGGCGGCCGGTCCACACCGCACCGCAGTATGATCGCCACGCCGCCCCAGCCCGCGGTCAGTTCGGACGCGGGTTCGGGATCGTCGCGCTTCTCGCCGTCCACCACGTCCGGCAGGACGTCGTCCAGGTTCCGGCAGTGTTCGGCGACCTTCGCGTCCGGACGGGGAACCGCCACGGACGCGTCGTCGCCCGCCGGGGAGCAGCCCGCGACGGAGAGCAGCGCGGCGAACGCGGGCAGCAGGGCGAGCCGGTGACGGAAGGAGTTCACCGGCACAGGGTAGACGGGGGCTACAGATGGACGACCGGGCAGGTCAGGGTGCGGGTGATGCCGTCCACCTGCTGGACCTTGGCGACCACCATGCGGCCCAGGTCGTCGACGGTGTCCGCCTGGGCGCGGACGATCACGTCGTACGGCCCGGTCACGTCCTCGGCCTGGATCACCCCGGAAATCTTGCCGATCAGATCGGCGACGGTCGACGCCTTGCCGACCTCCGTCTGGATCAGGATGTACGCCTGTACCACGGAACCTCCACAGCGGCCACGAGGATCATGTGGGGAAAAGGAACGCCACGGTATCGCGTCGCCGCTCGCCGCGGGGAGATGTGCGGGGACCGGGCCTTGCGCGCCGGGGGTCCGGCAGGAGAGAAGTGGACGGTCACCTCGACCGTAGCGAGCGGACAGAGGACTCGCGACCGGGAACGGACAGGGACAGAAGGGGAGCAAGGGAAATGAAGGGCACTGTTGGTGAGCTCGGGGAGTTCGGGCTCATCAGGGAGCTCACCTCCCGTCTCACCACCACCCCGGCGGTCCGGGTCGGCCCCGGCGACGACGCCGCGGTGGTCGCCGCACCCGACCGCAGGGTCGTGGCCAGCACCGACATCCTGCTGGAGGGCCGCCACTTCCGCCGCGACTGGTCCACCGCCTACGACGTCGGCCGCAAGGCCGCGGCCCAGAACCTCGCCGACATCGCGGCCATGGGCGCCGTGCCGACCGCGCTGCTGCTCGGCCTCGTCGTCCCGTCGGAGCTGCCGGTCACCTGGCCCAGCGAGCTGATGGACGGGCTGCGCGACGAGTGCCAGGTCGCGGGGGCCGCGGTGGTCGGCGGCGACGTGGTGCGCGGCGATCAGATCATGGTGTCGATCACCGCGCTCGGCGACCTGCGCAACCAGGAGCCGGTGACCCGGGGCGGCGCCCAGCCCGGTGACCTCGTGGCGGTGACCGGCTGGCTCGGCTGGTCCGCCGCCGGCCACGCGGTCCTGTCCCGCGGCTTCCGTTCCCCGCGCGCCTTCGTGGAGGCGCACCGACGGCCCGAACCGCCGTACCACGCGGGCCCGGCCGCGGCCGGACTGGGCGCGACCGCGATGTGCGACGTGAGCGACGGCCTGATCGCCGACCTCGGGCACATCGCGGAGGCCAGCAAGGTGCGCATCGACATCCGCTCCGGCGCCGTCGACATCCCCTCCCAGATGAACGACATCGGCCAGGCCGTCGGCGTCGACCCCATGCAGTGGGTACTGACCGGGGGAGAGGACCACGCCATCGTGGCGACCTTCCCGCCGGACGTGAAGCTGCCCGCCCGCTGGAAGGTGATCGGCGAGGTGCTCAACCCCTCGGCGCTGCCCCAGGTGACCGTCGACGGGGCGCCCTGGACCAGCAAGGGCGGCTGGGACCACTTCGGGGACATCGAGTCATGAGCGCGGGGACCGCACCGCCCCGGGTGCTCACCGTGGCCGGGTCCGACTCCGGCGGCGGAGCCGGCATCCAGGCGGACCTGAAGACGATGCTGGCGCTCGGCGTGCACGGCATGAGCGTGCTCACCGCGGTGACCGCGCAGAACTCGCTCGGCGTGCAGGGCGCCTGGGAACTGCCGGTGGAGGCGGTGCGGGCCCAGTACCGCAGCGTGGTGGACGACATCGGCGTGCAGGCGGTCAAGACCGGCATGCTGGCGTCGGCGGAACTGGTCGGGGCGGTGGCCGAGCTGATCGCCGGCACGGACGTGCCCGCCGTCGTGGACCCGGTGGGGGTGTCCAAGCACGGGGACGCGCTGTTGGCCGCCTCCGCCCTGGACTCGGTGCGCACCAGGCTGCTGCCGGCCGCGACCGTCGCCACCCCCAACCTCGACGAGGTCGAGCAGCTCACCGGCGTCCGCGTGCGCGCCGAGGAGGAGATGCGGCGGGCGGCCGACGCGGTGCTGGAGTTCGGGCCGCGCTGGGTGGTGATCAAGGGCGGTCACCTGCGGGGCGAGGCCGTCGACCTGCTGACGGACGGCACCGAGGAGCACTGGCTGCGCGCCCCGCGCCACGACAACCGGCACACCCACGGCACCGGGTGCACGCTGGCCTCGGCCATCGCCTCGGAGCTGGCCAAGGGCCGGACGGTGCCGGAAGCGGTGGCCGGCGCGAAGGCGTACGTCACCGGGGCGCTGGCCGCCGGGTTCGCCCTGGGCGGCGGCATCGGCCCGGTGGACCACGGCTGGACCTTCCGGCAGCCGGGCCGCTGAACACGGGCGGCAGCGGGAGCCGGCAGTCGGGCCGCAGAACACGCGCGGCAGCGGGAGCCACCGACGGGCGGGCGGCCGGACGGCGACCGTGGCGGTCACCGTCCCGAGATGCGGGCGCGGCGGCCCCCTGCGCTCACGCGCGGCGGCACGGCAAAAAGCCGGTCCACCTGGGGGTGGACCGGCTCAGTGCGGCGGAACCGGGTGTGGCAGCGCGCTCAGCGGAAGCGTCAGCGCGAGACCTTGCCGGCCTTGATGCACGAGGTGCAGGCGTTCACGCGCTTCGGCGTCCCGCCGACCACGGTACGCACACGCTGGATGTTCGGGTTCCAGCGACGGGACGTACGGCGGTGCGAGTGCGAGATGTTGTTGCCGAAGCCCGGCCCCTTGCCGCAGACGTCGCAGTTGGCAGCCACGGGTCACTCCAAAGACTTCAGATGCACTTACGGTTGATCCCGGCATGCCGGGATCACGATCCGGGAACTCCGGGGAGTCCGTCGGATCCGAGTGGCGGTGCCAGGGGGAAGGCCCGATCGGATCGGGCAACCGGAGCAGCATACAACGGCTGCACCCGTAGAACGAAACTACCATGACGGCCCCCGCCCCCCGCCCGGCCCTCCTGGGGCGGTCCGGCCCCCAAGGTCTACGCTGCGTGCCACGGCCAGCAGCTCAGGGAGGCGCGGTGGCGCAGGTGCCGCAGACATTCTTCGATGCTCTCGCGGTGCGTGCGTGGTGCGGCCTCGCGCTGGACGCACTGGGACGGGCGCGCGAGGAGATCGACGCCATCAACGTCTACCCCGTCGCCGACGGGGACACCGGCACGAACCTGTACCTCACCGTCGAGTCCGCCGCCGCGGCCGTCGAAGCCGTGTTCGAGGGCCACGAGGCGGGGGCCGCGACCGGCCCCGGAGCCGCCCCCGGCGCGGGCTCCGGGCCGACCCTGGCCGACGCCGCGCGGGCCATGGCGCACGGCGCGCTGATCGGCGCCCGCGGGAACTCCGGCACCATCCTGGCCCAGCTGCTGCGCGGCATGGCCCAGGTGCTGGCGGGGGACGAGGCCGCCCCCCACGCCGACGGGCAGGGCCTGCGGCACGCCCTGCGGCACGCGGCCGACTCGGCCCGCCGGGCGGTGGCCCACCCCGTCGAGGGCACGGTCCTCACCGTCGCCGCGGCCGCCGCCGAAGCGGCCGCCGGAGCCGAGGGCGACTGCGGCGCGGTGGCCCGGGCCGCCCACGAGGGGGCCCGCACCGCCCTGGCCGCCACACCGGACCAGCTGGCCGTGCTGCGGCGCGCGGGAGTGGTGGACGCGGGCGGCAGGGGCCTGGTCGCGGTGCTCGCCGCCCTGGTCCAGACGCTCACCGGCGAGACACCGGGCGGGACCGGCGGCGGAGGCCGGGCGGTGCCCCGGACCTCCTTCGCACCCGTCCCCGGCTGCGGCCCCGGGGAGTGCGCCGACCCCGCGACGGACCCGGAAGGGGCGCCGACCGCCGGGCCCGCGTTCGAGGTGATCTACCTCCTGGAGGCGGACGACGACGCCGTCGCCCGGCTGCGCCGACGGCTCGACGGCCTCGGGGACTCGCTCGTCGTGGTCGGCGGCGACGGGCTGTGGAACGTCCACGTGCACGTCGACGACGCCGGAGCCGCCGTGGAGGCCGGGGTCGAGGCCGGCCGACCGTACCGGATCCGGATCACCCACTTCGGCGCCGCCGACGTCCACACCACCGGCGCCGAACGTCCGGCGGCCCCGGACCGCCCCCTGCGGGCCGTCGTGGCCGTGGTCCCCGGGGAGGGACTGGCCGGTCTGTACGCCGAGGCGGGCGCGACCACCGTGCCGTCCCGGCCCGGCGAACCGCCCGCGAGCGGCGAGCTGGTGCAGGCGGTGCGCCGCTCCGGCGCGCGGGAGGTCGTCCTGCTGCCGAACGACGCCGACCTGCGCCACACCGCCGCCGCAGCGGCCGAACAGATCCGCGCCGAGGGCATCAGGGTCGCCCTCATCCCGACCCGCTCCGCGGTCCAGGGCATCGCCGCGCTCGCCGTGCACGAGCCGGAACGCCGGTTCGACGAGGACGTGGTGTCGATGACGTCCGCGGCGGGCGCCACCCGCTACGCCGAGGTCACCATCGCCGAGCGCCAGTCCTGGACGATGGCGGGCATCTGCCAGGCCGGGGACGTCCTGGGACTCATCGACGGCGACGTGGCCGTCATCGGCCAGGAGGTCGCGGACACGGCGACGGCCGTCCTGGACCGCATGCTCGCGGCCGGCGGCGAGATGGTCACCCTGGTCCTCGGCGACGAGGCCCCCGACACCGTCGCCGCCCACCTGGAGAACCGGGTCCGCGAGGGCTATCTGGCCGTCGACACGGTCGTCTACCGCGGCGGCCGGCAGGGCGCGCTGCTCCTCATCGGCGTGGAGTGAACGATCGGCCACGGCCACTGTCACTGCCACGGCCACTGCCACGACCACGGCCACGGCTCCCCGGCTCGAAGCGGCCCGGGAGCGACGTGAAGGCCGGTCCCGTCCGGCGGAGAGGGCGAGGAGGACAGGGAGGGCGGGGAAGGTCCGACCGAGTCGTCCCCGTCCCGACCACCCCGCCGACCAGCGGTTTCACCGGACCGGCCGGGCCGTTCGCGGACGCGCGTTCCCGCATTGTCGGTGCCGTGGTGTGCAATGGATCTCGTGCCCGCACTGGAAGAACCACTGAAGAAGGTGCTCGGCCCCGCCACCGCGAAGGTGATGGCCGAGCACCTCGGCCTGCACACCGTAGGCGACCTGCTGCACCACTACCCGCGCCGGTACGAGGAGCGCGGCCAGCTCACGCACCTGGCCGACCTCCCCATGGACGAACACGTCACCGTGGTCGCCCAGGTCGCAGACGCCCGCCTGCACTCCTTCGCCTCGTCCAGGGCCCCGCGCGGCCGGGGCCAGCGTCTGGAGGTGACCATCACGGACGGCCACGGCCGCCTCCAGCTGGTCTTCTTCGGCAACGGCGTCCACAAGCCCCACAAGGAACTCCTCCCGGGCACCCGCGCGATGTTCGCGGGCAAGGTCTCCCTCTTCAACCGGCGCCTCCAACTGGCCCACCCTGCCTACGAGTTGCTGCGCGGCGACACCGAGGAGACGGTGGAGACCTGGGCCGGCGCGCTCATCCCGATCTACCCCGCCACCGCCAAGCTGGAGTCCTGGAAGATCGGCAAGGCGCTCCAGACGGTGCTGCCCAGCGCCCAGGAGGCCGTCGACCCGCTCCCCGCCTCCCTGCGGGAGGGCCGCGGGCTGCTGCCGCTCCCCGAGGCCCTGCTGAAGATCCACCGCCCGCACACCCCGGCCGACATCGAGGACGCCCGCTCCCGCCTCAAGTGGGACGAGGCCTTCGTCCTCCAGGTCGCCCTCGCCCGGCGCCGCCACGCCGACGCCCAGCTCCCCGCCGTCGCCCGCCGGCCGAAGCCCGACGGCCTGCTCGCCGCCTTCGACGACCGTCTCCCCTTCACCCTCACCGAGGGCCAGCAGAAGGTGTCCGGCGAGATCTTCCGCGACCTGGCCACCGAACACCCGATGCACCGGCTCCTGCAGGGCGAGGTCGGCAGCGGCAAGACCATGGTGGCCCTGCGCGCCATGCTCGCCGTCGTCGACGCGGGTGGCCAGGCGGCGATGCTCGCGCCCACCGAGGTGCTCGCCCAGCAGCACCACCGCTCGATCACGGAGATGATGGGCGAACTGGCCAGTTGGGGGCTGTGGCGCGAAGCGCCTCCTCAGAAGGGCGGTGGCGGGCGACGGGAGGGCGGCATGCTCGGCGGTGCGGAGGACGCCACCAAGGTGGTGCTGCTGACCGGGTCCATGGGGGCGGCGGCCCGCCGCCAGGCCCTGCTCGACCTGGTCACCGGCGAGGCCGGCATCGTCATCGGGACCCACGCGCTCATCGAGGACAAGGTCCGGTTCCACGACCTGGGGCTGGTCGTGGTCGACGAGCAGCACCGCTTCGGCGTCGAGCAGCGCGACGCCCTGCGCGGCAAGGGCAAGCAGCCCCCGCACCTCCTCGTGATGACCGCCACACCCATCCCGCGCACCGTCGCCATGACCGTCTTCGGCGACCTGGAGACGTCCGTCCTGGACCAGCTCCCGGCCGGGCGTTCCCCCATCGCCAGCCATGTCGTCCCGGCCGCCGACAAGCCCCACTTCCTGGCCCGCGCCTGGGAACGCGTCCGCGAGGAGGTCGAGAAGGGCCACCAGGCCTACGTGGTCTGCCCCCGCATCGGCGACGAGGACGACGACCCGAAGGCCGCCAAGAAGAAGGCGGCGACCGGGGCCGGCGGGGAGGACGCCGACCGGCGCCCGCCGCTCGCCGTCCTGGAGGTCGCCGACCAGCTCGCCGCCGGCCCCCTGAAGGGCCTGCGCGTGGAGGTCCTGCACGGCAGGATGCAGCCCGACGACAAGGACGCCGTGATGCGCCGCTTCGCCGCCGGCGACACCGACGTGCTGGTCGCCACCACCGTCATCGAGGTCGGCGTCAACGTGCCCAACGCCACCGCGATGGTCATCATGGACGCCGACCGCTTCGGCGTCTCCCAGCTCCACCAGCTGCGCGGCCGCGTCGGCCGCGGCGCGGCCCCCGGGCTGTGCCTGCTGGTCACCGACATGCCCGAGGCGAGCCCCGCCAGGCAGCGGCTGAACGCCGTCGCCTCCACCCTGGACGGCTTCGAGCTCTCCCGCATCGACCTCGAACAGCGCCGCGAGGGCGACGTCCTCGGCCAGGCCCAGTCCGGCACCCGCTCCAGCCTGCGCATGCTCGCCGTCATCGACGACGAGGAGGTCATCGCCGCCGCACGGGAGGAGGCCGCGGCCGTCGTCGCCGCCGACCCGGACCTGACGGAGCTGCCGGCCCTGCGCACCGCCCTGGACGCCCTGCTGGACGCGGAGCGGGAGCAGTACCTGGAGAAGGGCTGACAGACTGGGAGCGCCACCCACCGCGCCCACCGACCTCCGCACCGCCCACCGCACTCACCCAAGGACCGAGGACATGACCCGCGTGATCGCCGGCACGGCCGGCGGACGCCGCCTGGCGGTACCGCCGGGGCAGGGAACCCGCCCCACCTCCGACCGTGCGCGCGAGGGCCTGTTCTCCACCTGGCAGGCCCTGCTCGGCGGCCCCCTCGACGGCGAACGCGTCCTCGACCTCTACGCCGGGTCCGGCGCCGTCGGCCTGGAGGCCCTGTCCCGCGGAGCGGGTCACACCCTCCTCGTGGAGGCCGACGCCCGGGCGGTGCGCACCGTCCGGGAGAACGTGCGGTCCCTCGGTCTGCCCGGCGCCGAGGTCAGACCGGGCAAAGCCGAACAGATCGTCCGCGCGGCCCCGGCCGGGGAGCCGTACGACCTCGCCTTCCTGGACCCTCCGTACGCCGTCTCCGACGACGATCTTCGCGAGATCCTCCTCACACTCCGTTCGCAGGGGTGGCTCACGGACGATGCCCTCGTCACCGTGGAGCGCAGCACCAGGGGCGGGGAATTCGGGTGGCCGCCCGGCTTCGAACCGATCCGGGCCCGCCGCTACGGCGAGGGAACGTTTTGGTACGGTCGCGCCGCCTCTACGTGCGAAGACGCACGATGACCGGACCGGAGAGCGAGGGATCACAAGTGCGCCGCGCCGTATGCCCCGGGTCGTTCGACCCGATCACCAACGGACATCTCGACATCATCTCCCGCGCCTCCAGGCTCTACGACGAGGTCTACGTCGCGGTGATGATCAACCAGTCCAAGAGAGGGCTGTTCGAGATCGAGGAGCGGATCGACCTGATCCGCCGCGTCACCGCCGAGTACGGCAACGTCCGCGTCGAGGCCTTCCACGGCCTCCTCGTCGACTTCTGCAAGCAGCGGGACATCCCCGCCATCGTCAAGGGCCTGCGCGCCGTGAGCGACTTCGACTACGAGCTGCAGATGGCCCAGATGAACAACGGCCTCTCCGGGGTGGAGACCCTCTTCATCCCCACCAACCCCACCTACAGCTTCCTGTCGTCCTCCCTGGTCAAGGAGGTCGCCACCTGGGGCGGCGACGTCTCCCACCTGGTGCCCGAAGAGGTCCTGTCGGCCCTGACCGACCGCCTGCGCCAGGACTGACGCCGCGGGCCGACGCCTCCCGCACGCGGCTCGCCCGGCCCGGGAGCGCGGAGCGCCCGGACGGCTCCCGCACGTGCCCGGAGGGCCCCGGACGTCCCGGACGCCGACGCTCCGCCGGCCGGTGTCCCCCGCCCGTGCCGGGGCCGTACAGTCGTCCCGTCCGTCTCCAACACAGCTGTAGAGAGTGGCGAGCACACGGTGGACGTGCAGAAGAAGCTCGACGAGATCGTCGCCGCGGTCTCCAGTGCCCGGTCGATGCCCATGTCGGCGTCGTGCGTGGTCAACCGCGCCGAACTGCTGGAGATGCTCGGCGAGGTGCGCGCGGCGCTCCCCGACTCCCTCGCCCAGGCACAGGAGTTGATCGGCGGCCGGGAGCAGATGGTGGAACAGGCCCGCCAGGAGGCCGAGCGCATCATCGAGAGCGCGCACGCCGAGCGCGGCTCCCTCGTCTCCGGCACCGAAGTGGCCCGCCGCTCCCAGGCCGAGGCCGACCGGATCCTCAGCGAGGCCCGCCAGGAGGCCGAGGAGATCCGCGCCGAGGCCGACGACTACGTCGACTCCAAGCTGGCCAACTTCGAGGTCGTCCTCACCAAGACCCTCGGCTCGGTCGGCCGCGGACGCGAGAAGCTCCTCGGCACCGGCCCCGGCCTGGACGAGCAGGGCTACGAGGACGAGGACGCCCCCGAGCGCAGCCACGACCCCGAGACCCTGCGCCGCAACGCCGACGCCTACGTCGACGTCAAGCTGGGCGCCTTCGAAACGGTCCTCGCCAAAACCCTGGAGGCCGTCGGCCGGGGCCGCCAGAAGCTGCACGGCCGGATCGCCACCGACGACCTCGGCGCCCTCTCCGACGACCCCACCACCGTCCAGCACTCCAGCGACGCCGACTACCTCGCCGACCTGGCGGCCCTCTCGGACACCCCCGCCCGCCCCAACCCCCGGCCGGCCCCGCCGGACCACGCCCCGCAGCAGCCCGAGCCCCAGCCGGCCTACGCCGGACAGGACCACCAGGCCGCGTACGCGGCGGCGCAGGAACAGCACGACCAGCAGGCCGCCTACGCCCGGCAGGACCCGCAGCCGGACTACGGCTACCCGCAGCAGCCCCCGCAGCCCGACCCCTACGGCGGCTACCAGCAGCACCAGCAGTACCCGGGACAGCAGGACCCCTACGGCTACCCGCAGCAGGCCGACCCGTACGCGGCCGCCTACCAGGGCTACGACGGGGGGCAGGGCGGCTACGGCACCGGACAGGACCCGCAGGGGTACGTCCCGCAGCAGCCGTCGTCCCTGGACGAGACCAGCCTGTTCGACACCAGCATGATCAGCGCGGAGCAGCTGCGGGCCTACGAGGAGGGCCGCGGCAACGGCTGAGGCCCCCGGCCGGGTGCCCCCGCGGCACCGAATTGGGTCGATGGGCGATGGTCCAGTATCCTGGCTCATCGGTCGCGTGCGCGCTGTGCTCACTTCGTGGACGTCCGCGATCAGCGCTGCCCGGAACACCACGGAGCAGCGTCCCCCCTCAGAGCTCGAAGACCGAAAGCAGGAATGGCCCTGAACGCCCGCCTCGACCACCGCAACCCCCTCGTGTTCGACACGCACGAGCTGGGGCGGCGTCCTGGTGCGCTGCAGCGCTTGAACCGCACGGTGGACGCCCCCAAGGACCTCGGTATCAAGGGAGTCGTCGGAGTGCCGGAAGGCGCCCCGGTGGAGCTCGAACTCCGGCTCGAGTCGGTCATGGAAGGTGTGCTCGTCACCGGCACCGCCCGTGCGACGGCCGAGGGGGAGTGCGTAAGGTGTCTGGAGTCGCTCGAGCAGGAGCTCGCAGCGGACTTCCAGGAGATGTTCTCGTACCCTGACGCCGACGACCGGGGCCGCGTCACCGCGGAGCCCGGCGACGACGCCGAGGACGACGAGGACAGGCTCTTCCTCGAGGACGGCTTGTTCGACCTCGAGCCTGTGCTGCGTGATGCGGTGGTGCTCGCACTGCCGATGCAGCCGGTGTGCCAGGAAGACTGCCCGGGTCTGTGTTCCGAATGCGGAGCGCGTCTCGCGGACGACCCGGAACACCACCACAACGCCGTCGACATCCGTTGGGCGGCACTGCAGGGACTCGCCGACACCATGAAGGACGGCGAGAAGGACGAGATGAGCGGCGCCGAACCTGGCGTCGACGAGAAGCAGGAGAAGTAGCCGTGGCTGTTCCGAAGCGGAAGATGTCGCGCAGCAACACGCGCCACCGCCGGTCGCAGTGGAAGGCTGCGGTCCCCACCCTGGTTGCGTGCGAGCGCTGCCACGAGCCCAAGCAGCAGCACATCGCGTGCCCGTCGTGCGGCACCTACAACAAGCGCCAGGTCCTCGAGGTCTGAGCGGCTGGTGAGAGGCACTGTGTCCACGCCGAAGAAGAACTCTGCGGACCACCAGGCCTCGTCCCACACGCTTCTGGAAGGGCGGCTCGGCTATCGGCTCGAGTCCGCCCTTCTGGTGCGAGCGCTGACCCACCGTTCCTACGCGTACGAGAACGGCGGTCTGCCGACGAACGAACGGCTGGAGTTCCTCGGGGACTCCGTGCTCGGCCTCGTCGTCACGGACACGCTGCACCGCACCCACCCCGATCTGCCCGAGGGCCAGCTGGCCAAGCTCCGGGCCGCGGTGGTCAACTCGCGCGCGCTGGCGGAGGTGGGCCGCGGGCTCGACCTGGGTTCCTTCATCCGGCTCGGCCGCGGTGAAGAGGGCACGGGAGGCCGGGACAAGGCATCCATCCTCGCCGACACCCTCGAAGCGGTGATCGGCGCCGTCTACCTCGACCAGGGTCTCGACGCGGCCTCCGAACTGGTGCACCGCCTGTTCGACCCGCTGATCGAGAAGTCGTCGAACCTCGGAGCCGGCCTGGACTGGAAGACCAGTCTCCAGGAGCTGACCGCGACCGAAGGACTCGGTGTGCCCGAGTACCTGGTCACGGAGACCGGTCCCGACCATGAGAAGACCTTCACTGCTGCCGCCCGCGTCGGAGGCGTCTCGTACGGCACCGGCACCGGCCGCAGCAAGAAGGAGGCGGAGCAGCAGGCAGCGGAATCCGCGTGGCGTTCCATCCGGGCCGCCGCGGACGAGCGTGCCAAGGCGGCGGCCGAGGCCGAACAGGTCGTCGAAGCCGCCGAGGCCAAGGCATCCGCCGAGGCAGCCGAAGCCTCCGCAGGGGCAGCCGACGCCCCGGCCTCCGCCGAGGGAGCCGACGCCCCGTCGGCCCCCGCCTGAGGCCCGTCGCGCACCCCGGCCGGGGTGCGCGAGGAGCACGACAGCAGCGCGACACGAGCGCCCGTCCCTCCCGGGGCGGGCGCTCGCGTCGACACCGGTCCGGAAAGGGTCCCGAGGGAACGCCATGCCCGAACTGCCCGAGGTCGAGGTCGTCCGGCGCGGACTTGAGCGCTGGGTCGCCCATCGGACCGTCGCCGACGCCGAGGTCCTCCACCCGCGCGCGGTGCGCCGTCACCTCGCCGGACCCGACGACTTCGCGCACCGCCTGCGCGGCCACCGCATGGGCACCCCCAGCCGGCGCGGCAAGTACCTGTGGCTGCCCCTGGAGGACACCGGCCAGGCGGTCCTCGCCCACCTGGGCATGAGCGGCCAGCTGCTGGTGCAGCCGCACAGCGCCCCCGACGAGAAGCACCTGCGCGTCCGGGTCCGCTTCACCGAGGGCCCGGCCGGCGACACCGAACTACGCTTCGTCGACCAGCGCACCTTCGGCGGCCTCTCCCTGCACGACACCACCCCGGACGGCCTGCCCGACGTCATCGCCCACATCGCCCGCGACCCGCTCGACCCCCTCTTCGACGAGGACGCCTTCCACCGGGCCCTGCGCCGCAGGCGCACCACCGTCAAACGGGCCCTGCTCGACCAGTCCCTGATCAGCGGGGTCGGCAACATCTACGCGGACGAGGCGCTGTGGCGGGCGCGCCTGCACTACGAGCGCCCCACCGCGACCCTCACCCGCCCGCGCACCCGGCTCCTCCTCGGACACGTCCGGGACGTGATGAACGCCGCGCTCGCCGTGGGCGGCACCAGCTTCGACAGCCTCTACGTCAACGTCAACGGCGAATCCGGCTACTTCGACCGCTCCCTGGACGCCTACGGCCGCGAGGGGCTGCCCTGCCGCCGCTGCGGCACGCCGATCCGCCGCCGGCCCTGGATGAACCGCTCCAGCTACTACTGTCCCCGGTGTCAGCGGGCCCCGCGGGTCCCGTCGTAGCGCTCCCGCGCCTCCAGCACGGCGTCCATACCGCCCTCCACGCACCGGATGAGGGCGAGCAGCCGCTCCGCGACCTCACGGCCCAGCGGGGTCAGTTCGTAGTCCACACGCGGCGGGATCGTCGGCTGCGCCTCGCGGTGCACCAGACCGTCGCGCTCCAGCGCCTGCAGCGTTCGGGACAGCATCTTCTCGCTCACGCCGTCGACCCGTCGCCGCAGGGCGTTGAACCGCAGCGAGCCCTCGTACAGTGCCCCGAGCGTCAGCGAGCCCCAGCGCCCGGTCACGTGCTCCAGCGTGCTCCGGGACGGGCAGGCCCGGGCGAACACGTCGTACGGCAGATCGTCCTCCGCCGGTCCCCGCTGCACGGTCGTCATGCCACCGAGATTACGTCAGCGGCCCGAGCCCGGCATCAGTCGCTCCGCCCGGCATCACTCGCTCCGTCCGGCGTCGGCCGCACCGTCCGGCGGAAGCGCCGCCACCGGGTCCCACACGCCGAACCACTGCTCGGCACCCCACTCCTCGAACCGCGCCACCTCCGTGAAGCCCAGCCGCGCCGCGAGGCGCAGCGAGCGGAGGTTGGCCGTCTGCGTGCACAGCACCACCGGCTCGTCGGGCAGCACCTGGGCCACCCACCGGAGCACGGCCCCGCACGCCTCGGCGGCATACCCGTGCCCCCACGCCTCCGGGAGCAGCAGATACCCCAGCTCGACTTCGCAGCCCCCGGGACGGACGTGCCCCGGGCGCCCCGGCCCGCGCCGCTTCAGTTCGACGGTGCCGATCAACGCCCCGTCCCGCTCGATCACGAACACCCCGGCCCGCCGCCCGGGCACCCGGGGCACGACCCGTTCGAGCTCCTCCCGCGGCCGGGGCCCGCCGAGATGGGCGTAGACCTCCGCCGAGGAGAACAGCGCGATGAACCCGTCCCGGTCCCGCGCCTCGGCCTGCCGCAGTACGAGCCGGGCGGTACGCAGGGGCGCGGGCGGGGTGGCGAGGGGGCCGGCGGGCGGACCGGAGGCGGGGGTGGTCATGGCGATCGCACCGCGCGGCTCACGGGCGGTGCGGGCCGGACGTGTGGTGAGCGCGGTCGCGCACGGCCCCGGACCCGTGGACCACCCGGTCGTTCTGCGCCTGCACCAGCCGCGCCCGCTCGATGCGGAGCCCCTCGGCGTTCTCCGTACGGCCGTTCTGCCGCCGCAGGAGCACGACGACCAGACCGAGCATCGCCGCCCCCAGCAGCCCGAACAGGATGCCCACCTCCACCATGCGTGTCCCCCTGTGAGCGCGCTGCCGGTACGAACTGACCATGGTACCGCCGCAGTTGCCGCGCCATCCGGACGCAGGGTGCGGTCCCGGCCGGGTGGCCGGCGTGGTCAGCGGACGAACGGGGGCCGGCGGGTGGCCGGCTGCGGAGGCAGACCGGTCCATCGGGCGCAACGGCCGCACGGCGCCGGTGCACCGCCGCCGTCCCGCGGCCATTGGGGCGGCCCGTGTCCCGTAGCATGATCCGGCTTCTGACCTGAGGGGGACATGCGTGCGAACGACACCGACCGCCGTGCCAGCCGTCCTGGCCTGCCTGGCCCTGGGGGCGACCGCGACCGGCTGTGCGGACGACGACGTAGCCCCGTCCCCTACCGCCGGCCACATGCTCGACGAGGCGAACGCCACGATGCGCGCTCTGACCTCGGTCACCGTCGAGGCGGTCGTCGAGGTGACCGACGGCGACGACCGCTCCAGCCGTCTGACGACCGACCTGAAGGGCACGTGCGCGTTCACGTCGACCTCGGCCTCGGGTGCCCGCCTCGAACAGATCCGGATCGACGGGACGGACTACGTCCGGCCGAACCGGGCCTACCTGGAGGAGTCGGGCTATCCCGGCTCCGGAAAGGGCAAGCAGAACCGTTGGGCCAAGGTGCCGGCCGACAGGTCGCAGCCGGGGGACGGACTCTCCTCGTGCACGCACGAGTTCGCCTCGTTCGGCCGGCCGGAGAAGGGCGAACCGACCGAGGTCGACGGCACTCCGGCGATACCGTTGACGGTGGCCGAGAAGGACGGCACGTACACCTTCTACGTCGCCACCGAGGGCAAGCCGTACCTCCTGAAGGTCGTCTACCGGGACGACGGCTTCCACACCACCACGTCGTTCAGCGCCTTCGACGAGCCGCTGGACGTCCGGCCCCCCGACGAGGACGACGTCCTGGACATGAGCGGTATCGGCTGACGAGATGAGTCGACGCGGCGTGCGGTTCAGACCGGTGACGGCCTGACGAGCCGGCTCGCTCGATGGTGAGGAGAGCGAGTGCCCACTCTGATCAACGCGGTGGATGTCCGTCCGCGCGTGTACTACAGGACCATCCAGATCGGCCCCATCCTCTTCGAACGAGCGCCGACGGACGACGAGATCCCCGACGAGGTGACTGCCCTCCGGACACGGCCCACGAGGGCGCCCGGCCGCGACCTACGGTTGTCTCGGTACCCGAAGAAGTGACGCGGGACCCTTCCGACCTGCACGCCCTCCAGCCGCCGTCCTTCTGGCCTGCGGGTCAGCGGTCGGCGGCTGCCGTCGCCTACCGTCGCCTGCCGTCGTGGAGTGCCCTCGCACGGCCCAGAGACGGCCCTGGTCAGGCATACCGGGATCACGGCCACCGTCTGACTGTTCCCCGGGGGGTGTCAGTGCCAGGTGGCACGATGCCGTGCCATGACCGCACCGATCAGTGAGTCGTGGACGCGCATCGAGAACTGGCTGGCCCAGCACGCCCCGGCGACCTGCGCCGTGCTGGCGCCGCCCGCGGATCCGGCGGACATCGCCGAGGCCGAACGCGTCATCGGCCGGCCGCTGCTGAGGCCCGTGGTGAGGTCGTTGCTGCGGCACGATGGTCTTCTCGATCAGCGGGGCTCGCTGCTGCCGGCCTGCTACCGACTGATGAGTGCACGCGAGATCGCGGCTGCGTGGCAACGTCTCACCGGCTTCTACGACCAGCGCACGGCGGATGGGAGGGGAGAGGAGGCGGACCACGACTTCATGAAGCTCGGGTTCAGCAGCGTCCTGTTCGGCCACCCGCAGTTGATTCCCATCGCGCGGGACGTCGGCGGAGGTCACCTCGTGCTGGACCACCGCCCCGAGGCCGACCGGGGGCGCGTCCACGCAGCCGAGGCCGTGGAAGGCGTCATGCGCCTACCGCACGAGATGTGGGCGTCCCTGCCGGTGCTCATGGAGGCGATCGCCACGTCTCTCGAGACCTCACGACCCCTCGGCCGCTACACGCCGGTGGTGGACGAGGAGCAGAGGCTGGACTGGGACTTCCTGCCGCTGCGCGGTGAGCGGACCGTGCATCGGTCATGAGGCGGCAGCGGGGGTGAGGTCACCTTGCCGTGGAAGACGCTCGATGGTCCTCCGGTCACGGCGCCGATCGTCCTCACCGGCTCCACCGGCCTGGCGCTCGACCGGAAACGCTTCAACGATCGGGTCTGGCGGCCGGCACTCCGGGCGGCGGACGTCGAGGCGGGACGCCGCAACGGCATGCGCGCGGTGCGACACCTCTACGCGTCGGTCCTCCTGGACGCGGGGAGAACATGAAGGCTCTCAGCGATTACCTGGGCCACCATGACCCCGGCTTCACCCTGAGGACGTATCCGCACCTGGTGCCGTCCGGTGAGCCCCGGACCCGGGCGCCCTGGCTCGCGTCGTCCAGGACGATGATCCTGCGGAAGCCGGGCCGGAGACGGCCCAGGGCCCGGTTCAGGCTCCTGACCCGCGGTTGTCTCAGTACCCGAAGTTCTGCGTCCACCAAGGCCCGCCCGGGCCCATGTGGACGCCGACGCCCAGGGTCTTGAAGTCGCAGTTCAGAATGTTCGCCTTGTGGCCGGGGCTGTTCATCCAGGCTGCCATGACGGCCGCCGCGGTCGCCTGGCCGCGGGCTATGTTCTCGCCGCCGAGGTCGGTTATGCCGGCCTTCTTGGCGCGGTCCCAGGGCGTGGCGCCGTCGGGGTCGGTGTGGTCGAAGAAGCCGCGTTCGGCCATGTCGTCGCTGAACGCCTTGGCCAGGTCGGTCAGGGGGCCGCTCGCGGCGACGGGACGGCAGCCGACCTTGGCCCGTTCCTGGTTGACCAGCGCGAGCACCTGGGCACCGGCGGCCTGCTCGGCCGACTGGGAGCCGGGGCTGCTCGGCTTCTTCGGGGCGGGGTCGGCCTTGCGGGGCGGGGTGGTCCGCTCCTGCGGCGTCTCCTCGCTCGGCGTGGCGGAGGGAGCCTTCTGCTTCTCCTTGCCCTCGCCCTTGTCCCTGTCCTTGTCCTTCTCCGGGGTCTCGGACGGAGTCGCCGTGGACGCCCCCGACGGGGACGCTTCCGGCGAGGTGGCGCGGTCGCCGTCGCGGCTGGCCGGGGCGCCGGCCTCGCGGCCCGGGCTCTCGAGGCTGCCGGAGCTACCGCCCTGCCCGACGGGGGAGTTGGTCGGCGCGCCGCCCGCCTCGACGGTCTCGCCGGGGGAGCTGTCGCCGCCCAGCTTGTAGTTCTCCAGACCGGGGACCGCACCCGTGGCGACCGCGACGGTGCCGATGGCGACCGCGGCGGAGACGCCGAGCAGGCCGCTGCGGACCGGGGCGCCGGCCTTCTTCTTCCGGCGCCGGTGTCCGGCGGGGCGGCGGGCCCCGTCGCCGGGCGGGAAGCCCTCGTCCGGGTGCCGGGCGTCGGCGGCGGGGCCGTCGGTGCTACGGGCTGCCGGGGGGCGGGGCACGGATCGGTGGCCGTCGGACGCCGCGTCGTCGGCGAAGCCGTGCGCGCCGCCGGCTTCAGCGGCGGACGGGGCCGGGGCCTCCGGGAACGGTCCGTCCGGGACGTCGGGGCCGAAGGGGTCGGCGACGAGGCGGTTGCCGGGCAGTCGGTCGTCGGTGAAGGAGGCGTCCGGGTGGGCCGCGAACGCGTGGCCGTGGTCGGCGTGTCCGCCGTACTGGTGTGCGCCGTGCGGGTTCCAGTCGTACTGATGTCCGTCGCCCGGGTGTCCGCCGTACGGGTATCCGTCGTGCGGGTGTCCGCCGTGCTGGACGCCGTGCGCGGCGTCGGTGTCCTGGAAGGCCTGCCCGGTGGCGCCCTCGGTCGCGAAGGAGGGGGCGGCCGGGAACGCGGCGGTCTCGGCCGTGCCGATGACGCCGGGCGCGGTCGGCGGGACGGGGGCTTCCGTCGTCGTCGGCGCGGGGGCGGCCGGGGTCGCCGCACCGTAGGGGCCGGCGGTGACGTCGTGGCCGGCGGCGAGGTCCGGGCCGGTGGCGTCGCCCGTGTCGAAGAGGTAGGCCTCGCTCTTCGCGTGGGTCTCGGCGTACGCCTCGGGGTTCAGGTAGGGGGCGATGCCCATGGTGGGCCGCTCGGCGGCGTGGGCGTCCAACTGGCCGTCGTAGCCGTGGTGTGCGTCCGGCAGGCCGTCGAGCCCCGCGTCCTGGGCGCCGTCGTGGTGAGTGACCCCCGTGGCGCGGCCCGTGGCGGCGCGGCCGGCGGCGGAGCGTCGGTGGCGTCCCATGTTCTGGCCTTCCTCGTCCTTGCGGTCGACTCGTCCTCGCGATCACCACGAAACTCACACCATCGAGTGAGTTTCATGTGAGATTCACTGGGTCGGGACGGTACCGCATGCCGCCAGGGGACCGTGTGCCCGGTGTGACATTGTCCGGTTAGGTTGCAGTCATGAGCGAGGATGTGCGACTGGTCGCCTGGGTCCGCGGGCGGGTACAAGGGGTGGGTTTCCGCTGGTTCACCCGGGCCAAGGCGCTGGAGCTGGGCGCCCTGAGTGGCTTTGCTCTCAATCTCGGCGACGGACGGGTCCAGGTGGTCGCCGAGGGCCCCCGCACGCGCTGCGAGGCGCTGCTGGACTGGCTGCGGGACGGCGACACGCCCGGGCGCGTGGACGGAGTCACCGAGATCTGGGACACACCGCGCGGCGGCTACGACGGCTTCGCCATCCGCTGACCGCCCGGCCCCGAGGCCCCCGCGCGAGGCCACCGGCCCCCGGATCGCCGACCCCGGGACGGAAAACGTCCTGGTGATTGCGGAAAGGCGCTTGCGGCGGACCGGTCGGGCCGACAGGATGGCGGCCACGTCCCGAGGACCCGTGAAGATCGCGAGGCCGCCGCTCCGCGGCCGTACGCACCCGGTTGTCCGCCCCTACGGGGCGTGATCGTGTTGACCGTCAAACTTTTTGGTGAGACGCTGAAAGCCCCGCGCACCTTAGCTGTTTGGCATGGCTGAACGGCAGCACAACTGCAAGCCTGCCGAACACCGGCGGTGCGAATCCCTCACGACCCACACCGCATCGGTCGGTCACTCATTGTGGAGGACCATCCATCATGGCAAAGGCGCTTCTCGGTTACGTCGGCGGCTCCGACCCGCGACTCCTCGCCGAGATGCGACGGCTCCAGCAGCGTGTCCAGGACCTGGAATCGGAGCTCGTCCGGATCCAGGCCGAGAAGGACGCGCTGGCGGCTGCCGCTTCTCACGACAGGATCATGGAGAGCGTTGACGCACACCAGGCGGAGCCCGCGCTGACCTGATCACTGCACCGCTCCACGAACAGCACCGCAGTGGTCGGGCCGCTCATCACACCCGCCGCGTTGATTGAAGTGCAAGGGACGCCTCGGCGTCCCTTCTTTCTTGCCGTCCTGCCGTCCGTGTGCCCCGCCTCACCGGCCCCGCCCTCGGGATCCGCGGCGCCCGCCCCTCGGGTCCTTGTCCCGCGCATCCTTTCACCCTCTTCAACGTCTGGTCTGCCCTTCCCGTTCACCGGCGAAACCGCGCGTTCATGGAGTGACCCCGACCGCGGCCGGTAAAGTCCGGCGGCGTGCACCTCAAGGCCCTGACCCTCCGCGGCTTCAAGTCGTTCGCCTCCGCGACCACGCTCCGCTTCGAACCGGGGATCACCTGCGTCGTCGGTCCGAACGGCTCGGGCAAGTCCAACGTGGTGGACGCCCTCAGCTGGGTCATGGGCGAGCAAGGGGCCAAGTCGCTGCGCGGCGGCAAGATGGAGGACGTCATCTTCGCCGGCACCACCGGCCGTCCGCCGCTCGGCCGGGCCGAGGTCTCGCTGACCATCGACAACTCCGACGGGGCCCTGCCCATCGAGTACGCCGAGGTCACCATCACGCGGATCATGTTCCGCAACGGAGGCAGCGAGTACCAGATCAACGGCGACACCTGCCGGCTGCTCGACATCCAGGAACTGCTCTCCGACTCCGGCATCGGCCGCGAGATGCACGTCATCGTCGGCCAGGGCCAGCTCGACTCCGTGCTGCACGCCGACCCGATGGGCCGCCGCGCCTTCATCGAGGAGGCCGCGGGCGTCCTCAAGCACCGCAAGCGCAAGGAGAAGGCGCTGCGCAAGCTGGACGCGATGCAGGCCAACCTCGCGCGCGTGCAGGACCTCACCGACGAGCTGCGCCGTCAGCTCAAGCCGCTCGGCCGGCAGGCCGCCGTGGCCCGGCGGGCCGCCGTCATCCAGGCCGACCTGCGCGACGCGCGCCTGCGCCTGCTCGCCGACGACCTGGTGCGGCTGCGGGAGGCGCTGGCGGCCGAGATCGCCGACGAGGCCGCCCTCAAGGAACGCAAGGAGGCCGCCGAGCAGGCCCTGGGGAAGGCCCTGCGGCGGGAGGCGCAACTGGAGGAGGAGGTGCGCCGCCTCACCCCGCGCCTGCAGAACGCCCAGCAGACCTGGTACGAGCTCTCCCGGCTCGCCGAGCGGGTGCGCGGCACCGTCTCGCTGGCCGACGCGCGGGTGCAGAGCGCCACCTCCGCCCCGCCGGAGGAACGCCGGGGCCGGGACCCGGAGGACCTGGAACGCGAGGCGGCCCGGATCCGCGAACAGGAGGCCGAGCTGGAAGCCGCCCTGGAAGCGGCCGAACGCGCGCTGGAGGACACCGTCGCCCACCGGGCCGAACTGGAGCGCGCACTCGCGCAGGAGGAGCGGCGCCTGAAGGACGTCGCGCGGGCCATCGCCGACCGCCGCGAGGGCCTGGCCCGGCTCAAGGGCCAGGTCGGTGCGGCCCGGTCGCGGGCCGCGGCGGCCCAGGCCGAGATCGAGCGGCTGGCGGCCGCCTGTGACGAGGCCCAGGAGCGGGCCGTCGCCGCCCAGGAGGAGTACGAGGCCCTGAAGGCCGAGGTGGACGGCCTCGACGTGGACGACGCCGAGCTCGCGGAGCGGCACGAGGCGGCCCGGCAGCACCTCGCGGACGCCGAGGCCGCCCTCACCGCCGCCCGCGAGGCCGCCACCGCCGCCGATCGCGAGCGGGCCGCGACCCGGGCCCGCCACGACGCCCTCGCCCTCGGCCTGCGCCGCAAGGACGGCACCGGTGCCCTGCTCGCCGCGCGGGACCGCCTCACCGGGCTCCTCGGCCCCGCCGCCGAACTCCTCACCGTGACCCCCGGTCACGAGACCGCCCTGGCCGCGGCGTTCGGAGCCGCGGCCGACGCCGTCGCCGTCAGTACCCCCACCGCCGCCGCCGAGGCGCTGCGCCTGCTGCGCAAGCAGGACGCGGGCCGGGCGGCGCTGCTGCTCGCCGGGGTCGCGGAGGAGGAGCCGGGTGAAGCGTGCGCCGACGGTCCGCCGTACGCGGCCGACCTGGTGCGCGGACCCGCGGAGCTGATGCCGGCCGTGCGCAGGCTGCTGCGCGGCATCGTCGTCGTCGGCACCCTGGAGGACGCCGAGGAACTGGTCTACGCGCGCCCCGCGCTGACCGCCGTGACCGCCGAGGGCGACCTGCTCGGCGCCCACTTCGCGCAGGGCGGGTCGGCCGGCGCACCCAGCCTGCTGGAGGTCCAGGCGTCCGTGGACGAGGCCGCCGCGGAACTCGCGGAACTGGCCGTGCGCTGCGAGGAGCTGGCCGACGCCCAGACGGCGGCGGAGGGGCGGCGCCGGGAGTGCGCTGCCCTCGTCGAGGAACTGGGGGAGCGGCGGCGGGCCGCGGACCGGGAGAAGTCCGCTGTCGCCCAACGCCTCGGCCGGCTCGCCGGACAGGCGCGCGGCGCCGCCGGGGAGGCCGAGCGGGCCGCAACGGCGGCGGCCCGGGCGCAGCAGGCCCACGAGAGCGCGCTCGCGGAGGTCGAGGAACTCGCCGAACGGCTCGCCGTCGCCGAGGAGATGCCCTTCGAGGAGGAGCCCGACACCGCCGTGCGCGACCGGCTCGCCGCCGACGGGGCCAACGCCCGGCAGACCGAGATGGAGGCCCGCCTCCAGGCTCGTACCCACGAGGAGCGGGTGAAGGGGCTGGCCGGACGGGCCGACTCGCTGGACCGCGCGGCCCGCGCCGAGCGCGAGGCCCGGGCGCGGGCCGAGCAGCGTCGCGCGCGGCTGCGCCACGAGGCCGCCGTCGCCGGGGCCGTCGCCGCGGGCGCCCGGCAACTGCTCGCCCACGTCGAGGTGTCGGTGGCGCGGGCGGACACCGAGCGCACCGCCGCCGAGGCGGCCAAGGCCCAGCGCGAGCAGGAGCTGGCCCGGGCGCGCACCGAGGGACGCGATCTCAAGGCGGAACTCGACAAGTTGACGGATTCAGTTCACCGGGGCGAGGTACTCGGCGCCGAGAAGCGGCTGCGCGTGGAGCAGTTGGAGACCAAGGCGCTGGAGGAACTGGGTGTCGAACCGGCCGGACTGGTGGCGGAGTACGGTCCGCACCAGCTGGTGCCGCCCGCGCCCCCCGCCGAGGGTGAGCAGCTGCCGGAGGACCCGGAGCACCCGCGCAACAGGCCCCGCCCCTTCGTCCGGGCCGAGCAGGAGAAGCGTCTGAAGGCCGCCGAGCGCGCCTATCAGCAGCTCGGCAAGGTGAACCCGCTCGCCCTGGAGGAGTTCGCGGCGCTGGAGGAGCGTCACCAGTTCCTCAGCGAGCAGCTGGCGGACCTGAGGAAGACACGCGCGGACCTGCTGCAGGTCGTCAAGGAGGTCGACGAACGCGTCGAGCAGGTCTTCACCGAGGCGTACCGGGACACCGCCAGGGAGTTCGAGGGCGTCTTCGCCCGCCTGTTCCCGGGTGGTGAGGGGCGGCTGGTGCTGACCGATCCCGACAACATGCTCACCACGGGCGTGGACGTCGAGGCGCGTCCGCCCGGCAAGAAGGTCAAGCGGCTGTCGCTGCTCTCGGGCGGTGAGCGGTCCCTGACCGCCGTGGCGCTGCTGGTGTCGATCTTCAAGGCGCGGCCCAGTCCGTTCTACGTGATGGACGAGGTCGAGGCCGCGCTCGACGACACCAACCTCCAGCGGCTGATCCGGATCATGCAGGAGCTGCAGGAGGCCTCGCAGCTGATCGTGATCACGCACCAGAAGCGGACCATGGAGGTCGCCGACGCGCTCTACGGCGTGTCCATGCAGGGCGACGGCGTATCCAAGGTCATCAGTCAGCGTCTGCGCTGAACGGTCACATCAGCTTCAAACATTGAACGCATGAGTCCTTCTGTCTGCCTCTGTGGTCTCAAAAGTCACATGACATCGGCTATTGACTTCAAGAGTTGAAGGCATAGTCTCTGCGAAGTTGTTCTTACCTTCAGGTGCCTTCCGGTGAACCTCGAAGGGCTGACCCCCGTCCGGCGATGCTGCCGGCGGCCCGAGGAGTACACGTGACCAGCTCGACGCAGGCACAGACATCAGGAGCCGCAACGGCTCACCCCGACCATCTCGGGCACGTCATCTTCATCGCGGCTTCGGCCGCCATGGGCGGTTTCCTCTTCGGTTACGACAGCTCCGTCATCAACGGCGCCGTCGAGGCCATCCGGGACCGCTACGACATCGGTTCCGCCGCCCTCGCGCAGGTCATCGCCGTGGCCCTGATCGGCTGCGCCATCGGCGCGGCGACCGCGGGCCGGATAGCCGACCGCATCGGACGCATCCGGTGCATGCAGATCGCCGCGGTCCTCTTCACCGTCAGCGCCATCGGCTCCGCGCTGCCCTTCACGCTGTACGACCTCGCCTTCTGGCGCGTCGTCGGCGGCATCGCCATCGGCATGGCCTCCGTGATCGGCCCCGCCTACATCGCCGAGGTGGCCCCGCCCGCCTACCGCGGCCGGCTCGGCTCCTTCCAGCAGGCCGCGATCGTGGTCGGCATCGCCGTGTCGCAGCTGGTCAACTGGGGCATCCTCAACGCCGCCGGCGGCGACCAGCGCGGCGAGCTGCTCGGCCTGGAGGCCTGGCAGCTGATGCTCGGGGTCATGGTGGTGCCGGCCGTCCTCTACGGCCTGCTCTCCTTCGCCATCCCCGAGTCCCCCCGCTACCTGATCTCCGTCGGCAAGCACGAGCGGGCCCGGAGCATCCTCGAAGAGGTCGAGGGCAAGGGCGTCGACCTGGACGCCCGCGTCGACGAGATCCGCCAGGCGATGCACCGGGAGGAGAAGTCCAGCTTCAAGGACCTCCTGGGCGGCAGCTTCTTCTTCAAGCCGATCGTCTGGATCGGTATCGGCCTGTCGGTCTTCCAGCAGTTCGTCGGCATCAACGTCGCCTTCTACTACTCGGCCACCCTCTGGCAGTCGGTCGGCGTCGACCCGACGGACTCGTTCTTCTACTCCTTCACCACGTCGATCATCAACATCGTCGGCACCGTGATCGCGATGATCTTCGTGGACCGCATCGGGCGCAGGCCGCTCGCCATCATCGGGTCCGTCGGCATGGCGATCGGCCTCGCGCTGGAGGCGTGGGCCTTCTCCTTCGACCTGGTCGACGGCAAGCTGCCCGCCACGCAGGGCTGGGTCGCCCTGATCGCCGCCCACGTCTTCGTCCTCTTCTTCGCCCTGTCCTGGGGTGTCGTCGTGTGGGTGATGCTCGGCGAGATGTTCCCCAACCGGCTCCGCGCCGCTGCCCTCGGTGTGGCCGCCGCCGCGCAGTGGATCGCCAACTGGGCCATCACCGCGAGCTTCCCGTCGCTCGCCGACTGGAACCTGTCGACGACCTACCTGATCTACACCTTCTTCGCCGCACTCTCCATCCCCTTCGTCCTGAAGTTCGTCAAGGAGACGAAGGGCAAGTCCCTGGAGGAGATGGGCTGACACCGGCGCCCACGGCCCCCCACGGCCGGCGCCCCACGATCGGGGGAAGGGTTCCAGTCCCCGCTGCCCCTCCCTCGAACCCCCCACCGCCGCCCCCGGCCCGGACCCCCGGACCGGGGGCGGTGCTTTGTCCGGGGCCGGGAATCCGGGCCGGCTGCCCGGACCGGCTGGCCGGCTCGGACCTCCCTCGCGAACCGGCTGGCCGGCTCGAACCTCCCTCGCGGGCGGACCCGTCGGTACGCGGTCGGCGGTCCCGGGCCCGCCTCCGGTGCGGGCTCAGCCGCCCAGCCGGAACCGAACGCCTCCGCGCACAGCCGCACAGCCGCATAGCCGCACACAGAACCCGCACCCCTCGTCCACCCCGCACCCCTCGTCCACCGGCACCCCTCGTCCACCGGCACCCCACACCAGGGGTACTGCACGAGGGGGTTCCGCCCGACGGCTGGGCGGACGTCCGGTGCGAGGAGGCGCTGCCCGGCCTCACGAGGGGGCGGCCGTGCCAAGGCGCCGGGCCCCCGGCACGGCCGTTCCACGGCGGCCCGGGGTCGGGGCGAGCGGGGGTGCCATGGCTGATACTGGACGGGTTATGGACATCGTCATCCTTGCTGTAGTCATCGCCGTGGTCGTGCTCGGCGCGATCGGCGGGCTCATCGTCGGCAGCCGCCGCAAGAAGCCGCTGCCCCCGCCGCCGCCCGCCGCGCCCGACATCACCGCCCCTCCGGCCGAGCCGCACGTCGGCGACGAGGCCGAGACGCCGCGGGAGGAACCGCGGCGCACCATCGAGGAGGTTGACCTACCCGACGGCTCCGCCGTCGTCATCGAGGAGCCGCCCGCCGCGGAGGCTCCCGCCATCGAGATCCCGGCCCCCACCGAGGGCCGCCTGATCCGGCTGCGGGCCCGTCTCTCCCGCTCGCAGAACGCCCTCGGCAAGGGCCTGCTCTCCCTGCTGTCCCGCGAGCACCTCGACGAGGACACCTGGGAGGAGATCGAGGACACCCTGCTCACCGCCGACGTCGGCGTGCAGCCCACCCAGGAGCTCGTCGAGCGGCTGCGGGAGCGCGTGAAGGTTCTCGGCACCCGTACGCCCGAGGAACTGCGCGGTCTGCTCCGCGAGGAGCTGATCACCCTGGTCGGCCCCGACATGGACCGCACCGTGCACACCGAGAACGAGGCGGGCGGCCCCGGCGTCGTGATGGTCGTCGGGGTCAACGGCACCGGCAAGACCACCACCACCGGCAAGCTGGCCCGCGTGCTGGTCGCCGACGGCAACACCGTCGTGCTGGGTGCGGCCGACACCTTCCGCGCCGCCGCCGCCGACCAGCTCCAGACCTGGGGCGAGCGGGTCGGGGCCCACATCGTGCGCGGTCCCGAGGGCGGCGACCCGGCCTCCGTCGCGTTCGACGCGGTCAAGGAGGGCAAGGAGATGGCCGCCGACGCGGTGCTCATCGACACCGCCGGGCGCCTGCACACCAAGACCGGTCTCATGGACGAGCTCGGCAAGGTCAAGCGGGTCGTGGAGAAGCAGGCCCCGCTGGACGAGGTGCTGCTCGTGCTCGACGCCACCACCGGCCAGAACGGCCTGGTCCAGGCGCGGGTGTTCGCCGAGGTCGTCGACATCACCGGCATCGTCCTCACCAAGCTGGACGGCACGGCCAAGGGCGGCATCGTCGTCGCGGTCCAGCGCGAGCTGGGCGTCCCGGTCAAGCTGATCGGGCTCGGCGAGGGCGCGGACGACCTGGCACCGTTCGAACCGGCGGCATTCGTGGACGCTCTCCTCGGGGAGTGACCGCCCGCCGCCCCGCACGCGAAGAAGCGCCCGCCTCCCGGACCGACCGGGGACGGGCGCTTCGCCGTTCCGGCAGCCGGGATGCAGCCGGGATGCAGCCGGGATGGCCGTCCGGTGGGCGGTGAGCGGTCCGATGGACGCGGAGTGCCGGAACCGGGCCATCGGAACCGAGCCATCGGGGCCGGTGTTGGCGGAGTCGAGAGCCGGGAGCCGGGAGCGGCAGGGTAGGCGCGTGCGGGGCGGGCGAGTGCCTGGCGGGCCTGACGGCGTAAGGGCCGGGCCCGCAGCCGGGAGCGAGCCCGGCTCGCCTGCCGGGCGGGGAGAGGGGAGCGCGGCGACGGGCGCCACGGCGACGGGCGCCACGGCGAAGGGAGCGTGGCGACAGGGGCCCCCGGCCTCAGTCGCCGCGCTCCCGCCGGAGCATCCCCGCCGTGCGGGCGCGGGAGCGGTGGGCCACGTAGGCCAGGGTGCCCAGGAGCAGGCGCGCCTCCGGAGGCCGGGTGGCCGAGTCCAGGGCGGGGGAGCGGAGCCAGCGGACCGGACCGAGTCCGGCGCGGTCGAAGGGCGGGGCCGTGACATGCGTGCCGGGGCCGAGGGCGCGGAGGTCCAGGGCGGCCGGGTCGTCCCAGCCCGTGCGGTACAGCAGCCGGGGCAGGGCGGCGGCGGCACCGGGGGCGACGAAGAACTGCGCGCGTCCGTCCGGGGTGGCGGCGACCGGGCCGACGGGCAGGCCCATGCGCTCCAGCCGGGCCAGCGCGTTCAGACCGGCGGGCTCGGCTACCTCCAGCACGTCGAAGGCGAGTCCCACCGGGAGCATCGCGGACGCCCCGGGGAACTCGGCCCAGGTCCGGGTGACCTCGTCCAGCGGAGCCCCGGCGGGGATCCGCGGCGCGAAGTCCAGCGGGTGCGCGCCCGGCGTCGGGCAGTCCGGCCGGCCGCAGGAGCAGGAGCCGGCGGCGGCCCGGGCGCCCGGGAGGACGTCCCAGCCCCACAGGCCGGTGTACTCCGCCACGGTGGTGGCGTCCGACGCGCGGCCGCGGCGGCGCGAGCCGGACCGGATGTCGCGGATGCCCCGGCTGATGCCGATCGTGAAGCCCATGCCCCCTCCAACGGGTCCGGCGCACCGGTGGTTACGTAGCGGACGCGGAATGTGACGCTCTGTTTCCGGCTTCCCGGTGCCGGCCTGCTCAAGCGGCGTCCGGAAGCTCCGGGGGTGGTGCGCCCGACGATATGCGCCCCCGTCTGCGTCACCGCGTCCGCTGTTGGCTGTCCAGTGTCAAGTGAACCGTGGGACGGCAACCGTGAGTTCATTCGAAGGGGTGGCGAATGGTGGCGATTGTGCATCCGCCGTGGCTGGACGGGTGATCGTGGGATTACGGTGTGTGCACGGCTTCTTGGGGCACATGCACTCGTGGGTATGCCGGAGGCAACTCGGTTCTCCGTTCGAAGGGTGGCAACCGCCGGACGGGCGGCCCCGACAACCGGCATTCTGATAAGGCTTGGCGCACTCAGCGACAAGTGGTCTTCAGGGATGGGGGCGTTCCAGTGAGCGGCAACGACGGTGGCGGGACGAGTACGGCGAGTCCGGAGAAACGTCCGAACGAGCTGCTCGCCTCGTGGTTCGTCCGCAGCGGATGGTCCAAGGGCGAACTGGCCCGTCAGGTCAACCGCAGGGCCCGCCAGTTGGGTGCCAACCACATCTCCACCGACACTTCGCGCGTCCGCCGCTGGCTGGACGGCGAGAACCCCCGCGAACCCATCCCCAGGATCCTCTCCGACCTGTTCTCCGAGCGCTTCGGCGTCGTCGTCTCCGTCGAGGACCTGGGCCTGCGCACGACGCGCCCGGCAGCCTCCGCCACCGGCGTCGACCTGCCGTGGACGGGCCCGCAGACCGTGGCCCTGCTCAGCGAGTTCTCGCGCAGCGACCTGATGCTGGCGCGGCGCGGCTTCCTCGGGAGCTCGCTGGCCCTCTCCGCGGGCCCGTCCCTGATCGAGCCCATGCAGCGCTGGCTCGTCCCCACCCCGTCCGCCCCGCAGGCGCACCCGGCGGCGGACCCCTCCTCGGGCCGCGGCCGGGGCCGGCTGTCCAAGCCGGAGCTGGACCTGCTGGAGACCACGACCGTCATGTTCCGGCAGTGGGACGCCCAGTGCGGCGGCGGCCTGCGCCGGAAGGCCGTCGTCGGCCAACTGCACGAGGTGACCGACCTCCTGCAGGAACCCCAGCCCGAGGCCACCACCCGGCGGCTGTTCAAGGTGGCCGCCGAACTCGCCGAACTGGCGGGCTGGATGTCCTACGACGTCGGGCTGCAGCCCACCGCGCAGAAGTACTTCGTCCTCGCGCTGCACGCCGCCAAGGAGGCGGGCGACCGCCCCCTCGGCTCGTACATCCTCTCCAGCATGAGCCGGCAGATGATCCACCTCGGCCGCCCGGACGACGCTTTGGAACTCATCCACCTCGCCCAGTACGGCAGCCGCGACTGCGCCGGCCCGCGCACCCAGTCGATGCTGTACGCGATGGAGGCCCGCGCCTACGCCAACATGGGCCAGCCCGGCCGGTGCAAGCGGGCGGTCCGCATGGCCGAGGACACCTTCGCCGAAGCCGTCGAGTGGGACGAGCCCGACCCCGGCTGGATCAGCTTCTTCACCGAGGCCGAGCTGTACGGCGAGAACTCCCACTCCTTCCGGGACCTGGCCTATGTCGCCGGCCGCAGCCCCACCTACGCCTCCCTCGCCGAGCCGCTGATGCAGCGCGCCGTGGAACTCTTCGCCCGGGACAGCGTCGAGCACCAGCGCTCCTACGCCCTCAACCTGATCGGCATGGCCACCGTCCACCTCCTCCAGCGCGAGCCCGAGCAGGGCGCGGCCCTCGCCACCGACGCCATCCGCGCGGCCAGGAAGGTCCGTTCGGAACGTCTGAACACCCGTATCCGAAAGACGGTGGACACCGCCGCCCGCGACTTCGGCGACCTCGCCGCCGTCGTCGACCTCACCGAGCGGCTCGCCACCGAGCTGTCCGAGACCGCCGAAGCGGTCTGACCGCGGCGGAACCCGCAGACCCCGGCCGCGGCCGGCCCTCCCGAACTGCCCGACTCGGCTCCCCCATGCCAGTCATTTCGGAGGCCGGCCGCGGCCGGTCCCGTTCCCGCGTCCGCGGCACCGGCCGCCCGCGGCGACGGGGCCCGGTTCACCGACGCGTAACACGCCACACCTCTTCGTCACGACGGCGAAACACCGAGGGGCGCCCGCCGAAACGGCGCTGCGCGAATCTCATGGCGCACGACCGGCCCACCCCTCCATCCGCTCGAGGCTCCCCCCGCACGGGCCGTACACAAGACGAGGAGACGCCGATGGCACCAGCCGTCGCCCTGGCCGCGGACGCGCCCACGCTGTCCGCCGCCAACACAGGGTTCATGCTCATCTGTTCCGCCCTGGTGATGCTCATGACGCCAGGCCTGGCCTTCTTCTACGGAGGCATGGTCCGCGTCAAGAGCACCCTGAACATGCTGATGATGAGCTTCATCAGCCTGGGCATCGTCACCGTCCTCTGGGTGCTCTACGGCTTCTCCATGGCGTTCGGCACCGACTCCGGCAGCCTCATCGGCTGGAACTCCGACTGGGTCGGCCTCAGCGGCATCGGCCTCACCGATCTGTGGGACGGCACCACCATCCCGCTCTTCGTGTTCCTGGTCTTCCAGATGATGTTCGCCGTCCTCACCCCCGCCCTGATCAGCGGCGCCCTCGCGGACCGCGTGAAGTTCACCGCCTGGGCGCTGTTCGTCGCCCTGTGGGTCACCGTCGTCTACTTCCCGGTCGCCCACTGGGTCTGGGGCTCCGGCGGCTGGGCCTTCGAACTCGGCGTCATCGACTTCGCCGGCGGCACGGCCGTCCACATCAACGCGGGTGCCGCCGCGCTCGGCGTGATCCTCGTCATCGGCAAGCGCATCGGCTTCAAGAAGGACCCGATGCGCCCGCACAGCCTCCCGCTGGTCATGCTCGGCGCCGCCCTGCTGTGGTTCGGCTGGTTCGGCTTCAACTCCGGCTCGTGGCTCGGCAACGACGACGGCGTCGGCGCGCTGATGTTCGTCAACACCCAGGTCGCCACCGGCGCCGCGGTCCTCGGCTGGCTCACCTACGAGAAGATCCGCCACGGCGCCTTCACCACGCTGGGCGCCGCCTCCGGTGCCGTCGCCGGCCTCGTCGCCATCACCCCCGCGGGCGGCGCGGTCTCCCCGCTCGGCGCCATCGCGGTCGGCCTGATCGCCGGTGTCCTGTGCGCCATGGCCGTCGGCCTGAAGTACCGCTTCGGCTACGACGACTCCCTCGACGTCGTCGGCGTCCACCTCGTCGGCGGCATCATCGGCTCCCTGCTCGTCGGCTTCTTCGCCACCGGCAAGGGCCAGTCCGACGTCGCCGGCCTCTTCTACGGCGGCGGCCTCGACCAGTTCTGGAAGCAGTGCGCCGGCGTCTTCGGCGTCCTCGCCTACTCCCTGGCCGTCTCCGCGCTGCTCGCCCTGCTCCTCGACCGGACCATGGGCATGCGGGTCCCCGAGGACGACGAGGTCGCCGGCATCGACCAGGCCGAACACGCCGAGACCGCCTACGACTTCAGCGGCACCGGCGGCGGATCCCGCACCGCCGCCGCCCCCGCTCCCGCCGCCCCGGCCGAAAGCAAGAAGGTGGACGCATGAAGCTCATCATCGCCGTCGTGAAGCCGCACCGGCTCGACGAGATCAAGGAGGCCCTCCAGGCCTTCGGAGTGCACGGCCTGACCGTCACCGAGGCCAGCGGCTACGGCCGCCAGCGCGGCCACACCGAGGTCTACCGGGGCGCCGAGTACACCGTCGACCTCGTCCCCAAGATCCGCATCGAGGTGCTGGTGGAGGACGACGACGCCGAACAGCTCATCGACGTGATCGTCAAGGCGGCCCGCACCGGCAAGATCGGGGACGGCAAGGTCTGGTCCCTGCCGGTCGAGACGGCCGTACGGGTCCGCACCGGCGAACGCGGCCCCGACGCCCTCTGACGGCACGCACTGCATCGCACCGCACGGAACGGGAGTCGCCGGGTGACGGGTACGGACACGCACGACACGGACACGACGGAACCCGGCGGCTACGCGGCGGCCCGGCTGCGCCTCCTCACCGAGGACGCGCGGCCGGGGCCGCACCGCCGCACCGCCCTCGCGGACCTCACCGACGCCTGGCTCACCGCCCTGTTCACGGCAGCCGGTCCGGTTCCCCGGGGCGTCAGCCTGATCGCCGTCGGAGGATACGGACGCGGCGAACTCTCCCCGCGCAGCGACCTCGACCTGCTCCTCCTGCACGACGGCGGCGACAGCGAGGCCGTCGCCGCCCTGGCCGACCGCCTCTGGTACCCCGTGTGGGACCTCGGCCTCGCCCTCGACCACTCGGTACGCACCCCCGCCGAGGCCCGCCGGACCGCCGCCGACGACCTCAAGGTCCAACTGGGTCTGCTCGACGCCCGGCACCTCGCCGGAGACCTCGGCCTCACCACCGCCCTGCGCACCACCGTGCTCGCCGACTGGCGGAACCTCGCCCCCCGGCGCCTGCCGGAGCTGCGGGCCCTGTGCGCCGAGCGCGCCGCACGCCAGGGCGAACTGCGCTACCTGCTGGAACCCGACCTCAAGGAGGCCCGCGGCGGCCTCAGGGACGCCACCGCACTCCGCGCCGTGGCCGCCTCCTGGCTCGCCGACGCCCCCCGCGAGGGCCTCGCCGACGCCCGCCGCCACCTCCTCGACGTACGCGACGCCCTGCACCTGGCCACCGGCCGCGCGACCGACCGGCTCGCCCTCCAGGAACAGGACCAGGTCGCCGCCAGGCTCGGCCTCCTCGACGCCGACGCCCTGCTGCGCCAGGTCTACGAGGCGGCCGGCGTCATCACCTACGCGAGCGACGTCACCTGGCGCGAGGTGGGACGCGTCCTGCGCTCCCGCGCCGCCCGGCCCACCCTGCGCACCCTCCTCGGCGGCCGGCGCACCGCCGAGCGGACCCCCCTCGCCGAAAGCGTCGTCGACCAGGACGGCGAAGCGGTCCTCGCCCGCACCGCCCGCCCGGAACGCGACCCCGTGCTCCCGCTGCGCGCCGCGGCCGCCGCCGCCCAGGCCGGACTCCCGCTCTCCCGCCACGCCGTGCGGCACCTGGCCGCCACCGCGCCCCCGCTGCCCGCCCCCTGGCCCGCCGAGGCCCGCGAGCAGCTCGTCACCCTGCTCGGATCCGGACCTCCGGCCGTCGACGTGTGGGAGGCCCTGGACGCCGAGGGCCTGATCAGCCGGCTGCTGCCCGACTGGGAACGTGTGCGCTGCCGCCCGCAGCGCAACGCCGTCCACGTCTGGACCGTCGACCGGCACCTCGTCGAGACCGCCGTGCGCGCCTCCGCGCTCACCCGCCGCGTCCACCGCCCCGACCTGCTCCTGGTCGCCGCCCTGCTGCACGACATCGGCAAGGGCTGGCCCGGCGACCACTCGGTGGCCGGCGAGGTCATCGCCAAGGACATGGCCGCCCGCCTCGGCTTCGACGGCCCCGACGTCGCCGTGGTCTCCACCCTCGTCCGCCACCACCTGCTCCTCGTCGAGACCGCCACCCGGCGCGACCTGGACGACCCGGCCACCGTGCGCGCGGTCGCCGGCGCCGTCGGATCGCCCGGCACCCTGGAACTGCTGCACGCCCTCACCGAGGCCGACGCCCTCGCCACCGGGCCCGCCGCCTGGTCCGCGTGGCGCGCCTCCCTGGTCACCGAGCTGGTGCACCGCGTCGCGGCGGTGCTGGCCGGCGATCCGCCCGCCGACCCGGAGGAGACGGCGCCCACCACCGAACAGGAACGGCTCGCCGTCGAGGCCGCCGCCACCGGCGGGCCGGTGCTCGCCCTGCGCACCCGGCCGGAGCCGTCCGGGCCGGGGGAGACCCCCGTCGGCCCCGAGCCGCTCGGCGTGGAACTCCTCGTCGCCGTGCCCGACCAGCCGGGCGTGCTGCCCGCGGTCGCCGGGGTGCTCGCCCTGCACCGGCTCACCGTCCGCACCGCCGGGCTGCGCGCGGTGGACCTCCCCGACGGCGTCGACGGCTCCGTGCTGCTGCTGGACTGGCGGGTGGCCGCCGAGTACGGCTCCCTGCCCCAGGCCGCCCGGCTGCGCGCGGACCTGGTGCGCGCCCTCGACGGCAGCCTGCGCGTCGCCGGCCGCCTCGCCGAGCGGGACGCCGCCCACCCGCGCCGCCCCGGCCGGGCGGCCCCGCCGCCCCGGGTGACCGTCGCCCCCGCCGCCTCCCGGCACGCCACGGTGATCGAGGTACGGGCGCAGGACGCCCCGGGGCTGCTGTTCCGCATCGGGCGGGCCCTGGAGGACGCCGGGGTCCGGGTGCGCAGCGCGCACGTCAGCACCCTGGGCGCCAACGCCGTCGACGCGTTCTACGTCACGCGCGAGGACGGGGTGCCGCTGCCCCACGACGCGGCCCGGGCCGTGGCCCGCACCCTGGAGACCGCCCTGCGGGAGTGACCGGGCGCCCCGCACCCGCGCCCCCGCCCTCCCGCCGGGCCCCCGAGTACGGCGGGCGGGGAGGAATTGCCCGCGGGGCCGGATACTCTGGAGGGCAGTCCAGAACGCCCCCGACCCCGAGGACCGACGCCGCCGTGTTCGACACCCTCTCCGACCGCCTCAGCGCGACCTTCAAAAACCTCCGCGGAAAAGGCCGGCTGAGCGAAGCGGACATCGACGCCACGGCGCGCGAGATCCGTATCGCCCTCCTCGAGGCCGACGTCGCCCTGCCGGTGGTGCGCGCGTTCATCAAGAACGTCAAGGAACGCGCGCTCGGCGTCGAGGTCTCCAAGGCGCTCAATCCCGCCCAGCAGATCATCAAGATCGTCAACGACGAGCTGGTCCAGGTGCTCGGCGGTGAGACCCGTCGGCTGCGCTTCGCCAAGCAGCCCCCCACCGTGATCATGCTCGCGGGTCTGCAGGGTGCCGGTAAGACCACCCTCGCGGGCAAGCTCGGCAAGTGGCTCAAGGACCAGGGGCACTCCCCGGTCCTGGTCGCGGCCGACCTCCAGCGCCCGAACGCCGTCAACCAGCTGAGCGTGGTCGCCGAGCGCGCCGGTGTGGCCGTCTACGCCCCCGAGCCGGGCAACGGGGTCGGCGACCCGGTGAAGGTCGCCAAGGACTCCATCGAGTTCGCCCGGACCAAGGTCCACGACATCGTGATCGTGGACACCGCCGGACGCCTGGGCATCGACCAGGAGATGATGCGGCAGGCCGCAGACATCCGCGACGCGGTCTCGCCCGACGAGATCCTGTTCGTCGTCGACGCGATGATCGGTCAGGACGCCGTCAACACCGCCGAGGCGTTCCGCGACGGCGTCGGCTTCGACGGCGTGGTGCTCTCCAAGCTGGACGGCGACGCCCGCGGTGGTGCCGCGCTGTCCATCCGCCAGGTCACCGGCAAGCCGATCATGTTCGCCTCCAACGGCGAGAAGCTGGACGACTTCGACGCCTTCCACCCGGACCGGATGGCCTCCCGCATCCTCGACATGGGTGACCTGCTCACCCTGATCGAGCAGGCGGAGAAGACCTTCAGCCAGGAAGAGGCCGAGAAGATGGCCTCCAAGCTGGCGTCCAAGAAGGGCCAGGACTTCACCCTGGACGACTTCCTGGCCCAGATGGAGCAGGTCCGCAAGATGGGCTCCATCTCCAAGCTGCTCGGCATGCTCCCGGGCATGGGGCAGATGAAGGACCAGCTCAACAATCTCGACGAGCGGGACGTCGACCGCACGGCCGCCATCATCAAGTCGATGACCCCGGCAGAGCGCCAGGAGCCGACGATCATCAACGGCTCCCGCCGCGCCCGGATCGCCAAGGGTTCCGGTGTCGAGGTCAGCGCCGTGAAGAACCTCGTCGAGCGGTTCTTCGAGGCCCGCAAGATGATGTCCCGCATGGCGCAGGGCGGGGGCATGCCGGGGATGCCCGGGATGCCGGGCATGGGCGGCGGCCCCGGCCGGCAGAAGAAGAAGCAGAAGCAGGCCAAGGGCAAGCAGCGCTCCGGCAACCCGATGAAGCGCAAGCAGCAGGAGCAGGAGGAGGCCGCCCGCCGCGCGGCGGCGGCCGAGGGCGGCAACGCCTTCGGGCTGCCGCAGCAGGGCGCCAAGGACTTCGAACTGCCCGAGGAGTTCAAGAAGTTCATGGGCTGACGGGCCGGCGGCCCGCCCCGCCCCACGTCCGCCGAGGGCGCCCCTCCCGTGGGAGGCGGCGCCCTCCGGGCGTTTCAGGGGGTGCGGGCGATCAGGTACCGGAAGACGTTCGGCATCCACACCGTGCCGTCCGGGCGCTGGTACGGGTGCAGCGCCTCGGTCAGCTCCTTGGCGACCTGCACCTGGTCCGTCGCCGCGATCGCCGGGTCGAACAGGCCGGTCGACAGCAGGCCCCGCAGCGCGCTGTCCGGGTCGGCGTAGCCGAACGGGCAGGCCACCCGCCCCGAGCCGTCGGGCCGCAGACCCGCCCGGGCGGCGACGTCCTCCAGGTCGTCGCGGTGCGCGGGACGCCAGGTGCCGCTGCCGCGCAGCGGCTGGGCCGCCTCGGTGGCGGTGCGCAGCACCGAGAGCGTGGCGCACCGTTCCGGCGGCCCCCACCCGGCCAGCACCACGGCGGCGCCGCGTCCGGCGAGCGGTACGGCCTCGGCGAGCAGGCCCGCCAGGGCGTCCGCGTCCCCGGCCAGGCAGCCGATCGGTTCGAAGGCGGTGACCACGGTGTACGGGTGCCGCGGGCCGGGGGCCGCGTCGCGCGGTTCACCGCTCACGATGCGGGTGTCCGGGCGCCCGCGCGGCTCCCGGTCCTCCGGCAGCAGCCGCTCGCGGGCCAGGCGCAGCCGGTCGGTGCCGGTGTCGACCCCGGTGACGGAGGCGCCGCGCGAGGCGGCCATCAGCAGCGCGAGTCCGGAACCGCAGCCGAGGCCGAGGAGCCGGGTCGCCGGCCCCACGTCGAGCCGTTCGTGGACGGCCTCGTAGAGCGGGACGAGCATCCGCTCCTGGATCTCGGACCAGTCACGCGCGCGTGCACGCAGGTCCACGCGGGGGGCGGCGCCCGCCTGAGGCAGGTGCTGCCGCACGAGCGTAGGTGTCATAGGTAAGCGCCCCAATCAGCCGAGAGTTGCCGCTGTGCCCGATTCCTTGGCCCCCGTGCAATGCGCTCGCACTCCCCCCCGTATGCCAGGTAACTCCGCCCTCGACCCGGCGTCCAGTGGAAGGAGGCGGTGGCTTGGGAGTCGCTCGTGCCAGTGGCAAGAATTCACCTCGCGGCAACACGCTCGCCCCGGGCCGGCGGCCCGAAAGGGGCGGGGCGGGGCGGCGGCCGGGCCGGGGGACCGGTAACGTCACCGTCGTACGACTCGTCCGGTGGTACCGCCGGACCGGTCGCGGCGACCTCCTGCCGGGCCGGGTGCGGGCGCGCGTCCGGCCGGCAGAACGGCCGAAACGCCTCTTGCGTCCCCGTCGTCCCTGGCATGCTCGGCGCACCCGCTCGGTCCGGGGGCCGGGCCGTACGTCGGTCTACGTACCGCTCTGCGGCGAGCTGCGAGGCTTCTCCGCAGATCGGCGCACGCGCCCTCGTCGCGACGCATCAGTGCGAACTGACGGGTACGTGCAAAATATTTGCGATGGCCCGGAATCGGAACACACAGCCACCCCGGCTCGTTGTCATTACGTGAGCACGACACAGACACCACCTGTACTCGCCGCAGAACTGGCGCAGGCGTGGGCCGACATTCAGCGGCACCACCCCGAACTGCCGGATCTTGCCGCGCCCGAGTCCCTGATCGGGGAGTCGTCGTCCGCGTGCGGTCACGAGCTCTCCTTCGAGCGACTGCTGCACGAGGCAGTCCATGGCGTCGCCGCCGCGCGCGGTGTACGCGACACGTCCCGAGCGGGCCGCTACCACAACCGCCGGTTCCTCGCGATCGCCGAGGAGCTGGGCCTGGACCACCCCGAGGAGCCGCACCCGAGCAGCGGCTTCTCGCTGGTCACGCTCACTCCCGAGGCGAAGCGCCGGTACCGCCCGACCATCGAACGCCTCCAGCGCGCGCTGAAGGCCCACTCCGCCGCAACCGCCGGCGACACCGCGCGCAGCTTCCGCGGTCCCGCCGCACGGCACGGATCCTCCGGAGGAGGTGTACGCGTCAAGGCGGTGTGCGACTGCGGACGCAACGTCCGCGTCGTCCCGTCCGTCCTGGCCCAGGCCCCCATCGTCTGCGGCGGCTGCGGCAAGCCGTTCCGCATTCCGGAGGTCGTGGCAGCGGCAGGCTGACCCCGCCCGGCATCTCGTGGGTGCCGGAGGGTCGGGTGCCGGTGTGCCGAGGCGCTCCGCCCACGCGCGGAGCGCCTCGGCGTCGTGCCCGCTCGCACCCGTGGTCCGCGGCCCCTCACGGGTGTGGCAGAATGGCCTGCTGTACTCGACAGCCGCACAGGACCCCTCTCTCCTCCGGCTGACGCGTCCGTCGGGCACTCGGGTACCGCAACCCCACGCGGCCTTCCCGCCGTGCCCAACCACGTCAAAACCAGGAGATTCCACTCCCGTGGCAGTCAAGATCAAGCTGAAGCGTCTGGGCAAGATCCGTTCGCCCCACTACCGCATCGTCGTCGCCGACGCCCGCACCCGCCGTGACGGCCGGGCGATCGAGGAGATCGGCAAGTACCACCCGACGTACAACCCGTCGGTGATGGAGGTCGACAGCGAGCGCGTGGCGTACTGGCTCGGTGTCGGCGCCCAGCCGACGGAGGCCGTCCGCGCCATCCTGCAGAAGACCGGCGACTGGCAGAAGTTCAAGGGCGAGCCCGCCCCGGCGCCGCTGCTGCAGCCCGAGGAGAAGGCGGCCCGCCCCTCCTTCGAGGCGATCGGCGGCGACGACGACGCCAAGGGTGAGGCCATCACCCGGAAGAAGAAGGCGGACAAGAAGGACGAGGCCGCGGCCGACTCCTCCGCGTCCGAGCCGACCGAGGCCTGAGCATGCTCGAGGAGGCTCTCGAGCACCTCGTGAAGGGCATCGTCGACCACCCTGACGATGTGCAGGTCGCCTCGCGCAACCTGCGCCGCGGACGTGTGCTCGAGGTCCGGGTCCACCCGGACGACCTCGGCAAGGTGATCGGCCGCAACGGCCGCACCGCACGCGCTCTGCGCACCGTCGTGGGCGCCATCGGCGGCCGCGGTGTCCGCGTCGACCTCGTCGACGTGGACCACGTCCGCTGACGCTTATCGCAAACCGGCTCGGGCCGGGGAGGGCCACCGGCCGTCCCCGGCCCGAAGTCGTCCCGACAGGAGATACCGCACCGTGCAGCTGGTAGTCGCACGCATCGGCCGCGCCCACGGCATCAAGGGCGAGGTCACCGTCGAGGTCCGCACCGACGAGCCCGAGCTGCGGCTCGGCCCCGGCGCCGTCCTGGCCACCGACCCGCCCTCGGCCGGACCGCTGACCATCGAGACCGGCCGGGTCCACAGCGGGCGCCTCCTGCTGCGCTTCGAGGGCGTGCGCGACCGCACCGGCGCCGAGGCGCTGCGCAACACCCTCCTCATCGCCGACGTCGACCCCGACGAGCGGCCCGAGGACGAGGACGAGTACTACGACCACCAGCTGATCGACCTCGACGTGGTCACCGTGGACGGCACCGCCGTCGGCCGGATCACCGAGATCTCCCACCTGCCCGCCCAGGACCTCTTCGTGGTGGAACGCCCCGACGGCAGCGAGGTCTACGTGCCGTTCGTCGAGGAGATCGTCACCGTCATCGACCTGGAGGAACAGCGCGCGGTCATCGACCCGCCCCCGGGCCTCATCGACGACCGCGCCGAGATCGCCTCCGCGCGCGACGCCGCCGACGGGACCCGCGACGCCGCCGACGGGACCCGCGACGACGCCGGGGACGACGCCTGATGCGGCTCGACGTCGTCACGATCTTCCCCGAGTACCTCGAACCACTGAACGTCTCCCTGGTCGGCAAGGCCCGCGCCCGCGGACAGCTCGACGTCCGCGTGCACGACCTGCGCGCCTGGACCCACGACCGGCACCACACCGTCGACGACACCCCCTACGGGGGCGGCCCCGGCATGGTGATGAAGCCCGAACCGTGGGGCGAGGCCCTCGACACGGTCCTCGCGGACGGCTACGAGACCGGGGCCGGCGCACCGGCGCTGATCGTGCCCGCCCCCAGCGGGCACCCCTTCACCCAGGACCTCGCCGTCGAACTGTCCGAGCGCCCCTGGCTGATCTTCGCCCCGGCCCGCTACGAGGGCATCGACCGCCGGGTCGTCGACGAGTACGCGACCCGGATGCCCGTGTACGAGGTGTCCATCGGGGACTACGTCCTGGCCGGCGGCGAGGCGGCGGTGCTCGTCGTCACCGAGGCCGTGGCCCGCCTGCTGCCCGGCGTGCTGGGCAACGCCGAGTCGCACCGCGACGACTCCTTCGCCCCCGGCGCCATGGCCAACCTCCTGGAGGGCCCCGTGCACACCAAGCCGCCGCTGTGGCGGGGGCGGGGCATCCCGGACGTGCTGCTCAGCGGCCACCACGGCAGGATCGCCCGCTGGCGCCGCGACGAGGCGCTCAAGCGCACCACCGCCCACCGCCCGGACCTCATCGCACGCTGCGAGCCCGGGGCGTTCGACCGCAAGGACCGCGAGATGCTGTCGATCCTGGGCTGGGAACCGGACCCCGAGGGCGAGCCGTACGGCCGATTTTGGCGCAGGACCGACGCCGTGGAAGAATAGGCCGCTGTTGTGCGTCGTTCCGGCGTGCGCCCCTGCCGCAGGGGGACACGACGCCCGCCCGCACCGCACATCCCCGATCCGAACCTCCTTGCCGTTGATGACCTGCGGCATCAGCGAAGAAAGCAGACGAAATGTCTCACCTGCTCGACTCCGTCGACTCCGCGTCGCTGCGCAGCGACATCCCGGCCTTCCGCCCCGGCGACACCGTCAACGTCCACGTGCGCGTCATCGAGGGCAGCCGCTCCCGTGTGCAGCAGTTCAAGGGCGTGGTGATCCGCCGCCAGGGTGCCGGCGTCCGCGAGACCTTCACGGTCCGCAAGGTCTCCTTCTCCGTCGGCGTCGAGCGCACCTTCCCGGTGCACACCCCGATCGTGGAGAAGATCGAGCTCGTCACCAAGGGTGACGTCCGCCGCGCCAAGCTGTACTACCTGCGCGACCTCCGCGGCAAGGCCGCGAAGATCAAGGAGAAGCGCGAGAGCTGAGCGCTTTTCCGGGGTCGAGCCGGGGCCGGATACCATCTGGCCCCGATGGACACCGAAGCACAGCAGACGGAGCGCGACCGCTCCTCCCGCCCGGACACGACCGAGGACACCTCGGGGACACCGGGCCCGGAGGGCCGGTCGCGTTCCGCGTTGGGGCGGGGCGTCGCCTGGCTTCCCGGCGGATGGGTCACGCTGACCCTGACGCTCTGCCTGGCCTTCCTGCTGGCGCTCAGCACGTTCGTGGTGCGGCCCTTCCAGATCCCCAGCGGCTCGATGGAGCCCGCGTTGAGGATCGGGGACCGCGTTCTCGTAAACAAGTTGGCATACCGTTTCGGATCCGCGCCGCAGCGCGGTGACGTGGTGGTGTTCGACGGAGGCGGGTACTTCGGCGACGGCGACTTCATCAAGCGCGTCGTCGGGGTCGGCGGCGACCGCGTGGTCTGCTGCGACGAGGAGGGGAGGATCCGGGTGAACGGCCGGTCGGTCGACGAGTCGGGCTTCCTGTACCCCGGCGACGACGCCTCCACGGTCCCCTTCGACGTCGTGGTGCCCGAGGGGCGCCTGTTCCTCCTCGGCGACCACCGCAGCGCCTCCAGCGACTCACGCGACCGCCTCGGCTCGCCCGGCGGCGGCATGGTCCCGGCCGACGACCTGATCGGCCGCGCCGACGCGATCGCCTGGCCAATGGACCGGGCCCGCCGGCTGCACCGCCCCGACGCCTACGCGCGCGTCCCGTCCCCGGCATCCGGCGCCCCGCGCACCACGGGGGGTTCCCATGGGTAACCGCGGCAAGCCCCGGGGCGCACCGGCGAGCGCCGTGGAGAACCTGCTGCCCACCGGCTCCCGCCGGGCCGCCAAGGGTGACTCCCGCGGCCGGGCCGAGCGGCGCAGGCTCCAGCGCAAGGTCAAGCGGCGCCGCCGGCGCAGTGCCGTCAAGGAGATCCCCCTGCTCGTCGGGGTCGCCGTCCTGATCGCGCTGGTCCTCAAGACCTTCCTGGTGCAGGCCTTCGTCATCCCGTCCGGCTCGATGGAGCAGACGATCCAGATCGGCGACCGGGTCCTCGTCGACAAGCTCACCCCGTGGTTCGGCTCCAAGCCGCAGCGCGGGGACGTCGTGGTGTTCAAGGACCCCGGCGGCTGGCTCCAGAACGAGCAGCCCGCGCCGAAGAAGGACGACCCGATCGGCATCAAGCAGATCAAGGACGGGCTCACCTTCATCGGACTGCTGCCCTCCGACAACGAACAGGACCTGATCAAACGGGTCGTCGGGGTCGGCGGCGACCGGGTCCAGTGCTGCGACCGCCAGGGCCGCGTCAGCGTCAACGGCGTCCCCCTGGACGAGAACGACTATCTGTACCCCGGCAACCGCCCGTCCACGATCCCCTTCGACATCACCGTCCCCGAGGGACGGCTGTGGGTGATGGGCGACCACCGGTCCAACTCCGCCGACTCCCGCTCGCACCAGGACACCGACTACGGCGGCACCGTCTCCGAGGACGAGGTCGTCGGACGGGCGATGGTGATCGCCTGGCCCCTCGGTCACTGGAGCACCCTGGACGAACCGAGAACCTACGCCTCCGTGTCGGACTCGGCGCCCGCCGCGACAGCGGGCCCCCCGCCGTCGCATAGGGTTGCCCCCGACGATCCGAACACGATGATGCAGCTCCCGATCCCTGCGGAACTCCCGCTCGTTATGGGAGTGGTGGGCCTGCTCCGTCCGAGGGGCGGGCGGCGGCAGAGAGTAAGGAGTTGGCGTGGGGGATGCGGCGCTTGGCGCACGGTCCGGGCACGAGGGCGAGGAGTACCGAGGACGTTCCGTCGGAGCGGCCCGTCCGTCGCCGGGGGACTCCGTGACCTCCCGGAACCACGACCCGGCGGACGGCGGGGACGGACCCGGGGACCAGCCCCCCACGGCACACGGAGGGGCGGACAGCGGCGGGTCCCCGGCGAAGAAGCCGCGCTCGTTCTGGAAGGAACTGCCGATCCTGATCGGCATCGCGCTGGTCCTCGCGCTGCTGATCAAGACGTTCCTGGTGCAGGCCTTCTCGATCCCGTCCGACTCGATGCAGAACACCCTCCAGCAGGGTGACCGGGTCCTCGTCGACAAGCTCACCCCGTGGTTCGGCTCCGAGCCCGAGCGGGGCGAGGTGGTCGTCTTCCACGACCCCGACAACTGGCTGGCGGGTGAGCCCACCCCCGAGCCCAACGCACTGCAGCAGGTGCTCAGCTGGATCGGTCTGATGCCGTCCGCCGAGGAGAAGGACCTGATCAAGCGGGTCGTCGGCGTCGGCGGGGACACGGTCGAGTGCAAGGGCACCGGCCCGCTGAAGGTCAACGGCAAGGCGCTGAACGAGCCCTACGTGTACCCGGGCAACACCCCGTGCAGCCAGGACGACCAGGGCGGCCAGTTCAAGGTGAAGGTGCCCGAGGGCCACATCTGGGTCATGGGCGACCACCGGCAGAACTCCCGCGACTCGCGGTACAACCGGGCCGACAAGAACAACGGCATGGTGCCCGTGAAGGAGGTCGTCGGCCGGGCCGTCGTCATCGCCTGGCCCGTCAACCGCTGGGACAACCTCCCGGTCCCGGACACCTACGACCAGCCCGCACTTGACGCCGCGTCCTCGGCCGGAACCGCCCTGACCCTCGCCCCGCAGGGCCTGGCACTCGTCGGCGCGGTGCCGCTGGTCCTGTGGCGCCGCCGGCGCGCGCACGTCGCCCCGGGCCACTGAGAAAGGGCTGACCCGCCGAGGTACCGCCGGGTAGGGTGCCGCCCATGAGTGGTCAGAGCACGACGCGCACGGCCTCGGGCAGCGGCGGCACCGGCCGGGGCTCCGCGCCGGGCCGGACCGGACGGATCCTGTCCGGGCTCGCCGTGGCCCTGGGCATGGTGCTGTTCCTCGGCGGCTTCGTCTGGGGCGCCGTCGTGTACCGCCCGTACACCGTGCCGACCACCTCCATGGCGCCCACGATCGGCGCCGGTGACCGTGTCCTGGCCCAGCGGATCGACGACGCCGACGTGCGCCGCGGCGACGTCGTCGTCTTCCGCGACGAGAACTGGGCCGACGTGCCGGTCCTCAAGCGCGTGGTGGCCGTCGGCGGCGACACCGTCTCCTGCTGCGAGGACGGCAGGCTGGAGGTCAACGGCAAGGAGATCGACGAGCCGTACCTGTCGCGCGACGACCTCGCCGACCTCCAGACCTTCCCGGAGGTGACCGTGCCCGAGGGCCGGCTGTTCCTCCTCGGCGACGAGCGGTCCGGCTCGGTGGACTCCACCGCCCACCTCACCGACGCCGCCAACGGCACCGTCGCGCGCAGCGCGGTCCAGGCCCGCGTCGACGCCGTGGTGTGGCCGATGGACGGCATGCTCCCGGCCCCCTCCGGCTTCCGCGAGCTGGGTGCCCTGTCCTCCCCGGGCCCGCTGCCGGTGATGCTGGCCATGATCGTCACGGGGGCCGTGCTGGTGCTCGGCGGCGCCGCGTACACCCCGCTCGCCCAGCGCGCGGCGGCCTCCCGGGCCCGGGCCGGCAAGGGTGCGGGCGGGTCTGCCGGGTCCGCGGGGCGCGCCGGGTCCGCAGGACCGGCAGCCGGGTCCTCCGGAACGGGCACGGGGTCCTCCGGTGGCCGCTGAACCCCCTCCGGTGCCCGGCGAGCAGCAGACCGGACGGGACGGGCCGGGGCTGGCGGGGCCGGGGCAGGACGGATCGGGGTTGGACGGGCCGGGGCCGGACGGACCCCGCCGGGTGGCCCGCGTGGTGCTGCTGGACCCGCGGGACCGCATCCTGCTGCTGCACGGTCACGAACCGGACGACCCCTCGGACGACTGGTGGTTCACCCCCGGGGGCGGCGTGGAGGGCTCGGAGACCCGCGAGGAGGCCGCCCGGCGGGAACTCGCCGAGGAGACCGGCATCACGGACGTGGAACTCGGTCCCGTGCTCTGGCGGCGCCGGTGTTCCTTCCCCTTCGCCGGCCGCCGATGGGACCAGGACGAGTGGTACTTCCTGGGGCGGACCGAACAGACCGCGACCGCGGCGACCGCGCTGACCGATCTGGAACGCCGCAGTGTGGTGGGTGCACGGTGGTGGACGTGCCCGGAACTGGCACGGGCGCATGAGACGGTGTATCCGACCGGACTCGCCGGGCTGCTGCGGAGGCTGCTCGACGAAGGTCCTCCCGCCGGGCCCGAGACCCTGGACACCCACATCGTCTGAGGGTTTCCGGGACTGGCGCACAATGGGGGGATCGCACGCTGAAGGGGAACATGCCATGAGCGCCGAGGACCTCGAGAAGTACGAGACCGAGATGGAGCTCAAGCTCTACCGGGAGTACCGCGACGTCGTCGGTCTGTTCAAATACGTGATCGAGACCGAGCGCCGCTTCTACCTGACCAACGACTACGAGATGCAGGTGCACTCGGTCCAGGGAGAGGTGTTCTTCGAGGTGTCGATGGCGGACGCCTGGGTGTGGGACATGTACCGGCCCGCCCGGTTCGTCAAGCAGGTGCGCGTCCTGACGTTCAAGGACGTGAACATCGAGGAGCTCAACAAGAGCGACCTGGAGCTGCCGAGCGGGTGACGGAGTTTTCCACAACCGGCCGGTAGTCCACCAAGATCCACTCGGGGCGGCAGGCTGCGTGACGGTGGGTGCCGAAAGGCGGTGCCTACATGAAACCGAACGCAGACCCCGGTCAGGGCAGGTCCCCCGGGCATGGCGCACATTCCGCATCCGGTCCACGAGCCGGGGAGGAGCCGCCGGAGGGCGCGGGCTCCGCGCGTCCCGGAGGACGGCTCCCCGCCCGGCCGGCGACCCGTACGGCCGAGGGCGCCCGTGTACGGGCCCGCGGCGCGACGCGCGCCCACGGCGCTCACGGCGCCCGCAGCGCCCGCGGCGCACTCGGCCGGTACGGCGAGGCACTGGCCGCACGGCGACTGACCGAGGCCGGCATGACCGTCCTGGAACGCAACTGGCGGTGCGGCCGGGTCGGCGAGATCGACATCGTGGCCCGGGACGGGGACGTCCTGGTCGTCTGCGAGGTGAAGACGCGCAGGTCAGGGGAGTTCCAGCACCCCATGGCGGCGGTCACGGCGGCGAAGGCGAGCCGCCTGCGCGACCTGGCCGAGCGCTGGCTGTGCCAGCACGGGGGAGCGCCCCCGGGAGGTGTCCGCATCGACCTGGTCGGTGTCCTGCTGCCCACCCGTGGGGCTCCCCGGGTCGAGCACGCGCGGGGGGTGGCCTGAGATGGGGTTCGCCCGTACGTGCGCGGTGGCGCTGGTCGGCGTCGAGGGCGTCGTCGTGGAGGTCCAGGCCGACCTGGAACCGGGAGTCGCCGCGTTCACCCTGGTGGGCCTGCCGGACAAGAGCCTGACGGAGAGCCGGGACCGGGTCCGCGCGGCCGTGGTCAACTCCGGCGCCGAATGGCCGCAGAAGAAGCTCACCGTGGGCCTCAGCCCCGCCTCCGTGCCCAAGGGCGGCAGCGGCTTCGACCTCGCCGTGGCGAGCGCCGTGCTGGGCGCGGCGGAACGGGTCGACCCGCGGGTGCTGGCCGACATCGTGATGATCGGCGAGCTGGGGCTGGACGGCCGGGTCCGGCCCGTCCGCGGCACGCTGCCGGCCGTGCTGGCCGCCGCCGACGCCGGATACGAACAGGTCGTCGTACCGGAGTGCGCCGCCGCCGAGGCGTCGCTGGTGCCGGGGGTGTCCGTACTGGGCATCCGCAGCCTGCGTCAGTTGATCGCCGTGCTCACCGACGAACCCGTGCCGGACGAGGAACCCGTGGAGCCCGGCCGTCCCGATCCGCTCCTGGCGGGCCTGCGGGTCCCGGGCGCCGGCGCGGCCACCGGCATGCACGGGTCCGCGGCCACCTGGGACCAGGGGCAGGGGCACGACCTCGCCGACATCGTCGGCCAGACCTCGGCACGGACCGCCGTCGAGGTGGCCGCGGCCGGCGGTCACCACCTGTTCCTGGAAGGCCCCCCGGGCGCCGGCAAGACCATGCTGGCGGAGCGCCTGCCGAGCCTGCTGCCCCCCTTGGACCGCCAGGAGTCGCTCGAGGTCACCGCGGTGCACTCGGTGGCCGGCCTGCTTCCTCCGGGCAAGCCCCTCGTCGCCACCGCCCCCTACTGCGCCCCGCACCACTCGGCCACGCTCCAGGCGCTCGTCGGCGGCGGCCCCGGCGTCGCCCGGCCCGGGGCGGTCTCGCTCGCCCACCGAGGTGTGCTGTTCCTGGACGAGACGCCCGAGTTCAGCAGCCACGCCCTGGACGCCCTGCGCCAGCCGCTGGAGTCGGGGCACGTGGTGATCGCCCGCAGTTCGGGGGTCGTGCGCTTCCCGGCCCGGTTCCTGATGGTGCTCGCGGCCAACCCCTGCCCGTGCGGGAGGTTCTCGCTGCGGGACGGCTCCTGCGACTGCCCGCCCTCCGCCGTCCGCCGCTACCAGGCGCGGCTCTCCGGGCCCCTGCTGGACCGCGTCGACCTCCGCGTGGAGGCCGACCGCGTCACCCGCGCCGAACTCACCGCCGCCGGTGCCCGGGGCGAGTCCACGGCCACCGTCGCGGCCCGGGTGCGCTGTGCCCGGGAACGCGCGGCGGCCCGCTTCGAGGGCACCCCGTGGCGCACCAACAGCGACATCCCCGGCCGGGAACTGCGCAGCCGCTGGGGGGCGGCCCCCGGCGCCATGGACGACGCCGAACGGAGCCTGGAACGGGGCGTGCTCACCGCCCGGGGCCTCGACCGGGTGCTGCGGGTCGCCTGGACCGTCGCCGACCTGGTCGGCCACGACCGCCCCCAGGCCGCGGACGTCGCCCTCGCCCTGCAACTGCGCACCGGCGTTCCCCGGGGCGCGGTGATGGCCATCGGAGCCCTGACGTGAGCGCCGGGGCGGCCCCGGGCGCCCCGGCCGGGAGCGGGCCGGACGGAGGCGGCGCCGACGACGAGGACCACGTCGAGGACCACCCCGAGGACCTCCTCGCCCGGGTCTTCCTCACCCGGGTGCTCGAACCCGGTGACGAGGCCGTCGGGCGGTGGGTGCGGGAGCGCGGGGCGCCGGCGGTGGTACGACGGCTGCGATCGGCCGGGCAGCCCCTGCCCGGAGTGAGCGGCAAGCGGTGGGCCGGGCTCCGCAGCCGGGCCGAGCGGGGCGATCCGCACAGGGATCTCGCCGTCGCCCGGGAAGCCGGTGTGCGGTTCGTGTGCCCGGGGACCGCCGAGTGGCCCCGGCAGCTCGACGACCTGGGCGACGCCCGCCCCCTGGGCCTCTGGGTGCGCGGCCCGGCCGACCTGCGGATGTGGGCCCTGCGCTCGGTCGCCGTCGTGGGCGCGCGTGCCTGCACCCCGTACGGCGCCCACATGGCGGCCACGCTGTCCGCCGGACTCGCCGAGCGCGGGTGGGTCGTGGTGTCCGGCGGCGCCTACGGCATCGACGGCGCCGCCCACCGCGGGGCCCTCGGCTCCGGCGGCGCGACCGTCGCCGTCCTCGCCTGCGGCGTCGACCGGCCCTACCCCCGCGGGCACACCGGGCTGATCACCAGGATCGCCGAACAGGGCCTGGTGATCGGCGAACTGCCGCCCGGCGACCATCCCACACAGAGCCGGTTCATCGTCCGGAACCGGGTGATCGCCGGCCTCACCCGCGGCACCGTGGTCGTCGAGGCCGCTCACCGCAGCGGGTCCCTGGTGACGGTGAGGGCAGCCCGGCGCCTGGGGCGTCACACGATGGGGGTACCGGGACCCGCCACCAGCGGCCTCTCCGCCGGTGTGCACGAACTGCTGCGACAGGACGCCGTCCTCGTCACCGACGCAGCCGAGGTCGTGGAACTGGTCGGCGGGATGGGCGAACTGGCACCCGAGCGCCGGGGGCCCGTCCTGCCCAGGGACCTGCTGGAACCCGCCGCCCGCCGGGTCCTGGCCGCCCTGCCGGGACGTGGTGCGGCCTCCCCCGACGAGGTCGCCCGCGGCGCGCAGACCACGCCCGACGACGCGGTCGCGAGACTGTACGAACTGCGAGCACTCGGATACGTCGAACGACACGGCGACGGCTGGAAGTTGACACGCCAGGCGGTGATCCCGGCCGAGCGGTGATCGAGGCGCGTCCTGACCGAGCGTGTTCGGCCGTCCGGGGGAACACCGACATCCCTTGGAAAATACGTCAGTTGGGACACTCGGGTGATCACCGAGAGCGACGGTCGGGCGTCGGGTGGGCCGGGTGCGGAACGCCTCCGTGTCCGGTCCACCCACCCCTCTTCGCACAACGCGACGCCTCAGTCACGCTACGCTCACAAGGGTCCGAACGGGCACGCATCCCATCCCACCGGCACCCCGACACCAGGCAGCACCACTCCTCGGCAGAACGGCACAAGGCGACGAATGCCCCAGCACACCTCCGGGTCAGACCGGGCGGCGATCCCCCCAGCCGCCCGCGACCATGGCAACGTGCGGCCGCCCGCTCCCTCGACGCTCGACGAGCTGTGGCGGTCGTACAAGGAGACGGGGGACGAGCGGCTGCGGGAGCAGCTGATCCTGCACTACTCACCGCTGGTCAAGTACGTCGCGGGCCGGGTCGGCGTGGGACTCCCGTCCAACGTCGACCAGGCGGACTTCGTCTCCTCCGGTGTCTTCGGACTGATCGACGCGATCGAGAAGTTCGACGTCGAGCGACAGATCAAGTTCGAGACCTATGCGATCACTCGCATCCGCGGCGCGATGATCGACGAACTGCGTGCGCTGGACTGGATCCCGCGCTCGGTGCGGCAGAAGGCGCGCAACGTGGAGCGGGCCTACGCGACCCTGGAGGCACGACTGCGGCGCACCCCGTCGGAGAGCGAGGTCGCCCGTGAGATGGGCATCGCGGTGGACGACCTGCACGCGGTTTTCAGCCAGTTGTCACTCGCCAACGTCGTCGCCCTGGAGGAACTGCTGCACGTCGGGGGCGAGGGCGGCGACCGCCTGAGCCTGATGGACACCCTGGAGGACACCTCCGCCGACAACCCGGTGGAGGTGGCCGAGGACCGGGAGCTCCGGCGCTTCCTGGCCCGGGCGATCAACACCCTGCCCGACCGTGAGAAGACCGTCGTCACGCTCTACTACTACGAGGGCCTCACCCTGGCCGAGATCGGCAACGTGCTGGGCGTGACGGAGAGCAGGGTCAGCCAGATCCACACCAAGTCGGTGCTCCAGCTGCGGGCCAAGCTGGCCGGATTCGCCCGCTGAGCCGACGGCGCCTCCCGGTGACGGAAGGGCTGTGCAGTGCGCCCGCCCCGCCCCGTCCCGCCTCCCCTTGGCCCCGTCGCGTCTTGCAGGGCAGCACCGCGGTGGCCCGCTTCCCCGTAGGACCCGCCCTCCTCGGACCTCTTTCCGCAGGGTTCGCTTCCCCGCACCTCTTGAGGCAGGGCCCGCTCCGCCGGACCCTCTCTGCAGGGGCTCGATTGCCCGGGGGTGCTTCCTCCGGGGACGGCTCTTCCCGGAGGACCCTGCTCTCCCCACAGCACAGGGGCTACTCCTTCGGCAGGGCGCGCTCCTTCCGGGGACGACTCCTCGGGCGCGGGCCGGCCTGCCGCCCTCCGTCCGTGGTCGCTCGTGGCCGTCGCTTTTCGGCCGGATCCGTGGGACGCCGGAGCCCCCCGCTCGCGAGCCCTCGACCTGCGGTTCCGGTCGGGTGACTCCCGTCCCGGACGGTCCATCCGTACAGTGGACGGCGTGCCAAGGATTCGAGCGGCCTCCGTGGCCGAGCACCGGTCGATGCAGCGAGCCGCCCTGCTGGACGCGGCACGCTCCCTGCTGTCCGAGGGCGGTACGGAGGCGCTGACCTTCCCCGCACTCGCCGAACGCACGGGTCTTGCCCGTTCGTCCGTCTACGAGTACTTCCGGTCGCGGGCCGCCGTCGTCGAGGAACTCTGCGAGGTCGACTTCCCGGTCTGGGCGGCCGAGGTCGAGGCGGCGATGGCCGCGGCCGAGGGCACCGACGCCAAGGTGGAGGCGTACGTCCGCAAGCAGCTGGAACTGGTCGGTGACCGACGGCACCGGGCGGTGGTGGCGATCTCGGCGAGCGAGCTGGACGCCGGCGCCCGGGAGAAGATCCGGGCCGCGCACGGCGGTCTGATCACCATGATCGTCGAGGCTCTCGAAGAACTGGGCCACGACCAGCCGCGGCTGGCGGCCATGCTGCTCCAGGGCGTGGTCGACGCGGCCGTGCGGCGCCTCGAACTCGGTGCGGCGGAGGATCCGCGGACCATCACCGACGCGGCGGTCTCCATGGCCCTGCGGGGCGTCCGGGCCTGACCCTCCCAGGCAGCGGCGGTTGCAACGTCCGCCGGGATGTCGCTCCCCGCCCCTCCCTCCCCACCCCCTCCCTCCCCGTCCCCCACCGCTGCCCTTCACTCCGGCACCGGGAGGTCCAGCACCGGCAGGAGTCTCGAGGGGCCGCGGTGCAGCAGCCACGGCGGGAGCAGGGCGAGCGGGTCCAGGTAGGTGTCGCCGCTGAGCAGCCCCCAGTGCAGGCACGGGTCGGCGGCGCAGTGGGAGCCCGTGGGTTCCACCGTGCCGAGGACCGTGCCCGCGCCGACCCGGTCCCCCTTCGTCACGGACACCCGGACCGGCTCGTAGGTCGTGCGCAGGGGTGGGTCTCCCGTGCCCGCCAGCTCCACGGCCACCACCCCCTTGCCGGCCACCCGGCCCGCGAACGAGACGCGCCCCGCCGCGACCGCCCTCACCGGTGTCCCGGGAGGCGCCGCCAGGTCGACGCCGCGGTGCCCCCGCCCGTACACCGTCGGCGGTGGCTCCCAGCCCCGCAGCACCCGAGGCCGCACACCCACCGGCCACGTCCGTCCCACCGCGGGAACCCCCGCGGGCGGCGACGCGACGGCACCACCCGGCGGAGCCGGGGCCGCCCGCGACCGTGCCGGGTGCGCCCGGGGCGGGTAAGGGCCGGCCCACGGCAGGGCGGAACCCGCCAGGGACGCAACCGCCCCGGCGGGTGTCCGGGGGGCCGTAGCGGTGGTGACCCGGGACGCCGCCGCAGTGGCCGTGACCCGGGACGCCGCCGCAGTGGTCGTGCCCCGGGGCGCCGCAGGGATCGGCGGCGTGCCGAACTGCGTCGTCGTCACGTCCGTCACGCCCGTCGCCGCCGACAGCTGGGCGGGGGAGGGCGCCAGCAGCAGCGTCGCGGTCAGGAACAGCAGGAGTGCCGACCGCGCGCACACCCGTGTCCACCGCGCGGTCAGGGGGCGTCCGGTGTCTCCGGAGTCCCCGGCATCAGTCGTGGATCGCATGTCCGCAGCCTCCCGGAGATCCGCGATCACGGCAGCGGCCTGTGGACCGCCGGGCGGTTGTGGACAACGGCGTCACCCGGCACGCCGTGGGTCCCGTACACTTCTATGGCGACCCGGGCAGCCGGGTCGACTTCGCACGCCCCGACATCGGGCGCCCGGTCACGGCCGGACCCCGGTGTCAGCGCCCCTCGGTCCTTCGTGGCACGGCGCGTCGTGGGCGTCAGGCGCGGGAGCCGTCCGGCACCCGCGGCACAACCGAGAAAATCAAGGAGATACGGCCATGGCCGTCGTCACGATGCGGGAGCTGCTGGAAAGCGGCGTCCACTTCGGTCACCAGACCCGTCGCTGGAACCCGAAGATGAAGCGCTTCATCTTCACCGAGCGCAACGGCATCTACATCATCGACCTGCTCCAGTCGCTGTCGTACATCGACCGCGCCTACGAGTTCGTCAAGGAGACCGTGGCCCACGGCGGCACGGTCATGTTCGTCGGCACGAAGAAGCAGGCGCAGGAGGCCATCGCCGAGCAGGCCACCCGCGTCGGCATGCCCTACGTCAACCAGCGCTGGCTGGGCGGCATGCTCACCAACTTCTCGACCGTCTACAAGCGCCTGCAGCGCCTGAAGGAGCTCGAGCAGATCGACTTCGAGGACGTGGCCGCCTCCGGCCTCACCAAGAAGGAGCTGCTGGTCCTCTCCCGCGAGAAGGCCAAGCTGGAGAAGACCCTCGGCGGTATCCGCGAGATGCAGAAGGTGCCCAGCGCCGTCTGGATCGTGGACACCAAGAAGGAGCACATCGCGGTCGGCGAGGCCCGGAAGCTCAACATTCCGGTCGTCGCCATCCTCGACACCAACTGCGACCCCGACGAGGTCGACTACAAGATCCCGGGCAACGACGACGCGATCCGCTCCGTCACCCTGCTCACCCGCGTGATCGCCGACGCCGTGGCCGAGGGCCTCATCGCCCGCTCCGGTGTCGCCACCGAGGGCAAGGGCGAGAAGGCCGCCGGCGAGCCGCTGGCCGAGTGGGAGCGCGACCTGCTCGAGGGCGAGAAGAAGGCGGAGGCCGCCGCCCCGGCCGCCGCCGAGGGTGAGAAGCCGGCCGAGGCCCCCGCCGCCGAGGCCGACAAGCCGGCCGAGGCCGAGAAGCCCGCCGAGGCCGCCCCGGCCGCCGAGGCCGAGCAGGCCTGACCGCGCCCGTCCGTGGTGTCAACGGCGGGAGCGGTGACATGACGTCCCCTCCCGCCGTTCACCCGTAGGTCGGCGATGTGCCGGGCCCCCGCAGTCCCGCTGCGGACCCGGCCCGCGGACCTTCGAACCTCCAGACTTCGAGAAAGACACACAGACTCATGGCGAACTACACCGCCGCCGACGTCAAGAAGCTCCGGGAGCTCACCGGCGCCGGCATGATGGACTGCAAGAAGGCGCTGGACGAGGCCAACGGCGACGTCGACAAGGCCGTCGAGGCGCTCCGCATCAAGGGCCAGAAGGGCGTCGCCAAGCGCGAGGGCCGCTCCGCCGAGAACGGCGCCGTGGTCTCGATCATCGCCGACGACAACTCCTCCGGCGTCCTGGTCGAGCTGAAGTGCGAGACGGACTTCGTCGCCAAGGGCGAGAAGTTCCAGGCCGTGGCCACCGCCATCGCCGAGCACGTCGCCAAGACCTCCCCGGCCGACCTCGAGGCCCTGCTCGCCTCCGAGATCGAGGCCGGCAAGACCGTCCAGGCGTACGTGGACGAGGCCAACGCCAACCTCGGCGAGAAGATCGTCCTGGACCGCTTCGCGCAGTTCTCCGACGGCTACGTGTCGGCGTACATGCACCGCACGATGCCCGACCTGCCCCCGCAGATCGGTGTCCTCGTCGAGCTGGACAAGCCGAACGCCGAGGTCGCCAAGGGCATCGCCCAGCACATCGCCGCCTTCGCGCCGAAGTACCTCTCCAAGGAGGACGTGCCGGCCGACGTCGTCGAGTCCGAGCGCCGCGTCGCCGAGGAGACCACCCGCGCCGAGGGCAAGCCCGAGGCCGCCCTGCCGAAGATCGTCGAGGGTCGCCTCAACGGCTTCTTCAAGGACGCCACGCTGCTCGGCCAGCCCTACGCGCTCGACAACAAGAAGTCCGTCCAGAAGGTCCTGGACGAGGCCGGTGTCACCCTGAAGCGCTTCACGCGCATCAAGGTCGGCATCTGAGTCCGTACCGCGACGGGCGGCCGGCCCCGATAGGGTCGGCAGCAGTCGTCCGGACACGCCGTCACGCACGCGCGCGTGCCGGGCGACAGCAGATCTGACGAGGAGGCCATTGCCGCATGGGATGCGAACCACGCCCCACCGGCAATGGCCTTCTTCGTATGTGCAACGAAAGAGGCGGGATCCCCGATGACCACCAAGGCTGAGAAGAGCGACGACGGCAAAGTACACGGCCGGTTCCTGCTGAAGCTGTCCGGAGAGGCCTTCTCCGGCGGCGGCGGCCTGGGCGTCGACCCCGACGTCGTGCACGCCATCGCGCGTGAGATCGCGGCCGTCGTCCGCGACGGCGCGCAGATCGCGATCGTCATCGGGGGCGGCAACTTCTTCCGCGGAGCCGAACTCCAGCTGCGCGGCATGGACCGGGCCCGCTCCGACTACATGGGCATGCTCGGCACCGTCATGAACTGCCTGGCCCTCCAGGACTTCCTGGAGAAGGAGGGCGTCGACTGCCGGGTGCAGACCGCCATCACCATGGGCCAGGTCGCCGAGCCGTACATCCCGCTGCGCGCCGTGCGCCACCTGGAGAAGGGCCGCGTCGTCATCTTCGGCGCCGGTATGGGCATGCCGTACTTCTCCACCGACACCACCGCCGCCCAGCGTGCCCTGGAGATCGACGCCGAGGCGCTGCTCATGGGCAAGAACGGTGTGGACGGGGTCTACGACTCCGACCCGAAGACCAACCCCGACGCGGTGAAGTTCGACCACCTCGGCTACGGCGAGGTCATCACGCGCGACCTGAAGGTCGCCGACGCCACGGCCGTGACGCTGTGCCGGGACAACAAGCTCCCGATCGTCGTCTTCGAACTCCTGAAGGAGGGCAATATCGCCCGCGCCGTCAAGGGTGAGAAGATCGGCACGCTGGTCGGTGACCCGGTCAGCCAGGGCTGATCAGCCCGGCCGGGGGTGGACAACGCCCCGCCGGTCGGGAACCGTGCAGAAGGAAGACACGACGCAGCCGGCCGCCGCCACGACAGGCACCGCAGCCGGGCCTACTCAAGACACGCAGGAGCAAGTGGTGATCGAAGAGACCCTCCTCGAGGCCGAGGAGAAGATGGAGAAGGCCGTCGTGGTCGCCAAGGAGGACTTCGCCGCGATCCGCACCGGCCGTGCGCACCCGGCGATGTTCAACAAGATCGTGGCCGACTACTACGGCGCGCTGACCCCGATCAACCAGCTGGCCTCGTTCTCGGTGCCCGAGCCGCGCATGGCCGTGGTGACGCCGTTCGACAAGACCGCGCTGCGCAACATCGAGCAGGCGATCCGCGACTCCGACCTGGGCGTCAACCCGAGCAACGACGGCAGCATCATCCGGGTGGTGTTCCCGGAGCTCACCGAGGAGCGCCGCCGTGAGTTCATCAAGGTCGCCAAGGCCAAGGGCGAGGACGCCAAGGTCTCCATCCGCGCCGTGCGCCGCAAGGCCAAGGACGCCATCGACAAGATGATCAAGGACGGCGAGGTCGGCGAGGACGAGGGCCGCCGTGCCGAGAAGGAGCTCGACGACACCACCGCGAAGTACGTCGCCCAGGTGGACGAGCTCCTGAAGCACAAGGAAGCGGAACTCCTCGAAGTCTGATGAACGACTCTTCCTGGGGGGCGTCGCCGCAGGCCGGGTACTGGGGGCCCTCCGACCAGGGGCCCGTCCAGGGGGCCGTCCCGGCGGGTCCCGCGTACGATGCGCATCCCGCGCAGCAGACTCGCCCCATGCCCATCGTGCCCGACCTGCCCGAACCCGGTGGAGACCAGGACCCGGACCAGGGGGCCGCTCGGCTGAGCGGTCCTTTGTTCCGGGACGAGACACCACAGGCGCGGCCCCACCCGGGGGAGGTGCCGCAGAATCCGGAGCCCATGCCCGACGCCCCGCAGCCGGCACCCGTCCCGCAGAAGAAGAGCGCGGGTCGTGACCTCGGTGCCGCGATAGGGGTCGGTGTCGGACTCGGCGCGGTGATCGTCGCGTCCCTGTTCGTCGTCAAGGCGGTCTTCGTCGGCGTGATCGCCGTCGCGGTCGTGGTGGGCGTCTGGGAGCTGACCAAGCGGCTCCAGGAGCGCAAGGACATCCGGGCGCCCTTCGTCCCCCTCGCGATCGGCGGCGCCGCGATGGTCGTCGCCGGGTACGCGCGGGGCGCCGAGGGAGCCTGGGCCGCCATGGCGCTCACCGCGCTCGCGGTCCTGGTCTGGCGGATGACCGAACCGCCCGAGGGCTACCTCAAGGACGTCACGGCCGGCGTGTTCACCGCCTTCTACGTGCCGTTCCTGGCGACCTTCGTGGCGCTCATGCTGACCGCGGACGACGGCTCCTGGCGGGTGCTGACGTTCCTGGTGCTCACCGTCGTCAGCGACACCGGCGCCTACGCCGTCGGCTGGCGCTTCGGCACCCACAAGCTGGCCCCGCGCATCAGCCCCGGCAAGACCCGCGAGGGCCTGCTGGGCGCCATCGGCTTCGCCATGGTGGCGGGCGCGCTGTGCATGCAGTTCCTGATCGACGACGGCTCCTGGTGGCAGGGCCTGCTCCTCGGCCTCGCGGTCGCGGTCAGCGCCACGCTCGGCGACCTGGGCGAGTCCATGATCAAGCGCGACCTCGGCATCAAGGACATGGGCACCCTCCTCCCGGGCCACGGCGGCATCATGGACCGCCTGGACTCCCTCCTCCCGACCGCCCCGGTGGTCTGGCTGCTCCTAGTCCTCTTCGTCGGCTCGGCCTGACGGCCCGCCTGCGCGTCACGGCCCCCGCCCCCGCCACTCCGGGGCGGGGGCCGCGTCGTTGCCGGGCGGTTCGAGCGGGCGCCCGGGCGCCGGCCCTGTCGCCGGGCGGGAACTCCGTCCCGCGCCGCTCCCGGGCGACCGGCGACGACCACCCCCGACAGGTGTGGCAGCCGACACCCGCGGGCCACCCCTCTGGATCTGCGACACTGGTACAGCCATGCCTAAGCCCGGAGAACTCACCTTCACAGCGCCGCGCGGAGCCAAGAAGCCGCCGCGGCACCTTGCCGACCTCACGCCCGCCGAGCGCAAGGAGGCGGTCGTCGCGGCCGGTGAGAAGGCGTTCCGGGCCAAGCAGCTGTCGCAGCACTACTTCGCGCGGTACGCGCACGACCCCGAGCAGTGGACGGACATCCCGGCCGGGTCGCGGGGGCGGTTGCGGGAGGCGCTGCTGCCGGAGCTGATGACCGTGGTGCGGCACCTGTCGACCGACGCGGGGGCCACCCGTAAGACGCTGTGGAAGCTGTTCGACGGCACGCTCGTCGAGTCGGTGCTGATGCGGTACCCGGACCGGGTGACCATGTGCATCAGCTCGCAGGCGGGCTGCGGCATGAACTGCCCGTTCTGCGCGACGGGACAGGCCGGGCTGGACCGGAACCTGTCCACGGCGGAGATCGTGCATCAGATCGTGGACGGCATGCGGGCGCTGCGGGACGGCGAGGTGCCGGGCGGGCCGGCGCGGCTGTCGAACATCGTGTTCATGGGCATGGGTGAGCCGCTGGCGAACTACAACCGGGTGGTCGGCGCGATCCGTCGGCTGACCGATCCCGAGCCGGACGGTGTGGGGCTGTCGCAGCGCGGGATCACCGTGTCGACCGTCGGGCTGGTCCCGGCGATCCACCGGTTCACCGACGAGGGCTTCAAGTGCCGGCTCGCGATCTCCCTGCACGCTCCCGACGACGAGCTGCGCGACACCCTGGTGCCCGTCAACACGCGGTGGAAGGTGCGCGAGGTGCTGGACGCCGGGTTCGAGTACGCGGCCCGGTCCGGGCGGCGGCTGTCCATCGAGTACGCGCTGATCCGGGACATCAACGACCAGGCGTGGCGGGGCGACCGGCTCGGCCGGATGCTCAAGGGGCGGCCTGTGCACGTCAACCTGATCCCGCTGAACCCGACGCCCGGTTCGAAGTGGACCGCCTCGCGGCCGGAGGACGAGAAGGCGTTCGTCGAGGCCATCGCCGCGCACGGGGTGCCGGTGACCATCCGGGACACCCGTGGTCAGGAGATCGACGGGGCCTGTGGCCAGCTCGCCGCGAGCGAGAGGTAGCCTGGCCCGCAGGACAGTAGGACACGTGCGGGGACCGTCAGGGCACCCGCATGGATCGCCGTGGCCGGGCACCCGGCCCGTCACGGCAGTCACATCTTCATATTCCGACAGGGGAGCGCCACAGCGCTGAGAGTGCGGCACCGGCCGCAGACCCTCCGAACCTCGCCCAGGTCATTCTGGGTAGGGAGATCGGTCACCACTCGAGCTGTTGCGCCCTGCCCGGGACCCTCACCGGTCCCGGGCAGGGCCGCGTCTCTTCCTGGTCGCCTCCAGGAGGAATGTCAGTGAGCATCACCCACAAGGTCACACAGCGGGCCACCGTCCTGGCCCTCGGGCTCGGGCTGGTCACGCTGTCCGCCTGCTCGTCCGGCGGCAACGGCGGCGACGGCGACGGCGGGACGTCCGGGTCCGGCGGGTCGAAGACCGTGACCCTCGTCAGCCACAACTCGTGGGCCGCGTCCAAGGACGTGATCGCCGCCTTCGAGAAGGAGTCCGGGTACAAGGTCAAGGTCCTCAAGGACGGCGACGCCGGCTCCGCCGTCAACAAGGCCATCCTCACCAAGGACAACCCGCAGGGCGACGTCTTCTTCGGCGTCGACAACACCCTGCTCTCCCGGGCCCTCGACAACGACGTGTTCCAGCCGTACGAGGCCAAGGACGCCGACCTCGTCCTGCCGGAGTTCCGCGTCGACGAGGGCCGGCACCGGGTCACGCCGATCGACACCGGTGACGTCTGCGTCAACTACGACAAGGCATGGTTCGAGAAGGAGGGCATCGACCCGCCGCGGACCCTCGACGACCTCGTCGAGCCGGAGTACAAGGACCTCCTCGTCGTGGAGAACGCCTCCACCTCCTCGCCCGGCCTGGGCTTCCTGCTGGGCACCGCCGCGAAGTACGGCGACGACGGGTGGGAGGGGTACTGGAAGAAGCTCAAGGCCAACGGCGTCAAGGTGGTCGACGGCTGGGAGCAGGCCTACAACGAGGAGTTCTCGGGCTCCGCAGGCGGCAAGGAGGCCAAGGCGGACCGTCCGCTCGTGGTGTCCTACGCCTCCTCGCCGCCCGCCGAGGTCATCTACGCGGACCCGAAGCCGGACACCGCCCCCACCGGCGTCGCCGAGGGCACCTGCTTCCGCCAGGTCGAGTACGCGGGGCTGCTGAGCAACGCCGAGAACCCCGAGGGCGGCAAGGCACTGCTCGACTTCCTGATCAGCAAGCAGTTCCAGGAGGACATGCCGCTCAACATGTTCGTCCACCCGGTGCGCGAGGACGCCGAGGTGCCCGAGGAGTTCGCGCAGTTCGGTCCGCGGGCGGAGAACCCGCAGACCATGGACCCGGCGAAGATCGCCGAGAACCGTGACCAGTGGGTCAAGTCGTGGACCTCGCTCGTCCTGAAGTGAAGCGACCCGCGGCGAGGCGGCGCGGAAGTGCGGCGCGGCTCGGCCTGATGGCCCTGCCCGTCGCCTTCTTCGCCGTCTTCTTCGCCTACCCCGTCGCCGCGATCGTCGCGCGCGGACTGAACATCGACGGGGTGTGGCAGTTCGGCCGGATCGGCGAGGTCCTGGCGCGGTCCGACGTGCGCCAGGTGCTGTGGTTCACCACCTGGCAGGCCCTCGCCTCCACCGCCCTCACCCTGCTGATCGCCCTGCCGGGCGCCTACGTCTTCGCCCGCTTCGACTTCCCCGGCAAGCAGGTGCTGCGGGCGGTGGTCACCGTCCCGTTCGTGCTCCCCACGGTCGTCGTCGGCTCCGCCTTCCTGGCGGTCGTCGGACGCGGCGGGCTGACGGACGACCTGTGGGGGGTGCGCCTGGACACCACCGTCTGGGCGATCCTGCTCGCCCACGTCTTCTTCAACTACGCCGTCGTCGTACGGACGGTGGGAGGTCTGTGGGCCCAGCTGGACCCGCGGCAGGAGGAAGCCGCGCGGATGCTCGGCGCCTCCCGGTTCGCGGCCTGGCGGACCGTCACCCTGCCCGCGCTCGCGCCGGCCGTGTCCGCCGCCGCGCTGATGGTCTTCCTGTTCACCTTCACCTCCTTCGGCGTGGTCCAGATCCTCGGCGGACCCGCCTTCTCGACCCTCGAGGTGGAGATCTATCGCCAGACCGCCGAGATCTTCGACCTCTCCACGGCCGCCGTGCTGACGATGATCCAGTTCGCCGCCGTCGGCGCGATCCTCGCCCTGCACGCCTGGACCGTGCGGCGGAGGGAGGCCGCGCTGCGCCTGGTCGACGCGGCGACGACCGCGCGCAGGCCGCGCGGCGCCGGACAGTGGGCGCTGCTCGGCTCGGTCGTCGCCACGGCGGCCGTACTGCTGGTGCTGCCGCTCGCGGTGCTCGTCGAACGCTCCCTGGGCGCGGCCGGTCTCGGCTACTACCGGGCGCTGACCCGCGACGACGGGGGAGTGTTCCTGGTCGCCCCCGTCGAGGCGGTGGGCAACTCGCTGCGCTACGCCCTCGCCGCCACGGTGATCGCCGTGGTGATCGGGGGTCTCGCCGCCGTGGCGCTGACCCGGCGGGACGCCGGCCGCTGGGTGCGCGGGTTCGACGCGCTGCTGATGCTGCCGCTCGGGGTGTCGGCGGTGACCGTCGGCTTCGGGTTCCTGATCGCGCTGGACGAACCGCCGTTGGACCTCAGGGCGTCCTGGATCCTGGTGCCGCTCGCGCAGGCGCTGGTCGGTGTCCCCTTCGTCGTCCGGACCATGCTGCCGGTGCTGCGGGCCGTGGACTCCCGGCTGCGGGAGGCGGCGGCGGTGCTCGGGGCGTCGCCGTGGCGGGCCTGGCGGGAAGTGGACCTGCCGATGGTGCGGCGGGCGCTGCTGATCGCGGCCGGGTTCGCGTTCGCCGTGTCGCTGGGCGAGTTCGGCGCCACGGTGTTCATCGCGAGGCCGGACAACCCGACCCTGCCGGTCGCGGTGGCCCGGCTGCTCGGGCGGCCCGGGGACCTCAACTACGGCCAGGCGATGGCCCTGTCGACGATTCTGATGATCGTGTGCGCGGTGGCGCTGCTCCTGCTGGAGCGCCTGCGGACCGACCGGACCGGGGAGTTCTAGATGCTGCTGAGCCTCGCAGGCGCGACCGTCCGCTTCGGCGGCCGGGCGGTGCTGGACAGGGTCGACCTGGGGGTCGCCGAGCAGGAGATCGTGTGCGTGCTCGGTCCCAGCGGCAGCGGCAAGTCCACGTTGCTGCGCGCGGTGGCCGGGCTGCAGCCGCTCGACGCGGGCCGCGTCCTGCTGGACGGCCGCGACCAGGCGGGTGTGCCCGCGCACCGGCGAGGGGTCGGGCTGATGTTCCAGGACCACCAGCTGTTCCCGCAGCGGGACGTGGGCGGCAACGTGGCCTTCGGCCTGCGGATGCACGGCGCCCCGCGTGCGGAACAGCGCGAGCGGGTACGGGAGTTGCTGGACATGGTCGGCCTGCCCGGGGCCGCCCGCCGGGCCGTGGCCGCACTGTCCGGCGGCGAGCAGCAGCGGGTCGCGCTGGCGCGGGCCCTGGCACCGCGGCCCCGGCTGCTGATGCTCGACGAGCCGCTCGGCCAGCTCGACCGGTCGTTGCGGGAACGGCTGGTGGTCGAACTGCGCGAGCTGTTCGGCCGGTTGGGCACCACCGTGCTCGCCGTGACACACGACCAGGGCGAGGCGTTCGCGCTGGCCGACCGGGTGGTGGTGATGCGCGACGGACGGATCGCCCAGTCGGGGACGCCGCTGGAGGTGTGGCAGCGGCCGGCCGACGCCTTCGTGGCGCGCTTCCTGGGCTTCGAGAACGTGACGGAGGCGACGGTCGACTCCGGGGTGGCACTGACCCCGTGGGGCAAGGTGCCGGTCCCGGAGGACGCTCCGCGGGGCACCCGGACGCTGCTCGTCCGGCCCGCCGGGGTCCGGCTGGTCCCGGCCGACGCGGGACTGCGGTGCCGGGTCGCCGCCCGCACCTTCCGGGGCACGCATGTCGCGGTCCGGCTGCAGCCCGAGAACGCCCCCGTGCTGGAGGCCGCCTGCCCGCTGCGCGCGGCGCCGGAGACCGGTGCGAAGGTCGGGGTGGAGTTCGACCCGGCGGAGGTTGTTGTCCTGGACCGACAGTGAGGACGTCGTGACCTCGCCGCCGGGTCCGACTCCCGGGCTGACCGACGCCGGCCGGCTGTCCTGCAGCCGATTCGTCGGCCCGTCCCTGAAAGGGCGTCGCAACGGGCGGTGGCCCGCCCCGTCAGGGACGGGCCACCGCACGGCACGCGGAGCCGAGGGCCGTCAGCTGTCGTCGGTCTTCGCTCCACGACGGCGCATGCCGAAGAAGATCGCGACTCCGCCGACGGCGACCAGGGCGGCGGCGATACCGGCGATGAGGCCGGTGTTGGAGTCGGCGCCGGTCGCGGCGAGGTGGGATTCGCCGACGGCGGGGGACAGGGCGTTGCCTCCGGGGTCCTCCGCCGGGATGCCCTCGCTCGGCTCTGTCGTCGGCGCGCCGCTCTCCCCGGCCGGGGTCGAGGCGGAGGCGGAGTCCGAGGGCGTCGGCTCGGGTGAGGGAGACGTGGTGTCCTGCTGCTTCGCGCACGCCGTGGCCGGGGTGGTGAGGTTCGGCTCGATGTCCGCGTCCACGTAGCCGTCGGCGGTGACGTGGACGCGGTACTCGGCGTTCGGCTCCCAGTCCTCTTCGAAGGTGATGGTGACGCCCTTGCTGGAGCCCTTGACCACCTGTTCGCCGACCTTCTTCACGTCGGCGCCGTTGTTCTCGAGGAACACGCTGACGGTGGCGGGGACGCCGGTCGGGTCGGCGTCGGTGACGGCGATGACGCCCTTGCCGCCGACGCACTTGGCCTCGGCCGAGAAGTCGTCGATGTCGCAGGCGGCGGCGTTGCCGGCGAGGCCGAGCACGAGGGCCGCCGCGGCGGAGACCACACCGAGGGAGCGAGCCGTACGGGCTGCGGTACGGCGGGATACGGACGAAACAGTCACGTTTGTCCTTTACGAACGAGCGCAAAAGCGGGGGGTGGAGGGAGTGGTGACGAAACCTCAGCACTCCCGGGAGGCTCCCAGGTCTATAAGCGTCCCATAAGGATGTCAACGCATATGCCAGCCGCGGGACTTGCCTTTGCCTGAATATTAACCACCGATACGTTTCGGCGCCTCCGGGCCCGCGCAGGGCGGGCCGACGGGGGCGCCGGGTGCCGGTCGGACCGGTGCGGCCAGGGGCTCAGCCCTCCACCGCCGAGGGGTCCATCCACACGATCTCCCAGGTGTGGCCGTCCAGGTCGTCGAAGGCACGGCCGTACATGAACCCCTGGTCCTGGGTCTCACCGGCCACCGACCCGCCCGCGGCCACGGCCCGGTCCACCAGTTCGTCCACCTTCTCGCGCGTCTCGGAGCTCAGCGCCAGCAGCACCTCGCTGGTGCGCGTCGGGTCGGCGATCTCCTTCTTGGTGAACTCCGCGTAGCGCTGCCGGGTGTGCAGCATCGCGACGATGGTGTCGCTGATGACGACCGACGCGGTGTTCTCGTCGCTGAACTGGTCGTTGAGGGTGTAGCCCAGCTCCGTGTAGAACTTCTTCGAGGCGTCGAGGTCGTTCACGGCCAGGTTCACGAAGATCATCTGCTGGTACATGGTCGGTCGCTCCCAATCGGTTCCGTGGCGTTCGGTGGGGTAGACCCGAGGCCGGGACGGAACTCATCGGTCGCCGGGGATCTTTTTCCGGGAACACGCCCCCTCCGATGCGGTCAGATCCGTCCCGGCCCGACTCGGTCCGACCCGACTGACCCGCTCCGCTCCGACCCGACCCGACCGACCCGATCCGGCCGACCCGCTCCGATCCGATCCGGTCGAGGGGCCGGACGGGCCGCCCGGTGGCCCCGGGAACCGGGCCGGCGGCACCGCGGGTCACGTCACGCCGACCGGCCGGAGGGCGGGCCGGCGTCACCCGCCGCACGCCCCCGGCCGGCCGGTGGACCGACGGACTCAGCGGGTCAGCGGGTCAGCGGCAGCGCGGACACCTGCGCCACGACCACGGTCAGCGGGCCGAACAGGGCCAGCAGCGCCCCGGCCCGCAGGGCCGCGGCCCTGCGCAGCGTCGCCGGGGGCGCACCGAGCAGCAGCAGCGCGGCCGTGGTGTCGGCGCGGTCCTGACGGGCCTCGACGGCCGCTGTCAGCAGGGTCGCCACCGTGCAGCCGGTGACCAGGGCCGCCCCGAGCACCGTGAGCGGGCCGATGGCCCCGGCCTCCGGGTAGCGCAGCGCCGCCATGGCGTACGTGGCCGCGGTGACCGCGCAGACCACGCCCAGCGGGCGGCCGATGCGGGTGGCCTCCGCCATCAGGACCCGCCCGGCCAGCAGCCGCAGGGCGCCGGGCCGGGCCGTCTGCAGGAGCCGTCCGCACAGGTGGGTGAGGCCGGGGCCGGCCAGGGCGAGCCCGATCGCGGCGAGCACCAGGCCCACCAGGGCGCCGGGACGGTCACCGGGCGTGCCGCCGGAGCCCGACGGGCTGGTGAGGGCCTCCACGGCCAGCCCCATGGCCAGCACCGCGATGCCCCACGGCAGTCCGGACGGGGCGGCGAGCGGGGTGGCCGGCGGGATGCCCGCGGCGGTCCCGGCGTCCGCACTGCCGGTGTCACCGGCCACGGCGGCGGCCCCGGCCGGCTGCTCCTGACCCGGTACCGGGGTCGTGCCCTCCGGCGCCGTCCCGGCCGTGGACGTGGCGTCCAGGGCCTGTGCCGTGCCGGCGGGCTGGGGGAGGCGGCCGGCCGTCACCAGGTGCTTGCCGAAGCGGCCGTACGCCCCGAAGGTCTCCCGCTGGGCGGTGCGCGCGTACGCCCCGAACCGTCCGAAGCCGCGCGCTCCCGTCGCCGCCGGAGCCGGTTCCTCGCGCGGGCGCAGGGCCATCGCGACCGCGGCCGACGCGGTCAGCGGCACCAGGGCCAGCAGCGTGAGGGTGGCCGGGACCGGCAGGGGCTGCCCGGCGGCCAGGAAGTCGCCGTCGCCGACGACGGGGACACCGGTGAGGTCGCCGCGCAGGTGCAGGAAGACCAGGAGCGCCACCAGCGAGCCGGCCGTGCAGGACAGGACCGTGGTGGCGGCCGAGACGAGCATCAGACGGGCCGGGCCGAGCCCGACCGCCGACAGGCCCGGACGGGGCCGGGTGCCCGGGTCGGTCCGGGCCACGGCGATCGCGAGGTACACCGTGGCCGCGAGCGGGGCGGCGCACCAGGCGAGGCGCAGCGCCGAGGCGGGGGGTTCGGCGGTGTGGCCCAGCGCGTGGCCGAGCGCGCACAGGAGCAGGAAGCCGGTGCCCGCCGAGGCCGCCGCGACCAGCAGGCGGCGCAGGTGGACGGCGGGATGGGCGCCGCGGGTCAGACGGAGAGCGAGCACGCGGCCCGGCCTTCCGCCTCGGTGGTGCCGGAGACCGGCGGCAGGTGCACGGTCCGCACGCGGCGCCCGTCGAGCAGGGACACCGTGCGGTCGGCGAGGGCCGCGGTGTCCGGGTCGGAGGTCGCCAGGACCACGGTGATGCCGTGCGAGCGGGCCGCCGTGGTCAGGGTGCGCAGCACGTGCCGTCGGTCGGCGCGGTGCAGCGGCGCGGTCGGTTCGTCGGCGAACAGCACGGTGGGGGCGGGGGCGAGGGCCCGGGCGATGCAGACCCGCTGCCGCTCCGCGTGCACCAGGTCCGCCGGGTGCCGGCGGGACCTGTCGCCGACGTCGAGGCGTTCCAGCCATTCCAGGGCGGCCGTCTTGGCGCGGCGCCGCCCGACACCGCGCAGCATCAGGGGCAGCGCCGCGTTCTCCCACACATTCAGCTCGGGGACCAGGACCGGGGCGGGGTCGATCCATCCGAAGCGCTCGCGGCGCAGCCGTTCGCGGGCCACCGGGCCGAGGGTGTGCACGGGACCGCTGTTGAACCAGACCTCTCCGCTGTGCACGGGCACCAGGCCGGACAGGCAGCGCAGCAGGGTCGTCTTGCCGCTTCCGCGCGGTCCGCCGACGGCGAGGATCTCGCCCTCCCGGACGCCGAGCGAGACCCCGCTCAGCCCGGGGGAGCCGTCGTTGTGCCGGTAGTGCAGGGCGCGCGCCCAGAGCACGTCGTTGTCCGGTGGGGCCACCATGGCGTACACCTCGGTTCGGATCGGAAATGCCGTGCGCGGTTCGGGAAATCCCCCGTGCGGGGGAACGAAACGCGGGGCCGATCGGTCACTGGCACGCTAGGCAGGCGACGCGGGGAGGCCGGACAGCACGCGGCCCCGGGCCTCCGTTTCTCACTCGAACGGGGGGCTCCGGGGCCGGTGTTGATCATCCAAAGGGAAGATCACAACCTCGGACGGCGTACGGTTCCCGACCGCAGCCTCCGGCTACAGCTTCGTCCACGCCTCCGTGAGCGTCGCGCGCAGGATCTGCTCGATCTCGTCGAACGTCTCCTGGTTCGAGATCAGCGGCGGCGCGAGCTGGACGACGGGGTCACCGCGGTCGTCGGCACGGCAGTACAGGCCGTTCTCGAACAGCTTCTTGGAGAGGAAGCCGTACAGGACGCGCTCGGTCTCCTCGGCGTCGAAGGACTCCTTGGTGGCCTTGTCCTTGACCAGTTCGATGCCGTAGAAGAAGCCGTTGCCTCGGACGTCGCCGACGATCGGCAGGTCGAGCAGCTTCTCCAGGGTGGCGCGGAAGGCGCCCTCGTTGTCCAGCACGTGCTGGTTGAGGCCCTCGCGCTCGAACAGGTCGAGGTTGGCCAGGCCGACCGCGGCCGAGACGGGGTGGCCGCCGAAGGTGTAGCCGTGCAGGAAGGTGTTGTCGCCCGAGTAGAACGGCTCGGCCAGCCGGTCGGAGATGACGCAGGCGCCGATGGGGGAGTAGCCCGAGGTCATGCCCTTGGCGCAGGTGATCATGTCCGGGACGTAACCGAACTTGTCGCAGGCGAAGGTGGTGCCCAGGCGGCCGAAGGCGCAGATGACCTCGTCCGAGACGAGCAGCACGTCGTACTGGTCGCAGATCTCGCGGACCCGCTGGAAGTAGCCGGGCGGGGGCGGGAAGCAGCCGCCCGCGTTCTGCACCGGCTCCAGGAAGACCGCGGCGACCGTGTCCGGGCCCTCGAAGAGGATCTGCTGCTCGATCTGGTCGGCGGCCCAGCGGCCGAAGGCCTCCGGGTCGTCGCCGTGGATCGGCGCGCGGTAGAGGTTGGTGTTGGGCACCTTGTGGGCGCCCGGCACCAGCGGCTCGAACGGGGCCTTCAGAGCGGGCAGTCCGGTGATGGACAGGGCGCCCTGCGGGGTGCCGTGGTAGGCCACCGCACGCGAGATGACCTTGTACTTGGTCGGCTTGCCGGTGAGCTTGAAGTACTGCTTGGCCAGCTTCCAGGCGGTCTCGACCGCCTCGCCGCCACCGGTGGTGAAGAAGACCTTGTTCAGGTCGCCCGGCGCCTCGTGGGCGAGCCGCTCCGCCAGTTCCACGGCCTTGGGGTGGGCGTAGGACCAGATCGGGAAGAAGGCCAGTTCCTGCGCCTGCTTCAGGGCGGTCTCGGCGAGTTCGGTGCGGCCGTGTCCGGCCTGGACGACGAACAGGCCGGCGAGACCGTCGAGGTACCGCTTGCCCTGGTCGTCGTAGATGTGGGTGCCCTCACCGCGGACGATGGTGGGGACGGGCGCGTTCTCGTACGAGGACATGCGGGTGAAGTGCATCCACAGGTGGTCGTACGCGGACCGGCTGAGGTCCTTGGGGCTGTCGCTGCTCACGATTATCGGGTTCCCCACATGTAGGTCTGCTTCTTGAGCTTGAGGTAGACGAAGCTCTCGGTGGAGCGCACGCCGGGCACGGCCCGGATGCGTTTGTTGATGACCTCCAGGAGGTGGTCGTCGTCCTCGCAGACGATCTCGACCATGAGGTCGAACGAGCCCGCGGTCATCACCACGTACTCGCACTCGGACATCGCGGCCAGCGCGTCGGCGGCGGCGTCCACGTCGCCCTCGACGTTGACACCGACCATCGCCTGGCGGCGGAAGCCCACGGTGAGCGGGTCCGTGACGGCGACGATCTGCATCACGCCCTGGTCGAGCAGCTTCTGCACCCGCTGGCGCACCGCCGCCTCCGACAGGCCCACGGCCTTGCCGATGGCGGCGTACGGCCTGCGGCCGTCCTCCTGCAGCTGCTCGATGATGGCGAGGGAGACGGCGTCCAGCTGGGGACCGCCGCCGTTCTTGGACTCACGGGAGTCCCTCGGTTCTGCGCTTCGACTGGCCACGGGGTCACTGTGCACGACGTCTCGACAGTTTCGCAAGGCTCGATCGATGAAATTCGTTGTTGCGGGCTCGTCATCGTGCGGATTTCGCAGATGCCGGGCGGTCGGGGGTGTTGAAAACGTCAGGTGTCGGACTAGGGTGGGTGTCTCAGAGGTTGGACACCTCGGACAACGACCAGGAGCACCAGGAGGGCTTGCAGTGAGCACCGAGCTGCGTCGTCTGCGCAACTACATCGGCGGTGAGTTCCGGGACGCCGCCGACGGACGGACCACCGAGGTGGTCAACCCCGCGACGGGCGAGGCCTACGCGACCGCTCCGCTGTCGGGCCAGGCGGACGTCGACGCCGCCATGGCCGCCGCCGCCGAGGCCTTCCCCGGCTGGCGGGACACCACCCCGGCCGAGCGCCAGAAGGCCCTGCTGAAGATCGCCGACGCCTTCGAGGAGCGGGCCGAGGAACTCATCGCGGCCGAGGTGGAGAACACGGGCAAGCCCATCGGGCTGACCCGCACCGAGGAGATCCCGCCGATGGTCGACCAGATCCGCTTCTTCGCGGGTGCGGCGCGGATGCTGGAGGGCAAGGGCGCCGGCGAGTACATGGAGGGCCTGACCTCCTTCGTGCGCCGCGAGCCGGTGGGCGTCTGCGCCCAGGTCGCGCCCTGGAACTACCCGATGATGATGGCCGTGTGGAAGTTCGCCCCGGCGATCGCCGCCGGCAACACGGTCGTCCTGAAGCCGTCGGACACCACCCCGGCCTCCACCGTGCTGCTCGCCGAGATCCTCGGCTCGGTGCTGCCCAAGGGCGTCTTCAACGTGGTCTGCGGCGACCGCGACACCGGCCGCCTGATGGTCGAGCACCCCACCCCGGCGATGGCCTCCATCACCGGGTCGGTGCGCGCGGGCATGTCGGTGGCCGAGTCCGCCTCCAAGGACCTCAAGCGGGTCCACCTGGAGCTGGGCGGCAAGGCCCCGGTCGTCGTCTTCGAGGACACCGACATCGCCAAGGCCGTCGAGGGCATCTCCGAGGCGGGCTTCTTCAACGCCGGCCAGGACTGCACGGCCGCCACCCGCGTCCTCGTGCACGAGTCGATCCACGACGAGTTCGTCTCCCAGCTCGCCAAGGCCGCCGCCGACATCAAGACCGGCATGCCCGACGACGAGGACGTCCTCTACGGCCCGCTGAACAACCCGAACCAGCTCAAGCAGGTCGAGGGCTTCATCGAGCGGCTGCCCGCCCACGCCCGGGTGGAGGCCGGCGGCAAGCGCGTCGGTGACCGGGGCTACTTCTACGCGCCGACCGTCGTCTCGGGCCTGAACCAGGACGACGAGATCATCCAGAAGGAGGTCTTCGGCCCGGTCATCACCGTCCAGCGCTTCACCGACGAGGACCAGGCCGTCGAGTACGCCAACGGCGTCGAGTACGCGCTGGCCTCCTCGGTGTGGACCAAGGACCACTCCCGCGCGATGCGGATGTCCCGCAGGCTCGACTTCGGCTGCGTGTGGATCAACACCCACATCCCGCTGGTCGCGGAGATGCCGCACGGCGGCTTCAAGAAGTCCGGCTACGGCAAGGACCTCTCGGCGTACGGCTTCGAGGACTACACGCGCATCAAGCACGTGATGACGTCGCTGGACGCCTGACGCTTCGCGGGCGCCGTCGCACGACTGCCCCGGGCCGCACGGACGCGGCCCGGGGCAGTCGCGCGGGTGGCCGCAGCCGCGTCGCTGCCGCGACCGTGGCACGGGTGGCGGCCGAAGCCGGGCGCTGGACGCCGTCCCGGGCGGGGCGGGCCCGGCCGCTCTCCCGTCGCCCCTCCGGGCACGGCGCCCGGCGCCGGACGCGGCCCTACCGGCGCCGTCCCCGCCGTCCCGGCCGTTGCGGGGTGTCCCGCAGGGCGCACAGCACGTCGACGCGGTTGGTGGTGACGGAGTCGACGCCGAGGGCGAGAAGGCGGCGCATGGCGCGGCGGGTGTCCGGGGTCCAGGCGGAGAGCAGCAGGCCGTCGGCGTGCACGCGGTCGGCCAGGGCGCGGTCGACCAGGCCGAAGCGGTAGTTCAGCCAGCGCGGCCGGATCGCCTCGACCAGGGCCGGGCGGGGCGGTGCCGCGGTGGTGCGGGTGAGCGCGATCTCGGCCGACGGGTCGGCGGCCCGGAGGGTCAGCATCGTGGCGGCGCCCGCGCAGTAGTACACGCGCTCCCGCGCGTCACAGGCCCGCACGACGTCGACGACCCGGCGCACCGACCGCAGGTCCGGGGAGCCGGGGAGGTCGATCAGGACCCGGTGGCCGTCGGTCGCCGCGAGCGCGTCGGCCAGCGCCGGCACGCCGTCACCGGTCAGGCCGCGCACCTCGTCCCGGGACAGGGCCGCGAGCGGCCGTTCGCGCTGCCACAGCCGCTGGAGCGTCGCGTCGTGCAGCAGGACCGGCACGCCGTCGCGGGTCAGGCGGACGTCGACCTCCACCGCGTCGGCACCCCGCCGGAGCGCCGACCGCAGGGAGGCGAGGGTGTTCTCGCGGACCCGGTACGGGTCACCGCGGTGCGCGACGGCCCGGACGCGCCGACCGGGAACGGACGGCTCCGGCTCGGACGCCTTCGCCGGGCCGGACGGCTCCGGGCCGGACGGCTCCGGGGCGGACAGCTCCGCTCCGGACGGGCGCGCGGGGCCGGACGGCTGCGGCTCGGACGGTTTCGCGGCGGCGGTCAACGGGCGAGCCACGACGCGGTGAAGCTGTCGATCTCGGCCGCCAGGGCCGCCTTGCCCGCCGGGTCGAGGAAGGACGCCTCGACCGCGTTCTTCGCCAGTCCGGCCACGCCCCGCTCGTCCAGGTCCAGCAGCCGGGCGGCGACCGCGTACTCGTTGTTCAGCGACGTGCCGAACATCGGCGGGTCGTCGGAGTTGACGGTGACCAGCACCCCGGCCCGGACGAACTCCTTGATCGGGTGCTCGTCGAGGTCGGTCACCGCCCGGGTGGCGATGTTGGAGGTCGGGCAGACCTCCAGGGCGATGCGGTGCTCGGCCAGGTGCCGCAGCAGCTCCGGGTCCCGGGCGGAACTGGTGCCGTGCCCGATGCGCTCGGCCCCCAGCTCGTTCAGGGCGTCCCACACCGTCTGCGGCCCGGTGGTCTCGCCGGCGTGCGGCACCGAACGCAGTCCGGCGGCGCGGGCACGGTCGAAGTAGGGCTTGAACTGGGGCCGGGGCACCCCGATCTCCGGGCCGCCCAGCCCGAAGGAGACCAGGCCCTCCGGGCGCAGCCGGTCGTCGGTGGCCAGCCGGGTGGTCTCCTCGGCCGCCTCCAGACCCGCTTCACCGGGGATGTCGAAGCACCAGCGCAGCACGGTCCCGAACTCGCTCTCGGCCGCCTTGCGGGCGTCCTCGATGGCGTCCATGAAGGCCCGCTCGTCGATCCCGCGCCGGGTGGACGAGAACGGTGTGATCGTCAGCTCGGCGTACCGCACCTGCTGGCGCGCCAGCTCCCGTGCCACCTCGTACGTCAGCAGCCGGACGTCCTCCGGTGTGCGCACGAGGTCGACGACCGACAGGTACACGTCGATGAAGTGGGCGAAGTCGGTGAACGTGAAGTACTCCGCCAGCGCCTCCGGGTCGACGGGGACCGCGGAGTCCGGGTGCCGGGCGGCCAGCTCGGAGACGATCCGCGGGGAGGCGGAGCCGACGTGGTGGACGTGCAGTTCGGCCTTGGGCAGACCCGCGATGAAGTCCTTCAGATCGCGGGGGACGCGCGGCTCGACGAGATGTTCGATCAAGGGGGCCCTCCCCGGGGACGGCGCCCCGGACCACGACGGGCGGCGGGGCGCGGATGATCGGCTGATCGGTGACTCCCGGTCATCGTAGGCGGGGGGGGGGAGGCCGCCGGGTGCCCCCGGGCGGGGGGTCGCGGAGGGCGCCGTAGCATGGCGGGACGATCGACCAGGGGGGACAACCCAGAATGACGGACGCGACACGGCCCGGCGGTGCTCCGACGGGCGGCAACGACCCCTGGGCTCCGCCGGAGCACAGGACCTCGCTCAGCAAGGGTGAGGGAACGGGAGCCGGGCAGCAGATACCCGGGACGCCGCCCACCGCGGGCGGCCCGGCCGGGGCGCAGCCGCCGTCCGTGCACGACCAGCCCACCGTCGTCTCCATGCCGGCCGCCGGTCCGACGCCACCCGGCGCGACACCGCCCGGCGGCTCGCCGTTCGGTCCCCCCGGGGGCTCGGTGCCGCCCCCGCCGACGGCCCCCACCGGCCCGGGCGCCCCGCTGCCGCCTCCGCCGATGGCGCCCACCGGTCCCGGTGCCGGGATGCCGCCGGGGGCCGCCATGGGTCCCGGCGGCCCTATGCCCCACGGCTATCCCGGCTACCCCGGTTCCCCTCAGGGCTACGGCTGGACCGGCATGCCGCTGCCGCCGCAGAACGGCGCGGGCACCGCGGCGATGGTGCTCGGCATCCTGGCCTGCTGCATGTTCTGCGCGTACGGGGTGATCTCCGTGGTGCTCGGCGTCCTGGCCATCGTCTTCGGCATCAAGGGGCGCAGGAAGGTCGCGGAGGGCCTGGCCGACAACCACGGGCAGGCGCAGGCGGGACTGATCACCGGCATCATCGGCCTCGTCCTGGGGCTCGCCATGGTGGCGCTGTTCGTCGTCCTGATCGTGGTGGGCATCAACAGCGAGGACAGCTACCAGGACGACGACGAGTACTACTACGGCGTGCAGCGCCCGGCGGCCACCGCGCCCGCCGTCCTCTGAGGCAGCCGAGGCAGCCGAGGCAGCCGAGGCATCCGAGACACCTCGGGGCTCTCCAGGCACCCGCGCACGGCGACGACGCGTGCGCCCGACGGGGCCGGCCCGCACGGGACCGGCCCCCGCTGCCGTCGGGGAAGCGACAAGCCGTCGACCGTGAACTCGCGGCCCCCGCGGCGTTGTTGCGGAGCCACAGCCGACGGCGGTCCGGGCCGCCGTTCCCCGCCGCCTCCGCCCGGATCCGCGCCCGCGCTGCCGGGGGGCCCGGCCGCCCCGTCGGCCCGCCCGCGGCCGCCCCGCTCACCCCGCGCGCAGCCGCACCCGGGCCGCCATCAGCGCGAAACCCAGCAGGTTCTCCCCCCGCCAGCGCTCGGGATCGTCCGCCCGCTCGTCGTCCGCCGCGAGCCCGATGCCCCAGATGCGGTCCACCGGACTCGCCTCGACCAGCACCCGGCCGCCCACGCCCGGAGCCGGCGCGGACCCGTCCTGCCCGGCCGTGCCCAGCAGGAACGACCGCAGAGCGGGATCGGCGGCGAACTTGTGCACGCTGCCCTCGACGACGATCCGGAACCGCTCCCGGCGCCACACCTCCTCGTCGAACCCCCGCACCCGGCGGCCCGCCCGCTGCGCGGCCCCCGGGTGGTCCGCGGCCAGGATCTGCCGCTCCGCCTCCCGGTCCCCGAACAACCGGGCCTTTTCGGCCATCATCCAGTGCTCCGCCGTCGCGTACCGCACGCCGTCCACCGTGAACGGCGACGGCCACCACTGGCTCAGGCAGCTCGCCCCGATCCGGCCGTCCGGCAGCGGCCGGTGCCGCCAGAAATGCAGGTACTTCACCCGCGCGCCGTCCCGCAGCGCCTCGATCAGCTGCTGCCGCGAGCCGATCGTCCCCGTCGTCCCGTTCACGGGCGCCCCCCTGCTCTCCTGCCTGCTCCGTGCACGCGAGTCTGACAGCCACCACTGACACTCTGTACGCCCTTTTCCGTGGCGGCTGGACATCTGGTCGACAGATTCCGTCGCGTAACCAAAAGGCAACAACGGAATCACTTGTTGGAGTGCGGTCCCTCTGTCAGGATCGGCACTCAAATCGAGCTGGAGCCACGCCGCCCCCTCTCGGGGACACGGAGGAGAGCGACATGCACAACCCGGGCCACGCCACCCCGGAACGATTTCCGGCCAAGGACCGCTGGGCCGACGGCGCGCAGTTCATCGCCGGACGCCTCACCCGGGGCACCTCGGGCCACACCCACGCGGTCGTCGACCCCGCTACCGGCACCGAGGTCCTCACCTACGAGCTGGCCGGCACCGACGACGTCGACGCGGCCGTCGCCGCCGCGCGCGAGGCGTTCCCCGGCTGGGCCGGCGCCACCCCCGGCGAACGGTCCGACGCGCTGCACCGCTTCGCGGCCGTGGTCGCCGAGCGCGCCGAGGAGTTCGCGCGGGCCGAGTCGCTGCAGTGCGGCAAGCCGCTGAAGCTGAGCCGCGAGTTCGACGTGCCGGGCACCATCGACAACATCGCCTACTTCGCCGGCGCCGCCCGCCACCTCCAGGGCCAGTCGGCCGGCGAGTACTCCGGCGACCACACCTCCTACGTGCGCCGCGAACCCATCGGCGTCGTCGGCTCCATCGCCCCCTGGAACTACCCCCTCCAGATGGCCGCCTGGAAGATCCTCCCGGCGATCGCCGCGGGCAACACCATCGTGCTCAAGCCCGCCGAGCTGACCCCGCTGACCTCGCTGCTCTTCGCGCAGGCCGCCACCGACGCCGGCATCCCGGACGGCGTGGTCAACATCGTCACCGGCACCGGCAAGGAGGCCGGGGAGCACCTGGTGAGCCACCCCGACGTGGCCATGACCTCCTTCACCGGCTCCACCGCCGTCGGCAGGCGGGTCGCCGAACTCGCCACCGCCACCGTCAAGCGCATCCACCTCGAACTCGGCGGCAAGGCCCCCTTCGTCGTCTTCGACGACGCCGACCTCGACGCAGCCGTCAACGGCGCGGTCGCCGGGGCGCTCATCAACACCGGCCAGGACTGCACCGCCGCCACCCGCGCCTACGTGCAGCGCCCCCTCTACGAGGAGTTCGTCGAACGGACGGTCGCCCTGATGGAGTCGGTGCGCCTCGGCGACCCCTTCGCCCCCGGCACCGACCTCGGGCCGCTGATTTCGCACGTCCAGCGCGAACGGGTGGCCGGGTTCGTCGACCGGGCGCGCGGCTACGCCCGGGTCGTGACCGGCGGCGAAGCACCTCTGGGCGAACTGGCGGACGGCGCGTACTATCGCCCCACTCTCGTCGCGGACGCCCCGCAGGACAGCGAGATCGTGCAGTCGGAGATCTTCGGCCCGGTCCTGGTGGTCCTGCCGTTCGACAGCGACGACGAGGGGCTCGCGCTGGCCAACGACACCCCCTACGGGCTCGCCGCCTCCGCCTGGAGCCGGGACGTGTACCGGACGGGACGGGCCACCCGCGAGATCAAGGCGGGATGCGTGTGGATCAACGACCACATCCCGATCATCAGCGAGATGCCGCACGGCGGCTACAAGGCGTCCGGCTTCGGCAAGGACATGTCCGCGTACTCCTTCGAGGAGTACACGCAGGTCAAGCACGTCATGTTCGACAACACGGCGGTGGTCCGCAAGGACTGGCACCGCACGATCTTCGGGGACCGATAGCAGCCTGGCCGCCCGACCCGCGGCCCCCTCCCGAAAGGGCACCACGCGCATGGAGCAGTACGAGCCCGACCGCCTCTCCCCGGCCCAGGTGGCCGCCATGCGGCGCAGCTTCCGCAACGGCCGGGCCTCCCTGACCCGCCGTTCCCTGCTGCGCGCCTCCGCCGGCGGCGCACTCGCGATCGGCGGCGCCGGGGCGCTCGGCGCCTGCGGCATCCCCGCGGCCGGGAACACCGAGGGCGGCGTCTCGGCGGAGGACCACTCGGCGAAGGAGAAGAGCGTCAACTTCTCCAACTGGACCGAGTACATGGACGTCGACGACAGCGGGCGGAACCACCCGACGCTGGACGCGTTCACCCGGCGCACCGGCATCAAGGTCAAGTACACCGAGGACATCAACGACAACACCGAGTTCTTCGGGAAGATCAAGCCGCAGATGGCCGCGGGTCAGGACACCGGGCGCGACATCATCGTGCTCACCGACTGGCTGGCCGCCCGCCTGATCCGGCTCGGCTGGGTGCAGAAGCTGGACCCGGCGAACCTGCCGCACGCCTTCACCAACCTCTCGGCGCAGTTCCGCAACCCCGACTGGGACCCCGGACGCGCCTACTCCTACCCCTGGCAGGGCATCTCCACCGTCCTCGCCTACAACAAGAAGGCGCTCGACGGCGTCGAGGTGAAGACCCTCTCCGACCTGCTGGACAACCCGAAGCTGAAGGGCCGGGTCGGACTGCTCACCGAGATGCGCGACACCGTCGGGATGACGCTGCTGGACATGGGCAAGGACCCGGCGAAGTTCACCGCCGACGACTACGACGCGGCGATCGCGCGGTTGCAGAAGGCCGTCGACAAGAGCCAGATCCGCCGCTTCACCGGCAACGACTACACCGCCGACCTCACCAAGGGCGACATCGCCGCCTGCCTGGCCTGGGCCGGCGACATCGTGCAGCTCAAGGCGGACAACCCGGACATCGAGTTCCTGATCCCGGACAGCGGCTACATGACGTCCAGCGACAACATGCTGATCCCGAACAAGGCCCGCCACAAGACCAACGCCGAACGGCTCATCGACTACTACTTCGAGCCGAAACCGGCCGCCGAACTCGCCGCCTACATCAACTTCGTCTGCCCGGTCGAGGGCGTGAAGGACGAGCTCGCCAAGCTGGACGAGGACGCGGCGAACAACCCGCTGATCCTCCCCGACAAGGCCATGCAGGCCAAGTCCCGTGCCTTCCGCTCGCTGAGCTCCGAGGAAGAGACGGCGTTCGAAGAGAAGTTCGCGAAGCTGACGGGGGCGTGACCAGATGAAGACCACCCACGACACCACGGGCCACGGCGGCGACGTCCGCCTCACCGGCATCAGCAAGACCTACGGCGCCTTCACCGCCGTCCACCCGCTCGACCTCACCGTCCCGCAGGGCTCCTTCTTCGCCCTGCTCGGCGCCTCCGGCTGCGGCAAGACCACCACCCTGCGGATGATCGCCGGGCTGGAGGAGCCCTCGGCGGGCACCGTCCACCTCGGCGACCAGGACGTCACGGCGCTCCCGCCGTACAAGCGCCCGGTGAACACCGTCTTCCAGTCCTACGCGCTCTTCCCGCACCTCGACATCTTCGAGAACGTCGCCTTCGGCCTGCGCCGGCGCGGCATCAAAAGCGTGAAGAAGCAGGTCGAGGAGATGCTGGAGCTGGTCCAGCTCGGCGAGCAGGCCCGCAAGAAGCCGCACCAGCTCTCCGGCGGTCAGCAGCAGCGCGTCGCCGTCGCCCGCGCCCTGATCAACCACCCCAGGGTGCTGCTGCTCGACGAACCGCTCGGCGCCCTCGACCTGAAGCTGCGCCGCCAGATGCAGCTGGAGCTCAAGCGGATCCAGACCGAGGTCGGCATCACCTTCGTGCACGTCACGCACGACCAGGAGGAGGCCATGACCATGGCCGACACCGTGGCCGTGATGAACGCCGGCCGGGTCGAGCAGCTGGGCGCGCCCACCGAGCTGTACGAGAACCCGCGGACCACCTTCGTCGCCAACTTCCTCGGCACCTCCAACTTCATCGAGGCCGAGGTCGACTCGCGCAGCGGCGACGACATCGTGCTGAAGGCGGGCGGCGGCAAGCTGGTCCTGCCCCAGGCCCGCAGCAGCGCGGCCACCACGGCCGGCGGAAAGGTGCTGGTCGGGGTGCGCCCGGAGAAGATCTCCCTCACCCACGCCGACGACGCCGGGGAGATACCCGAGGGCCGCAACCGCATCACCGGCAGGATCGCCGACTCCAGCTTCATCGGCGTCTCCACGCAGTTCGTCGTCGACAGCCCCGTCTGCACCGACTTCGAGGTCTACGTGCAGAACATCGACCGCGACGCCCGGCTGGTGCCCGGCGCCGAGGTGGTCCTGCACTGGAACCCGGCCCACACCTTCGGCCTGGACGCCGCACAGGACATCGACGCCGGGGTGGAGACCGTCGAGGAAGAGGTCGCCTGATGGCCGCGGTCACCCAGGCGCCACCGGTGGCGCCCGCCCCCGAACGGAAACCACCCCGCAAACGGGGCCGCTGGACGCCGTACCTGCTCCTGCTGCCCGGACTGCTGTGGCTGGTCGTCTTCTTCGCCCTGCCGGTGATCTACCAGGCGTCCACGTCCGTCCAGACCGGCTCCCTGGAGGAGGGCTACCGGGTCACCTGGCACTTCGCCACCTACTGGGACGCCCTGTCCGAGTACTGGCCGCAGTTCGTCCGCTCCGTCGCCTACGCGGCCTCCGCCACCGTGCTGTGCCTGCTGCTCGGTTACCCGCTGGCGTACCTGATCGCCTTCCGCGCGGGACGCTGGCGGAACCTGATCATGATCCTGGTGATCGCGCCGTTCTTCACCAGTTTCCTCATCCGCACCCTCGCCTGGAAGACGATCCTCGCCGACGGCGGACCGGTGGTCGGCGCCCTGGACGCGCTGCACGTCCTGGACGTCACCGCCTGGCTCGGCTGGACGGCCGGCGACCGGGTGCTCGCCACCCCGCTGGCGGTCGTCTGCGGTCTGACGTACAACTTCCTGCCGTTCATGATCCTGCCGCTCTACACCTCGCTGGAGCGCATCGACCCCCGCCTGCACGAGGCGGCGAACGACCTCTACGCCAAGCCCTCCACGACCTTCCGCAAGGTCACCTTCCCGCTGTCGATGCCGGGCGTGGTCTCCGGCACGCTGCTCACCTTCATCCCGGCGACCGGCGACTACATCAACGCGGACCTCCTCGGCTCGACCGAGACCCGCATGGTCGGCAACGTCATCCAGTCCCAATTCCTGCGGATCCTCGACTATCCGACGGCCGCGGCCCTCTCCTTCATCCTGATGGCCGCGATCCTCTTCATGGTCACCTTCTACATCCGCAGGTCCGGCACGGAGGATCTGGTTTAACAATGGCCTTCGTCACCTGGCTCAAGCGCCACCTCGTCGTGATCGCGGGACTGCTCACCCTCGCGTACCTGCTGCTGCCCAACGTCGTCGTCACCGTCTTCTCCTTCAACAACCCCAAGGGACGCTTCAACTACGAGTGGCAGGAGTTCTCCACCGACGCCTGGCGGGACCCCTGCGGGGTCTCCGGCATGTGCGCCTCGCTGTCGCTCAGCCTCCAGATCGCGCTGTGGGCGACCCTCGGCGCGACCCTGCTGGGCACGCTGATCGCCTTCGCCCTGGTCCGCTACCGGTTCCGGGCCCGGGGCGCGGTCAACTCGCTGATCTTCCTGCCGATGGCGATGCCCGAGGTCGTCATGGCGGCCTCGCTGCTGACCCTGTTCCTCAACATGGGCGCGCAGCTCGGCTTCTGGACGATCCTGATCGCCCACATCATGTTCTGCCTCAGCTTCGTCGTGGTCGCCGTCAAGGCGCGGGTGATGTCGATGGACCCGAGGCTGGAACAGGCCGCCCAGGACCTGTACGCCGGACCGTTCCAGACCTTCTGGCGCATCACCCTGCCGATCGCCGCCCCCGGCATCGCGGCCGGCGCGCTGCTCGCCTTCGCCCTGTCCTTCGACGACTTCATCATCACCAATTTCAACGCCGGCTCGACCGTCACCTTCCCGATGTTCGTCTGGGGCTCCGCGCAGCGCGGCACCCCCGTGCAGATCAACGTCATCGGGACGGCCATGTTCGTCGTCGCCGTCCTGCTGGTGCTGGTCTCCATGGCTGTCGGTAACCGGCGCAAGCGGCAGAAGGCGTGACCACCGCAAGCGGCAGAAGCGTGACCGCCGTACCGGCGTCAGCAGGAACACCGCACCTCTCGTAGGGAGTTGACATCATGGCCTCAGCCGCCATGAGCCGTTGGACCCAGTCCCTCTCCGAGGCCCGGCCGGCCGCGTACTGGCTGGACGACCCCGGCCGGCCGGACCCCGAGCCCGCCCTCACCGGCAGCGAGACCTGCGACCTGCTGGTCGTCGGCGGCGGCTACAGCGGGCTGTGGACCGCGCTGCTCGCCAAGGAGCGCGACCCCGGCCGGGACGTGGTGCTGCTGGAGGGCCGCGAGGTCGGGTGGGCCGCCTCCGGCCGCAACGGCGGCTTCTGCGCCGCCTCCCTCACCCACGGCCTGCCCAACGGCCTGACCCGCTGGCCGGACGAGATCCACCGCCTGGAGGAGCTGGGCGCCCGCAACCTCGACGCCATCGAGGAGACGGTCGCCCGCTACGCCATCGACTGCGACTTCGAACGCACCGGCGAACTCGACGTCGCCACCGAGCCGTACCAGGCCCGCGAACTGCGCGCCTGGTACGAGGAGATCGACCGGGCGGGCCTCGCCGACGGCATCGAGTTCCTGGACACCGACGCGGTCCGGGAACAGGTCGACTCACCCACCTTCCACGCCGGCCTCTGGGACCGCCGGGGCGTGGCCATGCTCCACCCGGCCAAGCTGGCCTGGGGCCTCAAGCGCGCCTGCCTGGACCTCGGCGTCCGCGTGTACGAGCACACGCCCGCCCTCGACCTGAGGCAGGTTGGCGCCGGCATGGGCGTGCGCACCCCGTACGGACGCGTCCGCTCCCGCCGGGTCGCCCTCGGCACCAACGTCTTCCCCAGCCTGGTCCGACGGATCCGCCCGTACACCGTGCCGGTCTACGACTACGCCCTGATGACCGAGCCCCTGACCGACGCCCAACTGGCCTCGATCGGCTGGAAGAACCGGCAGGGCCTCGGCGACAGCGCCAACCAGTTCCACTACTTCCGACTCTCCGCCGACCACCGGATCCTGTGGGGCGGCTACGACGCCGTCTACCCCTACGGGGGCCGGGTCCGCGCCGAGTACGACGACCGCCCCGAGACCTACGCCCGCCTCGCCGGCCACTTCTTCACCTGCTTCCCGCAACTGGAGGGCCTGCGCTTCACCCACGCCTGGGGCGGCGCCATCGACACCTGCTCCCGCTTCTCCGCCTTCTTCGGCACCGCCCACGCGGGCCGGGTCGCCTACGCCGCCGGGTACACCGGCCTCGGCGTGGGCGCCACCCGCTTCGGCGCCGAGGTGATGCTGGACCTGCTGGCGGGGGAGCGCACCGAGCGGACGGAACTGGAGATGGTGCGCAGCAAGCCGCTGCCCTTCCCGCCGGAGCCGTTCGCCTGGGCCGGCATCGCCCTCACCAAGTGGTCGCTCGCCCGCGCGGACGCCCGGGAGGGCCGCCGCAACCTCTGGCTGCGCGCGATGGACCGGGTGGGGCTGGGGTTCGACAGCTGACGGCTGGGGGCCCTGACGCCGGGGGCTCCCCCATGCCCCTGCCCGACCGCACCGCGTGCGCGGGGAGGCGGGCCGCCGGGCGACGGGCCGCCCACGGTCGGGACTCAGGGGACCGGGGCGCTCATCACCGTACCGTCGGCGAACGTGAGGAAGTAGGCGCCACCGGACACCAGCGCCGTGGTCGGCTGGGCGCTGCGTCCCTCGTCCAGGGGCCAGTTCCGAACGGTCCCCATCTCCCCTTCCGGCGTTCCGTCGTCGAGGGCGAACGCACGGGCTCCGCCGGACCCGAGGATCAACAGGCGGTCCCCGGCGACGGCCACCGTGTCCCCGGGGCTCCAGGTCACCGCCCACTGCTCCTTTCCGCCGCGCGCATCGACCGCCCGGAGGTACCGGGAGCCCTGCCGGCGGCCGTCCCCCTCGACGACGAGCAGGCCGTCACGGCTCACGGCCTCCGGCGACCGGAGCTCGGACCGGTGCACCTGCCGCAGGGTCCGGGCGTCCACGACGGTGCCGCCGCACACGTCGTAGAGGGCGCCGCGGATGTGCTTCTCGCACACCCAGGGGGCGCTGGCCAGTGTTTTCCCGGTGGCCGGGTCCAGGGTCTGTGTCTTCTGCGTGCCGGTGATCCACACGCGGTCGCCCACGATGTCCAGGTCCAGCGGGAATGCCCAGGGAATCACCCGCTCCCACAACTGGGTACGGTCGTCGGCATCGTACCCGCGGAAGAGCATGTTGCCGGAGTGCCCCGGTCCGGCGCCGCCCGCGTAGGAGACCACGATCCGCCCGTCGTGGACGCGGACGGCCGCCGGGTCGTACCCGGTCCGGCCGGGCAGCCGGGCGACCGGCTCCCCGTCGGACAGGTCCAGCACGTCGAAACCGTCCCCGGCGGCGGCCCGGACGTAGACGTGCTGGTCGTCCAGGCCGAAGTGGCCGACGCCCAGCCGTCCCGAGAGCCCGCCCTCGGCGGGGTAGGTCCACAGCGGGGAGCCCTCGGAGGCGCTTCTCGCCTCCAGCCTGCTCTGTCGTGTCGTCTCGTCGTAGAGGCGGCAGACGAGCACACCGCGGCTGAGCGCGCAGTCGTCCGCCACGCCGGGCGCGTCGAAGGATGCCGCCCAGGGGCGCCAGTCGTCGGGCTGGAGCGTGCGGTCCAGGGCGTCGGGACCGAAGTCGGTCGTCCCGCTGGAGGCCACGGGGGCGGTGCGCGCGGGCGCCGCGGCCGAGGGGCTCCGCGTCCCGCCGCTCTGCCCCGGTGACGCCCCGCCGTTCTCCCCGCCGGGATCGTCGCCCTGGACGAGCAGCAGCGCGGCGGCGATCAGTGTCCCGGACAGAAGCCCCACGCCGGCGGCGAGGCCCAGCCGGCGCAGGCGCGTCCTCGTCGGCCGGCCGGAGCCCTGGAGGCCCGGCTCCGGGCTCTGCCCCGTTCCGGCCTCCCCGGTGGAGGCGGCGACGGCGGCCGGACCCGCCGCCCGGGGTCGTGGGGGAGCCGTCAGTGCGGCGGTCACGGCGGTCTCGTACGCACCGATCAGTTCGCGCACGTGGTCCGGCCAGGGGAAGGGACCCGTGGGCGGTGCCGGGGGGACGCCCGGGCGGTCCGGCGTGGGCGAGGCGTCGAGGGCGCGGATCAGCTCGGCGGTCGTGGGTCTGCGGCCGGGGTCCCGGTGCAGGCAGTCGGATATGGTCCGCCGCAACTCCTCCGGCACCCGGGACAGGTCGGGCCGCCCCTGGGCGATGCGGTGCACGATCGCGGCGAATTCGGTGTCCTCGAACGGCCCGCGGCCGGTCGCGGCGAAGCAGAGCACCGCGCCGAGGCAGAAGACGTCGGACGCACTGCTCACGGACCGGTCGCCCGCGATGTGTTCGGGAGACATGAAGCCCGGTGAGCCGACCATGACCCCGGTCGCGGTGAGCGCGGTCGCGTCGTACGCCTGGGCGATGCCGAAGTCGATCAGCCGAGGCCCGTCGGCGCCGAGGACGATGTTCGCCGGCTTCAGATCCCGGTGGACGAGCCGGGCGCCGTGCACCGCCGCCAGCCCACGGGCCACGGCCGCACCGAGTCCTCGTACCACGGGGACGGGGAGCGGCCCCCGCCCGGCCACCGCCTCGTCGAGCGAGGGCCCGGCGACGTACTGGGTGGCCAGCCACGGCCGTTCCGCTTCCGGAGCGGCGTCGACGAGCGCGGAGACGTACGGTCCGCGGACGGCACGCGCCGCCTCCGCCTCACGCCGGAACCGGACCCGGAAGGCGTCCTCCTGCTCCAGATCGCGGCGGACGGTCTTCAGCGCGACCAGGTCCCCGGCTCCGCCGCCGGCCGGGACGGCGAGATGGACGGTGCCCATGCCACCGGAACCGAGTCCGGCGAGCAGCCGGTACGGGCCGATGTCGTACGGGGCGTCGGCTTCCAGCGGGCGCAGCACGCGGTACCTTTCCGGAACGGTTGGCCGCCGTGGTCGACGGACGGTCGGAAGTCATGGACGGAGGGGCAGGGGTCGGGGAGCGCGGGGCGGGGCCGAGAGGCGGCGGGCCGGCCGCGGCGCTCAGCCGGGAAGTTCGAGGGACCGGACGGTCCCGTCGTGGAAGACGAGGTAGAGCACTCCGCCGAGCGAGATGACCTCGGGGGCCCACACCTTGTTCTCGACGGCTCCGAAATCTCCGGGGTCTCCGGCGTCGGCACCGTCGGGCGGTCGGTTGCCGGGTGCTCCCTCGATCGCGTGCCGGACGCTCTTCCCGCCGCGCAGGGGCAGGGTGTAGAGGGCTCGGTTGTCGGCGAACAGAGCGGTGGGGCCGACGATCACCGGCTCCGAGTGGAGGGCTCCGGCCTTCGCGTTCTCCGCCTCGTCCGGCTCCGGTCCGGGCGGTGCGCCGACGGTGCGCGGGGCTCGTCCGGCCGCGTCGGTGGCCGAGAGGTCGACGAGTTCGACCGTGCTGCCGGAGTCGCCCGGTCCCAGGGCGTACTCCCTGCCCGCCGCGGCCACCACGCCTGCGGCCTGCGGGGCGCGGGCCTGGGGGTCCTCGTCCGGTGGGACCTCGCGCAGGGTGACCGCGTCCAGGGTCACGGTGTCCTGACCCTCGATGTCGCAGTAGACCTGACCGCCGTGGGAGCGCATCGCGGTGCAGCCGTTGTCGCCCCGCACGGGCACCGGTGTCCGTTTCCCGCTCCGGGCGTCGAACGCGACCAGGCCGCCGTCGGTCAGGGCGATGAGCCTGCCCTCCACGAAGATCTCGGCGCGCTGCATCCCGTACCCGGCCATGGCCGGGTCGTGCGCGGCCAGTTCCGCCGTCCACAGCCGCTTGCCGCTGCTGACGTCGACCGCGTAGATGCTCCCGGCGCCGCCCAGGGTGAAGAACGCCGCTCCATCGCCGAGCAGGGGGTCGCCGTGGACCTCGACCTCCTCGCCGGCGCCCGTGTCGCTCTCCCAGCGGACCGTGCCGTCCGTGGCCGAACGGCCCCGCACCACCCCGGCCTCCAGGGTGACGACGGTGCCGCCCTGGATCAGCGGGCCGGTGCCGCGGCCCGGGAGAACCACACCCCTGTTGCTGCTCATGGCACGGTCGCCGGGGGAGGGCGAGGCCGCCTTCCACAGCGGCTTGCCGTCGGACGGGCGCACGGCCTCCAGTCCACCGTCGAGTGTTCGGCACACCAGGACCTCGCTGCTCAGCGCGCAGCTCCACGGCCGCTCCGTCAGCTTTCCCGACCACGGTTTCCAGCCGTCCGGCCGGGAGGCGGGGTCCACGGGGAAGTACCGGCTGCGCTCGACGCCGAGCGGGTCGAGCCCGGTGCCGTCCGCCACGGTCCCTGGTGACGGGGAGGCCGACGGCCCGGTGGACGTCCCCGACCCCGTGCCGGCGCTCCGGTCCTCGTCCCCGCCACCGCTCTGCAGCGTCCGGAGCCCGACGGCGCCCAGCACGCCGACGGCGACCGCAGTCGCCACCACGGCGACGACGGTGCGCCGTCGCCCGCCGGTGCGCGCCCCGGAAGAGAGCCCGCCCGGCGGGGCGGCGGCCGGGTCACGGTCCGGCGGGCGGGTGACCGTCTCCGCGCTGTGCACGGGGGAGGCGCCGGGCATCGTCGGCACCGGGGTGGCGAGGGGGCCCGCCGCCGCGACAGCGGCGGCCACCTCGGCCTCGTGCGCGGCCACCGACTCCCGTACGACGGGCGGCCAGACGGCCCAGCCGGCCTCCGTGCCCTCCGTCTCCTCGGCCCCGGCCGCCGCGCGGAAGCGGCCCTCCAGGGCGGCCGTGTCGGGCCGGCGCGCGGGGTCGCGGGACAGGCAGTCCTCAATCAGTTCCCGCACGTCGGCGGGTACTTCGGAGAGGTCGGCTTCGGCCTGGGAGATCCGGTAGAGCACGGCGGCCAGCGGGCCGTCACCGAAAGGGGACCTGCCGGTGGCCGCGTAGCACAGGAGCGACGCCAGGCAGAAGACGTCGGACGCCGCCACCACGTGCCGACCGCCCAGCACGTGCTCGGGCGACATGTGGCCCGGCGAGCCGATCACCGCTCCGGTCGCGGTCATCGTGTCGGCGCCGAAGGCGCGCGCGATGCCGAAGTCGATCACCTTGGCGCCGTTCCGGCCGATCAGGACGTTCGACGGCTTCAGGTCGCGGTGCTGGACGCGGGCGTGGTGGATGCCGCGCAACCCCCGCACGAGGTCGAGCCCGAGGGCCCGCACGGTCTCCGCGGGCAGCGGTCCCGCCTCGCGGACCGCGCGCTCCAGGGTGGGGCCGGCGACGTACTCGGTGGCCAGCCAGGGTTGTGCGGCCTCCGCGTCGCCGGACAGCAGCCGGGCGGTGAAACGACTCTCGACCGCGCGGGCCGTGTCCATCTCGCGGCGGAACCGGTCACGGAACGACCCGTCCCCGACCAGTTCGGGCCGCACGGTCTTGACCGCCGCCAACTGCGGCCCGTCGTCGTCGTGTCCGGTCCCGGACCGGGTATCGGCGCCGAGGTACACCTCGCCCATGCCGCCCGCGCCGAGGCGGGCGAGGATGCGGTACGGGCCGACGCGTCGCGGTGCCCGGTCCGGCAACGCGCCGAGAACGGCGCGGCGCCTCTCGTCAGGTCCGCCAACCACCATGGTCCACACCCCCGTTGACCCGTCATCACCGCGTCGCACCCGACGATCAAGCCTCGCATCCCACAGGCCCGAACGCCACCCGCCGATGGTGGTGCGAGGAAGCCGTTCCCGCCGCGCAGGCCGTCGGGACCAGCACGAGCCGGCGCACCGGCGGAGGGTGCCTCCGGTGCCATGTCCGGGCCGGACGCCACGCAGAGGGTGCCACGTCAACTCCCCTGTGACCCGCCTCACCCCAACGAGGAGCCGTGACCCGCGTAATGCCCGCCGTCGAACTGCCTCTCCCTTTCTGACGCGCACCCGCGTCGACGAGTGAGAGGGAGGTTTCTTCATGGCTGGTGTGAGGACCGCGGTCGCCTGGCTGGCGTCGGTCGCACCGGATCCCGAGGCCTGTCTGCGGGAGTGGGAGAACGATCCGCTGGGCGTCGCCCTGCTGCCCGCCGGCAGGGGCTGGGACGTGCTGATCCTGCCGGGCCGGCTCGGGCGGCCGACGCTGGACGTGCTGTGCCGGGTCCTGGACCAACCGGGGCCGGTGCTTGCCGACTTCGGCGACGCGCGCATCGGGTTCCTGGTGCCGTCCGGTACGGCCGCGCGCTGGCTCGGCACCGGGATCCGCACGGCCGGGGCAGGCACGTGGATCGTCGTGCCGCATCCGCAGCGGATGACGTCCGGTGGCATCCGCTGGCTGATCCCGCCGGACGGGTCCGGCACGCTCACCGATCCGGCCCTGCTCGAACTGGCGATGCACGAGGCGGCGGCCGGGCTCGCCGGGGAGGGATGCGAGCCGGACGGCGAGTGAGGTGCGCGAGGGGTTGACAAGCATATTGGTCTGGACCAAGTTGGGCGCGCTCCACCCTCCCCATCTCCCCCATGTCCGGAGGCACTTGTGGAACGCATCAGACCGCCCGCCCGTCGCCCCCTGCCCACGCTCCTCACGCTGCTGACCGCCGCGGCCCTCGCCGTGTCCGGCACGACCGCGCTCTCGTCGGCCGCCCGTGCGGCCGACGCGGACCTCGTGCGCAACGGCGGTTTCGAGTCCGGCCTCGACCACTGGACCTGCACCGCCGGGGAAGCCGTCGGCTCCCCTGTCCGCAGCGGCGCTTCCGCGCTCCGGGCCACCCCGGCCGGCGCGGACCACGCCCGCTGCTCCCAGACCGTCACCGTGCGGCCCGACTCCACGTACACGCTCACCGGCCACGTCCGCGGCTCCTACGTGTACCTGGGGGCGAGCGGCACCGGCACCACCGACGTCTCCACCTGGACCCAGTTTGCCCCCGACTGGCAGCCCCTCACCACCACCTTCCGCACCGGCCCCACCACGACCAAGGTCACCGTCTACACCCACGGCTGGTACGGCACCGGCGCCTACTACGCCGACGACCTCTCCCTGACCGGCCCCGGCGGCGAGACGGGGCAGCCGCCCGCACCGCCCGCCGGACTGAAGACCGGTACGGTCACCTCCACCAGCGTCGCCCTGACCTGGTCAGCGGTCCCCGGCGCCACGAGCTACGCCGTCTACCGCGACGGCGCCCGGATCCGCACCGTGGACGGCACCTCCACCACCGTCTCCGGACTGACGCCCGCCACCGCCTACGCCTTCCAGGTCACCGCCGTCAACGAGGCGGGTGAGTCCGCCCGTTCGGCCACCGTCACCGCCACCACCACCGATCCCGGCTCCGGCGGCGGCCCCTCCGACCTCCCGCGGCACGCCCTGGTCGGCTACCTGCACGCCAGTTTCGCCAACGGCTCCGGCTACACCCGCCTGGCCGACGTCCCGGACAGCTGGGACGTCATCGACCTCGCCTTCGGCGAGCCCACGTCGGTGACCTCCGGAGACATCCGCTTCGAACGCTGCCCGCAGGCGGAGTGCCCGGGCGTGGAGAGCGACGCCGAGTTCAAGGCCGCGATCCGCGACAAGCAGGCGGCGGGCAAAAAGGTGCTGATCTCCATCGGCGGCCAGAACGGCCAGGTGCGGCTCACCACGGCCGCCGCCCGCGACACCTTCGTCTCCTCCGTCTCGAAGATCATCGACGAGTACGGACTCGACGGCCTCGACATCGACTTCGAGGGCCACTCCCTCTCCCTGGACGCCGGTGACACCGACTTCCGGAACCCGACGACCCCGGTGATCGTCCACCTCATCTCCGCGCTGAAGACCCTCAAGGCCAAGTACGGCGACGACTTCGTACTGACCATGGCCCCGGAAACGTTCTTCGTCCAGCTCGGGTACCAGTTCTACGGCTCCGGGCCGTGGGGCGGGCAGGACGCGCGGGCCGGGGCCTACCTGCCGGTGATCCACGCCCTGCGTGACGACCTCACCCTGCTGCACGTCCAGGACTACAACTCCGGTCCGATCATGGGCCTGGACAACCAGTACCACTCCATGGGCGGGGCCGACTTCCACATCGCCATGACCGACATGCTGCTCACCGGCTTCCCCGTCGCCGGGAACGCGGACCGCGTCTTCCCGCCGCTGCGCGCCGACCAGGTCGCCATCGGCATGCCGGCCACCGTCAACGCCGGTAACGGCCACGTGTCCCCGGCCGAGGTCACCAAGACCCTCGACTGCCTGACCCGGAAGGTGCAGTGTGGCTCCTACGCCACCCACGGCACCTGGCCCGACCTGCGCGGACTGATGACCTGGTCGATCAACTGGGACCGGTTCGGGGGCTGGGAGTTCCAGCGGACGTTCGACGGCTACTTCCGCTGACCACGCGGTACAGGCCGGCCAGCAGCACCGTCCCCAGGCACCAGGAGGCCACCACGTCCAGCGGCCAGTGGTAGCCGCGGCGCACCAGCCCGTAGGAGGCGCCCAGGACGAGAGCGGAGCACAGCAGGACGAGCGTGCGCCGGGCGGCGGCGGACCGCAGCAGCGGAAGGAGGAGCAGGGCCGCCGCCCCGTACGCCACGACGGCGGTGGCGGTGTGCCCCGACGGGTAGTAGCCCACCGCCGGCGGCACGGCCGGGGTGCCGGGGCGGTCGGTCCACGCCTTCAACGGGGCGACCAGCACCGGCACCAGGACCATCGCACCGGCCGCCGCCGCGGCCGGCAGCCACCATCGGTCCGCCCCGGCCGCGCGCCCGCGCCACGCGGCGACGGCCGCCGCCAGCGCGAGCACGGGCACGGCCACCTCCACGTTGCCGAGGTCGGCGAGCAGTTCGGAGGCCCGGTCGGGCACGACGAGCACCCCGCTCAGCCGCTCGTCGACGCCCACCAGCGGGCCGTCGGCCACGACCTGCCAGGTGATCAGCGCGAACAGCAGCAGGGGCAGGACGAGCAGCAGCATGGGGCACAGCCTGGCAGGGAGCCGCGAAGGGCCGACGCAAGGGGGTGCCTCCATGCCTTGTGTCGCGCGGGTGGCCCTCTCACAGGACCGCGAAGAAGATGACGGGGCTTTTGCGCGGAAGTCCTCGGCTGGCGGAAGGGGAGGCGTACGAGGAGTGCGTCAGCGGCCAGTGCAACTGCACCTACGGCCGCAGCACCGGAGACGTCAAGAAGGACACGTTCGGCAAGAACTGCAAAAAGGAGACCAAGGCCCGGGGCGGCACCATCTCGCCGAACTGCACCATCCAGCAGAACACCGACCATCGCCGCGCCTACACCAAGGGCAAGGGCGTCACCCGCCCCACCACCGCCCAGCGGGCCCGGTCCGCCCAGATTGAGAAGCAGAAGCGCATAGATCAGGAACGCAGGGCCGCCGAAGCCCAGCGCAAGAAGGCTGAAAAACGAGACAAGAAGAACAAGCAGGATGAGAGCTTCTGGTCCAAGCTTGGACGCGAGACCAAGAAGACCTTCGGCACGTGGGACGGCTGGAAGAACAGAGTTCTGCCCGGAGCAGCTTTCGCAGCCTGCTTGGTGGTCTCAGCAGGGCTGTGTACCGTAGCGGGGGTGGCTGTTGTGGGAGCGACCTTCGTCGGTGACGGTTTGACGACGGGAAGCTGGAACTATGCCGCAGCCGGCAAAAGCCTGGCATGGACCCTTGCGGGAGGAGCTGCGGCAAGAGCGATCGCGCCAAGTTGGCGAGGGTCGGCTTTCAAAAGACGCAAACGAGTCAAGACTGTGTCCGAGATGGAGAATGTCACCATCTATGGATACCGAAAGACCATTGACTGGGGTGCCACTCAGGCGAACGTGAGCCTCAATGTCGCAAACTTGGGGACATTTTGCGGGGCGGGTGCTGCGAGCCCAGGTAATGCTGCAGGATGGTGCTAAAGGTGACCCTGACATCCTGAAATGCTTGAACGGCCAAGGGCGGGAGAGAGTAATGGTGTCCGCAATGAAACAATCTGTACTCCGACGACGTTCCTGGCCTGTTCTTTGCGGGATCGTAATCGTAGGCCTCGGGATTGGAATGCTTGCGGCGGTGTGCAAGGTCACCTCGGTGAATGGCTTCCGGGCAGGTTGGCAGGGAATACCAATTTACTTGGTGCTCGCGGGTGTCTGCGGGCGAATCGCCAACTGTAAAGTGGTCTTGCGTGAGGATGCGCTCGTAGTGGTGAATCCTCTGCGCACGCATGTTGTTCCGATAGTGATGATCCGCAGTGTGTCGGTCGGTGATGACGGAACTCTCGAAGTGTGGCTCGACGAAGAGCGAGCGATAGCAGTATTTGCTTTCGGAGGCTCTCTTGTTGACGGATTCAAAGAAACGAGCAGCGAGGCGGAGCGGAAGATTAGCGAGTGGCTGCGTTCTGCCGGCACGGCAAGTGAAACCAAGGGCACTGCCGCTCCGCAGGTCCGATGGACACGATGCCGGAGCGCTGACACCTCTCTTGTTCTATGCGCTGCTGTATCAGGTGTCGGTGCAATTTGGATGGCGCTCAGTGGCGGTTGATGCCGGGTGATGTTCCTACCCCAGCCCGGATGTAGTCAGATTGCTAAGCGTAATCAATTGCTTCGACTGATTGGCGTCAAGATGTTCTCGCTTTTCTGCTGAGATACCAACAGGGTCGACCACTGGAGGGGGCGCTGGCCGTGCAGGTTCTTCGGCGTCGTTCCTGGACCGTGTTCTCTTGGGCTCCGTTCGCTGCTCTTCCTCTCTTTTTGATCGGCATGGCCGTCAAGGGACGGGAGCTCACCACACCCGATGCCTTGTTCGTTCTTGCCGCGCTCTTCGGTGGCGCGGCCTTCATCCACCGGATCGGCAGTAGTCGGGTGGAGTTGCTGAGTGAGCGTTTTCAGCGCTGCCTCTCCAGGGTGAGGACGGCTTTGGTGACTGACGTCATGCGGTTGGGGCTGATCCGGGACCTTCGGAAGATCCGCC